>CBDCVR010000001.1:0-3800 GCA_965223155.1 Candidatus Multivoradales bacterium
GTCGGTGCCGGGTGCGTTCTCGTCCCTCTGGTGCATCGTGTACTTCATGACCTCGTCGTTCTGACTTGGATCCGTGACTTCCTCGCCGTAGGGCAGATACTGATGCGCTCCAAGGACTGCGCCGCTTCCATCGGTGATCAGTCGAGGACTCTCTAGATGGTCCTTATGGTAGTGGCGGATGGTTCCGTCCGCGCGCACTGAACCGATTAGTACGGTGCCGTCAAAGACGTAGTCCTTCGACCACGATCTTGTGGCAGGTGCACTGATCCCAGTTACGAGGAACTCACGTAGGCTTCGGCCACCGGGGCTCCGGACGATGTAGGTCTCCTCCTTGGCCGCTTCGGTGTTGTCGGGGCTCTTCAAGACCGCGACCCGCCGGTCCTCGACGTCGTAGAGGTAGGTGCCGCCGCCGTTCTGGCCGCCGTTGAACTGGACCAGCGACCCCAGGGCGTCCCAGGTGGAGGTGTTGCCGGCAGCCCCCGGCAACGGCCTCGCCGGTAAAGTTTTCGTCGCAGTCGAGGAGGTGTCCGTCAGGCTAGTAGACCAGGTAGACGCGCCAGAAAACGAAGACGGCAAACGACATCTGTACAGCGATGGTTACCGTTGCGACATAGAGCGCCCGCCAGCCGCGTCTTTCATGGAACTCGCGAGCAAGCGTTCGGTAGGCGGAAGCCTGGACCAGAAAGCTTCCAACAAAGAAGGCGACGGTGACAGCCGCAGGCAACTTCACAATGAACCCGTCTTGCATTTCGACCAAGAAGTACGACAAGTACCATCCGACAAGCCATGTCGTGAGTCGTAACGGAGTCATCGCGGGCCAGGGATCCCGTGCCCAGAAACTTGCCAGCAACACGATCTGAAAGATGAGGAGAAAGAACGCCATGAGCGCCGCAACAGCGATTGGCTCCCGAGGTTCGCCTAACCAGTACTGGCTGGAGAACGTGAATGTACCGAGGAGCCCGATACCCAAGTATTGCCATAAGCGCCTACGGCTGGCGAGCGAGCCCTCGGCTCGGCCGGTCTGCCACCAAATCCAGGAAAGGACTAGATGGATCACCAACGGAACGGTAGCCAAGATTGGCGATGAGAACTTAAACAGATAGTCGTCATACCGAACACCGAACGTCAAGAGGCACCATGCAAGCAAGAAGAGATACGCCCAAGCGGGGCGAACGAGTAGTACGAAGATCCCCACCCAAGCCGCAACGGCGACCGGGACCGCTCGCAAACCCAAGGGAACGATCAGCATGCTACTCAGAAGCATGAGGCTAAAGAGGACAACGTGCTCGAGCGCGACCTGACGAAGGTGCGACATGCCACTGCTCCTATGCACCCGAGTTTCCTCTCGGTCGGATTGACAGTCGCCTGAGGGCGTGCTCTCGGATTGCATCAACGTCCATTACACGCTGGGAAGGCTACGGGTTCACCGTTCGGCCCTCGGCCAAAATACGCCCACGCGGCCGAAGCCTCGCCCCGTCCGCCCGTGAGCTTCTGAGTGACCATGGCGATGCCGCCTGCTGAGGATGCGGAGAAGATGGGCGCCGTCCAAAAGTCGGCCCACGCAGCGTCGCCTGCACGACCGAACAGGCTCCCGCTCGTAGTCCGCCCTTTGGGATGCGTGTGAACAGCAAACAAAAGCGTGCCTTGGTGCTCTGGCGCAACATCGATGAACACTCGCTCTGGATCACCCTGGGTCACCGGCTGAGAGAATCGGATTTGGCCACTCGGATCCAAATAGGCGTACATCCCATATTCTGCGAAATTGCCTCCGGAATCATAGGAAACCTGAAGGAGGTGCTGCATGGCGTTTAGTGCGTGCTCCGATTGTGAACCGATCACCCAGTTCCAGGAACCAGCCCACTGTCCCTTGCCCTCAAACGTCTTACATGGCTGTCCATGTTCCTGCATCTGCTGCAGACGGTCCATCAGCGAGAGCTCGACAGGGTCGTCACCGCAGGTGCCCATCTCCACCCCGTCCACCGAGAAATTGCAGGGCTCGCCGGGTAGTCCCGGGTTGCCCTTCTTCTCTTCTTCCCCGGAGCTTGCAGTAGTGGAGCCTCCGCATTCAAAATACACACCGCCGTCCTTGGTGTAGATCACATTACACGGATCCTTCCCATCCGGATCCACATGCTTCACCGGGTTCCCCCACGCGTAGGCGTACCGGTTCAGCGTCTGCAACCGCTCCGCCCGTCCGTGCTCCGGGTCGCAGCTGAGGAACCTCCCCAGGTGCGGGGAGTAGTACCTGGCCAGCATGTAGTCCAAGTCGTCGTCGGAGCCGGCGAAGTTCTCGTCGCGCTCGTGGAGGGTGTATTTGTGGGTCTCGTCGGAGGCGGTGTCGGTGACCATCTCGCCGTAGGGGAGGTAGGTCCGCCGGCCCACTTCGGAGCCTGATGCGTCGGTGATCAAGCGCGGGCTCCCCAGGTGGTCGCGGTGGTAGTGCCGGATGGTTTCGCCTCCTGCGCCATCGGTTTTGACGGATGCAAGGAGGTTGCCGGCCGCATAGAGGTAGTCTTTCTGCCAGGCCCGGGTTGCGGGGCTGTCGATTCCGGTCACGGTGAACTCGCGCAGGGTCTGGCCGGCCAGGCTCCGGACGATGTAGGTCTCGTCTTTGGCGGCCTCGGTGTTGTCGGGGCTCTTCAAGACCGCCACGCGGCGGTCTTCTGCGTCGTAGAGGTAGGTGCCGCCGCCGTTCTGGCCGCCGTTGAACTGGACGAGCGATCCCAGGGCGTCCCAGGTGTAGGTATTGCCGGCCCAGGAGGTGAGGTTGCCGGCCGCGTCGTAGGTGGCGACGGACAGCCGGTTGGTCGAGGGCACGACTCCGATCGAACGGGTGGTGACTCCACCACCACCATCGGTGTGGGCGATCTGGGTGATGTTGCCGAAGGCGTCGTAGGTGTAGTCCTGGCGCTCGCCGCCGGCGGTGCCGGAGAGGAGCCGCGAGGATTGATCGTAGGTGTACTTGTCGGCGCCGATGGATTTCAAGTTGCCCGAGCCGTCGTAGGCCATGGTTCCGGAGTCCCAGGAGGCTCCGGTGGAGGGCGAGGAGGCGTGGAAGCGGTTCAAGCGATCGGGTGAAGCCGGGTCGGAGTCGCGGCCGTCGGTGACGGTGTTGACCCGGGGCATCTGGTTCCAGGCGCCCGAGGGATGGTAGGTGATGGTGTTGGTCCAGCCTGGAACCTGGCGCAGAAGGCCCTGTTCGTAGGTGTAGGAGACGGTGCGGGCGGGCTCGGGAGTGCCCGGGCAGGCAAAGCCTGCGTCACAAGTGGGGTAGGTCACCGAGCCGATGGCGCCGCCGTCGGTGTAGGCGTACGCCGAGGTGTATTGATAGGGACCTCGGGCGAAGCTCGTGGTCTTGGCCGAGGGCGCTCCGGCGGTGCCGGAGTAGTCGTAGAGGTCGGTCACCCAGGCGTCCGTCTCGGTCGCGTTCCAGGGGAGGGTGACGTAGTTGTGCCGGGTGGCTTGGGCGAGCTTGCCCGCGCCGCGGCCCGAAGCGGTGTCGTAGACGTACTCCTTCAGTGGCCGGTCGGCGTTGTTCTTGTCGACGACGGCGAGAACGCGTCCCAGGGAGTCGTAGCTATAGCCCAGGTGATTCGGGCCATCGACCATCCGGCCGGGTTTGCCCGAGGGATCGTAGTCGTAATAGAAGACGTAGCCGTTGCCGGTCGGGCCTTTCTCGGGGTGTTTTTCCTGCTTGAGGAAGCCCCGGTGGTCGTACCAGAAGTAGCGGGCCTGAACGACCGAGGTGTCGGCGGCGATCGCGGTGATCGACCCGAGGTTGCCGTCGGCGTCGTAGTAGT
>CBDCVR010000002.1:0-15805 GCA_965223155.1 Candidatus Multivoradales bacterium
CATCCTCGAGAACGAGACCGTGACCCCGCTCGGGGGGACGGCCACTAGTACCTCCACCCTCGCCTACCTGACCACCGACCACCTCGGCACCCCGGTCCTCGCCACCGACGACTCCGGCATCACCACCTGGGCCGGAGGCTTCGCACCCTTCGGGGACGACTGGCAGGCGCAGGCCGGTACCGGGGCGAGTGAGGCGGGGGTCTTTCTGAGGTTTCCCGGGCAATGGGACGATGCGGCCTGGGGCGGGGCGGGAGCGGGGGCGGGGGCCGCCAGCGCCTCAGACCCGGGCCTCTACTACAACGTCCACAGGTGGTATGAATACCAGACCGGGAGGTACTCAAGAGCTGATCCAGTAGGCCTTCAAGAAGACGATCACTCGCTCTACGGTTACGGGATCCTCAATCCCATCTTCAACGCCGATCCTTTCGGCCTCGCCTCGCTCGCGCCGGGCCAAAAGTGCAAGCGATTTGAAAAGGCCAAACGGAAATTGCAGAAGCTCCTCCCAAACTGTGAGTGCCTAAAGTATTTCCGCGACGAACTTGGGGCGGATCTACCGGAACTAATCAACGGACCACTACCTCAAGTCAAGATCAGGCAAGGCCCTGGAAGCGCCAGCACCCCGTGCGGTAAGGACCCTGGGGCTATCTGGATAAACCCCCGGTTCTGTGGCCTCGGCTACACAAAGACATTGCGCAATATTCTGCTTCACGAGCTAGCTCATTTCGCGGACTGCGATAGGCAGAGATTTCCTCCCGGCGGTCCCACTGAAGAGGGTGCCGAAGCAGAACGAGCGTGCTTTGGGAAGTCCATTGATTCAAAAGCCCGACCTAGGTCATGACAACTAGACACAAACTTGCTGGCCTTCTTTTTTTGGCCGTCGGCACGTTCACAAGCACTGGTTGCTCCGCATTTCAGCCGGACCAAATCAACACGACAGGGCTGACGATTGTTCTCTCGGTCCGTGCTAACAGCGAGTCTCCTAGCCCTGTGGCTCGAATCGAAATTGAGAACGTATCGGAGCGGCAAGTTGCGTTCTCAAAGACATTCGGCATTACAAATGGGCCTTGGCTTCGGCTCCATATCGAAGCTAGCGACGGGAGACGGATCTATTACCCCATGGAAGTCGACTTGTTCGACCCGCCCTCCTATCGTTGCCTGTCTCCAGGCGAGCGGATCGTGTGGGAAATTGACCTTCTGGACTGGAATGTGGAGGTCGGAGGCAAGGCAAGAGGAGAGGAGAATTTGAGCTTTGATCTACCGCCGGGCCAATACCGAGCCCAGGCGTCCTATTCAGAGCCAGCGGGAACACGTGCACGCTGCGCCGCTATTAACGGCGTGTCGAAATCGGATTGGGTGCTATTCGAAACGGAGTGATTCCCGTAGGGTCCGAATTCAGATCCCGCCGGAAAGACTGCGGTGCGTGTTTCCGTAACTGCAGGAACAACGGCGGAAATGGCCGTCCGACAAATGCCCGCTACCATGAGCACCGAGAACTCAACCGAAGCCGAATGGCTAGAGTGGATCGAGGTCCAGAAACTGCGTAGTTTTTTCAACCGCTTCGTCACTGGCTCGGAGTTCTTTTCGTTTTGCTCGCAGGGTGCTTCCACCTCGCATGCGTCGTGGCCAAGTCCCCATCCGCAGGTTATTTCTCTTCGCTGGACTACCAGGCCTGCGACACCTTGCGACAATCTCTCTTCAAGGAAGACCTGTCGCTTCTCTCCAACGAGGAGATCGAGATCATCCTGTCTTCCAAGATCGAGCTGCCGCGTGACGCGCGGTTGGCGCTGCTTCAACTAGGCGGGGATCCTCACGTGTTGGTACTGCCGGCGCCGGATGCCGAGGAGGACCAATCTCTGGCGGCGCTGTTTGAACGTCTTGCAGCCGCCGAGCGCCTTTCATCGGTGACTCTCCTGCCGTCGCTTCTGGTTCCTTCGACGCTTTCCGTTGCGAAGCTACGGGAAGCCGCCGCGCGCTTTCAAGCGGACCTCCTCTTCAGCTACCGGACGCCCTGCCAGCAGTATCACCGAAATCGCTTCCTCAGGGAAATCCGCTGACAGGATACCTATTTCAAGGGAAGAATCCGGCCGCAAAGGGACACTCGAAATATGTATCCTTCTATGAGTCGGTCGGTTGGCGTCAAGAGTTTCGTTTCTTCTTTTTGTAGTTTTCCTTAGGTTTGGATCGAGGCTTGGGACGAGCTTCTATTCGCACTCTGTAGGGTTCTTCTTTGAACCGGTGCATGGTGAGTTTTGCGTCCGTTTAGGAATCGATGCTCCCATCTGTCACACGGTGTCGGGGCCACCAAGGATACTTTCGGAGTCATCGAACCTCTCAATCCGTCCTTGCTTGTTGGTCGTCTAGTTATCTCTTCTACGCTGCCTTGGGAAAGGCTCGGAAGCTCTCACCTGTCACCCACAGCCTGTGGAGCAACACCGCGATCTTCCTAGCTAGCGCGACCACGGCCTTGCCCTTACCCAGCCTCTCGACCAGGCCCTCAGCCCATCTCTTGAGTGACGACTCTTTGCGACAGTTCAACGCCGCATGAGCTGCCTGCACCAAGAGTCTGCGCATCTCCGAGTCGCCCTCGCGAGTGATCCGGCCCCTGACCTCATGCCCTCCTGAGCTGCGAAGCGACGGTCTCAAGCCCAGACACGCTCCGACGTCGCGGCTTTTCTCGAACCGATCCGGACGATCCATCCAGCCGACGAACGCAAGGCTCACCAGAGGCCCCACACCAGGAACCGTCTGCAGCCGACGGACCAGCTCGTTTGATCTCGACTCGGAGATGAGGTCGTCTTCGAGATGGTGGATCCGATCGGTCAGCTCGCCGATTGTCGTTACCAGAGGTTCGAGCGCTCCCAACAGGCCGGCTTCGACCGACATCGACGCGTACCGAGCCACGAAGCTCTTCGCCGGACATGAGGGCACTCGGTAGCCCTGTGCCCGCAGCGTTCCGCGTACGGAGTTGATCAGCGAGGTCCTGGTCTTCACCAGACTCGTTCGGACCCGAAGACGCGTCCGAAGCTCTTGGGCCTCACCTGTGCGCTGGTAGACTGGTCGAAGCAAACCCAGATCCAACCGGCTCAAACGAGCCAGGATCTCGGCGTCGATTCCGTCCGTCTTCAGGGTCGATTCCGCGATCAGACGTACCCGGCGTGGATTGACCACCATCACCTCATGGCCGAGCTCAGACAGCAGTCGATAGACCCAGGGTGTGACCGGACCGCTCTCGAGCGTCACCTGCGAGCGTTCCCGATTGGCGAAGAACCTTCGCAGGCCCGTCTCGGTCGTCGGAACCCGCCGGCGAACCGTCACCTCACCGTCTTCTGATACGCCACACACCTCGCTGTACTTCGAGTGAACATCGATGCCAAGATACTCCATGGTCGGTCTCCTTTCTCGGCTCTGATGCCGATTCTTGGTTATCTCCAACTGGCACAGTGTCCCAGCTGGAGACCGACCGACTCATCTCATCTGTCACCGAATTCGCGAGCAAAGAATGTAGAAATGCCAGTAGCCCTACTCTACGTGATTCAATACTTCGTCTGGTTTGGTGGCCTCGCTGTTTGGCCAACGCTGCGACTGTTGCAAGGGACGAGCCGGGCAGAAGACCTCCTGCTCGGATCAATCTTCTTTCTGCACATTGTGGCCCAGACTTGGGCTCTCCGCCTGGTTGCGTCTTGTCGGGACACTACGCCCGATTGGCTGCATTGCTTGATCGTCCCATTCTTGGTTGGCGTTCTCTCTATTATCGCTTCAGCGGTCGTCTTAGGGGTTACGCGCCACAAGCGTAAATCCCCGAAGTAGCCACAGTTCCCGACGACCCGTAGGACGAATGAACGCTCGGAAAGTTTCGTCGTCATCGGGATGCTGAGCATCGCGTTGCCACTCGCGAGCGTCGCGCTCGTACTGGTAAGAGCTGCCTTTCAACCGAGTGAGCCAGTACCTAGAATCGGCAATTTCATGCTGCTTTCTTATGTGGTCTTCTTTCGTCTTCTTTCTCCTGCAATACGCACACGCGATTTGGGTCGCTCGAGGCATCTACTGGTACCTCAATATCTGGAAAGCAGTGGCGAAGAAAAGTAGCATTCGGCACTCACTCTGATGTGCGTTGCATGAAACAAGCGCGAAACATCGCGAGAAGTGTCGCAGCCTTGCTACTCCTTCTTGTTTCGATACTCGCTTGTTCCACTCGCTGGGACGACCCCGAGCTCACTGAACTGTTGAAGCAGCTGGACTCCGGACAAGTAGAAATTTCGGCTTCAACAACGAACTCTCTTTCAAGAGAGGAGGTGGCTGAGTTTCTCGATCGTCTAGTCTTGCTGGCTCCCGCTCCTAGCATTGGCCGGGTCAGCGCGTGGCACGAGTTCTGTCGATTCACGGTCGAAACAGAAGAATCCGAATCGCTTTTGATCAAAGTGGCAACGAGGGACTCCCTGAGTGGTCAGTCCATCGTTATTGTTAGAGATCAACGCAGCAGTTCGCCAAGGATGAGCTTCCATGCTGGCGCATCTTTCCATGCTTGGCTCGTTGGCAGGCATCTTTGTCCTACCAAGTTGCAGCAACAACGCTGAACACGTGCCCAGTCCCTCAGACCCAAGGGGTCATCCAGGCGGGTGACCGGCCCCTCTCGATGAGGCAGTCCAGTTTCACTCGGACGTTCGGCTTGGTGGCATTGCCCGTGTCGTGCTTTATGACACTGGTTGCCGTTCTTAATGCGATTCTCATCTGCTTGTTCGAGCCCGACATCAATTCTTCAGATGCGAGCTTCAGTTCCGGGGCATCTCGGTTCGTCATCGATTACCTTGAGGTATTCCTCGGGGCTTTTCTTCTGTATTCCATTCTGGGACTCGTGGGATCGATCGGATTGGTCCGGGGCCGCAGGTGGGGGCGACTTGTCTGGATTGTCCTACTCAGCCTAGGAATTTTCTGGTGTCTGAGCGCCGTCCTGCTTGAGATCCTGTACTTCCCGGGCCCCAACATTTCGCCATCGTCCGGGCTTCGCTCCCTAGACCCCGCGCTCTTTCAGTGGGTCATCGTTGCGTTCGGCCTAGCGTTGGCAGCTTCTCTTTCCTGGCTACTATCTCGTCTCCTGAGGAATTGAGGACCCTTCGAGCGGCAAGGCCCGCGTGACCTCGATTGCGGGCGACTGCCCGGCCTGCGGCCTCGGACCCAACAGCCAGCTCGTCTACGACGACCCGGACCATCCGCTGCTCCCTACCCGCTCGATCGACGGCCGCGGCACGGTCACGGCCATGGCCTACGACGCCAACGGCCGCATGACCTCGAGGACCGAAGCCCTCGGCACTCCTGAGGAGCGCACCACGGCTTGGAGCTACGACGATCCGGCCTTCCCGGCCGTCGCCACCACAATCGAAGAGCCCTCGACAACTGCCGGAGCCAGTGGAGCCAGTGGAGCCAGCCGCACCACGACCCTCGTTCTCGGCGCCGACGGCCATCCCACCACCCGCACCGTCTCGGGGGTCGAGGCCGCAAGCGCCTTCTCGCTTACCACCACCACCACCTACACCGCCGAGGGCCAGATCGAGACGATCGATCCGCCCGGCTTCGGCACCGACGACGTCACCGTCTTTACCTACGACCCCGCCCGGGGCGGCCAGATCCCGCTCTCCCGCACCGACCCCGTCCTCGGCAGCCTTCCGAACGGAGGCGCCACCACCTACGCCTACGACCCCTTCAACCGCCGAACCTCGGTCACCGACCCCAACGGCGTCGAGACCGTCACCGCCTACGACGCCGCCGACCGCGTGACCTTCGTCACCCACAAGGGCACGACCGCCGCCGAGGACCTCGTCACCGAGAACCGCTACAACGCCTTCGGGGACCTCGCCCTCACCATCCTGCCTCAAGGCAACGCCATCGAGTACGCCTACGACTCCGCCGGACGCCTGACCTCGATCGGGCGCGGCCCCGCCCCCGGGGCCCTCCTCGAAAGGACCCTCTACGAGCTCGACGCCGCCGGCAACCGCACCCGCGAGACGCTCCAGGGCTTCGACGGCTCGGCCTGGACCACCGCCTCCGAGACCGCCTACCTCTACGACTCCCGATGCCAGCTCGACAAGATCGTCCGCGCCCCCGGAACCCCCCAAGAAGCCGTCACCGAGTACCGCTACGACTGCAACGGCAACCTCGAATCCCTCTGGGACGCCAACCACTCCTCGGCCTCCGATCCCCCGACCCAGAGCTACACCTACGACCGCCTGGACCGGTTGACCGGGATCGACCAGCCCTGGGCAACTGGGCAACCAGGAGAGATGGCAACCACCACCTACGCCTACGACGTCCAGGACCACCTCGTTGCCGTCACCGACGCCGAGGGCAACACCACCGCCTACGTCTACTCCGACCGGGATCTTCTGACCCGCCAGGACTCCCCAGTCTCCGGGGCCTCGACCTTTGCCTACAACGACCACGGCGAGCTCGTCTCCGAAACCGACGGCCGCGGGGTCACCACCACCCGGACCATCGACGCCGCCCGCAGGGTGACCTTCGTCGATTCCGAAGAGAACGCCCTCGATACCGCCTACACGTACGACGACCCCGCCGTTGCCTTCTCGGCCGGACGCTTGACCGCTATCTCCCGCAACGGCCACTCCATCGACTACGCTTACGACCGCTTCGGACGCACCATCCAGGACGGCACCCTCGCCTACGCCTACGACACGAACGGCAACCGCACCGCAGTCACCTACCCAGGCGGCGTCACCGCCACGACCACCCACGACTACGCCGACCGGGAGGAGACCCTGGCCGTCACGGATGGCGGCAGCGGAGGAGGCACCACCAACCTCGTGACCGCCGCCGCCTATCTCCCCTCGGGCCCCCTCACCTCCCTCGCCCTCGGCAACGGCTTGGCCGAGACCCGATCCTTCGACTCGAGGTACTTCCCGGCCGGCATCACCGTCCCCGGACGACTCGACTGGACCTACTCGACCGACACGATCGGCAACATCCTAGAGATCGCTGACACCGGAGGAGGAGGCGACCGAACCTACACCTACCAGGACGTCCACTACTTCCTCACCTCGGGCACCGGACCCTGGGGCAGCCTGGCCTTCACCTACGACAAGATCGGCAACCGGTTGTCTGAGACCCGGGACGCCGGCGGTTCTCCCCAGAACCGGCCCTACGCCTACCCGGCTTCGCCTTCAGGAGGCAACCTCCCCAAGCTCGCCTCGATCACGGACCCCGCGGGAGACCGTCTCGAGCGCTTCTTCTTCGACGACGCCGGCAACCAGACCTACCGCGCCACTCAGACCGCCAAGCACCGGCTGAGCTACGATGCCCTGGGACGGATGAGCCAGATCAAGACCGACTCGGACGAGACCGCCGGGGCCCTCGTCACCCTCGCCTACGACGGCAGAAGCTTCCTCCGGGAGGCCACTCGAAGCCCCTTCCCCGGCCAGCCCGCCACCGTCACCACCAACCCCACCTACAGCTCCGACGGGCGCCTCATGCACAAGGCGACGAGCGAGGTGCTGGGACCGGACGACCCGAGAGGCGAGGGGAGTGCCACCAGCGACGCCTACGTCCTCTACTTCGCCGGCAGGCCGGCCGGCATCCTCGACAATGAGACCGTAATTCCACTCGGTGGACCGCCGACCAGCACCTCGACCCTCACCTACTTGACCACCGACCACCTCGGCACCCCCGTCCTCGCCACCGACGCCAGTGGAGCCAGTACCTGGAGTGGAGGCTTTGAGCCCTTCGGGGACGACTGGCAGGCGCAGGCCGGTACCGGGGCGAGTGAGGCGGGGGTCTTTCTGAGGTTTCCCGGGCAATGGGACGATGCGGCCTGGGGCGGGGCGGGAGCGGGGGCGGGGGCCGCTAGTGCCTCAGACCCGGGCCTCTACTACAACGTCCACAGGTGGTACGAGCCGGGGACGGGGAGGTATGGGAGGGTCGATCCGCTGGGGTTGGTTGCTGATATCCATCTCTATCGCTACGCGAAGCAGGACCCCTTGACTTGGATCGATCCTCTCGGGTTGCAGCTTGTGAAACCTCCTGACATTCCCTACTTTGAGCCACCTGGTGACAACCTACCCCCCAACTGTTCGGCTGGACCCTGGGTCTTCGATGACTTCGGCGTTCGGAGTGAACCCCAAGAAATGCAATGGGTGCTCCGGCGCGCTCAGCGAAAATGGGTGCGGATCCCACCTGCTTTTGGCATAGCACTACCAATCCCGACCGGCAGTTGTGACTGCTTCTATGTTCCGAGAGGCCTCATTCAGCCCCATCAGCGAGTAGAGCGGTGGAAGCGTCGTCTGGAATGCGACGGCTGCCCCGCCGGAGAAGAAACGCGGCTACGGGATGCAGCAGAACCGGAAAGTCAGTGGGAAGACAGAGTTCCTGTCCTACCTGCGAATGGTGTTCGGAAGACGACTGCTCCGGGCTGTCTTTGCCAACCAATTCTGACTGAAGCCCCGCCGTCATGAAGCGAATCTGTCTCAGCATAGCTCTTCTCGCTACCTTGTTGACCTGGGGTTGTGAGCGCCCAGGGCCATCGCAAGCAACCTCCGCGCCCTCCTACAAGCTCGGCGACAAGGCCCCTCTCGAACTGAGTTCCTTCCCGTCCGGCGTCTGGCCTCGTGCAGCAAGTCTCTTTGAGAGCTTTTGGAATGGAGATCGCGCAGCGGGGAGGTCGCTCACCCAACTTTACGAGGAGAAGGGATTCGTCACGTCCGCCGCGGTCATCGCGTTTGCGCTCGACCAAGAGCTTCCCGGTCAACTAAGTCCTCGTTTCATGTGGTCTGAGAAGTCCTTCACCCCTGAAGTCGAGTCGATCCAGCGCCAGGGGGCTCGGAGAATCTCAAGAGCTGTGTGGAATTCTGAGTTCGATGATGCCGTTGCTCTCGGCGAAGAGCTACTGAGACCCGGGGAGACCATTCTCCAGATTCCTGTCGAGTGGGCAACTGCAGCCTTTGCTCAGGCAGCCGCAACCCACGGCCTGAACTCGGTCAACTTCTCTCGGCTGGAAGCAGCCTTCCGAACGTACACTACTCTGGTGGGTGAAACGGCTACGATACCGATCAGTCTTCGAGGGAATAAAGACATCTGGGCTTGGATTTCCTTGTCCACTGCGTTGGCAGATCTCTCTCAGCCCAAGATGGCTGCTGCCGTTCTTGCCGTTGGCGTGTCGTTGAACGAAGATTCTGATCGCTCTCTCAAGAAGAGGGTGCAGAAACGAATTCGGCAACTCCTAGAGACTTGACGACGAGCGATCGTCGAGGTCTGCTCGCAAAGCCTTGTGCACCCCAAGGAGCGGAACCCCCCAGGAGGCCATCACCGAGTACCGCTACGACTGCAACGGCAACCTCGAGTCCCTCTGGGACGCCAACCACGACTCCGCCTCCGACCCCCCGACCCAGAGCTACACCTACGATCGGCTCGACCGCCTGACCGCCATCGCCCAGCCCTGGGCAACTGGGCAACCAGGAGAGATGGCCACCACCACCTACGCTTTATGGAACACGTTCCAGGACTGCAATCAGAAATGTGGCAAGCTATGCGGCCCGGATGAGCCTTGCTCAGATCAATTTCAGTCAGTAGCTGCAGGCAACTGACAAATGCGTGCTCGACCTGCTTCTTGGCTGTCTCCACGAAGTGCTGTTGTTGTGCTTGTCCTTGTATTCCTCGCCGGCTGTTGGTGGCGTATGGGACTGCTAGAGAAGGCTCTCGTCCTTCGCGATGTGGTCGGCATTGAAGTGGAGAAGCTGGACACAGCGCTGGATCGCGTGTGGTTTGTGGTTGGCTCGCCTTTGGCGTTCCTGGCTATTGGCCTGGCACTCTTGGGACTAGCGCACATCCTGCTTCGTGTTCTGTCTAGATAAGCGTCGCTGCTCGTGGAGTGATGCTCTTTAGGTGAGGCCCGACATGCTGAGATGTCTAGGCCTTCGAGTTGCATCGATCTCGAAAAGGCTGCTCAACCATCGACCGACCATCCCATCCGCCACCTCAATCGTCGAATTGCGTTTCCGCGAACGCGCCGGCCGGCGCCGCCAGGCGGCCCGGCTGTTGCTCCTCGCGGCGAGCGGGATCGCCTTCCTCTGGGCCACCCCGGCGGCGGCCCAGAACAACTGCTTCGGGGACGTCACCTGGGGCGGCGACGTCGACTCGACGATCGCAAAGCCCGAGAACTGCACCGCGGACACCCGCTGCTATCCACCCGAGCTTGCCGGCTCGGGAGTTTCGTTCGCTCCGGGCTGCGACCCATCGGCCGGGCCCTGCGACGTCACCGTCACGGCCCAGCTCCGCTTCCCCGGCAACCGGGACAACGAAGACTTCGTCGATGCCTCGGGCCTCGCCTACAGCTTCGCGACCTTTGCCGTCTTCGACAACACCGGCTCCGGCGTCGGCGGCTGCGGTGTTGCCGGCGCGGTCATCCAATGGGACACCGGCACCGCGACCATCCGCGGCCAGGCCAAGAAGGGCGACATCTTCACCATCGTCGCCCGCGCCTGCCCGTGCTCGCCCGAAGGCCTCTGCCCCCTGTGCGAGAAGACCGAGTCCTTCGTCATCCCGATCGGCAGCCCGCCGCCCCAGGACGACTGCGACGACTGCAAGGCCTGCCCGCTGCCGGGCGCTTCGGCCGGCGGCGGCGGGCCCAAAGGGACCACCGAAACCAACTCCGGCCCCGAGACGCTCGTCTACTACACCGCCGGCGGCACGGGCGCGCCCGGCACCCCCGGCGCCGACGAGCACGCGGCCACTCTCGGCCACGGCTTTGCCCACAACTTCTCCGAGCGGCTCGTCGCCGTCCCCGACGACCCGTACGACAGCGACCGCATCTGGATGCTGACCCGCAAGGGCACCTTCCGCCAGTTCTGGAACCTCCAGGGCGGCGAGTACCTGGGCACCGCGCCCTCGGACGAGTACCGCACGCTCTTTGCCACGGCCGCGGGCTACGAGCTTCGCGGCCTCGACGGCACGGTCCAGAGCTTCGATGCCGCCGGCGTCTGGACCGGCACGGCCGACGCCTCGGGCAACGCCACGACCCCTGCCTACGACGCCTCCGGTCTTCTCACCGCGGTCGCTCTCCCCGACGGCAGACAAGAGACCTTCACCTACCACCCGGCCGGCTCCGGCCAGGACGGCAAGCTTGCCTCGATTGCCGAGGTCGGCATCGACGGCACCTCGACCCTGACCTGGACCTACACCTGGTCCGGAGACACCCTCGTCCGGATCGACGCCCCGGACGGCACCGCTCTCGCCTACGGCTACGACGACCCGCGCCACCCGGGCTTTCGAACTCTGACCGAACGGATCGGCACCGACGCGAGCCGCCGCGTCGAGCGCGGCTACGCCTACGACGACGAGGGCAACGTCGTCCAGACCTGGAGAGGCGATACCGTCCCCGCCGTTGCCGGAGTGAGCGCTTCGCTGCCCGGATCGAACGCTGTCGATCACGAGACCTTCGCCTTCGACGACCCGGTCAACCCGACCGTCACCACCAGGACCGACGCTCTCGGCAAGATCGCGACCTACGCCATCGGCCGCGACCCTTCGAGCGGCAAGGCCCGCGTGACCTCGATTGCGGGCGACTGCCCGGCCTGCGGCCTCGGTCCCAACAGCCAGCTCCTCTACGACGACCCGGACCATCCGCTGCTTCCCACTCGCTCGATCGACGGCCGCGGCACGGTCACCGCCATGACCTACGACGGCAACGGCAGGATGACCTCGCGCACGGAGGCCCTCGGCACCCCCGAGGAGCGCACCACGACCTGGAGCTACGACGATCCCGCCTTCCCGGCCGTCGCGACCACCATCGAGGAGCCCTCCACAACTGCTGGAGCCAGCCGCACCACCACCCTCGTTCTCGGCGCCGACGGCCACCCCACCACCCGCACCGTCTCAGGGGTCGAGGCCGCTAGCGCCTTCTCGCTGACCACCACCACCACCTACACCCCCGAGGGCCAGGTCGCAACGATCGATCCCCCCGGCTTCGGCTCCGACGACGTCACCGGCTTGACCTACGACCCCGCCCGCGGAGGCCAGATCCCGCTTTCCCGCACCGACCCGATCGTCGGAAGCCTTCCCAACGGCGGCGCCACCACCTTCGGCTACGACCCCTTCAACCGCAGGACCTCGGTCACCGACCCCAACGGGCTCGAGACCGTCACCGCCTACGATGCCGCCGACCGCGTGACCTCCGTCATCCAGAAGGGCGCGACCGCCGCCGAGGATCTCGTCACCGTCCATCAGTACACCGCCTTCGGCGACTTGGAGCGCACCATCCTCCCCGAAGGCAACGCCATCGAGTACGCCTACGACTCCGCCGGACGCCTGACCTCGATCGGGCGCGGCCCCGCCCCCGGGGCCCTCCTCGAAAGAACCCTCTACGAGCTCGACGCCGCCGGCAACCGCACCCGCGAGACGCTCCAGGGCTTCGACGGCTCGGCCTGGACCACCGCCTCCGAGACCGCCTACCTCTACGACTCCCGATGCCAGCTCGACAAGATCGTCCGCGCCCCCGGAACCCCCCAAGAAGCCGTCACCGAGTACCGCTACGACTGCAACGGCAACCTCGAATCCCTCTGGGACGCCAACCACTCCTCGGCCTCCGATCCCCCGACCCAGAGCTACACCTACGACCGCCTGGACCGGTTGACCGGGATCGACCAGCCCTGGGCAACTGGGCAACCAGGAGAGATGGCAACCACCACCTACGCCTACGACGTCCAGGACCACCTCGTTGCCGTCACCGACGCCGAGGGCAACACCACCGCCTACGTCTACTCCGACCGGGATCTTCTGACCCGCCAGGACTCCCCCGTCTCCGGGGCCTCGACCTTTGCCTACAACGACCACGGCGAGCTCGTCTCCGAAACCGACGGCCGCGGGGTCACCACCACCCGAACCGTCGATGCCCTAGACCGGGTGACCTTCGTCGATTCCGAAGAGAACGCCCTCGATACCGCCTACACGTACGACGAGGCCCGCCGTTGCCTTCTCGGCGGGCAGGCTCACGGCCATCACCCGAGACACCCAGTCGATTGACTACGCCTACGACCGCTTCGGACGCACCATCCAGGACGGCACCCTCGCCTACGCCTACGACACGAACGGCAACCGCACCGCAGTCACCTACCCAGGCGGCGTCGCCGCCACGACCACCCACGACTACGCCGACCGGGAGGAGACCCTGGCCGTCACGGATGGCGCAACCTCGACCAACCTCGTGACCGCCGCCACCTACCTTCCCTCAGGCCCGCTCACCTCCCTCGCCCTCGGCAACGGCTTGGCCGAGACCCGATCCTTCGACTCGAGGTACTTCCCGGCAGGCATCACCGTCCCCGGACGACTCGACTGGACCTACTCGACCGACACGATCGGCAACATCCTAGAGATCGCTGACACCGGAGGCGGCGGCGACCGCACCTACACCTACCAGGACGTCCACTACTTCTTGACTTCAGGCACCGGACCCTGGGGCAGCCTGGCCTTCACCTACGACAAGATCGGCAACCGGTTGTCTGAGACCCGAGACGCCGGCGGCTCTCCCCAGAACCGGCCCTACGCCTACCCGGCTTCGCCTTCCGGAGGCAACCTCCCCAAGCTCGCTTCGATCACGGACCCCGCGGGAGACCGTCTCGAGCGCTTCTTCTTCGACGATGCCGGAAACCAGACCTACCGTGCCACTCAGACCGCCAAGCACCGGCTGAGCTACGATGCCCTGGGACGGATGAGCCAGATCAAGACCGACTCGGACGAGACCGCCGGGGCCCTCGTCACCCTCGCCTACGACGGCAGGAGCTTCCTCAAGGAGGCGGCGAGAAGCCCCTTCCCCGGCCAGCCCGCAACCGTCACCACCAACCCCACCTACAGCTCCGACGGGCTTCTCATGCACAAGGCCACCAGCGAGGTGCTGGGACCGGACGACCCGAGAGGCGAGGGCACCGCCACCAGCGACACCTACGTCCTCTACTTCGCCGGCAGGCCCGTCGGCATCCTCGAGAACGAGACCGTGACCGACTTGGACGGCGGCACCTCCTCGAGCTCGACGTTGACGTACCTCACCACCGACCACCTCGGCACCCCCGTCTTGGCGACCGATGAAACGGGGACTACCACCTGGGCCGGAGGCTTCGCACCCTTTGGAGCAGACTGGCAGGCCGAGACGGGTACCGGGGCGAGTGACGCCGGAGTCTTCCTGCGCTTCCCCGGCCAGTGGGACGACCCGGCCTGGGGTGGGGCCGGGACGGCGGGCACTAGCGCCTCAGACCCGGGCTTCTACTACAACGTCCACAGGTGGTATGAGCCGGGGACGGGGAGGTACGGGAGGGTTGATCCGTTGGTTCGATTCTCAGAGCTACCAGACTACTACGTCTACGCTGGCGCCGAGCCCCTTACATCAATAGATCCGCTCGGTCTCCTTAGGGTCGACTGCGAAAGTTGCGAGAAGATCCAGAGGGCAAGAGAGAATGTAGCGAAGCGAATCTTCCTTCTCCGCACTACAGGCACTGCGATCGATCCCTCCGGAACCAACGTGCCGACAGCCGTTACGAATTGTGCAGAAATTCGCGTCGGCAGTGCTTCTCTTACCGACACCTTCACACAGCGACAGGAAGGTAGATTCCCGGAGTCTCCCTGTGTCTTTCTATGCACCGGAGTCCACGAACGGGTCCATCGTCGAGCGTGCACACAACTCGGCGCATCTGTCTACAATGGCCTGACAGAGAGCGAGAGAGAGCTTCCCGCCTACAACGAGCAGCTCAAGTGTTTGTTGGCTGCTTGCAGCTGGCAGCAGCTTAGGCCTTACCCGAGCGGGAGTAACTCCATGAGATCTCGAACAGTGCAACTAGTCGTTGTCGTTCTTGCATGCCTGACTTTCCCCGCACTATCCTGCTTCCGCGACACAGCGACACAACGATCGGGCTCTACTCCACGTGGACAGCGAACGGATGTCTTTGGTGCGTCCGAGTCTAGAGGCCCTTCACCAGAGATTGACGCGTTGGAGATACCTAGGCTCGAGTACGAGCCGGACATGCTTGCTGTGTTGGTCGCCAGCATACAAGCAACTGTAGGGGGGCGGGCAATCGAGGTTAGGTACAAGGTGCTCGAAGACGGCTCCGTCCGTGATTGCTCGGTCGTACGCGTCGGTGGATCAGAAGATCTGATCTCAGAACTGTCGGCGAACGACAGAGACCGCCTCTGTAGAGCCGTTGAGCTAAGACGGTACGCAGCACCACCAGAAATGCTCACGGTTAGCTTCCAATTCGGCACGCCAGCATACGGCTAGATCTACAACCCCTTCAATTCTGACCGCCGAGACCCGATCCTTCGATGCCCGGTACTTCCCGGCAGGCATCGCCGTCCCCGGACGACTCGACTGGACCTACTCGACCGACACGATCGGCAACATCCTAGAGATCGCAGACTCAGGAGGCGGCGGCGACCGCACCTACACCTACCAGGACGTCCACTACTTCTTGACTTCAGGCACCGGCCCCTGGGGCGCTCTCGCCTTCACCTACGACAAGATCGGCAACCGGTTGTCTGAGACCCGGGACGCCGGCGGCTCTCCCCAGAACCGGCCCTACGCCTACCCGGCTTCGCCTTCCGGAGGCAACCTCCCCAAGCTCGCTTCGATCACGGACCCCGCGGGAGACCGTCTCGAGCGCTTCTTCTTCGACGACGCCGGCAACCAGACCTACCGCTCGACTCAGACCGCCAAGCACCGGCTGAGCTACGATGCTCTGGGACGGATGAGCCAGATCAAGACCGACTCGGACGAAACCGCGGGGGCTCTCGTCACCCTCGCCTACGACGGCAGGAGCTTCCTCCG
>CBDCVR010000003.1:0-4633 GCA_965223155.1 Candidatus Multivoradales bacterium
GATTCTTGATCGCCACTGTGCCATGAGTGTGCCATGAGTCCTCCCTTCAGGATATGGCCCGCTAGATCTCGTGCCAGTCTGGGAGCACCCCTCCTAGTTAGCAGTCCGGAAGACTGCGCGGGCGACAACGAAGTCGCCTCCGGAACCCTCTCGGTGAAATACGACCATCGCAGGACGCCCTTCTAAACCTTCGGTCTTGGTGTAGTACCACCAGGTTGCTTCTTCTTCGCCGACTCGCTGGGAACCAAGGCAGGCTTTTCCGAGGAGCCGTTCAACCTCACCAAACGTCATCCCCTCCCGGACCTGAGAAAACTGTTTCTCGCTCACCATCAGCTGAGCCTTGAACTTCTCAAGATAAGTGCGCGCCTTCTCATTCTCAGGATCCTCAGCCAAGGCTGCGTTGTATGCATCCATCGCTACCCCGCAAATACCCTCCGCTGCCAGTCGCTCGGCATTCTTCAGGTAGCTCTCAACGATTTCGTCCTTAGTCTCCGTATAAGTGGCGAACTCTTCGCAGCCCACGGGCTCGATTGTTTGCCTGCCAGATTCGAAAGTCCAAGTATCGTTTCTTTTCACGGCCTCCACCGACAGCGTGTGCACGTAGTCTCCAGGCTTGAGAGCAGGCGCGTTGTCGAGAGCCCCAAGACCTGGCCAGTAGTCAGTCCAAGCTTTCCGCTTGAACAAGAAGCGGCGCGAAGCCGCAGCTTCCAGGTGCGTCGTTCCTTTCCACTGTACGCCGTTTAGCTCGTCAGCGCGGGTCAGCGATACCGGTGTCACGGAAATACTAGGCTCCTTGACCTCGACGTAATGCAAGCGACCTTGAGCGAAGAGCAAGCTCACTCGCGCATACCAAGTGGACTCCCCACAGTCTTCAAACCTGGTCATCCAGTATTCATGAACGGCGGTTCGAGCGTCTTTGCTGAGGCTATTGGTCGCAGCTGATTCGTTTGCCGGACAGCCCACAGTAAGAACAATGAAGAGCAGTACGAAGGTAGTACGGTTCATTTCAACGAAGCCTCCCTGTCGTCAAAAGGGTGAACGTTCACGGGCACGTCTTCCACGCCTTTGGTCGCCCAATCACGTCAGCGAAGTATCCTTCGACGTAATACCGTCCGTCGATTTCGTCAGATGGCAGTGGCCCGCATTCTGTCATCGAGTCCAAGTCCCTATCTGACAGAGTTCACGTCACGAAAAATTTCTTGGCGCCCCTCCCCAAGCTCATCTCCGGCGGGTTCAGGTGCCGAGGCCATCGACGAAGCCCCACGATCAAACACAAAAGTCGCCAGAGCCTGAAGCACTGCAAGAATCGACCCCAGTATACTGAGAGGCGGCTCGGAGAGCGTCTCGTGGAGGACACCACCGTGCTGGCTCTCGAGTAATAGTCATACCGTCACAAAGTCAACCAAAGGGGACTCGATGAAACGATCTTACGTTCCGCCGATGGCCTTAATGCTCCTACTCGTGCCTCCTATGGGGGCACAGACCCGAGATCAATGCAAGGACGCACTCCTTCCCACCTTGGAGAAAGCCGTTGCGAGTCGTAGCCTCGAACTCGCCTGGCTCCACCTGATAGACGAAACCAATTACGAGAAAGCGAAGAAACAGGCTTCAACCTCCGGTTCAGTCTTCTACGGGCCGATATTCGCCGAGGGAGATGCTTCCTACGGAGAGTTTGAGCAGGCGCGAAGCACTTTTTTCGAAAAAGAAAAGGTCGACCTCAGTCAAGACGAAGCGCTAGCCATTTTCCGCCAGACTCTCACGCCGGACCAACTTCGCGAATGGGGTGACTGTATTCAAAACCAGAGGGGAGTTCGACTAGACCTTAAGGAGGATAGCCCTAGGGGTGTCAATGTGGACCTACCCTGATTTCGCAGACAGTTAGTTAAGCCCGGATCTCGAGATAAGAGTCCGGGTAGTGCTCTTTCAAGCACTCGAGTCCTACGGAAACCGCGGGGCGCCGCGATCATGCTGCTTGCTCCTCGAAGGCCGCAGGGCTGAGGTACCCGATCGAGGAATGTCGGCGCCAGCAATTGTAGAAAGCCTCGATGTAGTCAACGATCTCGTGGTGGGCCTGTCGACGGCTGTAGAACACCTCGCCAGCGACCAACTCCTTCTTCAGGGTCGCAAAGAAACTCTCGACCGGAGCGTTATCGTAGCAATCGCCGCGGCGGCTCATGCTGACCTCGAACCCGGCTTCTGAGAGGGCGTCGCGATAGTCCCTCGAAGCGTACTGACTCCCGCGGTCCGAGTGATGAAGCACAGCAGCCGCGGGCCGGCGACGGCCAATCGCCATCTCCAAGGCTTCTTGCGGCAGCCGGCGCGTCAATCGCGAGCTCGTCGCCCAGCCGACGACCCGTCGCGAGCACAAATCCAGGAGCACGGCCAGATACAGCCAGCCCTCGCGGGTCCGGATGTAGGTGATGTCACCGGCCCACACGGTATCGGGAGTGTCGACTTCAAAGCGCCGCCCCAGTCGATTCGGAGCCACCGGCCACTTGTGCTCGGAGTCCGTCGTCACTCGGAACTTGGAGCGGTGGGTGCCCTTGAGGCCGTCCTGGCGCATGAGGCGAGCCACGCGGTGCCGGCCACACTCGTATTTGCGTTCCCGCAGCTCGCGGTGCATCCGCGGACTCCCGTAGGTACGGCGACTCTCGCGATGAATTGCCCGGATCTCGACCAGCAAACGGCGATCGTCCCGGCTACGCCGGCTCTCCGGACGACGGAGCCAGGCGTAGTAGCCGCTTGGGGAGACATCGAGGACCTGGAACATCCAGGCCATCGGAAACTCCCCAGCGTGTCGACGGATGAAGGCAAACCTCATCGTCGGCGGTCCGAGACGATGCCGAGCGCTTTTTTTAGGATGTCGCGCTCGGCTGTGACCCGATCGAGCTTGCGGCGCAGCTGCCACATCTCCTCCTCGCGGGCTTTGCGTTGCCCGACACCCGGAAACGCTTGCTCTGGATCCTCCTGAACTTGCTTGCGCCAACGGCGCAGCATGTCCGGACGGATATCCAGATCCCGCGCCACCTGGGCCAGACTGTGACCGCCTTCGGTCACCATCCGAACGGCTTCGAGTTTGAACTCTCGGCTGAACTTCCTTCGCGTCGTTCCCATCGACACCTCCTCGCCCATTATCGGGCTTGATCAGGTGTCTACGAAACCGGGGGAAGTCCAATGTTCAGGTGTTCTATCGCGGAGATCCAGGTAGCGAAGGAGAGATTTCCGTCAGGGTTGGAGAAGGAGGGATGATCGCCACTACCACAACCTTCTTTCGCCGGAAGAATGAAGTGGAAGAAAAGTCATGGACAATTCCAAGCGGTGGTAGTCAAACCTTCTACGTTAGACGTTCCGAGGAGAACGGCCGACTCCTTCTGATAGCAAACGTCGCTGGTAGCGCCTATTCGGCGACGGCCGCCTCCTTCGCCCACAAAGATCCGTGGAAAGATGTTCAACCTCCGTTGTACAAGCCCAAAGACAGGAATCTTGCCGTAGGGCGACCTACCGTAACGAGTGTGGGCAAAGACGCTCGCACAGTGTTCGATGACGATCCAACATCATCGTGGAATGCGGGTAGAGGCCCAACCGTATGGGTCGAAGTAGATCTCGGTAGAGCATCCACCATCAGCCGAATCACGCTGACACCTGAGCAGAGTCCGCCTACTAGCTACGCCGTCCACCAAATTATTGGCAAACGCGAGGATGGCTCAGAAGTCAAGCTCTCTACCGTGGCGCAGAACTCGACTACCGGCACTCCGATCACCGTGATCCCAAACTGCCCCGAACTGGGACGGGAATCCAAAAAGTGAGAATCGTGACTGAGAAGGTTCACTCGTGGGTTGCCTGGCTTGAGATCGAGATCTTCGGGTACCAATGACCATGCGGGACATCGCCCGACACCGGCAAACACCTGTCTAAAAGACCGGTGCAGGTCGACCCCACTCGCGCTTTGACGACTACTGCCTAACTCTTTTTAAATCAGCAATTTGGCGGAGGGGAGGGGATTCGAACCCCTGGACCCCGTGAAGGGTCGCCGGTTTTCAAGTCAGTCTAAAACCAACTAAGGACAACTCGCGACAACGCGAATCAGCAATGCTGACGGGCGTTCTAGAAGAGCACCGCTGTTGGGGACTGTTGGTGAAATCGGGTGATTCTTGATCGCTACTGTGCCACCAGTGTGCCATGGAGCGACGTACCGGCGCGCCGACCGATCGGAGACATACGCGCCAGGCCGTCGAGTCCACAAACCAATCTAACTTTCACTCTACTCAGGCCGGATTCGTCCGAACTCAACCCACCTCTTGAATAGAGTGTCAAGTAGTGCTGCCCGTTCGGAGACTGCCCTTTTTTCGACCGCAGCCTGCGTCAAGTGACGTTGGAAAGGCCCCAAGTAGACCACTTCCTCTGCCGCCGCATCAGGGCTGTTCAATCCGTCTCTTAGGAGCCTTAGATCATTCAACAACGCTTCCAAGAACGGACCCATCTGTTCGAGTTCGCGGTGTCCTCGTAGAGACGCGTTTCCCATGCGTAAAGAATGGTGCTCACCGCAATCGCCCTGCTGCGAAGGACCTTGCTCGCGTTCGGCAGCTGCGCCTGAAGGGCATCGAGGGCCTCTCTTACCTCCTCAACAAGGCTC
>CBDCVR010000004.1:0-10269 GCA_965223155.1 Candidatus Multivoradales bacterium
TCCGGTGGGTGCCAAGGCCGCCGCTTCGTCTAAGGCGGACACTGCAGACGCAGACGAGCCGGCGTCAGAGGAAGAAGACGTCGCCGAGACCTCCGAAGCCGCAGAAGCCGAGGCTGCCGATGATTCGAACGACGAGGCCAAGGCGGCAGGCGCGCCCGAGCCAGCAAGGCCCGAAGCCAAGGCTGCCGCCAAGCGGCCCGCCCAGGCCAAGACGTCGAGCTCCAAGCCCGCCAAGAAGAAGACTCCCCCCAAAGCCCCGAAGAAGGCTCCGAAGAAGGCTGCGAAGAAGGCCTCGCCCAAGCCCAGCGCCTCTGAAGCCAAGCTCCGCCGGGGCGTGCGCGAAGCGCTCAAAGAAGCCCAGGCGCTCCTGGATTCCCTGTCGGACTAGCCGGGCCGCTCTGGGCAGGCCCACCCGTCGAGCGGACGGGTTCCCTGTTTCGAAGGCACTTGCTCGGCCGGGCCAGGCGGCCGACTGATTCGAGGGGAAGCAAGCAGCGCTTGAGGGAACGCCTTCCGGCTCGACAGGTCCCGGCGCCGTTGGGTAAAGTAGCCGACCGGTCGGGACGTGGCGCAGTCTGGTAGCGTACCTGAATGGGGTTCAGGGGGTCGCGAGTTCAAATCTCGCCGTCCCGACCATTTACAGCCACCCCAAACTCCCAAGTACAAATCCGGTACAACTTCTCACCCCGAGTTTGCCGCCTCCGCGGTGCTCCTGACTCTACGCTTCAACACATAGGCGCGGACGTCGGCCGGATCATAGCGAACGACGCCTCGCTTTCGGCTGCTGAGCTTGAGGAATGGGGGGCCGTGGCCGGTCTGGCGCCACTCCTGGAGGGTTCGGACGCTGACGGAGAGGAGCGCGGCTACCTCGTGCTCTTTGAGGAGGGGTTGAAGGAGGTTGCGGTCGAGCGTCTTCTTCACAGCGCCTGTGGGCTCCAGTCCAGCGGGATCTTCTCGGTGAGAATACTACAAGCGTAGGATATCGTCAAGGAGATCCGTGATTCCTAGGTGTCCCAGCCAGCCTCGGTCCGTCGAGCGCCACCGAAGTGTAGAGCAGTGGTCCTCTCTGCGAGGCCCCGCGCGTCGTGGACAAACCTACAGTGGTTGGGCATCTCGTCTTTCCGGTCGTGGTAGTTCAGCACCTCGAGGTCTTCCACAGTCAAGATGATCACTCGCTCCGTGTAGGGAGCTTGCGCCAGCTTGCATCTCTCAATTTCATCCGGTGAGAACGGCGAAGTCTTGGCGAAGAGAACGAACGGGTCGACGCCGATCTGGCCGAGCCTGTCCGCTACGGTACCGAGGTTGCTGGCGTCCTGCTCGGTGATCTCCATCCCGGTCTTGCACTCTCCGATGACTACCGCATGTCTGAGGCGCCGCATCTGCCGGAGTACGACCACGAAATCGGTTTCACAGAACGTGTCGCGCTGGCCTTGCTCGGCAAGGTTGAGGCTCGTGGAAAAGCAGATCACCTTGTCGTGGAAGTTGAGTTGAAGAGACTGGAGCACGAGCGTAACCGGGACCGATCCCTTCTGCTCATCCGGATCACTTCGGCCGAAGAGGCCGGATCGCCTGTAGAACCAGTCACGGTCCCGCAGCTGTTCGGTAACGTCGAAGCGAGTCGCACAAAAGGCGCAGGCTACCTGGCTCGCAACATCGTCCAACGAGACCCAATCCTGGAGTTCGCAGTGCGGACACTTGAGCCTCAGCCCCGCTCGCAGGACGCCGTTCCTGATCAGGTCGAGAAAGGCGTCTAGCGGCCGTAGCCGAGAACCTCCTTGGTGACGGAGGTACAGACCCTCGTACTCCGAGAAGCGCATGGATTGTGTGGCCTCATCGAAGTTCCCGATGACCTTTTCGGCTTCCCCCTTTCTGAACGAGTCGTCAGCTGCGTACTGCCGGATCAGTTGCCTCACACCACGGATCTTGAACACCCTGCACCCCTGGAGGCCACCCATCTGCTGGATGAGTCGAGTGGCTACGCGACCCGGTTGGCTCGGCCGCGCAACGAAGCCGCAGGCGTCGAACACTCTGGCGATCACCTTCTCGTGCTCCAGTGCGGTAAGCGACAAGTGATTCGCCGTGACTCGCTCGATGACTCCGACGGCTTCCGGTTCCGCGCGCACCCTCCTCCAGTCGAAGAACAGCTCCCTCCCGTAGTACTCGTTCAGATCCGGCACGAATGGCGGCGTCAGGGTCGAGCCGTCGCTTACGAGAGACGTACCTACTGAACCGACGGAGATCACGACGTTTTGGTGAAAGAACTCGCTATGGTCGAGGAACGGCTTGGCAGGTAGCGCAATGGTGGCACGAGGCCCGCGGGAGCCTTCTTCGAGTGAGGCAACAGTGAAGCTGGTGTCGAAGGCCATCAAGCTAGGCTTGACGTTCAAGCCATTCCAGGTCGCCTCTGAGATGGTGCTGAAGGAGAGCCCTCCACCTAGTGTCTCGGCAATCGCATCGTAGTCGAGCTCGTTGCTTGACCAGACAGGGATTCCTGGCGGTTCGGCCGGCCTGGTTGGAGTAGCGTGGATTCTCTTGACGTACTCGTCGGTCAGGGGTCGCAGTCGGTCGGGCTGAGAAGGATCAAAGAAGATCAGGGGGTAACCGGCCGCTCTCAGATTCCAGAAGTTGACTAGGTCCGAGAAGTCGCCGGCAGCGCCAACGAAGAGCCCCGGTCTTCGATGCCAGTCGAACACCTTCGGCCGAAGATGCCGTCGCGCAAGTACCGATGGGGTAGCTGTACCCACGAGGTCAGCCGGTACAGGGTCCGAAGGCGAGATTTGCACCCTCTCCGCTGACAACCGCTCCTCTATGAAAGCTCCATAGTCGCGATCCACTTCCTCAGGCTCCGGAAAGGCGCCGAAAGTGGCCAGGAAGACGTTCGCGAAGGAGTCCGACGGCTCCCATTCGGCGACGGTTGCACGATAGTCGGCGGGGAGCCAGTTCCGCCGTCGGTATTCGTCGGTCTTGAGGACCGCCTGGGCCATGTCCAAGAGATGCGGTTCCTTCGTCCCCGCGCTCTCGATGAAGAGGCCATCCGGATAGAAGGGCCACTTCAGAGCCGGGAAGCTATCGGCGAACTTCACCGTCTCTTCGTCGTCGCTGGCTGAGTAGAGGGCATCGCACGCGTATAGCCAGATCAATCGCGTGCCGGTGCCGTCGTCATCGAACGGGATGATCGGGTTGAAGACGCCTCCCCAAAAACAGTGGGTGAGACGCAGCGCCAGCCCGAAATCCTCGAGGTTGCCTGCCCGGACACACAACCCCAGCCTGAGGGGCCGAAAAGTCACCGAGACGTGCAAGGTACTCATCATGAGGTTCGCTCGCGCATCGTCTGACCAACGAGAAGGGCTCCGGCCAGCGTCGCTATCTCTTTCTTCGGCTAAGCGCCTGCTGCAACAGCTCCAGGTGCTCCGGATCCCGCCCTACGACTTCGTCGAGAAACCGCCGGATCTCGCCCCGAACAGCCTTCTTCTGGCTCGCTGCCGGCGTGTAGTAGTTCGTGTTCCCTTCCTTGTCGACCTTGAGCCAGCCCTTGTTGGCCATCCGGCTCATGAAGGTGAGGATCGTCCGGTAGTCCCTCTTGGGCCTATGGCGGTCCTCCTTGAGAACCTGGCGCACGGTACAGCGACCGAGGCGCCAGCAGATACGCATGAGGCCCCATTCGGAGTGGGAGAGTCGTTCCATCTAGGTCTTCTCGATCGAGGATTCGAGGCGATCGAAGGTCCTGCAGGTCGCAGGTTTCCGCTCGCGCGGAGATCAAATGTACCACCTCTGTAGGAGAGAGGGGGATACTCTTGACGGTAGGTCGCTTGGGCGGTGCGTGGGGACGAAGCGGGGATCTCAAGCGTCCGCGATGCCACCCTCACCGGCGACCCGGACCGCCCGATCTGCGTCGGACGGGGAAGGGGCGAGCTCAGCCATCGGGAGCGCTCTCGATGATCTGGCTTTGAGCAGCCCGCAGGGCTGCGAAAAGCGCAAGTGGGCATGTCGTGCGCGGCCCCGCCGCGTATGACATGCCATTGCTTGCTGTGTCGCTGAACGCACATGTAGCGAGTCTCACGGACGTAGGCGACCTTGACCGAACTCTGAAGCGCTGGACTTCCGAGTGACTTCGGAGTCGTCCGGGCGGCTCGGGTGCCGCCTGGAAGCCGCGGAGACGACGGCTACCCGGCGCTTCTGGTCCGTCGAAGCGAAGCTACGATCTCTTCCCGTGTCCGGGGGCGCTGACTGACGAAGCGCTTCATCCATCGGTTGAGGCCTCGGAAGTTGAGACCGAACCTCCGAAACAGGCGCCTCTTGGTGAAACGACGCAGCCCCGGATCGTCCACGAAGAAGTGCAACCGAGTGAACACGCTCTCGTAGCTCACCCAAGCGGCGAGAAGGTAGAGCAACGGTAAGAAGAGCATGGTAAGCACGATCGGCAGCAAGAACTCGACGAGGGTCGCCAATTGCGCGAACGACTCGAAGTCCAAGTAGGCTCGACGAAAGGCGGAGGCGAGAAGACCCAGGCCGAGAATCGCCATGAGTGTGTTCAGGGGCGACCGGAGCGCCTTGAACTCCTCCTTCGACTCGGCGACGACCAACAGGCACGCGAGGAGAGTCGCGATGGGGATGAGGAGCAGCTCGAGGGGAAGGCTCAGCGGGTAGAAGCTCACGACAAACTCCAGGACGACGCTCACCTTCAAGCCATCGAGGATCGCCTTCCGGAAGTAGGCATCATCGTTCGGCACTGATACGACGTCGAACAACATGACGAGGGCAGCGGTGAGAAACCAGAGAACCGTGCCCTTCAAGTTGTCGAGATGCCAGAGGCCCATCCTCCACAGGGCAAGAACGACCAAGGTCACGTAGGTGACCATCATCGCTACTGAGAGGACGATCTTCCAGGCCAGTGCCGCACGAACAACGCCGACAGCGGCCTTGCGCACTTCCGCTATCGAGAACGCCCACAGCAGGAAGACCGTGAGCCAGACGAGGACTGCGATTTCGCGGTTGTCGACCATTCAACTGGCTGGCGGCCGCGGCGTCTCTGCGATTCGCCGTCGCCAGGTTCACGCAGCGGTCAGACGGCGAGCCTACGGCCAGGGCGCGTGACCGCGAGAGCCGCATCGTCGAGCAGCTGCAAGTTGAAGTCTCCAAAGAGCTCTTTGGTCTCTCTTTTCCAGGGCTCCCAATCTAGAGACAGCACGAGTTCGCGGGCATTCCCGCCTTTGTCGTAGGCATACCGATCGACGTCGCGTCCTGGTAGCAATCGCTGCATCGGATCGTACGCCTCGAAGAGCTCATCCTGGGTTGCATCCAGTAGAGACCACGCACCGGCGAGGAAGACCTCCAAGTACACGTGCCCGCTGCCACCATCGAATTCGCGTGTCGCTCTGAACCGTCGGATCCAGGGGATGTCAAGCGACTTGACCCAGACACTCGGAATCCCACATGCGCGGGCCATACAGCCGTAGACGAGGGCATGCTCCGCGCATCCGAAATAGCGCCCGCGGCTAATGATCTCTGAGGCTGTACGCCATCGGTAGTCCGATTGCTGGTGCTCACTGGTGAAATCGTCGCGCAACCAACGCCAGATGTTGCCTAGGCTCGTTTCCGCCCCTGCGCCGCGAAGTCGTGACGCCGTCTCCGCAACCACGTCGCCTCCTACGAAGGACGGGTCTAGCTCCAGATAGCGCTCGGGGTGTGAGTAGTCGATCGCATCAAAGCGGGGGATGTGGCTCATGCTCGAGACGTTGTCCGTGCGCTCGCTGTCCAACGGACCGGGATGCTCACTGATCTCAGTTGACTCTTCGCAGTACAACACCGTTTCCGTCGAGCAAATCAAGCGCCCGCCAGTTCCTAATCACGAGTATGCGCAGCAAGAACGTTGACGCCGAGTAGGTGAATCGTACGAAGAAGATCGACGCTGCAAACGCAAGTAGCCAGAGCTTGGTTGGGAACTGTAGATCGGCAAGAGCACAGATCGCAGCGACCACGCCTGCCACGATCAAGGCAGACAGGATACCCGCCGTGCCTTTGCTCGACTCGGCTAGATAAGAAGCCCAAACCACAAGCGTAGCAACGCCCGCCGCGATGCCCCACCAGCCGAAGGCCCAGATGCTGAGGCCCGCCGCAGCGAGGATCATGAGGTAGCCGAGAACGAAGCTCGACAGCACGATCGCCTTGTCGAGGTAGAGAGGTTCGCCGAGCTTGGCCTCCAGGGTCTTCCGAGGTACATCCGTAAAAAACTTTCGCGCGCTTGGCCGATCAACTCCAATAAGTAGCTTCCCAGCCTTCTCATCCTCGACAATCTGCTTGTGTTCTTCCGGAGTCATGAACGGCTCTGTTTGCGGAACTCGTTCCAATAGAACCGACTCCGCTCCTCGTCTCCGAGGGCGATGTCCCACAGGAGTTGAAGTGTCATGATCCTCCCTGGCACGATCTCGTCCTCATCAACGTCGAGTCCGGCGTAATCCGGGTCAGTGGCGATCTCGACGTTGATGATCCACCAAACCTCGATCTTGCGGAGAAGCGCAACCATCTCGTTGAAGCATTGGTCGAAATCGGGTGGCAGACCCTCGGTGCCCAGCGTGGAGAGCAGCTCGTGCGCAAGCGTGTTCCGGCAGGCCTTCACGCGTTCGAAGGCCTGCATGTCGGCATCGTCGATCGCGCTCATTTCCCTCAGCCAGTCGAGGCTGGCGTAGACGGGGCTCCTATTGCGGGCAAGGACATCCGATTGATACTTGGGGTCGATCTTGTCGCCGGACTCATCGAAGCCCGTCCAGAAGAAGCCCCGAGTGTGGTCCACGATAGAGTCCTTGAGCGCCTCGAATCCGGCGATGTAGATGGATGCGGCGATGAGACGCGGCCGCGTTACGTCCGGATTCAGGAACTCCTCCCACGAGTGCTTTGATTCTGAGTTCATGCTGTACGGGTCGGCGACTACCTAGCCGCTGCGCCTGGCCTTGAGTGGATATCGCTCGGGATGCTCGATCGAGTCGACCGTGAGATCGACATCCAGGACGGGCCAGTACAGGTGATGGGGCCGCGGGCTCTCGATTTCCAGGATCGCCTCCACCGCGGCGTGCTTGAACCAGGGGAACTCCTCGAAGGACAAGAGGAGCTCTCGCCCGTCGGCGAGAAGGCGAAACCCATGGCGAGAGATGTTGGTCACTTCAGGCATCGAATGGCCAGGTTACAATAGGCTTTGTACCGGCGCTGCTCGTCGAGCGCCAGGAGACGCCAAAATGGTACTGCCAGACGTCAAGGACCGGATCATGAGAGACCTGGATCGACTCTCGCCGGAGCAACAGAAGCGCGCTGCGGAGCTCGTCGGCGGTCTGGTGTCCTCTCTGCCCCAGGGCGCCTCGGTGGATGACCTGTTGAAGGTCGCGGGGACCCTTGATGAGGAGTCCGCCCGCGAGATGATGCAGGCCATCGAAGAGGGCTGCGAGCGGGTGGACCCGGATGAGTGGTAAGTACCTGCTAGACACCAACGTCGCGATCCGGATTCTCAACAACGAACTCGACCTCGAAGCCCGCCACGGTGGCGGCTCCGAGGTGTTCCTGTGTTTGACGGTCGTCGGCGAACTGTACTTCGGCGCCGAGAAATCGGGCCGGCCGGAAGCAAATCGCTCCAGCATCGATAGGCTGATCGAGCTGTGTCCGGTCGTGCCGCAGAGCCTCGATACGGCACGCTTCTACGGAATGGTCAAGAAGCGCCTCCAGGAGAAGGGTCGGCCCATCCCGGAGAACGACATCTGGATCGCCGCCGTTGCGCTCCAGCACGGTTTGACGGTAGCGACCGGAGATCCACACTTCGATCACGTCGAGGACCTGCCAATCGAGGCCTGGTAGGGACTCCTGCGTTGCGTCACTCAGGGCGCGCCCTTTTCGGCCTGTGAGCTACCGGTCGTCAGCCCCCGGATGTGCGCGCCCATGGTCTCGGCAGCCGTCCTCTGCGCGTCATCCAGCCGAGACCGATAGACACGATCCGTGATCTGGACATCCTCGTGTCCGGCCAGATCCGAGAGGAGTTCCAGGGACACGCCGGCTGGCACGCCCTCGCTGACGAAGCTGTGGCGGAGCGAATAGGGCGTGGCGTTCTCGAGCTTCGCGATGCGGCAGAGGGTCTTCCAGGTTCTCTTGATGTTCTTGAGTGGCTGCCCGGGCTGGGGTCCCTCCAGCACGTAGGCATCGTCATCCTGCCGCTCAAGTCGCTCGAGCACCGCTAGGGCCGGCTCGTTGAGCCAGATGACCCGCCCACGCTGACGCTTGCCGTGGCGATCACCTTTGGCTTTCGGCAGGCGAATCTGGCGGGCCTCGAGATCGACCCATTCCCACTTCATGCCGAAGACCTCGCCCGGACGGCAGCCGGTGTAGAGAAGCAGCTCGACAGCGGTCAGGGAAGCGTCCGGCAGGATTCGCTCGTATCGCGCCTGAGACAGTGCGGCGCCGAGGCGGCGATACTCGTCGGCGCTGAGATGCCTCTGGCGTGACGGCTCTGGATAGCGCTGAATGCCGTGCGTTGGGTTGGTTCCACGATCTCGCCAGCCCCATAGCTCGGCCAGGTTGAAGGCCTTCGACAGCAGAGACAGCACCCGATTGGCGGCGAATGGCTTCTTGGCCATGCGCACGTGGAGATCGTGCAGGTCCTCCGAGGTCACCTGGTGGACCAGGCGAGTTCCGACAACGGGTAGGACGTGGAGTCTCCACATCCGCTCGTCCTCCTCGGCGCTCTTCGGTGACTTGTGAGGCACTGCGTGCCGGCGCTGGTAGTGGACTGAGAGGTCTCGGACGGTCTTGCGCGTGGTGCGAGGTCCGTTGCCTTGCAGCAGCCTTAGCAGGAGCTGCTGGGCCTTGTCCCGCGCTGCCTCGAGCGGGACCAGATCGGCCCTGCCGATGGAGTAGGGCTTGCCGCGGAAACGGACGACGTACAGCTTCCGAGTCTTGTAAACGCGGAGCCCGAAGCCGCGCAGGCTCTTGGGGCCTCGGCCCTCCATGATGTAGTAGGAGTTCTTCTTGGCGAATGGGGCCCTCTCGACGATCCTCCGAGTGAGTAGCGGAACGATTGGCACGATGCCTCCCTTCGGTCCGGGGCAAGTACATTTCCGGTACACCGCCCTCGCCGAAAAGAGGGGTAGTTCCCCGTAAACCTACCGGAGGCAACAGCGAGATAACTCGCTCTATTTCAGTAACTTAGGGTGAGTCATCGTAACCCTTCGCAAGGCTTGCGGAAGGCCCGGATCCGAATGGGGTTCAGGGGGTCGCGAGTTCAAATCTCGCCGTCCCGACCAAATAAACCCCCTCAACGCAACAAGTTAGGGAGATAGCCCGAAACTCGCGGGATCTGGATGGTCTCGGGATCATCAGCGGGTCCTCATGGATTCGGTCCGGGCGAGCTGGCGTTGGGTATGGCGGGGCAAACGTCCGACCTTTGCGTGCCATACCGAGCTCCTTAGAGGTGCCACCCTTTGCGCGAAAGCTAGTCAGTAGTTGACGTCTTCGAAAAGGAACCTATTGCAGGGTAGGAGACAGACTGCGGGCACACGAGTTCGGCATCCGGGACTGCAACGGCTCCATCTTGGGCTTCGCCGAGGCTCTTGAGTCGAATGGGCAGCGAGAGCTCGTTGGCAGACCGAAACGCGAACGAGAAGGGTGCGGGAAAGGTGTCCCCCTTGTCGCGAAAGCTAATTGGTGGTTGACATTTTCAAGAGGGGTGGTACCTATTGCGGGTGGGTTGACATTTTCAAGAGGGGTGGTACCTATTGCGGGTGGTACCTAGTGCAAAAACCGAAATGGCGACCACAATTCGCTTTCGCCGTCTATTGGCCCTCTTGGGCGTCCTGACCGCGTGTGACTACGTCACGAACTACGGACAAGCCGACCTCAAGCAACGTACGGCTGCGAAAACACTTGCCATAAGGCCAGGTGTTACTTTGTCTCTCCTCGAGGCAGCAGCGAGGTGTGTACCCGAACGATCGCCTCCGACGGAACCGGCGGACCCTGCGCTCTTGATGAAGGGCTCGCCAGCGCGAAGGCGGGCGAGCACGTGGTCCTGCTGGACGGCACGTACGAGCAGTCGCTGCGGACCAAGAACCACGGGACTCGCGCACTGCCCATCATCGTTCGCGCCGCCAATCAGCACGGCGCCGTCATTGCCGATGGTGACAGTAGAAGGCACGGTGTCGAGATCACGCACGACTACATCACCGTCCGCGGCCTGACCGTCGATGGCGAGTGCTCGAGGCCGAACCGCGTGATCCAGGAAGACGGCCAGAAGAAGTA
>CBDCVR010000005.1:0-11179 GCA_965223155.1 Candidatus Multivoradales bacterium
CCTGGGTAACACCGACGGGCTGGCGCTCTTTACGGGCCTGCTCGAGGCGGTCGTGGCCCGGCGCCAGGTGCGTCACGGAGGGACGGCGGCTTGAGCGCGGAACCGGTGGTAGACGCGGCGCTTGCCGCCGAGCATGGACTGGCGGCCGACGAGTACGAGCGCTTGCTCGGCATCCTGGGCCGGGCGCCCACCTACACCGAGCTCGGCATCACCTCGGCGCTCTGGTCCGAACACTGTTCGTACAAGTCCTCCCGCGTCTATCTGCGGGAGTTTCCGACCGAAGGCGAGCGAGTCGTCCAGGGGCCGGGCGAGAACGCCGGCGTCGTGGACGTCGGCCACGGCTGGCTGGCGGTCTTCAAGATGGAGAGCCACAACCACCCCAGCTTCATCGAGCCGTACCAGGGCGCCGCCACCGGCGTCGGCGGCATCCTGCGGGACGTCTTCACCATGGGAGCGCGGCCGATCGCATGCCTCGACTCGCTTCGTTTCGGGGCCATCGACGCTCCCCGCATGCGCTACCTCGTGGATGGCGTCGTGCGCGGCATCGGCGACTACGGCAACTGTGTCGGCATCCCGACCGTGGGCGGCGAGACCGGGTTTCATCCGTCCTACAACCAGAACATCCTGGTCAACGCCTTTGCTCTCGGTCTTGCCCGCGAGGACGGCCTGTTTCTGGCGCGCGCCTCGGGCGAGGGCAACCCGATCCTCTACGCGGCAGCCGGACGGGCCGGGACGGCATCCACGGCGCCACCATGGCCTCGAGTCCTTCGAGGCCGACAGCGAGGCCAAGCGGCCGACGGTCCAGGTCGGCGACCCGTTTACCGAGAAGATCCTGCTCGAAGCCTGCCTCGAGGCGATGCGCACCGGCGCAATCGTGGGCATCCAGGACATGGGCGCCGCGGGCCTGACCAGCTCGGCCTTCGAGATGGCGGGCGCGAAGGAACCGGCGTCGAGATGGACCTGAGCCTGGTGCCGCTCCGCGAGGAGGGGCTCACTCCGTACGAGATGATGCTGTCTGAGTCCCAGGAACGGATGGTTCTGGTCGCCGAGCGCGGACGCGAGGAGGAGGGTCGTGCGGGTCTTCGAGCGCTGGGGCCTGGCGGTGGTTCCGATCGGTGCGCGTCACCGCGAGCGGCCGCGCTCAGCTCACCTTCGAGGGCGAGCTGGTCGCGGACATGCCGGTGGCTCCGCTCACGGATCAGGCGCCGATGTACCGGCGTCCGGTGGCGGTGCCGGACGATCTCGCCCGTCTCCAGGAACCGCCTGAAGTGCCAGCGGCCGAGAATCCGCGCCAGGCCCTGGAGGGGCTCCTGGGTTCGCTCGAGCTGTGCTCGAAGGAGTGGATCTGGCGCCAGTACGACCACACGGTGCGCGGTAACACGGTGACCGGTCCCGGCGGCGATGCGGCCGTGCTTCGGATCAAGGGCACGCCCTTCGGCCCTGGCGCTGGTCTCGGAGGTCAATCCGGTTTACTGCCGGCTGGATCCGCGCCGGGGAGCGGCCCAGGCCGTGGCCGAGGCCGTACGGAATCTGGCCTGCGTCGGCGCCGAGGCCGTGGGGCCTGACCGATTGCCTCAATTTCGGCAACCCCGAGCGGCCGGAGATCTCGTGGCAGTTCCGGGAGGCGGTGGGCGGGATGGCCGAGGCCTGCCGGGAGCTTGCGGTGCCGGTGGTCTCGGGCAACGTCTCGTTCTACAACGAGACCGAGGGGAGCTCGATCTACCCGACGCCCACCGTGCGGTGGTGGGGCTGATCGAGACCCTGGGCCACACGGTCACGTCCGGGCTTCGGGCCGCCGGCGAAGGATTGTTCTTCTGGGCGAGGATTTCGGCCGAGTTCGGCGGCTCGCTTACCTGCGGCAGCTCCACGGCATCGAGCAGGGACGTCCGCCCGACGTGGACCTCGGGCGCGAACGGCGGCTAGCGGCCCTGTTGCGAGCGCTGGTTGCGGACGGGCTGGTGCGCTCGGCACACGATGTCGGGACCGGCGGTCTGGCGGTGGCCGCGGCCGAGATGACCTTTGACGCCGGCATCGGATTGGCGCTCGACCTGCCGTATTCGGCCTCGTCGCTGTTTTCCGAATCGCAAGCGCGGGCTCTGGTGGCGGTGGCGCCCGAGGCCCTGGACCGCGTCCTTGACGCGGCCGCTGGCGCCGGGTGCCGGCGCTCGACGTCGGAGCGAGCGGCGGCAAATCCCTGCGACTCGGCTTCGATGGCGGCACGCTCGTGGCGCCGGTCGAGGCTCTGCGCGAGGTCTGGGCGAGCGCTCTGCCGAGGGCCCTCGAGGCGTGAATCGGAGCGGGTACTAGCGGAGACGCCGATCGTGTGTGGAATCTTTGGCATCGCCGGCCACGAGGACGCGGCCAACTACGCCTACCTGGGCCTTTATGCCCTCCAGCATCGCGGCCAGGAGAGCGCTGGCATGGTGAGCACGGACGGCAAGCGCATCCACGTCGAGCGCGGTATGGGCCACGTCGCGGACATCTTCTCGGAGCGGCGGCTGGCGCGCCTTCCCGGACGCTCGGCCATCGGGCACACCCGGTATTCGACCGCCGGGTCCAGTATCCGGACCAACGCCCAGCCGATCGTCTCCAAGACTTCGATGGCGCGGTGGCGATCGTCCACAACGGCAACCTGGTCAACGCGCGGACGATCCGGCACGAGCTCGAGCTGGAGGGCGCGATCTTCCAGACCACGAGCGATACCGAGGTAATCCTGCATCTGATGGCGCGGAACCCCCGCGCGGACGTCGTCGAGTCGCTGATGGTGGCGCTCGAACAGGTGCGCGGCGCGTACTCGATCCTGCTCCTGACGCCGGACGTGGTCGTGGCCGCGCGCGACCCGCATGGCTTCCGGCCCTGGCCATGGGCGACTGCCAGGGTGCGCCCGCCTTCGCCAGTGAGAGCTGCGCGTTTGATCTGTTGGAGGTCTCGGATCGCCGCGAGCTGGATCAGGGCGAGGTCGTGGTGGCGCGCTCGGGGTCGGTCGAAAGCTTCCGGCTGGCGAGTACCGCAACGCCGTCCCGCTGTCTTTTCGAGCACGTCTACTTCGCCCGCCCCGACAGCCGGATCTTCGGCACCAGCGTCTCGAAAGCGCGGCTCAAGATGGGCGCCCAGCTCGCGCGGGAGGCGCCGGTCGATGCCGACGTCGTCGTGCCCATTCCCGACAGCGGGCTCTTTGCCGCCCTCGGCTACGCTCGGGAAAGCGGGCTGCCCTTCGAGCAGGGGCTGGTTCGGAACCATTACGTGGGCCGCACCTTCATCGAGCCCAAGCAGTCGATCCGCCACTTCGGGGTCAAGGTCAAGCTGAACCCGGTGCGCGAGCTGATCGAAGGCCGCAAAGTCATTCTGGTTGACGACTCGATCGTGCGCGGCACGACCTCGCCCAAGATCGTCAAGATGGTGCGCGATGCCGGGGCGCGGGAAGTTCACGTCCGGATCTCGTGCCCGCCCACGGCCTGGCCCTGCCACTACGGCATCAACATGCCGACGCGCGAGGAGCTGATCGCTTTCCGATCACTCGGTGGAAGACATCGCTTCCTACATCCGAGCCGACAGCCTGGCCTATCTCTCGCTCGAGGGTACGCAGGCTTGCGTGTCCGGCCCCCGCGAGAGCTACTGCACGGCCTGCTGGACCGGCGAGTACCGCGAGCCGGTTGCCGAGATCGACGAGCGCCAGCGCGATCTGTTCCCGATCCGAACGGAGGACGAGGTGTGAGCGGAGCCGATTCCAGCTCGGCGGATCGTTCGAGCGCCTACGCTCGGGCGGGCGTTGACATCAACGCCCAGGACGAGGCTCTGGAGCGCGTCAAGGCGCTGGTCAAAGACACCTTCACTTCCGGAGTCCTCTCCGACGTCGGAAGCTTCGGAGGGCTGTTTCAGCCGGATCTTTCGGCGACGGCCGAACCGGTGCTGGTGGCCTCGGCCGACGGCGTCGGCACCAAGCTGCGGGTGGCGCAGATGATGGGCGACTACTCGACGGTGGGCGAGGACCTGGTCAACCATTGCGTCAACGACATCCTGGTTCAGGGGGCGCGGCCGCTCTTTTTTCTGGACTACGTGGGCGCCGGCGTGCTCGAGCCCGAGGCCATGGAGGCGCTGGTTGCTGGAGTGGCGAGGGGGTGCCGGCGCAACGGCTGTGCTCTCCTGGGTGGCGAGACCGCCGAGATGCCCGGCTTCTACGATGCCGGCGACTACGAGCTCGTCGGCTTCATCGTGGGAATGGTGGATCGCGGACGCCTCCTCGACGGCAGCCGCGTGGAGCCGGGCGACCTGCTGATTGGCCTACCCTCGACCGGTCTCCACACCAATGGGTACTCGCTGGCGCGCAAGGTCTTCTTCGAAGAGCTGGGCCTGGCGGTGAGCGACCGGCTGCCCGGCTCCGACTCGGGGGCGACCGTCGGCGAGCTGCTCCTGGCCGTTCATCGCTCGTATCTCCCCGAGGTCGCGCCGCTTCTCGACCATCCCGCGTTGCGCGCCCTGGCCCACGTGACCGGCGGCGGGCTGACCGACAACGTGCCGCGGGTTCTGCCGGACGGGACGCATGCCTCGATCCGCGTCGGCTCGTGGGAGATCCCGGAGCTCTTCCACCTGCTCCAAGAGGCCGGCAAGGTCGACTCCGAGGAGATGTTGCGGGTCTTCAACATGGGAATCGGCATGGTCCTGGTCGCCGCCGCCGACGGCGTTGCCGAGGTTCTCGAAGCGCTCCGGACCGCCGGCCTTCCGGGAGTGCCGATCGGGACGGTCCAGGCCGGCGGTAGCGGCGTCGCGTATTCGTTCGCTGGAACGACTGAGTCCTGACAGGGCCTGCTGGGCTCAGGCCGGCTCGCCCCGCTTCAGCGCTCGTGGCGCGGGCGGTAGAGAGCCACCTGCTCGGTCAGCCGGCGGAAGGCTCGCCAGAGCTCGTAGACGGGGCCGTCCCGCCACCGGCAGCGCCGGGCCAGGACGCGCCGGGCGCTTTCGAGCTCTGCCGTCGAAAACCTGCCCGCGAGCTCACGCTCGAACGACTCCTGCGCGAAGCGGTGAAGCTCCGTGTCGAGCTGGTTGTTCCGGGCAATGAGCTCGCGGATGGCTGCACTCGGCTGGCTCTTGCCGCGAGTTACGTTGCGTCTTCGGTAGGCGACGTCCCGAAACGACTCGGGATAGCGACGGTTCAAGACGAGCATCGCGTCGGCAAAGCTGGTGAGCGGAAAGAGATGGAGGTGGCCGCGCTCGACGAGCGTCCGGACTTGCTCGACGGCGTCCCGATCGGCGTCGACCGCCAGGTGGCGTAGCTGGCCGTCGCCGTAGCGGTCGCGTGGGAAATTAGCCCTCCTCGAACACCCACCGGGCGTAGTCGTCGAGAGCCATCCGGCGCGGAGCCTCCATGGCCCGGCCGGTTCGCAGGCCCTGGTGGTAGTTGTAGTGCGACAGGAAGCGGTCTACCGGATCCCGGACGAAGGAGATGGTGACGAAGGGCCTGGGGGCGTTTTCGTAGTCGAGAGCCGCCGGGAAGCCATGGCTCGAGAAGGCGCGAAGAAACGGACGCTGTTCGAGAAGCCGGTTCATCTCCCACGGCGTCTTGGGGCTCAGGTTGGACAAGAGCCCGTAGTCCGAGACCCATCCGGGCCGGAAGTTCTCCCACAGGACGGTGTCGAAGGAGGTGCCGCCGCACTTCTGGATGTGGGCGTGCAGAAAGACGGGATCGGTCGGCATTGCGAGGGGCCTGGTGACCGGCCGATGGTACCGCTAGACCGGTGCCGCGGTGGATCGCCGGTTGCCTGCGCTACGATGACCCCCTACCCTGTCGAAGACAAGGAGAGATGCCATGCCGGAGAACCGTCGGCTCGGTCAGAGGTTGGGCGCTCGCGCGCCCCGAATGCGAATGAGAGCGATAGCGGGTGCCATCTTCGGCGCTTGCCTGGCACTGGCTTCGCTTGCCGCGCTTGTAGGCCACGACCCCGCGCGGGCGGGAACGCTCGGCACCAACGGCGACCTCAAGCTCTCGGCGAACTTCCGCTTCGCGCCCACCCGAGCCCAGCTCGAGGAAGCCAAGCGCTCGCTGGTCTGGTTCGGACGGCTTCTGTGCGACGCGACCGAAGGCCAGATTCACTTGCGCCAAGTGGAGCTCAACGCCGGCGCCCGCTTCGAAGACGGAGCCGATATCTGGTACCACGCCGAACCACTGATCGCGAGCGTGGCGAACAACAAGTGGGACGGCAGCGGCCTGGTTCGCCGCGACAGCCACATCACGATCGGCAGGACCTACCTCGGCGACTCCGACACGATGCTCCACGAGTTCGGTCATTACGCCTTTGGCCTGGGTGAGCAGTACGCCATCGTGACCTCTGAATGTGGGGTGGGCCCGGGATTCGAGCCGGCCCTGGTGGACGAGCGCAACCACACTCCGATGCAGAATCTGGGCGGCGGCGTCGCGTGCGCCGCCGGCCCGCGGGCCGGAGAGTCCTGCACGCGGGATGCGGACTGCCCGCAGAGCACCTGCCGGGAGCGGCTGACGTCCGAGTTCAGCGTCAAGCAGAACCACGATCTGTTGCGCGGCGATGTTGGATGCCCCGGAGCGAAGGCGCTGTCCGAGCTCCGGATCCTCGGGGTCCTCAACACCGGCATCGTCTCCGGTCCGCTCGATGCCTCGACGGTGGCGTCGGCGACGCGCACGTCGGTCGCGACCCAGAACCTGCTGATTCCCGATGGCCGCTCGATTCAGACGGCAAGTCAGCTTCAGGTCTTTGTCGGTCAGGAGCGCCGGGGCGAGTGGGCCGCCGTCGTGGGGATGCCCGACGACTCGGCGGGTGCCGCTCCCGGAGCCTTGAAGCTCCTTGGCCGTTGGCGGATGACCTTCAATGCCGAGGGAGGGCTCAAGACGATCTCCGGTCCGGATTGGGTCCGCGTGCGTCGAGGGGGCGGCCTGCCGCACCTCGATTTCAAGGTCCTCTTCGGCCAGCCACGAGCGACCGGCATGGCGCCGGCCTGGTGGACCGAGCTCGTGGTCAACGACGCTCGCCGCCAGGTCCTCTTTTCCGAGACGGATGGCCGGTTTCCCTGCCGCTGGTCGGCGTGCTCGACCCTGAAGATGTGGAACACGCGCACCAAGGGCTGGGAGACGACCTCCCAGTCGATCGTTCACAACTTTCGGTCCGAATGGGAGACCCTGGTGCGGAACTACCCGTTCTTGAAGGCTCCAACCGGACTGCCTGTAGCAGCCGCGCCCGCCTCCTGTGCCAAGCCTCCCAAGTTCGTCGAGAAGGTCCAGGGTGTGGACCAAGTGGTTCTGGTCCTCGACCGTTCCGGCAGCATGCGCCACGCGGTGACCGTGCCCCATGGCGAGGTCTGCGCCAACGGTCTCGACGATGATGGCGACGGCATCACCGATGAGACGGTCTGCGCCGAGAGCCGGCTTACCTTCGCCAAGGCCGGTGCCCGCGCCTTCCTCGAGCTACAGAAATCGGCAGGGATCGAGGTCGGGATCGTCGACTTCAGTAGCCGTACGAATCTGGCCAAGCCGGTTGCCGTGCTCGACGCGTCATCGTTTTCGAGCCTTGCTGCCACGGTCGATGGCCTTCACTCCGGCGGCTTGACCGCGATCGGCGACGCCCTGACCCGGGCCGGAGCCGAGCTCAAGCGCGTGCGCGCTTCGGGCCGCGGCCAGGCGGTGATCCTGTTCTCGGACGGCCAGAGCAATGCCGGCAGTGACCCGCGCGCGGCGTCGAAGGTTCTGGACGCGGCCGGAGTTCGGGTGTTGACGGTTGCCGCTGGACCCGGAGCCGACAAGAAGACACTGGGCGAGATCGCCACGATCGCCATGCCCATCGAGGACTTTGTCGAGCTGCCCGCGGTGTATGCGGAGCTGGCGGCCGCCTACGGCGGCGCGGCCTTGCTTCATCCTCGGCTGCGGGTGGCCCAGGCCTGGGATCTTCAGACCGCGCTCGAGGAGCGTCCCGAATTGGATGGCATCGTCGAGCCCGAGACGGTCGTCGAACTGCCGGTCGAGGCGGGGAGCGAGGCACTGGTGGTCTTCGTGGGTGCGGCCAACCGGGACACCTCGATGTGGCACCCGCGCATCGAGCTTGTCGGCCCACGCGGAGAGCGGTTCGATCAGGACGATCCAGCGGTCGTTCGGGACGGTCACTACGCTGTCTTCCGGGTCCCGGCGCCCGCGGAGGGCGTCTGGAGCCTGCGTCTCGGGCCACAAGGCCCGGCGCTTCAGGAGAGCACGGTGGTGTCGTACCTCGAAGGTGCCTCTGCCGATCTCGCCGCCGACGTCTTGCCCAAGATTGTGCCTTCGGGCGGGACCGCCGTGGTGACCGCCGGGGCCGTCTACGAGTTGCCCCTGGGCGACGGTATCGAGCTCGAGGGGAGCCTGCGCCGGCCCGACGGAACCGTCGAGGCGCTTCGTTTCGATCGCGAGATCTTGGGCGCCTGGAGCGCCGAGACTCCCGCGCTGGTCGAACGCGGCACCTACCGTGTCGACGTCCGGCTGCGCGTTCCGGCGGGTACCGAGGTCGAGCCCACCGAGCCGATGTATCCGGGGCCGCCGATCGACCTGGCCGTGCCGGCGTTCGAGCGTGCCACGACCTTGACCGTCTTGGTCGCCGACGGGCCGCTGCCTGCGTGTACGACCGACGACTGCGACGGCGATGGTGTGCCGAACGAGTGGGAGTGCGCGGGCGACGACGACGGCGATGGCTGGCCCGGAGAGCGCGATATCGATGCCGACGGCGATGAGATTGCGGACGCCGCCGAGGGCTTCGGCGACGACGACGGCGACGGCGTTCCCAACCTGTGCGATCCAGCCACGCCGCTCGATCTGGAGCGGGCGATTCTGGCCGAGGAGCAGGTCCTGGCGCTGGCCTGTGAGGATTCGGTGCGGGCCGGCGCCTTGCTCGCGAGCTCGCTCGAAGAGATTGCCGGCGTGCTTCCGGCCCTCGAGCGGGGATCCGCGGTTGGGGACCCCGACGCCGAAGCGCGGCTGGCAGCGTTGTCTCGGATTCTGACGTTCAAGGAGGAAGCTCTGCGTTTGAGTGAGATGGACGGTGCCTGCCGGCAGGTCCGGCAGCTTCTCGAGTCCGCCCTGGAGCTAGAGCGCGGTCTTGTGCAGGAGGACGTGGACTAGCCCGGCCTTCGGGCCGGTGGGCGGATGAGGTCAGGAGGCGAGGGCAAGGGTCCCCGGGGCCGTCATGGACCTGGGATTCAAGAAGCCGGCCGGAGGACCCGGGCTCCGAAAGCGTAGAATCTGGCGGTGACAATGCGGGTGGCGATCCTGCTCTCCGGCCGGGGCTCCAATTTCTTGGCGCTCCACGGTGCAATCGAACGCGGAGAGTTGCCGGCCGAGCTGGCGGTCGTGATCTCGAACGAAGCCGAGGCGCAGGGGCTCGAGAAGGCTCGCTCGCTGCGCCTGCCCAACGTTTGCATCCCGCACCGGCTGGAGAGCTCCCGAGCCGCCCACGAAGACAAGCTCCTGGCCGCCCTCGATCACGCCGGGGTGGATTGGATCTGCCTGGCTGGATACATGCGGCTCTTGTCCGCGGAGTTCGTTGCCCGCTATCCGCTGCGGGTGCTCAACATTCATCCTTCGCTCTTACCCGCCTTTCCAGGTCTCAACGCCCAGAAGCAAGCCGTTCGCTGGGGCGCCAAGGTCTCGGGCTGCACCGTCCATTTCGTTGACGAAGAGCTGGACCACGGCGCCATCGTGGCGCAGAAGGCGGTGCCGGTGCGGGATGACGACAACGCGCTCTCGTTGTCGGCGCGGATCCTGGCCGAGGAACACAAGCTCTATCCGGAGGCGCTTCGGCAGCTTCTGACCCGGCGCTGGCGGATCGATGGCCGGCGGGTTGTGTTCTCAGGCTGAGGCGCGATGCAGGAAGCCATGGACGAAAGCCGGATCGACCGCGACGAGGAAGCCGGGAGTGCTTTCGGCTGGGCGCGGCGGGTACTTGTGGCCGTGGCGATTCTCGTGGCGGCGGTGGTCCTCGGCTACCTTATCGGCGCCAACTGGTTTCTGAATTCCTCCTGGGGCAAGGCGCGGCTGAATCGCAAGCCGGAGAAGCTCTCGATGAGCTGGGAGCGCGCCTGGACCGTGATCCCGGGACTCGTGCATCTTACGCAGTTCGATCTCGCCGGCCGCGCGCGTCGAGCCACCTGGGAGACGCACATGGACTCGGGCCGGGTGTGGATCTGGCTGCCGTCCCTGGTGCGCCGCCATATGCGGGTTGTCTCCGGCTCCGGCCGGGGTGTTTCGGTGGCGGTCGACACGTTGCCGCCGCCGACCACGCCACGGCCCGAACGGCGGCGGCGCGGCTGGCGCATCTCTCTTGATCGTCTCCGGCTCGACGAGATCGAGCGTTTGCGTATGAACGAGTACAGCTTGACCGGCCCGGGCAGGATTCTGGGCGGCGCATTCTTCGAGATTCGCGGGCCGATGCGGCTCGACTTCGAGCGGCTGCAATTTCCGGAGGCGCAGCTTGTTGCCGGTGACGCTGTGGTGGCCGAGTCGGTAGCCCTGGACGCGAGCCTCGAAGTCGAGGAGATCACCATCGGCGAGACCACGGTCGCGGATCTTCTTGCCGAGCTCTCGGGCGAGATCGATCTCGCCGCTCGCACCTCGAGCCTGGGTTTCCTTGCCGCCTATCTCGAAGCGTTCCCCTGGATCCGGATCGGAGGCGCCGGCGACCTGGCCCTGGATCTCGAGGTCAGCCACGGCTGGCTGGCTCCCGGAAGTAGCCTGACCTTCACCGGGCCGGAGCTCGCCGCTACCTACTTCGGACTGCGGGCCGAGGGCTCCGGGTCGGTCACCGGCGGCGTCCCGGAGGACGCCAGCCACGTACGGCTCGAAGCTACGCTCGATCGGTTCGGGGTCGTGCGTCCCGCCGACGGCCGGCGCCTGCTCGAGGGCGAGGGCCTGCGCCTCGCCCTCACCAACGATTCGAATGCCATCGACCGGCCCGCGGAAGGCATCGCCGTCGAAGTCGAGCTGCCCCGGCGAGCGTGCCGGAGGTGGCGGCGCTGTCGGCGTACCTGCCCGAGAGCCTCGATCTGGAGATCCGCGGTGGCTCGGGCGAGATCGAGGCCCGGCTCGACTACGACAGCGTCGAGGATCTGGGCTCGGGCTCGCTGGTGGTCTCCGGCAAGCGTATCGCCGCCGCCTTCGAGGACGCGGCGTTTGTGGCCGATGCGCGGCTCGAGGCCA
>CBDCVR010000006.1:0-6962 GCA_965223155.1 Candidatus Multivoradales bacterium
ACATCTAGTCACCCTCGACTGGCCATGGTGCCCGGTATTCCATGCGAGTCGCAAAGGTCCAGTCCCGGCGAGACACGGGTTGGTCCCGACGCTCGGAAACCTCGACCTGCTCGGGCGCTCCGAGCCCGGCCAGGGACTCATCGCCCTCCCAGTACAAGCTGTTCGGCGTTGCTCGTAGGGCTACGAGTAGCTCCCGCCACCCGGGATCGCTACTCACGGTCAGGGCCTCGACGATCGAGGCTGCTTCCACGACGCGAGGCTGCAAGGGAAAGGCCGTCGGGCAGGCCTTGCGTCCGAGGAAGAGGACAAACGCGGGCTCGACGAGAGCTTCAGCGAGGCGATCCAAGCTCGGTTCGCCGGCCCCGGCTGCCTGCCAGCACACCACGGAATAGGCAACGTCGCAGCGGTGATCCCGCCAGGACTGGATTGCCGACCAGTCCGCCCGCACGGGCCCCAACTGATCCTTTCGGGTCGCCCAGAGCAGCCCCCGTTTCGGAGGCCGCGTTTGAACGGTCTGGTAGTCGGTGAGCGGCGTGCCGATCGAATCGACCCGCACGCCGAAGCGCAACCCATCGGCCAACTCGGCCAAGCGGTCGTCTTGGTCCCGCCGCACTCCCAAAGCCGCGCCAAGCAATCCCAAGAGAGCCGAACGGGTCGGACGCAAATCCGAAGGCCGCATCTCACCAACCGCCGCACCTCCCCACGAGGCCAGGGGAGCGTACAGACGAAAGACCAGGAACTTCATCGCTATCCGTCCACCTCGCCAGCCTCAGCCACGAAGTCGAGCAAGCCGGCGAGATCCCCTTTCCCCGCGCCAACGTCGAGTGTGTAGCTTGCTGCCACGGATTCGTCGTAGGCCGACTCGAATCGCTCCCGCGTTGCTTCGAGCTGGGAGATCGCTTCGGCCAGGAAATCCTCCCCCTCGACCGCTCGCAGGAACGCCGCGGCAAGCGAACGGGGCTGGCGACGCCCCTTCTCCGCCAGAACGTACGAGGCGTAGGCACGCGAAGCAAAGCTGTTCTGCTTGCCCGTGGGAGCCACAGTGGTCGCCGCCTCGACCAGGGCCCGGAGAGTTGTGCCGGTCAGCTCGGCATCCCCGGACAGGTTTCGCTCGAGCAGATCCCGGTCGATGCAGAGATAGAGATAGAACAGACCAGCACCGAACTCGGTCTCTCCCAGATGGCCGGCACCCATGTCGTCTTCGCGGGTGTTGAGGTCATCGACCGCGGTAAAGAAATCATCCTCGACCAGGGCCGCATGGACGGTTACAGCATGCGCCACCTGGGCCGCGGCATCTACATTGAAATCGGTCGAGCTGGCCAGCATCCGCCCGAAGAGAGAGATGTCGGCGGCACGATGGCCCTTCTTGAGCAGTAGAAGCTCCTCTTCGGTCGGCTCTCTCTTCTCCTGAGCCAGCGTCTCAGTCAGTTCGTCAATGGCCGCTCGCTCCACCGGGGCGAAATGCGCAAGCTGCTCGATCTCCACCGAATCCTTCTTGAGCTTGCCGAAGACTCCCGCCACCTGCTGCGCCCATTTGAGAGCCTTCTTCTCGGATACGCCCGCCTCGATCAGCCGATCGAAGACGACCTTCCCCATCTCTTTGGTGCGGGTGCCGAGATGTCCGGCCAGGGCCTCCTGGAAGACCTCCGAAGTTCGCCAAGCCCGCTTGAGACTCTGAGACGAGACCCTGAGTCGGGTCTTGCCGCCCATGACCGCCGTCTTGGGCCGGCCCAGATCGTCCCGATTCAGGTTGGCCGGCGGATACGACGTCAGCAGGTGCAGTTGGATGAATCGTGTCATGGCAACCTCCGTTTCCGGTCGAGACCTACTTCAGGGCCCCGTAGTAATCGAACGCAAGCTGGCGCCTGGTTCGAGGCCAGCCGTAGGCGGTGTCCGCCAGACTGACGAGATTCGCAGTGTGGTCGAGTAGACGCAGGCCCCGTCGCAGCCCCCGATACAAATCGTCTACGTCTCGGGCTTCGAGCAGCCGTTGGAACCGCTGAGCACTCATGGCCGGCGTGGCCTGCCCGCTGCGCGCCCTCGCCAGTTGTGTACCCAGTGACAGCCCGCTTCGGTGATTTCGTACCAGGGCCGCCAAGCCCGCTACCGAGGCCAGGGCCAGCTCCGAGCTATCCGATCGGGACTCGTATCCGAGCTCGCGGAGCTGCGCCGACAGGCGATGGAAGGCCGGCACGAAGAAGACATCCTCCGGCTCCTTCGCTCGCCGCAGCAGAGCCCGCGCGCCCTTGTCGTGCTCCAGGGACGCATGCCAGGTCAGGAGCTTCTCGACAGCTTGGTCGTCAACTCGAAACGTCAAGAATCTAGACATGGTTCTGGTTTCCTTTGGCTGACTTGGATTCGAGGGGTACATGGAACGCCGATCGAACGTGTCTTCCGGCCAGCGTCCGGTTGAGCCGGTTCCAGGCCTCGGCGATATCCTGCGCCTTGTTGGCCGCCAACATCTCGTCGTGCACCGCATCCGAGAAGATGTCACGCGCCAAGGTACAGGCTTGCCGGTACCGGTACCGTCTCAGCCGCTCTTCCAGGGCGTCGTCATGCCGGGAGGAGAGCGTCGCGAGGGCGGAAAAGAAGCCCCGCTCGCTCTCTTGCCAGAACCGGGCGCTCGCGTCTCGGACATCGATGCCTGCCGCCAGGACCGCGGCCACAAGGGCCTTGCGCACGGCCAAAGCTCCGCGGATCAAGTCGGTGCCGAAGGCCTCGTACTCTCCCGCTCGATCAGAATCTTCAGCTGCATAAAACGGCATCTTGCCGTCATTCCACGAGCGGGCTTTCATATTGTCCATGTCGTAGCCGAAGGCCCAAAGCAGCAACTCGGAACGCTTCGATCGGGTTGCGTCGCGGAGATGCTCTTGGATGACCAAAGCCGGCACTCGGGTGCGCTTCTTGTCGGCATCGGCCCAAACCAGGCCCAGCCAATCCCGGTACGCCAGCCCGGCACGGCTCCCGTGCCGCGGCATGGGAGTCCCGGCCGCATCCAAGGTATGCGGGGTCAGTGGGTGGAGCCAGGGTCCCGTGTAGTTGATTCCCAGGTTCTTGGTCCGATAGCGGCGCACCAGTACCTCGCTCTCCTGGCGGCACAGGCCGCATGGTTCCGCGTGCGAGGCCGCGTCGGGAATCAGCCGCAATCTCCTCGGCATCGACCAGTAGACCTGCAACGGATGGGCGTCTTCGGGTGTGGTCTCGACGCCCGTCCCCCGTTCGCTCGTTCGGGTCGGGGCCAGCCAGGGAAAAATCTCAGCCCAATCCGAGCCGCTTCGACCGCCAGGAATTGGTCGATTCTTCCCAATCTCGAGGACGTTCAGCCACAACGACTTCCAGAGCGAGTCGGGTTGAAACAGGATCGTCGTTAATGGCCCGCCACCGCGCAACCCGGTCCGATGACCCTGGCCGCCGCTCGGAGCGTTGAGTTGCAGGGTCAGCAGCGCGGTGCCGGCACACGCGGGGCAAAGCGCCTCGAGGCGCCCCCGCTTGACGAAATGGTCCTTGCCTTGCCGGAGAGTAGCCGATCCGGGCTCGTCGATCAGGAGTCTGCCGATCGGCTCGACACTGCCCTCGTCGTCACTCAGGGTCAGGTCCTGAAAAAACCTGGGCCCGTCTCCCAGAAGCTCGAAGGCCTCCCGAACACCTGAAAACGACTCCGCTAGCTTCACGGGGCTCGGCGGCTCGTCGAAGCCGTGTCGCCAATCCCGAGGATTCCTGGGCGTCCGGGTGGTCTGGAGGAGTCCGATCAAGAATTGGATCAACGCACCGTCGAAATCCGGACGGGATGACGCCAATCCAATGATGGGATTCCTTGCCAAATCTTCCGTGACCTGCGACGGGGCGATCCACTCGCGAGACCCGTCCCGGCGCCGGACGGGGATCCAAGGCTCATCGAGCAGACAGAAACTCATCAACTACCAACCATCAACCCAGTGCCTGGAGCATACTCCAGGCAGCTTCGTCCGTGGCGTCCCTCGGCAAATCCCCTCCACTTGCCGCCCTCTAGAGTCATCACTACCGGGATCGTGAACTTGCCTTCGTCGGGCAGCCGTGCTTGAAGCTCCCCGAGCTCGGCGGGCGTCAACTCGGGATCGGGTTTGCAAATTTGGGACACTCGAGCCTGAACCTGGGATTGTTCGAACGCAAATGGCAGCTCGGCATGCCAAGGCTCGACTCCATCGGCCGTGCCCCGCAACAGACAAAGGGTCACCGACGGATCATCGGCCAATCGTGTCGGGGTCAGCGTGTCTTCGAGCCAGGCCGCTCCAGGCTCATAGCCGCTCTCGAGGCTCAGTGCATTTAGTCTCGCCAAGGAGCCATCGGCCCGCTCTCGACCCTCGGCCTTGGAGCTGACCTCGCGAAGGCCCTCGGGGATCCGTGCCTCGGCGTCTTCGGAATACACCGCCTCGATCGCCCCTCGGGAGTCCTCTGGCAGCTCGATCGACCCGGCCTCAAGCCAGCGAGCGGTCAGCCATAACCGGCCGTGATGGGGATAGACGTAGGCAGCGCGCTCGAAACTGTCCATGTACCAGGTCCCGCCCGCGGAGGGTGTCGCCTTGGGACCAAAGACGCCCAGCACCGCCGGCGCCCGCTCGTCGGCGCCCTCGATCGGGTTGCCGGCGACATCCCGCCGGTGCCGCTTCAGACGGCCGGCCCGTTGCAGCACCAGGTCGATCGGGCACAGATCCACGACCATGCCGTCGAAATCGAGATCCAGCGACTGCTCCACGACTTGGGTCGCGATCAGCAACCGCCCCCGGCGCTCGGTGGCGCCGCTGGCCGGTCCGAATCGCCGCAGTACGTCCCGCTCGATCTCTGCCCGGTCGGCCACGGTGAACCGGGAATGAAAGAGCGCGACTCGATCTTCGCCCAGACGGCCGCGCCAGGCCTCGAACGCATCGACGGCATCCTGCACGGTGTTGCGTACCCAGCAGGCACAGCCACCAGCTTCCAGAGTCTGCGCCAAATAGCTCTCGACGGACGCGAGATCTTCGAGACGCTCGATCCGGATCCGGCGCGAAGCCTCGGGTCGCGCGGCCACCGGGTGCTCCTCGACCGATTCGCCACCTACAGTGGTCACCACGGGGAACTCGGTCGAAACCGCCCGGAAGTTCTCGGCTTCCTCGGGCCGAGCCTGTTCCAGCCCCAGGCGGTAAGCGTCCACCAGATCCTGGCGCTGACTGAGCGGCAGGGTCGCCGACAGCAGAACAGCACTGCCTCCAAGAGCCGCATGGAATCGAAGCAAGGTCCGCAAGAGGCCACGCACGTATTCGTCGCAGGCGTGGACCTCATCCACCACCAGCACCTTGCCGGCCAGACCCAGAAGTCGCAACGATTGATGCCGGGCCGCCAGGATCGACAGGAGGGCCTGGTCGATCGTCCCCACACCGACCTGTCCGAGCAATGCCTTCTTGCGGCTGTCCGAAAGCCAAGCAGCGCATCGATCGGACGCCGACGGCTCGCCGCCTTCCGGACTTCGATAGCGGTCGGTCTGCTCGAGGCCCAGGACGAGCTTCCGCCGGCTGTGAGCAAGGATGATCGATGGCTCCGCCGCTGGAGCGAACAGTCCTTCGAAGACCTGGGCGACCCGCTCGTACATCGCATTCGCGGTCGCCATCGTGGGCAGCGCCCAGTAGATGCCGGCGGCATTGCCGGCCGCCATCATGCGGTGCGCCAGGAGCAGCGCAGCCTCGGTCTTGCCGCCTCCGGTGACTTCCTCGAGGATGACCATCTGAGGCTCGCCTTCCGAGACGGCCGTCTTTTCAGCGAACCGTTGCAGTGGCGTCGGCGTCGAATATCCGAACAAGACGTCGAGGCCGGTGACGGTCGACGACTGAGACTCGACCAGGCCGCTCTTCTCAACCGCGATCTTGGCTTGCGGCAAGGCCCTGTCCGCCCAGTAGGCCGCGGTGTCCGATGCCTCAGGGCAGAGTGGAAACCAAGTCGTATTCGAGCCGATCCAGTCCGCCGCCACCGCTAGGCCGGCGAACAGCCAAGAGGCGGTCGCGAATCGATCGAGCTGCTCCTCATAGGGTTCGACCCCGAAGGGCGGTCCATCTGGCAGGAGAAGCTCGGCCATCGTCACCGCCATGGCGATCGCATCGGCTGCCGCCGGCGCCGGAAAGATGCGGTCGATCCGCACCGACTGGCTCTCGGGCTGCGGCGGTTGGCCATGGTGGCCCATGGTCGCGTTGATCCAGGGCTCGACGAGATCGGCCAGATCCTCGCGATCCGACGCCGCGAATAACCGCTGCCCCGCCTCTGAATCCCAGAACACTTCGTGCCAGAACCGCCAGCCGTGAGTGTCGTGCCGGGTCGTGGAATGCGTCCCAGACACTCGCCCTTGGAGCTTCTCCATCAAGTCGGGCCGCTTGGCCTGGAACGGATCGGCCAACTTGCCGATGTCGTGGAGGCTCAGGAGGAAGAGGAGCCAGCCGCGGAGCGTTTCCGCGGAAACGCCTGAAGCCAGCGCGAGCCTCTGGAGCAGCGTCGGGTTCCGCTCCAAGAGCCAGTACCCACACGCCACCACGTCCAGGCAATGGGCAAAGACCGGATGGTAGTCGTCACCCTCTCCCGTCTTCCCCCAGTACGACCTTGCAGCTAACAACACCAACAGCGTGGTTTCATTTCAACAACAATCAGGCCCGCGCGAAAGGCCAAAGGCCGGCCCTTCACGCTGACCATCTTCCCCGGGGCAACTGGTCGAAAACCAAGAGGGCGTTGTGCTTCGGACCTCCTTCAAGACCCCCACGACCTCATTAGGGCAAAGAACCTCTCTACAATAGCCAATGCTGATCCGATTCGCCGCAACCAGTTATCAAGAACGCGCAGCCTTTTCCCTTCCCGCTTTCCCATGCGGAAAGTATTCCACAAATATAGGACGCTTTGCAAGCTTTAGAGTCCCCACTGGCGTGGGGAACCGAACTGTCGGCCGCTTCGCAAGCGGGCCATCCCCGCGC
>CBDCVR010000007.1:0-25326 GCA_965223155.1 Candidatus Multivoradales bacterium
TCGAGGACGAAGAGCTCATCCGCCACTCGTCCGAGAACGCCCCCGTGGCTGCCGGAACGGAGCCAAGCGACGCCGGTGAGTACCGGGCGCCCGAGCTCGAGAAGTTCACCGACATGGAAGAGCTCCTCGCCCTCGATCCCCCCACGCCGGGCGCTCTCGACAACTTGATGCGACAGCCGCTTGGCGACGACTAATCGAACCGATCCGGTCGCGGCGAGCTTCGAGGAAGCCGCGCGCCGGTTCGCGCTTGCCACCGAGGCGGAGCCGCCGACCGCCGCCGACTACGACCTCGCCGGACAGCACGTGGCGGTGCGAACGGTGGGCCACGAGCTGGGGACGGGAGCTCGCCCAACCCCTCGGCCACCTGACCGCCCACCGCACGAAGACACCCGCGCTCGAGATCGACCTCTGGCTCGGCTCAGAAACCGGAATCGACTGGCCGGAGCTCGCTGACGAGCTCGACCCCGCCGACCGGTTCCCGCTGCGCACCTCGGCCGACGATCGTTTCGTCGTGCACCGCCAGATCGAGACGGCCGTCTGGCTGGACCGCCAGGAAGGCGCATGGTGGGCGCCGTTCGCGATCTCGCTGGTAGATCTCTCTATGAGCGCGGCCGGCCCCTGAAAACGCCGCTCACGGTCTGGATGCGCGACCGGAACGTTCAGGTCGCCCACGCCGCTTGCGTCGCCCTCGAAGGCCGCGGAGCCCTCCTCCTGGGAGCTAGCGGCTCTGGCAAATCAACCCTGGCCGCTCGCTGCCTGGCGGCGGGCTTCGAGTTTCTGAGCGACGACAAGGTCGCTCTTACCGGCGACGCCGCGACCGGATTCACCGGGCACAGCCTCAACAACTCCCTCCATCTCTCGGCCGATTCGATCGACCTGGTGCCCGAGCTGGCGGCCAGCGCCGTAGCCCCGGCCACGAAGCTGGACGACAAGTTTCGGGTCCCACTCGCAGAGGGGCCGGTGGGCACCCCTGCTTCGCGCCCGCGCCGCCATCACCGTCCTGGTGCTGCCCCGGCTCGAGGCCGCGCCTGCAACTGGACGGGGCAAGCCCGCGCGAGGCTCTGCTCGCCCTCTCGCTCAGTACCCTGCTCTCGCTTCCGGTTCGGCGAGCGACCAGCCTCGACCGGCTGGCCGAAGCCGTCCGAGCCCTGCCGGCGCTTCATCTCGACGCCCGGGACGACGCCGCGCCCGAGCGGCTGCGCGAGATTCTGCGCAGCGGCGTCTAGACCCGAACCGCCCTCCGATCGGACGGCGCTCAGGAGCCCGGCCCGCGCCCTAGGAGCCGGTTGCCGATCCGCCGGGCCGGGAAGGTCACCGCCGTCCACGGATAGCGCGCGGCGATCTTGACCGCCGACCCCCACCACGGCCATCGCGAGAGGCCTTCGAGCCGGGCTGCGCGCAGGCCGCGGCGCACGAAAAAGTAGCGCCGATGCGGCCGGCGCCCGAGATCCTCCACGAGCCCCGAGAACCAGGGCCTGCGAGGCGGCAGCCAGCCGGCCCATTCCGTCTCCTCCAGAAGACGAAAGAACTCCGGGGTGAAATCGTCCGGGCACTTGGGCATCCAGGGTTTCTCGACCCCGGCGAAATGGGCGACAGACGGCCTGGCAAGCGCCGCCTCGAACTCGTCGGCATCGAAGCAGGTCGAGCGGTGCGAGGGGATCTCCTGAACGTGGGTCATGCGATTCCAGACCAGAGGCAATGGCGTCCAGCGCCCGGCCAGTGCGCAGTTGAGTCCCTGCTGGTCGGGCGACCAGAACTGCCGGCGGTAGCGAACCGCGAAGTCGATCGCCCGCCCGCAGACGTCCTCGGCGCGCCAGCGGTCTAGTGGAATCAACATGAGCCCCCGAGTTGAAGACCGGCAGCGGCCGCGAAGCGTCGATCTCGGGAGGCACGAAGTGGTGGTGCAGATGATGCACCATCGTGTCCTGCACCGCCGCCACCAAACCGTCCGCAAAGTCCATCGACCACAGCGGCTCGAGGTCGGCCAGAACGATCATGTCCGCGTCCAGGAACAGGACCTTCGCCAGATCCCCTGGCAGCAAGCGATCCAGGACCAGGGGGACACAACTCGCCAGCGGAAATGAGTACTCGGCCAGGCCAGGGCGGCCAGCCGCTCACGGTTCAGCCGATGCCAGACCACGGCGACGCCGTCGCCACGCCAGGAGCGCGTCAGCCGTTCCCGGGTCCCCGGTCTCGAGTCCGGCGTCGATGGCATGAAACTCGAGCGGCCGCTTCGGGCCCCGATGCTCGATCACCGAAACGCCGAGCGCCGCCAAACCGATGGCGAAGCGCTCGTCGGCGCCCGCGACCACCACCATCGGCTCATTCGAGGAGCCGCTCGTCTCGCCGGTCCACGTCTCGAGCCAGTGCCCGAGGTCGCGGCCGGTGATCGCCCTCGACCCGGCGAACGTCGTCCGCGAACCGATCGTTGAGCCGGCGCCGGGTTTCCGTGCGCATCGTAGGCGGCTTGACCCAATTGAGCCGTCGGTTGACTGCCATCGCCGCCTCCCAGAGACGGCGCGACGACCCTCCGGGCAGCAACCTCTTGAGCGCCGAGCGCGTCGGACTGGGAGTGGTCAGCCAGTTCTCGGCCGCGGGCAGCCGGGTGATGCGGGCCCGATTGTGGCGCTCGCCCACGTCCACTTCGAAATCGTCCCGAACCCCGAGGAATCGAAAGAGCTCGACCAGAAACGACGCCGGATCTCGCGCGAGGTCTTCGAAGAAGAGAACCTTGAGGCGTGCGGGCTCGAACAGGCGCAGATACCGCTCGAGCTGCTTCGCGTACAGCCCCTTCTGAACGTAGTGATACTGCTGACCCCAGTTCTCGGCAATCCGCCGCGGCTCGGCCGTCAAAGCCTCTTCGAAGCTCAAGGTCTCCTTGCCGCCTCTCAAGTTCATCAGATAGGCCGAGTAGGCGCGATCCGCCGGCTGGCGCAAGATCGCCACCAGCAGAGCCTCGCTGGCGTATCGCGCGATCTTCTCGGCCGCCCATTCGTCGTACAGGTACAACGTCGTCGCTTCACCGGCGACCTTCTCGTCGGTGCGTCCGGCGAAAAGCGCTCGGTACTGCTCGAAAGTGCGGATACCGTCCGGGCGCCTCGTGGCTTCCAGCGGTCCCCCCCATCGCTCCCGTCCATCCACGAGGGCGAAAAACGCCGGCTCCTTGCGGGGCGACATATACACCTCAGGGTGCTGGCGCAGGTAATGGTACACCGAGGTCGTGCCCGCTTTCATGGCACCCAGAATCAAGAAGTCGGGCATCGCCCCGGAGCCGCTCCGCACGGTGAGCATAATACTCCGCAGGCTCCGGCGCCTCGGCCCTTGCTATCCTGGCCTCGGGAGGACACCGCATTCGATGCGAAATCTAGGTCTGGTCGGTCTGGCTCTTCTTCTCGCTCTGTCTTCGTTCGCCCCGGCGGCCGAGGCGGCGCGGATCCCCGATTGCCTCGACAATCCCGGCGTACCCGATCGGCTGGGTTTCACGCACCGAGTACCGATTCGCATTGGCGGCACATTCTGGTACTTCGCGGATCCGGGACTCCAGCTCTCCTCGACGCCGGACAACGTCGGCCAGCCGCAGGACATCCCCGGTCACTGCTGGTCGGTCTCGGCCCCCGCTGGGCCGGTATCCACGCTTCTTCGGGCACCACTACAACACCGGTCCGCTGGGAGCCGGGGCGCCCGGCCGGTTCTGGTCCAGCAATGCCCCGGATCACTCCCTGCTCTTTCTGGTCGACATCATCATCTCGCGCTGGACGCCCAAGCTCGCCCTCGAGCGCTTCAATGACGGCTACGTCCACTACCACGAGCTGGTGCGCGAGGGCGACGGCTGCGTCCATCCCCGACTCGTGGCCTGGTTCAAGCACACGGCCATCGAGAGCTTCTCGTTCGACGGCGGGCCGCCGCCGGTGCTTCCGGACGGCACCTTCTTCCGGCCCCGCAACGTCCCGTTCAAAGTCAGGCCCGGCATCGCCCACGGCTTCATGGTCAACTACGACGTGCCCTACAAGCCGCAGCAGCAGCGCATCGGCCGCGAAGCGTTTCCGGTCGAAGTCTGCAAGCTGAGCCGCCAGTAGGGAATTCGGGAATTCGGTGACAGATGAGATGAGTCGGTCGGTCTCCAGCTGGGACACTGTGCCAGTTGGAGATAACCAAGAATCGGCATCAGAGCCGAGAAAGGAGACCGACCATGGAGTATCTTGGCATCGATGTTCACTCGAAGTACAGCGAGGTGTGTGGCGTATCAGAAGACGGTGAGGTGACGGTTCGCCGGCGGGTTCCGACGACCGAGACGGGCCTGCGAAGGTTCTTCGCCAATCGGGAACGCTCGCAGGTGACGCTCGAGAGCGGTCCGGTCACACCCTGGGTCTATCGACTGCTGTCTGAGCTCGGCCATGAGGTGATGGTGGTCAATCCACGCCGGGTACGTCTGATCGCGGAATCGACCCTGAAGACGGACGGAATCGACGCCGAGATCCTGGCTCGTTTGAGCCGGTTGGATCTGGGTTTGCTTCGACCAGTCTACCAGCGCACAGGTGAGGCCCAAGAGCTTCGGACGCGTCTTCGGGTCCGAACGAGTCTGGTGAAGACCAGGACCTCGCTGATCAACTCCGTACGCGGAACGCTGCGGGCACAGGGCTACCGAGTGCCCTCATGTCCGGCGAAGAGCTTCGTGGCTCGGTACGCGTCGATGTCGGTCGAAGCCGGCCTGTTGGGAGCGCTCGAACCTCTGGTAACGACAATCGGCGAGCTGACCGATCGGATCCACCATCTCGAAGACGACCTCATCTCCGAGTCGAGATCAAACGAGCTGGTCCGTCGGCTGCAGACGGTTCCTGGTGTGGGGCCTCTGGTGAGCCTTGCGTTCGTCGGCTGGATGGATCGTCCGGATCGGTTCGAGAAAAGCCGCGACGTCGGAGCGTGTCTGGGCTTGAGACCGTCGCTTCGCAGCTCAGGAGGGCATGAGGTCAGGGGCCGGATCACTCGCGAGGGCGACTCGGAGATGCGCAGACTCTTGGTGCAGGCAGCTCATGCGGCGTTGAACTGTCGCAAAGAGTCGTCACTCAAGAGATGGGCTGAGGGCCTGGTCGAGAGGCTGGGTAAGGGCAAGGCCGTGGTCGCGCTAGCTAGGAAGATCGCGGTGTTGCTCCACAGGCTGTGGGTGACAGGTGAGAGCTTCCGAGCCTTTCCCAAGGCAGCGTAGAAGAGATAACTAGACGACCAACAAGCAAGGACGGATTGAGAGGTTCGATGACTCCGAAAGTATCCTTGGTGGCCCCGACACCGTGTGACAGATGGGAGCATCGATTCCTAAACGGACGCAAAACTCACCATGCACCGGTTCAAAGAAGAACCCTACAGAGTGCGAATAGAAGCTCGTCCCAAGCCTCGATCCAAACCTAAGGAAAACTACAAAAAGAAGAAACGAAACTCTTGACGCCAACCGACCGACTCATAGAAGGATACATATTTCGGGACTGTCCCTCTGCGGCCGGACCCTTCCCTTGAAACGAGTATCCTGTCACCGAATCCGAATTCACCGAATCCGAATTCTGTCACCGAATCCGACACCGAATCCGGATTTAGTGAGATGATGGCCGGGCAGCGTGCACATCAAGCGTCGATTCAGGGGCGCCGCCGTTACGGCGGCCATCTGGACCGCGGTGGTGACCCCGGACCCCGCGGCGGCCCAGCCGGCGGTCGTCCGTGTCACGGTCACCCAGGTCACGGCCCTTGACTGCCTCGATCCGGCGGGTCTGTCGTGCGCCGGCGCCGACTTCTACGCCAAGCTGAGCGTCGACGGCGAGACGGTCCAGACACCGCACATCGATGATGCGACCTCGATCTCGCCGAACTGGACGCTGGAGCGGTCCGTGGCCCGCAATCCGGTGCCCGTCCGGATCGAGATCTGGGAGTCCGATAGCTGGTTCCGGGACGGCGACGACCCGGTGGATCTCAAGTCTGCCCCGGGCCGGAGCCTCAATCTCTCGGTCGACACCCAGGCCGGCAGAATCTCGGGCAACCTCACCGGCAGAACCAACACGGCCCTGACGTCGGCCGGAACCGAGTCCGGCCGGGCCCGAATCACCTTCCGCATCGACGTCGTGACGCGTCCCAAGCTGGGAGAGCTCGCGATCACCGTGGAGCGCTTGACCACCCTCGAGACGGTGGACGACGGCGTCACCGGACGCCAAGGCCGGGCCGACTACTACGTCCGGGCAGCCATCGACGGCATCGTCACCAGCAACCGCGACGACCCGACCACCTCCGTCTACTGCGACCACGACGAGCTGGCTCCGTACTGGACCTTCAAGCGAATCGTTAATCTGAACCGTCGCTCGATTCCGTTCGCCCTCGAGCTAATGGATGCCGACAACAACGCCGACGACCGGGTCGACATCCAGCCCGGCCTAGGCCGGGTCCTGCACATGACGGTGACGCCGAGCACCTGCCGGATCCAAGGCGACGTCACCGGCCGTTGTGCCGGTCCGTTTGACGCCAGGGGGCGGATCGTGGCCTCCGGCGAACAGGACGACCGCGCACGCATCCAGGTCCGCGTCGAGCTGCGCCGGCCGCCGCCCTTCGCATTGCGCTGCCTACACTCGCCACTCTGGCCGCGTCCCGGACAAACGGTCTCGATCCGGGCCGAGGCCCTCGACAGCCAGCTCGACCCGGTGGTCGCGGACGGCATTCAAATCGGCGTCGCGGGCACCGGCAGGATCCACTCCTGCGACAACGCTGGGGCCTGCACTCTCAACGTCATGATGCCGGCGGGCGCGACACGGTTTGACTACATCTGCCAGGCGCAGCGCTTCCGCAGGACGGTCACGACCGGCCTACGCCAGGTAGCCGTCGGGGCCAGGCCCGGCGAGCGAGCCGTCCCGATCTTGAGACATCAACCCTCAGCCAAGGCCCTCGACCTCGTGTTCCTGGCCGATCTCGACACCTTCTCGACCGCGTCCGAGACCGCCTATCTCGGCGCGGTCGAATTCTTGATCCGCTCCGGTCTCTTTCGGAATCCTCCGTTGGTCCTCAACCAACAACGTCTCAACCTGTGGATCGCCAAGGACCTGGCCGATGCCAACGGTTTCGTGCCGGGAAGCACGGTGCGCTGCAGCCAGCCGCCGTCGAACTGGACCACCGCTTACGGCTTCGCGGACTCGGGCATCGTCGTGCACCAAGAAGCGATTCGGGACTGCGCCGACTTCGCCACGGTCGGGCCTCAGGGCCAGATCTTGCGCCCGATGGTGAGCACTCCGGCCAACTCTCCCGGCGTTCTGCTACACGAGCTGGGGCACATGCCCTTCGGCCTGGCCGACGAATACTGCTGTGACGGCGGCTACTTTCAAACCGGATTCGCCCCTAACGTCTACGCCTCGGCCAACGCGACCCAGTCGAGCGCGGCCTGCCGGGCCGATCCTCTTGCTGCTCTCCTGGGCGCCTGCGGCGCCTTCACCGAAAACCGCCCACCGAGCCGGCGGCGGGTGTTTCGCCTCGATCACCCTCCAGGAAGCCGGTTCGACTTCCGTGACGTCTCGAACGACCTGATGGTGGACGACGGCACCCTCCGGCCCGCCGACGTTCGACGATTTCAACACGTGTTCCGAAGCCTTCCGTGACGACTCGCATGCTCGACTACATCAGCCTTTCGAAGCTGCCCGATCCAACCGGGCTTCTCGGCACGTTCGTGCTGGCTGTCGCCGTCGCGCTGGCCGGCTGTGCCGTCGAGGAATCGGCCGAGCTGGGAACCGCCGCGACCCGGACCGAGCTCGTCCAACCGACGGTAGCGATCGAAGCGGTCGAGACCGCCCCGGCGGTGCCTCCGGCCGCAACCGTCGAAGCCGACCCTCCCGACGCCAAGGTCATCGCCGTGGACTTGACCGCCAGCGGCACCGGCGACGACTTCGACGTCGAGCTGTCAAACGTTCGCATCCTCCCTGGGGTCGCGCCCAACACCGTCGGCAATCCCCCGCTTCTCGACATCGAGCTCCGGGATTCCGAGGGCGAGAGCCTGTCGCGCTTCTTCGCGTGGGATCCACGCTGGACCTTCGTCTGGGACGCCGACCACCGCGGGGAAGAGCTCGTAGTCCGGCAAGAAGCGACGGTGCCGGTACTCTTCCCGTTTCGGCCCGACCTCGCCGAGATGCTCGTCTTCACGGAACAGCAGGGACGCCGGCACCTCGCCTCGATCGACCTCGCACCCACGATCCTCGATTTCTGCGCGGTCAATCCGGGAGATCCGGACTGCGCCGCGGTACGCGTGCCCTAGGAATCCGCCCCTAGCCAGGCAGTCTGGCGGTCGAAACGGGGAAGATGCCGTCCACCGAATCCCCCTAGAGATCGCTTACCAATCGCGCGGCTGCGACAGCTCGCACCTTCTTGGACAGGGCAAACGTCTCTTGGCCCGCGTGGATCACGTTCAGCTCATGGAGGTCGAGCGACTCCAGCGCCGCTCTCATCGATGCCGTGACCCTAGGACTCGATGTCCGCTTGAACTCGAATCCGATCCGGCGGCGGCCAATCCGAGCGAAGAAATCGAGCTCCGCGCCGGTGTGTGTAGCCCAGAAATGGACCTGGTCATCCGCGAGGCCAAGCTCGCCGATCACCTGTTCGAGCAGAAATCCTTCCCAGGAAGCTCCCACTTTGGGGTGCGACTCCAAATCCTCGTGCGCGTCGATTCGAAGAAGCGAATGCAGCAATCCACTGTCGCGCAGATAGACCCTCGGAGACCGGACCTGGCGCTTCGAGGTATTTGCAAACCACGGCTGCGCCTGCCGGACAACGAGTGCCGATGTCAGAAGATCCAAGTAGCGACGGACCGTGACATCCGAAACTCCGAACGAACGCCCGAATTCGGATCCATTCCAAGTCTGGCCATGCCAGTGTGCCAGCATCGTCCAGAACCGCCGGAGCGTGGTCGCCCCAATCCGAATCCCGAGCTGCGGCAAATCTCGCTCCAAGAAGGTTCGCACGAAGCTCTCCCGCCATGTTCGGCTATCCCGGAGCGACCGAGCCAGGAAAGACCGAGGGAAGCCTCCGCGCAGCCAGAGCTTCTGAAGGGATCCCTCCCGTACCTCGGACAGCAAGAAGCCAGGCAGGTTGTAGTAGGAAATCCGACCCGCCAGGGTTTCGGACGACTGTCGCAACAGCTCGGGCGAAGCGCTTCCGAGCACTAGAAAGCGAGCTCTTGTCGGTCTTCGGTCGGCCAGGACACGAAGTACCGGAAAGAGATCCGGCCTGCGCTGAACCTCGTCGAGCACAACGAGGCCCTGGAGGTCACTGAGCGCCAAGTGGGGATCGTCAAGACGCGCAAGATCCGGAGGGTTTTCCAAATCGAAATGATGGCACGGCTTCGTTTGAGAGCGCGCGATCTGCTGACTCAGAGTCGTCTTACCGACCTGGCGGGCTCCCAGGATGGCAACCACGGGGAACGTCCGAAGCCGATCCAAGATTGTCTTGACATGATGAGACCGCTCGATCACCGGAGAACCTTACCACGAAATCTCGAAGGTAAGCGTCGAAATTTCAGGCAAGATTGCCGGCTGGCGGATGTTTATCCTCATCTCGCCAGGATCAGGCCTCGACGAAATGAATACCCTGTCACCGAGAATTCACGGGCCGGGGATACACGGTCGGCAGCGGCAGGTGAAGAAAAAGAAGAAGCACTTGCAGCATGCGAAGTCATCCGGATTGCCGCAGCTCACCTCGCAGCCGGAGAAGACCGAGCAGGTCACGCTACACGCGTTGGCGCCCTCGCCGCCGGCATCGCAGTCGTCACCGTTCACGCACTGCCCTGATGCCGGGTCGTGGTAGTCGTACCAGAACGACTCGGGCCAGGACTGGAGTTGGTCCCAAACGTGGTCGTGAACGCCGTGATCGATCCCGAAAAGCGGGCTGTTCGTCACCATCGCGAGCTCGAGTCCATTCGTCGCTCGAAAGACGAATGCTCCCGGAGGCGCCTGGCCTGGCCCTTCCCCGTTCCCGCTCCCGGAGGCGCCCTTCGGATTCCTGACCGTCAGCAGAACGACGAACCGCGCGTCGGGACCGACGACCTTGAGCGACCTGTCCTTGACGGTCACGACGGCGTCGTCGACGTGCTCCCACCAGGTCGGCTCCAGACGATCCTCGCCGGTGAAGAGAAAAAACTCGTCGACCTTGTCGTCGCTGTCGGCCGCGGAGTCCAAAGCAACAAGCACCCGCCCGAGCTCATCGACTCCAACCACGACGTCTCCAAACTCCACTCGCGCCGAGTCGCTCGATCCCAGCGCCGGACCGGCAATGAGACACGAGCACAGCACGATCAGCGAAGAACACCTCATAGCTCCTCCGATCAGGGGCCGTCGGAAGCGAATGCCCCTCTACTTATCTAATTTCCGTAGCGAGGGGTTTCCTGACAAGAAATTGCTGCTTCTTGAGCGGGGGAAAGCGGAGAAAGCGGTGACAGATGAGATGAGTCGGTCGGTCTCCAGCTGGGACACTGTGCCAGTTGGAGATAACCAAGAATCGGCATCAGAGCCGAGAAAGGAGACCGACCATGGAGTATCTTGGCATCGATGTTCACTCGAAGTACAGCGAGGTGTGTGGCGTATCAGAAGACGGTGAGGTGACGGTTCGCCGGCGGGTTCCGACGACCGAGACGGGCCTGCGAAGGTTCTTCGCCAATCGGGAACGCTCGCAGGTGACGCTCGAGAGCGGTCCGGTCACACCCTGGGTCTATCGACTGCTGTCTGAGCTCGGCCATGAGGTGATGGTGGTCAATCCACGCCGGGTACGTCTGATCGCGGAATCGACCCTGAAGACGGACGGAATCGACGCCGAGATCCTGGCTCGTTTGAGCCGGTTGGATCTGGGTTTGCTTCGACCAGTCTACCAGCGCACAGGTGAGGCCCAAGAGCTTCGGACGCGTCTTCGGGTCCGAACGAGTCTGGTGAAGACCAGGACCTCGCTGATCAACTCCGTACGCGGAACGCTGCGGGCACAGGGCTACCGAGTGCCCTCATGTCCGGCGAAGAGCTTCGTGGCTCGGTACGCGTCGATGTCGGTCGAAGCCGGCCTGTTGGGAGCGCTCGAACCTCTGGTAACGACAATCGGCGAGCTGACCGATCGGATCCACCATCTCGAAGACGACCTCATCTCCGAGTCGAGATCAAACGAGCTGGTCCGTCGGCTGCAGACGGTTCCTGGTGTGGGGCCTCTGGTGAGCCTTGCGTTCGTCGGCTGGATGGATCGTCCGGATCGGTTCGAGAAAAGCCGCGACGTCGGAGCGTGTCTGGGCTTGAGACCGTCGCTTCGCAGCTCAGGAGGGCATGAGGTCAGGGGCCGGATCACTCGCGAGGGCGACTCGGAGATGCGCAGACTCTTGGTGCAGGCAGCTCATGCGGCGTTGAACTGTCGCAAAGAGTCGTCACTCGAGTTATCGTCAAATGTTGTGTACGGGTGACTCAGGCGGCGATCCGGTTCTTGGGTTCTCCATCAACGAATTTGACACCTCGGACAACGTCGGCGATTCGCTTGTAGCCCTGTAGCCGCCGCCATCGTTTCTCGGCACTCTGGCTCAGCTTGAAGACCATCGAGAGCATGGTCTCGCGGGAGAGACAACCACGGGTCTTGGCCGTTCGAAGGCGTACGGTGGCAAAGGTCGACTCGATCGGGTTCGTGGTCCTGAGATGGACCCAATGCTCGGCCGGGAAATCGTAGAAGGTCAGCAGGACCTTGCGATCCTTGGCCAGGCAACGCGTCGCCTTCGGGTACTTGGCCCCGTAGGTCGACAGGAAGGCATCGAAGGCTCGCTCGGCAGCCTCGCGCGTTTCGGCCATCCAGACCTGGTGCAGCGCCTGCTTGGCCTTTGGCTGGACGGCCTTGGGCATCTTGTTCAAGACGTTGCCGGTCTTGTGGACCCAGCAACGCTGGGTCTTGGTGTTGCTCCAGACCTGAGCCAGGGCCTTCCAGAAGCCCAGAGCGCCGTCACCGGTCGCCAGCTTCGGCTCGATGGCAAGCCCTCGCGCTTCGAGTCCACGCAAGAGCTCGAGCCAGGAAGCCTCGCTCTCGCGGTAGCCGTCTTCGACGGCGATGAGCTCCTTGGTGCCGTCCTCGGTGGCGCCAATCAGTACCAGCAGGCACAGCTTCGCGTCGTCCAGACGAGCCTTGGTATGGATCCCATCCGCCCACACGTAGACGTAGCGCTTGGAGGACAAGTCCCGGGTGCGCCAGTCGGTGTACTCCTTGGCCCAGACTTTCTTCAGACGGCTGATCGTCGCGGCTGACAACCCCGGGGCGTCGGGGCCTACCAGAGCTTCCAGGGCATCGGAGAAATCTCCGGTGGAGATGCCGCGCAGATAGAGCCACGGCAGCAGCTCCTCGACGCTCTTGGCCCGTCTGAGATACGGAGGCGCGATCTTCGAGCGAAAGACCAACTCACCTTCACGATCCCGAACCCGAGGCACCTTCACCGGCACACCTCCGATTCCCGTCTGGATCTCACGCTCGCGCAGGTAGCCGTTGCGAACCATGCGGCGCCGGCCATCTTCCGTTTGCTCGCCTCGGTACTCGGCCAGGAAGCTCTCGACCTCGGCTTCGATCGCTTCGCGAAGCAACTCGCGTGAGCCGCGGCGAAGCACTTCGGTCAAGGCATCTCTCGAACTCTCTGATCGGTCAATCGAAACTACGTTACTCTTGCTCAAGGCGTATCCTCCTTCTTTGAGGGTTTGAATCCGATTTGGAAAACCGGACTCAGGATACGCCGCCTTCATCTCAACTCATACACAACTTTCGACCATAGCTCCCGTCACTCAAGAGATGGGCTGAGGGCCTGGTCGAGAGGCTGGGTAAGGGCAAGGCCGTGGTCGCGCTAGCTAGGAAGATCGCGGTGTTGCTCCACAGGCTGTGGGTGACAGGTGAGAGCTTCCGAGCCTTTCCCAAGGCAGCGTAGAAGAGATAACTAGACGACCAACAAGCAAGGACGGATTGAGAGGTTCGATGACTCCGAAAGTATCCTTGGTGGCCCCGACACCGTGTGACAGATGGGAGCATCGATTCCTAAACGGACGCAAAACTCACCATGCACCGGTTCAAAGAAGAACCCTACAGAGTGCGAATAGAAGCTCGTCCCAAGCCTCGATCCAAACCTAAGGAAAACTACAAAAAGAAGAAACGAAACTCTTGACGCCAACCGACCGACTCATAGAAGGATACTCATTCCGCCAGGTCGGAGCCCCGGTTTCCGTCTCGGTAGCATTGTTGTGCCCGGACTGGCACACCACGTCACTCAGCGGGGAGCGAGGCGAATGCAGGTCTTCTTCAGCCAAGACGACTACCGCATCTATGCCTCCATCTTGAGCCGACAGGCCCGTCGATAAGGCACCTGGGCCCAGGGAGGGGGAATTCTCTTCTTGCCAATGCCCTCCTCCCAGTGCCGAGTGCAGCGAGGCTTGGTGGGCCGTGAGGGAATCGAACCCCCGACCATCAGATTAAAAGCCGCCCCAAGCAGTCCCGAGCAGGACAACCAGGGACAAATAAGGCCATTAGTTTCAGCAGTTTACAGAGAACTCCATTGTCCCTCTCAGTCCTCGTTTTGCCCCGTTTGGCCGCCCGGAGTGCAGCGAGAGTGCAGCATGAGAGCCGCGCGGGCGGCTTGAGCCGGTGGTCCGTGGGGCGCAGCGCCGGCACTTCTCCACCGCACCGGCGGAACCGAGCGACATCGGCTTCATGGCGCGTCCCTTCGTGCAGGCAACGCTGCCGCACAGGGATACCCAGGCCCTCGTTCATACCCGCCACAACGGCCGCCTGACGCTCAAGATCACTGGCGACAAAGACCTCGGCCTCCCCTACGGCCGGTACCCGCGACTGCTGCTCGCCTGGATGACTCGCGAGGCCTGCCGCACGAAATCACGCCGCCTCGAGCTCGGGCACTCGCTGTCCAGCTTCATGGCGCAACTCGGCCTCACACCCACCGGTGGGCGGTCAGGCACGATCCCGCGCCTGCGCGACCAGATGGCCAGGCTCTTTCTCTCGACAGTCTCGTTCACCGACTACGACCCGGGCGCAGGCAGGCTCGCCGACGATCGCTTCACCATCGCTGACAAGACTCGTCTCTGGTGGTCGCCGTCCGAGGAGAGAGAGCAGCCCTTCTGGGGCTCCTTCGTCGTCCTCAGCGAGCTCGGCTTTCGAGCCCTGTCCGAAAGACCGGTGCCAGTCGACATGGCGACCCTCCGAAGCCTGCGCAGCCCGCTGGCACTCGACATCTACTGCTGGCTCACCTACCGCAACAGCTACCTGCAGCGACCGACTCGGATTCCCTGGCCTGCTCTCGCCGCTCAGTTCGGTGGGAGCTACAACGACCGGCGAAACTTCAAGCGGAAATTCAGGGCGGCGCTACGCCAGGTCCTCATGCTCTACCCAACCGCACGCGTCTCACAGGTTCCTGGAGGCCTGCAGCTCATCCCCTCACCTAGTCACATCCAGCGACACATCGAACAGTGAATCGCGCCTGTGGAAACCCGAAGTTTTCCACACATATCCGGTACCCCCTGGTACGCATAAACGGTACCCCCTGCCAGCCGAATCCACGCATAAACAGTACCCCTATCCCTGTATTTCTTCCTGTACGTCCTCCCAGTAGTAGTCGCCGGCCTCTCTGTGGAAGGTGGCGACTTCTTCAACGCCTCCAAATGCCGAGCCTCTTGGAGCGCACCGGTTATCCCAGAAGACGCCTTCCCTCCAGGAGCAAAGACGCGCTGAAGCAACGCTGATGGATCTATCTTGTACTTGAGACGTGCGACAATGGTTTGATGGCAAGCAGTGCAGGTAAGCCAACTCACGCGACGCTGGACCCTGACCAGAAAGCACGCTTCAGGAAGCGAGCCGTCAAGTGCCGCCTGATTCCCAACCGAATCGAATCACTCGCCGATTACTTTGCCGTCCTCGATGGCTCATTCGATGAAAGGCAAACGTGGTGGTTTCGAGGTCATTCGCGTCTTTCGTATCGGCTGATCCCATCTGCACTCCGCTATGGCCGAGCCCAGGATCGCAACGCCGCACTTGGTCTGATCTCTGAGTTTCGACGGATTGCTCAGATCAAGCAGACGCGCCCGCCCGATGCTGATGACGACCTCGGGTGGCAACAAGTCGGGCAGCACTACGGGCTCCCGACGCAGCTGCTGGATTGGACGGAGAATGCGCTCGCCGCTCTATACTTCGCCTGCGCTCACACCTCAGAAGACGGGCTTGTCTTTGTCTTCAATCCTTTTGCTCTCAACCAGGCCAACGCTCCCGGTCACAGCTATCGGATTCTCGACCCACACGACGACAAGGCCATCATCGAGCGTTACCTCCGGAAGAACAGCAAGGTACTCAAGCCGGTAGCGATCAATCCGGTCTGGAACTCGGAACGCATCATGGTCCAGAAGGGTACCTTTACACTGCACCCGCAGCACAACCGCGAACTCGGGGGGAAACGATCGGGTACGCCGACCCTGGTGGCACTGCCAATCCCTCTGGAAGCAAAGAAGGAACTGATGAGACAGCTTCGGAAGGTGGGTGTCGACGAGATCACGCTCTTCCCGGAGCTGGAGCATGCGACGAAAGAGCTGAAGAAACGAGCCAGACTCGACTAGGAGCGAACACGATGGCGCTGATCCCTTTCGTCAACACAGCTACCGACCGCGATCTTCTGAGCAGCTTCGGGGATGTTCCAGTGGTCCGGACGCGGCCGGAATTCGCCGGTGCCGTGAAAAAGATCACGCCGAAGGCCAAGCTCTGGATTGACGGACGCCTAGATGGCTACCACCATTGGCCGAACAACTCTGACGACTGGAAGCAGTTCATGGCAGCGTTTCCGGATTGGCAACGGCTTGGAAGCACGAGCTTCCAGGAGAAGCCGGAGAAGAAGGTAGTCGAGAGATTCGCTACCGGGCTACTCGACAGGTGCCACAACGATGGCGCCGACTGGATTACTGTGCCCCAGATGCCAGTCCGTCGGGCAAAAAAACGTAACGCCATCAACAGGCAGCTGGCTAGCGCAACCGGAAAGTGGAAGATGTCCTCCGGCTATCGAGGTGAACTCGTTATGCCGGTAATCCTGGAGAAGCCACTCGATCTAGACCGCCGCGCGACGCGCAAGACAGCGGTCGATCTCGCGGCTCGGTGTGTCTCTCTCTCAGGCGCTACGGTTCTGTGGGCGGTAGCGATGGGCCTGGATGATCAATCTGGTTCAAATATGCTCACGCAGCGAAGATTCCCGGGCGCAATAGCGCTCCACCGGGAACTCAGCGCAGAGCTATCGTCCGTTTCGACCCAGATCTGCGGGCCCTACTGGGCCCTGAATCTGGCCCTGTGGGCTCGCGGCCTTGCGACCCACGTAGCCACAGGAGTGGGTACTGGCTATCAGTACCAGCCACCGGGCTTGTCCGGGCTCCGAAGAGGAGCAACCCGGATCGCGCTTCCACCCCTTCGCCGAACGGCTACGGTTTCACCCGACCTCAGGCAGTGGTTTCAGGAGGTTTCGAACTCGCTGCCTACTTCGGAACCCGAGGCGAAGGAATTCACGGCATTGGCTAAGAAACTCGATGTGTACGAAGACAACTTCCGTGAAGCGCGTAAGCAGATCCTTGCTTTCTACCGTAGCTGGCACTCGAAGTTTGCAGGAATAAAGCCGGTGGGGCGCCCTCTTGCTCTCTACCAAGACCTGTCCTCCGCGTTCGTTCTCGGGCGGGGACGAAGGCTACCGGCGCTTGAGAAGACCGGTACCGGAAGACGACCCGAGCGCCTTGCGGAGCAGCTGATGAGATTCTGCTTGCCTGAGGACTAGGCGAAAGTGTGCCGGTGTGAACGCCAGAAACGCTCGACGCAGTGAAACTGGGCGATCGGGTCCGGCTGTTCGACGACGTTCTCAGCCGGCTGAATCACGATTCTCGCCCGTTCTTGCCAGACCGCAAGCAGACCGATTCCATAAGCGTTGAACGGCGCCCGCCTATCAGAGCGCGCAACTCTGAAGGCGAGGCAAGCGGGTAGCGCGACGTAGACCTCGCTGGCGAATCTTCGATGGGCGTGGGCCTGCGCAAGAGCTTCCTGGACCCGGCTGAGCTTCATTTCTACAGCGATTATCTTGCGCTGGAGGGGTGCCCAACCGTTCAACCTCTGCACTCCGCCGCGCGCGGTCCGTTGTACAAAGCGATGCTTCTCAAGCCAGTCTAGTTCTGCTCGCAGTTGAGGCGCCGGCAATGAGTCCTCAGAACGCCGGGCCAGGCTCCCGAAAGAAGCAGCCTTCCCAGTCTCGACTTCAGGGATCTGATGCAGTAAGCGCACTCTCCACGCTGGACCAAGCGCCGCTCTCTGCCCCATCGCGATGCGTTGCCGTGCTCGTCTCCGATCGACAGACACACCAACGAAATCACAAATCCCCCACGGCAGAGAGAATTCTGCCTTGACAGCGTCGCTCCGCGCCCCCAGCCAAGAGGCGACAGGCGGCGCCATTTCGTGCTCCTTGGCGAACGAGTCCCTCATCCCTCGGGCTCAGTCTAGCTCACCTGGTGGCCGTCTGCCAGTTGACAGAGTCTGTTGCGGAGTAGGTCCTTATCTCAGAGTTGGTCATCGCTCGCCATGACGTTCGGCGCTCGCCCGAAGCCGGGCGGTGAGCAACAGAGATTAAGACGCTTTCTGAGAGAATGGGAACATAGAACGCACCTTCCAAAAAAAGAGCCAATGACGATCGAATTCAAAGACGACTACGACAGAACCTTCTTTGGTAATGACGCTGACGTTGCTTTTGAGCGCTTCATCGAAGAGATCCTCTCGTCTGTCTATTCCGATCTCCAACGGGTATCTACCGGCGGACGTGACGGCGGCATTGATCTAATCGCCGAGGAGGATCATGGACGCACGGTTGTGGAGTGCAAGCTCCTCAGCGTCGATGGTTTCCTTGCAGCCAAGAGGAGCTTCGATGCTGTTGCGCAACGCCTGCAGCGGCACCTCGCCAGCTCGACACCGGGTCAGTCCCAATACCAGCCTTGGTTCGAGCGCGAGCGTCCAGTCGTCCGATACGTGTTCGCGATCAGCTCTAAACTTGAGAACCTCGCGAGGGTCGACGCCCTAGCCAAGCACATCAAGTCAGTCTTCGACGCGCTGGCTCACTCTCAGCACCTTCGTCATCTTAAGGGCCTGGACGTAGCGATAGTTCACCGTGCCGCATGGCTCACGCGGCTCCGAGAGAGGCCCAGGCTCGAGTTTCGTTGGTTCCCGCGACTCAGGCCTACAGGCTTGGCGCCACTATTGACCAGGGCTTCCGGCACCTATCGATCCTATCTGCACAGGTCCGTCCTCCCTTACTACAGTCTAAGGGCGCACAAGAGTATCGCACCTCCGCCGATTGACACCGAGATCATCGACGAATTCAGGATACTCGAAAACCTCTCAGAAAGCGCAGACGTTGGAACGCTCATCACTGGAGGCGGGGGCTTTGGAAAGACCAGGCTGACACTAGAAATCGGCCATCTGGCGGAAGCTCACGGGTGGCAGGTCACTCGCGTCACCCATCGACTAGAAAGCAAAGGACTCGAGGACTTCGCAAGGCGCCTAAATGATCGTCAGCGAGTGTTGCTGCTGTTCGACTACGTTGAGACAAGCCCAAATCACGCCGAGGTCGTTGCAGCGATACAAGATCTCGTCGCGGAGTACAGTCTTCATCTCCGCTATCTTGCCAATTGCCGAACGAGCTTTTATCCCCACATCGCGGGCGTGCTTCCGCACGCGCATGTAGACCTCAGTCCGCCAGGACCGCGAGGCGAGTGGTTCCGCGGATACCGAGTCGCGGTCGTTCGTCACATTCTGGAAAGCAGCGGTATAGAGAGCGACAAAGCGCCACTCGCGATCCAGCACAGCCCGCCGATCTTCTCTGTCTTTGTGGCGCATCTGCAGCGCCAGGACCGCCCTGAGCCAAGCTCCTTCTCTGGCGCGACAGGCTTTTCAAGCTGGCTGCACAAGCGAGTGTCAATGTCTTTTGGTCGAGAAGTGGACCGGATTACACTTGCATCGCTATTGGCTGCATTGCCACTACCCAGCGAGAGCACAAAACTGTTCAAGGCGGAGGAAAAGGAACTCTTCCGGATCCTGGCACAAGACTACTGGGTGGAAAGAGAACTGGCCGAGGCAAGCAGCGCGCTTGAAGAGGACTCGTGGGTCGCAGCGCACGACGTGCAGGTCGATAGTCTTCTCGTTCGTTTGTTCTCGGACTTCCAAACCACTTGCAGCGATGTGCTCGATGACCTGGCCGACAGCGCGGTGCGACTCAAGAGCGTCGCATCGCTTGTCACCGCACTGGAGAGGATCATAAACGAGCCACCTCTGCGGGACTTTCCGTGGCTCGGTTGGATTAAGGGCCAGCTCGATCATCATGCCGACGCTTGGAGCGCAGTTCGCACGAGGCTGTTCTATTCGCAGCTTCTGGATGCCAGGACTGCCCTCGAGCTGCTCCGCCAGTATCCAAGCATGTGGGACGGAGCGCTCGCGGAGTGGAGATTCCGATTCGGCCTCGTGAGGGTAGTGCGGTCCGCACGAGAATCGATCGATCCCGAGGACCCCCTGCGCGGGGTCGCCGTCGACTGGATCACACGAGCGGCTGCAAGCGAGCACGCCACGAAGTCGGTCGTCGCGGAGGCGCTTGCCATAGCACCGAAGAAGATGAAGAACCATGCGCTGCATATTCTGGAGTCGAGCGACGCATGGCGTACGCGGGAGTACTTTGCCTCGTTCCTAGCGGCAGGAGTGCCCAAAGAGATCTTCTCGGACGCGATTGGCGAGCTGTCCGACAAGCTAGCCACCGAGTTCCCATACTGTTTCCTTGCGCGGGACTGGCTCTCCGCGGATGGGCCGCTGGAAGTAATCGCTAGCGGAATACGTCGATGGTTTGACGAATTCGCGACGGCACGAGACGCGAGCTTTCTGTTCCGAAGTTTCCTAGATGCGGGGGGTGATCCTCAGGAGATCGAGGGTCCCTTGGCTAAGTGGTTGACCAAGCATGCTGGCAAAGACTACTCGGACTTCATTCTAACGGCTTGGTTGGACGCGGGCGGCTCGCACAAGCTCGTGCGCGAGCCCGTGCTGAGGTTTCTGCAGAAGCGCGCGGAAGAGAAAGAGGCGGACTTCTTGTTCCGGAAATGGATGCAGTCCGGCGAGCCCTTGGAGGAAATAGCCGGGGAGCTGAAGCGATGGCTGGCTATCCATGGACAGCGACCGCGGGCAACGTACTTGTACAGCACCTGGCTCCACATGGGCGGCGACCCAAAGGAGATCGAGAGTGAATTGACTCAATGGCTGGAGAGTCACTCCCTTGACCTGCACACATGCTTCATCTATTCGGCTTGGGCGGAGCAGCGTCTGAGTCCAGAGGCGTTGGCGAAGCCGGCAAAAGAATGGCTCAAGAAGTGGAAGAATCATGAATGGTCGGGTTTTGTTTGTGGCCTAGTCGGGCAGAGCCAAACGATCGACGAAGAAGTTCTTCGAGGAGCACTGGAGACCTCGCGAACTTCGAATAGAGGCATCATGATGCTCGCCGACTTGAGCGACCACTTCGTCCGATCAGAGCTCTCTAAGTCCTTCTTCGAGGAGGTTTCGAATTCGATTGAGAAGCTACTGAGACAGACGAAGATTTCTGAAGGCAGGGCAGCGGCCATACAAAGGCTATGCGCGGTACTCTGCCGAGAGAATGTGCGCATAGGGGGGCCCGCACGAGACCACATCCTGGTATCAGCGGTCCGGCACAGCTCCGTTTTCAGCAGAAAGTCGGTTGAAGGCGAGGTCCAGTTTCCCCTGCTGTTTCTTAGAGTGTGGGGCCTCGTTGCTAGTGGAGCACTATCGTTCGATGACGACCGGCGTGCGTTGGATAGGTTTGTTCAATGGGCGAATGGCTGGCATCCCAATGCAAAAATAGGGCTTGCCCCGGTTGTGGAACGACTCAGGCAACGCTATCCAGACGAGGCTTTCTGGAAGCGCTTTCGGTTCGAAGGGATTCGTCTACGCCGTGCCACGCACCCGGTCGCCACTTGACCTCGCTATCTGCGAGTACGAACGCCGGGGACAGCTCTTGATAGAACTAGATCCTCTTGTGCGCGCTCAATTATGGTCCTGCCTATCTCCCCCGCCTACTGCCCCTAAAGCTCAAGCCAGGCTGCTGTTTCATTCTCGATCTGGTGGAGGCGTGTTGAAGAAGTCTCTAGGAAGTTCACTGCAGCTTTGCGGAAGAATCGTGCGAATAGTCAACCGGACCGGCTCTATCAAGGCAGCGAGCAATGGGATGTATATACGTGCTGGCGCCCGTACCCCATCCCTTCAACGGCGCAGCGAGCAATGCGTTGTGGCCACACGGCGTTGCCGTGTGTCTCAACGCAGCTCGCCCTCTCCGCGCTTCCCACCCCCACCTTTCGCGACCCTGGCGGGCGCTCAAGAGATCGAAAGCAAGGAGCCTGCCGAACACGGTCTACTGCCCGGGGCCTCTATCGAAAGGGGTGGGCCTGTTTGTGGGGGACGCCCCTACTATCGATTGCCTTTGGCCCGATTGTGGGTAGTGCAGAGCATTTGGCAGTTCTTGGCTGAGGAGTCGCCGCCTTTGCTCCAAGCCGTCACGTGGTCGGCGTCCATTTCCTTCAGTTCGTACACTTTCGTCTTGCTTGCCTCGGGGCCCTGAGCGCAGAGCGGACAGTTGGATATGCCCTTTGATTTGGCATCGCTTGTTTGCTTGTCGTAGACCGACCTCTTCGTGGCATCGTCGAACACCCGCACGTCCAGGAGCTTTCTGTTCGTTTGGCCGCTGAGAATGTACTCGAAAACGCCGCGACGCCTCCTGACATACGGATCGCCAAACAGCCGCTTGACCTCCGCAGAGACCTTGGCCAGATCATATGAGTTGGAATGATATTCCTCATAAAGCCGTCCCCACTCCAATCCCCGCATCTCCTTCTCAACGTCCCTGAACACGCTCGACACCCAATCGATTACGCTGTTGAAGTAGGTCTTCAGCTCATTGATGTTGCCGTCGTTGCGATGCTGGCTCATGTAGCCGCCGATATCGCCTTTGCTGACCCAGTCCAGCGCCCGCTCTAGGAAATCTTGCCGGTTTGCGCTGCCCTTGATGTATGCGCTCCATTTCTGGATGTTCGCGTTCTGGCTGTTGCTGAACTCGGCCTTCGCAAGCGTCACGAACGGCCCGGAGTAGATGGCGTTCAGCAACTCCTGGTCGTTGAGTGGCACGCCTGCGATATTGATCGTCTCAAACCACTGCTTGATTTCGGTCTCCTTCCCCTCGCACTCGTAAATCAGCAATCCCGAGTCCCGAATCTTGGCTTTTTGGTCGGCGGGTAGGCTGTCGAAGTTCTTCGGATTGCCGTTATCCATGATCGCGAACTTATTCGTGATGAACCGTCCGATGCTGGTGATCCGCTGCTGTCCGTCCAGTACTTCGAACTTGTCCTTCGCGACTTTGTTGAAGTAGATCAGCCCGAGCGGATACCCCTTAAGAAGCGAGTGGATGACCGCCTGCTCTTTGCTGCCACCCTTATCCGCATAGATGTAGTTGCGCTGGTACTCGGGCTGAATGGTGAGCTTGCCGCCCAGCCCGAACAACCCTTTACCCTCCAGTTGGTTGTAGACGAACCCTTCACATATGTGAGCGACCGTAATATCGGTTTTGAGGATGGTTTTCATTACGCCCTTGCTCTATGTCTAATGAAAATTCTGTCGTACTTCCTTCTTCCACTCAGAATCGCGCAGCCGCCTCGATCATCAGGATGAGGTGAATACCCCATCCGCTCTAAGACATCCGCTGGGGTGGACGCCCGAGTATTGCCGCTGGCTTGCCAGATGATCTCGAACTGTTCCGGCGAGTACTTGTCGAGAAAGCTAATCGGCACACCCATGATGCCGTCGTAGTCACTGGGGATGGCGTCGGTAAACGGCACTTCGATAGCGGCGTAGTTATCGAAGCGCTCATAAGCCGGCTTCTTCTTGAGCTTCTTGTTGAACCTCAGATTATCTGCCATGGACATGAGGCTCAAGGGCTGATGGCGACGGCCATGGTCCAAGTTTGTAAACCACCTGACGCCCTTGACCCTTATGAACTTGGTCCCGTCCTCATCCACTCGCCATCCTGCGGCCTTAAGCGGGTAGCTGTCAGGCACCTGGAATTCGCGATCGCCACCGGTAATGCTCGGACCAAGCCACAGTCCGTTGCCCTGAAAGTGCGGAAAGACCGCCTTGTATTTGATCGCGTTCAGGTTGCCGATGATGAGCAACTTCTTCTTGTGCCCCATCAGTTGGGCGATGTACTCACGGAAGAGGGAGAACGGCGGATTGGTGACGACGATGTCGGCTTCATTCAGGAACGCGATGCACTGGGGGCTGCGAAAATCCCCCCCAGAGTACGTTCTGTGGGCTTTCAAGGCGTTCCGGGCGGCCTTGTTCCGCTTGAGGAAAAGCTCGACGTCCGTCACGTCCGCAGCGCCGTCTCCGTCCTCGTCAGTCACACGGTCTACGATGACGGCGAGCGCCTTGGGCTTCTGGCGTTCGCCATTCCCCTCGTCGTATTCCGGGAACAACGTACCCTGGCCGGCGATTGGGGAGCCGTCGTAGCTGGTGGTGATGAGCTTCTTCAGGCCGAGCTTGTTGAAGTTAGCGGCGAAGTACTTGAAGAAGTTGCTCTCGAATGGGTCATCACAGTTGCAGTAGACGACCTTGCCGCGGAAGGTATCCGGGTCGAACTCCAGGTAAGCCTCGACCTCTTTCTGGATATCGACATACTGAGTGTAGAACTCATCCTTCTTGGCCGCCTTCGCCGCGGCCAGGTCTCTATTCATCGGCTCGCTTTCCCTTTCGACGGCGCAGCCGCCAAACGGCTTGACCGTCCGCTCCTTTTGCGTGTTTCTGCCCACGATATCTTCTTCGCCATGGGGCCTTAGCCTACTCCATCAGGGTTCGCCTAACTACTTACTAGTCGCCACTCCAAACCCACCAAAGCGTGCGGGCAGTCCTCAGCAAAGCGGGACTGATGCCGTATCCTCGGGATCCGAACCGAAGCTCTAGGAACCCCTCGGCAGATGTCCGTGACCATAGTCTGTAGAACTATCTCTTATTCTCGTAGTAGTTTTTCTCCCTATGGCACCACTTGGAGCGACGCGCACGCGGATAGGGCGACCCGGGCGGACGCCTCGCGGGAGTGCACCAGCCACAGAGGCCAAGAACCTCCGCACCGTCCCTCAGATGGTCGAGGAGTGCCCGGCCTTCTCCGAGGCGGCGCTCCGCAAGCTCATCCTGCGGGCTCCGCTCAACGGGCTCGAGCCGGCGATCGTGCGGCTCGGTCGTCGGGTGCTGATCGACTACGCGCAGTTCAATCAGTGGATCGAGGGCAACCGAGGTCGATGAGGTCAGCCACTCAGGAACTCCTCGACCATGCGCTCGGCGACGGACTCGGAGTGCGGCTCGGTCAGGTGCGCGTACCGCTGCACCATTGCGAGGGTGCGGTGGCCGAGGAAGGCGGCGAGCTCGGGCAGCGTGGCGCCGCTCATGGCGAGGTAGGAGGCCGCGGTATGCCGCAGATCGTGGAAGCGGAAGTTCTCGATCTTGGCCTCCTCGAGCGCCTTGCGCCACGGCTTCTCACGGAAGAGGGGTCTGCCTTCCGGGTTGGCGAAGACGTAGCCGCTGATGTGCGGCGTCTTCGACATGCGCTTCAGGAGATCGCCAGCCGGTCCCGGGAAACTGATCGTCCGACGGTCCTTGTTCTTGGTCTTCTCGAGACGCGCTCGCATGTTGACCAGATCGATGTCGCTCCACTTGAGGCCGAGGAGCTCTCCCTTGCGGGCACCCGTGGTGAGCGCGAAGAGAACGATCGGATAGAGCCGCGGATCGGAGCTCCCCTCGCAGGCCTCGAGGAGGCTCTTGCGCTCCTCGTCGGACAGGAAGCGCACGCGGCCGCGATGCTCAGGACGCCGGCGGATCTTCCTGACCGGGTTCTGGTCGATCCACATCCACTCCTTCTCGGCGATCATGAGAAGAGCCGAGAGCGCCGCGAGATAGCGGTTGGAGGTCGGCCCGGAGACCTTCTTCAAGAGCTTGGCGCGCGTCTCGGTGATGATGGCCGGCGTGACCTCGGAGAGCGCCAGGTCGCCGATCCGATCGTCCCACCAGTCGAGGTAGCGCGTGCGGTTGAGCCGCTCGCGCTCGGAGAGCCCGGCGAGGTTCTCGTCCTTGTAGCGGTCAATGCACTCGCCGAGGGTGTGCTTCTCCTCCTCCACGCGGCGCAGGAACCGCGAGGAGCTGATCTGGCCTTCGATGTCTCGCGCCCACTCC
>CBDCVR010000008.1:0-9572 GCA_965223155.1 Candidatus Multivoradales bacterium
GAGAAGGACCAGCTCGACGGTCGATTCCGCGAGAGAGACCAGAAACGGATTGGGCATGCTGTTGCCCTGACAGTCTCGAAGTCCCAAGGCACTGCGCGCCGAATCGAGACCGGAGAGGCCGAGACGGCAGAACGCCTCGACTTGACCGGTCACCCCATCGGGACATCGCGCCCGATCCTCGGTGAGAGACCAGGCGCAGACGGCTGGAAACCGCCCGGGCACGAAGATCACGTCCACGCCGGCGACCGCCGGCAGCGGGGCGAAGACGCCCGCCAAGCCCAAGAGGCTCGCGATCACGAGCTTCCGAAGGCCGGTCCTACTCAACCGGTGTCCCCATCGACACGTTGTCCACCACGACCATGTCGGTCAGCCCGCCCCGTAACCGGTCTGTCTTGACCTGGGTGTTGTCATCCAACGTCCAGACGATCTCGTACTCGAATTCGGGGCGCTCATCCGCCGGATGGGCGTACTTGACCATCTCGGAAAACCTCGGCGCCTCGGCGAACTCGCTCAGCTCGACTCGTTCGATTCGCTGTTTGCCGAAGAGATCGAAGTAGAGGGTGATGGTCGTCGAGATCACGTTCTGGCTGTCGAGACGGTCGGACCGGGCCAGGAGGCGCAGATTGCGGTAGCCATGAGGCGGCGACAGCGCCAGGCTGGAGTCGGACGATGTCTGCCGCCCGGAGCGCCATTCGGCGCCGCCGAAGAGGCTCCACACGACTTCGTAGTCGTACGCGAGCCATTCGTCGCCACGATCCCCCTGAAGCATGGGATAGACCAGGAGCTTGCGCACGCCCTGCTCCAAGCGCCGGAACTGGTCGCGATCGAAGCGCGTGGTGCGGACGGTCGTCTCGCCGTTGCGGTGCCTCTTGGTGAGGGTCAACTCGACGTGATTCACGAACTGGCCGAAATCCGAGGCATCCAGGCCGTCCAGGGTGACCACCACCCGGCGCTCGCGCATGGCGGGGTCGTCCCAGTTGACCACCAGGTAGTGATCCGGGTCGTTGAACAACCGGCGCAGGCCGCCCATCGGGAAGTCGAAGGGCAGGTTCTGGGTGTCGTAGGTGGCCTTCTTCCAGTTGAAGTTGAACTCGCCCGAGCGCTGGTACTCCTTTTGCCGGTACGCGGCGAGCAAGGAAAACGTGGGCTCTTCCTGGATGTTGGCCGGCGTCGCCTCGCGGCCGCCGCCCCCCTGGCCGGGACGGGTGCCGGACTGGCCGGCGCCGCTTCCCGAAGAGCCTTCCGGGGTCGCTCCGGGCGTCTGTCCCCTGGTACCTCCCTCGCCTGTTTCGCCGCCTCCCGCGGCAGCCGTCGAGCCATCCGCGGTTCGGGTCCCGGACTCGCTTCCTTCTCCACTGCCGGCCCCGGCGCCGGCGGTCGCCGTCTCCGAGCTGGAGCTGCCCTGCCCGAGCGGCAGGTGGTCCAGGATGGGCAGATGGGTGACCGTCGGATCGGTGTCCGTCCGAAGCGCCCGCTCCCGGGCGATCTCTTCCCGCTCCTGGCGCTCCCGCTCTCTCTCCCGCTCGTTGGCGCGGCGGACCCGCTCCTGCTCCTCCCGCTGAAAGCGGCTGGCGCGATCGAAGTTGCTGTAGAGATTCTGGTCCGGCTGGAGGGTCGCTACGAGCTGCGGATCGCTGTCCACCTCGAACAGCATGCGCACGACGTGCCCCTCCGCGGTTCGGATGGCCTCCTGAAGGTTCTCGCACTCTCCCTTCTGCTCGAAGGTATACGCCTTGTCGGATTCCAGCCGGCTGACGACGCGCTGTACGTCGACACCCAGGATCGGGGTCCTGAGGCCGGCCGCCATGGCCTCGTTGGCCGCGATGTTCTCGAAGCTACCGGAAAGCTCGGCGTCGCACGGGCTCCGCAGACCGACCATGTTCATGTCGAATTTGACGGCGAGCTGCCCCGAAGCCTGGCGCAGAGACTCGCGCATGATGGTCGCGCCCTCGCCGGTGAGACGGAGGTTGATGGCGGTTCGGTGTCCCTCCATGACGGGAGCCTTGCCGCCGCCGACGATCTTGGTGATGAACTCCCCTTCGTCGTTCTGGAGGCCGGAGGAGACGAAGACCTGCCCCGACTCGTAGGTGATCGCGCCGGCCACCCGGGCGCCGGGGACCTGGCGGCGGAGCTCCTGCTCGGCTTGGCGCAAGGTCTCGTCGTCCACGTTGAACTCGACGGCGAAGGACACGAAGCCCTCGGCCACGGAGCGGCCCGTGCCGCCTTCGACGAAGTCCGGCTGCTCTCCGCTCGGCGTGTTCTTGACGAAAATCAGGAAGCTGAAGATCGGCTTGCCGTTGCGCATCGCGAGGCGCGGCTTGTCGGGCAGGTAGTAGAAGGTCGTGGGCTCCTTGTACTTGGGATAGAAGCGCAAGCCGCCGGCGTCGATGCCCTCGTCGAGCATCACGTCCCGCGAAGCACCCGCGGGCAGCGCCGTAAGGAGCAGCACGAGGCAGCATGCGGTCAAGGTGAGGAACCGGTGGGTTGCGGTCATTGACTCGATCGCGCGGTCGGCGGGTTTCATTGGTTGCATGGAGATCTCCTTTCGGTGTCTCTCGGGTCGGTTGTCTCGCGGGATTAGTTGGTGCCATCGTCACTGCCGTCGAAGAGGTCGCGCACCGCATCCACGCGCTCGCCCAGCTCCCTGGCGAAGCCGTCCGGAAGGCCCGAAACGCTGGCGTAGGCGAAATCGCCTTCCAGCAGGCGCCAGGGACTCGCGGGGAGCTGGCCCTCTTCCTTGTGGGTAAAGACAAGGCTGTAGTGGACGGGCGTTCGTTCGGGATCTCCCTTGTCTACGAACAGCCGGGTCTCGACATAGGGAGCGGGGCGAGCGACTCGAAATTTCACGGTCTCGATCTCTTCCTTGCCGTACCGGGAATGGCGCAGCAGGACGTCCACGGCTCGGATTCCGAGTCGCTCGAGCTCGTCCAGGTCGGCCTCGACCTCCACGTCCCGCGCCTCGATGGGCGGAACGAGGGTGATGTTCATCTCCCTCGTGCAGTTCTCTTCGGTGTCGGGCGGCCACTTGCCGCCACCCCGCAAGCTCCAGGACTGCGAATACCGGATCGGGCAGCGGGCGTTGAGCTCCTGGCCGCCGGTGGCGAAGGTGAAGGTCTCGACGACGTCGCCGGTCTCGACCGTGGCACGGTCGAAGACCTTGTCGCGCCGGTTGGCTCCGGCGTAGCCGGGAGTGACCTGGACGGCCACGTTGTTGACCATCCCCGCCTCGAACAGATCGAGTGCATCGGCGTCGAGATCCACGACGACCCGGCCGCGGCGAAAGAAGGGATCGTTCACCAGCACCGTGCTGAAGACCTCGTCTTCGTAATCGCGCAGCTGGGCGCCCAGGTTCCCCGTCATGGTGTGGCTCCGGTAGACGGCCATCGACTTGGTTACCTTGAAGGCGATCTGTCCGGACATACTCTCCCGCTTCTTGCGAATCGTCAGAATCTCGTAGCTGGTATTCGCGGGCCGCTCATCCTCGTCGTCTTCGTCGTCGCCACTGGTGTCGATGTCTTCGGCGCCCGGCATCGAAAACGAGCGCTGAATCTCCATGAAGCTCTCCATCGCCTGGTCCATCAAGGCTTGCTCGATGAAGGAAACGTCCACGTCCGGGAGGTTCTGGTCGATGGTGATGGTCACCGCTCCGGTGGTGCGCAAGACGTCATAGGTGTGCTCGTACTGCTCGCGCGAGATGCGGTCGATGGACTCCGACTCGGTGTAGTACGGGATGATGATGAAGCCCCAGGACTTCTTGGTGCTCCGGGTAACGGTCTGCGCGTCGTACGAGCACTCGGCGAGCTTGCGCACCCGGTCCAGGTTAATCCGAACCTCGGCGTTGAAGGCGCGGGTCTTGGCGATGTAGTCGTAAGCGAAGGTCACCGAGAGATCCGAGGTCGCGTTTTCAAAGGTTGACGCGAGCAACTCGGCGCCGATGGGCGACAGCCGTCCGGCGAGGGCGGCCTTGCCTCCCGGGTAGGTTGGCGCCTTGCCCGACTTCAAGACTCCCGCGGGTGTGAATGACGTATCGCTCAGGGTCCCGGAGGTGACGACGAAGTTCTCTCCCGTCGCCGCCGGGGTCAGCTCCACCATGCCCCGCAGCCGAGCTCCAGGTACCGCCTCCTCCAGAGTGGTCCGGAGCTCCGCTTCCTCATCCCGGGTCAGGCCGTAGCTCATCATCATGTGAAAGATGCCGCCGGCCGCGGAGTCTGGGCCCTCTTCCTCGTCGGTAATGAACTTGACGAAGGTGGCCTCGGGCCTCTCGTCTGCGTACGACAGCTTGGGCTCGGTCGGCAGGTAGTACCAGTCCGAGGGCTTGGGCGCGGCCGAAAAAGACACCGCCCACGGCCACCACTGCCCGCAGCTTGGGGACGGAGCGCAGCCAGGCCGGCCGCTGGGCCGGCGCCACGGGCCGCATCTGGGCCTGCTGGCGATGATCCCGCACCCGGCCGATGCGCTCGTCGTAGCGGCGCTCCAGCTCGTCGCAGGAGGCGTCCTCGGCCTGCGCCGGCAGGTCCGGCGGCTGGGCCCAACGGGGATGGAGATTGTCGGTCGTCGTGTCTTCGGCGCTCGGAAACACTCGGACCGTCGTGCCATTGCTGAGCACGAAGTCCATGTGCATGCCGAGCTGGACCGCGGCGTTAGCCGGCGCGACCGACAACGCTCCGAGCATGAGCGGGACGATGAGAAGTAAGGCCAGAAAGGTCGGGGCGGATCGCATCGGAGTCCTCCAGATCGATAAGAACGAATCGGTTCGAAAAAATGACGTCACTTACGAAACCTCGGGAAGCCGGTCGCAGAAGATCGTGCCCGGCTGAGCGGTGCTGCGTTCGAGACGCACCCGCGAATCGTCTTCGAGGGTCCAGACGATTTCGTACTCGATGGTCGTCGGGTCGTTGGTGTCCACGGGAACCGGAATCGGAGTCGCCGCCCGCAGCAGCCCCTCTTCGGGGACGAGCTCCAAACGCTCGCGCCGCTTGCGGCCGAAGAAGTCGTACCAGAGGGTGATCGAAACGAGACGCACCCCCGCCTCCTCCAGGCGCTCGGCCGAGGCCCGAAAGGTCACGTCCTCAAACTCGAACGGGGGTACCAGGGAGTGCGCGCGGTCGGTCGATTCGATCGGTCCGTCCGTTCTCTTCGCGCCGCCCAGGAAGGACCAGCTCACGCTGTAGCGATAGCGCTCGAAGTCCATGAGGTCGGTCTCCCGGTCCCAGGAGTAGGTCACGGTCTTGGGCTCGCCGCTCGACAGCTCCTGGCCGTTAAACAGGACTTCGCGAACCGACTCCGTCCCCGAACCGTGCAGCTTGCGCAGTTCGACAGCGACACTGGTGACGAACCGCCGGTAGGCTTCCTCCCAGAGTCCGTCCAGCGAGAACACGATCTCCTTGACTCGAAACTCCGGGTCGTCGGCGCGGGCGGTGCGGAAGATGCGGGGATCTTCGGCGTACTCCTTGTACAGGCTGCCGATATTGCCGCTCAAGACGGCGGTGACTTGGTCGCTCGCCGCCTCGTTGAAGTTCACCGTGTACTCGCCCTCCCGAGCGATCTCTCTTTGCTTGAAGCCGCCCTCGAGGCTCAGGTACCAGGGGGCCTGCTGCTGGCCGGCGCCGGCGGCCATGGGCAGCAGCGAGGTGGCAAGATCGTCCAGGTTCGGAGTGTCCTCGGCGAAGACGTCCAGCGGCACCGGCTCGAAGACCTTCTCTTGCAGGATCTCGAACGTCCTCTCGTAGAGCGGCTGCATGCTCTCGAGGGTCCCCTTGCCCGAACAGTCGATAGCACCGGTCTCGCGCGCCTTGTCCCAGAAGTTTTCGTAGTCGAATCCCAGGTTGATCGGCCCGTAGCCGAACTTGAAGCCAACCTCGGCTTCCACGTGCTCGTGAAACTTGTCCCAGAAGACCGAGCAACTGGCTTCGACGGGATCCCGGATCCCCGCGTAGGTGAGCTGAAAGACCATGGCGATATCCGGCGCCGCCATGCCGAACGAATTCCTCAGGATGGTGGCGCCCTCCTTGGTCAGGTGGAGCGAGACCGCGGCCTTGTGCCCGGGCAGAAGCGGCGCCCGTCCGGTGCCGACGACCGCGTGGGAGAGCTTCCGGGTCTCGGCAGGCGGCTCGTCCTCGGGCAAGAAGGACGAGACCAGAGCGAAGGAGCCCTCTCGAAATTGGACGGGGCCCGCGAGCACCGCGTCCTCGACGTCGTCGCGCAGGGCGGCCTCGGCGGCCTCGACGTCTTCGGGCTCGGTTCCGAACTCGACCAGGAAGTGCACGATGCCGCCGCCTCCCGCTTGGGTCACGCCGCCTTCGGAGGCGACCGCCGACAGATCCCGGTAGGTCAGGAAGGAGAACTCGGGCAAACCGTCCGGCCGGCGGGCCAGCCGCGGCTCGGCCGGCAGGTAGTAGAAGACCGTGCGTTCGGAAAACAGGGGCAGGCACACGAGCGGACCGCAGGTTCGAGCATGGTCGAGCGCGAGCTGCTGTGCACGTGCCGGACGACTTCCGGATGCAAGAAGCCACGCCGCGCCGAGGGCGAGCGCCAGGAGGCACCCTGGAGACAGCCTGGGAAGTGATCCTCGCCGCCTCACCGAGACTCCTCCACCTCGTCCGCCGCCGGTTCCAACTCGGGTTCGGGCTCAGGCTCGGGCTCCGCCGTCGGCGGTCCCGCCAGGACTACGCTCAACTCCGTGTCCTCGACCTCCGTCCAGTCGCTCGAGACATTCCGGTTGCCGTCCTGCATCCAGCGAATGCGGTAGCGAACCGGGGAGCGCTCGTCCCGGATGAAGTTGGTCTCCATGTAGTTTTCGGTCTCGCCCGGGCGGAAGCTCTTGTTCAGGAACTTGCGCCTCCCCATCAGCCGGTACTCGACCGACAGCGACACCCGGCGGACTTCTTCTTCGATGAGCGACGATTCATCCAGCTCGATGAACACCGAGACCTTGTCCTTCGGCGGCGCCAGGTCCAGGATGCCACGGCGCGAAGGGGCGAAGTCCTCGGGATCTTCGGACGGGAACGACACCGTTTGGCCTCCGCGGAAGCTCCAGATGACTCGGTACTCGTAGCTGCTGGCATCAAGGCCCTGGAGCCCGAGCTTGGGATAGCTCAGGGTCTTCGAAAAGGTACCGCTCTTGACCTCGTCGCGTCCGAACCGAGCCTCTCCGACGAAATCCGGTTGGTCGAGTCCCGGATAGGACTTCTTGATCTCCACCGAGGCGGAGTTGATGACCGACGAGAAGGCGTCGTAGAAGTCCGGGTCCACCTGAAACAGGATCTCCCGCCGCAAGAACTTCGAAGCTTGCGGCGACACGATCTTGAACAGCCGCTCGTCGTCTCCCCAGACCTCGAAGAAGCCGCGCATGTTCCCTGCGGTATTGAATGGCACCTGAATCGTGGTGTTCTCGGTGAAGCTCAGCGAGAACGTTCCCCGGCGGATGTCTTCCCGGCGGCGCAGGGTGTACTGGTCCTCGGTCACGAACTTGGGATTCTCGTTGCCGCCAAAGGTCTTCTGAAACCAGCTTCGCTCGGCCCGCTGCGCGACCACGTCCTCCGGAACCTTCTCCTGTTCCGGGAGCTGCGATAGCCCCTGAGTCGTGTCGAAGAGCATGTCCACGAGCTTGGTCGTGACGAGATCCATCAGGCCCCCGAGAGTCGAAGTGCCCGCGACTCCAGCGCGGCTCGTGACCGAGACGTCGATTACCCCATTGCGCTGCAGTTCGTCCATATGGTCGCGAAGCTCGCGCTTGGAATAGTTCGCCTGACGGTTCTGGACGGCAAAGAAGTGCTCGTAGACGGTGCTCAGATCGGCGAACACCCGTCCTTGGTAGCTCGGAAGAGCCGCTTCGTAGTAGGCGGTGATCGCGACCGAGATGTCCGACGTGGGGGACTTGAGGGTCGCGTCCAAGAGAGTCGTGGACTCCGGACTCAAGAGCGCCGACACCGCGGCCAGGGAACCGGGAGTCACCGGCGCCACACCGGAAGTGACCATCTGGGACCGGAAGCCCGCCACCGCACCTTCGGCGCCGGGCGCGCCGGAGCCCGAGGTCAGGGTCGAAGAGGTCACCATGAACGAGGGCTTGGGCCCTTCATAGCCCTCTTCTTCCTTCTTCACCAGGAGCGGAACCGGACCGCGAAGGCGAGCTCCGGGAACCTCCTCGTCCAGCCTCCGCTGTAGCTCTTCGATGACGTCCTCGGGCAACTGGAGGGTGAAAAGAAAGTGTAAGAGGCCGCCGCTCACGGCCTGGGTCTCGCCGACGTAGGTGACGAACGTCATCTGGGGCAGGCCGTCCTCGTGGGTCGCGACCCGCGGATACGGCGGAATGTAGAAGTAGCTCGACGGGTCGTCCTTGTCGCGCAGCAGGGTGATGCCGTTGAGGGTCAGGCGGCCCTCCTCGTAGAGAACGACTCCTTCCGCCGCCGCCGGAGCGAGGAGCGCGCCGATCAGAACGGCGCACCGGCAAGCTTGCGTGAACCAACTGCTTCGCTTCATAGGGAACTTCCTCTTCCTAGATCTAGTGGATTGACGTCGAGCGATACCGTCATGACGAGCCTACGGAGTGCGATCGAGCCGGTCTCATCCGAACTTGTCGTGGCAAGCTGAGGCCGGAGCTCCGGGAACCGCGACAGCACTGCGTCCTCCCCCATCATGTCCGCTTCCGCCCTTGCCTGTGCTTCGGAGCGCTCGGCGGCATTCGTCAGGAGCTCGGTCGGCACCGCCGCGTAGAGATAGTCGCCCGCTGTCCAGCTCCGCCAGGCGAGGGCCATGGCGCCGTGCTCTCGATGCTGGTAAATGAGGCGCATAGCGTAGCCCGCGGAATCTCGATCCATGAGCACGCGCTCGGTAACGTAGGGCTCTCCTCGGAGTCTGAGGCGCAGGGTGGCCTCGGTCTCGCGCCCGAAGCTCCAGTAGCGGATCTTGGCGGTGGCCCGCGTAAAGCCCGCGGCCTGGAGCTCGACGAGGTCTCCTTCGAGCTCGAGAGACCGTGGGCGTACCGGTGCTGCCAAGGTAACCCCCCTGCCACGTCCCCTCCCGCCATTCGGCGCGCGCCGGGTACGTCGTGCCGTCCCGCAGTGTCCACTCCACGAGATACTCGAAGGCCGTCGATTCCGCTTCGGAACGAGGGTAGTCCAGAGATACCAACGGGCCGTTTCGCCGCAGGGCATCCCGATCCAGGGTCTTGCTCTCCAGGAAGTCACGCCCTCCGGCCCGGCGCTTGCGGAGAGTGATCTGAACGTGGCGGATGGCTTCGTCGAAGATCTCCTCGCCACCCAAGCTCAACACGAAGGGGACGGTGCGGATCGAATCGAACCACTGATCGACACGGACGGTCTCCACGCATCGCGGATCCTCGCGCACGGCCTCGTACCAGGACTTGAGGTTCGCTACCGAGCTGATGCTCCCGGCGCACCGGCAAGCGGACGTCGAGCCGGGTGTGTTGCGTCGGCGTCGTCACCGGCCGGCTCCTGCAGCGGCCAAGCGCGGCCGATAGCGGTGGGCAAAGCGCGCTCCGGGCCGCAGCCGCTGCAGGGCCTGGTCTGCTCGGACGAGCGTCTGCCGCCCTGGGTCGATGTTGGCGACGAGTT
>CBDCVR010000009.1:0-10503 GCA_965223155.1 Candidatus Multivoradales bacterium
TCCATCGCCGTCCCCGGACGACTCGACTGGACCTACTCGACCGACACGATCGGCAACATCCTGGAGATCGCTGACACCGGAGGCGGCGGCGACCGAACCTACACCTACCAGGACGTCCACTACTTCCTGACTTCAGGCACCGGCCCCTGGGGCAGCCTGGCCTTCACCTACGACAAGATCGGAAACCGGCTGACAGAAACCCGTGACACGAACGCCGTTGCCTACGCCTACCCGCCATCACCCACCGGGGGGAACCTTCCGATCTTGGCCACCGTCGGTAAGGGCAAGCCCTCCGAAGAGCGCTTCTTCTTCGACAACGCCGGCAACGAGACCTACCGCGCCACTCAGACCGCCAAGCACCGGCTGAGCTACGATGCCCTGGGACGGATGAGCCAGATCAAGACCGACTCGGACGAGACCGCCGGGGCCCTCGTCACCCTCGCCTACGACGGCAGAAGCTTCCTCCGGGAGGCCACTCGAAGCCCCTTCCCCGGCCAGCCCGCCACCGTCACCACCAACCCCACCTACAGCTCCGACGGGCGCCTCATGCACAAGGCGACGAGCGAGGTGCTGGGACCGGACGACCCGAGAGGCGAGGGGAGTGCCACCAGCGACGCCTACGTCCTCTACTTCGCCGGCAGGCCGGCCGGCATCCTCGACAATGAGACCGTAATTCCACTCGGTGGACCGCCGACCAGCACCTCGACCCTCACCTACTTGACCACCGACCACCTCGGCACCCCCGTCCTCGCCACCGACGCCAGTGGAGCCAGTACCTGGGCCGGAGGCTTCGCACCCTTCGGGGACGACTGGCAGGCACAGGCAGGTACCGGGGCGAGTGACGCCGGAGTCTTCCTGCGCTTCCCGGGCCAGTGGGACGATCCCGCCTGGGAAGCCTCAGACTTCTACTACAACGTCCACAGGTGGTACGAGCCGGGGACGGGGAGGTATGGGAGGGTGGATCCGGCGGGACAAGATTCATACGCACGGTACAAGTTCTCCGGGCTTCCACCCAACCTTACATATGCGTATGCTGACCTGAACCCACTTCAGCATCTGGATCGTCTGGGCCTGAAGGTGGAGAAATGCGGCCGGCCAGCTGACCTTCCAGTAATTGGCGTTCTTGGTCTGAAGCACAACTGGTTGAAGACTGATACCCGTCAGGGCGGCATGGGACGAGCAGGGGGCGAGATCCCTGGACACGGACGTTGCGATTGTCCATATGCTCAGACCGAAGTCGTCGATCACAGCAACGAAACAGGCCCGGAGGTCACTTGCTTCGAGATTAGAGACATCGACGAAGATTGCGTAAACCAAGCCATCGGAGCGGGGCAAAAGACTGGGCCTTGGATACCGGGCGCCAACGATTGCTGGACATTCGTCGACCAGGTAATCAACAAATGTCGCACCGACAACTTCAATCGTGGCCGGCCCGGCTGGCGCGAAAGCCCACTCTAAGCGGGCAGCCAGATCGAACGCGGTAGTGACTGGGCGAATTGCACTCTGGATCCTCGGGCTTGTGGGAACGTCGGGCTTTTTTTATAGCCTCTCCGGGGCGCTGCAGGCCGCATGGCTCAGTGCCACACCTGGCTATCCGATCGAAAGAGCTCGGTACAACTTCGCCGCGTGGAGTCTGGCTTGCTTGGTGTTTCTGGGCCTCATCCTATTCGTCGTCTTTCGCCTCTACAGGACTCGGAACCGAGAAAACAACACATAGTCTCGCCATCGAGCCCTACGCCTACCCGGCCTCGCCTTCCGGAGGCAACGTTCCGAAACTCGCCTCGATCGCCGATCCGTCAGGAAACGCCTCCGAGCGCTTCTTCTTCGACGACGCCGGCAACGAAACCTACCGCGCCACCCAGACCGCCAAGCACCGCCTGAGCTACGATGCCCTGGGACGGATGAGCCAGATCAAGACCGACTCCGACGAGACCGCGGGGGCCCTCGTCACCCTCGCCTACGACGGCAGGAGCTTCTTGCGCCAAGCCGCCCGGAGCCCCTTTCCCGGCCAGCCCGCCACCGTCACCACCCGCCCCACCTACTCCTCCGACGGGCTTCTCATGCACAAGGAGACGACCGCGGTCTTGGGACCCGAGGATCCCCGAGGCGAGGGGACGGTGGCCTCCGACGCCTACGTCCTCTACTTCGCCGGCAGGCCGGTAGGCATCCTCGAGAACGAGACCCTGACGCCCCTGGGCGGCGGCACAACCTCGAGCTCCACGTTGACGTACTTGACCACCGACCACCTCGGCACCCCGGTGCTCGCCACCGACGCCAGTGGAGCCAGTACCTGGAGTGGAGGCTTTGAGCCCTTCGGGGACGACTGGCAGGCGCAGGCCGGTACCGGGGCGAGTGAGGCGGGGGTCTTTCTGAGGTTTCCCGGGCAATGGGACGATGCGGCCTGGGGCGGGGCGGGGGAGGGAGAAGCCCGCGCCTCAGACCCTGGCCTCTACTACAACGTCCACAGGTGGTATGAGTACGGGACGGGGAGGTATGGGAGGGTCGATCCGGCCTTCGCCGCGACGGAGAGGGGCGTTCAACATCCGTTCTCCTACTCAGAAGGCAATTCAGTCTTGCGTGTTGACCCGCTCGGTCTCGCTTCGTTTCATGCGGGCGCCGGAGGCAGAGGGAATGTGGCTTTCCCAGGGGGCGGCGCTAGCTCGGGTGTAGCGTTCGACACGGCAGGCAACTTTTGCTTCTACTTTCGCAAGTGCTTCATGTGGGGCTGGAATACGGTTGTCGGAGGCGCACTTGGGGGCTCGTTTGGCGGTGGCACTGGGTTTCTTTGTTCCGGGACTCAAATCAGCCACGGCCTTTACTTCTTCGCAGCTGGAGGGCCAGCTTTCCAGGGGCAAGTCCTTGTCGGCAAGGGCGGGGTCAGTGGTGGTAGGGGGTTCGGTGGGGTCGGAGCTGGGGCGGGTCTTGGTTACATGCGCTGCGAAACTAGATATGAGTGCTTCTTCGACGATCCGTGTCGGTGTGAATAGTGGGCCTGCGGCTAGACAAGACTCAAGGACGAGCCTTGGCGGGGTTCTTAGTCTCTCTTGCTGTTGGAGTATCTGGGGGCTTCGCGGCATTTTTCGGGCTGCTAGAGACCGGACGACTCCTCGTGCAGATTGGCGTCATAGCAGCTGGCTGCTTTCTGATTGTGTTTGTCGCTCGAATGGTCAGTAACTACCTCAGTTAGCTTGCAGCGAGCACATCTTGCATCGGCCCAACCTGTCACCGAATTCGGGAGACGATCGATCCGCCCGGCTTCGGCACCGACGACGTCACCGCCTTTACCTACGACCCCGCCCGGGGAGGCCAGATCCCACTCTCCCGCACCGACCCGATCGTCGGAAGCCTTCCGAACGGAGGCGCCACCACCTACGCCTACGACCCCTTCAACCGCAGGACCTCGGTCACCGACCCCAACGGCGTCGAGACCGTCACCGCCTACGACGCCGCCGACCGCGTGACCTTCGTCACCCAGAAGGGCGCAACCGCCGCCGAGGACCTCGTCACTGAGAACCGGTACAACGCCTTCGGGGACCTCGCCCTCACCATCCTGCCTCAAGGCAACGCCATCGAGTACGCCTACGACGACACCGGACGCTTGACCTCGATCGGACGCGGTCCCGCCCCCGGGACCCTCCTCGAGAGGACCCTCTACGAGCTCGACGCCGCCGGCAACCGCACCCGCGAGACGCTTCAATCCTTCGACGGCACGTCCTGGGTCACGACCTCCGAGACCGCCTACCTCTACGACTCCCGATGCCGGCTCGACCGGATCGTCCGCGCCCCCGGAACCCCCCAGGAATCCATCACCGAGTACCGCTACGACTGCAACGGCAACCTCGAGTCCCTCTGGGACGCCAACCACGACTCGGCCTCGGATCCTCCGACCCAGAGCTACACCTACGACCGGCTCGACCGCCTGACCGCCATCGCCCAGCCCTGGGCCGGAGCGGGGGCCGGCTCTGCCACCACCACCTACGCCTACGACGTCCAGGACCACCTCGTCGCCGTCACCGACGCCGAAGGCAACACCACCGACTACGTCTACTCCGACCGGGATCTCCTGACCCGTCAGGACTCTCCCGTCTCAGGGGTTGCCACCTTCGCCTACAACGACCACGGCGAGCTCGTCTCCGAGACCGACGGCCGAGGCGTCACCACCACCCGGACCGTTGACGCTCTCGACCGCGTCACCTTCCTCGACTCCGACGAGAACGCACTCGATACCACCTACACCTACGACGACCCCGCCGTTGCCTTCTCGGCCGGACGCCTGACCGCTATCTCCCGCAACGGTCACTCCATCGACTACCGATACGACCGCTTCGGACGCACCACCCAGGACGGCACCCTCGCCTACGCCTACGACGCGAACGGCAACCGCACCGGCGTCACCTACCCGGGCGGAGTCTCCGTCACGACCACCCACGACTACGCCGACCGGGAGGAGAGCCTCGCCGTCACGGATGGTGGCGGAGGGGGAGGGACCACCAGCCTCGTCTCCGCCGCCACCTACCTCCCGTCGGGCCCGCTCACCTCCCTCGTCCTCGGCAACGGTCTTACCGAGACCCGAGCCTTCGACCCCCGGTACTTCCCGGCCGGGATCTCCGTTCCCGGACGCCTCGACTGGACCTACGCGACCGACGCGCTCGGCAACATCCTAGAGATCGCAGATGCCGGTCCAGGCCCCGACCGCACCTACACCTACCAGGACGTCCACTACTTCCTGACCTCGGGCACCGGGCCCTGGGGCTCTCTTGCCTTCACCTACGACAAGATCGGCAACCGGCTGTCTGAGACCCGGGACGGCACTGCTGACTCCTACGCCTACCCGGCCTCCCCCTCGGGAGGCAACGTTCCCAAGCTCGCGACGATCGCTACGGGAAACACCGCCTCCGAGCGCTTCTTCTTCGACGACGCCGGCAACGAAACCTACCGCTCGACACAGACCGCCAAGCACCGCCTGAGCTACGATGCCCTGGGACGGATGAGCCAGATCAAGACCGACTCCGACGAGACCGCGGGGGCCCTCGTCACCCTCGCCTACGACGGCAGGAGCTTCTTGCGCCAAGCCGCCCGCAGCCCCTTTCCCGGCCAGCCCGCCACCGTCACCACCCGCCCCACCTACTCCTCCGACGGGCTCTTGATGCACAAGGAGACCTCCGAGGTCTTGGGGCCCGAAGATCCCCGAGGCGAGGGATCGGCAACCAGCGACGCCTACGTCCTCTACTTCGCCGGCAGGCCGGTAGGCATCCTCGAGAACGAGACCGTGACCCCGCTCGGGGGGACGGCCACCAGCACCTCCACCCTCACCTATCTCACCACCGACCACCTCGGCACCCCGGTGCTGGCCACCGATGCGAGTGGCGCCACCACCTGGGCCGGAGGCTTCGCACCCTTCGGGGACGACTGGCAGGCACAGGCCGGAACCGGAGCGAGTGACGCCGGCGTCTTCCTGCGCTTCCCGGGCCAGTGGGACGATCCCGCCTGGGGCGGGGCGGGAGCGGGGTCCGCTAGCGCCTCAGACCCTGGCCTCTACTACAACGTCCACAGGTGGTACGAGCCGGGGACGGGGAGGTATGGGAGGGTCGATCCGTTGGGGTTCCGACAGGGAACCGAACCGTTCCTGTACTCCCGCAACAATCCCGTCGTCTGGGCTGACCCGCTAGGCCTCGCGCCTTGCGAGTGCACGGATGCGTGCCCTAGCGGGGAGTGGACCTATGTCGGTGCGTCAGGCGGATTTGGATTTGGCGGAGGCCTAGCAGGCCAATGGGGCACCTTTCATTGCAACGGCAAACCTGAGGTCGACGTCCCTGTGAAGGCCGTGTGTGGCGTGCTCGGCTTCGCAGAAGACGGAAGATCAGCTGCTGCGTTCGATCAATTGGCGAGACAACAGTATGCGGCTCTTTGACATCTCGACCCCCGCTGCTTCGGTCGAGGGCGGGTGGTTCGGCACGCTGACCGAAAGCAACTGCATCGCCCTTCACAAGCGACAGTACACGGCAATGGGCGGCTACGATCCGCGGTTTGATGCGCCCGGGGGAGGCCTGGCGAACCTTGATTTCTTTGCCCGGATTTGCGAACGATTCCGTGACGAGCTGGTCGTCCTGCTCGGTGAGGGAACTTTCCACCAAGTCCACGGCGGTGCGGCGACCAGCGACGCCAGCTACCCTTCGCGCTGGATGGGCCAGTACGAGCGCATCCGGGGCGCTCCCTACAAGCCGCCGCGGATCGACCCCTACTATTTCGGCCGCCTTCCGGCGCAAGCAAGGCGTTTCCTGGATCCGGGCTCTGTCCCGGGCACGAAAGGAACGTGACGGATGGCCATCGCTGCCGGGCAGTCACGCTTGATCACCTTGGCCGTTGGTCCCACATCGACCGGATGTGCGAGCTCGAAGCCTAGGTTCCGATCGCGGACGAGCTCGAGAGCCAGGAAAACCGAAGTTTCTGCGGCGGCGCCGCGCCGCGGAGACTAGCCCTTGGAGCGCCGCGGATCGTTGCCGTAGGTGTACTCGGTCTGGATCTTGCCGTCCTGCTTGTGGACGATGAGTTGGCCGAGGCCCGTCCGCTTGGCCAGCTGGCGGCCACGCTCGACGGCGTCAGCCTTTGTGTCGTGACGGCTCGAGGCGCGCTTGGCTCCGCGCTTCTTGACCTGCCAGGTGTCGCCGTCTTTGGTTACGTGGAAAACTTCTCGTTTGGCCATAATCCCTCTCCTTGATGGCTGTTGCTGACGCCGTGGCGCGGCACGCCCCGGCGGCTGTAGCAGTATAGTCCGCGGCCGCCCCTTCTCGAAGTCGTGTTGGGTTGCGCACCCGTGCCGGGCGCCGCGGCCCGCGTCGAAGCCGGGCACCGTCGCTCGCAGACAGGCCGGAGCCCGACCGCAGCCAAGCTCGGGTCGGGCCGCGGCCGTTGACACCAACCCGGTCGGACACTACGCTCTGCTTACTTTCTTGATTACAGGCCCCACCCAGAGTGCCGGGCCGGAAAGGCAGGAATCATGATGCGATTTTCGAGAACACCACGTGGTATCGGCAGCGGCGAGCTCGTTCGCTACGGCTTCGTCGCGTTCCTCGCTCTGCTTCTGGCCCTGGCTGCTCCGGTCGCGGTCTGGGCGCAGGAGGGCGAGGAGGCCGAGGAGGCGGCGAGCGAGGCGGGCGCCGACGAGGGTGGCGATGCCGAAACGGTATCGGACACCATCGTGGTCACCGGCTCCCGAATCCCGACCAACCCTCTCTATCAACGCGCGCCGATCGTCGAGGTTGACGAGATCGAGATCAAGCGCTCGGGTCTGACCAACCTGGGAGCCAGCCTCCAGCAGATCCCGAGCATGGGTACCGCCATCAACGCGCGCTTCAACGTGCCCGGCAACTCGGGCTTTCCCCAGGACGGCAACGGTATCGGGGCCGGTGCGGTGCAGCTCTCGCTGCGCAACGTCGGCGCCAAGCGGACTCTGGTTCTGGTCGACGGCCAGCGCTGGATCCCCGGAGCTTCGGCTTCGGGCGTCGCCAACGCGGTCGATCTCAACACACTGCCTTCCAACATGATCGAGCGGGTCGAGGTGCTGCAGGACGGCGCCTCGGCGATCTACGGCTCGGACGCGATCGGGGGCGTGGTCAACGTCATCACCCGCAGCGACTTTGAAGGCTTGCGGTTCTCGGTCCAGAAGGGCAGCTTCGTGAGCGAGGGCGACGGCGAGGGCACCGAGGTCTCGAGCCTCTGGGGCGGCGGCAGCGACCGGACGAACGTGGTCTTTAGCGCCGCCTTTTTCGAGGAGGGCGCGGTCACGACCACCGATCGGGCGCAGTCGGCGTTTCCCAATCCCTTCGCGACGACCTGCGACATTCCGGGCACTTTCTGTTCCTCGTTTACCCCGCAGGGCCGCTTTATCCTGGGTCCGAACTTCGACTTCTGGGACGGCACGCTCAACACCGGCGTTCTGAACGACGGTGGCTCGAACGTTCCGATCTTCGACCCCAATAGCCCGAACGGCGGAGACTTCCACGCCTTTACCGCGGCCGACCGGTTCAACTACAACGGCCAGGACTTTAACTATCTCCAAACGCCGAACCGGCGAGCCAATCTCTTTACTTCGATCACCCACGCCTTGACCGATTCGACGGACTTGAACTTCAAGGCGTCGTACACCAACCGGAAGTCCAACACCCGAGCCGCTCCCGAGCCGCTGTGCCTGGGCGCCGGCTGTGGCAACCGGATCGCGGAGAACATCCTGATCCACCGCGACAATCCCTTCAATCCCTTCGGCGTCGATCTGTCGGTGGCGAACGGCAATCTGGAGTTCTTCGGCCGCCGGCCGCTCGAGTCGGGTCCCCGGCTCTTCAACCAGGACGTCGATACCTACTTCACCAGCGTCGGCTTCGACGGTACCTTCGGCACCGATTCGCGCAACTTTGCCTGGGACGTGACGGCGGCCTACGGCGAGAATCGAGGCTTCCAGCAGAAGCGCAACTCGCACAACATCGCGAAGATTGCGGTCGCGCTGGGCGATCCGGACGTTTGCGCCCAGGTGCCGAACTGCGTTCCGTTCAACTTCTTCGGCGGCCAGGGACCCAACGGCGCCGGCTCGATCACTCAGGAGATGCTGGACTTCGTCACCTACACTCAGCGTGACTTCAGCGAGCAGACGCTCCTCAATCTGAGCGCCAACATCAGCGGCGATCTCTTCCAGCTCCCCAACCAGGCCAACGTCGGCTTTGCCGCCGGCATCGAGCACCGGGAGCAGGACGGCTCCTTCCAGCCCGATCCGATCGCGGCCAGCGGCGAGACCGCCGGCATTCCGTCGGCGCCCACCGCGGGCGGCTTCGACGTCTCCGAGGCGTATCTCGAGCTCAACTTCCCGCTCATGATCGACCGGCCCGGAGCCGAGTATCTCGAGCTCAACGTGGCCGGCCGGTACTCGGACTACAGCACGTCGGGTGGCGAGGACACCTACAAGCTCGGCTTCCTGTACCGACCGATTGAAACACTGTCGCTTCGCGGCTCGGTCGCGACCGGCCTCAGGGCTCCCGGCATCGGCGAGCTCTTCGGCGGCGCCGCGCGTGAGGACTTCACGTTTCTGGATCCGTGCGCTGACGTTCTCGGCGTGATCGGCTCGGCCAACGGCGGCCGGGACACGCCGCAGCCACAGAACATCATCGACAACTGTGCCGCCCTGGGCGTGCCGGTCGGCTTCTCCCAGCGCAATCCGCAGCTTTCAGCGATCTCGGCCGGCAACGCGGGCCTCATCGCCGAGACTTCGGACAGCTACTCGCTCGGGTTCGTCTACAGCCCCGGACGGGGTCCGAGCGGGCGCGGCTGGACGGTCTCGGCCGACTTCTACGACCTTCAGATCGACGATGCCATTCAGGGCCGTAGCCCCGGTGAGGTCATCACCGCCTGCGTCCAGACCCTGGATCCGTTCTTCTGCAACGGCGTCGAGCGCGCCGCTAGCGGCCTCATCAATCTGGTCGATAACCAATTGCAGAACATCGGCGGCATCGAGGCTTCCGGCGCCGACTTCACCTTCGACTGGTTCGGCGGCGGCGCTTGGGCTTTCGGCTTCAACGCCACCTACCTGAGCGACTACACCGAGCTGACCCGCAACCCGGACGGCTCGCTGTCGAGCGTTGACCGCACCGGCACCCTGACCGACGAGACCTTCCAGCGCGGCTTCGCCGAGTGGCGGGCGGTCACCAAGGTGGACTGGCGCCGGGAGCGCTGGGACACGGGTGTGACCTTGCGCTGGACCGACGAGATGCTGCTCGACTCCGGCAGCACGCTCGATTCGATCCTGTACGCGGATCTCCTGGTCCGGTACCTGCTGCCGTACGGCGACGACTCGACCAGCGTCAGCTTCGGCATCAACAACCTCTTCGACGAGGATCCGAGCGTCTGCGACGCCTGCGGTGTCGTCAGCATGAGTCCCTTCCATGACCTGCCGGGCATGGTCGGCTACGTCCGGCTCGACGTCGGTCTCGGCGACGGCTCGTAAGGGTCGCCTTCATCCACCAACCTCGGGGCGGCTTCCGCAAGGGAGCCGCCCCGTTTCTTTCTGGAGCTCGCGCCGGAGCGTGCGGGGTGCCGCGGCTAGTCTTTGTTCTTGAAGAGCTTAAGGAAGAAAACGTTGGCGGTGAATCCGTCGTCGGGACCGGCGACGGCAACGCCCAAGTCCACGTTGACGACCGTGCTCCAGGGGCCGACGAAGGTTCCGGCAACACCCGCGCCGGCCAGTAGCTCGCGATCCAGGCCCGAGACCTCGTCCGTCGCCCGGGCGGCGTCGGCCAGAAGCTCGGCGCGGAAGACGTTGCCCAGGTTCCAGCCATAGCTCAGGTGAGCGGCCAGGGCCTCCTCGGCCCGCACCTTGCCGGTCTGATATCCCCGCACCCGGACGTCCGAGAAGGAGCCGAAGTCGAACTTCGAGAAGCGGTCGAGGTTCGAGCCGTCCAGAAACTCGAGCTCGGCGCCGAACTTCAGGAACTTGGGCAGGTGCCAGACCTTGCCGACTCC
>CBDCVR010000010.1:0-7189 GCA_965223155.1 Candidatus Multivoradales bacterium
AATGTCTTCGATCCTTGAGGAACACCCACCCTTACGATTTGATCCCTGTCTCTCGTGACCGACCATCTGGAGACGACGTTGCCATCGATCAGTACTCGAGCATTTGCGTCCCCGCGGCAGCGCTCAACGGAGCTGTCTACGAGTCCCACGACGCCTCTCAAGTACCTGGCCCCGCGCGGTATTTGGAACTCGGCAAAGGCGACACCGCTGTTTTTCGGGTGGAGCATGATGCCACGCGCATGACGTTCGCCGTCAATCGAAATCGGGCGAGGTGGACTCCCATAGACCTGGTCGAAGTGGAGACCTCCGTGAACTTCGCCGCTCGCCTGGAGGAGCCCCGCTGCGACGTACGTGGGATCGGGCCGTAGCAGAGCCTCCGCCATTGCGGGTTGGTACCTCTCGGGTAGAACGAGGTTCTCGCCTCCCATCGGATTCCAACTCGCATTCACCACTATCTGTATCGCCTCCCCATCCAAGCGCTCGCACGGGATGCGTTGCGTCGTGTTGAGCCCGATATCACCGACCAAACTGCCTTCACATCTGACATTCGAAGGCACGATGAACCTATCCACTCTTGGAGGGGGCACTTCCCCCGGAGGAGTAGCCCGCGCAGCTACCTTGAACAAGTCGTCGGACGTACGCTCGATCCAGACGTGTAGTCCCACGCTTCCCATGCATGTATTGAAGGCTTCTAGCAGACCTTGGTTGACTTCGCTCAGGTACTGCCGGAAGGAGTTTGACTCTGCGTAGGCACTTCGACGTTCGGAACAAAACTCTCGATTCCACTCGGACCACGACTGATTGCCCTGATCGAATCCCAACTTGATAGGAAGTCCCTTGAACGGTAATCCGATGCTCAGTCCGAAGGACGCCGACTGCTCAGCCGACGAGAACTCCTTCTCACAGAACCAGTCCAAGTACGTTGACGCCACGCTCTGGTCAACATTGGCAGCATGAATGTCGTGAATGCCATTGGCCAGTAAGGCATCACATGATTGCCCCCAAACGGGGGCCCCAAGAATGCACGCCAAGGTAGGAAGCAAGCAGAATCGCAATGCTCTAGTCCACATAGGCTCTCGACCTCCTAGTCAGATTTTTCAAACACTGTACCAGTAGGCGCCGGCTTGACAAGCCTCTCTCCGTGCGTACCCTGAACTCAGCCTAGTTCCTTCCCACCCACAACCAGCCAGGAAAGGAGTTCACATGAGTGAACCGCAGGAGAGCTGTATCTCCAGCGGACCGCTTCTGGTCCGTGACCTACCGCTCGACGAGCGCCCGCGCGACCGCTTGCTCACCAACGGGAGCGCATCCCTCTCGGACACGGAGCTGCTGTCCATATTGCTCCGCACCGGAAGACCGGGCGTTTCATCGATCGACGTCGCCCGGGAACTGCTTCGGCACTTCGGAAGCCTCAGCGGCCTACTCGGTGCCACACCGGAAGGTCTTCGCCGCCCGGGTCTCGGGCCCGCCAAAGCCGCCACGGTTCTCGCCGCTCTTGAACTCGGCAGTCGCCTGGCCAAGGCGTCCCTCCCCGAGCGCGAGCCGATGTCGTCTCCCGCCGACGTGGCGAGCTATCTGGCTCTACGCTACGGCCTGAGCGATCAAGAGGTCATGGGTGGGCTGTTCCTCGACACTCGCAACCGGCTGCTCGCTGAGCGCGAGATTTACCGCGGCACCCTCAACCGAGCCGCGGCCGAGCCGCGAGCGCTCTTGAAGCAGGGCCTACTGCGCAACGCCGCAGGTCTGATTCTGTTTCATACCCACCCCAGTGGCGATCCCTCGCCCAGTGCTGAAGATCTGGCTTTCACCCGTCGCATGGCGGAGGCCGGCGACATCGTCGGTGTCCGGCTCGTCGATCACTTGATCGTCGGTAGCGCCGGCCGCTGGATCTCCCTCCAGAAACGCGGCGCCTGCTAGCCGCCACCTGACTCCCCAACCAGTAATCGAAAGGAGGTTCCCCTTGGGCGAACCACGGGAGAAGTGCGTCCAAACGAAGCCCCTCTTCCCGCTCGGCCGCGTGGTCGCCACGCCCGGATCGCTCGCGGCCCTCGAGGCTGCTGGCGAACTCCCGCACGGCTACCTAGCACGGCACGTTCGAGGCGACTGGGGCGACATCCCGGAGGAGGACGCCCGTGAGAACGAGCTCTCGCTGCGCGAGGGATTCCGGATCCTCTCCGCCTACCGCACCCGCCTCGGCACCCGACTCTGGGTGATCACCGAGGCCGATCGCTCGTCGACCTGTCTCCTCCTGCCGGAGGAGTACTGAGCACCCATTCACCCGAAAGGAGGTACCCCATGCCGAAAGCGGCACGGAAACCGTCGACCTACGTCGACTTCAAGGCGGTGAAGGCCGCCGTCACGATCGAGGCCATTCTCGAGCGCTACGAGCTGCTCGACGACCTCGAGCCCAAGGACGACGGCTACACCGGCGACTGCCCCTTCCACGAGGGCGAGAGCCAGCGGCCGTTCCACGTCTCGCTGTCGAAGAACGCCTGGTACTGCTTCGGCTGCGAGGAGGGCGGCAACGTCCTCGACTTTGTCGCCCGGATGGAGGACGTCTCCATCAAGCAAGCGGCGCAGCTACTGGCGGAGTGGTTCGAGGTGAAATCGGCTCGGAAAGGGCCAAAACGGCGCCGTGGCAAGGCGAAGGCCCACAAGCCTAACCCGGAGGGCGCCAAGGCAGATACCAAGCCCGAGAGCGGCTATCAGGAGGCCGAGGTAGAAAGCCCGGAGCCTTCCGACGAGGCCGCCACAGCGGACGACTACAAACCATCGATCAACCGCCCGCTCGGCTTCGCCCTCAAGAACCTCGACCCCGGTCACGAGCTGCTCGCACCGCTCGGCTTCGACAGCAAGATCGTCGAGGAATTCGAGGCGGGCTACTGCGCCAAGGGGATGATGAAGGGTCGCCTGGCGATCCCGATTCACTCCCGAACCGGTGAGCTTCTGGCCTATGCCGGGAGGGCCCTCGACGGCCGCGACGGGTACAAGTACCCGCCGAAGTTCGACCGGGGCCTCGAGCTCTACAACCTGCATCAAGCCGTCGAGCCGGCGCGGAGCGAAGGCCTCATTCTGGCCGCCGGCCTGCTCGACGTCTGGCGGCTCTCCGTCGCCGGGCACGACAACGCGGTCGCTCTCCTGCGCGGCGAGATGAGTCCGGACCAGGAGGCGCTCATCACGTCGTTCGCTGGCGAGTCGGCGCGAGTTCTAGTTCTTTGGCCTGAGACCGCTGAGCGCGACGCAATCGTCGCGCGGCTGGTTTCTCAGGTGTACGTTCAGGCGATGGAGCTCGATGAGTTCCTCGCTTGAACGTCAAACGCCCCCGACTTGGGGGCGTTCTTCTTGTTCGAGATCAGGCTATTGGCCTTCGGAGCGCTCTCGAACCAAGTCCACGAGCCGCCAGAAGGCGCCCGGGATGAGCTGCTGCTCGTAGTCCTCCCAGGTGCTCGGTTCAGCTACCTTCGGCACGTAGAGGCCGTCCAGCGCGTTGATCCGTTGGTCGTGGCACGGGATCCGTGCCACCTTGCCGTGAAGGTCAATCTCCCAGGTTCCTCCCCCGCCGTCGCCCCCAGGTCTCCAGTCCATGTCGCCACCAATCTCAGTCACGAGCTCCACGACCAACTCGTACGCTCGGGGCTCTGGATTTAGCCTCATGCTTCGTCCTCCGTCGGCAATTCCGAATTCGGTTCTTCGAGCAAATGCAGCTTGGCCTCGAGCCGACCAACCTCCCTGCTGGAGTCAGCTAGCCGTTCCACCAGCCCCTGCTGTTCCTCGAAGAGTCTAGACCGGTCTTCCTTGAGCTGCTCGATGATGTAGTCCTTGCCTTGGTTCATGATGGTCAGGTCCAAGACCTTCTGCTCGAGCTCTTCAACGGCCCCCGATTCTTCGGGGGCTTTCTCAATGCGCGCTGCGGGCTGCCCCTGCTTTTGCCGCGAGTCAGCGGCTCCCGCCTTCGCTAGCTCTTCCCGAATCGCCCGCTCAGCGCTCTCTGGAGTGATGAAGTGTTTGCGCTCGTTCGGGTCGAGGTAGCTATCGAGCCGGCTGACGCCAGCTGCGTCCTTCTGACACCAGTTGATGACGCTGCGCTCTGTCCGCGCTACACCCGCTTCTTCGAACATCCTTGCCACCTCACGAACCGTCAGCGTGTGGCTCTCGCGAGCTTCGGCATCGTTCGGAACGGTGCGGAACGGTTCCGAATCCTGCGGAACGCTGCGGAAGTCTTCCGAATCGTTCCGAACGTTGTTGGAGTCTTGTGGAGTGCCTGGCGACATAGATCTTGATGACTCCATTGTAGGGAGCTCAGTGCGCCGCGCAACGCCAGTTATCCACAGTGCAGACCGGGCTTCCGAAGCGCATACTTAGAACCACTACAAACCGTGTCAGATCACTTCAACCGACAATTCTGGATGCTCGACTTTCGGCTCTTGACGAACCGGGGTTTTCTGCGGTTCATCGGGACCAGCGAGTTCGCGACCTTTCTCGTCCTCTTGCGGCACGTCTGGCGAGGCGAAGCAGAGCACTACATGGGCCTCAAGCGGCTCTACCGCGAGGACCGAAAGCTGGCCTCGTCCCTCACTCGGAAGAAGATTGCCGAGTACACCGGCATCGCCGAGGACAACATCTCCCGCCATCTCACCGCACTGCAGAAGAAGGGCATCATTCAAATTGAGCGCACGGGCCGGCAGAACATCTTCGTCTTGGGCGAGTGGATCGACGTCAAAAGAGACGGCTCCCATCGCGGAGTCGAGTGGTTCTTCATCGACGGTGTCTTTGGGGTCTCAAAGGACGATCTGACGAGTTCGTCAGATCTGTCCCGACGCTCAGCGTCAGGTCAGACCCGTCGGTCACCGTCAGACACTAATAGAGAAGAGAATAGAAGAACCGTTGGCAAGAACGGTTCTTTGAAGGACCTACCGGACCTCGACCAGCCTGAGGGCAAAGCCGAGTTCATCGCCGAAGAGATCCTCGGGGAGCTCGGCGACCAACATTCGGCTGCCTTTTACAGGCTCGTAGCCAGAAAGGTCCCGGACGACGTAATCCGTCGTACCCTGGCCGAGATCCGGGCTGATGGAGCGCGATTCCCGGCCAAGGTCTTCACACATCGTATGCAGCTGTTCGCGTCGCAGTCCTAGGCCCAACACATGGTTCTTCGACGGCGATGTCTCAGTTAGATAGTCCGTTTCTCGCTGAGCTAGTCGGGACCCTCTGAGAAGCTCTCACGATAGAATTGGAACGCTCCAGGGGCAGGGAATGGAGGACGTTGGCCGACCATCTGCATATACGCTGGCGGGCAGCTTGCCTTCCGTACATCTCGAATCGGACCCAATCAGCCGCGGCTGTACCTGATGAACGTTCAAGGAACACCTGAGCTAACCAAGGTAGCGGCTTGGGGCTTTCCGCCTACCCCACTACTGCCACGGTGGTATCGCGAGGTGAGGGGTGATACCGCAGCACCGAAGCTGATTCGAAGTGCCGCCCCTAGAGCTCGCACTCTCGCCGAGCTCGGAGCTACCTTCTGGACGGACTCCACCAAGCCGCTCGACAACGGTGCGCTTCGATCACTGGCCAGCTTGGTAGACGCACAACCTCCGCCGGACGGAATCGTCATCCTGCCGAACAACACGGCCTGGGAGAGACTGGAGCGACTCCCCCTCCGCGCCAGGACGACCAACTGCCTTAGAGACCAGCTGTTTCGGGGGCGCAAGAGTCTGACTCGAGAGGTCACCGTAGGGCGCCTTCTCGAGCTGCAGGGCTTCGGTACTACCTCGCTCATCGACGTGATGTGTGTCATCGAAGCGGCGATGAGCCAGACCTTCTTGGCAAGCGATCAACCCACAACGCGGGTAAGGTCAGCGGCAGCCTCCACGTGGCGCTCAGTCGAGTCACTACTTGCTGGGGCTCAGGAGTTTTGGGGCGCAGTTTCGGTGGGCGACGCCCTCAGGCTGGACCTCTGGACGCTGGCCAAAGCGCTGGATCTCGACGATGCTCTCGACGCCGTCCGCATCTCCACGCTTGCTCCCAATGGGAGCTTGAGCGACCGGGTGCTGCAAGAAGCTGAGGCCATCCTCGAGAGCTGCTCCGTGGCAGAGCGACTCACTATCGAGGAGCGGATCTTCTCCAACCGCCCTCGCACCCTCGAGTCGATCGCAAAGGAAGTCGGCCTGACGCGACAGCGAATATCCCAACTGCAATCAAAGGCGACCAAGAAGATCGGCGCAAGAGTACTCCCGGAAATGGCCAAGATCGCCGCGATCGTCGGCCGCCAGTTGGGCAGCGTCGTTGCTGAGCCCGAGTTGCATCGACGACTCGCAGAGATCTTCCCCGACGAGTCACGCCCCGGTACTCCACTTGCTCGCAAGATCCTGGCTTCCTGCCTGGGCTACTCTGCGGCCCAAGCAATCTGCCTGAATCAAGAGGCTGTACAAGTCGTTGAAGACATCGAGAACGCAGCCAAGGACCTGGCTGATCCTGTTGGCTTGATTAACGAAGCGGAGTTGCAGGCCACTCTAGCGGACGATCGTTGGATCGAGCATTGGGCATCGCTGGTAACACGGTCACGTCTTTGCAGAATTCAGGGCCACTTGGCTTTGAAGGAGACTGCGAAGGCCAAGGTGAAGGCGGCAATCGTCGAGTTGGGACGGACCGCCACGGTCGAAGAGATCGCCGCGGTCGCGCAGATGGAGCCAAGCCGGGTGCGGAGTCTTCTCTCCGTGATCCCCAGCGCGGGTCGCGCCGACAAGAAGCGATGGGGCCTCCTCGACTGGATTGACGACGTCTATGAGGGCATACCGGCTGAAATAGCGCAACGCATCGAGCAAGGCGGCGGAGTTGCGTCGGTAGCACACATCCTGGAAGACATACCGCGTCGCTTTCACGTCGAGGAGTCGTCGGTCCGTGCCTACATGGCCACTCCTCAGTTCCACATCCGAGACGGTCATGTCAGTCTCGCCACCACTTCGCAAATAACCTACCGCGACCTCGAAGATGTGATCGATGGTCATGACGACCGTGGGAACCCCTACTGGGCTTTTCTCGTAGTTGCCCAGTACTTCGATGGCTTCAGTCTGATGGGGTTTCCCCCTGAGCTCGCGCGAGAACTCGGCTGCGGACCCAACGAGAGGACAACTGTTCAGGTTCTCGAGCCCAAGGGCTGTGGTGAGGTGTCGGTCGGGTGGCGCCTGTCAAGCTT
>CBDCVR010000011.1:0-7939 GCA_965223155.1 Candidatus Multivoradales bacterium
GTTCGCGACCGGCCCGAGATCTCGGACGAGCGCTACGACCGGCTCTTCCATGAGCTCAAGGCGCTCGAAGAAGACCATCCCGAGCTCGTCACCCCTGAGTCACCCACCCAGCGGGTCGGCGGCGAGCCCCTCGATAGCCTCACCTCGGTCGAACACGTGGCGCCCATGCGCTCCCTCGATTCGAGTCCCGAGCTGTCCGAAGTCGAGCGCTTCCTGGAGCGGGTGCGCAAGGCGCTGGTGGTGCAGCCGGAAGAGCCCGCTGGCTCCGACCGCTCCGACAGCTCGAACGATTCGGATGCCTCCGCTGGCTCTGCTGCCTCCGAGACTACTGCTGCCTCCGAGACCTCCGATACCTCGGCGGAGGGACCCCGGATCGCCTACGTGCTCGAGCCCAAGCTCGACGGCGCTTCGCTCGAGCTGGTGTACGCGAACGGCAAGCTCGCCCGGGCCGTAACCCGGGGCGACGGCCGGGTCGGCGAAGACGTGACCGAGAACGCCCGGACAATTCCCTCGGTGCCGCTGGCCCTGCGATCGGCAGACCGGCCGGTGCCCGATCTGGTGGCCTTGCGGGCCGAGGTCATCATGCCGATCGACGCCTTCGAGGCTTTCAACGAAGGCCTCCTGGCCGAAGGCAAGGAGCCTTTTGCCAATCCCCGAAACGCCGCGGCGGGAGCGCTCCGCCAACTCGATCCACGCCTCGTCGCGGAACGGCCCCTCGACGTTTACGTCTACGACGTCTTGTCTCCGGTTCCTGGGGAGGCGTCGTTCCCGGAAGGCGTCTCGACCCAGTGGCAAGCCCTGGACGTTCTCCGGGACTGGGGCCTGCGCGTCAACGACCTGCCGAAGAGGGTTGCGACCGCCGCCGAGATCGCCGCCTACCACCAGGGCATGATCGAGGCTCGCGATGACATCAACTACGAGATCGACGGCGTCGTCATCAAGCTCGACGACCTGGCCGCGCGCGACGAGCTGGGCTCGACCTCCCACCATCCACGCTGGGCCTTCGCCTTCAAGTTTCCGCCGCGCAAGGAAGTGACTCGCGTCCTCGAGATCGTCCCCAGTGTCGGCCGGACCGGAGTCGTGACACCGGTCGCTATGATGCGTCCGGTCGAGATCGGCGGGGTGACGGTTAGCCGGGCCACCCTCCACAACCGCGAGGAAGTTGCCCGCAAAGACATCCGCAAGGGCGACCTCATCCGCGTCCAGCGCGCGGGCGACGTCATTCCACAGGTCGTGGAACGGATCCCGGAGAAGGGCAAGCGCCGGGCCAAGAAGTTCGCGATGCCGGCCGAGTGCCCGTCCTGCGGCACCGGACTCATCGAACGGGGGCCGTTCTCGGTCTGTCCCAACATCTTCGAGTGTGCCGCCCAGCTCAAGGGCAGGATTATCCACTTCGGCTCGCGCTACGCTCTCGACATCGAGGGCCTGGGCGAGGAGACCGCCAAGCTCCTGGTCGAAGAAGACCTCGTCAAGCACCTGCCGGACCTCTTCGAGGTCCAGGCCGAAGAGCTCATCGACCACGAAGGCTTCGCCGAAAAATCCGCGACGGCTCTCGTGGAAGCCATTGCGACGGCCGCGCGCACCGACCTCCACCGCTTCCTCTTCGGCCTCGGCATCCCCGAAGTCGGCGTCACCGTCGCCCGGGACCTCGCCGGCCACTTCCGCTCGTTCGATGCGATCCGGACCGCGGATGAAGAAACGCTCCAAGCCGTCGACGGTATCGGCCCGCGCATGTCCGAACAGATCGTGGCCTTCTTCGCCGAAGAGCACAACGCCAAGGTCCTCGATCAGCTCCTGAGCAAGATGGACCTGCAAGTTCCCGAAGCTCCCAAGGAAGGCGGAAAACTCACCGGCGCCAAGTTCGTCTTCACCGGCGGCCTCTCCATGAGCCGCGACCAGGCCAAACAACTCGTCGAAGCCGCCGGCGGCAAAGTCGTCGGCTCCGTCTCCAAAGCCACTACCTACGTCGTCGTCGGCGACAACCCGGGCTCCAAACTGGCGAAAGCCGAGAAGCTCGGCGTCGAGGTGCTGGACGAAGAGGGGTTTACGAGGGTGGTGGGGTAGGGGGCTCGTGGGCTACCGAAGTAGGTTGAATCACGATCGGTAGACGGACGAAGAGACGCCACCATATATGCCCGATTGGGCTTGACGACGCAATGCCGAATCGGACATACTGACCCAGCAATGGGGGGGAGCACGTGGACAAGCCTCTTGTTGTTCTGAACGGTGAAATTCAGACGCCTCCAATCTCCAGTGACGCACGCCGCGAGATCGGCTTCTTGATTCGGCAGCTCCAGCAGGGTTTGAGGGTCGGGATGCCCCATTCGCGCCCTATGCCGTCAATCGGAAGACGTTGCCACGAGTTGCGGGTGAACGACGCGGGCCAGACCTGGCGGGTGATCTACCGAACGGACGCAGATGCAATCCTCGTGGTCGGAGTGTTCAGCAAGAAGACAAGCAGGACGCCAAGGCGCGTGATCGACCAAGCTCGAAGACTGCTCCGCGAGTACGACACGGACTGATAGAGGTGAGCGATGCCCCTAAGTGCTAAGAAGAAGGCTCGAATCAAGGCGATGGGCGGGAGGGTGACGACGGTCGAGGAGTGGCTCGACCTCACGCCCGAGGAAATCGCCGTCATCGACATGAAGATCCGTTTGGGCGAGGAGCTCAAGGCTCACCGCCTGAAGAAGAAGCTCTCCCAAGCGCGGGTCGCCAAGATCCTGAAGACCAGCCAGGGACGAGTGTCGAAGCTGGAGAATGGCCAGGCCACGCTCGATCAGCTGGCTCGATCAGTCCTGGCCCTCGGCGGCTCTACGGAAGAGGTGGGGCGTGCGATCTCAGGCTGAACGCCCCCCTGAGAGGAACCTATACTCGGAGCTTCAGAACAGGCACTGAGCCAGTACAGCAAGGTGGGCAGAAGCGGTGACAGATGAGATGAGTCGGTCGGTCTCCAGCTGGGACACTGTGCCAGTTGGAGATAACCAAGAATCGGCATCAGAGCCGAGAAAGGAGACCGACCATGGAGTATCTTGGCATCGATGTTCACTCGAAGTACAGCGAGGTGTGTGGCGTATCAGAAGACGGTGAGGTGACGGTTCGCCGGCGGGTTCCGACGACCGAGACGGGCCTGCGAAGGTTCTTCGCCAATCGGGAACGCTCGCAGGTGACGCTCGAGAGCGGTCCGGTCACACCCTGGGTCTATCGACTGCTGTCTGAGCTCGGCCATGAGGTGATGGTGGTCAATCCACGCCGGGTACGTCTGATCGCGGAATCGACCCTGAAGACGGACGGAATCGACGCCGAGATCCTGGCTCGTTTGAGCCGGTTGGATCTGGGTTTGCTTCGACCAGTCTACCAGCGCACAGGTGAGGCCCAAGAGCTTCGGACGCGTCTTCGGGTCCGAACGAGTCTGGTGAAGACCAGGACCTCGCTGATCAACTCCGTACGCGGAACGCTGCGGGCACAGGGCTACCGAGTGCCCTCATGTCCGGCGAAGAGCTTCGTGGCTCGGTACGCGTCGATGTCGGTCGAAGCCGGCCTGTTGGGAGCGCTCGAACCTCTGGTAACGACAATCGGCGAGCTGACCGATCGGATCCACCATCTCGAAGACGACCTCATCTCCGAGTCGAGATCAAACGAGCTGGTCCGTCGGCTGCAGACGGTTCCTGGTGTGGGGCCTCTGGTGAGCCTTGCGTTCGTCGGCTGGATGGATCGTCCGGATCGGTTCGAGAAAAGCCGCGACGTCGGAGCGTGTCTGGGCTTGAGACCGTCGCTTCGCAGCTCAGGAGGGCATGAGGTCAGGGGCCGGATCACTCGCGAGGGCGACTCGGAGATGCGCAGACTCTTGGTGCAGGCAGCTCATGCGGCGTTGAACTGTCGCAAAGAGTCGTCACTCAAGAGATGGGCTGAGGGCCTGGTCGAGAGGCTGGGTAAGGGCAAGGCCGTAGTCGCGCTAGCTAGGAAGATCGCGGTGTTGCTCCACAGGCTGTGGGTGACAGGTGAGAGCTTCCGAGCCTTTCCCAAGGCAGCGTAGAAGAGATAACTAGACGACCAACAAGCAAGGACGGATTGAGAGGTTCGATGACTCCGAAAGTATCCTTGGTGGCCCCGACACCGTGTGACAGATGGGAGCATCGATTCCTAAACGGACGCAAAACTCACCATGCACCGGTTCAAAGAAGAACCCTACAGAGTGCGAATAGAAGCTCGTCCCAAGCCTCGATCCAAACCTAAGGAAAACTACAAAAAGAAGAAACGAAACTCTTGACGCCAACCGACCGACTCATAGAAGGATACTCATCCTGCAAGACCTAACCCCCAGGCACAAGGTGCCGAGCTGGGCTAGCTGCTAGCCCAGCTCGGACATCAGGAGAAGATGCCCAGTAGCGAGGCTGAGGGAAACCAAGAGCATCGTTAGAACTCTTCGTTGACGAGTTGCGTGTCCCGAGAGCCAGAGGTATGCAATCAACAGTGCCGTGGTGACAGCCGAACGATCTCTCAAGACATCGAGTGCTGCGCGTTGCTGGAGCGCAGTTGGCGCCTCTTGGCCCCAAGTCAACGAGTCGGAAGGAATCAGGTATACGAAGACCAGTACCAAGAGGGCGAGGTAGAGCAGTGCGACTCCAAGGGCTGCTTGCGATGTGGCTGCGGTGAGCCGCGAGCGCTTGAGTCTCATGGCCCGATTCTACGGCTGCCGGGGCGAACGCCCCACCAGCATCAGCTGAACTCTCTCCCCTCTCCCACGGGCCACTTGAGAGGGAAGGACCGACAGCCCTCGTTGGCCCGAGCAAGGCGATCTACAACCGCGAAAGAAGAACCGTATGCAAATTCCTTGTCAGAAAGTCTGCCGCTCCGGAAATTAGATAAGTAGAACCAGCCAGGTCTGTTGACCTGGTCCAAGGAGGAGGAGTGGTATGTCTCTACAAATCAAGCGAATCTTGGCGCGAGCCCTAGCCGCGTACGTTGTTTTCTTGCCGCTTTGGATGGAAAGCGCATCGGCCGCGGGCAGGTCGGACGAGACTCCTGCCGCAGACCATAGGATGGCAATCTGGGAATCCCAAGGCTTACGAAACATCGTCGGGCCGACACATCGAATGAGCGCAGCCAATGGATTTGAGATGCGAGCCGCGAACGGGGTGTACCAGCATCGCGAGCATCATCACCGAGGTGGAGCGATGGTTATCAACAGTCCCTGGGGCGAGTCTCTGGAGTTGAGGTACTGGGCGATCCACAATGGGATGGCACTCCAGTTCGGTGACGGCGTGATGATGTTCGTCGAGCAGGGACCGCTTGGGCCTCCAACGAGCGTGGGCCTCCGCGGTGCGGCTGGCGAAGAATGGATCCCGATCGGTAACAGGCCGAGTCAGCTGGCCTTTGGAGGCAACCCGGCGTTCACCGAAGCGGACTATCGATTCGCAGAGTTGTTGCTGGCAGATCTTTCGGAGCGCAAGTCACAGGAATTTTGGTCTGGGCTTGCGCTGTTCAACGAAGAGATCGCACGAGTTGGATGCGTCGGAGATGGGGCGATTTGCGCCGGAGCTGTCTTGCTTCTAGCTGCGGCCGTTGGTACAGCCCTCAATGTATGTATAGTCGGAGGTGCGGTTGTTCTTACTTGGCCTTGTATGACTGCAGTCCTGGCCTATGGTGGGTCTTGGCTCGCGGGAGAGTTATCGTCAAATGTTGTGTACGGGTGACTCAGGCGGCGATCCGGTTCTTGGGTTCTCCATCAACGAATTTGACACCTCGGACAACGTCGGCGATTCGCTTGTAGCCCTGTAGCCGCCGCCATCGTTTCTCGGCACTCTGGCTCAGCTTGAAGACCATCGAGAGCATGGTCTCGCGGGAGAGACAACCACGGGTCTTGGCCGTTCGAAGGCGTACGGTGGCAAAGGTCGACTCGATCGGGTTCGTGGTCCTGAGATGGACCCAATGCTCGGCCGGGAAATCGTAGAAGGTCAGCAGGACCTTGCGATCCTTGGCCAGGCAACGCGTCGCCTTCGGGTACTTGGCCCCGTAGGTCGACAGGAAGGCATCGAAGGCTCGCTCGGCAGCCTCGCGCGTTTCGGCCATCCAGACCTGGTGCAGCGCCTGCTTGGCCTTTGGCTGGACGGCCTTGGGCATCTTGTTCAAGACGTTGCCGGTCTTGTGGACCCAGCAACGCTGGGTCTTGGTGTTGCTCCAGACCTGAGCCAGGGCCTTCCAGAAGCCCAGAGCGCCGTCACCGGTCGCCAGCTTCGGCTCGATGGCAAGCCCTCGCGCTTCGAGTCCACGCAAGAGCTCGAGCCAGGAAGCCTCGCTCTCGCGGTAGCCGTCTTCGACGGCGATGAGCTCCTTGGTGCCGTCCTCGGTGGCGCCAATCAGTACCAGCAGGCACAGCTTCGCGTCGTCCAGACGAGCCTTGGTATGGATCCCATCCGCCCACACGTAGACGTAGCGCTTGGAGGACAAGTCCCGGGTGCGCCAGTCGGTGTACTCCTTGGCCCAGACTTTCTTCAGACGGCTGATCGTCGCGGCTGACAACCCCGGGGCGTCGGGGCCTACCAGAGCTTCCAGGGCATCGGAGAAATCTCCGGTGGAGATGCCGCGCAGATAGAGCCACGGCAGCAGCTCCTCGACGCTCTTGGCCCGTCTGAGATACGGAGGCGCGATCTTCGAGCGAAAGACCAACTCACCTTCACGATCCCGAACCCGAGGCACCTTCACCGGCACACCTCCGATTCCCGTCTGGATCTCACGCTCGCGCAGGTAGCCGTTGCGAACCATGCGGCGCCGGCCATCTTCCGTTTGCTCGCCTCGGTACTCGGCCAGGAAGCTCTCGACCTCGGCTTCGATCGCTTCGCGAAGCAACTCGCGTGAGCCGCGGCGAAGCACTTCGGTCAAGGCATCTCTCGAACTCTCTGATCGGTCAATCGAAACTACGTTACTCTTGCTCAAGGCGTATCCTCCTTCTTTGAGGGTTTGAATCCGATTTGGAAAACCGGACTCAGGATACGCCGCCTTCATCTCAACTCATACACAACTTTCGACCATAGCTCCTCGCGGGATTCGGAAGCTGCCTAAACTTCGTGGACAATTGCATGCCCGCCCCGCCATCGGAGGAAGATCCAGCAGACGGTGGGGGCTGTTCGGGACGAGGAGGCGCGGAGTAAGTCCCTGGCAATAGGCACATGTGGACCTTCATTGGAATCACTCTAGCGATCATCGGTCAAGTCAGTCTCTTCTTGGTCCTTCAGAAGGGATACTGGCGGGAGGTCGGGCGTCTACACGGCTGGATCCGGAGCCTGTTTCTCGTGACCCCAGTCTTCTTCTCGGTCTTCGCCGTCTACAGCGTCCTCATGCCCGCGTTGCGTGGGGTTCCCGACGCAGCCCCACGCGAAGTCGGTGTGATCTGCGCGATGAGCTGGCTTTCTGCTCTCGTTGGCACGGTTTGGAGCTACGGACGGTTTCGCTTTCGACAGCGAAGATCCTAGAGTGAGCCTTGCATCTTCCTAAGCCTTGCGGCCTTGCGGCGTGAAGAAGGGCGAGAAGCACATCGTTGCAATTCGTCTGGTATGAGGAGGCTCTCGTTGGCCGGAAGAGGCCAGTTTGCTCGTCAGCGAACATCGATAGGATACTCACGCTATGAGTAAGCGCCTTCAAGTCGTCCTGGATGAAGCGGAATTCGACGAGATCACGGTGGCCGCTAGGCGGCAGCGCCTGACAGTTGGGGAGTGGGTTCTGCAGAGCCTACGACGAGCGTGCGCTGAGGAGGGTGCTGCCGACACGCGCGCCAAGCTCGATGTTCTTCGGATGGCAATGGAGAACGCCTTTCCTACGGGCGACATCGACGAGATGCTGAGCTGGGGAGAGCGGGAACAAAGTGCCAGCCGCGTCGTCACGCCGCTGTTGAAGAGATAGGGAACCCGTCCCCGCATCTCCTCGAGTCTGGCGCCGGGGGGGG
>CBDCVR010000012.1:0-6835 GCA_965223155.1 Candidatus Multivoradales bacterium
CTAACTCTCTTCTTACGGGACTTTATCCGAACCGACATGGTGCCAGGCAAACGGCACGATACAAGAACAGCGTCCGAGAGCCCTGGCCCACCGGCCTTGCCGATGGGACGCGCACACTATTCGACTTGCTAGGAACTAAGGGCTACCAGAGCCTGGGTGTCTCAACTATCTACTGGGCACTCTGCGAGCTCAGTGACTATTCCGGAGCGTCCGCTGTCATACGTTCTGAGCGGCAAGACGTTTTCTACTCGAACGTCCCAGCTCGATGGGTCCTGGATAGGTATTGGGATTGGATGCACGAGGTCAAGCCCTCGCGATTCATGGCGTATCTACACTTCAACGACCTTCACAGGCCATACGATCTCGAAGCCGCACAACGCTTCCTTCCGAAGGGGGCGACAATTCCTCATGACGTGAGCGACTGGGATGACCGAGAGTGCAGCGCACAGCCCGGTGGAAGGGAGCTTTTCAGATCTGCAAAGAGAGCTGCCTACGAAGCTCTAGTCGAGATGGTGGGTGAGGCGATTCAGTCCTTCCTCGAAGAGCTCAGGCAGGAGGGTCTCCTAGACAAGACTTGGGTGATTCTGACGGCCGACCACGGCGAGGCCTTTTGGGACCATGAGGACTTCGAACGGCGCTATCTCGATTGCGGTCGGCGCTCAAACAGTCCTTGGCTTGTTGGCACCGGCCACGGCCACACATTGTTTGAAGAGATAATCCACGTGCCTTTGGTCTTCGTCAATGCACCTATCCGGGTAGACGAGCACACGCTGGGGCGCGAAGTTAGCCTCGTGGACTTGGTACCCACGATAGTCGAGAGTCTGGGCTGCCAGCCGCAGATTGAGTTCGACGGTAGAAGCCTGTTCAGGCAAGAGGCCGAAAGCACCTGCCTGGCTGAGGCGACCTTGTATGGATACGAACGGAAAGCCTTGGTTCGCGATGGAGCCAAGTACTTCTTCAGCCCAGACGAGGGCGTCAGGCTGTGGTTCGATCTTGTGAACGACCCTGAGGAGAGGAGCCCGACTCGAACTGGTAGCGAGGAGGTAGCTCGACTACTGGAGGATCGATTTGCCTGATGCCTCGTTTGCGGGGCGGGACATTGGCCCGTCTCGTTGCTCGAAGGAGTTGCGCCGGTCGGGCCCTGTCTTTGTCGTTGGCTGCTGCAACAGTGGTACGTCACTTCTTTGGCGAGCGCTGCTCAGGCACCCGGGACTCTCGGGACCTCCATGCGAAGGGCAGGATCTGGACGAGATGCCAGAGTGCATGCGTCATTTTTTGGGCAGTGAGACCTCGAGGATGTTCGCTCATCCGAGATTCCAGCAGGCCTACTTCCTGACCGAAGACGACGTGACCCCTTCAAGGTCAGAGAGGATTACGCGCACCTTGCTGGCTCATGTTGAGCCGGGGACGCGCTTGGTCGAGAAGAGCCCGGCAAACACAGTTCGCACTAGATTCCTACAGGCCGTGTTCCCCTTGTCTTCATTTGTGGCAATAGTGCGCGATGGCCGGGCGGTAGCGGAAGGGATTCGGCGAAAGAGAAACTACGATCCCGAGCGACCGCACCTAGCGGGGCTAAGGACAAGCCTGGAGGAGGCAGCAGTGCAGTGGACTTTCGCGAACTCCCAGCTGCTTGAAGACGCGAAGTGGTTGAGCCGCATCCACTTCGTTAGGTATGAGTCGCTTGTCGCTCGACCGCAGGACACTCTAGGGGCTGTCTGCGACTTCTTGGGTCTACCTCGTTCGGGGTCTGATGTCGCGGGATTCCGGACAGACCTAAACGAGATCCAGATCGGTCGGCTCTCGACCAGCGAACTGCGAGAGGTCGAGTCGATACAGTCGGCTCTGTTGGAGACTCTGGGCTATGCGGCGGCCTCCGACGTGGAAGGAGCGAGAGCGTGAAAGTGCAGTTGATTCAACCCTCGACAGGGCCGTATCGCTCTAACTCCCGCTCCGGCTGCTATGCGCCGCTGGGGTTGATCTCTATTGCGACACACCTGCACAGGGAGGCGCCCGAGGTCGAAGTCGAGGTTCTGGACGCAGAGCTGTTAGGCCAGGACGGAGTTATTCGGCGGCTGGACGCAGACTACGTAGGTATCAACGCCAATACCGTGACCTATCCGCAAGCGATCGAAGTGGCTCGTCACGCCAAGGAGCAGGGCAGCCAAGTCGCCCTTGGTGGGGTGTTTCCCTCGGCGCTGGCGGAACTTGTGCTGGAACGGCGTTCTGGCCTTGTCGACTGCCTAGTTGTCGGGTCGGGCGAGGGTCCTTTCTTGGACTTCGTCGAAGGTAGAGCGCGGGGTCTGGCCTCGAACCCGCTTCCGCAGCTAGACCTGGTTCCGATACCGGACCGATCCCTAATCGACCTCGATGCCTACCTCGACCGATTCAGCGAGTTGCATCCGTCCTGGAAGTTTAGGGGCACAAACATCTTCACGAACGTCGGTTGCTACTGGCGAGACGGCAAGAATCCCGGGTGCTTGTTCTGCTCCCGCTCTGGGGGCTTGGCTTCTACCAGAGAGCCTCACTTGATTTGGCGCGAGGTGCAAGGATTGGTGGAGAGCTACGGAGTCGACTATTTGGTCGACTTCAGCGACACGATTCTCCAGCATGGGGAGTGGTTGCAGAGCCTCGTTGAGGCCAAACCGAAGGAGAGTGGGCTCCCTATCTGGCATGTCTTCGCTCGCGTAGACGAGGTGAATCCGAGGAGCCTCGACCTGTTGGCCCGTTTGCCTTGTCGCCATATCTTCGTCGGGATTGAGAGCGGGGATCCCGCGCTCTATCGAAGGACCGTCAAGGGGGGCGGATCACCGAGAGAGGCCTTGAGGATGGCGGAGCTACTCAGCTCGCGGCAGGTGGCGCTTACGCCCTCCTACGTCCTCGGGTTGCCGGGAGAGACCGAGAGTAGCTTGCAGACTACCTATGATCACGCTCGTCGACTACAGGACATCCTCGCCTTTGACGAAGTGTTCTGTTGTCCTCTAATTCCGTTTCCAGGATCCCCGGCTTTTGAGATGCTGCGGGCCAGAGTGCCAATCGAGACTGACATCCTGGATATCGAGGAATTGCAGAGGCTCTGGGTGGAGCTCTTTTGCGAGGTGTCGCTCACTACGGTCAAGGAGTACGCGGACAAGATCCTCGACTTGGGGCGGTACCGGATCACCATCGCAAAGACCCCGGAACTCGAGTCGCCTTCACCGGCCTTGATCGGAGCTGGAACACAGGCGGGCCAGGACACGGTCTACACATGTTCCTGAGGCCGGTCCCTACTAGGTCCAGTGGACGAAGCGCTCGCTAGCGAAGACGACTAGCTTGTTCGCCGAGTATCCGAGGGCACCCACGATGAAGACTGTGGCGTAGGCTTCTTCCATCTGAAAAACCGAACTCGCGTTGAAGATTCGGTGGCCGAGGCCGGATGATGAGCCCAAGAACATCTCGGCGACGATCTCGACCACAAGGGCCAAAGACAAGCCCAAGCGGCAGCCGGCGACGATGAAGGGTAGCGACTCGGGAAGCGTGATTGAGAGGAATGTGGTGCGCTTGGTTGCTCTGCGTAGCCGAGCCATCTGAAGGCGGACCGGCGAGACACTCCGGGCGCCGTAGATCGTGTTGATAAGGATGACCATGCCGGATGCCCAGGCGGCTACGAACACCTTCACGCTGTCTCCGAGACCCCAGATAACGATGAAAAGAGGAAAGAGAGCCGTCGCTGGAATAGAGCGGAGGAAATCGAGCGGGAGTTCCATGTAGTCGTAGGCTGGCCGGTACGTCCCCATGAGAAGCCCGAGTACGATTCCGCCGAACAAACCGAGTGCGAAACCGGTCAGAGTGCGCAGAGTTGTGGCGACCGCGTCCCGGAGGATGTCCCCCGAGACGACCATGCTCCACAATTCCAAGAACACGGCGTCGGGAGAAGGAAGAAAGAGTTCGCTGATCAGACCAGTCTTGGTGGCTGCCAGCCACAATGCGATCGCAGCGATTGCCCCGAGCGAAGCGCGTCTCATCGTCTCGTCGCTTTCTGGAAGGCCTCGAGAATCGGAGCCTTGAGCCTGAGGTAGTGGGGGCTCGCCAGATCTGAGAGATTGCGAGGCCTCGGCAGGTCGATTTGGAACTCGCCCACAACCTGCGCGGGCCTGGCAGAGAGGACGACTACCCGGTCTGCAAGCCGAATCGCCTCGTCTAGGTCATGCGAAACGAGAATCGTAGTCAGGCGCTGCCGTTCGCAGATCCTTGCGAGATTCTCTTGCTGCGTGAGTCGATTCTCGAGATCGAGCGCCGCGAAGGGCTCGTCGAGAAGCAGGACCTCAGGGTCGGCGAGCACTTCCCGAGCGAGCGCTACCAGCTGCTGCTGTCCAACGCTGCACTGGTAGGGGTACTTCGATAGGGGGATCATGCCTAGATGCAGTTCGGCGAGGCGGTCGCGTAGCTCTTCGGACGCGGCGTCTTTGAGTGATCGATGGTGGGGGAAGGCAATGTTCTGCAGATTACTCAACCAGGGCAGGAGCGAGTCAGAGAAGTTCTGAAAAACCAGGCCGATCTTGGCCTTGTCTGGACTCTCTCCGCCAACGAGAATCGAGCCCCGGTCGGGTCGCTGCAGCCCTGCAATCACTCGTAACAGGGTTGACTTGCCGCAGGCATTGGGTCCAAGCAGCGAGACAACCTCGCCGCGCTGGACGTCCAGGCTAAAACCTTCGAGGACTGCGGTCCCGGGCTGAGTTCGCCGCTCGGCGTAGCTCTTCCAGACCGAATCCACCGCGACGGCGACTGCGTCGTTTTCTCTAGTCAAGAGGCAGAGGCTCGTAGTCCCCGAACAGGGTGTTCACGTCCTCGATACGGCCTTCCATGATGCCTGCGTCGCTTAGGAAGTCGGCGAAGCGCTGGACGTTGAGGCGATTCTCTTCACCGAGCTTGGTGTATCGGAACAGCTTGAGTGAGTTCAAGACCTCTGCGCCCAGCTCCTCTGGGATTGGCGTGTAGTTCATCAGAGAGCGCTTGGCCTCGTCGGGATTGCTCCTGATGAAGTCAATAGCCTTCTCCAAGGCAATCACCACATTGGCCGCCGCGAGCGGGTCTTCCTCCAGCAATCTCGTTGCGATCGGGGCGGCCGTGGATGGGAAGGGGTTGAGTATGTAGCGCACCCTCGGGTTCTCCGCGATGACCTTGACGAGGCCTCTAGCTAGGCCGATGTTCACGGTTGGCTCCGTCGAAGATAGCGCGTCGTAGTCCCCCGAGAGTAGGCCCTGCAGCTGTAGCCGTGGGCTTATCTGTACGATCTCCACCTCTGACTCCGGTATTCCCGCACCGGCTAGTATGGCTCTAAGGAAGTTGATCTGAACGAGGCCGGTGTAGACACCGATCTTCTTTCCTCTGAGATCTTGGATTGACTCGATGGGGGAGTCCAAAGCCGTGACGATGCTCGAAGTGAAGTGGTGCGGGGTCTCCTCGCAACCCGAGAAGAGCTGGAAGGCGCCGGGGAACCGTTGGGATGCCGGCAGCAGCAGCGAGTAGGCGAGAACCGCTGCGAAGTCGACCTCTCCTGCCACGAGACCAGTCATGATGTCGTTCGGAGAAGTCGCCTCGATGGCTTCAACCTTGAGGCCTCTCTCTTCGAAGTAACCCTGATCCAAAGCGACGAAGAGAGGGAGGTTGGCGGTTAGTGGGAGATAGGCTGCTTTGAGAGCGGTACCAGGCGACACCGGCGTTGAAAGAGAGCCGCTGGTGACTGTGTCGACCGGAGTGTCTACCGAGGGCGGCACCGGATCGACCCGTGAACAAGAGAGCAGGAGTAGAGGGAGCACCAAGCAGAGAACGGCTTTCGCGGCGTGATGAGTGCTGTAAGTTCTGCGCATGTCTAATCCGCCTTTCGATTCTCAACACCAGCGAGGAGCGCTATGTTTCCGACCTTGTTTCCGGCACTTGACCAGGCGATGGGAACATTGCGAGGTGGCTCGCCTTCAAGGTTGAAGTTCAGCCTGAGAGTATAGCTGGAGAGGTCTGGGTCCGAGCTTCGGTGCTAGGCGGAGCGTGGCCTGGGATCCAAGCGGTGTCAGCTAAGAGCTGCGCTGCCTCGAGCTGTTCTCGAGAGCTGTCCGCATGGCGCGCGCTCGTTCGTCGGCGGCGTGCTTCAGCGCATCAGGAGCGAAGTGAGCGTAAGCCTCAGTGGAAGCTCGAGATCGATGCCCGACGTTCTTGCCAGCGATCTCGAGACCCACCCCTCGGGACACATCCCAGCTAACGACGTTGTGCCTCAAGTCATGGATCCGAAGGGGCCCGAGGCCAGGGAGGTTATCCAGGCCCGCCCGAGCTCGGATGCTCACCCAAGGCTTCCGGACAGTCGTCAAGTGAGTGGAGAAGTCGTGGCCTGGGAAGACAAAGCGGTAGCCGGCGAACCTGCGATGCGACGAGAGAACCTCCACCGCCTCCGAGGGCACCTGCCTGTACTCCTCGTCCGCAGTCTTGGTGCGCACGAGCTTGGCCACCCCGCGCTCGAGGTCGAGGTTTTTCCACTCCAGGCGAAGCACCTCGCCGATACGCCACCCCGTCCAGAAGGCGACCCGAATCGCGGCGCAGGCACTCGGGCTTGCACCGTCAGCCTCTTCATCGTCGATCGCCTCAAGGAGAGCAGCCATCTGTTCGGGCGTGAGCATGACCTCCTTCTTTGCACCCCGTCTCTCTTCTGGGTAGCGCTCCACATGACGCGCGGGGTTGCTGTGGTCTGAGCGCCAGCCCCACGCCTCGGCTTGATCGAGCGCCTGCTGCAGGACGGCGAGCATGCGATTCGCGGTGTACGGCCTGTCGCGTAGCGAGAGGTGAAGCTCCTCGACGTCCGCGACCGCGA
>CBDCVR010000013.1:0-1242760 GCA_965223155.1 Candidatus Multivoradales bacterium
TCGACGCCGCCGGATTCAGCCCAGACGATCGGCATCGGTTGTCTCCTTACGGGCGCGACGCGTGCTGTCGAGGTCGGTCGCGGCAGAGGCCACGGCTCGGCGCCGGAGAGGGTTCCGTGCGGGATCTTTCTGACCGCTCTCCTTGAAGATCTCTAGCCGCTGGAACAACGCTGTGAAATCTTGGTTCGTGGTGCTGATGGCGACTGGACCTGGCCTCTGCGGGGCTGCGAGGGAGGCTAGCACACGCTCCGGCTCGTCCAGTTTCGGAGTCGAGGGGACATCGGACGGTGGCGTCGAGCTTCCGCTTGAGTCGTTCGTGCGCCTCGGATCAGGAACCGGGTTCCAGCAGAGAAGCCAGGCGCTCGAAGGTCTCGAGCGAGTCGGCGAGTCCTCCAGGCCGGTTCCGTTCGAGCCACAGAACGCGCCGCCTCGAGGCGAGCGCGCGGGCGCGCTCGGCGAGCTCGCTTCGGGGCCCTTCCGGCAGCGCCGGGATCGCTGCCGTGGGCGCCTCCAGCCGCATTCGGCCCATCGTAGCCGCCAGCGCCACGGCGTCGGCGGTCCAGCCGATCTCCGCGCGGGTTTGGTTGATCTCGTTGGGGCCCTGTTCGTCCTCCGAGCTCCCATCGCCCGGAGCCGCCGCGGCGGCGAGCTCGAGGGCGCGGACTGCGGCCCGTTCGAGACCGTCGCTCGTCATGCCGCGGTAGCGAGGGTGGTCGAGGCCGTCGCCGGGCGAGCCGAGCAGGTGGAACAGGGCGGTTCCGTTCTTCTGGGTGGCGCCCGTCTCCCGGTAGAGGTCGCCCAGCTCTAGGAGCAGGGATCCGAGTCCGGAACCGGCTTGGCCGAGTACGTAACGGTCCACCGCGGCTGCCCAGTCCGGTCGCTCGGCGCCGCCGGCGTGCGCGCCGTTCCAGGCCTGGCCCGCCGCCGCGACCAGAGCCGGATACGAGCTCGACAACGTCTGGAGATGGCCGCGGTCGCCCCATTCGGTCAGGAGGTAGCCGGTGGCGCCGGCGGCGCTACCGGCCTGTGCCGCCTGTTCGAGATTGGCCAGGGCGTTGCCGGTCCGTCCGGCGAGGCTCAGCCAGGTGGACGTGCCCGGGCAGACGTAGAGCGGGTTGGGAAGCTCGGCCAGAGTTGCCGCTTCGTCTTCGAACGGATGCCCGTCCTCGTAGCCCCAGAGGCAGAGCGTCACGTCCGGGGCAAGGCTCTCCAGGATGTCGCGATGCTTGAGCGGCATGTCGGCCCAGATCTGGAGGCTCCGGCCGTGCCGCCGGGCGAGGCCGCGGATCTGGTTCAGGAAGTTGGTCCAGACCGTCCCCAGCCCCTCGCGCTGGCAGCGCTCCCGGGAGCGCCCCCGGCCGATCTCGAAGGTCTCATCGAAGCCGGCGTGGAGGCGCCGGCTCGAGAAGTTGGGCAGGAGCTCCTCGTAGAGAGCCGCCATGAACTCGACTGCGGCCGGGTCGGTGGGGCACAGGCTGAAAGGCTCGATGGCGTTGCTGAACGGATGCTCGATGCCGTCCGGACATTCGGCCAGGTGCCGGTAGCGTTCGTGCCGGAGCCAGCGGTGCAGATGCCCGAAGCTGTTCTGGTTCGGCACGAGCTCGATGCCGTGGCTCCGGCAGAACGCATCCAGCCGCCGGATCTCGTCTCCGGTCAGGGGATCGGCGTCGCGCCACACGGTCTCGTGCTCGCGGTAGGCGAAGGTGTGCTCCATGTAGAGCTGGAGCTGGTTGTACTTGAGGTCGGCCAGGACCTCGACCAGGCGGAAGAGTGTCTCGAGGGTCGGGACCTTGTTGCGGCTGACGTCCAGGAGCAGGCCGCGCTCGGCGAAGTCCGGCCGGTCGCGGATCTCGACCCGGCCCACCGCCAGGGGCTCGGTGGCGGAGGTCGATTCGAGTGGCGCGCCGCCGGCGTCGGCGGGCGACCGGTGGAGGTCGATCCAATGGGCCAGGGTTACCGCGCCGTGCCGGAACCCGGCGGCGTCGGCGGCGCGCAGGCGGACGTCCCCTTCGGTTACGGTGAGCTCATACCCCTGCTCGGGTTGCTCTGAGTCGAGGGTCAGCTCGAGCGTGGGAGCCGTTGCCGCGGCCTCGGCAGGCGCCCGGTAGCTCGCCAGCCGCCGCTCGGCTCCCTGGACTAGAGTCTCGGGCGCTCCGAGGACCGGGCGCAAGCCGGACAGGCGGAGCGTTCCTTGCCGGGGAACCGCTGTTCTGGGTCTAGGGACCAGCGCGCGGAGACGCTCGGTGGAGGCGGTCAACGGCGAGGCACGGAGGAGGTGGCGCGGGCGCGGCCGGCCGCGAGCGGCGGGGCGTGGAACACGCTCGGAGCTTAGCAGTCGGGTCGTGGGAGTGCGGTAGTCTTGCCCCATGTCCGAGCTTGTCCTGATCGTCGATGACGAACCCGGCATCCTGACCTCGCTGGCCAACGTGCTGGGCGATGAAGGCTTCCGCACGGTATGCACGGCGAGTGGAGCCGAAGCGCTCGACATCTACCGGCGCGAGCGTCCGGACGTGGTCTTTCTGGACGTCTGGCTGCCGGACCGGGACGGGCTCGAGACCTTGCAGTCCCTGCGTCTGGAGGATCCCACCGCCGCGGTCATCATGATGTCGGGCCACGGCACCGCCTCGACCGCGGTCAAGGCGATCAAGATGGGGGCGCTCGACTACGTCGAAAAGCCGCTCTCGTACAACCAGGCGGTGCGCTCGGTGCAGGGAGCGCTCGAGTACCGGAGCTCGCTGACCCGGGATCAATCGCTGCTGGCGGCCGAAAGCCGGCCCGACCAGCGGCTGGCCGGCGACCATTCCTTCGATCCGCCCGACGTGCCCTTGCTCGAGACCACCGACGTGCCCCAGCGCACCATCGCCCAGAACACCGTGCTCTACGGCCTCGGGCTCCACTCGGGCTCCCGCACCGGGATGGTGATCCAACCCTTGCCCCCGGATTCGGGCATCCACTTCGTGACCCTGCCGACCGACGACCACATCCCCGCGTTCGTGGGCTCGGTGGCCGAGACCTCCTACGCCACGACCTTGAGCTCGAGCCAGGTCGAGATCAAGACGGTCGAGCACTTCCTGTCGGCGTGCCACGCCCTGGGAGTGACCAACGTCTTGGTCAAGGTCCACGGCGAGCTGCCGGTGCTGGATGGTTCATCGATCGAGTTCTGCCGCACCCTGGCGGAAACCGGCCTGGTCGACCAGGGCGTCAACCGCCGGGAGGTGGTGATCGACCGGACCTACACGGTCGAAGGCGACGGCGGCAAGCTGCTGACACTCGAGCCCGCGGACGGCTTCTCGGTCTCCTACCAGCTCGACTATCCGCCGCCGGTGGGGGAGCAGAGCTACGACTACGGACCGCTCGAAGCCGGGTCCTACGAGCGGGAGATCGCTCCCGCTCGCACCTTCGGCTTCGTCAAGGATCTGGAAATGATGCGCGAGCTGGGCTTGGGCACCGGCGGCCGCTTCGACAACTGCATCCTGGTAGGCGAAGACGACGTCATCAACACGGAACTGCGCTTCCCGGACGAGTTCGTGCGCCACAAGATTCTGGACGTCATCGGGGACCTGTTTCTGCTCGGCTACCCGGTGCGCGGCAAGGTGACGGCGCATCGCACCGGCCACCGCGACAACATCGAGATCCTGCGCCGGGTGCTGGCCGCCAACGGTGCCGTGCTCCAACCGGCCGGCGCCGCCGACGTCGAGAACGCCCGCGAGGACGCCTGACCGATGGAGGTGCGCAAGCAGGACCGGCCCGAGCCGGCCGCTCAGTTCACCGCCGAAAGCATCGTCGGCGACTACCGCCTGGCCGTGCGCAGCCGCGAGGCCAGCCTGCTCGGCCGGCGCGAGGTGTTCTCGGGCAAGGCCAAGTTCGGCATCTTTGGTGACGGCAAGGAAGTGGCCCAGGTGGCCCTGGCCCGCGCCTTTCGGCCGGGCGACGTCCGCAGCGGCTACTACCGGGACCAGACGCTGCTGATGGCCCTGGGCGTGCTCACCGTCGAGCAGCTCTTCGCCCAGCTGTACGCCGATCCCGACCCGAAGCGAGAGCCGGCCTCGGGCGGGCGTCAGATGACGGCCCATTTCGCCACCCACTTCCTGGACGAGACCGGCGCCTGGACCCGGCTGGTGGACGCGGTTCATTCCTCGGCGGACGTGTCGCCGACCGGATCCCAGATGCCGCGTCTGGTCGGACTGGCCCAGGCGTCGCGCCTCTACCGCGATCTCGAGGGGCTAGAGGACTTCGACGGCTTCTCGCGCAATGGCGACGAGATCGCCTTTGGCACCATCGGCAACGCCAGTTGCGCCGAGGGCTTGTTCTGGGAGTCGATCAACGCGGCCGGGGTCCTGCGGGCTCCGATGCTGCTGTCGATCTGGGACGACGGTTTCGGGATCTCGGTGCCCAACGAGCTTCAGGTCACCAAGGGCGATCTCTCGGAGTTGCTGCGTGGCTTCCGCCGCGGTCCGGGAGAGGCGTCCGGATTCGATCTCTATACCTGCAAGGGCTGGGACTACGCGGCCCTGTGCGAGACCTATCTCAACGCCGCCGAGATCGTCCGGCGCGAGCATGTGCCGGCGATCGTTCACGTGCGCGAGGTCACCCAGCCGCAGGGACACTCGACCTCGGGCAGCCACGAGCGCTACAAGTCGCCCGAGCGGTTGGCCTGGGAAGACGAGTACGACTGCATCAAGCGCATGCGCGCCTGGATGATCGAGCAGGGAATCGCCGGCGCCGACGCCCTTGACGAGGTCGAGGCCGAAGAGCGCAAGTCGGTCCGCGAGGCCCAGCGCCGGGCCTGGGACGCCTTCCGGTCCGAGGTCGAGACCGAGCGAGAGGAAGCGCTCTCGCTGGTGGTTCCGGTCCGGGAGGCGGCCGGCGACTCCGAGGCCCTGGCCTCGATCGAGACGGCACTCCGGCGCCAGCCCAACCTGGCCCGCCGCGATCTCCTGAGCGCGGCCGCCGAGGTCCTGGTGTTGACCCAGGGCGACGCCGGCCCCGAGCGCGCCCGGCTGGCGGCGTGGCACCGGAGCCATCATCAGGCCGGGCTCGAGCGCTACGGCTCGGATCTCTACGCCGAGGGCGCGCGCTCCGCCCTGGCGGTGCCTCCGGTTGCCGCCGAGTATTCGGAACGGGGCGCCGAAGCGGGTGAAGCCGGTGGAGGCAGCGCCTCCGAGACCGCCCGTGAGGTCAACGGCTTCGAGATTCTGAATGCCTGCTTCGACCAGGCCCTGGCCCGCTATCCCAACCTGGTGGCCTTCGGCGAGGACGTGGGCAAGCTGGGCGACGTCAACCAGGGCATGGCCGGCTTGCAGGAGAAGTACGGCGAGCTGCGCGTCGCGGACACCGGCATTCGCGAGGCCACGATCCTGGGCCAGGCCATCGGGCTGGCGATGCGGGGCTTTCGGCCCATCGCCGAGATTCAGTACCTGGACTACCTGCTCTACGCGCTACAGATCCTGTCCGACGATCTGGCGACCCTGCGCTGGCGTACCCGGGCGCGGCAGTGCGCGCCGGTCATCGTGCGCACTCGCGGTCACCGGCTCGAGGGAATCTGGCACTCGGGCTCGGAGATGGGCGGCATCTTGAACCTCATCCGAGGCATGTACCTGTGCGTGCCGCGCAACATGACCCAAGCCGCGGGCATGTACAACACCCTGCTCCAGGCCGACGATCCGGCACTGGTGGTCGAGGTGCTGAACGGCTACCGGGCGAAGGAAGCCCTGCCGGCCAACGTGGGCGAGTTCACCGTGCCCCTGGGCGTGCCCGAGGTCCTGCGCGCCGGAAGCGATGTCACGCTGGTGACCTACGGTGCCTGCTGCAAGATCGCGCTGGCGGCGAGCTCTCTCTTGGAGCACGCGGGCATCGATGTCGAGGTGATCGACGTCCAGACCCTGCTGCCGTTCGATTGCGGCTCTGAGATCAAGACTTCGCTCGAGAAGACCGGGCACATCGTGTTCGTGGACGAGGACGTGCCGGGCGGCGCCACCGCCTACATGATGCAGCAGGCGCTGATCGAGCAGGGCGGATTCGACTGGCTGGACGCCGAGCCCGTACTGGTCTCCGGCAAGGCCCATCGTCCGCCCTACGGTTCGGACGGCGACTACTTCGCCAAGCCTAGCCGCGAGGCGATCTTCGAGGCCGTCTACGGCCTCATGCACCGGAGCGATCCGGCCCGGTTCCCCGAGTTTTCCTGAAGGCTAGAGAAACCCGAGCTGGAGCTTGGCGGCTTCGGTCATCATGTTCTGGTTCCAGGGCGGATCCAGCACGATCTCGACGTTGGCCCGCTCTACGTCCGGAAGCTCTTCGATTCGGGTCACGACGTCGTGGGCCAGGACCGGACCCATGCCGCAGCCGGGCGCCGTCAAGGTCATCTTGACCGCGACCTTGGCCGCTTGCGCCGCGCTCTCGTCGATGGCGCAGTCGTAGACCAGGCCCAGGTCCACGATATTGACCGGAATCTCCGGGTCGTAGCAGCGCTTCATCTGCGCCCACACCCGATCTTCCAGCGGCCCCTCGGAGAGCTCTTCGGTCAGGTCCGGCGGCGGCTCCTTGCCGAGCGCGTCGGCGTTCTTCTGGTCGATGCGAAACATGGCGCCGCGATCGGTCATGACCGTGTAGCTGCCGCCGAGCTGCTGGGTGATCCAGACCTCCTCGCCCTCGGGAATGACGATGTCGATGCCGTCCGGGATCTGGACGGCGTCGACCTCACGATGGGTCCGGGTTCGTTCGTGCGAGTACATGGCGTCTCCTGGAAGTTCGCCCGCCTGGACGGGGAGCGATTATAGCCAGCGCTTGGGGGACTCCGGCGCTTCCGGACCGGGTCCTACGGAGTGCTGGTGCGCCCCAGCGGCCGGGCCGGCTCTTCGTCGGCCTGGTAGCCCGATTCCCGAAGCGCGGACAAGATCTCTTCGACGTGCCGGCGATTCTTGGTGCCGAGGGTCAGCTCCGCCTCCACCTGCCAGACGGATTCGAGCGAGAAGGATCGCTCGTGGTGCACGCTCATGACGTTGGCCTCGAGCTCGCCGATCCGGGCGAGAAGGCCGGCGAGAGCGCCCGGGCGGTCGCCGATCGTGACTCGCAGCCGCACCAGGCGAGCCTCCCGGACCAGCGCCCGCTCCACGATGCGTTGGAGCACGTTGGGGTCGATGTTGCCGCCGCTGACGACCGCGACGACGCGGCTATCGGGCTCGAGCCCGGCGACGCGGCCGGCCAGCAAGGCGGCGAGGGTGGCCGCTCCGGCGCCTTCGGCCAGGAGCTTGGCCGAGGCCAGCAGGCTGTAGATTGCCTCTTCGATCTCGGCTTCGGTCACCAGCACGACCTCGGAGACCAGCTCCTGGAGGATCGGGAAGGTCAAGCGTCCGGGATGCTTGATCGCGATGCCCTCGGCCAGAGTCGGCGCGCAAGTGACCGGCTGGATCGAGCCGGCCTCGAGACTGCTGTGCATCGAAGGCGCCGAAGCGGTCTGAACGCCCACGATCCGGGCCGTGGGGTTGGCGTGGGCGAGGGCGGTGGCGAGGCCGGCGATGAGGCCCCCACCGCCGATCGGCACCACCACGACGTCGGCGTTCGGGACCTGGTCGTGGATCTCCAGGCCGACCGTGCCCTGTCCGGCCATGACGTCGAGATCGTCAAAGGCCGAGACGAACTCGAGATCTCGCTCGGTGGCGAGCTCGAGGGCGCGCTGGTAGGCGTCGTGGAACGAAAGGCCCGCGCGGAGAACCTCTGCGCCCAGGTCGCGGGTGCGGGCGATCTTGACCCTGGGGGTGTCCTCGGGCATGACGATGGTTGCCGCCATGCCCACGTGGCGGGCGGCGTAGGCGATGCCCTGCGCGTGATTGCCCGCCGAGGCCGCGACCACGCCGGCCGACGGATTCTCGGCCTCGAGCCGGATCAGCCGGTTGAGCGCTCCGCGCGTCTTGAAGGATCCGGTCTCCTGCAGACTCTCGCACTTGAGGTAGAGCGAGCAGCCACAGCGCTGAGAAAGCTGCCGGGCCGGAAGGCACGGCGTGGCCTCAAGAACACCGGAGATCCGGTCCCGAGCGGCGGCGAGATCCGACCGTTCGAGTGACATGGAGGTCACACCTCTCGAAAATTCTCGAAAGTTTTTGTCAGAAACCGGGTGCCGGCGGAAATTATATAAGTGAAGAGCAGGAAAAATGGTGGTGCCGGGAGGTCCCGATCCCGGTTGGCTGAAACATCTGGTCTACCCCTGTAGAAGGGGAGCTTGGATAGATGTTTAAAGCGTGGTTGAGCTTCTCTCTCACGACGAGAGGGATGGGAAATGGTTGGTGGGCGAGACCTCCCGTTAATGCACCTCAAAGAACCGCCGGAGTGATCGGTCGATCATCCCGTGGGCGAACTGTACCCTAAGTTCCAGCCAGGGCCAAGAAGAAATCGTTTGGTAACGCACGGGCCCTCGGCGTGCGCCAGCCAGAGTCGGGATGAGACGCAGGAACCGCTTCGGCCTCGAGCCCGGTCGCGCCGCGCCGGCGAGACCTCGGGGTGTTCGCGGTACCTGCCTACGGCGCCCGGTGGACGTCTTTGTAGTAGAGGTAGGTCGCCGGCTCGGTGCCGGTGGCGGCGAACCACTGCGGGCAGTACGGGGCCATCCAGATCGTGTCGCCCTCGGCCACCCGGTACCAGCTCTCGCTCAGCCGGTAGACACCCTCGCCCTCGAGAAAGGTCAGGCCGTGTTCCATGACATGGACCTCGACCAGGGGCAGGGTGGCGCCCGCTTGAAAGCTGAAGACGTTGACGGCCATGTCGAAGCGAGGCTCTTCCGGCAGGAGGGTCCGAAGCTGCGCCCGCGGATCTCCCTGGAACGGCTCCGGGGGGACCTCGGCAACCTGGCCCGCAAGGCGCTCGGGGGCGCTCTCGGGATCCGAGGGATCGGCCGCGTAGGGCCGCTCGAAAACGATCAGCGAGGCCGGCCCCTGGGCTTCGAGGGTGTCTCCCAGGTCCGGTGGCAGGTAGGCAAAGGCCCCCGGTCCCAGCTCGGTCGAGCCCTCGCCGGTGCGGACCAGCACCTCGCCGGAGCGGACGTAGGCGAAGCGTTCGACTCCCGGTCGGGCCGGGGCCGAAGCTCCACCCGCCTCCAGGTGGGCCAGGTACTGCGAGAAGCCCGCTCCCATGGCCGGCGAGATAAGCACGATTCCTTGCGTGTCTCGCCAGCCGGGCAAGGGCGCTTCGACGTGGCTGTCGGGCCCGATGAGAGCGTGGTCGTGCCGGATCCGGCTCCGGGTTTCTCCGGTCAAAGACGTCATGGCGAGCATTCTATTCGGACCCGGTCCCGGGGCGGCTCCAGGAGGGCCCCGATCGAGGCCGGCCGAGTGCGAGTCGAGTTGGGTATCAGGCCTTCCGGGCCGAGAACGGTGGTAGCCTGCCGGGCCATGACTACGGCATGGCAACGTCGCTCGATCAAGAGTCGCTCTACTGGGCTTCAGGGGGGGCTTCAGGGGGGGCTTCGGGCCGTGGGGGGAGTTCTGGTCGCGAGCCTCTTCGGACTGGGAGCTTGCGCGCCCGGCGCGCCGGAGGAGGCGGCGGCGCCGGCTCCGGCCCCTGACGACGGGGCCGCGCCGTCGGCGGCCGAGCTGGCTCACGAGCTCGTCCTGATCGATACCCACATCGACGTGCCGTACCGCCTGGTCGAGGATCCGGGCGTGGACATCTCGCAACGAACCGAAGGCGGCGACTTCGATCATCCGCGCGCGGTGGCGGGCGGGCTCGACGTCGCCTTCATGTCCGTCTACATTCCGGCCAAGTACCAGGAGACGGGCGGAGCCAAGGAGCTCGCCGACGAGCTGGTGGACATGGTCGAGGGCTTTGCCACGTCCTGGCCCGAGAAGTTCCGGATCGTGCGCTCGGCCGAGGAGGCGGAGCTCCGCACGCCCGGCATCGTGGGGCTGGCCTTGGGCATGGAGAACGGCGAGCCCATCGAAGGCGATCTCGCCAACCTGCGGCACTACCACGACCGGGGCATCCGCTACGTCACGCTGACCCATTCCGAGAACAACCACATCTCGGACTCGTCCTATTCGACCGAGCGCACCTGGGAGGGGTTGAGCCCGTTCGGTCGCGAGGTCGTGGCCGAGATGAACCGCTTGGGCATGATGATCGACATTTCGCATCTTTCGGACGCCGCTGCCGAGCAGGTGCTGGAGCTCTCGGAGCAGCCGGTCATCGCCTCGCACTCCTCGCTGCGCGAGTTCACCCCGGGTTTCGAGCGCAACTTGAGCGAAGATCTCCTGGTCAAGCTGGCCGCCAACGGCGGCGTCCTCCAGATCAATTTCGGTTCCGGCTTCTTGACCGAGGAATCCAACAAGGCGGGGCTCGCCACCTGGGCGGCGATGGACGCCTATGCCGAAGAGAACGATTTGGACTCCGACGCCCCCGAGCTCGAAGAGTTCGTCCGGCGCTACCGTCAGGAGAATCCGATGCCTCTGGCGGATCTGAATGACGTCCTCGATCACATCGATCGCGCGGTTGCCGTGGCCGGCATCGATCACGTCGGGCTGGGCTCGGATTTCGACGGCGTCGGTCCCTCTCTGCCGGACGGGTTGAAGGACGTCTCCCAGTATCCGAACCTGATCCAGGGCCTGCTGGATCGGGGCTACTCGAAGGACGAGATCGCCAAGGTCTGCGGCGGCAACCTCCTTCGGGTCTGGCGCGCGGTCGAGGCCGGCGCCGGTACCTGAGCGGCTGCCGACCGCCGGCCGTGGGGCGGTCTCCGGAGCGCCCCGGTCTTTCGACGACGCGCCGCTCGGCTACGGCCTGTGGCCGCAACCTGGGCGCGCGCGTCTCCCCGCGGAACCGGGAAGAACGGGACCTTCCTTCCCGTCCGGCTAGCTAGGGTCTTCGGCGTAGTGCTCGCGCAGCGCCACGGGCTTGACCTTGGTCTTCCGCAGCCGCAGGTTGAGCATCTCCACGAAGATCGAAAAGCCCATGGCGAAGTAGATGTAGCCCTTGGGGATGTGGAAGTGGAGCCCGTCCGCCACCAGCGCGGTGCCGATCAGGAGCAGGAAGGCCAGGGCCAGCATCTTGACCGTCGGGTGGCCCTCGACGAAGTCCGAGATGGACTTGGCGAAGATCATCATGAAGCCGATCGCGATCACTACCGCCAGCACCATGACCGGGATGTCGTCGGCCATGCCCACGGCGGTGATCACCGAGTCGAGCGAAAAGACCAGATCCAAGAGAACGATCTGCACCAGGACGGCGCCGAAGGAGGCGATCGCTCCGGACGACTTCTCGCCGTGCACGCCTTCGAGCTTGTGATGGATCTCGTGGGTGGCCTTCGCCAGGAGGAAGAGTCCGCCCAGCAGCAGAATCAGATCGCGCCCCGAGATGCCGCGGCCCAGGACCGAGAAGATCGGTTCGGTCAACCGGACGATCCAGGCGATCGACAGGAGGAGCAGGATGCGCATGACCATCGCCAGCGTGAGCCCTACGAGCCGGCCCTTGGCCCGTTGCTCGGGACGGAGCTTGCCGGTGAGGATCGAGATGAAGACGATGTTGTCGATACCCAGGACGATCTCGAGCGCGGTCAGAGTGACCAAAGCGATCCAGGCGTCCGGTTGATTGATCCAGTCGAGCATCGGCATGTACCTCCCGTCGGCGCGAGAGTATAGCTAGTTGGGGCGTCCCGGTTCGATGGGTGGGGTAACAGCCTACCCGCGGCTGCTTGTCATCCTGGGGGCGCGGCCGTAGTCTAGACCCATCGTGAAGACCGCACGCGCCCATGGAGTCCGCGGGGTGAGCCGTATGCTGGGAGCCGGCTTGGGTGCCGGCCTCGTTCTGCTGCACGCGGGTCTCCTCTGGCGGCGCCTGGCCGACGGCACGCTGCTCGATCCGCACGTCGCGGCTCAATGGGTAGCGACCACCTTGCTGGTGGCGGGTGCTTTGGTGCTCCGCCGTCGCGGCGGATCCTGGGTCCGGGGCCGGCGAGCCGCCGCCTTCTGGATCCTGCTCCTGCTGCTGCACGGCCTGGTCGCGCTTCCAGGCGGTCCGGGGTTTGCCGGATTGCTGCTGGCCGAGCCCTGGCTGGTGGCGGCGCCTCTGGGCACGACCCTGATCGTCGTGCTTCTGGTCTCGCTCCGGCTCTTCGGTCCGGCTCGCCGCCCGGCGGCTCAGGCCAGCCTCGTCCAGCCGGCCGGGGTCGTGCGGCTCTGGCGGCCGCTCGCGGCCGAGGCTCCTAGACCCCCGCCCGCCTAGACGCGCAATCCCGTCGCAAGGGAGCGCGGTCCGAGGGTCGGTTCGTCCGGCCGCCGGGCCCACAACCGACGCACCGGCCGTGAGCCGGCGGCGTTCCGGCACTCGGTGCCACGAGTCTAGGAGCCTTCATGTTCGAAAACGAAATTCTGCGCGATCTCCATCAGATCGTGTTGCGCCTGCCGGCGCTTACCACGCTGTGCGCGGCCTGGTTCAGCTGGGAGCTGTTCTCCCGCTACCGGGCCAAGGGCGGCGGGCCGCATCTCCTCTGGTGGGGAATCGGAATGGTGACCTACGGCCTGGGCACGTTCACCGAAGCGTGGACGTCGTTTCTGGGCTGGCATCCCTTCGTCTTTCGATGCTGGTACGTGGTCGGGGCCTTCTTGGGCGGCTACCCGCTGGCCCAGGGATCGATCTATCTGTTGATGAACCGCAGGTTCGCGAACCTGTCGGCCTGGATCGTGTCGGGCGTCATCGCCCTCGCCTCGGTCTTCGTCTTCCTGACCCCGCTCGATACCACAGCCGCCGAGGCGCACCGGCTATCGGGAAGCGTCATCGAGTGGAGTTGGATCCGGGCCATCACGCCCTTCGTCAACATCTACGCGCTGATCTTCCTGGTCGGCGGGGCGATCGTCTCCGCGGTCCGGTTTAGCAAGAGCGCGGCCCTGCGCCACCGCTACGTCGGCAACATCCTGATCGCCGTCGGCGCGCTCCTGCCGGGCATCGGAGGCACCTTGACCCGGGCCGGATACGTCGAGGCCCTGTACGTGACCGAGCTCATCGGTCTTCTCTTCATCTATTTCGGGTACCGCATGAACGTCGCGGGGAAGCCAGTTCCTTCGCGGCCGCGCGTTGCCCAAGAAATCTGACCCTCTCCTCACGAGGAATTCATCATGCTGCGACAACTCACCAACCACTCCAAGCTGGACCTCGTCGTCCGGCACGTCCTGCTGCTCACGCTCGCTCTCCTGCTCGCTGTTGCCGGCGCCTCGGCGTCGTGGGCCGCGGGCGAGGAGGCCGAAACGGCTGGCCTATCTGATCCGGCCAATCCGACAGATCGTCCGGTCATCTTCGCCGAGACCACGGTGACCGCCACCGGTACCGAGGTCGAGTCCTTCGAGATCGCAACCCCGGTCACGGTGCTCGACCAAACGGCGATCGAGCGGCTCATGCCGTCCAACGCGTCCGAGCTCTTGAAGTCCGAACCCGGCGTCGACATCAATGGCGTCGGCCCCAACCAGTCGCGTCCGGTCATCCGGGGCCAGCGCGGCCTTCGCGTTCTCTTTCTGGAGAACGGCCTGCGCATGAACAACGTTCGCCGGCAGACCGACTTTGGCGAGATTCCGGCCCTGGTCGATCTGGGCAGTGTCGAGGCCGTCGAAGTCGTGCGCGGTCCGGCATCGGTGCTCTACGGCAGCGACGCCATCGGCGGCGTTCTGAATCTCGTCACCAAGCGGCCGGTTCTGGCTTCCGGCTCCGGCATGACCGGCACCGTCGCCACCCGCTTCGGCACGGCCGGCGACACCCTCCGGTGGGAAGGCTCGCTGGCCCGCCAGGCGGCCAGGACGTCCTGGACGCTGGGCGGGTCCTGGCGGGATGCCGATGCCTATGAGGCCCCGAGCGGCAGCTACGGCAACATCCGGCTCGAAGAGGATGTCGAGGTGACCGACACCGGCGTCGAAGACACGAGCCTGTTCGGAACCGTGTCGCGCGCCTTGACGGACGGCCAGAGCCTCTTCCTGCGTTGGAACCACTACGAGGCGGAAGACACGGGCTTTGGCTTCGTCGAGCCTTCTCGCCTGACGGGCGCCGAGAACTTCCGGATCCGGATCCTCTATCCCTTTCAGGACTTCGATCGCTGGACGCTGGGCTATGAAGGCTCGGCCTTCGACTCGGTCCTGGCCGATTCAGTCGAGCTCTACGCCTACGTCCAGAACAACGAGCGCCGTCTCGACAACGACATCGACATCAACATCGGTCCGATCTTCCCCGGAGCTCCCGACTCGACGGTCGAGGCCGACACCCGCAACCTGACCGATCTTGAGACCTTCGGCTTGCGCTCCGAGAACGTCAAGGTCTTCGGCGACCGGCACCTCCTGACCTACGGTCTGGAGTACTTCCAAGACGATGTCGGCAACGAGGACTTCTCGACCACAACGACGACCATTCGGTTCCCGTTCCCGCCGTTTGCCGACGTCTCCGTGGCCACCGACGCCGTCGCCAACACACCCAACGCCGAACACGAGAGCCTGGGAGCGTTCGCTCAGGGCGAGCTGGCCCTGGGGGAGCGGATGACGGTGACCGCCGGTGCCCGCTACCAGACGGTCAAGACCCGCGCGCGGCAAACGCCCGGCTGGGACGTCTCCGGCCTCGACTTCGACGAGAGCAGCGTCGTCGGCGCGCTCAACGCGCTCTACCGGCTGTCGCCCAACTGGCGCCTGTCGGCGGCTTATGGCACGGCCTTCCGGGCTCCGAATATCGTTGAACGGCTCTTCAATGGCCCGACTCCCGAGGGTGCTGGCTTCCAGCTTCTGAACCCGGCTCTCATGTCCGAGGAGAGCGAGAACGTGGATCTCGGCCTCAAGTATCGCAACGACCGGGTGCTGGTCGAGCTGGCGGCCTTCCGGAACGACATCGATGACGGTCTGATCCAGTACTTTCTGACGCCGCAGGAGGTGACGGCCTTGCCCGCTGAGCTCCAAGCGCGGATCCGCGAGAGCGGCGCCCGCTTCGTGGTCCAGCAGCGCAACGTGGATCGTCTGCGTTACGAGGGCATCGAGCTGCGGGTTGACGCCCGGGCCAGCGACGATTGGACGCTGGGCGGCAACTTCACCCATCTCGACGGCGAGCGCCTGGACAGCACCAACCCGCCGACCGGAGACACCGTCACCGACAAGTTCAACCTCTTCGCCCGGTGGACTCCCGAGGCTCGTGACTACTGGCTCGAGTACCGGGTACGGCGCAACGGCGATGAGCGCGCCAATCTCGACCCCAACGAGCCGGTTCCGCCGATCGGTGAGATTCTGCCTGCGTTCACCGTGCACGCGCTGAGCGCCGGCTGGGTGTTCAAGACCTCGGGCGCGGGCAGCCACGAGTTGGGTCTTGTGGTGGATAACCTGACCGACGAGCTCTACGCCGAGTTCTCGAACGCGACCTTCTTCCGGCCGCAGCCGGGACGGAGCATCTGGGTGAGTTACCGCTTTCGCAGGTAGGATCCGGCGCGGCGAGGGCTCGTCTTGACGCAGAGTGTTGTCACCCGCAGCTTGGGGAAACGGTTCGGTCCGAAGTGGGCCGTGGCCCACGTCGATCTCGACCTGGACGCCGCCCAAGGGCTGCTCCTGGTCGGGGACAACGGCTCCGGCAAGACGACCCTGCTGCGCCTCCTGGCCGGGCTCTTCCGGCCGACTCTGGGTACGGTCGAGGTCTTCGGCCACCCGCCGCACAAGCCGGCGAGCCCGGCGCTCGGCCGGATGACCCTGGTCGCGCACCAGGGGTATCTCTATGACGCGCTGACGCCCTTCGAGACTCTGCTGTTCTGGAGCCGGCTTCGAGGCGCCAAGCCCAGCGGGAAAGAGCTCGAGCGCTTGCTCGAAGAGGCCGGCCTGGCGGCCGATCGGGACACGCCGGTGCGGGGCTTCTCCGCGGGCATGCGCAAGCGCCTGAGTATCCTGCGCCTGCGGATCGAGCGGCCCGAGCTGGTGCTCCTGGACGAGCCCTTCGCCGCCCTGGACGCCGGCGGCCGCGCCTGGCTGTCGGGGGTGCTGGCCGACCTCAAGGGCGAAGGCTCGGCTCTGATCGTGGCCTCCCACGATCCCCGGCGAGCCGCGCCGCTTTGCGATCGGGCCGTGCGCATGAGTCGCGGCCAGCTGGTCTGGCAGGGGAGTCCGGCCGAGGCGGTGCCGGGGATGCCCGACCGAAACCACGGCCGCGACGATCCTCAGATCCCGACGGGCGGGCAGGCATGAGCGCGACCCGGTTCACCACCCAGGTGCTGTTGATCGCCCGCAAGGACTTGCTTCTGGGCTGGCGCGGCCGAACGCGGACCCTGGCCGTCGCCCTCTTCGGCATGGTGGCGCTGGTTCTGTTCTCGTTCGCCGTGGCCGCCGACGGCCAGGTGGGGGTCTCGGCCGCGGCCGGATTCCTGATCGTGGCCCTACTCTTGAGCTCGATCCTGGCGCTCGAGGAGAGCTTTCGGACCGAGGTTCAGGATCGCGCGCTTGAGGGACTCCAGCTCCTGCCGGCCGATCCGGTAGCGATCTACTACGGTAAGACGCTCGCCAATACCGTGCTGCTGTTGCTCTTGGGTCCGGTCCTGGTGCCGCTGACGGCGATCTTCTTCTCTCTCGAGCTGGACGGCGCCGGGACCCACCTCCAGATCGTGCTGCTCTGGGTTCTGGCCGCGGCCGGTATTGCCGCCCCGGGCACGCTCTACGCGGCCATGACCTCCCGGGTCACCGGCCGGGACGTGATCCTTCCGTTGCTTCTCTTTCCCCTCACGCTGCCTATCCTGATGACCGCGGTGCGCAGCTTTGACCTCATTTTGCGCGGCGACGCCATGGCCCAGTTGCCGTCCTGGCTGGCGCTCCTCGGGGCCTTCGATCTCATCTACTGGGTGCTCTGCGGGCTCCTCTTTTCACGTACACTGGAAGAATGAACAAGAAGCTCATCGCGATCTTCGGGCTCCTGGGAGTAGCGCTTTTCCTGGTGGGCAGCTACATCGGGCTGGCGGTGGCGCCGCCCGAGCGCCACATGGGCGACGTCCAGCGGATCATGTACGTCCATCTGCCCAGCGCCTGGATGTCGCTTCTGACCCTGACCGCGGGCTTCGTCTTCGCGGTGCTCTATCTCTGGCGCGGTTCGATGCTCTGGGACGACTTGATGGTGGGTGCCCTCGAGGTCGGGGTCGTGCTTGGCGGGCTGCTCCTGGTTCAGGGCATGCTCTGGGGCCGGCCGACCTGGGGCATCTGGTGGACCTGGGACGTGCGCCTGACGACGTCTCTCATCATGTTCTTGCTCTTTGCCGGCGTGCTGGCGCTTCGGGCCTTCGTCGAGGACCCCTTGCGCCGGGCCACCTGGTCGGCGGTCGCCACCGTGGTCGGCTACGTGGACGTGCCGCTGGTCTATTTTTGCGTGCGCTGGTTCCGGAGCTTGCACCAGGTGCAGTCCTCGCCCGAGACCGTGGCCTCGGCGATGATCGTGCCGCTGCGGCTCAACTCGTTTGGCGTCCTGGCCATGGCGATCGCACTGGTGCTCTGGCGGGCGTCGATCGAGCGGCGCCGGCGAGGCCGGGGCGAAGCGCCCCCGGCGCGGTTGGAAATGGAGGCCGGGCATGCCTGAAGGCGTCATCGTCGGAGGTTGGAACTTCGTCCTCGCGGCGTATTCGGTGACGTTTGTCGTGCTGATCGGACACTTCGTCAGCATGTGGCGCCGCGAGCGGCAGCTCGAGCGGGAGGGGCGGCAAGATGACTAGCTCGAGACGCCGTCTAGGCCTGGCCCTGGGGATTGCCTTGGTCGCCGCGCTCCTGATCTTTCTCGCCGTCGGCGGCCTGGGCGAGAACCTCGTCTACTACTGGAGCCCGAGCGAGCTCGACAAGGCGGGCGCGGAGGCTCGGGACGCCACGGTTCGGCTCGGCGGCCTGGTCGCCCCCGGCTCGATAGAGCGGGGCGCGGACGGTCTCGAGCTCCGCTTCGCGGTCACCGACGGCGAAGCGACGGTGCCGGTGCACGCGCGCACGGTGCCTCCGGCGATGTTTCGGGAGGGCATCGGCGTCCTGGTCGAGGGCCGCATGGGCGCCGACGGCGTCTTCGAGACCGAGCGGCTGATGGTCAAGCACGACAACCAGTACCAGGCTCCGGAGCAGGGTGACGAGCGCTCGATGGAGGAGCTCATCGAGAGCATGCAGTTCGAGGACGGAACCACTTGACCTACGCCGTCAGCTATCTGGGCCAGGGGCTGGTCCTGGCCGCGCTCCTGGTGTGCGTGATCGGGGTGCCGGTGGGCTACCTGGCCGGTGCACGGCGCTCGCTCGAAGGGCTGGCGCTTGCCCGCAGGCTGGCTTGGCTCTACTTCGGCGCGATGACCGCCGCCACCCTGGTCATGGAGTACGCCCTGCTCCGCCACGATTTCTCGGTTTCCTACGTGGCCAACGTCGGTTCCCGGGCGACGCCGCCCTGGATATCGATCGTCTCGCTCTGGTCGTCGCTCGAGGGCTCGATCCTGTTCTGGGGTTTCGTCCTGGCGGCGTTTACCCTGGCGGTGGCCGTGCTCCAGCGTCGCGGTCACGAGGACTACCTGGCCTATACGCTGGCGACGCTGTTCGTGATCGGCGTTTTCTTCACCTTCCTGATCTCGGGTCCAGCCAACCCGTTCGCGCCGACGCCGGCGCCGATCCCGGCCGACGGCCCGGGACCGAATGCCCTGCTCCAAAATCACGCGCTCATGATCATCCATCCGCCGATGCTCTATTTGGGCTACGTCGGCATGTCGGTGCCGTTCGCGATGGCGGTGGCGGCGCTGTTGCGCGGCCAGCTCGGCGCGACCTGGCTCCTGCCGCTCCGCAACTGGCTCCTGGTTCCGACCGCCTTCCTGTCGCTCGGCATCATGCTCGGCGGCTGGTGGTCGTACGAGGTCCTGGGGTGGGGCGGCTACTGGGCCTGGGATCCGGTCGAGAACGCCTCGTTCCTGCCCTGGCTGACCGCGATCGCCGCCGTCCACTCGGCTCTGGTGCTGCAACGCCGCGGCTCGCTCAAGGCCTGGACCACGATCCTGGTGCTGGTGACCTTCCTGCTGACGATCCTGGGAACCTTCTTGACGCGTTCCGGCGTGGTCAACTCGGTGCACTCGTTCACCCAGAGCCCGATCGGTCCGATGTTTCTGGGTTTTCTGGGCGCCTGTCTGGTGGCGGTCGTGGTTCTCCTGGCCTTGCGTATCGATAAGCTCGCCGCCGAGCCCAAGGAAGACTCCCTGCGCACGCGCGAGGGGGCCTTCCTGCTCAACAACCTGCTGTTGGTGAGCCTCACCTTCACGGTGCTGGTGGGGACCCTGTTTCCGATCGTGGCCGAGGCGGTGCGGGGCGTGAAGCTGAGCGTGGGCGAGCCCTACTACAACCGACTCTCGGTGCCGGTGTTTCTGGGACTTCTGTTGCTTCTGGGACTCGGGCCCGCGCTGCCCTGGGGACGCACCGAGCCGGGCGTGGTGCGCCGCTCGTTGCTGCGGCCGCTGCCGGCGGCGCTCGCGGCCCTGGTTCTGGCGTTGGTACTGGGCGCGCGCGATCCCTATCTTCTGGCCACCTCGGCCTTTGCCGGCTACGCCCTGTGGGTGACCTTCGAGCGGGGCGGCGAGCCGCTCCGGCGCCGGCGGCGTTCGAGCCGGAAGGGCGGAAGCCCCTGGAGTTGGCTGCGCTCGTCGCGCATTCTGGGAGCCTTCATCGCCCACCTCGGCGTCATCGTCACCTTCGTGGCGATCGCCATCTCGGCCTCCTACCAGCAGCAAACGGAAGCCACGGTTCGGCCCGGCGAGATCGTGCGCCTGGGCGCCTACGAGCTCACCTTCCAAGGGGTGCGAGCCGACCGCGAGCCGCATCGCGTCGCCCAGAAGGCTTCGGTGCTGGTGAGCCGCGGCGAGCGCCCGGTGACGACTCTCGAGCCGGCGCTCAACCACTACGCCACCATGCGCGAGCCGATCGGGACGCCGGACGTGCGCACCGCCCTCGGGCACGATCTTTACCTGACTCTCATGAGCGTCGAGGGCGACGGCTCGGTCGGCCTCAAGGCCATCGTCACGCCGGCGGTCTTGTGGATCTGGATCGGGGTCTTCATCATCGTGGCCGGGACGCTGTTTTGCCTCGTGACGCGGCGGATCGAGCTGCCGGCGCAGGCGGGGGCTTCCTAGAGGACAAGGCGAGGCCCGGCCGCCGGGCGAGACACCGGAAAGAGACATGAATCGAACCGTCCTGATCGTGGGTGCCGCCATCGTCGCGCCGCTCCTGGTGCTGCTGGCGGTTTCCTTTCGTTTCAACCCACGCGAGATCCCGTCGCCGCTGGTCGGCACCCAGGCGCCGCCCTTCGTCCTCGAAGACCTGAACGGCGCGATGGTCGATCTCAACGCACTGCGCGGCAAACCCGTGGTCCTCAACTTCTGGGCCACCTGGTGCCAGCCGTGCGTGGTCGAGCACCCGGTGTTGCGCGAGGCCGCGTTCCGCTATCGGGATCGGGCCGCGTTTCTCGGCATCATCTATCAGGACGAGCCCGAGGCCATCGCCCGGTTCCTGATCGAGCGGGGCGAATGGGGGCCGGCGTTGGTGGACCCGGGCAGCCGCACGGCGATCTCCTATGGCGTCTACGGGGCGCCCGAGACCTTCATCCTCGACCGCGATGGCGTGATCGTCGAGAAAGTCACCGGCATTCTTTCGCCGCAATCGATCGATCGGCTGTTGGGGCCCCTGCTGTGAGACGGGGCGTGAGCGGGACTGTCAGCCGGCCGAGACGACGAGTGAAGCGGCTCCGAGGGCTGGCGCTTGCGGCCTTCTTGCTGACGCCTCTCGTCACCGCCGCCGTCGTGACGGCCCAGGACCTGACTCCGGAAACGACTCCGGCCCCGGACAACCTGACGGCCCCCGAGTCCGCTCGGCTCCTGATCGGCGACGCAGAAGGCCGGCCCCTGGTGGGCGCCGAGCTGGAGGCCGTAACCGAAGACGTGGCGTCGCGCATGCGTTGTCCGGTCTGCCAGGGGTTGTCGGTGGCCGACTCGCCGACGCCGACCGCCCTGGCGATGCGCGAGGAGGTTCGGGATCTCTTGGCCGCCGGCTACGACCGGGACCAGGTGATGGCCTTCTTCGAACGGTCCTACGGCGAATTCATCCGGCTCGAGCCGAAGCCCGAGGGCTTCAACCTACTGGCCTGGATCCTGCCCGTGCTGGCGCTGGTGGCCGGTGCTTTGGCGCTCTTCGGCCGGCGCGGGCGCGGCGCGGCGGGAGTCCCCGCCGAGCGGGAGGACGACGGTTCGAGCCAGGACGGTTCGATCCGAGACGGGTCGACCCGAGACGGCGCGGACGCCCCCGAATCCGAAGGCCTCCCCGGAGCCGGGATCGACCCGGACCTCGAGCCCTACCTCGAGCGGGTTCGCCGGGAGGTCGGAGCGTGACGGGCGGACTCTGGCTTCCCAGCCTGGTCATCCTGGCCGCCGGCGCGCTGGTGGGCTGGTACCTGAGCCGGCGCCTGGCTGGGGCAGCCGGCGGGCACGGCGGGTCGCGGCGCAAGACCGCCGAATCGGACACGGCGCCGGCGGACGCCCTGGCGACCGCCGATTTCCTGCATCTGCGCGATGAGCTCTACGGACGGCTGCGCGCGCCCGACCTCGACGCCGCCGAGCGGCGGCGCCTGGAGATCCGGGCGGCGAAGGTTCTCAAGGCTCTCGACGAGGCGGGCGCCCTGGATCGGCCGGTGGAGCAGGGCGGGCGAGGCGCGGACAAGGCGGACTCCGCGAGTCGGAAGCCCACCGGTCCGCCCGCTGCCCCGGACTCGCGGCGAGAGCCCGCGCCTGTCCACTCCGGCGCCCGGCACGCCCTGGGCGGCTTCGTCCTGGGCGGTGGCCTCGTGGCCTTGATCGCGGTTCTTATCTTCTGGGCGGGCCGGGATGCGCAGCCGCGACCGGCCGACCCGGGTATTGCGCCGATGGCGACGGGCTCCGGCGAGGGCCCGGCGCACCCGGAGGCGAGCCTGCCGCCCGAGGTTCAAGCCGAGGCCGAGAGCCTGCTCGCGGCGATCGAGGCCAACCCCGAAGACCTCGGGCCACGCAAGCGCCTGGCCTTGCTCTACCTCGCCAGCGACCAGTACGTGCCGGCCTTTCAGGAAGCGCGGGCGATCCAAGAGATCGCTCCGGACGACATCGATGCCATCTACGTCGAGGGCGTCGTGCGCATGACCATGGGGCAAGACCAGGAAGCGGCCGCCAGGCTCGATCGCGTGCTCGAGCTCTTTCCAGGCCACGTTCGCGCCATGACCGTCAAAGGCATCGTCCTGGCGCGCTCTGGAGATCTCGCCGGCGCTCGCTCGCTGTGGGAGACCGCCCTCGAGATCGGCGGCCCGCGGCCGGAGGTCCAGAACCTGATCGCGATGCTGGACGCTCAGGAGGCCGGCGAGCTGCCGGCCGATCATCCCCAGGTCGCGGGCCAGGCGCCGCCCGCCGCCAATACCGGTGGCGGCAGAGATGGCGCCGGCGCCGGGCCTGGAGAGCCGATGCTTCGGGCAGGCTCGGCCGGAGACGTCGGCGAGACCGACGCCGTGGGACCGCGCGGCGCGGCCGGCTATCCCCTAGAGCTGCGCTGGAGCGGCGACGTGCCCGACGGCAGCGTGGTCTTCCTGGCCCTTCGAGGTGCCGCCGGCGGGCCGTCGATCGCGGTGCGCAGGATCGTGGATCCGCGCTTTCCGCTCCGGGCGATTCTGAGCTCGGCCGACAGCATGATGGGCGCCGAGCTGCCCGAGCAAGGCTTGCTCTCGGCCCGGCTGGACACCGACGGCAGTGCTTCGACCCGCGACCCCGGCGATCTGGCCGCCACGGCCGAGGTCGAGCTCGGCCGGCGGAGCGTTCTCGAGCTCGCGCCCGAAGCCAACCCGTAGCGCTTCAGCCCGGAACCTCGCTGGGAGTTAGTGGCTCGGCGCCCGAATCTGGTCCGACCCTGACTTGAACCTGGTCCCTGGCTCAGATGATGGCCCAGAGCTTGCCTCCCGGGCTGTCACCTGCCGAGCGAGACGATACGCGCCGGGACCTTCGACCGGCGAGAGCGGTCGTGGAACGGCACTGTGAGAGGATCGCCGCGTTCCCTGGAGACGTGTCGTGATGGTTATTGAAGCAGTCGCCCGAGTCCAACACTGTCGACTCCGTTTTCTGCCCGCGCCGGCTCGAAGCCGAGTTCTCGTTGCCGCGATGGCCGGGTTGCTTCTGACGGCGCCGAGCCTCCACGCCGACGAGGCCGCGCTCAATCAACATTGGGGTGGCGCCTGGGCGCTGACCAAGGCTGAGACTTCATCGGACTGCGCGGACCGGTACACCGACAACGAGGTTCGGGACGGGCGCATCACCTCGAAGGGCGCCCATCGCTTCGCTCCCGGCGAGCTGGTCCGGGTGGCTCGGATCGATGTCCACCGCAAGCAGATCGAGGTCTTCCTGGACGTGGCGGAGGCCCTGTTGGTCTCCCATCGGGACGGACCGTTCACCCTCTTCGATGAGCGCCGGTGCAAGATCGAGCTCGAGATCCGGCTGCCGTCGAGCGGCCGGACGGATGCCGTTATCAACGCGGCGATCGAAGCCGTCCTGGATCGGTTCGGTGCCTCCGGGGAGGCGCTTGCCTCGGATTCCTGGAATGGCCGTGAGCGGGAGCCCTATCCCGAGGACTACGAGGCGACGCTGGCCGAGTACGAGGTTTGGAAACTCGAACAGGTCAACTCCGCCGTAGCCGAGCGCATCGAAGACTCGATCGACGAAGCCCGCAGGATCCTGGACCGCCTGGACGACGACGCCGTATTCCTAGCCGGCTTCGCCGAAGGCATCGAAGACGCCCGCCGCCGCACCTGGCGGCGTGACTGCGAGGACCTCATCGATCTCCGGGAATCCAGCTTCTCGGAACGTCCGCCCTCGGGTCACAGCGACGACTGGGACGAAGGCTTCGACGAAGGCCAGGAACTCGTCTTCCACGTGGAGCTCGCCGACCGGCTCCACGACTGCTTCCGCTAGGTTGCTCTCCGGCGGCTCAAGAACGCAATGGCCGCAAACGTCGTCCTTGCGCTTGCCTTCGCCGGTAGCGCGGCGCTGGTCGCGGTTTTGGCGGTGCCGTCGATCGGCGGTCAAGTACCCAGGAATCGCTTGTATGGCGTTCGCTTCAAGAAAGCGTTCGAATCCGACGAGCACTGGTACGCGATCAACCGGTTCGGTGGCTGGCAGCTCCTGGGCTACGCGCTGTGCCTCGGAGTCCTGGCGGCTCTGCTAGCCGTCCTCCCCGGAGCGAAGCTTCAGCCCGGCACCTGGTACTTCTGGCCCGTCCTCCTCGCACCCGCTTGGCTCATCCTGCCCTGGACCTGGCGCATCGCGCGATTCTGCCGGCGTCTCTAGTGGCGCCCCAATGCCGCCAAGAGCAGCCGCCAAGAGCCCCGCCGCCAAGAGCCCCGCCGACAAGAGCCTGGTACCTCTCGGCGCTGCAACCGGGGAGAGACCTGGTCTCGGCCCAAACTCCTGGCGAAACCGCAAGTCGAAGGTTTGCTGGTACTCGCAACCACGCCGAATGGGACCGGCCGATGCCGGGGGGCTCAGCACCTGCTCTACCGGCGCCGAACCGGGCCAGATATGGGATCGACGACGCTCTTCTACCGGTGCAGGCCGGCCAGATTGAAGTAAGGCCATTCAACAGGGGAGAACACGATGGGAAATGGTGGACTCGACATAGCTTCTCGGAAGGCCGGGCCAAGGCGTTTGCATCCGCTCTTCGCGGGGCTCGTGATTCTTGCCGCCTCGGCTCTTGGACTGGTGTCCCCGGCGGCGGCGGCCAACGTCGCCCGGCCGGTGTACGACGCTCCGGACGATCTGCCGGACGACATGATGTGTGGCGATTCGGTGTCCGGGTACGTGCGGATGAAGAACAAGGGACAGCCCTGGAAGCGCCTGGCCGACGGTGGCGCCGGGCAGCGGCTGACGACGGCGGACTCTTGCCCGGTGCTAGCCTGCCTGGGACAAAGGAGGTCCGTATGACCGATTGCCGAGCCCGCTGGTTGAGCGTTGGGGGTTTGTTGATGGTTTGTGTTCTGGCCTGGGGAACGTATCCCGCCGAGGCGGCCTGGACGAAGCCGCGACGCATCGGGCCGAGTGGTGGAAACCTAGTGCAGCCCGAGATCGCTGCGTCCGGTGCCTCCATCCATGTGGTCTACCGGCCTGGGGGCGGAGGAGCAGTGCACGTGAGCAGCAGCGATTGTGGTGACACCTGGTCCGAAGTCAAGAACATACCGAGAACCATGCGCGGCAGCGGACATCAGGTCGCAGTTGTAGGTACGGTCGTGCATCTCGTCTGGACTCAATTCGAAGCGATTCGAGGCGTCGGGGGGACGCTCCAGGTCCTTTACAGACGAAGCGAGGATTCGGGAAGAACGTGGATGGCTAGGCAAAGGTTGTCGAGCACCGCGTGGCACAACGGTCTACCCTCACTCGCGGTACACGGTAACGATCTGTGGGTGGCATGGCCGCGTGGTGAAATTGTCCAGAATCGGTTTCGGGCCACGGGGGTGGTCGTCGCTCGAAGTCACAACCGAGGTCGGCGCTGGCGGCGACGTGCAGTGGTTGGGCACGCTCCCGGCGCCCGCCATCCTCGTATCGCGGTCGACCCCGATCTCCCGTCCGCGACGTCCCGACTGCATCTGGTCTGGGAACAAGAAGTTCCGGAGGAGGATCCGGAGTTCTTCAAGGAGCTCTTGCATCGCGAGAGCAGGGATGGCGGCCGTTCGTGGTCCGCTCCGGAACGCGTCAACGATCGACTTGGTCTCGAGGCGAGTGCTTTGATCGCTGTTGGAGGAGCCGCTCATGTGGCTCGACAGATCCTCCCGGGGTTTCCTAGGTCGCGAGCCGATGTCTTCTACTACCGAAAGCCTGGAGACGGAGCTTGGAGTCGGCAATGGCGTCTCAGCACACAGGATTTCGCCTCGGGTGCCAGGCTGGCAGGGGCTTCGGGCAGGCTATGGGCGGTATGGACGAATTTCTTGGGCCCCGCAGGGGGCGGCATCTCGGTACGCAGAAGTCGTAGCAACGGCGCGCGCTGGGCTCGGCCCCATGTCTTGCAGCCAGTCGAGGGTTCCTTCCCCGCGATCGCCATGCCTGTAGCCCCAGTCGGTTCATGTGCTGGGACCGCCCACCTGATCTATCAAGGCTTCGCGGAGGTGGATGGCGAGCAGGTCTTTGGGCTCGTCTACCAACGGAATCCGAGAAAGTTGCCTTAGTCGGGAACACAAGAGGAGCTTTGGATGGGACCAAGCAAACGCATCGCGAACGCGGTCTTCATAGTCGGGATCACGGCGCTCATAGGCGCAGCGACTCCCACACTAGCCGCCAACAAGTCAGATGCTGTCGGCAACTCCCTCCCCTCCGAGATGATGTGTGGCGACCGTCAGGCCCTACGAAGAGCCACTTGACCTTGCGGCGTCATTTGCAATGTTTCGCCGCAAGATCTAGGATCAATCTGCTGGTCCTCCCCTAGAGTCGGGACGCCGGGCTTGAGGCCCGGTCGAATCATGTGTAGGGAGGCTCATGTGTGGTGAGCGGAGGGAGATGGGAACCTCATCCGATCGCGTACTGAGACAACTCGATCTGCGGCGCTCGGGCCGAACCACGGCCAGATGCGGCGGCACTGGACGGGGCTCTTCGACTCTTGGGACCTCGCCGGTCCTACCCTGCCTGGGACAAAGGAGGTCCGTATGACCGATTGCCGATGGCACCGACGGTTGAGCGTTGGGGGGTTGTTGATGGTTTGTGTTCTGGCCTGGGGAACGTATCCCGCCGAGGCGGCCTGGAGTCGGCCGCAAGTCTTGCACAAGACAGTGTTTCTTGAAGATGGCGTGGCTCTTGCGGCGTCGGGAAATACGCTGCATGCCGTCTACTACGGAGAAGATCCGTCGCTCGAACAGAAGTCGATCATCTACTACCGCCGGAGCCGGGACTGCGGCACCACGTGGAGTAGAGAGCAGCACGTAGCCGTCAACGAGTTCCACGGCGAGCTAGGGTTTGCCGCCGTCGGCGACGTGCTGCACCTGGCCTGGGCGGACCGAACAGTACGAGATCGCCGGAAGCGCTCGAAGCCGCGGGTCTTCTACGCCTCGAGCCGGGACGCCGGTCGCACCTGGAGCGAGCCGCGGTTGCTGTCTCCTCCGTCCTTCTACGCCGAGGCGCCGTCGTTGGCGGCATCGGGCGAGGAGGTCTACGTGGCCTATCGGCTCGGGGGAAAGGGGCCGAAACAGCGGTTCGAAAACCCACGAATCGACCTTGCGGTGAGCACCGACGGGGGCGAGTCCTGGACTCGCCGGAGGGCAACACCGCGGGTGATAGCGAATGGCCCGCGGATCGCCTTGGCCGGACCACGGCCTGGCCTCGCTCCGCGTTTGCATCTGGTGTGGAGCGCCCACGACCCGCAAGGTCATGGTCCTCGCCATCAAGTCTCAGGAGACCGAGGCGCGACCTGGTCGAAGCAGCTGTTCTTGGATCAGAGCGGCCCAGAGACCGCCTCTTCGCATATCGAAGGCTTGGCGACTTCCGACGGGGACGTCCACACGGTTTGGCGAAGGCGTCCGGAAGGACCGTTTTCGGTTGAGGTCGTCTACGACAACAACGTCGGCGGTGGGTTTCATCCGGAAGGCCGGAAACTCAGTATCGACCTGGACGCAGACATTCCGACCGCCCGTGCGGCGGCACTGGCAGTAGCGGGCCTGGCGGTCCACGTGGCCTGGTCGGAGGTCGGGCCGGCCGATGCTGCCCTGCTGTCTGTGCAAAGTGGCGATCGGGGGAGGACCTGGTCCCGGCCCAAGCTCTTGGCCAAGTCAAGAGTCGTTGGGGATACCGCCTTGGCAACGACACCCGATGGAGCCGGAGCGTGCCGGAGTGCCCAGCATTTGCTCTACCGGCGCCAACTCGGGTCCGGCCCAGGCTCGACGACGCTCTTCTACCGGCGCAGGCCGGCTAGATTGAAGTAGGCCATTCAACAGGGGAGAACACGATGGGAAATGGTGGACTCGACATAGCTTCTCGGAAGGCCGCGCCAAGACGATGGGGTACGTTCCTCGCTGGCTTCGTGATTCTTGCCGCCTCGGCTCTTGGACTGGTGTCCCCGGCGGCGGCGGCCAACGTCGCCCGGCCGGTGTACGACGCTCCGGACGACCTGCCGGACGACATGATGTGTGGCGATTCGGTGTCCGGGTACGTGCGGATGAAGAACAAGGGGCAGCCCTGGAAGCGCCTGGCCGATGGTGGCGCCGGGCAGCGGCTGACGACGGCGGACTCTTGCCCGGTGCTAGCCTGCCTGGGACAAAGGAGGTCCGTATGACCGATTGCCGAGCCCGCTGGTTGAGCGTTGGGGGTTTGTTGATGGTTTGTGTTCTGGCCTGGGGAACGTATCCCGCCGAGGCGGCCTGGAGTCGGCCGCAGAGGTTTCACACGACGAATCACGTATCGCAGGGAGCGGCCCTGGGCGCATCTGGGGACACTGTGCATGCCGTGTACTACGGGGAGGCTTCGCTCGAGCCTCTCGTGACGGCCATCTACTACCGACGCAGTCTGGATTGCGGGTTGACGTGGGGCGGCGAGCGAGCGGTGGCATTCGATGCGCTCTACGGGTCCGTCAGCCTTGCCGCCGTCGGTGACGTGCTGCACCTGGCCTGGGCGGACCGAACGATACGGGATCGCCGGAAGCGCACGAAGCCGCGGGTCTTCTACGCTTCGAGCCGGGACGCCGGTCGCACCTGGAGCGATCCGAGGTTGCTGTCTCCTCCGTCCTTCTACGCCGAGGCGCCGTCGTTGGCGGCATCGGGCGACGAGGTCTACGTGGCCTACCGGCTCGGGGGAAAGGGGCCGAAACAGCGGTTCGAAAACCCACGAATCGACCTTGCGGTGAGCACCGACGGGGGCGAGTCCTGGACTCGCCGGAGGGCAACACCGCGGGTGATAGCGAATGGTCCGCGGATCGCCTTGGCCGGACCACGGCCTGGCCTCGCTCCGCGTTTGCATCTGGTGTGGAGCGCCCACGACCCGCAAGGTCATGGTCCTCGCCATCAAGTCTCAGGAGACCGAGGCGCGACCTGGTCGAAGCAGCTGTTCTTGGATCCGAGCGGCCCAGAGACCTTCTCTTCGCATATCGAGGGCCTAGCGACATCCGGAAGCGATGTCCATACGGTTTGGCGGAGATTCCCAGAGGAACCGGTTTCGATTGAGGTCGTTTACGACAACAACGTCGGCGGTGGGTTTCACTCAGAAGGCCGGAAACTCAGTATCGACCTGGACGCAGACATTCCAACCGCCCGTGCGGCGGCACTGGCAGTAGCGGGCCTGGCGGTCCACGTGGCCTGGTCGGAGGTCGGGCCGGCCGATGCCGCCCTGCTGTCTGTGCGAAGTGGCGATCGAGGAGAGACTTGGTCCCGGCCCAAACTCTTGGCGAAATCAGCGGTGTTCGGGGATATCTCTTTGGCTACGACATCCGACGGAGTCGGGGCGTGTCGTGGCGCGCAGCACTTGATGTACCGGCGCAGAGGTGGCCCTCGTCCGGGCTCAACCAACCTTCTTTACCGGCGCAGGCCGGCCAAATTGAAGTAGGGCAATCCAAGACAGGGGAGAACACGATGGGAAATGGTGGACTCGACATAGCTTCTCGGAAGGCCGGGCCAAGGCGTTTGCATCCGCTCTTCGCGGGGCTCGTGATTCTTGCCGCCTCGGCTCTTGGACTGGTGTCCCCGGCGGCGGCGGCCAACGTCGCCCGGCCGGTGTACGACGCTCCGGACGATCTGCCGGACGACATGATGTGTGGCGATTCGGTGTCCGGGTACGTGCGGATGAAGAACAAGGGGCAGCCCTGGAAGCGCCTGGCCGATGGTGGCGCCGGGCAGCGGCTGACGACGGCGGACTCTTGCCCGGTGCTAGCCTGCCTGGGACAAAGGAGGTGCGTATGACCGATTGCCGAGCCCGATGGTTGAGCGTTGGGGGTTTGTTGATGGTTTGTGTTCTGGCCTGGGGAACGTATCCCGCCGAGGCGGCCTGGAGTCGGCCGCAAGTCTTGCACAAGACAGTGTTTCTTGAAGATGGCGTGGCTCTTGCGGCGTCGGGAAATACGCTGCATGCCGTCTACTACGGAGAAGATCCGTCGCTCGAACAGAAGTCGATCATCTACTACCGCCGGAGCCGGGACTGCGGCACCACGTGGAGTAGAGAGCAGCACGTAGCCGTCAACGAGTTCCACGGCGAGCTAGGGTTTGCCGCCGTCGGCGACGTGCTGCACCTGGCCTGGGCGGACCGAACAGTACGAGATCGACGGAAGCGCTCGAAGCCGCGGGTCTTCTACGCTTCGAGCCGGGACGCCGGTCGCACCTGGAGCGAGCCGCGGTTGCTGTCTCCTCCGTCCTTCTACGCAGAGGCGCCGTCGCTGGCGGCATCGGGCGAGGAGGTCTACGTGGCCTATCGGCTCGGGGGAAAGGGGCCGAAACAGCGGTTCGAAAACCCACGAATCGACCTTGCGGTGAGCACCGACGGGGGCGAGTCCTGGACTCGCCGGAGGGCAACACCGCGGGTGATAGCGAATGGCCCGCGGATCGCCTTGGCCGGACCACGGCCTGGCCTCGCTCCGCGTTTGCATCTGGTGTGGAGCGCCCACGACCCGCAAGGTCATGGTCCTCGCCATCAAGTCTCAGGAGACCGAGGCGCGACCTGGTCGAAGCAGCTGTTCTTGGATCAGAGCGGCCCAGAGACCTTCTCTTCGCATATCGAGGGCCTAGCGACTTCCGGCGGCGATGTCCATACGGTTTGGCGGAGATTCCCAGAGGAGCCGGTTGCGATCGAAGTCGTTTACGACAACAACGTCGGCGGTGGGTTTCATCCAGAAGGGCGGAAACTCAGTATCGACCTGGACGCAGACATTCCAATCGCCCGTGCGGCGGCACTGGCAGTAGCGGGCCTGGCGGTCCACGTGGCCTGGTCGGAAGACGGGCCTCTGTCCACAGTCTTGTTGTCGGTGCGGAGCGGCGATCGGGGGAGGACCTGGTCCCGGCCCAAGCTCTTGGCCAAGTCAAGAGTCGTTGGGGATACCGCCTTGGCAACGACACCCGATGGAGCCGGAGCGTGCCGGAGTGCCCAGCACTTGCTCTACCGGCGCCAACTCGGGTCCGGCCCAGGTTCGACGACGCTCTTCTACCGGCGCAGGCCGGCCAGATTGAAGTAAGACCAGTTAACAGGGGAGAACACGATGGGAAATGGTGGACTCGACATAGCTTCTCGGAAGGCCGGGCCAAGGCGTTTGCATCCGCTCTTCGCGGGGCTCGTGATTCTTGCCGCCTCGGCTCTTGGACTGGTGTCCCCGGCGGCGGCCAACGTCGCCCGGCCGGTGTACGACGCTCCGGACGACCTGCCGGACGACATGATGTGTGGCGATTCGGTGTCCGGGTACGTGCGGATGAAGAACAAGGGACAGCCCTGGAAGCGCCTGGCCGACGGCGGCGCCGGCCAGCGGCTGACGACTGCGGACTCTTGCCCGATGCTAGCCTGCCTGGGACAAAGGAGGTCCGTATGACCGATTGCCGAGCCCGATGGTTGAGCGTTGGGGGGTTGTTGATGGTTTGTGTTCTGGCCTGGGGAACGTATCCCGCCGAGGCGGCCTGGAGTCGGCCGCAGAGGTTTCACACGACCAATCACGTATCGCACGGAGCGGCCCTGGGCGCATCCGGGGACACTGTCCATGCCGTGTACTACGGGGAGGCTTCGCTCGAGCCTCTCGTGACGGCCATCTACTATCGACGCAGTCTGGATTGCGGGCTGACGTGGGGTCGCGAGCGAGCGGTGGCATTCGACGCGCTCTACGGGTCCGTCAGCCTTGCCGTGGTCGGCGACGTGCTGCACCTGGCTTGGGCGGACCGAACAGTACGAGATCGCCGGAAGCATCGGAAGCCGCGGGTCTTCTACGCCTCGAGCCGGGACGCCGGTCGCACCTGGAGCGAGCCGCGGTTGCTGTCTCCGCCGTCCTTCTACGCCGAGGCGCCGTCGTTAGCGGCATCGGGCGAGGAGGTCTACGTGGCCTATCGGCTCGGGGGAAAGGGGCCGAAACAGCGGTTCGAAAACCCACGAATCGACCTTGCGGTGAGCACCGACGGGGGCGAGTCCTGGACTCGCCGAAAGGCAACATCGCGAGTTACGGCGAATGGCCCGCGGATCGCCTTGGCCGAATCGCCGCCTGGTCTCGCTCCGCGTTTGCATCTGGTGTGGAGCGCCCACGACCCGCAAGGTCATGGTCCTCGCCATCAAGTCTCAGGGGACCGAGGCGCGACCTGGTCGAAGCAGCTGTTCTTGGATCAGAGCGGCCCAGAGACCGCCTCTTCGCATATCGAAGGCTTGGCGACTTCCGACGGGGACGTCCACACGGTTTGGCGAAGGCGTCCGGAAGGACCGTTTTCGGTTGAGGTCGTCTACGACAACAACGTCGGCGGTGGGTTTCATCCAGAAGGCCGGAAACTCAGTATCGACCTGGACGCAGACATTCCGACCGCCCGTGCGGCGGCACTGGCAGTAGCGGGCCTGGCGGTCCACGTGGCCTGGTCGGAGGTCGGGCCGGCCGATGCCGCCCTGCTGTCGGTGCGAAGTGGCGATCGAGGAGAGACTTGGTCCCGGCCCAAACTCTTGGCGAAATCAGCGGTGTTCGGGGATATCTCTTTGGCTACGACATCCGACGGAGTCGGGGCGTGTCGTGGCGCGCAGCACTTGATGTACCGGCGCAGAGGTGGCCCTCGTCCGGGCTCAACCAACCTTCTTTACCGGCGCAGGCCGGCCAAATTGAAGTAGGGCAATCCAAGACAGGGGAGAACACGATGGGAAATGGTGGACTCGACATAGCTTCTCGGAAGGCCGGGCCAAGGCGGTTGCATCCGCTCTTCGCGGGGTTCGTGATTCTTGCCGCCTCGGCCCTTGGACTGGCCTCCCCGGCGGCAGCAGCCAACGTCGCCCGGCCGGTGTACGACGCTCCGGACGACCTGCCGGACGACATGATGTGTGGCGATTCGGTGTCCGGGTACGTGCGGATGAAGAACAAGGGACAGCCCTGGAAGCGCCTGGCCGACGGCGGCGCCGGGCAGCGGCTGACGACTGCGGACACTTGCCCGGTGCTACGCTGCCGGGAACGAAGGAGGTCCGTATGACCGATTGCCGAGCCCGATGGTTGAGCGTTGGGGGACTGTTGATGGTCTGTGTTCTGGCCTGGGGGGCATATCCCGCCGAGGCGGCCTGGAGTCGGCCGCAGAGGTTTCACACGACCAATCACGCATCGCGCGGAGCGGCCCTGGGCGCATCCGGGGACACTGTCCATGCCGTGTACTACGGGGAGGCTTCGCTCGAGCCTCTCGTGACGGCCATCTACTATCGACGCAGTCTGGATTGCGGGCTGACGTGGGGTCGCGAGCGAGCGGTGGCATTCGACGCGCTCTACGGGTCCGTCAGCCTTGCCGTGGTCGGCGACGTGCTGCACCTGGCTTGGGCGGACCGAACAGTACGAGATCGCCGGAAGCATCGGAAGCCGCGGGTCTTCTACGCCTCGAGCCGGGACGCCGGTCGCACCTGGAGCGAGCCGCGGTTGCTGTCTCCGCCGTCCTTCTACGCCGAGGCGCCGTCGTTGGCGGCATCGGGCGAGGAGGTCTACGTGGCCTATCGGCTCGGGGGAAAGGGGCCGAAACAGCGGTTCGAAAACCCACGAATCGACCTTGCGGTGAGCACCGACGGGGGCGAGTCCTGGACTCGCCGGAGGGCAACACCGCGGGTGATAGCGAATGGTCCGCGGATCGCCTTGGCCGGACCACGGCCTGGCCTCGCTCCGCGTTTGCATCTGGTGTGGAGCGCCCACGACCCGCAAGGTCATGGTCCTCGCCATCAAGTCTCAGGAGACCGAGGCGCGACCTGGTCGAAGCAGCTGTTCTTGGATCAGAGCGGCCCAGAGACCTTCTCTTCGCATATCGAGGGCCTAGCGACATCCGGAAGCGATGTCCATACGGTTTGGCGGAGATTCCCAGAGGAACCGGTTTCGATTGAGGTCGTTTACGACAACAACGTCGGCGGTGGGTTTCACTCAGAAGGCCGGAAACTCAGTATCGACCTGGACGCAGACATTCCAACCGCCCGTGCGGCGGCACTGGCAGTAGCGGGCCTGGCGGTCCACGTGGCCTGGTCGGAGGTCGGGCCGGCCGATGCCGCCCTGCTGTCTGTGCGAAGTGGCGATCGAGGAGAGACTTGGTCCCGGCCCAAACTCTTGGCGAAATCAGCGGTGTTCGGGGATATCTCTTTGGCTACGACATCCGACGGAGTCGGGGCGTGTCGTGGCGCGCAGCACTTGATGTACCGGCGCAGAGGTGGCCCTCGTCCGGGCTCAACCAACCTTCTTTACCGGCGCAGGCCGGCCAAATTGAAGTAGGGCAATCCAAGACAGGGGAGAACACGATGGGAAATGGTGGACTCGACATAGCTTCTCGGAAGGCCGCGCCAAGACGATGGGGTACGTTCCTCGCTGGCTTCGTGATTCTTGCCGCCTCGGCTCTTGGACTGGTGTCCCCGGCGGCGGCGGCCAACGTCGCCCGGCCGGTGTACGACGCTCCGGACGATCTGCCGGACGACATGATGTGTGGCGATTCGGTGTCCGGGTACGTGCGGATGAAGAACAAGGGGCAGCCTTGGAAGCGCCTGGCGGACGGCGGCGCCGGCCAGCGGCTGACGACGGCGGACAACCCCCTGGTCAAGGCCGGAACCCGTGTGTACAAGCTCAAGGCGGGGACCACGGTTCGGAGAGGCAAGGTCTACGATTTTCCGGTCACTCTCACGGCACCTGAACATTCAAACTACACGACCTTTGTCGAGTACACCGCAGTCTGGGAGATGGGCCTCCCAGACGGATCGACCTTTCCGCATCCCTACGAACACACGGTGCGGGTGTGGTGTCCGAGGCGCACCCAGAACAACGCGATTGTCGTCGGGCATAACCTCCCCGGCTCAGTGCCTTGTGGCGAGACGGTCGGAGAGTCCGGCGATCTTTGGGTGGAGATGAAGAACGTCGGAGGCCGCACTTGGAGGCCAAGACGGAAGAAGGGGGATGGCCAGCACCTGTACACGCCTGACAATCCGTTCCATCCCGAAGTCTCGATTCCGCTACCGGTGAATACGACCGTCCAACCCCTGGAGACCCATCGATTCCCGGTGCGGCTGACGGCTCCGGAAGCCTATGGCGTCCACGACGTCACGTTCCGAATGCGACCGCACAAGGGAAAACCCTTCGGCGAAGAGCTGCCGTGGACCCTCACTTCGCAGTGCGCCAATAACGATGCCCAGTTCGTGGAGACCAAGACGACGGTCCCCGCGACCATGAGCTGCGGTGCGGAGGGCGACTACCACGTCGCATTCCTCAATACCGGCGACACTCGCTGGAAGAAGGGCAAGTACTCTCTTCGTCTGTTCGACGGCCCCTTCGGGACCAAGAATCTCAAGGTTCGAGGGCAAGACGTTCGTCCAACCCGGGATCGGCGATTCCCGGTACGCCTTGTGGCTCCGAGCGAGAACGGGACGCATACGACGACCTGGCGGATGCACACAGGCGCGGGAGTGCCGTTCGGGGAGGCCACGACGTTGTCGATCGACGTCACGGATTGCCAGGAGCCGGAGCCGCTGGACGCGGCGCCCGTTCCAAGCGGTATCGACTTCCCATCCACGATGCAGTGCGGCTCGACCTACCCCGCTACCTTGACGATGAGAAATACCGGCACCAAGAACTGGAAAGAGAGAAAGCCGCACCACCGTCTGCGCCCCGTGGCGGGGAAGAACGACCGGTTCTGGCGAAGGATCCGTATGGTTAAGCTTCCCGACGGTGTCGTCGTCGGTGAGAACGGCACCCATCCGTTCGAAATGACCCTCTCGGCTCCGATCTTGGACCCGTCGGAGCCCGAGGTTATGAATCTCTCTACCAGTTGGACCATGGTCGAGGTTCGAGAGGACGAGACCGAGGCTTTTGGGACGCCCTACGGACAGGACATCGAAGTTGTTTGTCTGGACTACGATTCCGAGGAGGTGAAGAAGAACGCCTCGGTTCAGGTGGCGCCGGGAGGGTCCATCCGCTTTGTCATCGAGGTCAAGAACAGCGGACGGCGCAACTGGGTGACTCCCGAGCTGCGAGACATTAGCGGTACGTTCGTGAAGAGGTCGTACGGTGGGACGGTGGCTTCGCAGGGAAGCCATGTCTTTGGCTTCACGCGAACTGCCCCGTCGGCGATAGGTACCTACGCGACCCAGTGGCAGATCTGGGAACCAACTGCGGGCCTCTTCGGCGCGGTCATCTCGATTCAAGTCACGGTCTCGGAGGGCTCGTCTGAAGTGGGCTCGTGCACCGGCGGAGGCTCCGCGGCCAAGCTGCCGCGCCTGGGCATTCTGGGGTTCAATCCGCGCTATCTGACACAGGACGGAAACGCCGCCTATGTCCTGACCGGAGCCCATAGCTGGAGCGTGGTGCAGAAGCACGAGCGAATGAACAAGCTCGAAGGCTACATGAGCAAGCTACGCGGCAAAGGCCACAATTTCACCCGGGGATGGTACTGGGAGGACTGTTTCTACGACCCCATTCCGTATAGCGCAAGCCAGTACAAGTGCATGGATCCCGGCAAGAGCTTTTTGCCGACGGCGGATGAGCCTGGGAATGGTTACAACCAGGCGTACGCAGATCTCCTCAAGGCCCGTCTCAACGAGGCCGCCGACAACGACCTCTACATGAGCACGATGCTCTTCCAGGGGTGGAGTCTGCCCATTAGCTTACGGAAGGAAGAGGGTGGAGTCGATGGTTGGGCCCGGAATCCGTATCGTAAGGAATTCGCGGACGGCAGGGCACTCCACTCCGACGGGATTCTTGACGAGCAGATCTACTACGCCAACTACATCCTGAACCAGACCAAGGGCTGCACCAACACCTTCTTTGAAGTTTCGAACGAGAGCGTCGTGACCGGCCAGGTGGCTGGGGAGAAGTGGCAGAGGCTAGTTGTCACCGAGATCAAGAAAAAGATCTGCGGTCAGAAACCCTGCCTGGCCTGGGCCTCCTGCTGGTTCGGGGCGTCCAACACCGCTCTGATCGGCACGGGCGCGGATCTGGTCTCCTTTTGCGGGAACGATCCGGATTCGCCTGACTGGGCCGGCGGCGATGCGGTCCTCATCTTTGACACGGACCATGTTGACGCCGAGAATCCGAATCCGAAGCGGGCGTGGAAAGCGTTCCTACGAGGGCAGCACCCGATCCTGATGGATCTCGAGACCGAGGACCTGGTCTGGTACAAGCCGGGCCAGAACTTTCCCAACCAAACTCAGAAGAACGGTTCCCGGGACTATGGACTTGCGCTCGGAGAGATCCAAGCGATCATCGACAAGATCAATGACAATGGCGACTACGTCCAAGGCAGTGAGGGGATCGCCAGGTCCAAGAGCCGGCTCAAGCACCTGGCGCCGGTTGCTCCCGCCCAAGAAGGCATCGTCGGCTCGAGCTCGCCGAACTTTGCGCTGTTCTCCAGCGGGACTCCGTGTCCCGGGTTCTCGGCGAACCAGAAGTGCGGACTTGCTGCTCCAAACGGCAAGGAGTTCGTTGTGTACGCTGAACAGGGTGTCCAAGTCTGTTCGCTGACCGTGGGCTCGTCGTACCTGGCCTCTTGGAAGAATCCGTTTGCGAACGGGTACTTTCTCGAAGACATCAAGCGGGACGGCGTTTCCAACTGTGAGACCTTCGGCTACCCGCAGGCGGCGGGAGACTTCGCGGTCCTGCATTTGACCCGCCTCGAGAATCCGCCTTCAGCTTCGATCGCAGCGTTCCGGGCCGGGCAAGAGCTTCCGGCTCCGGTCAAGATCTCCACCCGCCAGCAACTGGATCTCTACGGTAGCGATTCGACGACCGATCCGTTGACCTATGCTTGGGAGTTTGGCGACGGACACGCGGGCCCGGCCGAAGAGCAAGTGGATCACATCTACGAAGAGCCAGGTGTGTACGTGGTCGAGCTCGAGGTAACCGATGACGATGGCCAGACCGCTTTCGCCGAGCTAGAGATCACCGCGGTCGATGGTCCGGTCGCGACCTTCGTCACGAGTCCGCGGGCGGAAGGGGGGGTGGTTACGGTGCTCGACGGCGATGAGGTGGGCTTTGACGCGACGTACTCGACGAGCGATCCGCTGCACCCGATCGTCTCCTACGAGTGGGATTTTGGTGACGGAACGGCAGCTGACGGTGCGGCGCTGGCGGAGACGACACATACTTTCGTCGTCGGACCGGGTGTGAGCGAGACGAGCTATACGGTGGGATTGAGGGTCCGAGACGACTTGGATGCGGCCTCCGATCTGGAGACGGTCGTCGTGCGAGTCCAGCTGGCCCCGGCAATCGTTGTCCAGCCGCAGGACGCTACGGCCACCGAGGGCGAAACAGTGAGCCTCTCGTGTGTTGCGACTGGCGCGCCGCCGCTCGTCTATCGGTGGCTGAAGAATGATGAAGAACTCTTGGATGGTGTCGGGGTCTCGGGCGCGGGTACCGCGACGTTGACGCTAAGCGCGCTCGAAGAGCCAGACTCCGGACGATACCGGTGCCGCGTCGAGAACCCCGTTGGCGAAGCCGAGTCCGAGGAAGCTGAGATGTCCGTCGGTGCTGCGCCTACGATCGTCACTTCGCCGGTCACGATCGAGACGAACCGGGGTGGAGAGGCCGATCTCCGCTGCTGGGTCGAGGCGGCCGAACCGCTGACCTGGCAGTGGTACAAGGACTCTGCAGCCGCTGCCGACGGAGGTCCGATCGCGGGAGTTGACAGTCAGACCCTTCGGATTACGAACGCCGATGGGCTGGAGGCCGGCGAGTACTACTGCTCCGTCTCGAACCCACTAGGATCCATGACGTCCGGGATCTTTACCGTTCGCCACATTCCCTGGAAGGCCTACCCGATCGCGACGATCTCTTCCGAAGGCTTCACCAACACGGCCGAGACCGAGCCGATTCACGAGGCGCTGAACGACCAGGAGAATCTGGCGACATCGACCGCCGATGACGGCGTGTTGGATTCGCTCCGGGTGGGGATGGCCGCGGTGGACGATCCGAACACCGACTACGGTCACGAGGTCTATGTCTGGGGCAACGCGCTCGATGCGGCGACGTGTGCCATCGAGGTGAGGCTCTCTCAAGGCTCGATCGAGCTGGCCTCGGGGAGTCTGGTGCTGGAGGACGAGGCCACGAGCGAGGACGGTTGGGTGCGGTTGGAGGTCCCGGCCGAGGCCGCGGCCAACATCAGCGACTACGGCGACGTCCAGATCGAGGTCGAGAAGATCCACGATCCGGCCAATGTCTGCCGGGCCGAGCTCGAGCGCATCGTCTTCCGGGTGCCGCCGTCGCCGACGCCGGTGGAGATCGCCGTGCCGGTGGCTACGGAGTCGAACGAAGGCTTCAGCGCAGAGCCGATTCATGAACAACTGGACGACGCGGACAACGTCGCGACGTCCACGGTCGCGGACGGTACGTTGGATGCCTTCGTGGTGCGGATGGGCGCGGTGAGCGATCCGGGGGTGGATGAGGGGCATGTGGTCAGGGTGTGGGGCGCGGCTCTCGATGCGGAGCCTGTGGAGGTTCGGCTGAGCCTCTATCAGGGGCCGGCGCTTCTGGCGACTCTGGATGTCTCGTTCCCCTCGTGGACGAAGGTGGTACGGATCGAGTTACCGACGGCGCTCGCGGCGCTGATTACCGACTACACGGATCTAAGGCTGGGTGTCGAGAAGACCCACGCCGGCGTCAACGGCTCGGACCGGCGCGTCGAGATCCGGAAGATCGAGTTCGAGGTGCCGATTCCGCCGGCGATCACGCAGCACCCTTCGGGTCAGACGATCGGGGTGGGGCAGACGGCCAACTTCACTTGTGCCGCCTCCGGTTCGGAGTCGCTGGTCTACCAGTGGCAGAAGGACGGCGTGGATCTGGTGGACGGCGGCTCGATCTCGGGTGCCGAGACCGAGAGTCTCACCATCACGAACGCCCAGCTTGCCGATGCCGGCGCCTACCGGTGCGTGGCGATGGAAAGCGATGCTTCGGCGTACTCGGACGAGGCTGTCCTGGACGTGGGCGTGCCGCCGGCGATTACGGCCGATCCGGAGCCCGCGACGGCGCCGCTGGGAGGTCAGGCCAGTTTCTCGTGCTCGGCGACGGGCAGCGGTACGTTGGCGTACTTGTGGTTCCAGGATGGGGTCGGTCTGGTGGATTCGGCCCGGATCTCGGGAGCCTCGACGCCGACGGTGACGATGACCGATCTCGAGGCCGGGGATGTGGGTGAGTACTCGTGCCAGGTGGCGAGCCCGTACGGCTCGGCCGTTTCGGCGACTGCGAGTCTCTCGGCCGGGGCCGCCCCGACGATCACTCAGCAGCCGGCCGCGACGTCGGTCATCGCCGGCGGGGACGTCGGGTTCGCGTGCGCGGCAACCGAGGACGCCGGCGGGACGATCGCGTACCAGTGGCAGAAGGATGGCGTGGATCTGGTGGACGGCGGGTTGATCTCGGGGGCGACGACGGCGTCGCTTGCGATCGTCAACTCGGATGCCTCGGTCGAAGGCGACTACGCCTGCGTGGCGACGGGGACGTTTGGTTCGACGGCTTCGGATGCCGCGGCGCTGACCTTCGAATGGTGGCGGGCGTATCCGATCGCGAAGATCTCATCGTCGAACTTCCACCCGTCGCCCCAGGACGAGCAGTTGGATGACCTGACGAACATCGTCTGGACCCGGGACTATGTCGGACAGACGAGTAGCTGGGGCGAGGGTTTTACGGTTCGGATGGCTCCGTTGCCCGATCCGGACACGGACCTGGGCCACGAGGTCTGGATGTTGGCGCGCTGGCTGAAGTCGGCAACCAGTGTTCAGGTGAAGCTAGTGCAGAACGGTTCGTCGATCGGCTGGAAGTACGTCAATCTGGGGAGCTCGTTTACCTGGGTCAAGTGGTCGGTGCCGGCCCAGACGGCAGCCAACATCACGGACTACTCGGATCTTCAGCTTCAGGTCAACAAGTACCACTGCTGTGGGCCCAACTCCTATGCCGACAGCCGTGTCGAGATCAAGGCCCTGGAACTGCGGATCCCACAGCAAACGGATCCCGTGCAGCGAGTCCTGCCGATCGCGACAACGGCCAACGACGGGTTCTCTCCGACGCCGCTCCACGAGAACCTACAAGACGAGGGCGCGGGAGTCACGAGCACGACGAGTAACGGCACCCGCGACTATTTCAATGTCCGGATGGCCCCGATGGTGGATCCGATGACGGATTCTGGTCACGTGCTCCGGATTACGGCGAAAGCCGTCCACAAGGAGCCCGTGACCGTGCGCGTCAAGCTCATCGCCGGAGGCGTGACCACGGGACTTGGTAACTATCCGTTCAATTTCGCTCCGTCGGTCTTGCGTATCGCGGTGCCGGCTTCGGCCGCCGCGACGATCACCGACTACTCGGACGTGGTCGTCCAGGTGTACAAGTTTCATGAGATCTATGGCAACAACTGGGACCGGGCGCCGGAGATTCAGAAGATCGAGTTCGAGGTGCCGTATCCGGACCTGACGATCACGCAGCATCCCACCGGGCAGACGGTGGGTTTGGGTGAGACGATCTCGATGAGCTGCTCGGCGGCGAGCGCCTGGCCGGTGAGCTACGCGTGGAAGAAGGACGCAGCGCTCCTGGGCGGCGGCGGCCGGATCGCCGGGGTCGCGACCCAGACGCTGACGATTACGGACAGCCAGGTCGGCGATACCGGCTCCTACACCTGTGTCGCGACCGATCAGTCCGGCTCGGTCGAGTCGAATCCGGCGCTGGTGTGGTCGGGCACGGCGCCTCCGGGATCGTGCGGCGCGACCACGGGCATCGTCTCGTGGCTGGTCGGGGACCGCGGCATCACGAGCTCGGCCGGCGACGTCTCGCTTTGGGGCGATCAGTCGAGCCTGGGCAACGACGCGAGCCAGCCGGCTTCCGGGGTCCAGCCTTCGGTAGGTGCGGCCCTCAACGGACGCGGTACGGTGTTCTTCGATGGGACGGATGAGTATCTGGATCTCCCGGCAATGGCCAGTCACTTCACCAACGGTGGCGAGCTGTTCGTTGTCATGAAACATGCGAGCGCGGCGCCTTCGCAGCCAAAGTCCCTGTTTCCTGTCGACCTCAACTCAGGAAATTTCATCCCGCACTTTGTCTGGTCGAACGGATACGCGTACGACGGCTTCCTGTCGACCGTTCGAAAGGTCCCGGGGAATCCTACTCACGACATCAGCCAATGGCGGGTCGTCAACATTCGCTCTCAAGACGGCGAGTATGCCTTTGAGATTGACGGGAGTGTTCTGCATGCGACAGCAACGAACACCTTTGCGGTCCCGAGGACGGCGGCACGAATCGGTCGCGGTGGGTACCATTCGAACTACTACTTCAACGGCAACCTGGCCGAGATCTGCCTCTTCAACCGGGTCCTGACCGCCGGGGAGCGGGCCGCGACGCTCGGGTATCTCCAGAGTGAGTGGGGGCTCTAGCCCGGACGTCTCACGTCGTCAGGCTCAGGAAGCCGTGGGGCACCGCATCTGCTGCGGTATCCAGGCGCTGCGCTCCTCAACGTAGCTTTCGCCGGCCTGCGATGCTCACGCCTGGATGCCCTGCATCTTCAGCCTGATGGGGTGAGACGTGCAGGCTAGCGGACGTTCTCGGCAGGGTTTGGGTCGCAGGCGATGGCGTCGGACCGGTCCCGTGCCGCCCGCTATCTGAGCGCCCGCTTCAGGATCTTGCCGGTCGGCCCTTTGGGGAGCTCGTCTAGGATCTCGACCAGGCGCGGGTATTTGTAGGCGGCGAGGCGCTCCTTGCAGTAGGCGACGAGGTCGTCGGCGCTCGGCCGCTCGCCGTCCCTGAAGGCGACGACCGCTTTGACCTCCTCGCCCAGCCGGTCGTCGGGCGCGCCGATGACGGCGGCTTCGAGGATGGCGGGGTGGGCGTAAAGGATCTCTTCGATCTCGCGCGGGTAGACGTTGAAGCCGCCCCGGATAATCATGTCTTTCTTGCGATCCACGATGAAGTAGTAGCCGTCCTCGTCCCGGGTGGCGATGTCGCCGGTGTGGAACCAGCCGTCCACGATGGACTCGGCGTTGGCCTCGGGCCGGTTGAAGTAGCCCTTCATGACGTTGTGGCCCTTGATCAGGATCTCGCCGGGCGTGTCGATTTCCTCGACGATCGAGCCGTCGTCGGCCTCCAGCCGGAACTCGACGCCGTGGATCGGGATGCCGACCGAGCCGGCCTTCTTGGGGCGGTCCAGAACGTTGAACGAGGCCACCGGCGAGGTCTCGGACAGGCCATAGCCTTCGAGGATGTTGACGCCGTATTTCTCGTCAAACGCGGTCATCACCTCGACCGGCATAGCCGCGCCTCCCGAGATACAGAACTGGAGGCTCGAGAGATCGTAGCTGTCGGCCTCCGGATGATGGAGGAGAGCGAAGTACATGGTCGGCACGCCGCCGAAGAAAGTCACCCGGTGCTCTTGCATCAGCTCCAGCGCCGCGGTGGGATCGAAGCGCGGCAGCAGAATGACCGTGCCGCCGACCGCGAGGGTGGCGGTCAGGATGACGCTCTGGCCGAAGCTGTGAAAGAGGGGCAGGGCCGCCAGGGCGACGGTGTCCTCGGGCAAGGGCAAGAGCTTGGTCGAGGTGTAGTAGGCGTTGAAGAAGGAGTTGAAGTGGGTGAGCTCGGCACCCTTGGGACGCCCCGTGGTGCCCGACGTATAGAGGATGACGGCGGTGTCGTCGGGCATGGTGGGTTCGATCTCGGTGAGCGGGTCGGCCTCGGCCAGGAGGGTCGAGAAGTCCTCGGTGGTCTCCGGGGGCTGAGACCCGGCACCGGCATCCGCGCCCGCGGGCTCGCCCTGGGGGCGGACGGCGACCAAGAGCCGGCAACCGTCCGCGTCCGCGACCGCCTCCGATGCCGGCTCGAGGCAGTCGAGCCAGGCGACCAGCGCCACGGCCTGGGAGTCTTCCAGGTGGTAGTGGATCTCCTCGGCCTTGAGGAGGACGTTGAGGGGCACCACGACCGCGCCGGCGTAGAGAATCCCGTAGTAGGCGATCGCGAATTGGGGCACGTTCGGCACCAGGAGAGCTACGTGGTCGCCGGGCGCGACCCCCCGCTGCCGTAGCGCTCCCGCGAAGGCTTGGGCCGAGCCGTGGAGCTCGCGGTAGGACAGCCGCGCGTCACCGAGAACGATGGCGGTCTTGTCCGGAACCCGATGGGCCGAGTCGCGGAGCAGTTGGGCCAGGTTGAGACTCATGACATGCCTCCCGGCGGGTCCGGTCTCGGAGAACGGGACGCGCGGCGCCCCGTCGCTGTTGTTTCCCTAAGCTCCAGCCCCGCTTTGAGCGCGGTTTCGATACAAGTCGGGATCGACTACGGTCGCCATTTTGTCAACATCCAGGTCCAGCGCCAAGAAGTCACGAATCCTGCGCGCCTGGGCCAGGGGATCGGCCAGGACGTCCGAATAGCGCACCTCGATCCACTCGAAATGGGGCTGGCGCCGAAGCTGGTACTGGGCCCGCCACAGATCGCTCTCGAAGAGCTCCTTCATGCGCTCGTCCTCAGTGGTGGAATCCTCGCCGCGCCGGTCCAGCATCTTGGCCTGAGAGGCGAGCACTTCATCCAGCTCGCGGCGCATGAAGACCACCCGATAGTTGTTGTCGGCGGGAAGCGAGCGCAGCAGATTCGAGATGACCTTGATGCCCTGGCCCCTGCTGGCTCGCACCCAGGCCTTGTCCTCCATGTTGTGGAGGTCCTTGACGCGCTCGTCCTCGTAGTAGCCCTTGGGATTGTCCTCGTCGGCCGAGCGCAGGCCGTCGGTGATGAGCGGCAGGCCGCCGGCCTCGAGCATCTTCATGGTCATCGAGGTGCCGGATCGGGGCAGGCCCGAGACCACGACGACCGGTTTCCCGTACCGGATCGCCCGGTAGATCTTCTGGAAAAAATTAGGCATTTTCAGTTTTCCCGAGTCGGTATAAGATTTTGGTTGCACGCGGGGCGATCGATCGAGTCGCTGCTACCGAGTCCCGGGTGCGAACCCCCGAACATCTCGATCCGCACATCCCGGCTCGCATCATCTAAGGCCGATCGCGAGCTCCGCCCCGAATTGCGAAGACTATCCCGAGTCCCTGTGAGAATGAAGACACCGAACCATCCCGAAGCCGAGAAATCCCCGATTCCGGCGGCCGGCCCTGACCGCGGCCGCCGAGCCCGAGTCTCCGCGCGGAACCTGGCGTCCGCGGCGGCCGTTCTGGGCACGCTGAGCACGCTGAGCGCGGCCGGCCCGGCGGCGGCTTACGTCGGCCCGGGGGCCGGCTTCGCGCTGGCGTCGTCCTTCTTCGCGGTCTTCCTGACCGTGGTCATCGTGATCGCGGTTCTTCTGGTCTGGCCGTTTCGCAAGCTCTTCCACCTCGCGAAGTACGGCCGCAAGCCCAAGGGACGCATCAAGCGGCTGGTGGTCGTGGGCCTCGACGGGCAGGACCCGCGCCTGACCGACAAGTTCCTGGTCGAGGGCAAGCTGCCCAACTTCCAGAAGCTGGCCGACGAGGGCTGCTACCACCGCATCGGCACCACCTATCCGGCGGTCTCGCCGGTGGCCTGGTCTTCGTTCTCGACCGGCACCCATCCGGCCAAGCACAACATCTTCGACTTTTTGAGCCGGGACAAGAAGACCTACCTGCCGCTTCTGTCCTCGGCCGACATCGGCGGCGTCGAGAAGTTCCTGGAGCTGGGCAAGTTCCGGCTGCCGATGCACAAGCCCGAGATCCGGCTGCTGCGCAAGTCCAAGCCCTTCTGGACGCTCCTGGGCGAGAAGCGCATCTGGAGCACCGTGCTGCGCGTGCCGATCACCTTCCCGCCGGACCGGTTCTACGGCGCCGAGCTCTCGGCCATGTCGGTGCCGGATCTCCTGGGCACTCAGGGGACGTTTCTGCTCTTTACCACCCGGCCCGCGGACGAAGCCTTCAAGGAAGGCGGCCTCCGGGTGGAATTGGCAAGGAATGGCTCGGGACTGGGCGCGACGGTCGAGGGCCCAGAGAACATCTTTCTGCGAGACGGCCGGCCGATGGAGCTGCCGGTCAAGGTCACGCCGGCGTCCGACGGCGCTTCGGCCGAGGTGTCGCTCAACGGTGAGACGGTCGAGGTCCGGCGCGGCGAGCTCTCGGACTGGGTGCCGCTGTCGTTCCCGGCGGCTTTCGGCGTCAAGGCGTCGGGCATCTGCCGGCTGCTCTTGCTCGAGGCCGGCGAGCACACCACGCTCTACATGACCCCGATCAGCCTCGATCCCGAAAAGCCCGCGATGCCGGTGTCCCACCCGAGCTACTACTCGACCTATCTGGCCAAGCAGATCGGCCCGTTCTCGACCATGGGCCTCGCCGAAGACACCTGGGCGCTCAACGAGGACATCGTGGACGACGGGGCCTTTCTGAAGATGTCCTACGACATCGACCAGGAGCGCCAGGAGATGTTCTTCTCCAGCCTCGACCGGGTGCGGGAAGGCTCGGTGGTCTGCGTCTTCGACGGCACCGACCGGATCCAGCACATGTTCTGGCGCTATATGGAGGACGGGCACCCGGCCGCCGAGGGCCGCGATCCCGGCGAGCACAAGGACGCCATCGAAGCCCTCTACGAGCACAACGACAAGTTGATCGGCCGGGTGATGGAAAAGCTCCGGGACGGGGATCTGCTGATGGTGCTCTCGGACCACGGTTTTACCTCCTTCCGGCGCGGCATCAACTTGAACGCCTGGCTGCTGGAGAACGGCTACCTCGCGCTCAAGGATGGAGCCGACGGCAGCTCCGACTGGCTGCGCGACGTGGACTGGTCGAAGACCCGGGCCTACGCTCTGGGCCTGACCGGCATGTACTTGAACCTCAAGGGGCGCGAGGCCGAGGGCATCGTCGAGCCCGGCGAGGAAGCGGCCGCGCTCAAGGCCGAGCTCATCGAGCGCATGGGCGGGCTGGTGGATCCCGAGACCGGGGAGACCGCGATCAACGCGCTCTTCGATACCGCCGAGCTCTACCAGGGTCCCTATCTGACCAACGCCCAAGATCTGGTCGTGGGCTACAACCACGGCTACCGGATCTCCTGGGAGGGCGCCACCGGAGTGATCTCGGGGCCGATCTGGGAAGACAACGTCAAGGCCTGGAGCGGCGACCACGGAGTCGATCCGCGGATTGTGCCGGGAGTGTTCTTCTGCAACCACGAGCTCGACCGCGAGGATCCACATCTGGTGGACATCGCGCCCACGGTGCTCGAGCTTTTCGGCCTCGAGCCGCCCGCCCACATGGACGGCAAGCCGCTCTTTGCGGCCGGGCGCGGTTTCGAGGCGGGGTCGCCGCAGGCGGCGTCGGAAGAACCGGGGGAAAACTCGCAGGAGGCGTCTGCGGCATGAGCAAACGCTTCGGAATCGTCCTGGTGGCCATGGCCGTCGCCGGCTTGTCGGTCTTCGCCTCGTGCGCGGGCCGCTGGCAGGGGCAGCCGGTGATCGTCCTGGGCTTCGACGGCATGGACTATTCGCTTACCCGGCGTTACATGGACGAGGGACGGATGCCCAACTTCTCGCGCCTCGAGAAGGAAGGCCGGTTCTCGTCGCTGGGCACCGCGATTCCGCCCCAGAGCCCGGTGGCCTGGTCGAACTTCATCAGCGGCTCCGACTCGGCGGTTCACGGGCTCTATGACTTTCTGCACCGCGAGCCCGAGACCGCCATGCCGTACCTGTCAATGAGCAAGGACGAAGAGCCCAAGAAGCTCAAGCTCGGCAAGTTCGAGATTCCGCTCTGGGGCGGCGGCCTCAAGCTGCTGCGTCACGGTCCCGAGTTCTGGGAAACCCTCGAGTCGCGCGGCGTCCAGACCCACATCTACCGGATGCCGGCCAACTACCCGCCCTCGGGCACCGCCACCCGGGAGCTCTCGGGCATGGGGACGCCCGACATCCTGGGCTCGCCCGGGACCTTCTCCTTCTACACCTCGGACATTTTCGTCAACGAGCGCAACGTGGACGGCGGCCAGATCAAGGCGCTCGATCTCTGGAACGGCGAGGCCGAGGGCAAGCTGGCCGGTCCGGAAGGGCTGGAGGCCAGCTTCAAGGCGTATCTGGATCCCGACGAGCCCTGGGTGCGCCTGGTCGTGGGCGAGGTCGAGGCCATCGTCGGCGTCGGCGAATGGAGCGACTGGCTGCCGATCGACTTCGAGATGGGGCCGATGTCGGCGTTGCGCGGCATGGCCCGCTTCCAGGTGCGCCAGACCACCCCGGAGCTCGAGATCTATGTGACTCCCATCAACATCGACCCGGCCAAGCCGGCCAAGCCGATCTCGACCCCGGAGAACTACGCCGCTCGCCTGGCGAAAGAGACCGGCCGCTTCTATACCCAGGGCATGCCCGAGGACACCAAGGCCCTGTCGGCCGAGATCTTTGACTACGCGGCCTTCCTGGATCAGGCCGAGGTCACCGGCCGGGAGATTCGCGAGCAGTACCGCTGGGTGCTCGACCGCTTCGACGGGGATTTCCTCTTCTACTACTTCGGCAACCTGGATCAGATCTCGCACATGATGATGCGGACGATCGATCCCGAGCATCCCGCCTACAACCCCGAGGTGGACGGCCCCTACGCCGGCACCATCCCGGGGATCTACGCCGAGTTCGACGAGATCGTCGGCGAGACCCTGGCCGGAATGCCGGAGAACACCAAGCTGGTGGTCATGTCCGACCACGGATTCGCCAGCTGGCGCCGCCAGTTCCACCTCAACCGGTGGCTGGTGGAGAAAGGCTATCTGGTCCTGAAGACCACCGGCAAGGCCAAGCCGAATCTGATCGAGGACACCGACTGGAGCCGCACCCGCGCCTACGGACTGGGACTGAACGGTCTCTACGTCAACCTCGCCGGCCGCGAGGCCAACGGCATCGTCCAGCCTGGCGAGTACGACGCTCTGCTGGACGAGATCTCGCGCGAGCTCCTGGCGACGATCGATCCGGCGACCGGCGCCCAGGCCGTGACCAAGGCCTACAAGCGCGATCAGACCTACGGCGAAGGCGACTACCTGTACCTGGGTCCGGACCTTCAGGTGGGCTACGCCAAGGGCGTGCGCTGCTCGGGCGACTCTGCCCTGGGCGACGTCAACGAGACGGTGCTCGAGGACAACACCGGCGCCTGGAGCGGCGACCACTGCATGGACCATGACTCCGTTCCGGGGATTCTCCTGACCAACTTCGAACCGGCCGTCCAGGCCGCGAACCTGAGCCAACTGACCGACGCGATTCTGGCCGAATTCGGTGCTGGCTCGGATGCCTCTGCTGGCTCCCAATAACCAGGCCCGCCTCGGCAGGCTTCCAAGAGGAATCAACCATGGGTGGAACCACCAAAGTCAAACTAGAAAAAGAGCTGGTCGCCAAGATCAAGCGCTACGCCGACATCGCGGGCTACTCGTCACCCGAGGAGTTCATCACCCACGCGCTCGAAAAGGAGCTCTCGAAGCTCGCCGACGCCGGCTCCGAGGAAGAGATCCGCAAGCGCCTCCAAGGGCTGGGCTACATCTCCTAGAGCCGAGACCGGGATTCCGGGCGAGACCGCCCGGCACGGCCTGGAACCGAACCTGAAGACGATCTGATGACCGCTCTCAACCGTGCCCTGCGCTGGGCCTTCGATCTGCTGCACCGCCCCTTCGAGGGCATGTCCGCCTGGGTGGGGCTGACCGTGGTGTCGCTCCTTTCGGCGGTCGTCGCGCTCCTGGTCTTCAAGCGGGTCTCGAACCAGGACGGCATCGACCGCATCAAGCGCAAGATGCAGGCCTCGCTCTTCGAGATCCGGCTCTTCAACAACGACCTGCGGGCGATCTTCAAGGCCCAGTGGGCGTTTCTCATCGCCAACTTCAAGTACCTGGGGCTGATGCTGGTGCCGCTTCTGTGGCTCCTGATTCCGTTCGTCCTGGCCTACGTGCATCTCGACGGTCGGTATCGGTATGAGGGCCCGGAGGTGGGCCAGGACTTCGTCTTGAACGTGCGCCTGGCCGGCGAGGACGAAACCGGCGCCGGCGACAAGCCGGCTATTGATCTCGAGACCCCGAGCGGGGTCGAGGCGACCTCGCCCTCGGTCTGGAGCGCTCTCGACCGAACCATGTCCTGGCGCCTCCGCGCCGACGAGCCCGGCCTCCACCGGCTGACCGTGCGCCACGCCGGCCACGAGCTGGTCAAGGAAGTGGCCCCCGGCCCCAAGGCGCTGGCTCGATCGCCAGACCGTCCCGCTGCGGGCTTCTTGGCCCAGATCGACCGGCCGCTCGAACCGCCCCTGCCGGCCGACTCCGGCGTCGAAGAGATCACCGTCCGCTACGAGGAGCGCTCCTGGGGCGAGCTCTCCCTGGCCGCCCTCCAGATCCCGCTTGCCTGGTGGTTCTGGTGGCTCGTCCTCATGGTCGTCCTGGGCTACGCCTTGAGCCGGCCGCTCGGCGTCAAGATTTAGGATCGGGGCGCAGGCCGGCCGATCGGCAGGCTTCGGGCCTCGAAGAACCTGCCTACAGATCCAGCCGAAAGCAGCGGATCAGGCCCACGTCTTCAAAGCCCAGGGCGCGGTGGGCGGCGGCGCTGAGGGTGTTGTCTGCTGCGGTGTCGGAGGCGAATTCGGTGAGGCCCTGGCCGCGCGCCCAGTCGAGGGCGGCGTCGACGAGGGCCCGGCCGACGCCTTGACGGCGGGCGTCGGGAAGGACGTACCAGCCTTCGAGGTAGCCGACGCGCTCGCTGGAGCAGCCTTCGGCGTAGGGATGGATGGAGAGCTCGCAGAAGCCGATCGGTGTGCTGGCCGGATCGACTGCGACCAGGACGGTTAGCGATTCTCGGGCCTTGCCCGCGAAATAGGCGTCGAGCTCGGCGCGGTGTTCGGCTTCGGGTCCGTCCGGCCATAGGTCGCGCCGGAAGGCGACCAGGGCCTCGCGGTCGCCGGTGTGAGCAGGCCGCACGGTCGCCCGAATTCGGTTCATCGTGGTCCATTGTCGGGGAGGTCGTGCCGTCGTTCAAGTCGAGGGATGAGTAGACTCGGGCGGAACCGTGTGAACTCGGGTTCCCGGGCTCGTCGGAGAACCTGGGAAGCCTCGAGAGGCAACGAGAAAGGACGACTTCATGAGACAAGACTTCGCTCGAAACAAGGTGATCGCGCTGCCGGCGCTACTGGCTCTGCCGGCTGTGCTCGCTCTCATTGCTTCGCCGGCTCCGGCAACCGCGCAGGAGCCGGAGGCGGCGGCCCTGGGGCCGACCCAGCTGGCCGAGAGGTTCTTCGAGCAGGTCGCGGCCGGGGAACACGCGCGGGCGATTGATGAGCTCTATTCGTCAAACCAGTGGGTATCTTCGATCTCCGATCAGGTCGGAAAGCTGCGGGCGCAGTTCGTCGGATTGAACGACTTGGTTGGTGGCTACCTGGGGAGTGAGGCCGTAGGCGACAGCGCCATCTCGTCGCGCTTTGTGTATCTCTGGTACATCGGCTACTTTGAGCGTCAGCCTCTTCAGTTTCATTTCAGCTTCTATCGGGCCAAGGATCAGTGGCGCGTCTATTCGTTTTCGTACGACGAGGGCATGGATGCCGTTGTGAAGGAGCTCGCCAAGATGGAGTTGGCCTACGGGGTGTCGATGTCGCCGCCGGGGGCGGCTCGCGAGGCCGCGCTCGGCGTCCAGTCTCCCTAGGCTCGAGGCCCGGCGTCGAGCCGGGTCGTCGCGCGTCGCCGCCCCGCCCTCCTATGTAGCGAGGGCTCCCGTTGGCCCGTGCTACGCTGCCGTGGTTCGAGCCGATTGTTTTGGGCTGCTGGCCCGGGAGGTGCCGATGTTTTCTTCGATCCTGACGCGTCTGCGCGTTCCACTGGCTCTGTTGCTGGCAGTTGCCACGCTCGGAACGGCGGTGCCGGCCACGGCATCTGAGCCGGCCGGCGAGCCGCCCGGAGCGGCTACGCCCGAGGCCCTGATTGACCGCATGATGGCCGCCGCCGAAGCCGGCGACATGGCTGAGATGGCCGCCTGCATGGTTCCCGAGGAGCGGGCCGAGATGACCGCGATGATGGTGGCGATGGCGGGCATGATGGTCGCCTTCATGGACATGGGCGGCGCGATGGCGGCCGAGCTGGGTGAGGGACTGGCCGAGGCTTTCGGGGAGGGTGACATGACGGCGGAGGAGCAAGCGGAGCAGGATGCCGAGCGCGAGGCGGCTGAGGCCGAGGCCGCCAAGGAGGTCGCCGCGGTGACTCAGCAGTATCAGGAGATCCTGAGCCGGCATGGCTTGGAGGACCTGATGGCGGCCGAGGAGGCCGGTGACGACGTGGATCTGGACGCTCTTCTGGGAGACGTCGATCAGGTGGCCCTGTTGCGCGATCTGATGGGCTTTCTCGAGGAGATCGGCGATGAAGAAGAGGGCGCCACGGCAGGCGGAGCGGAGATGCCGGATGAGATCACGGATCTCCAGGTGGACGGCTCGCAGGCCACGGCCAAGGCCGGCGACGAGACGCTCGAGCTCGTGGAAATCGACGGCCGCTGGTACTTCAAGTCCCCGCAGCCGGAGCCGTCCGAAGAGGACGAGATCGAGGACGAAGTCGAGGACGAGATCGAGTAGCTTGGCCGGATCGCCGGCCCGGGCTGCGCCGGTCGTCGCTCGTCAGCGCTTGCGCCGGACGTAGACGACTTTTTCGACGCGGGCGACGGTGTTGCCGTCGCCGTCGAGGACCTCGGCGTGAAAGATCGGCTCGGTCTTGCCGCTTGCGTCCGCGGCCGCTCGGATCTCTTGGGCGCGATCGCGCGAGATCTCGAAGCGGGCGCGCACCGTGCCCCGGCCCGGAGCCACGAATTCGATGCGGGCCGCCTTGTCCCAGACGATGTAGTCGCGCCCCAGCATCTGGGTCAGGATCAAGGTGAAGAAGGGGTCGCACATCGAGTAGAGCGACCCGCCGAAGTGGGTGCCGAAGAAGTTGTTGTTGTAGAAGCCGTGGCGCATCTCGACCTCGAAAAGGCCGTTGGCTGGATCGGCCCGGGGTACCCGAATGCCGGCGCCGAGAAAGGGCGGGTAAAAGCTCAGGTGGTGAAGCCACCAGCGCTGGAACCTGCGGTTCAGTTTCTTGAAGAGGCTCATGCCTGAGGATACGGGTGCGACTCGAGTCCGGCCGGGGCTCGGTTCGTCCCGGAGTGCAAACGCGAGCTCCGGCCTTGGCTGCTACCGGGTCCGGCGGAACCAGACCGAGCCGAAGTGGGTGTCGTAGTCCTTCGGGATGGTAGCGCGGTAGCCGGGCAGGGTCCGGGCCAGGAAGTCCGGGTCGAAGTGTCTGAGCATCGGTGCCGAGTAGGTGATCTTGAAGCGGTCGTTGTAGGCGAGAAACGCCTGGAGGATCATCGACTCGGTCCAGACTTGAGGCCACTTGGTGCCGAAGACGTACTGCTCGGCCGGATGCGGCACGTTGTACGGGAAGTGGATGTCGTGGGCGTGAATGGTGACGCCCGGGTTCAAACGCGGCACGATCTCGAGATAGAGGTAGGCGACGTCGCCGCCGACCTTGAGGACGTGGGTCGTGTCGATGAAGAAAACGTCTCCGTCCTGGAGCTCGTCGAAGTACGAAAGTGGCACGTCTTGGACGAAGCTCACGGTCAGATCGATGCCGTCCAGGGTCTTGAGTTTGTCGCGCGGGTACGGATCGACGACCTTGAAGGACGATTCGCGCCCCTCCTCGCGATTCTTGTTGATCGCCATCCAGGCGTAGTAGGTCGAGAAGCCCGAGCCGATCTCGATGTAGCGCTTCGGCTTGAGGTGCCGGAGCATCATGTAGAGCGTCTGGGCGTCGATCTCGGTGAAGCCCGGTCCCATGCCCAGCTTCTTGTTCTCCTGGTAGGGCGTCAGGGCCTGGTACTCGTCGCCGAAGGCCTCCACCATCTCTCCCGCCAGCGCCTTCATCGAGTCGAGGTCGTAGTCGACGCCGACCATCTCGGAAGGCACGTCCCACTGTTCTCGGGTTCGTTCGAGCTCAGAGAGGACCGGGATCGGGGAGTAGAAATCGCGCGATGGGTAGACCTCCCAGCCTAGGGCCGAGACGGTCTTGCGCATCCAGTAGTGGAGCTTTCGATAGATCGCGCGGAGGGTGGAGTAGACGGGGTTCGCCATCAGATTAGATCGCTTTCGGGACGAGTTTCGGGGCTGGGGCCGGGGGGACCGAGCGCTCTGCTAGGCTTCGAACGGCCGCTCGAGCCTTCCGGAATCGTCGTTCATGTTGTCGGATTCGAGATTTGTTGCGTCCCGCCGGCCCGGCTTCGAGGTCGGGATCCGTAGCCCCGGACGGTGGCGCCGGGCGCCGGCCGCGGACGTTCGCGCGAGTCTAGCAGGCCGTGGTCGAAGTCGAGGCGGTGGGACGGCAGGTGGGCCATCGTTGGAATGCCGGCCAAAGCGCCCTCGGGAAGTTGGAGGCGAGTGGTGACGGCGGCTGGTTCGTCCGTGGGTAGCCCGGGCCGGGTGCTCTTGACCGGTGCCCGCGGCTTTCTGGGCCGGGCGGTCCTGGAGCGGCTGGTCGCGGGTGGTTGGCAGGTCGATGCCGTGACCTCAACTCCCGACGGTACCGACATCGGCGAGTCCGAGACCCCGTGCGGAGACGGGACCCGGGTCTGCTGGCACCGGACGGATCTCCTCGAGCCGGGCGCCGGCCGGCGACTGATGGAGCAGAGCGGCGCCGAGGCGCTCATCCATCTGGCTTGGGCGCCCAACCGGGGCGTCTACGAGTCTCCGGCGAACCTAACGTGGATGCGGGCATCGATGGAACTGGTCGAAGCCTTTGCCGAGTCCGGAGGACGCCGGGCCGTCCTGGCCGGAAGCTCGGCGGAGTATGACTGGCGTCACGGGGTCTGCAGCGAGGGTCGGACGCCGCTCGCCGGAGGCGGCGTGTACGGTGCGACCAAGCGAGCGTTGGGCGAGTGGTTCGCCGCCGCCAGCCGCGTCCACGAGCTGTCCGGCGCCTGGGCGCGGACCTTCTTTCTCTTCGGCCCGCACGAGCCGGGCGGGAGGCTGGTGGCGTCGGTGGCTCGGTCGCTTCTGGCCGGGGACACCGCTCGCTGCTCCTCCGGCGTCCAGGTGCGCGACTACCTGTACGTCGGTGATGCCGCCGACGCTCTGGTGCGCCTCTTGGAATCGGAGCTCACCGGCCCGGTCAACGTCGGGTCGGGACGGCCGCGCAGGGTGCGCGACCTGGTTACCGCCCTGGCCGAGCGTTGCCAGGCCGCCGGTGGAACCGGCAGGGTAGAGTTGGGAGCGCTCGAAGCGGTCGCCGGCGAGGCGCCTCTCGTCCTGGCCGACGTCGGCAGACTCCGAGACGAGCTCGGCTGGTCGCCGCCGGTGGGATTCTCCGCCGGCCTGGATCGAACCGTCACATGGTGGCAGAACCAACTCGCTACGAGCCGTACTACGAAGTCGTCCGCTTGATCCCGGAGGGCAGGGTCGCCACCTATGGGCAGGTGGCGTTTCTGGCCGGGCGGCCCGGACGAGCACGTCACGTGGGTCGAGCTCTGCGCAGCCTGCCGGAGGAGCACGACGTGCCCTGGCATCGGGTGCTGAACGCCCAGGGCCGGATCAGTCAGCGAGGCCTTGGCGACAGCGAGCACCTGCAACGGATCCTGCTCGAGGGGGAAGGCGTGCGTTTCAGCGATGCCGGCATCGTCAGCCTGAAGCGCTTCCGATGGGAGCCGCGGAGACAGCGATCCGCGGGCCGTTCGGCGGCCAGAAACGGGAGGGGCGAGCCTTGAGGTCGCGCTGGGGTTTCGTTGCTGTTTCGGTCGCGGCGGCCCTGGCCGTCGCGGCGCCAGCCCGCTCCTTCGAAACCGATCAATTTCTCGCGCTCACGGCCGAGATTGAGGATTCGGCGCCGGTCCTGAACGAGTTCCTGAACGCGGAGCTGGCCGCGCTCCTGGCTCAGGAGAAGACGGCGGATCTGCCGTGTACCGGGGTCACGAGCCGCTACTTCCGGCGGCTTTTTCAGGGCCTCCACGCTTCGCGCTTTCAGCGGTTCTTGAAGAGCGAGCCGGCGGTGGATCTCTTCCCCGACGACCTCGGTTACTGGGAGCACCTTCGCCGTAGCATCTATCGGGATCCCGCGTTTCCATTCGTCTTGCCGCTGTCGCCCACGATTCGGGTCGGTGAGGTGCGCTTCGGCCTTGACAAGTTCGGGCATCTATTCGGCTTTGGGCGCCGGTACTACCAGCGGTATCTGGAGCTCCGCCGGCGCGGTCTGACGGAGGAGGAGGCCTTGCGCAAAGTGGTGGTGCGCGGCATCCGCCAGGAGCGTTTCTTCCTCGGCGGGATCGCCGACGGCGTCTTCTCCTACGCCGACCTCGAGGCCAACTACCAAGGGCTGGTCATGGCTCGCTCGTTTTGCGAGGCGGATCCCGAGGTCGAGACCGAACCGCTCCTCACGCGGGTCGATGGCGGTTGGAGGGCGGCGCGAGACCTGGATCTTCGCCGTTTCGTCACCCCCAGCTTCGACGAGTCGTTCAATACGAACCACTACACCTGGATGCGGCGAAGCAACGTGCGCCGGATTCTTACGGTCGAGCACTGCGGTCCCTGGGCGTCGGAGGTCGTGCAAGAGCGATTCACGCGGTATCGACGGCTCGACCGCCCCAGCTTGGCCCGGGACGTGGTGGCCGAGTACTTCGCGCGCCGGAACTCGGCGATGCAGCAGGAGCAGGCGATGGAGACGATCTGCGGCGGAGGCGGCGAGAAGACGACTGTGCCGTCCGCCAGGTAGGCACCGCGGTCAAGATCGAGTGCCCGCCGCCTGCAAGGCGAGAATCGGGCGACCTGGTGGGGCGTGTCGAAGTCCAGGCCGCTGTAGACTTCGCTGATGAACTTCGGCTCGCCGTCTCGCTCCACTTGTCTCGCTGTCTTCCTTGTACTCGTCCTTGGGGTCGCCTGCGCTCCGGGCCCGCCCGAGGCATCCACCGATGGATCGACCGATGGGTCCAATGGCGCCGCGGCCGAGGCTCGGCCTTCCGAAGTCGACGCCGAGCATGTCGCCGCGGTCGAGGCGTGGCGAGCCAAGCGAGACGCCAGCCTGCGGAAGGAAGATGGCTGGTTGAGTCTGGTGGGGCTCTTCTGGCTGGACGAGGGCGCCAACTCCTTCGGCTCCGGTCCGGACAACGATTTGGTGTTTCCCGCCGGGACGATCGCGGAGGCCGCGGGCGTGTTGCGCCGCACCGGACAGACCGTGGAGCTCGAGCCGGCCGAGGGCGTCGAATTGACGGTGGACGGCGAGGCGGTCGAGGGTTCGCGCGAGCTGGTCTCCGACGTCGCGGGTGCGGACTACTCCCGAGTCGAGCACGGTTCGCTCCTCTTCTATGTCATCGAGCGGGGTGAGCTCGTGGGCATTCGATTGAAGGACAGCCAGAGCCGGGCGCTTGCCGAGTTCACGGGCATGGAGAGTTTCCCGATCGACCCGAGCTGGAGAATCGAAGCCGACTACGAGCCTTATGACGAGCCCAGGAGCCTGCGAATCCCGAACATCCTGGGGACCTCATCCGAGGCCGAGATCCTGGGCGCGGTTTCGTTCGAGCGAGACGGCCAGCGCTACGTGCTCCAGGGCACGGGCAGCCCGGAGACGTGGTTCTTCCTGGTTTTCGGTGACGAGACCAACGGGGTCGAGACCTATGGAGCCGGCCGGTTCGTCTATACCGAGCCGGTGCGCGAGGACGGCAAAGTCATGGTGGATTTCAACGTTGCCTACAACCCGCCGTGTGTCTTCACGCCGTTCGCGACCTGTCCGCTGCCGCCGCCCGAGAACAAGCTGCCGATCCGGATCGAGGCGGGCGAGACGTCGTATCAGGGCCACTGACCAGGCCGCTGGCCAAGAGTTGGCCTCCAAGGCATGACGCTGGGTTCGCCGGCCCCGAGGGCCCGTTTTCGGACCGTCCTGGACGGTGCCGAAGCTCGGGAGCCGGCGGCCAATTCTTGATAGCCTTCGGCCGGCCGCCACGCGGCGGCTCGAGCATCACCACCTCGAACTTCGCAATCCACCCCCTGTTATGCCGGAGAGACAAGACGTCGTCCTAGGTGGAGGCTTGGCCGGTCTCTCGGCCGCCTACACGCTCCAGACTTCCGGTCAGGAGGGTTGGCAGATCTACGAGCGCGAGGAGCGGGTCGGTGGGCTGGCGCGTACCCAGGTGGTGGACGGCTACCGGTTCGACTACGGGCCGCACATCCTGTTCACCATCGACGAGGAGATGCGCGAGCTGATTCAGGATCTTCTGGGCGAGAACTTCCACGCTCAGGAGCGCGAGGCGTACATCTATCACCGGGCCCACGATCTCTACACGCGGTTTCCGTTTCAGGCCCACCTCTACGGCTTGCCGGTTCCGATCGTGCGCGAGTGCCTGGTGGGCCTGGTGGACGCGGTTCAGGCGCAGGCCCGTGGCGAGTTCGAGCCGGCCAATTACGAGGAGTGGATGTCCGGGTTCTTCGGCGAGGGCATCGCCAAGCACCTGATGATGCCCTACGCCAGAAAGATCTGGACGGTCGAGCCGTCGAGCATGGATTTCAGCTGGATCGGGCGCCGGGTGCCGACGCCCAATGTCGAGCGGATCCTCCAGGGCGCGCTTACCGACGAGGTCGATCAGGTCGGCGCGACCTCCAAGTTCTGGTACACGAAGCGCGGCGGCATCGAGCCTCTACCTAAGGCATTGGGCGAGCGGGTCTCGAACATCCATCTCGAACGCGCCGCGGTCAAGATCGAGCTGCCGGAAAAGCAGGTGGTCTTCGCCGACGGCGAGGTCGTCCGTTTCGATCGGATGATCTACACGCTGCCGCTTCCCTTCCTGCCGCGCTTCGTGGACAACCTGCCACCTGAGGTCGAACGGGCGTGCGACGGACTTCGCTACCAGGGAATCTACTGCGTCAACCTGGGCATCGATCGCGAGAAGATCTCGGACAAGCACTGGATCTACTACTACGAAGACGAGTTTCCGTTTCACCGGCTGTCCTTGCCGGCGAACTTCAGCCCCGACACCGTGCCCGCCGGCAAGAGCTCGATCTCCACCGAGGTCGCGTTCTCGGACGTTCGTCCCCTGGACCGCGACACCGCGGTCGAGCAGACCATCGCCGGGCTCAAGGCCGCCCGGCTCATCGATGACGGTGACACAATCGAATTGGTCCATACGGAGGAGATCTATCCGGCGTATGTGATCTACGATCTGGATCACAGCCGGAACGTGGAGACGATTCGAACGTGGCTGCGCCAGCACGACATCTGGAACGTCGGACGCTTCGGAGAATGGCAGTACTTCAACATGGATCACTCGATGCGGAGCGGGCGGCGCGCGGCCGAAGAGATCCTTGGAGTGGGGGCCTCGGGCTGAGGCCATGGCGGGCGCGCGCCCGGGGCGCCGAACGGTGACCGGCGGGCGCCACCCGGAGGGCGAGAGGTCGGGACCGAGCACGAGAGGCCAGGTCCCTGCCGCGGTTGCGGTCATCCTCGTCAACTGGAACAACTCCGAGGACAGCTTGCACGTTCTCGCTCAGCTCGACGGCGTCGGGCTGGCGCCGGGCCGGGAGCTGCGCCACGTGGTGGTCGACAACGCCTCGACCGACGGTTCGGCCGAACGAATTCGTGCCGAGCGTCCCGACGTTCGCCTGATCGAGGCCGGAGCCAACGACGGCTTCGCCGCCGGTAACGTGATCGGCATCCGGGAGGCCGTTCGCGAGCCCGGCGTCGGCTGGGTTCTCATCATCAACAGCGACGTGACCGTGTCGCCTGATTTCTTGGAGCCCTTGATCGAAGCCTGTAGCGAGCCAGAAGTAGCCGCGGCGTCGCCCAGGATCTACTACGAGGAACCGAAAGATCGGCTCTGGGCCGCCGGAGGCCTGCTGCGCCTGCGGGAAACCGTGACTCGCGAGCTGGGTCGGGATCGACCGGACGGGCCGCCTTTCGACCGGCCGCGAGACGTGACGTATCTCACCACTTGTTGCCTCTTGGTCTCGGTCGAAGCTCTCGAAACCGTGGGTCTCTTTGATCCGCTGTACTTCATCTGCGTGGAAGACGCCGACTGGTGCCGGCGCGCGGCTTTGGCCGGATACCGGCTCCGATACGTTCCCGAGAGCCGGATCTGGCACCGGGTGTCGGCGTCGACCGGAGGCGGCTATACCCCGCTGCGCACGTACCACACGGCCCGTTCGAACGCCCTCTTCGTGCGTCGCCACCACGGCGCGGCGGGCCTGGCGTACTTTGTGGCCGTGTGTCTGGCGGCACTGCCGGTAGCTTTCGTGCGCGAGCTCTTTCACGGCAACACCCGCGCGGTCTGGGCCAAGGCACGCGGCCTTTGGCGGGGGCTGCGCGATCCTCTGACGCAGCCGCCGCCGCTGTCGGAGTAGCAGCGTTTCAACAGATTTCGCGAGTCTCCGCGGTGTCCAGCGATCAGGATCAGTCCGGGCTCTCGATGGGAGGCGAATCGGGCTCTGCCGGGGAAGACTCGGCAGCCGAGGACTCCAGCGGCCGGCTGGTTGCCGGAGCGCCGACCGCTAGGGAGTTCGCCGGAACATCCGAGGTGACCACCGCGTTGGCGGCGATGAAGGAATCGTCACCGATCCGGATGCCGCCGAGGAGCTTGGCGCCTGCACCGACGGTGACGCGGTTGCCCAGGGTCGGACAGGAGGTTTCGCTAAAGCGGGCTTCGCCCAGGGTGACGCCTTGCAACAGCGTGCAGTCGCTTCCCAGGATGGACTCGCCGCCAATGACGATGCCGACGCCGTGTGGGATGTAGAGGCCAGGTCCGATCTGGGCTTGGGGCAGGATGTCGATGCCGCTCAGGCCGATCGCGCAGCGTCGGCACACCGCCGGCAACAGAGGAATTCCCCAGCGCTTCAGCGTCGCGGCCAGGCGGTGGGCCAGGATTGCCTGGAAGCCGGCGTCCAAGAGGCCGGCATCGAAGAACGTCCGCCAGAAGCCCCAGCCCTTGATCTCGCGGAGTCTGCGAAAGTCCCGGCTGAGGTTAGGCCACATGAGGTTTCGATCGAAGCGACCGCAGTGATTGCAGAAGGCCCAGGCGCGGCAGACGCCGCCACAGGTGGTACCAGCCCGTGGCCTGAAGCCTGAATTCTACCCGGCTGGCTCCGGCCACCACGACCGCTCGGGGCAGCGCGTAGGGTCGGCCGCGACCTACTCCCGGCTGGCCGTAGACGCTGACCGCGCCCCGGTAGCCGGCCTCGTCGCAGGCGGCTCGGGCCTCGGGCCCGAAGTGCCCGTAGGGATAGCAGAAGGTCTCGACGGGATCGCCGACCGCGCTCTCGAGTGCCTGCTTGGCATCGCGGATCTCGCGGTCGAGGGCGTCCGGAGCCGCCTGGCCGAGGTCGAGGTGGCTCGCCGAGTGGCAGCCGATCTCGAAGCCCTCCGCTGCCAGGGTGCGAAGCTCGGAAGCATCGAGGAGTTCTTCGGGCCGCTCGCCGCATTCCTGGTCCCAGCGGTTGGAACCGCCCAGCTCGTCAGTAACGGCGAAGAGTGTCGCGGTCATGCCCCGACGCTCGAGCTCTGGCAGGGCATGTTCGAGAAAGCACTTGCAGCCGTCGTCGAAGGTGAGGACGACTTGGCGCCCGGATGCTGCGGGATCCGATCCCGAGCGCCAGGCCCTGAGAGCCCGCGCGAGGGTGACGGTCTCGATGCGGTGGGCTTGGAGCCAGTCGAGCTGGCCGGCGAACTCGGACCGGCCGAGATAGCCGCCGGTGTGAACCGGCGCCGGGTCGAGCGGGCGCGGCTCGACGTGGTGGTACATGAGGATGGGGACGCGCAGGGGGCCGCTCATGACGCCGCCACCATCGATCGAAAGAGCCGCGCGTAGGCGTCGGCGGTGCGTTCGAAGGAGAAGCCCTCGGCCCGCCGCCTCGGAACGTCGTGCCATTGGCGTCGAAGAGCCTGCTCGAGACTCTCGGCGTAGGCATCGAGGTCTCCCGGCGGGAAGTAGGTCCCGGCCTCGCCGATCACCTCGCGGCGCACCGCGTCGTCGGGAGCCACGCAGGGCGTGTTGGCGGCGAGGGCTTCCAGATACACTAGGCCGAAGGCTTCGGTCTTGGAGGCCAACGTACAGCAGTCGGCGTGGGCATACCAGGCCGGCAGCTGGGCGCGAGGGACCTGGAGACGGAGGTACCGGTCGGGTCCGAGAAGCTCGGCCGCAAGCTCATCCATGGCCCCTTGCAGCGGACCGTCGCCCAGAGCGACGAGGGTGCCGCGGCCGAGTCGAGCCATGGCTCCGATGGTGTGGTCCAGTTGCTTGTGTCCGTCGATGTGCCCCACGTAGAGGACGATCGGCCGCTCGAGTCCGGCGAGGCGGACCGGGGGAGAGGTCTCGGGCGTAAAGAGGTCTAGATCGACGCCGTGGGGGATCACCTCGATCGGCGCCCCGGGCGCGAGCTCGGCCAGCGTGCCCGCGAAAGTCTGTGTGAAGACGACAGTACGGTCGGGCTGGTTGCGGGCGAAGGCGCCCTCCCACTTGGCGCTGAGACCATGGGCGATGTCGACGAACGGCGTGCCGTGGCGCCGGCGCAGGGAGCGCGCGATCCAGCCACCGACGAGGCCGCCTTCCATCACGACGAGATCGTAGCGCCCACGAGCGAGCTTGGGCCACGCGTTGAGAGCGGCCGTCGCCCACTCGGTGTTGATCGGGTCCAGGAACAGGGTGTCGAGCGCCTTGCGCTTGAAGCTGAGGTTTCGATACGGCCACCAGATGAGCGGCGCGTCTCGGGGCAAGGCATGGATGCGCTGGTGGGGGATGTCGACCGCGCCGCGGCAGAGGAGCGTCGGGTCGATGCCGCGCCCCGGCAATGCACGGCAGAGCTCGAGGACGAAAGCCTCGGCTCCGCGGTGAACGACTCCGGCTCCGGGCATGACGAATGCCACGCGCAGGCGCTCTTCTTGCGGCTCGGTGGGACGCATCGGGTTCGGTGGGGCTGGCGGCGTCATGGTACCGGCGGCGCCCCGTCGGTCAGACCGTCTCCTCCCAGATCGCTCCGGAAGAACGTGCGGAACGGGCCGGCGAAGCGTTTGAGATAGATCGCGCCGGCGAGGGCCACGACCGCCAGCGAAGCGAAGAATCGCGGCCAGGTCTCAGCCGGGAAGACGACCGTCAGCGCCCAGAAGAAGGGCAGCGGCAGGAGGTAGATGAAGAGGAGATCCCGCGTCAGCCGGAAGAACTCGGGTCCGCAGATCTTCCAAACCCGCCAAGCCATCAAGAGGTTGCCCAGGAGCAGGTAGTGCGCCCAGGCCATGCCGCGGGTGCCGAGGCCGTTGCTGAGCAAGAGGCCGAAACCGAGCAGGCAGGCGAAGTTCGCGATCACTACGGCCAGCCAAATCCGGTCCTTCCGAAGCACTTTGAGGAGCTCGCCGCCCAGCCGGCTGAACGGATCGACCAAGGGCAGGAAGCAGAGGATCTTGACCAAGCCGACGGCCGGGAGCCAGTTGCGGCCCAAGACGATCTCCAGGATGACGATCTCGGTGTTGAAGTAGAGGAAGTAGGCCACCAGTACCTCGACCGCCAGGATGGCCACGGTGCCTAGCCGGTAGGCGGACACCAGCCGGGGGCGATCGTTGACGTAGGCCACGAGCGCCGGATAGAGGGCTCGCACCAAGGCGGGGACGATCAGAATCTGCGCCCGGAGCGACCAAAGCAAGGCCTTCTCGTACTGTCCGACCATCTCGGTGGACTCGCGAAACTTGACGACGTAGCGTCCGATGAAGGGCATGGTGTTGCCCAGAAGAGCGATCAGAAAGAGAAGAGAGCTGCGGCGCAGGAGATCCGGAACCAGGCTCCAGTTGAAGACCAGTGGAATCTCGGCGCGCGCCCGCAGCCACAGGAAACCGGCGTAGCAGAACATGGCCACGAGCTCTCCGGCGATCAGGCTCCAGACCCCGAAGCCGGCGAGCGCCAGCCCGATCGATACCGAGGCCATGACGAAGCTGCGGGCGATCTCGGGGACAACGAGCTGGGTAACCCGAAGGTTGCGCTCGAAGAACACCCGAGGTACCACCGAGAGCCCTTCCAGCAGGACGAAGAACGCCAGGACCCGCAACACTTCGGGCAGGCGTGGGTCCAGGCCGGCGAAAGCCCCGGCGCCGGCGATCAGGCCGACGGTCACGATCGTGCCGGCCAGGACCTCCCAGAGGAGGACGCTGCCGTAGGGCTCCTTCTCGTTGCGAACGAGCTCGTAGGGGAGTCCGAAATCGCGGACGAAGCCGGCGATGATGACCGTTGACCAGGCCAGGGCAAACAGACCGTGCTCGTCTGGCAGCACCAGCCGGGCAAGGGCCAGATCGCTGGCTAGGCGCAGCAGCGTGCGGCCGAACTGGCTGCCGTAGGCGGCCGCGGTCGAGTGCAAGAACCTGCGCTCGGTGCTCGACTTCTGGGAGGGGGCGCTCAAGCGGCTTCAGTCCAGTGGGCGGCGACGGTTCGGTACCAGGTGCGCCAGAACAGAGCCACCGCGGGGAGGCAGGTCAGCGCCGGCAGTAACCGCGGGTGGCGGGTGAAGATGCCGAGAGCGCGCACCCAAGCCTTCGGCAAGGCAGCGGCTCGCAGCCGGCGCGGGCTCACCCAGGTGGGCCCGCGATCGAACACCCCGGGGTGCTTGCGCCGGAAGGTGTTGAAGTGCCGTCCGTACCAGCGGGCGTGCTCGACAAGGTCGCTCCGTGTGGCGCGTACGGCGGCGTGGCGCACGACGGCTTCGGGCTCAAAGGCGCAACCAATGCCGAGGGCGCGGGCACGAAAGAACCAATCGTGGTCCTCGCTGGTGACGAGCTCGGCGTCAAAGCCGCCGACTTCGTCCCAGGCCTGCCGTCGCATCGACAGGTTGAGGCTGCCGAGCGGCCGGCCGCTCGGGTTCTCTGGCGGATGGTTCGAGAGTAGGCCATGAAAGGACGCGATGTTGTCCGCGACCGCCCAGCGGTTGCCGTTGAGAGCGAAGTCAACACTGCCGCCCACGACCGGCGCCTCGGCCAGCGCGGTCAGATGCTCGTCCAGCCACAGGGCGGCGGGCTGGCAATCGGCGTCCAGAAAGACGAGGACGTCGCCGTGAGCGTGGTCCACGCCAAGGTTGCGCGCCCCCCCGGGAGACAGCGGGCCGTCCCCTTGGATCAGGCGAACCCGAGCCGAGGGCCGCACGACCTCCGGGCCGTCGCTGCCGACGACCAGGATCTCGGAGTCTTCCTCCGGAAGCTGGGCCGCCGCCGCCTCGACCGCGCGCCCGGCCAGCGGGCAGTCGCGGTTGGGAATGATGATCGAGACCCTGGGCACGTCCGGATGCTGCTGAGGCTCTGGCGATTCTCTGGATGGTGTGAGGGGCGCGGCCGCGGGCGGACGGCTCTCGGGCGCTCTGCGGGCACCGGTGTGACCGGCGGATCCCCCTCCAAGGCACCCAAAACAACAGCATATACTCACTGCTGGCCGGGAAGGGTCGGATTTTCGTAGGGCCCGGAAGACGTCTCGAGGAGGGATCGTTCGACAACCGATTTGGCTCCGCGGTGTGAGGCGGCCCATCCAGGGTCATCCAGGGCCAGGCAGAGCCAGGCCAGAGCCGAATCGAACGAGATCCAATTGAGCCAATTGAGATCGATGAGCCCGACGAGATCGACCGCACCCCTGGTGCTCACCTGCCTCAGTGTGTTCCTGGTGCTGTTGCCGCTGGCGGTGCCCACGCCCGGGACGCCCATGACGCTCAAGGCAGACGAGCCGGCCTATCTTCAGGCCGCCGTCAGCCTGGCTCTGGACGGAGACCTGGAGTTCCGCGAGGCCGACGCTCGCCGCCTGGTCGCCGCCTATCCCCACCGGCCGGTCGAGAACCTCATCCTGATGTCGACCGATGGCTGGCAGACGGTCTACTACGGCAAGCCGGTCAGCTACTCGGTGCTCGCGGCGCCGCTGGCGGCGGCCTTTGGTGCCCGGGGCTTGGTGGCCTTCAACATGCTGCTCTTCGTGGCGATGATCTGGCTGGGATTCTCGTATCTGCGCGACAAGGCACCGGACGGTTTAGCGGCGCTCTTCTCGGCCTCGTTCTTCTTGGTCTCGGTGGCGTTTGCCTACGTCTTCTGGCTCCATCCCGAGGTGCTGAGCATGTTCGGGATCATGGTTTGCCTGTATCCGGCCTTTGCCCGGGCCGGAGCCGAGAGTGCCCGCTGGGAGCGCTTCCTGACGAGTCCGGCGGGCGTGGCGCTTTCCGGCGCGGCCCTCTCTCTAGCGGTCTACAACAAGCCCATGCTCGCGCTCTTGGGCGTACCGGCTCTGTACCGGTTCTGGCGGGAGCGCGGGCTGCGGACCGCCGGCGTGTGGCTGGTGGCGGCCGCGATCGGGCTGGGCGGTCAGATGGCCGTGTCCGAGTGGCTGACCGAGGCGCCGACACCCTATCTCGGCACTTCGCGCGCCGGCCTCAAGATCGACGATCCCGAGAGGCTGGACGAGCTCTTCGCGCCTTTCCGCAAGGCGGTCACCGGCGAGCAGACCCACAGCTCGTACGGCTGGCTGGCGCGGGTTCCGAAGCTCTTTCCGAAGATGCTGCTCGAGAACGTCAAGTTCTTCTTCGTCGGCCGGCACACCGGATTGGTGCCGTACTTGCCATTCGCCGCGATCAGCCTGCTCCTGTTTCTGATCCACGACCGCCGGGACCCGGCTCGCTGGCTGACCATCGGCGCGCTCGCGGGCGTGGCGGCGTTCTTCCTGATCTGGATCCACTACAACTGGCACGGCGGCGCTGGCTTTCAAGGCAACCGGTACTTCGTCAACGTCTATCCGGCCTTCTTGTTTCTGGTGCCCGCGCTCCGGCCGGCGTGGCTGACCGTGGTGGGATGGGTCCTGGGCGGCTTGTTCCTGGCGCCGACGCTGGTCACGCCCTACGGAGCCTCGATGCCGGCCCCGACCCTTCAGGCTCACGTGCGCGGAGCGCCCTTCGCCTGGTTGCCCCAGGAGCTGTCGATCTCGGCGCAGGTACCCGGATACACGACGTTCACTACTCGGGGCATCGCCGTTCGCGCCCGGCAGGATCTGATGCAGACCGTCGACCGGGGGCGAAGCTCGTTCTGGATCCGGGGTGGAGAAGAGGTAGAAGTCTGGCTTTCGGCCGGCCGGCCGATTCGAGCCGTCGAGATTGAGGTGGAGTCTCCGGTGGCCGGCAACGACGTGACTCTCGAACTGGCCGGCGAGCGGGTCACGGTGACTCCCGATCTTGGCGCCGACCCGGTCTCGATTCGATTCGAGCCCGAGCGGCCCACCAAGGTGCGGAAGCAGTGGGCCAAGACCGTCTACGCCTACCGCATGGCGCTCGGCTCGAGTTCGGGACGCAACCCGAGGCGGCCGGACGGCGAGGTCGCGCAGCCCCAGTTCTACGTCGGCGCCGAGATCGCGATTCGGGACGTCGAGCTCGAGCCTTGAACGGGATCGCCGAGCGGAACGCCTGGGCCTGGGCGCTTGCTGTCTTGTTCGGGCTGCTGGCGCTGTTTGCGGCAACTCTGTCCCGGGACGACTGGCCGGGCTTTGTCGGCGACGAGGCGACCTACCTTCTGGCCGCCGAGAGCCTGGCCTGGGACGGGGACTACCTCTACGAGCGCGGCGATTACGACCGTTTCGTGGACCATTGGGGCAAGCGTCCCGAGTTCCTGCTCTTCTTGCAAAGCGACGATAGCGGCCGGACGCTGGTCTACTCGAAGCCGTTCTTCTATCCGCTGTTCGCCGCGCCATTTGCCCGGGTCTCGCCCACCCACGGGCCGCTGGTGGCCAATGTGTTGCTGGCGGCACTGGCGGCCTGGTTCGTGTCGCGGGCGCTGCGGCCCCGGCTGGGTGCGGAGGCGCCGCTCTGGGTGGCGACGTTCTTCTTCGGCTCGGTGGCGTTTGCCTACACCGTCTGGGCGCACGCCGATTCGTTCTTGATGTCCTTGACCGCGATCTCGCTAAGTCTTGCCGCCGGCTGGCGCCGGCGGGAGGAGGCTTCGCGTGGGCTTCTGGCGGCGTGTTTCGTGGCTGGAGTGCTGGCGGCGATGGTGGCGTTCAGCCGGCCTTTCTACGCGGTTCTTTTCTTGCCGCTGGCGGTCGCCCTGCCGCGCCGCCGGCGCCTGGCGGCGGCCGGAGCATTGGCCGCCGGCGCGCTGATGGTGGCGCTCTTCGCGGCCTGGACGCACTGGCAACTCGCCGGGGCGCTCACCAGCTACACCGGCGAGCGCGGCGGCTTCTATGCCCGGGTGGGACTGCCCGAGGTGGACTTTCCCGGCGAGACCTGGGACGAGGCGATCCGCCGCACGGGCAACTTCGCCTGGTACCAGGCACGGGAGCCGCTCGAACAGGAGACCCGCGTGGGATTGTGGGGCTGGAACCTGGCGTACTTCCTGGCCGGCCGGCACGTGGGGCTCTTGCCGTACTTTCTGCCCGTGGTCTTGGGGCTTGCCTGGATCCGGTTCGACCGCTGGAGGCTGGCCCTTCTGGCGGCCGCGGCGGCGGCCATGGCCGCGTTTTTCCTGTACCGGCCGTTCAATTTTTTTGGCGGCGGCGCGGCCATCGGCAATCGCTACTTCCTGCCGATCTATCCGCTGGCCTGGTTTCTGGTGGCTCGGCCACGCGCCGCATGGGCCCGGCGCCTGGCGCCCGCCGCGACTCTGGCCGTCGCCGCGCTCTTTCTGTGGCCGGTGTGGACGGATCTGGGGGAGTACCCCTTGACCTCCGAGCAGAGCCACCGGTTCGTTGCCCCCACGGCCAAGGGACTGCTGCCGTACGAGACCACCCAAAGTCATCTCAAGCCAGGCGGCCAGGAAGACAAGATCCACCACGGCTTCTGGGTCCGGGTCCTGCGTCCCGGAACCCGGGTGATGGAAGACCGGATCTGGACTCGATCGGGCGAGTGGGCAAGCTTGCTGATCGCGATCGAAGACGAGCCGCCCAGACTGCGCCTCTTCGGCCCGGCCGGCACCGGCCTCGAGGTCGAGGGCGCGCAGGTCTCGAGCGAGCAGCGGGCCGGCGAGGTGACCGAATACCTGCTGGAGTTCAGCCGCCCCCGCGCCCGGCACGCGATGTGGTGGCGTTGGGAGCCGCTGGCGCTCTACCTCTTGGAGTTCCGGTTTGCGGGTGCCGAGGGTGAGGTCGTCGGCTCGTATCTCGAGGCCCCCGAATGACGGGACACGGCAGAGCCCTGCTGACCGCCGCGGTCGGGATCCTTGGCCTGGCGGCCTGCTCGACGCCGCGCGCCGAGCCGCCGCCCAACGTCGTGCTGATCAATCTTTCGGGCCTGCGGGCCGACGGAGTGGAGGCGGGACTGGGAAGCCCGGAGCCCGCTGGCTCAGAGCCGGGCCCCGAGCTGAGCTCCGAGGCGAGCTCGACTGAGGGACCGAGGACGCGCGCGGTTCAGGCTCCTCGTCTGGAGGGGCTCGCCGCGCGGGGCGCGGTCTTCACTAACGTCTGGGCGACATCGTCCAACCCCTGGATCGCCCAAGCTTCGCTGAGAAGCGGCCTTCTGCCCTCGGAGCACGGAGTGACCTCGCTCGACCACGCACTGTCCGACCAGGCTCCGGTGCTAGCGGAGCTCTTTGCCGCCGCTGGGTATCGCACGGCCGCCTTTGCCGAAGGTGGTGCCGTGGCCCGGGCGTTGGGCGCCGACCGGGGTTTCGATCACTTCGAGTCATCGCTGCCCGAACGGGAGGGCGAAGGCCTCGGAGTCTTCGAGGCCGGTCTCGAGTTCGCGCGCGCGGGCGGAGAAGCACCGTTCTTCCTGTACCTCCAGAGCAACCGTCTCAAGCGTTTCGACTGGGGCGCGCCGGGCGGCTCGGGCGAGGGTCGGGTGCTGACGGCTATCGATCTGGCCCGGGTCAACGGCGGCCACGAGCCTCTGACGCCCGCTCTCGCCAAGCGCGCGCGCCGTATCTACCGCCACGCGGTTTCCGAGGCGGACCGATCGCTGGGCCTGCTGCTTGATGGTCTCGATGAAGCGGGCCTGCTCGACCGGACCGTGGTCGCCGTCACCGCCGACCGTGGCAGCGAGTTGGGCGAGCACGGCAAGCTGGGCCAACAGCAGCTCTATCCCGAGGTGCTACGCGTGCCGGTCGTGGTGGCGGGTCCCGGGGTGGGAGCCGCTCACTCGGCGGCCCTTGGCCAGGTCGTGGACCTGGCGCCGAGCCTCCTGGATCTCGCCGGAGTACGGCGCCCGGCCATGACCGCGTGGCCGCTCCCTGGGCTGGGCTCGGCCGGAGCGACCCGCGACCGCGCGCTGGCGATCGCTAGAGAACGCCAGGCCCAGGGCACGCTGCTGGTGGAGCGCGCGGGGCGGAAGCTCCAGCTTGTAGTCAGCCGGCTGCGGGGGGAGTACGACGGGACTTGGGTGACCCGCGAGATCCAATTCGATACCGAGGCCGGCGAGCTCGAGTTCGAGATGGCCGGCTATGCGGAACTTCGCGATATTTCGATTTCGGTCGATGGACGTGAGGTGGCGACCATCGTGGCCGGCCCCGACTGGTCGGAGGAACGAGTCGCGCTGGGGCCGCCGGGGACCCGCCGGCGGATTCGGTTCGCGACCCGGTCGTGCCGATCGCCGGCCGAGTTCGGTTCGACTCTGGACGAGCGGTGCCTGTCGTTCAAGCTCCGCGGCCTCGAGCTGGGCCGAACCGAGCTCTTCGACGTGAGCGTCGATCCCGGTGCCCGGTCCGATCTCTCCCTTGCCGAGCCCGAGTTGACCGACGAGTTGGTCCGAGAGCTTGAAGAGGACCAGCCCCGTCTCGTCGCCCGGCCAATGCCGGTGACCCTGCCACTCTCGGTTCTCACTGACCTCGAGCGCCTGCGCGAACTGCCCGAGCCGCCCGGGTAGCGCGCACCCGTCGGGCCGGGCCGGTCGCCGGAACCGAGATCAGGCCCCGTACAGCTCCAGCCCGGGAAGGTCGGTGAGGTCCGCCATGTTGAGGGTCCAGAGGGCGGCATCGTAGAGCAGAGACGTGGCGGCGATCGCGAGATCCACCTCGCGGCCGCGGGGCCGCGAAACGTTGGCATAGAGCCGCGCAGCCAACGAGGCCGTTTCCTCCGTCAACGGAAGCGCCTATTCGCGGGGAAGGAGCGACGAACCGAAGCTGTGCCCGGCATTTAACCCTAGATGGTCTTTTCCTTCCAGCCTCCCCGGCGAAAGGCCCAGGCGGCGATCACGGTCATCAGGAGCTCGGCGCAGACGATCGAGGTGTAGACGCCGCTTGGACCCCAGCCCAGAGGCCTGGCCAGAACGTAAGCCAGCGGAATCTCGAAGAGCCAGAAGGCGAAGACGTTGATGATCGTGGGCGTGACGGTGTCGCCGGCGCCGTTGAACGCCTGGATCAGAACCATGCCCAAGGCGTAGACGACATAGCCGTAGCTCACGATGCGGAGGCACGAGGCGGCGTTTTCGAGGACCTCGGGCTCGGTCGTAAAGAGCCCCACGATGGGCTCGGCGGCCGAGATGAAGAGGATCGAGACCAGGCCCAGGAAGAGCATGTTGTAGCGGCTCGACATCCACACCGCCCGCTCGGCGCGCTCGGGCTGGCCCGCGCCCAGGTTCTGGCCGACCAGGGTGGCGGCCGCGTTCGACATGCCCCAGGCGGGCATGAAGGCGAAGATCAGGATTCGAATGGCCAGGGTGTAGCCCGCCAGGGCCGCCTCGCCAAAGGTCGAGACGATACGCACCAGGGCCACCCAGCTCGCGGTCGAGACCAAGAACTGGAAGATCCCGAACAGGCTGACTCGGACCAGGCGCGTGGCGACCGGAGGCGCCAGGCGGAGCTGGTAGGTGCCGATCTCGACCCGGGTTCGGCCCCGCAACAGCGCTCGAAGCTGATACAGGACGCCGATGCCGCGGCCGATGGTGGTCGCTACCGCCGCTCCGGCCAACCCCATCTCGGGGAAGGGCCCCAAGCCGAAAATCAGGCAGGGATCGAGCACGATGTTGATGCCGTTGGCCAGGATCAGTGAGCGCATGGCCATCGAAGGGTCCCCGGCGCCCCGGAAGACCGCGTTGATCAAGAAGAGCAGGAAGATCGTGACGTTGCCGCCGAAGATGATCCGGGTGTAGATAGAGCCGCTCTCCAGGATCTCTCCGGTGCCGCCCATCAGTCCGAGCAATCCCCGGGCGCCCAGCCCGCCGCCCAGACCCACGAGTACGGCCAGAGCAATGCCCAGGCCGATGGCTTGAACCGCGACCAGGCCCGCGGCGCGGGGATCGCCTTCGCCGATGCGCCGGGCGACCATTGCCGTGGTGCCCATGCTGAGGCCTATGGCGATAGCGTAGAGCAGGGTAAGCATGGCCTCGGTGAGGCCGACCGTGGCCGCCGCCGCCGGCCCCAGCTTCAAGACGAAGAAGACGTCCACGACCGCGAAGACCGATTCCATCGACATCTCGAGCATCATGGGTACCGACAGCAACAGAATGGCGCGGCCAAGCGGTTCGCGGGTGTAGTCGAACTCGGCGCCACGCAGGGCGTCCCGCAGGTCGCGCCAAAGGTTGGATCGTTGGTTTCGAGACATGAGCTTGATTCTTTCTACGCAAGCGGTTCGAGCCGGTTTGGACCGGAACGAGCCGCGATTGGTCGAGGTCGGGAAGCGGCGCGAGTGTGTCGCGCTGCCGGGCGGGAGATCGCCATTTCCGGTCGGTCGCCCGCCTCAGAGGCCGGCTCCGCTCCGGAGTCCGATTCGATGACGGATTCGAGAGACGGCCGCGAGCTACACGGCGTCTGGATCGGCTTTGCGCCGGCCGCCCACCAGGGCGCCTACGACTCCGACGATCGGAATGGTCCAGTTGTACCAGGGAGGCTGACGCGCGTGCTCGCCGGCCTCGGTAAACGTCATGTCGGCGACCGGCTTGTCGATCGGCTCCGACTTGGCTCGAACCCGCTCATAGGTGAGCGCGCTCACCAGACCGAGGGCGATGATCAGGCCGACGAGGATCTGAACGCCCTTCTTGGCGCCGATCTTGGCGGCGACGAAGCCGCCGGCGACAGCGGCCAGGAATCCGAATCCGAAGCTGAAGGCCAGCCATGCCGTCGACGGATAGGGTCCGTCGCCGTGGAAGGCGCCCTCGCCGCCCAGGATCGCCCAAGCCAGGCCGAGCCCGGCCATGACCACAATGATGATGACGATATAGCCGACCACCGCGCCGGCGATTCCTTTGAGCATCGCTACCTCCTTCGGATCGGACGTTTCTATCACTGCCGGGCCGCGTCCGCTAGCTCGCCTCGGGCCATTGACGGGCTGGCGCGAGTGCGACAGCCTCGGCGCGCGATGGCAGGGCCGCTGGGTAAGCTGGGCAAGATCTTCGCCGGTTGGGGAGTGGTTGGCATTCTGGCGACGCTGGCGGATGCCGTCATCCGGCTGAGCGGCGTGGCGGCGCGAGCTTTCGAGCACCCCCTGTCGGCGGGGCAGTGGACAATGCTGCTGGCCTGGTGCGTCTTCATGCTGTACGTCGAGGGCTATCGCGGCTTCCACTTGCGATTCAGCCCGCGCTTGGTGGCTCGAGCCGCCCACCTGGCCCGCCGGCCGACCTGGCTGCGGGGGCTCCTGGCGCCGGCATTCTGCGCGGCGTTGTTTCACGCCTCCCGGCGTCGGGTGATCGCGAGCTGGTGCCTGGTCGTGGGAATCGTGGTGCTGATTCTGCTGATTCGTCAGTTGCCGCAACCCTGGCGCGGTCTTATTGACTGCGGTGTCATCGTGGGCCTGTCGGTGGGGGCTCTGTCGATCCTCTATTGGTCGGCGGTCTGGCTCACCGGTCGGACTCTGCCCGAGCCCGCCGACGTGACCAGCTGACCGCCTTGGTTTCGCCGGTTCGACCCACCCCGTGGGGTGGGAACCGCACCGCCCCGAAGTGTGTGGCGCGGCCGGGAGCCGAAAGGCATCGTGGCAGGGACGTGTGGCAGGTTCGATCGGTCGAATCTTCGCGATCTCGTCCGAGATTTCGCCTGCGATTGCGATCGATGGACTGGAGGCTGTGATGACCCGCGAACATAAGAGGTTCCTCAGAACGGGTTGGGGTGCCAGGATCACCAAGCTGAGTGTCGGCGGACTCCTGTTTCTGACGGCATCAGGGCTCGTAATCACCTTCGCGCCGTTTCATGCGGCGGTGGAGTGGACCGTTCTGGTCCATACGGCTCTGGGTCTGTCTCTGCTACTTCCCTTCGTTTGGTACAGCTTGGCGCATTGGAAGGACTACCGGCACTACCGGTTGTCGGACATTGTGTTGCTCGGCTACCTGGCCGCAGTAGCCTTTCTCGTGTGCCTCGTCTCGGGGGCCGTGGTCACCTGGCAAGGGCTGTTCGGCATGCAGATGTCGCAGCTCTGGCGTAACGTGCACTTGTACTCCACGTTTGCGGCCCTGGCCGCGGGCCTGCCGCACGTCTTGTTGCTCTACTTCCGGATTCGGTCGAAGAAACAGGCTGGATTCGCGGCTCCGGTCGTTCGCTGGAGCGTTGTCTCGGTACTGGCCGGAGCGGCCGTGGTCGCGGCCCTGACCGCCGTCTACCCGGGATCCGAGTACGTGAACACTTTTCCGGAGGACTACAATTACCTCTACGGCGAAGACCGCCCGTTCGCGCCCAGCCTGGCGTTGACCTCGACCGGCGGGGCGTTCGACTCGGAATCGCTGGCCGGCTCGATGACCTGCGGCACGGCTCGCTGCCACGAACAGATCCTGGCCGAGTGGAAACCCAGCGCGCACCGCTACGCTGCGATGGATCCGCTGTTCCAGAAAGTCCAGTCCGTCATGGCCGAGCAGAACGGGGCCGAGTCGACGCGCTATTGCGGCGGCTGCCACGATCCCATCTCGCTGTTCTCGGGAACCAAGAACATTTTCACCGAGAACCTGACCGAGTTGTCCGGGTACAACGAAGGCATCTCGTGCCTGTCGTGCCACGCCATTCGCGAGACCGATCTTCAGGGCAACGCCAACTATGTGATGACCCAGCCGGCAGCCTATCTGTGGCAGTGGCAAGGGTCGGGTGCCGGCAAATTCCTGAGCGACTTCCTGATCCGGACCTACCCGAAGCAGCACAATCTGCTCTCCAAGCGAATGTTCAAGGCGCCCGAATACTGTGCCGCCTGCCACAAGCAGTTCATCGATCAGGAGGTGAACCGGGTGGGCTGGGTGCAGCTTCAGAATCAGTACGACAACTGGAAGGCCAGTCATTGGTACGTCGAAGGTGATCCGGCCGAGTCGATCGAGTGCCGCGAGTGCCATATGCCGCTGGTGGCGTCGACGGATCCAGCCGCCGGCGACGAGGCCGACCACAATCGCTCGCCCGAGGACGGCATGCACCGCAGCCACCGCTTCATCGCCGCCAACTCGATGGTGCCGGCGATGCTGGAGCTGGAGGGTTGGGAGGAACAGGTCGAGCTGACCCATCAGTGGCTGGCGGGGACCTTCGAGATTCCCGAGATCGCGGACAAGTGGCGCAAGGGCCCGGTGGTCAACCTGGCGCTCGAGGTGCCGGACAAGGTGGCTCCTGGAGACGAGGTGCCGATCCGGGTGGTGATGACCGCCAACAAGGTCGGGCACGATTTCCCTACGGGGCCGCTCGACATCATTCAGAGCTGGGTCGAGATCCACGTCACCGACGGCGAGGGCAACGAGGTCTTCTCCTCGGGCAAGCGCGACGAGCAGCACTTCATCGAGCCGGGAACCTTCTTGTTCAAGGCCGAGCCGGTGGATCAGTACGGCAATCTCATCGATCGGCACAACCTTTGGGAAATGGTTGGTGTGCGCTACCGCAGGGCGCTCTTCCCGGGCTACTCGGACGCCGTCGAGTACCTGATCGACTGCCCGTCGACCATGGCTCGGGGCGACGACAAGCCCTGGCTCGAACGGGAGGTGCGAGACTTCGAGATGCCCGACGCGCCTACCGCCGGGCAACTCGTCGTCGATGCCAAGCTCATGTACCGCAAGGTCGATCAGTTTCTGATCAATTTCCTTCTGGGTGAGGACTCGGGCTTGACGGCGCCGGTGATCGAGATGACCCGGGCGCGGGTGGTGATTCCGGTCCAGGAGCCGAGGTCCGCCGACCTTCGGGTTGCTGAGGCGGACGCCGTTCCGAGCGGCGGCTAGGATTCCGTTGAGCGAGCCTAAGGTGGTCTCGCGGCGCAGCCAGCGCCTGCGCCGGATCCGGACGGGCGTGCTCGTCGCGGTGGCGATGGCGCTGGTTCTGGCGGTCTGGCTCTGGCGGGCCAACCGGACCGAGACCCGCAAACCCGGCGAAGAGCTGCCCGAGATCACCCGGAGGCTGGCCCTGGATCTCCCGGCGGACGCGCCCGAGCCGCTTTGGACGGAGATCGCCACCGAGGCCGGCCTCGGCGGGTTCCGCTCCTTCGCCGGCGAGCGCTCCTCCCAGCTTCCCGAGGACATGGGCTCAGGCGCCGCCTGGGGGGACTACGACGACGACGGCGATGACGATCTCTTCCTGGTTGCGGTCGGCGGAGCGCTCAATGCCGAGCCGGAGGGTTGGGCCGAGTCGATGCTGTACGAGAACCTGGGCGACGGGACCCTGCGCCGCGTGACCGGGTTCCCCGAGGTTCGGATCGTGGGCATGGCGGCGGCCTGGGGCGATGCCGATGGCGACGGCCGGCTGGACCTGGCGCTCAGCGGCTACAACGAGCTGCGGCTCTACCGGAACACCGGAGACGGATTCCTCCTGGATGAGCGCTTCCCGAGCCCGGAGGGCTACTGGGCGGGCCTGGGCTGGGCCGACTTCGACAACGATCGAGACTTGGATCTCTACGTCTGCGGCTACGTGCGCTACGTCGAGGACGACTCCAAGAGCCGGCGGGCTTCGGAGCAGTACGGCACCGAGGTGCCGTATACCCTCAATCCGGCCTCGTTCGAGCCCCAGTCCAATCTGCTGCTCGAGAACGCCGGCGACGGCACGTTCCGGGACGTGGCCGCCCTCTGGGGCGTGTCGAATCCCGAGGGCCGGAGCCTGTCGGCTCTCTGGCACGACTTCGATGCGGATGGCCGCCTGGATCTCTACGTCGCCAATGACATCTCGGACAACGCGCTCTATCTCAACCGGGGCGAGACCTTCGAGGACGTCAGCCTCGCCGCCTGGGTCGCCGACTACCGGGGCGCCATGGGCCTGGCGGCGGGAGACTGGAATCGCGACGGCGACGACGATCTCTTCGTCACCCACTGGCTGGCCCAGGAGAATGCGCTCTACGACTCGCGGCTGCTGGCCGCGCCCCCGGCCGCCGGCGCCGAAACGGAGGCCCGCGCCGCCGTGCCGTTGACTTTTTCCGATCAGTCCGCGCCGTTGGGCCTTGGCCAGACGACGCTCCAGATGGTGGGGTGGGGCACCGAATTCGCGGACTTCGACGGCGACGGCTGGCTGGATCTGATGGTCGCGAACGGCAGCACCCTGGAGCGGAAGGGCGACGGGCCGCGTCTGCTTCGGCCCCAGACCGACATGCTCTTCTGGAACGAGGGCGGCCGTGCCTTCCACGACCTAGTGCGCCTGTCGGAGGAGCTGGGCGCCGCCGACGTCAGCCGCGGCCTGGCGATCTCGGACTACGACCGGGACGGGGATCTGGACGTCCTGATCCAGCGCCACGGCGAAGCGCCCAAGTTGTGGCGTAACGAGATGCAGACCGGTACCTGGGTCGAGCTCGACCTCAGAAGCGGTACCGGCTCGGGCCAGGCCTCCGGATCGGGTCTCGGGTCCACGGTTGTCGTCCAGGCCGGCGGCGTCGACCTGCGGCGAACCGTGGGCGGAGCCTCGTACCTGTCGCAGAGCTCGGCCACGCTGCACTTCGGACTGGGAGAAGCCGCGAGCGTGTCCGGCGTCGAGGTGCAGTGGCTGGGCGGGGAGCGGGAGCGGTTCGAAGGCGTCAGCGTGGGCGGGCGGTACCGGCTCGTAGAAGGCACGGGCGTCGCCCAGCCGGTGGCGATGCCCGTCGGGACCGGGAGCGCGATCCCGGTCGCTTCGGCCGCCGCGCAAGAGCTCGGCGAACGCGAGCGGGTCGTCGAGTTCTGGCGCCGGCATCGGGAGGCCATGGATCGCGTCAAGCGCGACGCCGACTGTCCCGGCGCCGTACCGCTCTTCCGGTCCGCGCTCGAGCTGGATCCGGACCATGAAGACGCCCGCTACTACCTGGCGAACTGCCTCCAGGCACTGGGCCAGACGGAGGAAGCCCTCGAGCAATTGAACGAGCTGCGCGAGCGATCTCCGATGAGCTACCGCGGGCACAAGCAGTGGGGAGTCCTGCGCGCCATGAATGCCCGTGGAGCCGAGGATCTGTCGGCAGCGGCCGCGGCTCTGGAGCGCTCGCTCGAGGTCAACCGCGAGCAGACCGGCAGCCTCACCGTGCTTGCCGAGGTGCGCCTCCTGGAGGGTGACCTGGCCGAGGCCGGCCGCGGCTTCGAGGCCGTCTGTCAGACCAACTCGGGCGATTCCAAGGCCCAGTTTCTGCGCGGGTACGTGGCCTGGAAGAGCGGGGAGCTGGACGCCAGCCGGCGCGCTCTCGAAGCCGCGCTTGCGGCCCGGGGGCCGGAATGGAAGCCGGAAGGCACGGTTGCCGAAGGGGATGTCGCCCAGCGCATGCATCTGGAGGAGAGTCCCCTGGCCGGATTCGCGGACGGCTGGAACGGCGCCATCGATCCGGATGCGGCCTACCGAGCTCTCGACGCGCACCTGGCCGGCCGTTCCTAGCCGTACCTGCCGTCGCGGCTTCTTCGGAAGGATCCTTCCGCACTCGGCCCCACCGGCGACGGAGCAGAAACTCGGAAGGCGGTTGCGGCGCTGGAACCGCAGAGGCCTCGCCGGCTGGGCCCGTCGGTCGACTCTGGTAAAGTTCGGTGGTCATGCCGACTTGGTCCGCGAAACTCGCGTTTTGTGTAGCGGCGTTCTTGCTGCTGGCGCCCGCCGTTGCGGTCTGTGGCGCCCTGGCCGCGAACCTCGACTGCTGTGCCTCCGGTTCCACCGATCCGGGCCTGCACGAGCGCTCGGCCGACGCCGCCTCGCACTGCGGCTCGGCGGGATCGCGGGAGGGCTGGCGGGCGGGCCGGACTCATTCGGCAGACATGTGCTGCGAGTTGAACCGGAGCCGCACGGCCGAGCGAAGCCGACAGGTCCGGGCGCTGGTGCTGCCCACGGAGTTCGTAGCGCCCGCCGCGCCCACCGCCGACTGGGCGAGCCTCCAGTCCGCGCCGTTGGCGCCGACGAGTGTTCCGGAGCCGGTTTCCCGCGATCTCTACGCCCGCCTCTCGAGCTATCTCCTCTGATCCTCGGCTGAACGGGTCGTTCTGAGGCGCATCATCGCGCCCGGCTGCCCGTGTGTCGATCCGCGCCCGCCGGGCGCGGACGGCGAGTTCCCCGGACTGGGGACTTCGGAGTCTCTGACGATGGAGGTAGCGTCGTGAACCAAGTACAACAACCAACCATGCGCCGGCCCGCGAGGCCGGCCCTGGCCTCGATTCTGGCCCTGGGGCTGGTAGCGGGGGCCTCGACAGGGCCCGCCGAAGCGGTTACCGACAGCGAACCTTCGGCCGCCACCGCTCTGGTTCAAGCCTCCGGTCCGGAGGTGGCCGCCCTTCTCAGCGAAGTCCTGGAGCGCAGTCCGGAGCTGGCGGCGGCGCGGGAGCGGGTGGCGGTGTCGCGCAAACAGGTCGAGTCGGTCGGCGCCTTGCCCGACTTGATCGTGGGACTGACGGCCTTCGCCGAGACGCCTGAGACCCGGGTCGGTCCACAGCGGCTGATGGCGGCCGTCAGTCAGGCGGTGCCCTCGCCGGCGAAACGGCGCTTGGCGCGAGCCCGCGCCCGGCTCGAGGCCGAGGCTCTGGGGCCCGAGGCCGAGACGCTCGAGCTCGAGCTGCTGCGCCGGGTGCGCGCTCATTGGATCGAACTGGCCTATTTGGATCGCCGCCGCCAGATCGTGGAGAGGCTGCGGCTCCATCTGGTGCAACACGAGGAGATCGCCCGGTCGCTCTACGCAACCGGAAGCGGCACCGGCCAGGGTGTGTTGAAGATCCAGGCGGAGATCACGCGAGTGGATACGACGCTCCTGGACCTCGATCGGCGCCGGGCGTCGCTTGTGGCCCGGCTCAACGGGCTTCGAGACCGGCCGGCCAACTATCCCCTCGGCGCGGTTCCGGAGCTTCAACGCCTGGTGGCCGCTCTGCCGGGCGCGGGAGAGACGGTGGCGGTCCAGGAGCCCGGCTCCGGCGAGGCGGCGGTGGCCCTCGATCGGGGCTTAGAGGCGCTCCTCCCGGGAGCGCTGGAGCGCCGGCCGGAGCTTGCCCGGGCCCGAGCGCGGATCCGGACGGCGGAGGCCGCCCTGGAGCTGGCCGAAAGTCAACGCCGTCCCGGATTTCGGGTCGGCCTGACCTACACCCTGGTAGACGCACGCGAGGATCTCGCCGGCCGCCTGGAGCCGCCTCCCGGAAACGGCGACGACGTGCTCGGGATCCAGGGCGGGTTGTCGTTGCCGGTCTGGCGCCGGGCGCTGGACGCGGGAATCGAGACCGCCGCTGCCGCCTTGAACCTGGCGGGCGAAGACCTGCGCTCCGCGGAGACCCTGGTCCGCACTCAGATCGGAGATCTTCTGGACCAGGTTCCGATGACCCGCCAGAGACTCGATCTGACCCGAAGCCTCCTCGTCGTGCAAGCCGAGGAATCCCGGGACGCGACTCTGTCGGCCTACATCGCCGGCACCGGTGGCGCGCTCGACCTGCTGGACGCCGAGCACGCGCTCTTTGACGCCGAGAGCGTCCAGGCCCGAGCCGAGGCGGATCTTCTGAACCTGCTGGCTGAGCTCGAGGTCGCCGTGGCCGCGCCGCTGCGGGTGGTCGAGGCGCCCCCGCCGCCGACGCCGGATGTTGGAGCTGCTTCCCCGACTGACGAATCGAGCCTTCCTTCCAACCGCAACGAGGTGTCTCCATGAGTCAAGTTACGAGTCCTCCCAGGGGCGTTCTGGGGCCGGTCCTGGCCGCCGTCGCCGCTGTCGTCGTTTGCCTACTCATACTTCTGGATCCGCTGGGAGTCCACGGGTTGGACGAATGGGCGATGTCGCGCCTCGGGTACCAGAAGGTCGAGGCGCCGCCGGAACCTGCCGAACAGGGGCTTTGGACCTGCCCCATGCATTCCCACATCCTCGAGGACCACGAGGGCGAGTGTCCCGTTTGCGGCATGGATCTGGTGCCGGTCGACTCCGAGCTGACAGGCGCGGGATCGGCGGAGCGCGAGGTCGTCTTCTACCGGAATCCGATGGATCCGACCATTACCTCGCTGGTGCCGGCGAAGGACGAGATGGGGATGGACTACGTCCCAGTCTACGCGGATGAGGCTCGCGAAGTGATGGGCGCTGGCACCGAGATCCGGATCGACCCGGGCGTGGTACAGAACATGAACGTCCAGACCGAAGTGGCCGAGGTGCGTGACCTCAGCCACGACGTGCGCACGGTCGGGTATCTGGAGTACGACCAGGAGCGCATGGTCACGGTCACCACAAAGTATGCGGGCTGGGTGGAGAAGGTGTACGTCAACTACGTGGGTGAGAACGTGCGGCGCGGACAGCCGCTTTTCGAGATCTACTCACCTGAGCTGGTCCAGACCGAGCAGGAACTACTGTCGGCCCTTGAATATGAGCGCCGAGTTGCCTCGGCTCCCGAAGAGCACCGGCGCCGGGCTCGGGGTCTGGTCGATGCGGCCAGGACGCGGCTGGAGTACTGGGACATTTCCCCCAGCCAGATCCAGCGCTTGGAAGAGACGGGCCAGATTTTTCGCACCCTGCGGGTGGTGGCGCCGTCCACGGGCGTTGTCATGCAGCGGGTGAAGGGTCTCGAGGGTCGAGCCGTCCAGCCCGGAACGGACGTGTACCACATCGCCGACCTGAGCGCCCTTTGGCTCTCGGTCGAGATCTTCGAGAGCCAGCTCACCTGGATCGATCAAGGCACTCCTGCCGAAGTCTCGTTCACCTACTTTCCGAGCGAGACCTTCACCGGCACCGTCCGCTACATCGAGCCCGAGTTCTCGGAGAAGACGCGCACCCTGCGGGCCAAGATCGAAGTACCGAATGCCGGTGGCCGGTTGCGGGCGGGCATGTTCGCTACGGTGGTGTTCAAGCCCACGGTGGCGGAGCGCTCGATCACGATCCCGTCGCTGTCGGTCCTGCGTACGGGCCAGCGCGACGTGGTCGTTGTGGCCCTGGGCGAGGGTCGGTTCGCGCCTCGGGAGGTCGAGCTTGGCCATTCCGGGCAGGGCTACGTCGAGGTGCTGTCGGGAGTCGAAGCGGGTGAGCGGGTGGTCACCTCGGCTCAGTTTCTGCTGGACTCCGAAGCCAGCCTGCAGGAGGCGATTCGCAAGATGATGGCGGCGCGCTCGGCAGATCCGGGCTCGGCCGGCCCGCCGGCCACCGGCGCCGCGACCGGGCACGATTCGGGAGGGCACCATGCTCAATAGGCTGATCGCCTGGTCGCTCGCCAACCGCCTTCTGGTCCTGGTTGTGCTGGCCGTAGCGCTGGCGCTGGGCGTGTGGTCGGTGCGCGAGAGTCGGATCGACGCCATCCCGGATCTTTCGGACGTTCAGGTCATCGTCTTTACCGAGTACTCCGGCCAGGCGCCGCAGGTGGTCGAGGATCAGGTTACCTATCCGATCACCAGCAAGATGCTGGCAGTGCCGTACGCCAAGGTCGTGCGCGGCTACTCCTTCTTCGGGTACTCGTTCGTCTACGTGATCTTCGAGGACGGGACCGACCTCTACTGGGCGCGGTCGCGGGTTCTGGAGTACCTATCCGGCCTGGCTGAGCGCCTACCCGCTGGCGTAACCCCTCAGCTTGGTCCGGACGCGACCGGCGTGGGCTGGGCCTTCATGTACGTGCTGAATTCCGACGAGCACTCGCTGGCCGACCTGCGCAGCTTCCAGGACTGGTACTTGAAGTACGGTTTGTCCTCGGTCGAGGGCGTGGCCGAAGTGGCCTCGATCGGTGGCTTCGTGCGCCAGTACCAGGTCGAAGTGGATCCGGTCCGACTACGCGCCTACGGCTTGCCGTTGAGCCGGGTGCGCAACGCCATCCAGCGCTCCAACGTCGAAGTCGGGGGCCGGCTGGTCGAGATGTCCGAACGCGAGTTCATGGTGCGCGGCCGCGGCTACGTCCGTGAGGTTCGGGATCTCGAGAACGTCGTCTTGGGCTCGGGGCCTGGAGGTGTGCCCATCTTGCTGCGTGACGTGGCCAACGTCACCATCGGTCCCGAGATCCGGCGCGGCCTGGCCGATTGGAACGGCGAGGGCGAGACCGTGGGCGGCATCGTCGTCGTGCGCACCGGTGCCGACACCCGCTCGACGATCCGCAGGGTCAAGGAGAGACTGGCCGAGCTGGAGGCGGGCCTACCCGATGAGGTCGAGATCGAGATCGCCTACGACCGCACCGGTCTGATCGAGCGCTCGGTCGATACCTTGACGGACACGCTCCTCGAGGAGTCGATCGTCGTCGCCCTGGTCTGCCTCGTCTTTCTCTTTCATCTGCGCTCCGCGCTGGTGGCCATCGTCTCGATTCCCGCCTCGATCCTGCTGGCCTTCGTCATCATGCGCGCTCAGGGTCTGGGAGCCAACATCATGTCCCTGGGCGGCATCGCCATCTCGATCGGGGTCCTCGTGGACGCGGCGGTGATCATGGTCGAGAACGCCCACAAGCACTACGAGGCTTGGCGCGGCAAGCGCTCGCATCTCGAGATCATCCGTCGCTCGGCCCAGGAAGTGGGGCCGACTCTGTTTTTCACCTTGCTGGTGATTACGGTTTCGTTCCTGCCGATCTTTGCCCTGGAGGCGCAGGAAGGGCGGCTGTTCAAGCCACTGGCGTTTACCAAGACCTACACCATGGCGCTGTCGTCCCTGCTGGCGGTGACCGTGGTCCCGGTCCTGATGTACTGGTTCGTGCGGGGACGGATCCTAAGCGAGGAGCGCCATCCGGTGTCCCGGTTCCTGCGTGCCGTCTACCGGCCGGTGCTGGCGGCGGCGTTACGGTGGCGCTGGCCGGTACTGGTGGTGACGCTGCTGGTGCTCCTACTGACTCTGGTTCCGCTGAGTCGCATCGGTGCCGAGTTCATGCCGCCTCTCTGGGAAGGCGACCTGCTCTACATGCCGACGACGTTCCCGGGGGTCTCGGTCAGCAAGGCGCGCGAGATCTTGCAACAGACCGACAAAATCATCCGGTCCTTTCCGGAGGTGGAGTCGGTTCTCGGCAAGGTCGGGCGGGCAGAGACGGCCACTGATCCGGCGCCACTGTCGATGATCGAGACCACGATCCTGCTCAAGGATCCTTCCGAGTGGCGTCCGGGCCTGACCAAGGACGACTTGATCCGGGAGCTCGATGAGGCGGTCCGCTTTCCCGGCCTGACCAACGCCTGGACCATGCCGATCAAGACCCGCATCGACATGCTCTCGACCGGGATCAAGACACCCGTCGGCATCAAGGTCGGAGGTCCCGACCTCAACGAACTGGAACGGCTGGCCCGGGAGATCGAAAGCGTGGTCAAGCCCCTGCCCGGAACGCTATCGGCCTATGCCGAGCGAGTCATGGGAGGTAGCTACCTGGACTTCGACATCGATCGCGAGGCCGCCTCCCGGTACGGCCTGACCGTCGGCGACATCCAGGACGTCGTCCAGTCGGCGGTGGGCGGCATGAACGTCTCGTGGACGGTGGAGGGACTGGAGCGCTATCCCATCAACCTGCGCTATCCGCGCGAGCTGCGCGACAACCCGGCGGCGCTGGAACAGATCCTGGTGGCGACTCCCACCGGCGCCCAGGTGCCGCTGGGGCAGCTGGCGCGGCTCGAGCTGCGCCAGGGGCCGCCCGGGATCAAGTCCGAGAACGCCCGTCCCAACGCCTGGGTGTACGTGGACCTGCGCGGAATCGACGTGGGGAGCTGGGTCGAGCGGGCCCGCGCCGAGGTGGAGAGCAGGGTCGAGGTGCCGCCCGGATACACGGTCTTCTGGTCGGGCCAGTACGAGTACATGCTACGAGCGAAGCAGCGCCTGCTGGTGATCGTGCCCCTGACGCTGGCCCTGATTTTCCTGATCCTGTACTTTCATCTGAAGTCGGTGATGAAGACGGCGATGGTGCTGTCCGCGATCCCGTTCTCGCTTGTGGGCTCGGTCTGGCTCCTCTACGCGCTCGACTACAACTGGTCGATCGCGGTCTGGGTGGGGATGATCGCTCTGGCGGGTCTTGCGGCCGAGACCGGGGTCGTGATGCTGCTCTATCTCGACCTGGCGTTCGAAAAAAGACGGTCCGCGGGAGAGTTGAGGAGCTTCAAGGACCTGGCCGCGGCCGTGGACCAGGGAGCGGTCCAGCGCATTCGGCCCAAGATGATGACCGTGCTGACGGTCCTGGTTTCGCTGGTGCCGATTCTCTGGGCCACGGGCACCGGGGCCGACGTCATGCGCCGGATCGCGGCGCCCATGGTCGGCGGCATCGTGACCTCGTTTCTGGCCGAACTTCTGGTGCTCCCCGGGGTCTACCTCCTTTGGCGCGGGTACCAGATGCGCCGCGACGGGTCCGTCGGCGCCTGACCAGGAGTCCCGCTCGTGGGACGCCCGCCGCGGCCCGGGCTCAGTCGCCGGCGAGCTGGCCGGCGGTTTCGACCGCTTGCACCACCGCCTTGATCAGGGTGACCCGTAGGCCGCCCTCCTCGAGCTCGAGCAGGCCGTCGATGGTGCAACCGGCCGGAGTCGTGACCGCGTCCTTGAGCAGCGCCGGGTGGCTGCCGGTCTCGAGCACCATGCCGGCCGCGCCCAGAGTGGTCTGGGCGGCGAGCAGGGTCGCCACGTCCCGCGGCAGGCCGACCTTGACCCCGGCTTCGGCCAACGATTCCAGGATCACATAGACGAAGGCCGGGCCGCTGGCCGAAAGGCCGGTGACCGCGTTCATGTAGCGCTCGTCGAGCACCACGGTCCGGCCGACCGCATCGAAGAAGCCCTGAGCGCGGGCGAGATCGTTCTCGCCGGCATGGGCGCCCGGTGACAGAGCGGTCATTCCGTGGCCGATCGCCGTCGGGGTGTTGGGCATCGCCCGGATGACGGGGACCGTGCCCACGAGGCCCTCGATGGCCGAGGTCGGCACCGCCGCCGCGACCGAGATCAGGAGCTTCGAGGCGTCGAGCGCCGGGGCGATCTGGCGGCAGACCTCAGCCACGGTCGGAGGCTTGACGCACAGGATGAGGACGTCGGCGCGCTCGGCGGCGGCGCGGTTATCGGTCGAAACCTCGATTCCGAACCGCTCGACGCGGCCCGGAACGTGTTCGTCGTGCCCGACGGTTGCCACCACCCGGTTCGGAGTGACCAGCCCCTCCTCCAGAAATGCGGCCAGGAGGATGCCTCCGAGCTTGCCGAGTCCGAGAACGCCCAGGGTGGCTTGACGGTCCGCTGTACTCATATCGTGCCTCCGCCTGGATCGTACCGTTCGGAGCGCGCCGCGGAATAGGGGGTTCGAGCAACGAGCCGCGGCCCTGGGGCGGCGGCACGCACTTCTATAATGACCGCCGACGGGGAGGTCGAATGCGAACGAAAGACGGGATTGCAGCAGTCACCCTTGCCGCCATGACGCTGGCCGGGCCGTGGTACGGGTCGGGCCCAGCCCGCGCCGGAACGACAGGGCCCGCTTTCGCGGCGGCCGGTGCGGCGGCGAGCGGCTGGAACCGGGCGCGGGCGCGTTGGGAGCGGATGAACCAGATCCGGCGCGACAAGTTCGACTTGGTGCTGCCCGAGGCCATGCGCGAGAACGGCATCGATCTCTGGATCGTGATGATCCGCGAGGCGAACTACGAGCCTCTCTGGCCGGACCTCGGCCATGGTTACACCATGGATCGGGGTTTCTACGTCTTCTTCGATCCGGGCGAGGGGCGCGTCGAACGGGCGGCTCTAGGAATCTCGGGTCCCCGCCTGGAGGGCTCGGGTGCTTACGACTACTTCGGCTCGGCCGACGAGCTGGCCGAGTTCGTCGGCAGCCGGAACCCGTCGCGCATCGGACTCAACCTGTCGCGCGCGATCGGTCCCGCCGATGGCCTGTCCCACACCGGGTACGAGGAGATCCTGGAGACGCTGGGATCGGAGCTCGCCGGCCGGGTGGTCTCGGCCGAGAAGTTGGTGTCGGACTTTCGCTCGCGCCGGGTGGCGACCGAGATTGCCGCCTATGCCGAGGCCGGCGAGATCTCGCGCGAGATCGCCGAACGGGCCTTCTCGAACGAGGTTATCGTGCCGGGAGAGACGACCTTGGCGGACGTGGCTTGGTGGATGGCGGAGGAGACCGACCGGCGAGGCCTGGACCTGTCCTTCGGCCAGCCCTCGGTCTACGTCACCGGTCCGGGCGGCATCGAAGCGATCTCGAGCGAGCGCGTGATCCAGCGTGGCGATCTCTTGATGATCGATTGGGGAGTCGGCTTCTTGAACCTCTATACCGACATGAAACGGGTGGCCTACGTGCTGCGGGAGGGCGAAACCGAAGCGCCGGAGGGTTTCCGGCGGGCCTACGAACAGGCCCTGGCCGCTCGAGACGTGGTGCGCCGGACGATCCGGTCGGGCGTGCCCGCCCGGGAGGCCGAGCGAGCCGTCTACACCGCCCTCGAAGCAGCTGGCTTCCAGGAGATCGGCTTCAATCAGCCGAGCGATCGGGACGTGACCGACGTCGTCATCGGCTGCCATTCGGTGGGCAACTCAGGGCACGGCGCCGGACCCTCGATTGCCTTCTTCAATCCCACGCGCCTGACCTATGAGATTCGGCCCACGAATCTGCTCTCGATCGAGCTCTTCGCCTACACGCGAGTGGCCGACGTCGAAGGATGGAATGGCGCCAAGCTGCGCATCCCGATCGAGGACGACGCGGTGGTGACTGGGCGCGGCGTGGAGTGGCTGTACCCGGCCGCCGATCGCATCCTGCTGATTCGGTAGCCGGCGGGAATTCGGCCGCGCGTCCCGAGCTTCGGCCAAGAGGGCCGCAGGCGTGGGCGCGGGCGCTAGCCGCGGTGGATTCGGGGCGGCCCGCCGGCGCCGTGGGCGATCGAGAACGAGACGTGGATCACGCCGGAGTCAACGCAGCGGTGGACGTCGAATCCGCTGTGCAGGAAGACCTCCATCATCTTGAGGTTCTCGCCCAGTACCTCGCCGGTGAAAACCTCGACGCCGAGGCCACGTCCCACGTTCGCCAGATGGTAGAGCAGAAGCGTGCCGATGCCGCGGTTCTGGTACTCGTCGATGACGGCGAAGGCGGCCTCGGCTTCGATCGGTCTGGCGTCCGGCGCGACGACGTAGCGCGCCACGCCGACGATGTGCTCGGAGCCGCCCTCTTGGCAGGTCGCCACCAGGCCCACGTGGCGACTGAAATCGACCTCAGTGAAGTAGGAAAGATCGCGTTCGCTGAGCCGGGCCTTGAGCTCGAAGAAGCGGAAGTAGACCGACTCCGGGCTCAGCCGGCTGAAGGATTCCTGGAGCAGATCCTTGTCATCCGGCCGGATCGCCCGGATGAGGAGGTCGGCGCCGTCGCGGGTCGTCTCGCGAGCTTCGTAGCCCCGAGCGTCGGAAGTCCTCACCTGGGATAGCCTACGCCGGATGAGCCCTTCGACGCGAGTGGCCCGAAGCCTGGATGCGATCTTCTCGCCTCGAACCATTGCCGTTGTGGGTGCTTCGCGGCGGCGCGACTCGATCGGCTACGCCCTCGTGCACAACCTGGTGATGAGCCGGTTCGAAGGGACGATCTTTCCGGTGAATCCGAAGGCGCGGTCGATTCACTCGCTCCGGGCCTATCCCTCCCTCGCGGAGGTGCCGGATCCAGTGGATCTGGCGGTGATCGTGGTTCCGAGGGAGACCGTCCTCGAGGTAGTGGACGAGTGCGCCGAGGCCGGAGCCAAGGGGCTCGTCGTCATCACCGCGGGGTTCGCCGAGACCGGCGCCGAGGGGGCGCGCCTGGAGCGCGAGTTGGCGAAGAAGGCGGCGGCGGCGGGCATGCGCATGATCGGTCCGAACTGCATGGGAGTGATCAACGCCGACGAGGCGGTGTCGATGAACGCCACCTTCGCGCCCACGCCGGCCGAGCGCGGCTCGCTCGGTTTCGTCAGCCAGTCCGGCGCCTTGGGGGTGGCGATCTTGAACGCGGCTTCCAATCTGGGCATCGGCTTCACCCAGTTCGCGTCGATCGGCAACAAGGCCGACATCACCAGCAACGATCTGCTGGAGTACTGGGAGGACGACGACAAGACCCGGGTGGTGTGCATGTACCTCGAATCGTTCGGCAATCCGCGCCGCTTTACCGAGGTCGCCAAGCGAGTGGGCCGCAAGAAGCCGATCCTGATCGTCAAGTCGGGACGAACGGAAGAGGGGGCGCGGGCGGCCTCGAGTCACACCGGCGCCGTGGCGGGTCACGACGTGACCGTATCGACCTTCCTGGCCGAGTGCGGCGTGCTGCGGGCGAACTCCATCGAGGAGCTCTTCGCCGTGGCTCAGGCGCTCGATCGCTGCAATCTGCCGGGCGGCAATCGCGTGGCGATCCTGACCAACGCCGGTGGGCCGGCGATCATGGCAACGGACGCGCTGGTGAACCAGCACCTGGAGATCGCAACGCTGTCTGAGGCGACCCGCGAACGGCTGGCTTCGGTGCTGCCGGCTGAGGCCAGCGTCGCCAACCCGATCGACATGATCGCTTCGGCGACCGCCGCCGACTACCGGCGGTGTCTCGAGATCCTGGCCGCCGACGACAGCGTGAACATGGTGCTGGTGGTCAACGTCACGCCGCTCCTGGGCAACCCCATCGACGTTCTGACCGAGATCGGCGCCGCGATCGACGCCGGCATCGAGGTGCCCGTGCTGTCCGTGATGATGGCAACCGAAGACTTCTACGAGGCGGTCCAGCGGCGGCCGGATCTCCCTCCGGTCTACCGCTTCCCGGAGCCGGCGGCTCGAGCCCTGGCTCAGATGACGCGCTACGCCGAATGGCGGCGGCGGCCGGCGGCCGAGGAAGCCCCCGACTTTCAAGTCGATGACGAGGCCGTGGCCGAGATTCTGGCCCGTACCCAGGGCGGCTTCCTGCCGGTCCAGGATGCGTTTCGCGTGCTCGAGCTCTACGGCATCCCGGTGATCCCCTGGCGCCTAGCGGCGAGCGCGGACGAGGCGGTGGCGGCCGCGGGCCAGCTGGGGTTTCCGGTCGCGATCAAGGCGGAGGCGCCGGGCCTGGTGCACAAGAGCGACATCGGGGCGCTCCGGTTGGGGCTCGAGAGCTCGCTTCAGGCCTCCGACGCGGTCGCCGGCATCGCCGCCGCGCTAGACCGCGAGAAGCTCGCGCCGAGCGGATACCTGGTGCAGAAGATGGGTGGCGGCGGCCACGAGGTCCTGTTCGGGATCGCCACCGATGAGCGCTTCGGCCCGGTCTTGGCCGTGGGCCTCGGGGGCCGCTACGTGGAAGTCTGGCGCGACGTACGTTTCGGCGTGCCGCCGCTGTCGCGAGCTGAAGCCGAGGCCATGATTCGGGGTCTGCGCGGTTTCCGGCTGCTGGAAGGCGTACGCGGCGATCGTCCGGCGGACTTGGACGTTCTGGTGGAGGCGCTGATGCGCCTTGCCCAGTTGTCGCAACGACATCCGGCGATCCAGGAGCTCGACATCAATCCCTTCCTGGCGGCGCCGGACCGGGCCGAGGCGGTGGCCGTGGACGTCCGGATCTCGGTCAGCTCCGGCTAGCCTGGCTTTCTCACAAGCCTTCGTCCAGAAAGCCGCAAGTGTCTGGATCTGCGGCGTTACGCTCCACTCAGGCTCCTCGACGTAGCTACAGCTACGCCTGCGTCGCCCTCGGTCGCAAGCCTTGCATCTCCAAACACTTGAGACCTTCTGATTCAAACGCCTGTGAGAAAGCCAGGCTAGGCCGGAGAGGGGGCAAGAAAAAAGAGGGTCCCGAAGGACCCTCTGAAGTTGGTTGGCCTTGCCGCGACGAACCGGAGCCCCGAGACTCGGGATCCGTCACCTTGGAATCGGCTACCAGGAACGGCGATCGCGGAAGCCGCCGTCGTCGCGCCGAGGACGGGCCTCGTTGACGGTCAGCGAGCGGCCGCCCATCGAGGTGCCGGCCAACGCGGCGATCGCTGCATCGGCGGCGTCTCCCGGCATCTCGACGAAGCCGAAGCCACGGGGACGCCCGGTGTGGCGATCCATGATGAGGTTGACACTCTCGACGTCACCGTAGGGGGCGAACAGCTCACGGAGCTCCTCGTCGGTGGCGCTGTACGGCAGGTTGCCTACGTAAATCTTCTTACTCATGTTGTCTCTGTCTCTTTCTCGAGGTGGCGTGGATACACCACGCGCGTTGCTGATTAGCGATTCCGACGGCCGGAATCTCCCGACGGAGCTGAATTCCTAGTGACGCTTGGGAAGGACTACTTTCTGAAAGACTCGGGGCATTCGTCAGCAGCGTTCCCCCATGGGTCAGGGGATGAGGCTCCAACGCAGGCAGTATATGCACGGTTTTCCCGCCCTGTAAAGCATTTCCGGGGGGCGTGAGGTCGGGCCTCACCGGGCCTCTGTTGCGGTACGTTGGGCGGCGAGGCCGGGCCTTGCCGTTTGCACTTGGTGTCCGCCCCACAACGGGGTCCCCGCAAGAAAGGCGAAGCCGTGCCGGAGGCTCGGCCTTCCTGGCCGCCGGGGCTGTCAGGGAGAAGAAGGTTGAGCGCCGCCGCCTGGGACCTGTACACTAGGCGCCGCTGCGGGCCGCGAGGGCTCCGGGCCCCAAGCAGGCCTGGGAATCCGGTTCGCCGCGGCGGCTGCGGGCCAGCGCCCGCGGCGATGTCGGAGTCGGCCTCCACATCTGGTCTTTCTGCTACGAGTCCCTCGGAAAGTCGCCCGTTCCCAGGCGCCCTCGCGAATCGCCGGAGCGATGCCCCCGAGGCAGCCGAGCCGGTCCTCGAGGTAGGCCACAGCCCAAGCTTTGATGAGCAAGGAAAGTTCAAGTCCAGCCCGCAAGCGCGGTCGCGGCCGTGGCCGGAGCGGGGCTCCTCAGGGGCCGGTGCCGCTGCATCGGCGTAGCCGCTCGCACTTTCGACCGGAAGAGCGCGAGCGCGGTGTCGAGTGCTTCTTCGAAGGGCGAGTCGGACTGGAGATCGACGGTCCGCGAGCCCAGGGCAGCGTGACCCTGGGCGAGGGCGATGCCGCCGAGACCTTTCGCGTGGGCGTCGATTGGCACCGGATCGCCGAGCGGAGAGTTCACACCTATTGCGAGTGCCCGCGCTTCGAGCGCGGCCAGTTCTGCCGCCACGTGTGGGCGGTTCTGCTGGCATTGGGTGAGTCGGGTGAAGAGCACCAGCCGCCCGGCAAGGACCGCCTGGGACTGCGCAAGGACGGTCCGGAGGCGTGGACCGAGCTCACCTCCTTCGCCGGCGGGGAGACGGTGGAGCCGCCGCCGGCCGAGCCCGGCCGCGATCCCGAGGCGATCAAGAAGACCGTGCACTTGGCCCGGCCGCCGCGCAAGGCGGCGCGCTCGGCGGCGCGGTCGGGCCGGGGCGCCCCGGCCTCCTGGCGGTCGGTCGTGGCGGCTCTCGGTGACGAGCTTGCGGTGGCGCAGGGCCCTGCCGCGATTCCGCAGAGCGCGGCGCCGGCGCGGAACCCGACGCCGGTTCAGTTCGCGATCAACACGGCCGCAAGCGAGCAGAGCGCGGGCCTCGTTCTGGACATCTTCGAGCGTTCGGTCTCGGCCGGAGGCAAGCCCAAGAAGGCCAAGCGCGCGACGGTCGAGCACGGCCGCCTCGAGCGGTTGCTGCTGCCTTCCGGACCCAATGGCGGCGACTCGCCGGCGCCTTCGCTGACCCTGGTTCCGGAACTGTCGCCGGCTCCGGCCCGCCGCAAGAACCCGCCGCGGAAGGGCGGACGCCGGCGCAAACAGGCGCAGGACGGAGTCAGGCGGCTCATGCTTCCGCCGGCGCTCTATCCTTTGGCTTTGCCGCACCTCGCGAGCCAGCGCATGCTCAGCCGCTGGGACGGCCGGGCGCTCAACAGCGTCCGTCCTGTGCGCTGGGACAGCGGCGGCGTTTGGCACCTGGCACTGGAACTGGCGGTGGGCTCGAAGGGAGTGGCCCGGCTGACCGGCGCGCTCGAGCGGCGCACCGAGTCGATTCCCTTGGGTGAGCCGGCCCTGATTCTGGTGCCCGCCGCGGACGGGCAGAACGGTTCTTCGCGGGCACTGGTGGTGCTGGCCGACACCATCGGCTGGCTGGAAGTGGATCGGCGGCGCGACCTGCCGTGGATCCGGTTTCTGCGAAGCGACGGTGAGCTGGTGATTCCCGAAAAGGAAGTCGAGATGGCGGTCTCGCAGCTTCTGCAGCTTCCGGCGCTGCCGCGGCTGGAGATGCCGGACGACCTGGGGCTGGAAGAAGAGATCCGTACGCCTCAGCCGCGACTGGCCTTGGAGCCCGAGCCGGCGTATCTGAACCGGCCCTACTTGGCCGAGCTTTCCTTCGACTACGGGACGGTCGAGATCGAGGCCGACGACACGCGCTCCTCGGTCGTGGATTGGGAGACCCGCACGATGCTGCGGCGGGACCTGGAGCAGGAGAGCGCGGCGGTGGTGCGCCTGCTGGAGCTGGGGCTCAATGCGGTCGAGTCGGCGGACGGGGGGATGCAGGCGTTGCACCTCGATCCGAGCCGGCTGCCGGCGGTGATCGAGCCATTGCTCCAGGAGGGCTGGAGCGTCGAGGTCCAGGGCCGAACCGTGTGTCCGCCCAGCCCGCCGAACCTCAAGATCGAAAGCGGCATCGACTGGTTCGATCTCTCGGGCGAAGTTGACTTCGACGGAGACCAGTTGGATCTGGCCGCGGTGCTGGATGCTGTCTCCCGGGGCGATCACTTCGTCGAGCTGGAAGACGGTTCCAAGGGGCTGCTGCCAACCGCCTGGATGGAAACCTACGACTCGCTCGCCGACGCCGCCCGCGAGACCACTGAATCCGGCTTGCGATTCCAGTTCTCGCAGGCGCTGCTGGTGGACGCCCTGCTGACCGCGATGCCGCCCGCGGACGTTGACGAGGCGTTTTCGAACCTGCGCGAGAAGCTGGGCTCATTCGAGCGGATTAAGCCGAAGAAGGAGCCGCGCGGTTTCGGCGGCACGCTGCGCGCCTATCAGCGTCGGGGCTTGGGCTGGCTGACGTTTCTGCGCGAGTTCGGTCTCGGGGGTGTCCTCGCCGACGACATGGGATTGGGCAAGACCGTGCAGGTCCTGGCCCTGATTCTCGCCCACCGAACGCCATCGAAGACGACCAAGCTACCGTTTCTGGTCGTGGCTCCTCGGAGCGTGGTCTACAACTGGCTGGACGAAGCCGCCCAGTTCACTCCCAAACTCAAGGTCGTCGAATACCGCGGAGCCGGCCGCGAGGAGCTGCTCGAGAAATTCGGCAAGTTCGACGTCGTGGTCACGACCTACGGCACGCTCCGTCGCGACATCAGCGAGCTGGCCCAGATCGAGTTCGACACGGTGATTCTGGACGAGGCCCAGGCGATCAAGAATCCGACGTCTCAGACCGCCAAGGCCAGCCGTCTGCTGAACGCGCGCCATCGTCTGGCGCTGACCGGCACGCCCATCGAGAATCACCTGGGCGAGCTGGGCTCGATCTTCGAATTCCTGAATCCGAACTTCCTGGGCCGGCTGCCCCGGCTCGAGGTACTGACCGCGCGCAGGGTTCCGAGCAAGAAGGAGCTAGCGCAGCTCGCCGAGGATCTAAGGCCGTTTATCCTACGCCGCACAAAGGCCCAGGTGCTGCCCGACCTGCCGCCCAAGACCGAACAGGTTCTGCTTTGCACCATGCGCTCGGAGCAGCGCGAGCTCTACGACCAGGTTCGGGCCGGGTACCAGGCCAGCCTGCTCGAGCAGGTCGAGACCAAGGGTGTCGCGGGCTCGGCCATTCAGGTCTTGGAAGCGCTGCTGCGGCTGCGGCAGGTCGCCTGCCACCCCGGCCTGGTCGATCCCGACTGGGCGGAAGCCGGGAGCGCCAAGCTGGAGACGCTATTCGAGCAGGTCGATGAGGTTCTGGACGAAGGCCACAAAGCTCTGGTCTTCTCGCAGTTCACCTCGCTTCTGGCCTTCGTGCGCGATCATCTGGACCGGGACGGTCGGCCCTATGCCTATCTGGACGGCAAGACCAGGAACCGGGGAGAGCTCGTGGATCGCTTCCAGAACGATCCGGACTGCAACCTGTTCCTGATCAGCCTCAAGGCCGGCGGCGTCGGCCTCAACCTCACCGCGGCCGGCTACGTCTTTCTGCTGGATCCGTGGTGGAACCCCGCGGTCGAGGCGCAGGCCATCGATCGCACCCACCGCATCGGCCAGACCCAGCCGGTGTTCGCCTACCGCCTGATCGCCCAGGACACGGTGGAAGAAAAGCTACTCGAGCTCCAGAGCGCCAAGCGGGATTTGGCCGACGCCATCCTCGAGGGCGAGGGCCAGTCGTTGCGCGATCTCACCGCCGACGATCTCCGGTTGCTGCTGAGCTAAGGCGGGGCCCCCGGCCCTGGAGCCCCGGAGCCAGCGGAACCTCGCTCCATGCGCCGACGCGCCCCGGACGGCTAACGGCCGGCGAGACCAGTAAACGAGACGATCACCGCCACCAGCAGAAGAAGCGCCAGCCAGACCGTGAGCGCCAGCCGGGTGGCCCGCTGCGAGCGCTCGGCCGCCCACCAGGACCGGGGGCGGACGCCCTGAAGACGGAACACGGCGACGCCGGCCAGGTTGATGCAGATGATGTTGGCCGCGGCCAGGAGCACGGCATTGAGGGCCGGCTCATAGTGCCCGCTCACGAGCAGCAGGGCCGCCACCGCGACCGGAGGCAGCAAGGCCACCGCCACCATGACGCCCACGAGGGCGCTTGCCACGCCCGTGGTGACCGCTAGAGCGCCGGCGGCGCCGGTAGCGAGGGCGACCACCAAGTCGCCCAGGGAAAGGGCCGTGCGCGAGGCGATCTCCGGTGTCGAGGGGTCGGCCTGCCAGACGAAGGCGGCCGCGACGGAGACGCCGAAGGCGACGGCGAAACCGGCCAGCGAAGTTCTGGCGGCGCGGCCCCCAAGGCGCAGATCGCCCAGGGTCGTGGCCAGTGTCAGGGCCATGCTGGGACCCAGGAGCGGCGCGATCACCATCGCGCCCACGACTACCGCGGCCTGGTTCTTGGCCAGCCCGATGGCGGCGATGACCGCGGCCAGTCCCGTAGTGATGAGGAACTCCGGGGTCGTGCGGCTCATCGATTCGAGATCCTCGTAGAGCTCCTGCCGGCTGATCCGACGGCCCAGAAGGCCTCGGCGCCCGGCCCCGGCCGGAGTCGATTCCGAGACTATGTCTGGAACCGTGGCCTCGAGCGGCAGCACCAGAATGCGGGCATCCGGCTGGGCAGCGATCACGGGTTGCAGTGGATCCAGGAGCGCTTCGACCCGGTCCGCCGGCACCGCGACGCGCAGCACGGCGCGCTCGGTCCCGGATTCCCAAGACCAGGCGGGCTCGGTCGCCTCGATCGCCAGACGCACGGCTTCCAGCCGATCGGGTGGGACGTAGATCTCGACGAGGCGCTCGCGCATCGGATTCCCTGGCGGAGGCCGAGGTTACCAGGCGTAAGGGATCCGGATTCCAGCGCCTGGAGTATGCTGGAGGTGTGACGAGCTCGATCGGGGCCAGGTGGACTTTCCAGCGAGGGCGGCCGTGAAGCGCATCGGGGTCCTCACCGGCGGCGGCGACGTGCCCGGTCTGAACGCGGTGATCAAGGCGGTGGTGCACCGCATGCGCCGGGAAGGCCGCGAAGTGCTCGGTCTGCGCCGGGGCTGGGCTTCTTTGGTGCACCTCGTGCCCGGCGACTCGTCCGCTAACGAGGAGTGGACCGTGGAGTTGGACCGGGCCTCGACCCGCCGTATTGATCGCTCGGGCGGCACGGTGCTCCATAGCTCGCGGCTCAACCCAGCGCTGCTGCTACCCAATCAGGTCCCGGAGCATCTCGAGGCCGAGGTGGTTGGTGAAGTGTTCGACGCCACCGAGCACGTCTTGCGAGTGATCGAACATCTGGAGCTCGATGCGGTGGTCGCGATCGGTGGCGACGGCACCCTGTCCTACGCGCGCCGGTTGCACGAAGAGGGGGTGCCGGTTCTGGCAGTTCCCAAGACCATGGACAACGACGTGTACGGCACGGACTACAGCATTGGGTTCTCGACCGCGGTCAGCCGCAGCGTGCACTTCATCAACGATCTGCGCACCGCAGCGGGTTCTCACGAGCGGGTCCTGGTGGTGGAGCTCTTCGGCCGCCACTCGGGCGAGCCCTGCCTGCTGACTTCGTATCTGGCGGCCGTCGATCGGGCGGTGCTGGCGGAAGTGCCCTTCGATCCAGAGCGCTTGTGTGGGCTGCTGCTGCGGGATAAGCAGGCGAGTCCCTCGAACTACTCGGTGCTGGCGATCTCCGAAGGAGCGCACGTCGTAGACGGCGAGCCTCTCGAGAGCGGCGAGGCGGATGCCGTCGGCCATCGCAAGCTGGGCGGCATCGGCGCCGAGGTCACCGCGCACTTGAAGCGCGTCAGCGGCGAGCGCGCCATGTACCAGCCGCTGGGCTACCTGATGCGCTCGGGCCCCCCGGACGCCCTCGACTTGCTCGTCGCCAACAACTTCGGCAACCTGGTCGCGGATCTGCTGCTGGCGGGCAAGGCTGGCTTGATGACGGCGGTGGTCGGCGGCCGCTACGCGGCGGTTTCGGTGGAGCGGGTGGGGGAGGGCGTGCGACGGGCGGACATCGATCGCTTCTACGACACCCAGACCTACCGACCAAAGATGACCTCGGTGGCGAGCTTGCCCATGTTTCTGCACTGAGGCCGATGCGACGAATCTCGAGAGCGATGTCCACAACGATTCCGCACACCGTGGTGTGGCTCGGGGTCTCGGTAGCGAGCCTCGCTGCCAGCGTTGTCGCCCAGTCGCCGCCGGCCGGAGGCCCGGCCGAAGCCGCGGCCAGCGTTCCGGAGGCGAGATTCTCAGAGAGCGTCGCGGTCGAGCTCGTCACGGTGGACGTATGGGTGACGGATGAGGCCGGGGATGCCGTGTCCGGACTGGACGCTACGGAATTCGAGTTACTGCACGACGGCAAGCCGGTCGCGATCGAGCATTTCTCCGAAATGCGGTCGGCCGGATCCGGACGACGGCAAGCTACGCGAGCCTCCGGCATCGCGACGAGCCTTCAGCAGCCGAGCCCCGAAAGTCACTTGATCGTGTATCTGGATCGATCCCGGCTGCACCCGGTCCACCTGCCGGCGGCGATTCAGGGACTCCGGGATCTCGTACGAAGCGGCACCGTCCAACCCGAGCAGCTGATGGTTCTGCGTCAGGACGAGGGGCTCTTCGTGGAGGCTCCTTTCGGCTCCTCGGCACGAGATCTCGAAGACGCGCTCGATCGACTGGCCGAGCCGAGCGCGGGCGGAGCCGACTTCGAAACGGAGACCGAACAAGCACTCGACGCGATCCGCCGCATTTGGGAAGAGAATCGCGATGTCGCAAGCAGCCGCGCGGCGGGCATTGCGGGCGCCTCCCAGCCCTCGGCCGGGGGGCCGCCGGCCGGCGTCCCTTCGGGCGGTCCGCGTGGCGTGGTCGGCGGCGTCGGCACCGGAGGGGCGTCGGACGCCTGCGGCTCGTTTGTCGGCCAGGTGCAGCCCGTCCTGGCTTCGTGGGCGCGCTCACGGGCCGCGCGACTCGAGCGAACTCTGGCCAGCCTCTACGACCTGACCGGATTCCTGGCGGGCCTCTCGGGTGTCAAGAGCCTGGTCTACGTCAGCGACGGACTCGAGACCGATCCCGGGAACGCGCTGGCGACCTTCGCCGCCGGCTTCTGCCCGACCGGGGCAACGCAGCTGCTGGCCGGGACACGCACCGAAGACCGCAGCTCGGCCTTCTTGAGCCTGACCCGCCACGCCAATGCGAACCGGGTTACGGTGCATTCCCTCCAGGCCACGGGACTGCGGGCGCCACGGGCGCAGTCGGCGGCACGGGGGCGCCGGGTGCGCTCCGGAAGCGAGCGCTCGGGCGGATCGTTCGAGCAGACCCGCCGCGCGAGCGAGCGGCGCGGGCTCGAGGTCTTGAGCGGGGAGACGGGGGGCCGGGTTGTCGTCAATCAGAACGAGCTGGGGCCGGGGCTGAGGAAGATCGCCGCCGACGCCTCGGGGTACTACTCGTTGGCCTACCGGCCGCCGGCAGCGGTCGGCCGCGAGCACCGGATCGAAGTTCGCTCGAAGACGTCCTCGCATCGGCTGCGCTACCGGCGTGGCTACGTCTCCAAGGATCCGTCCCAGCGGTTGGCCGAACGGACTCAGGGAGCACTCAATCTGGGCCTCAGCCGGAATCCGCTCGAGGTTCGACTCGGAGCAGGAGAGGTCGAGGCTCTGCCTGATGGGCGCTACCGGCTGCCGCTGCACGTGGTCGTGCCGGCCGAGCGCATCGTCTTTGTGCCGAGTCCGACCGAGTCGGTGGCCGAGATCGCGATCCAGGTCCTGACGCGGCCGGTCGAAGGTGGGCAGGTGGCGAAGGCCGGTCAGACGTTTCGGATTCGTGGAGCCGCGGGTGGAGCGGCCAACACCGGTTCGGCGGCCCTGACCGTGCCCCTGGAGCTGCCGGGTGGCGTCTACGTCACCGCGGTGGGCGTCCTCGACGCGGCCAGCGGCGAGATGTCGTTCGTGTCGACCACCTTGCAAATCGGGTCCTAGCCGTGACCTCGCGCTCCGCTTGGGCGACTCTTCTTCGCGGCCCCGCATTGGGTTTGGCCGCGGCGGTCTGGATCGGCGCGGTGTCCGGCTGCGCGGCCCGTCCTGCGCCAGAATCCGCGGCTGCCGCCGGGGGTGGCGATCTCGAGACGGTCTCACCCCCAGAGCGTCTTGCTTGCGACAACGCTCGTCTCACGGGCTACGACGAGCTCCTGGTGCTGGCGCCCCATCCCGACGATGAGGTCCTGGCCTTCGCGGGTCTCATCTCGGCCTATCTGGAGGCCGGCAAGCCGGTTGAGGTGGTGGTCGTGACCGACGGCGACGCCTATTGCGACGCCTGCCGGTTCTGGAAATCCGGGTCGATCGACGGCCCCTTGTGCGATGCCAGCGAGCTCTCCAACTTCGCAACGCCGGAGATCGACAGCCTGGCCGAAGTTCGGCGTGCGGAGAGCCGAGCGGCGCTCGAAGTGTTGGGCGGACCCGAGCCAGTGTTCTTGGGCTACCCGGACACGGGGCTTGCCGCCTCCTGGGCGAATCTCGAAAGCGGCGTCCCCGAGGCTTTGCTGCGGAGATCCGATTTCTCGGCGGTCGCGGATTGTTCGTCGGGTTACGGAGCCGGCCCCGAGACCGCGCTCACCGCCGAGAGCCTGGAGTTCGCGCTTGGCGAAAGGCTGGCCCGCACCTCCGAGACGGCCCTCATCGCGACTACCCATTGGCTCGACGGGCACGGCGATCACGCGGGCCTGGGGCGCTGGGTCCGGAAGTTGAACGGTGAGCTGGACCGTCCGCGGGCGCTCGCCTACGGCGTCGTCCACGCCCACACACCCAAGGATACGCCTCACTTCGACTGCTGGTATCCGGAGCCTCGGGCTCTCGAATGCCCCTGCTTTGGCCTCGGCGTCACCTCGGCTCCTTTGGGCCGCCTGGCCGAGTTGCGCGAGCATCGTCTTCGTCCCTCCTGGCCGGCGGCGCTGCCCGACGACGCCGACTACGGCCCCGAGAGCCAGCTCTGCCTGGAACCCGAGTTCTATTCTGGGGCCGCGGCCCGCAAGCTCGCGGCGGTGCGCGCCTACGCCTCGCAGCTCGGCTTCGCCGGTCGCAACGAGGCGCCGCCGGTCGCGGCGCGCGGCTTGATGGACTGCAACGGCTACTTGCTTTCGTTCGTGCGCCGCTCGGAGGCGTTCGTGCTCGTCGACGGCAGCCGCTGAAGCGGGACGCCGGACGGCTCGGGCTCGTGCCTCCGTTTGGCTAAATCGTTTCAGTGTGGTGTAGGATCCCGCCCATGCTCGTAGACTTCGTGTTGCTCGATTGGATCTGGGTCGGGCTCTTCATAGGACTGATGGTCCTGTGTGGGGTGATCTTCTACCGGTTGGGAAAGCGTAGCGAGGCGGATTTCTTCCTGGCGGGACGGGGTCTGCCTTGGTGGCTGCCCGCGACCTCGGTCTACGCCACCCACACCGCCACCGACACGCCCATGTGGATCACGGGAACGATCTACAAGTGGGGGATGCGCGGTATCTGGTATCCGTTCTTTTCGGCTTGGTGCGCGATCTCTCCCTTTGTTTCGACCCGCATCTTCCGGAGGTCGCTGGCGATGAGCCAGGCCGAGTGGCAGAGCCTGCGCTATTCGGGCTTGGGCTCCGAGCTCCTGCGCGGTTGGTTGGCGGGTTGGCAGACTTTCATGAACATGTTCGTCGTGGCCTGGGTCTCGGCGGCGATGGGCAAGGTCTGCATCTATCTTTTCGGCTGGCCCGCCTGGGTCGGCATCGTGGTCTTCACCTCGATCTGCGCGATCTACGTGCTGACCGCGGGCTACTGGGGCGTGGTCATGGCCGACTTCCAGCAGGGACTGATCAGCTTCGCGGTCATCACCCTGGTGTCGCTGTGGGGAATTTACGAGGCCGGCGGCCCGACCATGATCGTCGACAAGCTGGCCACCCTGGGGGAGGGCTGGCGCACGAATCCGTTCCACTTCGACGCGTTCATGGGGCTGGATCCGGACAAGTTCTACGCCCTCGACGTCATTACCCTGCTGGTGATGGCGATTTTCGGCGGTCTGGGCATGGGCAACTTCATCGACTGGTACCCGGAAGCGCAACGCATCCAGAGCGCCCGCACCGTCCGGGACGCGGCCTACTCGATTTGGGCCGGCGGGCTGGCGGCGATCTTCCGGAACTCCTTCTGGGCGGTCTCGATCCTGGCCTTCTTCGTCATGTTCCCGGGGATCCGCGACCAGAGCGTGTACGAGTTCGGCTGGTTCCAGCTCGGGTTCGACTACCTGCCGGCCGGCCTCATTGGCATGCTGTTCGCGGCGATCGTGGCGATCCATCTGTCCACGATCTCGACCCACCTCAATCTGGGCGCGCTCTACGCCACCCGGGATTTGTACCACCACTACATCAATCCGAAGGCCGACGAGCGCCGGCTGGTCACGGTGGGCCGCATCAACACCCTCATCCTGCTCATCGGAAGCTTCGTTTTGGGTCTCTCGATGGAGAACATCACCAAGTGGTTGATCTTCGCCCTCTGGCTTCAGGCGGCCGGCATCTGGGTGCCCTCGATCCTGCAGGTACTGTGGTGGCGCTTCAACTCCTGGGCCTATCTGGCGAGCTGGATCGCCAATCTGGTGATGAGCTGGCTGGTGGTCTTCGTGCTGCCGGCTGTGGGCGTCTTGCCGGCGCTCCCCGATTGGGCCAGCTTCTGGCTCCTGGCCGTGCTGGTGGCGCTGGTCTACGTTCCGGTGTGTTTCTTGACCAAGCCGGACGACATGGATCACCTGGTGGACTACTACGTGCAGGCGCGGCCGGCGGGGGCTTGGGGCCCGGTCAAGCAGGAAGCGATCCGGCGCGGCTTGATCCCTGCCACCGAAAGCCACAAGAGCCACGGTTTGCTGCATCCTGAATGGACGCCCGAGGAGGCCGATATGTGGACCGCTCACGATTTCGTGGCCGCTCTGCTGTCGGCCGCGTGCTACATCCTGGTGGCGATCGGCGTCGCCGGTACGTTGCTCTTCCGCCCCTGGGGCTACGCCAGCCTGGCCGCTAGCGCACTGTGCGCGGTGGCCATGTTCAAGATCATCGATCCGAAGATGAAGGCCATGTCGGTGGCCTTCGAGAGCAATCAGGCGGACTATCTCGAACGGGTCAATCAGAAGACCCGCTGGGAGGGGCACCCATGATCGACGAAGCAATCGGCAAGATCCTGGGCATGGCGATGGCGTACGTCGCCAGCGCGGCAGGTCTCTTTGTGGCCTACGTCAATTATCGAAAGCGCATCGTCAAGGCCGACAAGGTCATGACGCCCGCCGCCTGGGCCACGATCGCGATCGTCGTGGTCGCCCTGGCCGCCGGCGTTCTCGTGGTCGGGAGCCTGGCCACCGAGCGGGCCGAGCCCGCGGCGGTCGAGATCGCCGAAGCACCGCCGCCGGAGGTCGAGGCGCCGCCTCCGGTACCGTCCGAGCCGGAGCCTCGTCAGCAATGGAGCTGGCTGGGCGTTTTGCTGCCGGCCTCGATCTTTCTGTTCGCGACCGTCGTCACCGCTAGCCTGCACCGGCGCTTCTCGACCCACGGCCACTAGCCGAAGGCTCTAGGCGGGCCCCGGCACGTTGATGCCGCGGTAGGAGAGGACGGGCTCTTCGTCGCCGAGGGCGTGGGACGGGATGCTGCCCTTGACCCTTAGGGTCTCACCCGGAAGGAGCGTTACGTAGTTGTCGCTCCACAGGACCGGAGCCGCGCGCCGGCCGGATTCGGCGCCCATGATCTTGAGCTCGACGAAGAAGGCCAATCGCTCGGACGGATTGCTGAGGGTCACGGCCACGTCGTAGCCCTCGGAGGTGCCGTCGAAGCGGTGCTCGACGTCGAGGGCGACCTCGGGCATCCGAGCCAGGCCGGTCAGGTCGGCATAGTCCGCCATGGGAGTCACGAACCACTCGGAGGCGTCCCAATCGTGGACGTCCTCGCTAGTAGAGAGCCAGTAGAGGCTTCGGGCCAGCTCGGTGCTCCCGGTGGCGGCTGAGTCCTCGGTATCGGCCGCGGTTTCGAGGCGGGCGTCCAGAAAGTAGGCGCCTCCCGAAGTCGCGATCGGTGGCAGGGTCGCAACCCGTTCGAGGGACTCGGCGGCTACGTCCAGCGAGATCTCGTCCTCGAAGAGGGTCTTGGAGTCGAGGTCCAGGACCCGGAGCCGGACGGTGGCGCCGGCCAGCTCCCGGCCGGTGTCGTTGACGACCACGATGCCGCGGTCGGCGTAGTCGTAGGCGATGTTGGTCGGGCGCGAGGCGTCCCGGGCACCGTAGAAGGCTCCGTTGGGCACCAGGTAGTGATCGTAAAGCTGCCAGTACATCTCGGGCCATGCGGAGTTGAGCATCCACTGGATGAGCCCGGTGGTCTCAGGACGGCGAATCGAGAACGCTTCGAACATGGCCCGCATGCCCTCGTAGTTCGCGACCTGGGCGACGCGGGCGAACTCGTCCAGCCCTTTGGTCGGTCCGTAGCGCCGGTCGAGGGCTTCCCGGTAGCGGTCGAGCGTGTTGAAGTTGTGGCGGCCGCAGTGGTAGTGCCACATATCGTCGATCGGCCACCAGTTTTCCTCCGGCAACATGCGCCGGATGCTGTCGGCCGGTGGCGGCTGCGGACCAGGTCCGGTCTCGCTGTTGAAGCCGTAGGCGCCACCCCGTTCGCTGTCCAGGTACCAGTAGCTGGGTGCGACCCAATCGTAGGGTCCTAGCATCTTGACGCCGCTCGGACCGCTGACCTCGCTGACGCCGCGGGCGCAGGAGGCCAGGGTGGGCCGCGTCGGATCCACCTCGGCAAGCTCGGCGTAGTAGCGTCGCTCCAGCTCGGGCCGGGGCAGCATGTCGCTGGCGAGCGCCCAGACCAGGACGCTGGGATGGTTCCTGAGCCAGCGGACCTGGTCGGCCAGGGACCGAGACACCAGGCTCATCTCTTCCGGTGTGTCGATACCGCCGAACTCATCGACCGGCGCGCCCAGGTACTCCTCCCATTCCCACTGGCAGCTCCAGCCGACGATCACCAGCAGTCCGTAGCGGTCGGCCAGCTCGTAGAGGCGCTGGCTGCTGCCCCAGAAGCCTTCCAGCCGGAGCGTGTTGAGATTCATGTGTTTGGCGTAGCGGATCTGGTCTTCGATCTTGCGGTCGGTGTCGGCCAAGAGCATGTCGTCGACCCACCCGCCGCCCCGAATCAAGACCTTCTTGCCATTGACCGCGTAGCCCCGGTAGCCCTCCTCGGTGAGGTAGTCCGAGACCTCGCGAATGCCGAAGGTGACGGCCTTGCGGTCGGCGATCTCGTTGCCGGTACGGAGCTCGAGGCCCAGGTCGTAGAGCTCGGGCTCACCCATCAGATTCGGCCACCAGAGCCGTGGACTCGCGATCTCGAAGGCGGGGATCGTGTTGGCGGTCAGGGTGAGCCTGCGATGTTCGTTGGCGTCGAGCTCGACCTCGTGCTCGAACTCGACCCCACCGGTCACCGTGCCGGCGACCGTCGCGGAGACAGGATCGTCGGAGTGGTTGCGCACCGTCACTTCGAGCGTCAGCCAGGCCTTGTCGAGGGTGTCGAGATCGACCTCGGTGCGCATGAAGACGTCGGCCAGGGAGGTCGAGCCCGTGCGGCGCAGACGGACTTCGCGCCAGAGGCCCATGTTGCGGTCTGGCGACGTGGGGTTCCAGTCCACGAAGCCCAGTGACGGATCACCGGGCTTCGGCGGGTGGACCAGCACGGCCAGGGCGTTGGCTCCCGCCGACAGGCGGCCGGTCACGTCGAGCTCCCAGATACGAAAGGATCCCTCGAGCTCTTCACGCGCGGCGACCTTGTGACCGTTGAGCCACACGTCGGCTGCGTAGTTGATGCCTTCGAAGACCAGGCTGGCCGTGTCCGGGAGCGAATCGTCGATCGAGAAGACCGTGCGATACCACCAGGGCTCATCGAAGCGGCCGGCATCGAGGGCTTCCAGGTTGCGGGCGTAGTAGGGGTCCGGAATCTCGCCGGCTCGGTAGAGAGCCGCGACCACGGTCGAGGGCACCGAGGTTGGCGTCCAGTCGCCGTCGTCGAAGCCTTGGGTGGCGACCTCCGCGCCCCCGTTGGGCGTGGCGCTCGCCGGCGCGATGCGCCAGCTCTCGCGCAGTACCGACTCGAAGGCGGCATGATCTCCGGGCTCGGAATGCCGCGCGGGGGCGCAGCCCGCCAGCACGAGAGGAAGCGACAGGATCGACAGGACTAGGACTAGAAGGCGGAAGGCTGGAAGGGGGCGCAGGCCCCGGCGCTTGGGCATCGTTGTCTCCCGAAAAAGGTGTCCCGCTTGCAAGCTCCGCGGGAGGATATCCTACGGTCGCGCGCTGTCGACGGCCGCAGCCTGCCATGACCCTGCTCTCCGAGATTCGTGAACAGCCCGCGGTTCTGGAGCGGCAACTGGAGGCCCGGAACGCCACGGCCGAAGAGATCGCCGTCGAGCTGAGACGCCGCACGATCCGGCAGGTCGTGATTGCCGCCCGCGGCTCTTCGGACAACGCCGCGCTCTATGCCAAGTATCTCGGCGGCTGGCTCAACCGGATCCCGGTGGCTCTGGCGACGCCGTCGCTCCATACCCTGTACGCCAAGCCGCCGGCGCTTCGGGAGGCGCTGGTCGTGGGGATCTCCCAGTCAGGCGAGTCGCCCGATATCGTTCGCGTGGTCCGGGACGGGCGCCGCGACGGCGCGGTCACTCTGGCGATTACCAACGAGCCGGGATCGCCACTCGCCCGGGAGGCGGATCTTGTCTTCGCCACCGAGGCCGGAGCCGAGCTGGCGGTGGCGGCCACCAAGACCTATACCGCGCAGCTTCTGGGCGTCGCGATGGTGGCGGCGGCAACCGCCGGGGATCGGGAGCGGCTGGCTGAGCTCGAGCGCGTGCCCGAGCTGGTGAGGCAAACGCTGGAGCTCGACGAGGCCGCGCGGGAAGCGGCGGAAAACTACCCGTCGTTCGAGCGCTGCGTGGTGCTGGGACGGGGATTCCACTACGCGACCGTCCGGGAATGGTCGCTCAAGCTGCAAGAGCTGACCTACGCCGTGGCCGAACCGTACTCGTCCGCGGATTTTCGGCACGGACCGCTGGCGGTGGTCTCGGCCGGGTTCCCGGTGCTGGCGGTGGCTCCCGCCGGCGCCACCTACGACAGCGTGTGCGATCTTCTGGAGGTTCTGGTCGAGGAGCGCGGGGCGGACCTGATGGTGCTCTCCAACGGAGAGCGGGCACTGGCCGGCGCGCGCCGATCGATCCGGCTGGCCCCTGATCTGCCCGAGTGGCTGAGTCCCTTGGTGGCCATCGTGCCCGCGCAGCTCTTCTGCTACCACCTGACGCGTGCCCTGGGGCGCGATACGGAACGGCCACGGGGCCTAAGCAAGGTTACCCGGACTCTGTAGATGAAGACACGCGCGGTGGCCGGACGGCGGACCGAGATCCCTCGATGGGGCGTTGCCGGAAGCGTTCACCGCGCCGGTGGCGCGGGCTGGGTTGTCGTGGCCGTGCTTCTGGCTACCGCCGCCGCGATGGCCTGCAGGGGGCCGGCCTCCGAGGATGCCGTGGAGACGGGCGAGGAGGTAGCGCCGCGCGGGACGGCTGTGGCTCCCGAGGTCCGGCGCCGGGCCGGACTCGACGTGATCCTGATCACCGTCGACACGCTTCGGACCGATGCTCTCGGCTCATACGGGCGGGCGGGGGCCGCGACGCCCTGGATGGATCGGCTGGCCGCGGAGGGTGTGCGCTTCGAGACCGCCCACGCCCACAACGTGCTGACCTTGCCCTCGCACGCCAACATCCTGTCCGGCCGCCATCCCCAGGAGCACGGCGTGCGCGACAACTCGGGCTTCCGCTTCCCGGACGAGGTGCCCCTCCTGGCTCAGGTGCTGGCGGAGAGCGGCTACCGCACCGGAGCCTTCGTCAGCGCCTTTCCCCTGGACTCGCGCTTCGGTCTGGCGCGTGGATTCGAGGTGTACGAGGACAGCTTTGTCGATACCGCCGGCCGGCCGGCCTTCCTGGAGCAGGAGCGGCCGGGGCCGGAGACGGTGCGGCTGGCCCGTGAATGGCTGGAGCGGGACGATCCGCGTCCCTCGTTTCTGTGGCTCCACCTCTACGAGCCGCACTTCCCGTACGCTCCGCCCGAGCCGTGGGCCTCCAGATTCGCCTCGGAGCCGTATCAGGGCGACGTCGCCGCCGCCGACGCCGCCCTGGGCGAGCTGCTCGGCCCGGTGCTGGCCGAGGAGGCCGGGGCGCTGATCGTCCTGACCTCGGACCACGGCGAATCGTTGGGCGAGCACGGCGAGGCCACGCACGGGATCTTTGCCTACGAAGGCGTGCTGCGGGTGCCGCTGATCCTCCACCAGCCGGAGCTTTTCGCCCCGGCTGTGGTCACAAGTCCCGCGCGCCACGTAGATCTGATGCCCACGATCCTGGATGCGTTGACGCTGCCGGTACCCGAGGGCACCAGCGGTCGGAGCCTGCTTGCAGTCGCCTCGGGCAGGCCCGAGCCGGATCCCCGGGAGGTCTACTTCGAAGCGCTGTCTGGCCAGCTCAATCGCGGCTGGGCGCCTCTCTATGGATTGATCCGGGAAGGCTGGAAGTACATCGATCTGCCGATCCCCGAGCTCTACGATCTGGCCTCCGACCCGAGGGAGGCCAACAACCGGGCCGGCGCGCACCCCGAGCTGGTGGCCGCCGCTCGGCGGGCACTCGAGTCCTACCAGACCGCGGACGTGTCTCGGCCCGCCGAGGAATCCGGCGAAGTCCGCCGCCGCCTAGCGGCCCTCGGGTACGTGAGTGGCGCGACCGCCGAGACGGCCGGGCCTTGGACCGAGGACGACGATCCCAAGCGGCTCATCGAGATCGACGCTCGCCTGCGCGAGGTGGTGACCCGGTACGAGTCGGGAGACCGGGCCGGCGCCCTGGCTGAGTGCGAGCGGCTGGCCCGGCGGCGGCCGGGCATGCGGGTGATCCAGCTCTACCTGGCCCAGCTCTACCGGGAGGCCGGCAACTTCGACCGGGCGATCGATGCCCTCGGGGCGGCGCTGGAGCTGCGCCCGGAGGATCCCGAAGCGCTGGCTGTCCTGGCTTCGACGCTGACCCAGGCGGGAAGGGCCGAGGACGCGGTCGCGCTGACTCGAGGGGCGGCCGACCTTGAGGTCGTGCTGACCCGAAGCCTGGCCCTTGCCCGGCTGGGCCGGACGGAGGATGCGTTGGCCGCGGTCCGGAAGGCCGTGGAGGCCGATCCCGGCAATCCCAAGGTTGACGTCTATCGGGGGACCGTCGAGCTCATGGCGGGGCGGCCCGGCCCCGCCCGCCGGGCCTTCGAGCGGGCCCTCGAGAAACACCCCGGCACGGCCAGCGCCTCGAGCGCCCTGGCGCTCATGGATCTCGAGGAAGGACGACTCGAAGCCTCGGTCGCGCGCTGGCGGGACGCCGTTGCCGCCGACGCCAGAGAGCTGGACAAGCTCTTTGCGGCGGGGCGGGGACTCTCGAGCGCCGGCCGGACGCGGCAGGCGAGAGCGCTGCTCGAGCTCTATCTGGAGCTCGCGCCCTCGCCGGGAACGGATCCGAGGGCGACAGAGGCGCGCCGTCTCCTGGCCGCGTCTTGACGCTGTCGGTCTGACACCGGCCCGGGAGCTCTTTGATTCGGGGTCTGCTCGGGTCCGGGCGGGTCAGGGGCCGACGTCCAGCCAGCGACCGACCACCGAACGCTCATCGCTCAGCTCGTCCCGGACCACGACCACGACTTTGTGCACGCCGGGTCGCATGGTGAGGCGGATGTCGCGCACCATCGAGTCGGTGCGTGCCGCACCGACCGACGAGTTGGGGATGCGCAGCTCGAAGGGCAGCTCCTGGAGCGGCGCGTCTCGACCCTCCTCGTCGAGAGCCGAGAAATAGAGCTTGACGCGTCCCTGGTGGTGGTCGGATCGGGGAATCAGGGTGACTTTCTCGATCGGGACCGAGACGCGAACGGTCACGTCAACGAAACCGTCGGCTTGAGGCGCACTCTGGGGCCCTGCCTCGAGCGTGACCGCCAACGGATTCGACTGGTAGCCGTGGACCAGGAAGGCTTGCACGCCGTCGTGGATCCGCGCCTCCGCAGATTTGTCCCGGTAGCCCTCGCGATGCCGGAGGCGCCAGCCCTTGGCCGGGCTCTTGAGGCGGACTTCGATGCGATGGTAGCGGCCGCGGTCGATGGTCGGAGCGCGGTAGCCGAGCGAATAGTAGTGGCCGAGATCGGTTCCGATCCGGCTGAGCCCCGCGGCGACGTCGTTGGTGTTGAGGATCGCCCGGCCACCGGTCCGGTCGGCCAGCAGCTCCAGCGAGCCCTGGAGGTTGCGGGCGCGCACGGCCCCGACCGAGCTGCTGACGGTCAAGGGAGAGTTGATCGACTCGTGTTCCGCGCCCATCGCTCGGGTCGAGAGACCCGAGGCGTCGATGGTGTAGAAGGTGATGCGGTCGGTGTTGGCCCTGGCGATGAGCGCCAGGTACTTGCGGGAGGCGTCGCGCGCGTGGGCCAGGCTCAAAGCCGATCGATCGGCGAAACGCTGCTGGATGGCTTGGTAGAGATCCTGTCCCGGGACCAAGGCAAGTCCGTCGCTGACATGAAGCAGCATCTTGCGTCCGGGCAGGCCGGCCAGGGACTCGAGCATTTCGCCCAGGGCGTCCAGAGCCCGGCCCAACTCATGCTCCTGGTTTTCCGCGAAGCGCTGCGCCGCCCAGATCGCCTCCTGGACCGCCTTGGTCTCGTAGATCGTCTTGACGGCTTGGGCCCGCTCGGATTCTCGCTCCAGTCCCATGCCCGAGACCTTTTCGAGGTCGAGAAGCGCCCGGTTGACGGCTTCGGCGTCGCCGGTGAAGGGATGGCGGATCTGGAGCGAGCGATCGTACGACGCCAGCATCAGCTCGTCGCCGTGCACCAGCGTTTCTCGCAGGAAGGTCCGCAGCCGGGCGAACACCCGGTTCCGGTTCAGCGGATGGATGTTGTAGTTGTCGACGTAGACGATGAGGTGGAGCCGCTGGGACTCTGGGACCTCGGCCCGGAGGGTCGGCGGCTCGGCTGGCTCAGCTGGCTCAGCTGGCCGGGCCGGCTGCGGGTTCGCTGGTGTCGGCTCCGGTGCGGAGGGAGGCGGAGCCTGGCCCTCGGCCGGGTTTCCCGCCGCCGGGATCGGCGTCGCGCCGCCCGGAACGCCGCCCTCGACGAGATAGAAGTTGACGACCTCCACAGGTCGCCCGTCCTCCAGGACCTCGAAGTCCTCCGGCCCGAGTCCGGGGACCGGATTGCCCTCGCGGTCGCGTACGTAGACTTCGACGTTGACCACGTTGACCGCGATCTGCTCGACGAACGGCCCGGACTCGGGCTGGCCGTCCGGCTGGGCCGCTCCGGGCGCGGCGGCCACCATGGCCAGGAGCGCGCACCCGTAGAGCATGCGGCGAACAGTATTCCTGAGCGTGGGCATCGAGCCTCCTACCGTGGTTGTTCCAGGGTCAGAACCTGGTTGACGGCCAGGTCGTCTCGGCGGCTCTCCGAGCCGTCCGGCCAGCGCACTTCGATCGAGTCCACCTTGGCCGCCGACCCGAGGCCGAAGTGCTGCCGGAAGTCCTCCTGGGAGAGATACGAGCTGCCGCTGCGCACCAGGCGGATCTGGCGGAGCTCGCCGGTCGTCACGGTCACCAGCGCTCCGATGGCGTCGGTCAGGGGCGGCGCGCCGCGCAGGTCCACGACCAGCCAGTTCCCGGACTGAGCGAGCTCGTTTCGAAGCAGCTGCGGGCTGCCGTCCAGATCGCTGACGACGAGGTCGATGCGGCCGTCGTTGTCGAAGTCGGCCGCCGCCAGGCCGCGGCCGACCCGGCGCTCGCTGAACGCGGGTCCGAGCTCCGCCCCGATCTCTTCGAAGGTGCCGTCGCGGCGGTTCCGGTAGGCGAGCTTGCGCTGCCGGTAGGGCGCCGAAGCGCCCATGTTGACGTGTTCGAGCTGCGGATAGACGTGGCCGTTGACCACGACCAGATCCAGCCAGGCGTCGTTGTCGAAGTCCAGGAACGCGGTCCCCCAACCGACGTAGGGGAGGCTCGAAGCCGCAATGCCCGACGGGAACGATCCGTCGGTGAAGAAGCGCTCGTCGGCTCGATAGAGGGCGTTGTACTCCTCGGAGAAGTTGGTGACGAAGAGATCGAAGCGCCCGTGGTTGCGGACGTCGCCCAAAGCCACTCCCATGCTGCCTTGCTCGCCGCCGTCCTCGCTCACCGCCACGCCCAGGGGAAAGGCGTCGTCGGCGAAGGTGCCGTCCCGTTGGTTGCGGTACAGGAAATTGGGACCCGAGTCGTTGGCGACGAACAGGTCTAGCCAACCGTCGTTGTCGTCGTCCAGCCAGGCGACTCCAAGGCCGAAGTATTCGTTTGGGTCGTGCACGCCGGCGGCCTCGGAGACCTCTTGAAAGCGTCCGCGCCCGTCGTTGCGAAACAGCAGGTCCGTGGTTCCGGGCAGGCCGCGCGGACCGCACTGAACCTCGACCCCGCGATACTGGCAGAACTTGCCCTTGCCGAACTCGGGCAGACGATCCAAGGACACCGCCACGTACCGGCTGACGAAGAGATCGACATCGCCGTCTCGATCGTAGTCGGCGAAGCCGCAGCCGGTGGACCAACCCGAGGCCTCGATGCCCAAGACCTGAGCGCTTTCTTCGAAGGTGCCGTCGCCCTGGTTGCGATACAGCCGGTCGGGCCCCACCGCGGTGACGTAGAGGTCGCGCCATCCGTCACCGTCCACGTCGGCAACACAGGCGCCCATTCCCCAACCCGGGTAGCCGACGCCGGCCCGGTCGGTAACGTCTTCGAACTTCATCCCGCCCAGGTTCTTGTAGAGAGCGCTCCGAGCGGCCTTGGGATCGGTCGCGGTCTCGACGGTCAGAGCGTTGACGAAGTAGATGTCGGGCAGATCGTCGTTGTTGTAGTCGAAGACCGCGACGCCGCCGCTCATCGATTCCAGGATGTAGCGCTTTTCGGGAGCCGAGTTGTGCCGGAAGGTGATGCCCGAGGTCTCGGTGACGTCGCGGAAGACGGGCTCCGATGCTTCCTGGGCGAGCGCGGCCGTGGCCGCGGCCAGCGTCCAGAGGACGAGCGCCGCCGACGGCAGGCGCGAGCGATTCCACATCAGTTGGCTCCCATCCCTGGCACCGCGAGGCCCGCGTCGCTCCTCAGCTCGATCAACCGGGCTTCGGCGGCGGCCAGCGCCTCACGGTAGCGAGCCAGGTAGCGCTCGGAGGCGCCGCGATCGCCCAAACGGGCATGGGCCAGACTCAGTTGGTACAGAGCCTTGGTCGAGGCCGGGTCGGCGGTGGCGGTGCGGGCGAAGGCGTCTCGAGCGCCGGCGAAGCGCCGCTGGCTCATGCGGACGAGGCCCAGGACGAGGTTGGCGCGGGGGTGTTTCGCGTCAAGGGCCAGGGCGCGGGCCGCCAGCTCCTCGGCGCGGTCCCGCGCGCCGAGGCCTTCCTCGGATTCCGCGAGAGCGGCAAGCGATTCGACGTGGCCGGGTTCCAGGATCAAGCTTCGCTCCAGAGCGTCTCGGGCCTCCGCATACTCCTTCTGATTGTTCCGGGCCAGGCCCAGTGCTGTCCAGACCTGCGCGCGGCCGGGAGCCAGCGCCAGCGCTTCCGTCAGGGCGGCGACGGCGCCGTCGTTGTCGCCGATCTGGAGGCGGGCGATGCCGTAGAGGTAGTGATAGTCGGAGACCGTGGGATGCATGCGGGTGAGCGGCTCCAGGGTCTGGAGTGCCGGAACCGGCTCGTGCCGAGCCAACGCCAGCCGGGCGTAGGCGCTCAAGAGCTCTTCCGAGTTGGGGGCGGCGTCGAGCGCGGAGCGCAAGAGATTGCTTGCGCGCTTCGAGTCGCCCCGGCGGGCGACGATTCGGGCGAGGGCGAGACGGGCCCGCGCCGAGTCGCTACCCTCGACCAGAGCCTCCAGTTGCCGCTCGCTGGCGCCTATCGGATCCCGGCCCCGACTTTGGGCCGGACCCTGGACGAGGCCCGCGGCCTCCACGTCCGCGCCGCTCACGGTCGGGGTCGCCGTTGGCGCCATCGCCACTGAAGCGGCGGGGGCGGGAAGGGCCAGGACCCCGGCAAGCAACAGCCCCGCGACCAGCACGCGGCGCGTCAGCGGCGCGTCCGATTTCGGCATCGCTTGGCGACGAAAGACGCTCGCGGCGGCAGGCGAAGGCATGGTGGCCCTCATCGGTTCTCCTCGTGGCTTCCTGGCTCCTGGGGCTCCTGGGGCTCCTGGGGCTCGTCGGGCGGCTCCCCGGCTGGTTGCTGGCCGCTCTTCAGGCGCCGAAACTCAGCGAACGCTTCCCGTGCCTCGTCGGTCCGACCCAGGGCCTGGAGAGCGCGTCCGATCTGGTACCGCACATTGGCATCGGTCGGGGCGCTTGCCGAGGCGGTACGGAGTTGTTCGAGGGCTTCTTGCGGACGTCCTTCGGCCAGAAGGATCTTGCCGAGCAGATAGCGCGCGTCGGCCATTTGGGGCCGGTGACTCAGAACCTCCCGCACCTCCAGACCGGCCTCTCCAGCCTTGCCGCTGAGGTCCAGGACCACGGCCAGGGTGTAGCGTGCTTGGGCGTCGTCCGGATGGCTCGCCAGCTCCGCTCGCAGCTCCCGCTCGGCGGCATCCAGCCGGCCCTGCCGCAGGTAGATGTCCCCGAGGGTGCGATGGGCCTCGGCGACTCCCGCGTCGAGCTCGAGCGCGTGCTCGGCGAAGTGAATCGCTCGCGAGTAGTCGTCCTGCTGCGCGTGCGCCTGCGCCAGGACGACGTTGAGCTCGGGCCAGTCCCGGTTGTCGCTCAAGAGCTCGGTCATGGAACGGGTGGCGTCGTCGAGGCGGCCGCTCCGGACCAGAGCCACCGAATAGGCATATTCGAGCGCCCGGTCGCCGGCTCTTCCCGGATCGTCACGCAGTAGCTCGGCGGCTTGTTCGGGATCGCCCGAGTTGAGGGCCGCCAGCGCCAGCATCCGGCGCAGCTCGGCACTGGCCGGGTCGCCGGCCAGTGCGGCGGCAAGCGGCCCGGTGGCTTGGCCGAACTGGCCGGCGTTGAACCTCGCCACGCCCAGCGAGTGCTGGAGCCCGGGAAAGTTGGAGTCGAGGCCGGCCGCCTGCTCGAAGAGCGCTGCTGCGCGGGCGTGCTGCCGCTTCTGGAGCCGGAGGACGCCGAGATTGAAGTAGGAGCGGGCGACGTTCTGGACCACCTCGCGTTCGAGTCGCTCTCGTGCTTCGGGATCGAGCTGGCTCAGGGGCGAGTCTCCGAAAAGGGAAGTGGAGGCCGGCTTGGCCGTGCTGGTCTCGCTTTCGAGATATCGGCGGAGGATCTCGCGAGAATTCCGCGCCACGGTTGCCGACGAGCGTTTAGAGGCCTCGAAGTGAGGAGCCGCCTCCGCTTCCTTGCCGGCCCGGCGCAAGGCCAGCGCGAGCTGATAGTGGAGGCTCGCGACCTGGCTCTCGCCCAAGTCCAGCTGGACGCCCGGCGGAGCTTCCTGAGCCGCTTCGGAAGCCAGGTCGAGTGCCCGGCGGAAGGCGCCGATAGCCTCTTCGTGACGTCCGAGCGCCAGGTACGAGCGTCCGAGAAACTGGAACGTGTCACGCTCGGGGGCGCCGCCGCGGGCCGCCGCTTCGAGGTGGGGAATCGCCTCGTCATGGCGCCGATCTTCGACCAAGCCGATCCCCAGGTAGAGATTCGAGCTGGGATCTTCGGGCGAGATCCGAAGCTCGGCGGCGAAGTGCTCCATGGCTTCGGCCAGCATGCCGCGTCCCTGGTCGAGCAGATCGAGTGTGCCCAGGTAGTAATGGGCCCGGGCCACTTCGGGATCCATGTCGAGGGCTCGGGAGAGAGCCGCGCGAGCTTCCGGATAGAAGCCGAAGTCCCGCAGCACCCGGCCGATGAGTACGTGGGTCTGCGGAATCGGCCGCTCTTGGACCAGGTGGTCCAGGTGGGGTTGGGCGGCGTCGATGCGATCCCTGCGCAGTTGCGCCATGGCCAGGAGAAATCGATTCTCGAGGTCGTCAGGCGCCAGCGCCTGGAGCTGTTCGAGCTCGCTCAAGGCCTCGTCGTGCCGGCCGGCTGCCGACAGCGCGCGAGCGAAGAGCCGGCGCGCGGCGAGATCGTCGGGCCGTTCGACAACCAGCTTTCGCAAGAGGCCGAGGGCCTCGTCCTCCCGCCCCTGTTCGAGCCGGGTCAGCGCCAGCAGCGTAAGAGCCCGCCGGGTCTCGACCGCGACCTCGCCCGCCATCTCGAAGGCCTCGCCGGCTCGATCCAGGTCGCCGGCCTCGATCGCCAGCGATCCCAAGAGCAGCCAACCTTCGAGGAGGGCGGTGCGGAGCTCGCTTTCGGCGATCTGGCGTTCGTCGGCGCCGAGAGCGGCTTCGGCCCGCACGATGGCCGCGGCGAAGCTCGCCGCCGGAACGCCTACGGCCGGGCTTGAAGCGGATCCGTCTCCGGCGGCGGGTGCGGAGAGAATCGCCAGAGCGCAGCAACCTGCATACGCAAACTGGCGGCTGGGCGACGAGGCCCGCGAGGACGGCTGGGATCGGGCGCCTACTGTCATCAGGCTCGTACCGACGTCAGGATACTGGAGCCCGGTCCGGGCTAGCCGGACGACGGCTGGGGCTCGCCCGGAGTCACGGGACCGGTACTGTCTCGCACGACGAGGGTTGGCTCCACGGTGACCCAGGCCGGCTCGCTCGCCTCCGTGGTGAGCCGGTCCAACAGGGTGCGCCCTGCGATCTCGCCCATTTCGCGTAGAGGCTGGCGTACGGTCGTCAAGCCGGGGTTGTGGAAGGCGGCGCTTTGGATGTCGTCGAAGCCGACCACCGAGACGTCGCCAGGCACGCTCTTGCCGGAGTCCAGGAGCGCACGCATCGCCCCGATCGCCGAGATGTCATTGAAGGCAAACAGAGCGGTGAAGTCGTTGCCGCTTTCGACCAGCGAGCGGCCGGCGCGGTACCCCTCCTTGTAGAAGCCGCCGCCGTAGTCACTGCCGGCGATCTCGACCGTGAGCTCGGGCCGGATGCCGACGCCGAGCGTGTCGGCAACCTCGCGGATGGCGCGCCAGCGGTCTTCGGCGTCGGCGTTGTCCGGGGCGCCGCGGAAGACCGCTATGCGGCGATGGCCTAGCTCCAGGAGGTGTTCGAGAGCGAGGCGGGCGGCGCGGTCGTGGTCGATCACGACATTGGTAACGCCGGCAAGCTCGCGATGCCCGGAGACGACCACGGTCGGAAGCTCCGGAGGTTGCTCGAGCCGGGAGGCCAGGAGGATGTAGCCTTCCACCGAGCGGTCCCGGAGCACGGCCAGGTATTCCTCGAGTAGGTCCGGTTTCGAGCGGTGGCTGGCCAGGAGATAGAAATATCCCTCCTGGCTCAGATAGGCCTCGACGCCGCGCATGACCCCCGCGGCATAGCCCTCGCTGATCTCGGGAACCAGGACACCGATCGAGAAAGTGCGCTGGCTGCGCAGAGACCGGGCCAAGAGATTGGGTCGGTAGTTGAGCTCGCGGGCGGCCGCGAAGACGCGCTCCTGGGTCGCGGCGGGGATGGCGTTGGCCACCGGCGAGCGGTTGAGAACCAGCGAGACCGTGGCGGGCGACAGGCCGAGGTGCTCCGCGACATCCTTCAGGCGAACCGTCTTGCGCGAGCTTTGCGACTTGGCCATGGTGCCGGAAGTGTCCCACAGCGCCCGGGCCGCGTTCAACCGGACCAAGGCACGCGCGCCGAATCGACTAAAACGAATTAGTGCTTGTCATGAGCTTGACAGGGGCGTTCCGGCTGTGTCACGGTTGGGCGTCGCTAAATCGTTTTAACCTTTCGACCGGGAAGCTCCCGGGGGGAGGCAATTGAGAGAATGAAGCGTTCGATCCTTGTTCTTTTGCTGGCGGCTGCGGTGTGTGTGCCCGCGCTGGCGCAAACCACCACGGGCAGCATCCGTGGGACCGTCACCGACCCGTCAGGCCAAGCCGTGGCCGAGGCCGGGGTTACCGTGCTGAACGGCGAGACCGGGCTGTCCCGGTCGACCGTCACCAACACCGCCGGCCGGTACGCCTTCTCCAACTTGCCGGTGGGCACGTATCTGGTCACCGTCGAGGTGGAGGGCTTCAAGACCGTGCTCCTCCAGAACATCGTCCTCAACGTGGCTGATGACCGGGAAGCCAACGCCCAGCTCGAGCTGGGTGAGCTGGCCGAGGAGATGACGGTCACGTCATCGTCTCTGGTGGTCGAGACCATCGGTGGAGAAGTCGCCGGTCTGATTACCGGCGAGCAGGTCCGCGAGCTGCCTCTGAATGGCAGGAACTTTCTGCAGCTGACCCAGCTCATGCCTGGTGTCAGCGCACCGGACGGCTTCAATACGAAGAACAAGGGTCTGCTCACGGGCTCCGACCTGTCGGTGAGCGGTGGCGGAGTCACCGCTAATTTGTTCACCGTGGACGGCGCCAACAACAACGACGTCGGCTCCAACCGCACGGTTCTCGTGTATCCGTCGGTCGAGGCCATCGAAGAGTTCAAGATCCACCGGAATGCCTATGGTGCCGAGTTTGGTGGCGCCGGCGGCGCCCAGGTCAATCTGGTCACGCGCGGTGGCACGAACCAGCTCCAGGGTAGCGTCTTCTACTTCAAGCGCGACGATGCCTGGAACACGGCCAATCTGATCCTGCGGCGGGCGAACGCCGAAAAGGAGCCGCTGGATCGTGACGACTACGGCTACACGCTGGGCGGCGCGCTCAAGAAGGATCGCCTCCATTTCTTCCTGTCCCAGGAGTTCAACGACGAGGTCCGCGGTGTCGCCAGGAGCGCCCTGGTGCCGACCGCGGCCGAGAAACAGGGCGACTTCAGTCAGTCCGATCCCAATTGCAGTCCGACGCCGATCGATCCGCTCACCGGCCAGCCCTTCCCGGGCAACGTCATTCCGGCGGATCGCTTGAGCGAGGCCGGCCTCCTCTACATGCAGCTCTATCCGGATGCCAATACCAGTATTCCGGGCTCGTGCACCAACTGGGTCGAGGCGGTCGGCGTACCGATCGATTGGGACCAGATCAATTTCCGTAGCGACTGGACGGTGACCGATTCGACCCGCGCCATGCTGCGCTACACCGAAGATGACTGGATCAACCCCGGCCCCAGCGCGGGTGGTGAGAACGGCCTCTGGGGCGATGATCCCTTCCCCGCCGCCGACTCGGCCTGGGCACAGCCCAGCGAGTCGCTGGTCGCCCAGCTCAATAGCGTCATCGGCTCGAGTGCGATCAACACCGTGACCTTCTCGATGTCCGGCAACGAGATCAACATCGCGCAGGCCGGAGACGTTGATCTCATCAACCGGCTCAACGCCGCGTTTCCTTCCTTCTTTCCCGCCAGCGGCAAGACCGCCGACAACCTCAGCCACCCCCTGTTCTGGGGCGGTGGCGGCTATCCCACCCTGTGGAGCATCTCGCCCTGGCAGAACGACATGGACATCACGATCCTGAAGGACGACTGGGAGCAGGTCTTCGGCAACCATGTGGTCAAGGCCGGTTTCCTCTACAGCGACAACTCGAAGCTCGAATGGGCGGCGGGTTCCTTCCAGGAGGCGCCTCTCCTCTGGGGCTCGTTCCCGGGCTCCGGCACCGGAGTGGGCGGCTGGGGTGCCAACACCGGCAACACGGTCGCCGACTTCCTTCTAAAGGACATGTTCTTCGGGTTCTCCGAGCAGTCCTTCAACCCGGTTCCGGACATCCAGTGGGAAGACCAGGAATTCTATGTGGCTGACAGCTGGAAGATCCGGCCCAACATGACCCTCGATTACGGCATCCGGTACTCCCGGTTCAAGGAGCCGTATCATGCCGATTCGACCGTCTACACGATGTTCGATCCGGCCACCTTCGATCCGGCGCTGGGCAACATGCCCTGCAACGGCATCGTTTTCGTGCCCGGCAACGATCCTTGCGCCGACATCGGCGGCGGCGGCACGCCGGGGCCGAACAAAGCCTTGATCAACAGCGATTCGGATAATTTCGCGCCCAGACTGGGCTTCGCGTGGGATCTCAACGGCGACGGCGAGAGCGTCGTCCGCGTTGGATTCGGGCAGTTCTTCCAGCGCGAACGAGTGAGTCCGCAGCTCGGTTTCCTGAACAACCCGGGCAACGGAGTGCAGTTCGCCGGCGGCATCCGAAGTCTGGACGGTGACATCCGGCCGGACTTTGTCGCCACCGGGGGCCTGCCCGCGGGTGGCTTCGATCCCAATGCCGATACCCCCTACATGTTGCAGTACAACGTGAGCTGGGAGCGCCGCCTGGGCCGCGACTCGACCATCGAGGTCGGCTACGTCGCCAGCCGGGGCCGCCACCTGTTGCGCTCGAACGACATCAATCAGGTGCCCACGGGTGATCCCAACGGCAACGGCATTCCGGACCGGCTCGAGCACGCTCGCTGTCCGGGTGGTGACGGTGGCGCGGGCTGTCGCTCGGCCTTCCGGCCCTTCGGAGTGTTCGGCGACCGCAACATCGCCTGGTGGACCACAGACGGCAAGTCGGACTACGACTCGATCCAGACGCAGTACACCTTGCGGTACGGTCGCGGGTCGCAGGTCCAGACTTCCTACACGCTGTCGGACTTCAAGGCCGATCAGGACGTCGGTAACTCGTCCGGCGGACTCGGTGTCCAGTCGACGACCGATCTCGCCAACCCGAGCCTCGATTACGGGCCGGCGGCTCTGGATCGGGAGCACATCTTCAACGCCAGCGTGCTGCACAACCTGCCGAGCTTCGAGGGCGTGGGAGGCTTCAAGGAGCACTTCCTGGGCAACTGGTCCGTGGGTGGAATCGTGATCTACTCCTCGGGCGTGCCGTTGACGATCACCGCCGCCGATCCGGGTGGTCCGTTGCAGGGCGAGCCCCCGCACGGCACCGGTTTCGACGACAACTTCCGACCGATCCGGACGGGGGAGTCGTGTAGCGGTGCGGGTGGCGCGCAGTTTCTCAACCCGAATGCCTTCACCTTGACCGGGTACGTCCTAGGCGAAACCTCACAGATGGCTCGCCGCGGCGCCTGCACCGGGCCGGATTTCTTTCAGGTGGACTTTTCCCTGTACAAGAACATCCCGGTTCGGTCCGACCGCGTCAACATCCAGTTGCGCATCGAGGCCTTCAACATCTTCAACACCAACAACTACACTGGTGTGGATACCAACTGGGGCGGCTCGGACGTGACCCTGGATGGGCCTCTCGAGAGCGCGACCACGATCACGGGCGCCAATCCCTCGCCGACCTTTGGGACGGCGTTCGGGGCTCGCGATCCCCGTCAGTTCCAGCTTGGTCTGAAGGTCTCCTTCTAGAGTCCCGGCTAGGCCGCGTTGTAGCGTTCACTTCACAGGCTGCGGTCCCGGGCGGGATCGCAGCCTGCTTTCTTTTTGTGAGGACGACATTCATGGCTGTTCCATTCGGAAAGATCGCCGCGCTCGCCGCGGTCGCGACCCTATCGATCGGCTGCGAGCCGGCGCCGCAAATGGCACCGGAGGCCGCGGTTTCTCCCAACACGCAGGCGGCCGAGGCTGGGGTAATCCACCCGGAGAGCTGGCCCGAGCTGACCTCCCCCGTGCCGATCGATGCGGAGATCGAAGACGCCATCACCGAGCTTCTGAGCTCGATGTCGGCCGCCGAGAAAGTCGGCCAGATCCTGCAACCCGAGATCAATAGCGTCACTCCCGAGGATGTCCGGAAGTACCGGCTGGGCTCGGTGCTGAATGGCGGCGGTGGCTGGCCCAATGCGACCAAGGCGTCAACGCCCGCCGACTGGCTGGCGCTGGCGGACGCCTTCTGGGAAGCTTCGATGGATGTCTCCGAGGGCGGGCACGCCATCCCGATCGCGTGGGGTCTGGACGCCGTCCATGGCCACAACAACGTCATCGGCGCGACCCTGTTTCCGCACAATGTCGGCCTCGGGGCGATGAACAATCCGGAGCTGATGCGACGCATCGGCGAGGTCACGGCCGTCGAGGTCGCGATCACCGGGCAGGACTGGAACTTCGGCCCTACCGTGGCCGTGGCTCGTGACGATCGTTGGGGAAGGGCCTACGAGAGCTACTCTGAGGACCCGGCGATCGTGGCCGCCTACGCTCGCGCCATGGTCGAGGGCCTCCAGGGCGCGGCTGGCGCCGATGAGTTCCTAGACGGGCGCCATTTGATCGCCACGGTCAAGCACTTCCTCGGAGACGGCGGCACCGAAGGAGGCGTCGATCAGGGGGATACGACGGCGGCCGAGAGCGAGCTGCGAGACATCCACGGGGCCGGATATTTCAGCGCACTCGAGGCGGGAGTCCAGACCGTCATGGCCTCGTTCAGCAGTTGGCATGGCCGCAAGATGCACGGCCACCGCGAGCTCTTGACCGACGTACTGAAGGGTCGGATGGGCTTTGACGGCTTCGTGGTGGGGGACTGGAACGGCCACGGCCAGGTGGCCGGCTGCACCAACCAGAGCTGTGCCGCGGCGATCAACGCCGGCGTCGACATGTTCATGGTGCCCAACGACTGGAAGGCGCTCTACGAGAATACGCTGGCGCAGGCCGAGTCCGGCCAGATTCCGTCCCAGCGTCTGGACGACGCGGTCCGGCGCATCCTGCGCGTCAAGATGCGGGCCGGTCTCTTTGCGATGGGCAAGCCGTCGAGCAGGCCGCTGGCAGGCCGCATGGAGCAGTTCGGCTCGGCCGAACACCGCGCCGTGGCCCGGCAGGCGGTCCGGGAGTCCCTGGTCTTGCTCAAGAACTCCGGTGGCCTCTTGCCGCTCGCGCCCGGAGCAACCGTGCTGGTCGCCGGCGATGGCGCCGACGACATCGGCAAGCAGTCCGGGGGCTGGAGCATCACCTGGCAGGGTACCGGCAACACCAACGCCGAGTTTCCCGGGGCGACCTCGGTCTGGGAGGGTCTCCGGCAGGCGATCGACGGTGACGGCGGCCGGGCGGTCTTGAGCCCGGATGGCTCCTATGAGACCAAACCGGACGTTGCCGTGGTGGTGTACGGAGAGGATCCCTACGCCGAGTTTCAGGGAGATCGCGATTCGGTTGACTTCCGGCCGACCGAACCCCTGGAGCTCTTGCGCCGCCTGCGCGCCGACGGCATTCCGACGGTGTCGGTCTTCTTGACCGGCCGCCCGCTCTGGGTCCACCCCGAGCTCAATGCATCGGACGCGTTTGTGACCGCCTGGCTTCCCGGTACTGAGGGAGGCGGCGTTGCGGACGTACTGATCGGTAACCGGGAAGGCTCCGTACGGCACGATTTCGCCGGCCGGCTGTCCTTTTCTTGGCCCGCCTCTCCTGCGCAGGCGGTCCTCAACGTCGGAGACGATCCTTACGAGCCGCTGTTTCCGTTTGGCCACGGCTTGAGCTACTCGGATTCCGGGGAGCTGCCGACGCTGTCCGAGGACGCGGGCCAGGCCTCGATTGGAAGCCGCACGGTCTATTTCGATGGCGGCCCGGTCGAACCGTGGCGGCTCTACGTCGGAAACGCGACCGAGTGGCGGGTGCCCGCCGACGGGCCGGTCGTCGCCACCCGTGGCAGTGAAGACCTGGTGCTTCGGGTCGTGGATCGGCGGGTGCAGGGAGATGCTCGCGAAGCGCGCTGGACGGGGTCGGGTCGGGCCGCGGTCCATCTGCAGGCGAACGACGCGGTGGATCTTCGGCGGGAGGCGAACGGCGAGATGGCTCTCGCGTTCGACGTTCGCATCGAGGAGCTCGCCGGTGAGCCGGTGCGATTGGGGGTCGAGTGCGGCGACTCGTGCTCAGCCGTCGTGGACGTCACGGAGCTGCTGGCCGCGATCGACCCTGGCACTTGGCAGACCGTCTCGGTGAGGCTCCGGTGCTTCGAGGACGCCGGCGCCAACCTGGCCGGCATCACGGCGCCCTTCGTGCTGTCCACCGAGGGCGGTGCGCTCTTGGGTTTGTCGGACATTCGGCTGGTGTCGGCTTCCGAGGAGGTCGCCTCCTGCCCGTAGGGCGACGGACGATTGCCGTGAGCTACCATCGATGGCCGGTGCTTCAGGACCGGATTGCTACAGGCCCGATGGGAGCAGAGGAGAAGAATGGCCCGCAGCCGTGAAGATCCGTTGAACGTGGCCGAGGCGAGCCATGCGAGCAACGGTCACGAGGACGTCCTCGTCGGCGATATCGGCGGCACGCATGCCCGTTTCGGGATCGTGGACCAAGCCGGGCGGCTTGAAGCCGTGAAGATCTTCAACGCCGCGGACTATGCGACCTTGACCGCGGCGGCTAGCGAGTATCTGGGAGCCCTGGCGCGGCGGAACCGGCCGCGCAAGGGCGCGATCGCCGTGGCGAGCCCGGTCTTGAGCGACCGCGTACAGCTCACGAATCATCCGTGGAGCTTTTCGGTGGAGGAGACCCGGTCGGCGCTCGAGCTCGAGACGCTCGAAGTCCTGAACGACTTCATCGCCTTGGCGCTGGCGCTGCCGGCCTTGAAGGAAGAGCACAGCCGCACCATCAAGCCCGGTCGGCGGCAAGCCACGGCACCCTTGGGTCTCCTCGGACCGGGCACCGGTCTCGGCGTTTCGGCACTGATACCGGTTGCCCAGGGCTGGGTTGCACTGCCGGCCGAGGGCGGGCATCGGGACCTGGCGGCCTCGACCGAGCGGGAGTGGCGGATCGTGCGGTGCCTCCAGGAGCGCTTCGGACACGTTTCGGCCGAGAGGATTCTGTCCGGCCCCGGACTGCTCAATCTGTACCAGGCTATATGTCAGCTTGACGGACTTGTGCCGGAGGCCGAGGAACCCAAGGAGATCGAGGCGCGTGCCCTGGCGTCGGGCTGTCGAGCCTGCACCGAGGCGATCGCCATCTTCTCGCGTCAGCTAGGCGCGGTGGCCGGTGATCTGGCGTTGACCTTTGGGGCGCGGGGAGGGATCTTTCTGGGAGGAGGCGTGCTTCAGGGGATGGGCGACGCGTTTCAGGTCGGCCTGTTCTGTGAAGGGTTCCTGGACAAGGGCCGCTTCCGGAGCTATCTGGAACCGGTACCCGTGCGACTCGTGCTCAACCCGACCGCGGCTCTCGTGGGGGCCGCGCGGGCGCTGGAATATGAGTTCCCGGCTGGAGTTCGGGCACTTCCCCAAGACCTCTCGGCCGGCTCGCTGCCGCCCTGATCGCGCCTTGTAGGGGATTGAAGGGCCGCAAGATTCATGGTAATCTGGATACGATGAGTCGGACCGGCGCAATGTCCATTCCTCCCGTGGTTCGCCGGATCTGGCTGGGCTGGAGATTCACAGGAGGCGCGGCGACGGGGTGACGGCGCGGAGGCTCGCCGCGCCTCCCAAGGCCGACTCCTCAAATGGGGGTACGGCGGCGGGATCGCGGGCTCAGGACGGCAAACTGCCGGTTGCATCGGGGTACGGCTTCGAGGGCGACCTCCGGCCCGAGAGTGCCGAACTCTCCCGGCTTCGAGCCGAGTTCGCCGCCTTCAGTCACGCCATATCCCACGACCTGAGAGCACCATTGCGTAGCGCCCAAGGATTCAGCCGAGTTCTACTGGAGGACCATGCCGAGGACCTGGATGAGGAGGCCCGTGACTACTTGCGTCGGGTCTCGGATGCCACTTTGCGCATGGGCCACTTGATCGATGGGCTCTTGGTGTGGTCGCGGCTGGCGCGGCGGGCCTTCGAGCCCCTTCCGTTGGACTTGAGCGATTTGGCGTCGGCCGTGGCGGCGAAGGTCTTTGACCGCCATGAGGACCAGGTGGGTGTTTCGGTTGCGCCGGGCCTCGAGTGCACCGGGGACTGTTTCTTGCTGAAGACGCTTTTCGAGCAGGCTTTTGCCAACTCCTGGCAGAACCGAAGGGCCGGCACTCGGCTCGAAGTGCAGGTACGAGCGGCGCGGCGAGCCGACGACGGCGAGACCGTGGTCTGGATTCGAGACAATGGCCGCGGTTTCGGTTCCCATTTGCCGCAGCCCCCGTTTCGGCCCTTCTTTGCGTCCGGGTCCGGCAACCCTGACCGGCGGGGAGTAGGCCTAGCGATCGTGGGTTTGGTCGCTCGGCGGCACGGTGGGCGCGCCTGGGCCGAAGCCGAGGAGGACGGAGGCGCCAGGCTGTATTTTTCAATCCAGGGAGTTCCGCAATGAGCCGTAACGAGGTGATCTTGCTGGTCGAAGACAATCCCGATGACGAGTTCCTGACCAAGCGGGCGTTACGTCGGGGACGGGTCGCGAACTCCATCCTGGTTGCTCGCGATGGTGAAGAGGCCCTTGACATGCTCTTGGGGCGCGGGCTGTGGGAAGGCAAACCGGTACGTCCGTCGGTGCTCCTACTGGATCTCAAGCTGCCCAAGATCGACGGCCTGGACGTTCTGCGACGAGTTCGCGCCGAGCCCTCGATCCACCGCATGCCCGTGGTCATTCTGACTTCGTCCCGTGAGGACGAAGACCTGCTGGCGAGCTACGACATCGGTGCCAACAGCTACGTGGTCAAGCCGGTCGACACCAAGCAGTTCGAAAGCGCCGTCAAGCAGCTGGGCCTCTACTGGATGGTCGTAAACGAGACTCCGATCGAGGACTCCGCATAGTGGCGCCGCCTCGGATCCTGCTGGTCGAGGACCAGGAGGATGACATGCTTCTCGTGAAGAGGGCACTGACCGAAGGCGGTCTAGGGGCCGAGTGCGATTGGGTTCAGGCCGTCGAGGAGGTGCCCGATGCCTTGGCCCGCTCGAGGTACGACATCGTTCTGTCGGATTTCGAGCTTCCAGGCAAGAACGGCCTGGCCAGCGTCGAGGCGGTGACCGAGGCGGGATTGGATATCCCCGTGATCCTTGTTTCCGGCACCATCGGCGAGGAGGCGGCGGTACGGGCGATGCGGGCGGGAGTCCGCGACTACATCATGAAGGACAATCTGGTTCGCTTGGCTCCGGCTGTGCGCCGGGAGCTGGCCGAGGCCGAAGCACGCCGCGAACGGCGGGGTATCGAAGAGACCCTGGAAAGTGAGCGTTTGCGGGCCCAAGTGACCCTCGCGTCGATCGCCGAGGGTGTTGTCCGGATCGATGACCGGCTGTGTGTCGAGTATCTCAATCCCTCAGCCGAGCGGCTAACCGGGTGGACCTGCTCCGAAGCCCGGGGGCAACCGGTCGAGGAGGTAGTCCAGGTTGTGGACGCGGGAACGCGGGCGCCGCTGCAGCTTCCGGTGGTGCGGGCCCTCCGGGAGCGCCGTTCCCAGCAACCCTCAGGACAGCGCCTGCTGAGAAACCGCAACGGTGACGTGACTCCGATTCGGGATTCTGCCGCTCCGATCTCGGGCACTGGCGAAGGGCCCAGTGGTGTGGTGCTGGTTCTGCGGGACCTGGCTTGGCGTCGAGCCATGGAACGGCAGGTATCGACACTTTCTCGCTACGATCCCGGCACACACCTGCTGAATCGCCGGAGCTTCGAGCTGGATCTGCGCTCGGCCTTCCGCGAGGCGGAGCAGAGTGGCCGCGACCTGAGCCTCGTCTACGTCGATATCGACCGGTTCAACGTCGTGAACGAAACCGAGGGACCGGTCGCCGGCGATGCCTTCTTGCGTGAGATCGCAGAGACGTTGCGATCCGGCTGCGCTTCCACGGACGTGGTTGGCCGCCTGGGGGGTGACGAGTTCGGGATCTTGCTGCCGGACTGCGACCGCGAGTCGGCGTTCGATCGCTCGCAGCGTCTCGCGGCCTCTATCGCCAAGTCTCGCTTCGAGTGGGCGAACACCAAGTTCCGAATCACCGCGAGTGTGGGCGTGGCGGCTCTCGACGAGGTGCCTAGCGATCCTTCCGGCTTGATGACCGCCGCAGAGAGCGCCTGTCTCATGGCCAAGGAGTCCGGTGGCGATCGCGTGCACCAGCATCGGACGGGTGACGAGAGCCTGGTGCGTCGCACTGGTGAGGCGCACTGGATCCCGCGCTTGCAACGCGCCTTGGATCGGGATGAGTTTCGGTTGTATTCCCAGCCGATGGTGCCAATCGGGCCGGGCAACCGACCGGTGATTCACGAGGTCTTGCTCCGTTTGGAGACCGAAGACGGTGACCTCGTGGTTCCCGGCCAGTTTCTGCCGGCCGCAGAGCGCTACCACATGATGCCCGAACTGGATCGGTGGGTGATCGAGACCGTCCTGCGCACGCTTGCGGAGCTCGGTCTTGAAGAGCTAGGTGCCCACTTTTCGATCAATCTTTCGGGCCAGAGCCTGACTCGGCCGGAGTTCTTGGAGTTTCTTTCCAGCGAAGTGATCCGCTCGAACATGCCGGCGGCACGACTGTGTTTCGAGATTACCGAAACCGCGGCGATCGCCGACTTTCGGGATGCCGTCCGGCTGATCGAGCTCTTGCAGGGCTTGGGCTGCCGCTTTGCGCTGGACGATTTCGGGAGTGGCGTCAGCTCGTTCAACTATCTTCAGGCCTTGCCCGTAGACTATTTGAAGATCGACGGCGGGTTGGTGCGGCACTGCAAGAGCGACCCGGTACAAAAGGCCATCGTCGAGTCGGTTGCCAAGATCGGCCGGTTGATGGGTATCGCCACCATATCGGAGTGCGTGGAGGACGAGGAGACCGCGCACTCGGTGGCCGAGCTCGGCGTCGACTACGCACAGGGATATTGGTTTGGAAGACCGGCGCCGCTGGTTCGGGAGAATCTGAAGACGGCTGCGTCCTACTCCAGCGCATAGCCTGCGAGGTCCAATGGTGAGGCTCCGACGACCTATCAGAGCGAAGGCTTGGTGGTGTGCCTGCGTCCTGGTGCTGAGGGCTTCGATACTGGCGGCAGGGCAGGAAGCTGAGGAGAAGCAGAGCGCCCTGGGCTCGCCTGCGATTCGATTCCAGAATTTCGGCATCGATGATGGGCTTGCCGACCGGTCGGTCCAGGCCGTACTTCAGGATCGGCTCGGTTTCCTGTGGGTGGGAACCCTGGGCGGGGTCCATCGCTACGATGGATATTCGTTCGAGCTGTTCGAGCCTGAAGGCGAGACGGCCGCCGTGACTGCGATGGTCGAAGGTCCCGACGGCACGCTCTGGATTGGGACCGAGACCGGCCTCTTACGACTCGATCCCACAACCGAGCGGTTCTCCTCGGTGCCTTACGATCCCGAGCAGAAGCCCCGGGCCCGGCATCGAGACGTAGCGGTGCTGCAAGTCGACCGGGCTGGGACGGTGTGGGTAGGGACCGGAGCCGGACTCGACCTGCTGGACGCTACCAGCTCGTCGTATCGACGGGATCCAGCAGCGGAGGCACTCAAGCGGCACTTCGAGAATGTGGAGATATCTACCTTCTTCGAGGATCAAGCTGGAAAGATCTGGATCGGGACCGAAGGACTAGGTCTCTATCGGATCAACCCTGACCTGACGGTCGATCGCCACTTTCGACACGATCCCGGCCTGAAGGGGTCGCTGCCTGAGGATTCAGTCAGGGCGGTTCAAGAGGATCGAGACGGCTCGGTCTGGGTGGGCACGAATCGGCGCGGGCTTTGGCGTCTGGATCCGGCGACGGATCGGTTTCGGGACTACTCGATGCGGGTCGTGGATCTCGAGGAGCCTGCGGAGGTTGTCGTGTGGGAATTGCTACTCGACCGCAGCGACACGCTCTGGGCGGCGACCTATGGCGATGGCCTCTATCGTCTGGATCGAGAAAGCGATCGATTCGTGGCGTTGCGCTCGAGTTCGCTCGATCTCGAAAGTCTGAGTCACAATCAGGTGAGGAGTCTCTACCAGGACAGGGCCGGAGCGCTTTGGGTGGGGACTTATGGCGGGGGCCTCAACAAGTGGGATCCGGGCGCGGCGAAGTTTCGCACCTACCGCCATCTACCCGGCAGTCCGTTGGAGTCGATCCCGCCCGGCGAGGTCTATTCGGTGCTCGAGGACTCCGCTGGCCGCATCTGGACGGGAACGTTCGGCGGCGGCGTGTCCCGTTACGACCCCCGGGACGGCACCTATTCTCACTTTCGGCACGATGCCGCCGACCCGACGTCGCTGAGCAGCGATCGCGTTCTCGAGCTCTTCGAGGACTCATCCGGCCGGGTCTGGATAGGTACCTACGATGCCGGTCTCAATCGCTTCGTGCCGGACAGGAATGCGTTCGTCCAGTATGTCGAGCGTCCCGGCGACACGGCCAGCCTGCTGGACAACGATGTGCGGGGAATCGCAGAGGATAACGATGGCTATCTCTGGGTCGCGACATTTCGGGGTGGGCTGCAGCGCCTCGATCCGGAGTCGGATGAGTTCACGCACTTCCAGCACGATCCGAGCGATCCAAGGAGCTTGAGCTCGGCCCCTATTACCAGTCTTCGGATGGGGCCAGACGACGCCCTCTGGACGGGACACTGGGTGGGGGGGCTCAACCGTTTCGATCTGAAGACCAACACCGTTCAGCGCTTCGAGACCACCGACGCCGAGCAGTCGCTCGGTGACAACCGTGTCTGGGGTATCGCGGTGGATCCTTCCGGTGATCTGTGGATCGCAACCGGCCGTGGCCTCAATCGGATGGATATCGAGACCCGAAGCTTCGAGCGCCTCATGAACCCGGACTCGTCGGCCAATCAGAGCTATTCCAGCCTGGTGCTCGACGAGGCGGGGGCCGTCTGGCTAGGAACCCGTACTGGCATTGTTCGTTTCGAGCCTGGCACGAAGTCCTTTGCCAGCTACGATGCTGGCGACGGTGCTCAGAATGGTTACTTGAATTCCAGCTCGAGCGCGATTCGCACGAGCACCAATGAGTTGCTCTTCGGGGGGGTGGCCGGCTTGACCGCCTTCTCGACGGAAGAGATTACCGTCAGCCTGGTCCCTCCACCGGCAGTCCTGACCGATTTCCAGGTTTTCAACCGACCGGTCGAGATCGGCGGCGACTCGCCGCTAGATCGGTCGATCGTTCAGGCGGAGGAGATCGTCCTCGAGCCCAGGCACAAGGTCTTTTCAATCAGCTTCAGCGGACTGAACTTCCGCGCGCCTTGGAAGAACCGATACCGGTATCGGCTTCGAGGGTTCGATGCCCGATGGACGGAGACCGATTCGCGGAGGCGGTTCGTAACGTACACGAGCCTGCCCGCCGGGAAATACACGTTCGAGGTTCTAGCCGCCAACAATGACGGCCAATGGAGCAAGCGGCCGCGCGAACTTTCGATCCGGGTGCTGCCCCCGTTCTGGAAGACTTGGTGGTTTCGCGTGCTGGCCGGTGTGCTGCTGACCCTGGGTGTTTGGGGCGCCCACGGTCTGAGGCTACGAGCAATCCGCCAGCAGAATCGTGAGCTCGAGCTCAGAGTGGATCAGCGTACTTCTGAGCTCCAGAAGGCCAACGACGAACTCGAAGCCGCAAACGATGAGCTCGAGGCCTTTGCCGGTATGGTGTCTCACGATCTAAGGGCTCCGTTGCGGGCAGTCGACGGGTACAGTGGAATCCTGCTCGAAGAGCTGGGCTCCTCCGCGCCGCAGACGGCCATCGAGCGGTTCGGCCGGATTCGCTCTCGGACCAGGGAAATGCAACAGCTGCTCGACGATCTCTTGAGTTTCTGCCGAGTTCGAGACAGCGCCATGGAGGCACGCTCGATCGATCTCTCAGCGCTGGCCGAGCGCATCGCCGCTGACCTGGCCGACCAGCATCCCGAGCGCATTGTCGCGGTGGACATCGAGCCGGGGTTGCACGCCCAGGGCGACGAGAGCCTGATCCGGGTCGTCGTACGGAATCTGCTCGAGAACGCCTGGAAGTACTCTGCTCGCGAACCCCGCGCTCGGGTCGAGGTCGGCTCCGTGGAGGTGGATGGCGTTTCGGCATTTTTCGTGCGAGACAACGGCGCCGGCTTCGACCCGACGTACCAGGACAAGCTCTTCCGGGCCTTCGAGCGGCTCCATCGGTCGGAAGAGTTCCGTGGCGCGGGCTTGGGTCTTGCGACCGTACAGAAGATCGTCCATCGTCACGGCGGTACCGTTTGGGCGTCTTCCGAGCTCGGCCAGGGTGCGACCTTCTTCATCGCCTTGCCGACCGCGCCCGACCCAGGTCCCGAGCCGGAGGTGAACCGTAGCGGCTTCTGGCCCCGATGGACCGACTAGGGCCTGTTAACACTTAAGGGTTAGGATCGTATAAGCTCCGTGCATGGAAATCACGGAGAAACAGTACGAGCGCATTGCAGATTGCTTTCCAGTGCAGCGAGGCAACGTCAGCGTGCCGAATGTTCAAGTGCTGAACGCAATTCTCTACGTTGCCGAACACGGCTGCAAGTGGCGCGGGCTCCCGAAACGATTCGGGAATTGGCACACGATCTACACTCGCATGAACCGTTGGTCCAAGAACGGCGTGTTGGATCGGGTGTTCGCGCGGCTCCAAGAGGAGCAGATCGTGCGAGTCAAGATCGAGGCCGTGTCACTTGACAGCACGATCGTGCGGGTTCACCCCGACGGTACGGGAGCATTAAAAAAAACGGCCCCCAGGCCATTGGAAAGTCCCGCGGTGGATGGACCACCAAGATTCATATGGTTGCCGCAGATGCTCGAACAGCCATCACCTTCTGCCTCTCGCCCGGCCAAGCGCACGATGCGCCCGTCGGCCGATGCTTGCTGAAAGACCTGGGCCGACCGAAGCAACCGATCGCGCTTGTCATGGACCGAGCCTACGAAGGCAACGAAACCCGACAACTCGCTCTGAATCTCGGCTATACCCCTGTCGTGCCACCCTTGAGCACTCGCCTTCGGCCCTGGGCCTACGACCGGCTCCTCTACAAACGTCGCAACGAGATCGAACGGCTCTTTCGCCGGCTCAAAGGCTACCGGCGCATCTTTTCCAGATTCGAGAAGCTCGACGTCATGTACATCGCCTTCATCCATTTCGCCCTCATCGCTGATGCACTGCGACAGTGTTAACACGCCCTAGTGCAAGGTCTGGCCGGTTTCGATCTCCAGCAGCCGGCGTTTGCGCCAGACACCGCCGCCGTAGCCCGACAGGCTACCATCGGCCGCGATGACCCGGTGACAGGGAATCAGGACGGCGATGCGATTGTCGCCGTTCGCCCGCGCCACAGCACGAACCGCCTCGGGCCGGCCCAGCGCGGTTGCTATCTCAGAGTAGCTCCGCGTCTCGCCGTAGGGGATGCGCCGCAGTTCGCGCCAGACGGACTCCTGAAACGGCGTCCCTGGCGCGGCTAGGGACACGTCGAATTCCCGGAGTCGGCCCTCGAAATAGGCTGCGAGTTGGCGCTCGAGTCTTGGAAAGAGAGGCGAAGACTCGGGAATCGTCACTGCATTCCAACGCCGGACCAGCGTCTGGAGCTGGCGCGGGAGCTGGCGCCGGTCGGCGAACTCCAGCAACACGAGCTCGTCCGTGGTCGCCGCGGCGAGCATCCATCCCAGGGGTGTGTCGATGCGGTTGACGAAGATCTCGGTGATCTCGCGGCTCCTGACCGGACTGTGTCCGGTGAACCGGTGAAATGCGTCGCCGAAGCCGCTCAGCGAATCGAAGCCGCTATCGAAGGCAGCGTCAGTGACGCGCTCGCCGTGGCGGATTCGACCCAGCGCCCGGCCCAGGCGCCGGGCTCTGCTGTAGGCGTGAAAGGTCATTCCCAGGTGGGTTTGAAACCAACGCCGGACCCGCGACGGGCTGAGGCCGAGTTGGCGCAGGTCCTGGTCGCGCCAGCGAACCTCAGGCTCGCGATCGACTCGATTCAAGAGGTCGGCGATCCAGTCCGGAGTCTGGCGCGGGTTGAGCGGCCGGCACCGCTTGCACGGTCGGTAGCCGGCGTGCAACGCCTGGCCGCAGTCGGAGAAGAACTCCACGTTCTCCGGCTTGGGCTTGCGCGCCGGACACGTCGGCAAGCAGAAGATTCCTGTGGTTCGGACGCCGGTCAGGAAGACCCCTTCGTAGCTCGCATCGCGGTTCATGAAGGCCGCCACCATCTCGGTCTTGGGAGGAAGCGCTGTATTTCTCATGGCGCGATCCTGAAGGTATCGCGGAATGCTCGCAACCGATTCCGGTACGTCGAATTCGAGCGTTTAGTCGGGGTCTGACTGATCCCCGGAACCGCCGTCCTGACCAGGGTTCGGCCCGACCACCGAGACCAGCCAGTCTGAAGGCACCAGGTGGCGCCCCGCCACGCGCCGGACTTCCTCGGCAGTAACTTGGCGGATTCGGCGCTCGATCTCGTCGAAGTCGGCTCCCAAGCCCAGGAGTAGCTCTTGCCGGGCGCGCTGCCTCGCCCGATCGGCGTGCGACACGGTCGAGAAAGAGCCCACGGTCTTGTCCTGGGCGTTCTTGAGCTCTTCACTGGTGATGCCTTCCGCTGCCAGTGTCGCAACGGCTTCCCGAATTCCCTCGATCAAGCGCTCGGCGTTGTCAGGAGAGACTCCGGCTTGAACCGTGAGGAGGCTTGGGCCAAGCCGTGCCTCGAGGTCAGCCACGAGCCAGTAGGCGAGCGGTTCGTCCCCGCGCACGAAGGTGTAGAACAGTCGAGACCAGAGGACCCGAGCGGCGACCTGGAGTGGAAAGAAGTCGTCGCTCCGCGCTCCAACCGTGGGCAGGCCGGTCGCGACCTGGCTTTGTGGGACGTCCCGAGAGATCGCGATGGAGCCCGGCGCCGGTGCGAGGTACCGTGCGGCAAGCGGAGCCCGCCAGCTCGTCCCGGGGGGAAGGCCTTCGAGAGGAGCCAGAAGGTCACGCGCGCCGCCGAGATCCGTCCCGCCGGCGAGGGCGAGGATCGTACGCCGGCCCCGCAACGTCTCCTCGAGGAACTCCGAAAGTCGATCGGTGTCGATGCGATCCAGGGACTCGGCCAGGGGTTGAACGCCGTAGGGATGGCCAGGGAAGAGCGCGCGCACGAGCCGCGAGCGGACGAGGTTCTCGCTCCTTCCGGATCGGGACGCGACCGCGGCCTGCACCCGTCGGCGTGCCGAGTCCACGAGCCCGGGTGTGATGCGCGGGCTGGCGACCGCCTGAGCGAGCGCACCGATGAGTTCGGGAGAGTCCTCGGCCAGAGACTCGATCGCGATGCCGATGGAGTCGGGTGTCGAACGCACCAGGACACGGCCGCCGACCGAGGCGACGAACTCTTCCAGGGTTTCTTCGCCGTTGACAGGTTGCAGAGCGAGACTCTGGGCCGCGAGTTCGACGAGGCCGCCCAGAGATTCCGGGACGTTCCACGGCGCTCCGGCCAGGAGTAGTTCGAGAGCCTGGATCGGGCTGCCGGGGCGCTCCTCTAGGAGGACGGTAGAGCCGTTCGCCAAGGCCATGCGGCTGATCTTGGAAGCGCCGTCAGCCTCGACCGAGGCTTGAGGCCATCTCGCAGCGGTCTCATCGGCCAGGTCCCGCCATCCCGCCGGTTCCAGGTTCGCTCCACCGGCGACGAGGTTGCAGCGGCTGGGGTCGAGATACCTGGCCACGACTCGAGAGACATCCGCGGTGGTGACGCCCTGGATGCGCTCGTCGTAGTGGAGCTCGAGGACGTAGCCGCCGGCGAGCTCCGCTTCGGCAAGGGCCCCGGCGCGGCGGCTCAGCGACTCCTGGGCGAGGGCCCGCTCGAACTGGATCGATCGCCGCGCCCGCCGCGCCTCAGCGTCGTCAGGTTCATGCCTCGCCAGGTCGGCGAGTACCTCCCAGAAACGTGTGAGGACGCGGCGCTCCTGGCCGGCGGGAACTTCGAGTTGGAAGGTGAAAAGACCCGGGTCGCGAGCGCGGCTCGAGGCGGCTGAAGCCGAAAGCGCCGCTCCGGATTCGAGCAACGCGATTGCGAGCCGGGAGCCGGCGCCGCCGGCCAGGATCTGGCTCGCGACGTCGAGCACTGCGGCGTCGGGGTGCGCCACTCCCGGAACCTTGCATCCGAGAAGCAACCGGGTGGCCTCGGTGGGGCCAGAGACGAAGACCTCACGATAGTGCGGCTGCGGAGGCTCGGGCGTGTTCAGCTCGAAGCTGGGCGCGCCCGCGGAGTAGCCGCCGAAAGCGGATTCGATCTGCTCCCGCGTGGCGGCCGGGCCGAGATCGCCGATCACCACGAGGAAGAGGTGATTCGGCGTGAACCTCTCCGAGTGGAGCGTCCGGAGGGTCTCGGTGGAAACGTCGCGGACCACTTCCTCCCGGCCGATCGTCATGCTCCGGTACGGATGCCGAGTAAAGGCGATGGGCCAGAGAGCGTGGGCCGCCGGTCCGAACGGCATGGCCAGGCCACGAGACAACTCTTGCAGAACCACCTCCCGCTCCTGACCTACCTTGGCGTCCGTGATCTCGACGTCGAACAGCGCCTCGGCGTACGACTCGAGGCTGGCTGGGAGTTCCCCGGACGGGACCTGGAAGCTGTAGCAGCTCCCGTCCTGGCTGGTAGATCCACCGAAGTTCATCTTCGAACGCACTGAGCGCCATTCCAGCTCTGGAAGCGAGGCCGTGCCGCCCCGGCCGATCAGGTGCTCCACGAAGTGCGTGAGCCCTTTTTCTTCGAGCGTCTCGGTTCGTCCTCCGATCCGAAAGCATCCGGTCACCGCCACTTCGGGGCGGCTGCGATCTTCGACGAGAACGTATTCCAGGCCGTTGGAAAGCGTGCCCGAGGAGAGGCCGGGGCTCGCCGTCGCCGCTGAGGTCAGGAGCAGGCTCAGTCCAGCGGCCAGCACCGACATCCTCTGAGTTCCGTCTCCGGTCATGGACTATCGACGTTACACTGCCTCCGGGGAACGTTCCAGGAGACCGAGCGAGGTTGAGTGGATTGTCTCGGACCGCATGGTAGCGTCGCGGGGCAGCTACGTTGTGCGATGCAAGGCATTCGAACTCTCCGAGGCCGAGTAGCTCTTGGCGCGATCGTGCTCGTCATGAGCCTTGCTTGCCGTTCCGAAGCTCCCGAGCTCGTGCTCCAGGTGTTGGACGAGGCGACGGGCGACCCGACGCCGGCGCGCGTCGAGATCGTCGACGCGTCGGGAACCTCGTTCATCGCCTCGAACGCTCTCAAGGTGGCCGGGGACTGCGGCTGGTACCCGGTGCACAACTGGATCGGATGGTGGGCGCAAGTTCAGATGCTGCGGGCACTGCGTGCCGAAGTACCGAATCCGTTTACCGGCACCTCGCAGTTCTACGTCCGAGGCTCGGCACATGTCGATCTTCCGAGCGGGACCTATAGGGTTCGTGCCTTCAAAGGTATCGAGTACCACGTCGTCGAGCGCGAGATCCAGATCGTTGCCGGCAAGTCTCGGACGCTCGAGCTCGTGATGTCGCGCTGGATCGATCTACCGGGCGAGAACTGGTACAGCGCCGACGATCATCTGCACATCGCCCGTCCACACCCGCGCTTCGACGAGCGGATCGCAACCTGGATGGAGGCGGAGGATCTCCACGTGGCAAATCTCCTCCAGATGGGACTCGCCCAGGAGCTGTACATCACCCCGCAGTACGCCTTTGGAGAACGCTCGATTCACCAGGGGCCGGCGGGCCTGCTCGCCACTGGTCAAGAGAACCCGCGAACCCATGTTCTGGGCCACGCCATCACTCTCGGCGCCGAGCGCTGGCTGGACGCGCCCGAGACATACCTTGCCTACGACCGCCTGTGGCAGGCCGCCCACGAAGCCGGGGGCGTGAACGGCTTCGCGCATTGGGGCCTGGGAGGCGCCGACGAAGGCATCGCCACCTGGGCTCCGGAGCGCCTCCTGGATTTCCTCGAGGTGCTGGGCTTCGGGCTGCCGTACTACGAAATCTGGTACGACCTTCTCAATCTCGGGCTGCGGGTCGCGCCGACCGCCGGCACGGACTATCCCTGCGGTCCGAGCCTGCCCGGGCGCGAGCGGTTCTACACCCGGGTCGAAGGGCCGCTGTCGTACCGAGCTTGGGTCGAGGCCGTGCGGGCCGGCAAGACCTTCGTAACCAACGGACCGATGCTCGACCTGCGGCTAGAAGGTGTCGATATCGGCGGAGAGACCGAGATCCCCGAACCTAGGAATGTCCTCGTTCGGGGACGGGTCCGCTTTGATCCGTCGCGAGATGCGGTGACCCGTCTCGAGCTGGTCCAAGCAGGGAAGGTCGTGGCTTCTGCCCGGGCCGGTGACAAGACAGGGGAGTTCGCGATCGAGACGTGGCTGCCGATCGACTCCAGTACCTGGATCGCCTTGCGGGCATCGGGAACGAAGATCGGAGAGACGCCGGTCGCAGGCATGGAATTCCTGAAACAGGCCCTGACTCATCTTCCGCGGGCTACCGCCGGCGACGTGCTTGGCAGTGCCAGCTTTCCCAAGAATGGACAGCCCCGAGCTTCCGCGGCCCACACCGCTCCCATCTGGATCACCGTCTCGGGAGGCCCGAGACTCGAGGACCAGGCGCCGGCCCGTGCCGCCGCTCGCAGGCTCCTTGGTCTCCTGGACGAGCTGGAAGGCCGATTCGAGGACGGTTCGCTGCCGACCATGGCGGGGTTTCCGGGGCGCGGCGATGGCGTTGGTGAGGAGGGCCTCAGAGCCGGCCGCGCCGCGCTTCTCGAGTCCGTGGCCCGAGCGAGGCGGAACTACCGGGAGCTCCTTGCGGGCGAATCAGGGGGGGAGTCTGCGGGTGAGATCGGATCGACGCCGGGATCGAGCTGAGGGTGGGCCGGGAGCCGACGCCCTGCGAACACCGAGCCGTGCACCACGCGGGCGCTGCGCTCAGGTAGCCCTCGGGCCGCGCCTTTCAAACCCGCTCATCGTCGAGCTGACCGCATTCGAGTCTCTGAGAACAGCCGTTGGCTGAGTCTCGGAGGCCGTCATTTCGCGTCAGAGCGTCGAAGCCCGACTACTCCAAGAGTCACTCCTCATCGAGGCCGAAGAGGCCCGCAAAGCGGGCGCTGTGGGCTTCATGGCGCGGTTGCTGGTACAGACCGGACTGCCACACAGCCGTTGCGATTCGCTCTCGTTCGTTCGCACCAACGGCTCGCTCCAGGTGTCGATCTCGGCGCACCCGTTGCTCGGGTTGCCCTACGGCCGCTATCCGCGACTCCTGATGGCTTGGGTCACGACCGAGGCGGTGCGCACCAAAGAGCCGGTCCTGAAGCTTGGGCCATCGCTATCCGCTTTCATGGCCGATCTGGGACTGCTGCCGCGCGGTGGCCACCACGGACCGATCGGCCGGCTCCGCGAGCAGATGCAGCGGCTCTTCTCGGCGACGATCGCGTTCACCTGGGACCAGCCCGAGCAAGGAGAGTGGCACGACGCCGGCTTCCGGGTCGCCAAGGAGACGCACCTCTGGTGGAACCCGGCGCGATCTGACCAGGCCGTCTCCTGGCGCTCTGAGGTTCGCTTGAGCCCGGGCTTCTTCGAGGCGGTCTGCCGGAAGCCGGTGCCCATCGATCTGCGCGTCCTGAAGGCCCTCAGAGGCCCGATGGCCCTCGACCTGTACTGCTGGCTCACCTACCGCAACAGCTACCTCGCCAAGCCGACTCGCGTGCCTTGGCCGGCGCTCCAGGCGCAGTTCGGAGCGGACTACGACGACCGGCGCAACTTCAAGCGGAAGTTCCTCGCCGCCATGCGCCAGGTCCTCGTGCTCTACCCCTCAGCGCGAGTCGAACAGGTTCGCGGCGGCCTGCTCCTCAAGCCATCACCCAGCCACGTGAAAGGGCAGCTCGAGGCATGAGCGTGTCTGCGGAAAGCGCCCGTTTTCCACACATAACGGGTACCCCTCGCCACGCATAAACGGTACCCCTTTGGCCGGCCGACCTACGCATAAACGGTACTCCCATCCCTGTAGTGGTTCCTGTAGATCCCATCCAGTAGGAGTAGCCGGTGTCGCTGTGGAAGGTGCCCACCCGAGCCCCCAACCTGGAAATCCCGCGAGGATTCCCACACCTCCCACAACGACCGGCGACGGCGGCTAGAGAGGTGCAGAGCGATTCGAGTTGAAGGCGCCGGGTACCGAGCTCTGGTGAATCGAGCGAGATGGACTGTGCTCTGGCGGGAGAGCAACAGTGGAGCTTGGCTCAGGTATGAGTTATCCGAGACGAGGAGTCGCACCCTGGAAACGGGAAGCGCGGAGAGTGATCGGCTGTGCAAGGCGGTAGGCCTCCGATCACGAGCGGGATGAGTGATCAGAGGCGAGCTGTCCCGTGCGTCGTTGAGAATCTGGGAGCAAGCAAGTCGCTCGAGGATCCGAATGTCAGACATTCGGCCCCCCGAGCGAGGCTTGCCCCGCTCCTCGCCGGCGCTGCCGGCTACGGTCTCGCACCCTGCGGGCGCTCGGAGCGGGAGAGAAGAGAGTCGTCTTCGCGTTCTCGACTTGCCGGGAGCGCTCCGTGAAGCCTGACGGCGGGCCGCGGACCATCCGCTCGACCATTCGCTGGTCCGAGGCCGAGTGGCGACAGGTCGCCTTCCAGGCTCGGCGCTGGGGTTTGAAGCCATCGAGCTACATCCGGCTTCGGGCACTGAAGGACCCGCCGGTGGCGCCGCGGGCCGCGCGAGCGGCCCGGGTTCGGTATGCCGAGCCGCGCTCAGTCGGGAAGCTCATCCGCTTCCACCCGAAGGAGTGGGCGCGGATCGAGCGGATGGCGAAGACCTTGAAGTTGCCGCCAATCCGGTTCGTGCGGGAGGCGGCCGTGGGCTACCGGGTCTCGACCCGGGTCAACGAGGAGGCGATCCGCCAGCTGGCCCGGCTGGGGAACAACTTGAACCAGATGGCGCGGGTGGCGAACTCAGCGCGCCAGGTCGAGCACGGCGAGGCCCTCTTCGGGGTGCTGCAGGACATCCGGGCCACTCTCGACCGGCTCCTATGATTGGCAGCCGTCCGAGTCTCGGGAGCGGCTTCCGAGGGCTCCAGCAGTACCTTCTCCACGGCCGCAACGGGGCATCGCCCGAGCGCTCGGTGTGGACCTCGACGCGGAACCTGCCCGGGGAGCCGGAGCAGAGCGCAGGGATCATGCGGGCGACTGCGAACGAGTCGCACCGAGTCGAAAAGCCCGTCTATCACCTCTCGGTCTCGATGGCGCCCGGGGAGGAACTCGGGCGAGAGGAGCTCGAGCGGGTCGCCGACCGGCTGCTCGAGGATCTAGGGCTCGAGGGACACCAGGTGCTTCTGGCCGAGCATGCGGATGGCGTCCAGCAGCACATTCATCTCATGGTCAACCGGGTGCATCCGGAGACGGGGCGGGCCTGGAGCGCCTGGCGGGACTATGAGCGGATCGAGGGGTCGCTCCGAGGGCAGGAGCGGGAACTGGGCTTGCGGCTGGTGCCCGGGCGGCATGCGCCGGTGCCGGGCCTAGAACGCTCGATTGGGACCCGGCTGGGGGTGGGTGGATTCACGGAGGAGGCCCGGGAGCTTGCGGGCGACGCCTTCAGGACGGCGAAGAGCTGGCAGGAGCTTCACGCTTCGCTTTCGGGGAGAGGTTTGACGCTCCAGCCGTCCCGGTCGGGGCGGGGGCTGGTCGTGACCGATGGGCGGCGGTACGCGGCAGCTTCCAAGGTGGCGCGGGAGGCGAGCCGATGGAAGCTCGAGGCGAAGCTCGGGCCCTATCAGGGTCCTTCTCGCGATCTTGGGAGGATCCGAGAGATCGCGCGAGCCCTCGACCATCGAGGCAAGCTCGAAGCGAAGCGGACTCGCTGGCAGAGTTCCCTGCGCGATCTGGGGGAGAAGCTCGCCGATCACAAGCGGGCAGCCGAGGGGCTCGCCCGTGCTTCGGGCGACCTCGACCGAGTCCTGGGAGGCGTCTACCGCGACCCCGCAGCCGCTCGGCAGAAGATCGAGCGGGTTCTCGAGCACCACGGCAAGAGCACGACACTCGAGTCCCTACGAGCCCCCGGACAGTACGGAAAACTCCTCGGTCGTCCAGCGTCGCGGACTCGGCGGCAGGCGCGCCAGGCGATCCGAGAGCGGCTGCCCGAGGCGATTGGAAACTACGCCCAGGCCATGCGGGTCGAGCGCGCCAAGCTCGAGCGCCTCACTCCATATCGTAGGAATCCGAAGAGCCCGATCCGCGAAGCTGCTGGCCGCGCCCAGAGGGTCCTCCGGCGAGCTCTCGGACGCCTCGAAAAGATCGACCGGGGCATCGAGCCACGCAAGCAGCTCGAGAGGCAGGCGGCCTCGATCGTCAAACGACTCGGCTGGGCGGCCGTCCAGCGACTCGTGCCGGGCCCGAGTTACCAAATGCTTCGGGTGGCAGTGTCGCTTGCCAACGCTCCGGCCCGTCTGATCGGCCATGGGATGACTAGGGGCTTAGATCGTTGATTGAACCCTGACTACTCGTGAAAACCGGCAGAGCAAATAGCTCTCGCGGGTTCGAGTACTGCCGACTCCACTGCATGCGTCGACTCTACAGATGTCCGTCGCGACAGGCTCGTACCGGTCTCCGCGCCCTCGTCTGGCGAACCAGCGCTCCAGTAGCACCAGATGCGACGCGCCGCACTGCGTGGTTGTGGCAACACGGTTTCGGTGATCCGGAAAGGCCGCTAGTAGAATCCGTTGCTGCAGATGAGACGCTTGGTAGACAGCTCCTATTTAATGGCCGTCGAGCGGTGTTTAGAAGGGCAGGCTGTGTCCATGACGGACGTCGAGACGCTAGTCCGCTTCGTAGGAGAGGTCCTCGTTGCGGACGTGCTCCTCCATACCGCCGACGAGACTGGGCCCGTGTACGAGGCGGTGATGGACGCGGCGAGCAGGATAAACACGCTCGGCGGAGATGCTCGGTTGCTGCACCACTTTTCTCACGGATCCGTGAACTACCCGCAGATCTGCCAACGGGCTGCTGAACTGTTCGCGACGGAGCTTCGGTTCATTCGCGCAGACTCGCTAGTGGAACCGGTCGCAGGCTTTGAGCCTCGATTTGCAGGTGGAATAGCGAATCCAGATGTCTCATTGGTGGAGATACTCGAAGACATCAGATTGGGGCGACTGCCCCAGGAGCCTTTACTTCTTACTCCAACTACGGCGCCGCTGTCGATTGTGTCCAACTTGGCAGTCCAAGAGGGCTTGGTGGAGCTGCTCGAGAGAGGGTTTCAAGTTACCGACGCCAACGCTCTGGCGCTGGCCGCAACCATGCGGATGGTCGTGTACACGCTAATGGGACAACATCTGACCGCTGATTACCTCCCTGCGACCGCTCGGGCAAGGCTCCATACCCTCCCGGAGCGGCCTGAGCATCCGGATACGGCTGATCTGGTCGCTCAAGGTATGAGCGGCATCAAGAGAGTCCGAGAGGCGCCCATTTCAAGGGTGATCGACGCAGCCGTAGGACTTGCAGAGGGCAGCCCCGAAGAACTGCTGCGGCTAGCGTTCGAGCTACGGCAAGCTACCTCTGATTGTCGCCCGTTCTTCAGATCGGGGATTCCTAGGGATGGTTGCCTGGAAAAGGACAACCGCATGGCGAGGCAGTTGGAGGAGGCGTTAGCAGTCAGATTGCACGAGAATGACGCTCCATCCCTCCTTCGGAGTCTCGAGCCCAGAATCTTTCTAATAGGCCCGGTCCCAGGTATTCTGCTGAAACTCGAGCGCCTTGGAGAATGGCTTCAGTGGAAGGTCCGAGACCGACAGGCAACCGCAGTTGCGGACTTCATTGGGAGGGCCCGCAAGCGTGACACTCGTACGGCATACGAGCGCCTAGCGATCGGAGCCGGAGTTGCGCGGAGATGAGTTGTATCGCACTGGTCTATGGACTTCCCGGAGTGGGAAAGACGACGGTATGCCGGGAGATCGAAGCGCAAACTAGAGCCGATTACTGCTGTGTTGATGAGCTGTGGGCAACACTTCTTAGGAACCCCACGTATTCGGCGACTGAGAGCTCCCAGGTCTTTCAGGAGCTGTTACGACGGCTCGAGCTCAAGATGTCGGCGGGCGCCAATCTGATACTTGCAGAGGGTGTCTTTGCTTCTGCGAGCCGGGTACACGAGGTAAGAGATACTGCGGCTAACACTGGATATCGTCTTCGGTGCTATTTGCTGACGTGTAATCGCGAAAGTACCCTAGAGAGACTCAGCGAGCGAGAAAGCGATTCCCCGAGCGCGCAGAAACAGATGCACGAACTCTGGCACTTCCTTTCAGAGAAGATGAACAGTAAGTGCGAGGCAGATCTGCAGATTGCCACCGACATGTTAAGCCCGAGCGAAGCCGCGTCGAGAGTGTGCAGGGACCTGGTTAAATACCTGCAGTGCTGAAGTCAAAAACTGATTGAGCAAGCTCGTGGAGGTCGATCCCGGTCTTCTTTTGGACGCCGAGTTTCTCTGCGTCCTCAGCAGCTTTCTCGTACGCAAGCGGATCTCCAAGGTAGAGATGCCGGCACAAGATCATCTTTCGCATGGCCTTTAGTCGATAGGCGGATGGCACAGAGCTCCTGGCCAGTTTCAGCATGATCTGGTTCCAAGTGTGGAGATCTTCAGGTGATGGGTCCGGCCTCACTTGTAGACTCTCATAGGGAACGCCGAGGATCGGTCTGTTCTTGGTCAAAAAAGCGAGTGTATGAAAAGGGAGTGCCGAGGCCATTTCATCGAGGTCAGCGGTTGCGAGAGGTCCGCAGACGTGAAGAACCAACAATGGTCTTCGGGGCGGGAGGTCACTTGTAATTGGGCCAAACGAGTACTCGACAAAGACATTAGCTGGACGAATGCGGCTATCGATCGAGTCCACTGCTGAACGCATCACTGCTTTGAAAGAAGGAGCTGTAGAGTCGAATGCGCCGGAGTGCGGTCGCCCCTCAGCGATGGCTGCCCTCAGCTCAAGGAACTTTCCGGCGAAGAAGGGTGCGCGCGCTTGAAGGTCGACAAAAAGAAGGTCGAGGTCTTCATACTCTGTGGAAGGTCCGAGTAGCGAGCTGCCAAGCTGGTACCCAGAGAGGGTGGATTCATGCTGTTCGGCGCTTCTGGCGATTGCCTTCAGAATTGCCGGTACGGCTTTGTGGAGAGAGTGATCGACCATTGGACTAGATCTTGATCGCGAGGTTGAGGCCGTCGCGCACCGGCAAAAGGGTAACGAGGAAACCGGGGTCGGCGGCTAGGCGCTTATTAAAGAGGTCAGTAGCCACCTCCCATCCTCTTTCCGGCTTGAGCACAGCCCCGCGCAAGAGAGCATTGTCGACAACAAGCACGCCGCCACTTGTGAGAGCGTTCGCTATGACCTCGTAGCAGTCGTGAATTCCGTCCTTTCTCGCGTCAAGAAGGACAAAGTCAAATTGGCGAGAGGTACGTGCTAACCAGGAGAAGCCGTCGTCACAGACGAAGTGAGCCGCGACCTTTCGCGGAAGCGGGCGGATAGCCTTGCGCGCTGCATCTAGGTGTTCTTTCGATGTGTCGAGGCTGGTCAGCGTCGCTCCTGGGAGAAGTTCCTCGAGAATCATGGCTGTGGCGTAGCCAGTGAAGCAACCGATCTCTAGAACCTCGCGAGGCGCAGTCAAACGAACCAGCACCCTCAGGAGGGTGCCCACCGGCGTGCCCAGAATCCAATGCGTGGTGTCGAAACTTCGAGACTCCGCGCGGGCTCGACGCGCGGCTTCAGGTTCGCCACTGCAATGCCTCGCGCAGTAATCCAGCATGTTCGGACGAGGCAAGTTGAAGTCTCCCATCGACACTAGGAGTCGACACCGCGGAAGGCAGGCACAAAGACTTGTAGGAGAAAATCTTCAAGGGATGTGCTTGTGGTGTTTGACGGTGCCCTCTCCTCAAGGTGAGAGATGTGCCCAGTGTTGAACCCATCGTACATTTCAAGAAGAAGGTCAGCGCTCTTTCTCGACATTCCGTGACTCACCATCCCCGATATGGCTTCATCTGGGGAGAACTGTCTATAGGTGAGATCAGGCAGCTCCAGGGCCACGGAGATAGCGTTAGCCACCTCGGCCATGGTGTAGCTTCTTGGGCCTTGAAGCTCGGCAATGTGATGCCCGTCAAACGAAGGTTCTGACAGAAGGTCGCTCGCAAAGTCCGCGATGTCCCGAGTCGCGATCATTGGAAGAGAGAGCGTTGGCCTGAGAAGACCTCCCATGGAGCCCTGGCTGCGGATGAGTCCTAGTGAGTGAAGGGTGTTCTCCATGAAAAAAGCCGGTCGGAGGGTCGTGAGATTGCGATCCGCAAGCGATGAGAGTTCTTGCTCGAAGTTGTGAAGACCTACGATAGGCCCTGTGCCTGATTGTCTGTCGGCGCCAACACTGCTCAGACTCACAATGTGGTCAACCGAGGACTCCTTGAGGGCAGCGATTTGGCATTCTATGAATTGCGCCTGTAGTGCAGGGTAGTCGCCGCTCATATCGGGGGGGAGCATCGTGAACGCAGCCTGTGCACCGGCAAACGCCTCTGAGACGAATCGACTGTCAGCCAACTCACCTACTGCCGGCTCGGCTCCGACGGCTGAAAGTGCAGCGGCAGCCTCGGTAGAGCGGGTAATGGCGCGGCATTGGACACCGCGAGCTAAGAGGTTCTTCAGTAGCTTGCTTCCTATCTGTCCGGTTGAACCGACGACGACCACTTTCTGACCCATGTCTAGGCCTCCTACTGTGCTGGAATTGGGATCGGTGGCTGATGCCTCGACACTCGGTAGTTGGCATCCGAGCGAACGTAGTGGGCGGCGATCGCGCGGCGCCAGGTCTCTGTAGAGTTGGACGGGGACGAGTGCAGAACGAGACTGTGATGAAGAATACAGTCGCCCGGCTCCGCTGGAACAGGCACTAGATCGCCCAGGTCGCTACGCGGCGTTAAGTGAGGCGTGCCTGCTATTTGTCGATGGTCAAGCAACCCCACAGCGTGAGAGCCAGGCACATAATGCAGACATCCGTTCTCGACTGTGGCTCGGTCGACAGGGCACCAGCAAGTCACAAGATGCTCAGGGGGATGCACTCCGAAGTATGCGTTGTCCTGGTGAGGCGGTTTTTCCGAACCGAGCCTGGCTGGTTTCAAGATCGCCTGATCTGAGTAGAGGCTAATTGGCGAACCGATGAGGTCTTGAACGACCTTCGTAATTCGGGTCGATAGGGAGTGGGCACGGAATACTGGTTCGTAGGCGCTTAGGTATCTAAACCGGCGTACGGTCGCCTTCGAGCGTGGCGACACACCTCCTGCATCCGCTTCATGCCCAACCAGCAAACGCTGAGCCTCGGGTCCTTCCCAGTCTTCACACAGCTCGTCGAGTCGTCTCCTCATCTTCTCGACCTCGGCACGGGGCACCAAGCCCGGCATGAGCAAGAAGCCCTGTGCTAGGAAAAGACCTCTATCCGTCAAGTCTGCGAGCACCTTTCGGAAACGTTGAATAGCTGGCTGGAAGTATACAAGGAGTGTTTCTGACGCACTTCCAGGTTGCTCTGTCGGCGTCACGTGCCGCACGGGCTCGCCTAGTAGAGCTTGAAAGCATCATGGGAGTAAGAAAGAGGTCGATCCTTGACCCCACCGAGCGAGCCCGCCATGCTTAGTAAATGACCGGCTCGATCTGGGAACAGCCGGAATCGGTCGCCAAATTCGCCGGACGTGATCCGGACGTACGACTGCTCGAGATCCTCGACGGTTACGCAGCGGCGGAAGGTGCGCGGGTGCTCGACCTGGGCTGTGGCGGCGGCCGCAACAGCCAAGTGCTGGCTCGCCGTGGATTCGATCTCTACGCGCTCGACGCGTCGCGGGCAATGGTGGCTCATACCAGGCGCTGCTTGCGACCTCTGCTCGGCAAGCTGCAGACGGCCAGCCGCGTCAACCACGGCGGCATGGACAACCTCGGCCAGTTTGCCGACGCCTTTTTCGACCTGGTGGTGGCGCTCGGCATCTACCACTGCGCCTCCAGCCGCGCGGAATGGGACTCGGCACTGTCCGAGACCGCCCGAGTGCTGAAAGGTGGGGGACGTCTCCTAGTCTCGATCTTCACGCCGGAGACCGACTTGACGGGGAAGGGAGTACGGCCAGTGCCTAGCGAGCCGAACCTTTACGACGGGCTGCCGGCGGGTCGCTGCTTCCTTGTTGATCCGGAGACCCTAGACGCCGAAATGGGCCGTTTTGGCCTCACTGCCGAAGTGCCCAGCCGGACCGTGCGGGTCGACACGGAAACGGGCCGTCGGGTCGTGATCAACGCGCTCTACGCGAAGGAGGAATAGAGCAATCCTGGGAGGTGTAGCATTTCGCTGAAGCGTCCAGGCAGGGGTTCGAGTTCCACTGAGCGGAATCCGCCGAGATGATCGTAGACTCTCTTCGCGAAGCGTATCTGAGGTTGGTGGCGAAGGTCCGCTGTCGTGGCGATAATGATCTCGAATCTGGTCGGCGGTCGCTGAGCTTTGAAACGGTCGACCTCGACCCTCGTCTAGCTGACTGCGGCCCATCCGACACGATCCTGATGTCGCGCGCTCTGACCGATCTCATGCAGAGCTCTCGTGTTTCTTCGGACCTGCGGCTTGAGGCTGGACAGCTCGTTGCCGATATCGGTGTTCTCCCAGTTGACCTGGACGCCTGGGTCGCGATTCCGGACGACTTGCTCGACTATCCATTCAAGATCGGGAAGTACCCGGTCACCAATTCCCAGTACCAGCGCTTTGTTCATGACGGCGGGTATGAGCGTGACGCCGGTTGGTTCGGCGAAAAGGCGCAGCGCGAGATCCTCGAGTTTGAGCAGAATTTCGCGAAGGGTGAGTGGCCAAACGGCGGCCCCCAGTATGGCGAAGCTTCACATCTCAGTCGTCTGACTCTGCCAGTGACACGCGTCAGCTGGTATGAAGCCCAGGCATACGCCTCGTGGCTTACCGCGCTGCTTCGACGAGACAGTGCAATCAGCGTGGAAGAGACCGTACGGCTGCCCAGAGTCGCTGAATGGCAACGGGCCACTGCCGGTGTCGACGGTCGCGAGTATCCCTGGGAAGGCGAGTTTGATGTGGGTCGCGCAAACACCCGAGAAAGCCGACTGGGCCAGCCGTCGCCAGTTCACATGTACCCGATGGGGGCGACGCCTGAAGGCGTGTTCGATCTCGCTGGCAACGTTTGGGAGTGGATGGCTGACAAGGAACACGAGGGTGGCTTCGCACTCGCGGGGGGCGCCTACTGGAATGACTTTGCCGCAGTTGGTGCGAACGCGCGGCGCCGGAACGACGGGTACTTCAGGCCCGGCGACGTCGGTTTTCGTATGGTGGTCGTACCCACCTCTCGTCCTTGACTCTTGTCGCCGTCCTGTCCTCAAAGCAGGGGTGCAGGAGCTGGGAGATCGATCGCTGCAACACCCGCACGGTTTAGGGAGACCTCAGGACCGCGTCGAGACAAGGGGGGTGTGTAAGGACTTCTTCTGATTGGTCTCAAAGGGCTGTTAGGACGGCCCCAGGCGGTTTCCAAAGCTCACGGTCACCCTCTCAATCGCCTATTCCTCTTCGGTCAGGTGCGCCCCGGAGCCTAGAGCACCCTCAACGATTTCGCTGGCTTGCTCGTGAGACGCAAGGACGTCTTGAATCGCCAACCGGGCGTACGCTGTGAACTCACCCTCTCCCGCTGCGAGTGCTTCCAGATGTTCCCTCTTCTCTTCCTGGACTTCTTTCGAGCAGATATCGAAAGTCGCAAGAAACTCACGAGTGAAAGTCTTCACTTCCTCGTACCGCTTTTTGCGGCGGGTCGCCAGTCCCTCCTCATCAAGGCCCAGTAGGCGCCGTGTAACTCTTCCGGCAGGCGTCTTGTAGCCGAGCACCCCGGTCCTATGAAACGCGAAGTGTTCTTCAGGGTAAGCGTGAACTGGGTTCACCAGTAGAGGCACCTCGCGGCCCTCTTCTACTGGGGACCAAGCCCGCAGATCTTCATTCTCAATAGGAAAAGCTTCCCACTTGCCAACGACCCGCCCCTCTGTGAACTGCCCGCTCGCCGTGTTGCAGGCCGTGCAGCTGGGTAGCAGATTCTGCCAGTCGTACGCAAGCCAGTAGTAGCCTGGGTGGTCCTCCTCCCCGGATCCCGTGTTGCGCCTGATGGGCTTTCGATTCTCGTCAGTGACTCGCTTGCTCGGCCGGTAGTGGTCAACATCACCGTGCTGATTCGCTAGGTCCCGCTCACAGTAGGCACACTTCCGCTTGAAGGGGCCCGCCGGGGCCATATAGACAGCAACTTTCTTCTCTTTGTAGAGGTCGCGATTTACGACGACCTCTTCTCCGGCCTCGACAGCTGCGATGAGCTCATTCGTAGCCGCTTCGCAGCGCTCTCTCCACTCCGCCCAATCGGGGTCTTCTGGTTCGGGAAAGACTATCTTTCTCATTCTTGAACCGGGCCACTGAGGATCCTCGTCAGCTGTCGCCGGATTTCAAGTTCCCATGCCGCGCGATCGCGATCATTTGCATGCTGATGCCGCTGCTCGAGAGCCTCTAGGACCGTCGAACGAATCTCTCTTTCGATGGGCCTCTCTCCTGTTCCCAGGCTGTCCTCAAGTAGCGCAGCCAACTGCTCAAGCTCTCCCTCCTCTTCGGGTGTGCGCTGCTCCCTGCTCGACAGATCCGCGTAGCGATCAATCCTCATCTTGATTTCGTCGTCGCTACTTGTAGGCAAGCCGAAAAGGAACGAGGTGAGAACTTCGTCTGCTCGCCTTCTCCGGGGTATCTTCGCCTTGGTCGCGCTGACAGACCGCTCGCCCTCGCGGTGTAGGACCACAAGATTGCACTCACCGTCTTTCAGGTCGGTAGTCCCGATGACACACATGGGTGCGTGAGTCGTGCCTATGAACTGGACGTTCTTGAACTGCTGGTGCAGCAGACCCACGATTCTTCTCTGCCAGGCTGGGTGTAGATGCTGCTCGACCTCGTCGATAAACACGATCCCTGAGAAATCAAGACCCGGAGCCTCTCCGAAGTGGAGCATCCCCCAGCCAAGAAGATCCGCGAGAATCGCGAAGGTCGCTGCGTATCCGTCCCCAGCGGCACCGATCGTCGCCCTCGATCCGAAGTCGCCCTTCACCTTCACCCCATCGTCGAGCGTAACGGACCCCTCCTCGAGCATCAGGACCTTCTCGATAGCGCAAAGGATCTCACTCTCCTTTGCACCCTTTCTGACCAAGCGTGCCAGAGCGACCTCGGTACTCCAAAGGGCCGCGTCGTTGCTGAAGAGCGTATACAGTGACTCCGAAGGCCCGTACTTATCGTATGGCTCGGTGCCGATCGTCCCGCGAGCTACCCCGTAACCGCAAGTAAAGACCTGGTCCCACGGCACCTTGCTGCTCGGTTCGGAAGGGCCGTGCTCCTCCGGTACCAACTGTTGTAGTGCTTCTCTGCCATGCTCGCTGGTGATCTTTATTTGGCTGACGTAGGGTTCACAGGTGCGCTCGTCGATAAGCTCGACTCTGATTGTGCCCTCCTTGGCTCCCTCTCGGAGCATGTCGCCTTGAAGCTCGCGTAGTAGACCAGAGGCGCTTGTTTCATCGCAGAGGCTCATGGCCAGTGCCCGCAGGAGAGTCGTCTTGCCGGAGCCGTTGTCGCCGAGAAGAAGCGTCCACGCGGCAGGCTTGCCTTCCTGCACAAAGTCAAGCTCTAGCTCTTCAAAGCAGCGAATGTTCTGCAGAGTTAGCTTGGTCACTTTGAGGGGCATTATTGACGCCTAGCTCAATAGGGATTGAGACAGGAGCAGAACCTAGCGTGGTAGTAACGCGCGGACGAGATCCGCCTTGACGACACCGAATCGCCCACTGCCCGCCTGAGCCTCGCATGCTGCGCCCCGAACACAAATGACGTCCACGCCCGTCGCCCAGATCTCGCCAACCTCGTCGATGCTGATCGAGCCTGCGACCCAGGCCTCCTTACCTCGCTCGTGAAGCGCAGCACTAAACGAGCGGAGCTGAGCGACCGAGTAGTAATCAAGAAGCCCTCTTCCGGTCCCTTTGTCGAACGTGTCGATAAGTAATCCGTCAGCATCTGTCTCAGCTACGAGGCGAGGGCCGTCAACCAAGGGATCAAGGACTTTCGCCAAGTCGTGATCGGCGAAGACAGCCGGATAGACCTTCTTGTCGAGAAACCATTCGCGGACCGTTCTGACGAGGTTCCGCCCCAGGTAAACAGCGGATTCAATGGGTAGGCCCGCTAAACCACATTTCACTTGGTCTGCGCCTGCTGTCGCTACCCCCAAGGCTGCTTGGCACGCGGTACTTCTGACCGATTGCTCTTCACCGATATTCGTCGACACCTGCATCGCGCCGAAGCCGGCTTCGTCGAGCGCTTTCCGCACAGCCCGGATGTTGAGTGGGTACGGTGTCCCTAGCGCCGAGGCTGGGAACTCAACGTCGGCGATGTGCGCGCCACCTTCCGCAGCCTCTACGGCCTCGACCGGTCCACGTACGCTAACCAGGAGACGCTGCATTCGCCTCAGTGACCTCGCGCCTCTTTTCTTGAGTGTTCGACCAACTCGAGAGCCTGACTTGCCTCCTCAGCCTGCTCTCGCCTTGCTGATACGGAGAGTTCCACTTGCGTCATTGGGCGCCTCACCGAGTCAGCTGCTACCCGAGCTTTAAGAGCTGCCAGAACGCCCGCTGCTTCCCAGTAGTTCTCGACAAGCCAGAACTGACCAGGCTTCCAATTCAGCATCTTCAGGTCGTTTCTCATGACGTTGGTGTTCTCTTTGACGGCTATGACAGCTATCCCCTGCTCAAGTGCCGCCAAGGTCGGCAGTCCAATGCAGCCATCGGGAATCACTAGCGCCGAAACATCGGAAGCGGTCAGAACGCCGGGGCCGAGTAGATCCTCGGATCTGGTGACCACCCGCGGCGCCTGGTGCAGTCCTTTGAGGACGCACTGGAAGAAGCTCAGGGACACTGCCTCAGCAGCCATCCGAGGATCGACGATACCGGGGTCCATGTTCGCTACCGCCTGCGATTCGAACATCGGCGAGTGCGCCGACGCCACATCGAATAGGCACGACACTGCGTGAGTCAGCATTGCTTCCACGCCGCCCCAGGGGTTAACCATCTCGCCGCCCCTCTCGAAGTACTCCATGTGATACTTCGCCGGGACGTCGATAACCGAGGAAATTGCTACCGCGTCGTAGCTTCCTCGAGTCTCGGCCAAGAGACGACATAGTCGTTCAAGCCCCTCAACTCTGCCTCCAGCCCTGCCCGAGTCCGCATACCTAGCCCGCATCTTGATGGGAGGGTCAAGCTGGACTATCTCGGGACAAGCCAGCCCGTAGGTTGTTCTCGCAGCGTTGACGGTGTTGACCGCAGCGTTGACGAATAGAGGATCCGAATGTCGGTCGATCACCACGAGCACTTGGTTTGCGCGCCCGGGTAGCAGTCCAACTGTCCCCATGAGAAGCCGCGAAAGCACGCTCCCTTCGACATACAGCCCGTTCTCAGGCAGCTCATTGACATCGGAAGCATTCACTACATTGGGGTGTGTGATTACCAGATCGGACAGCGCTCCCAGCAAGCGAACGACAGGACCAGCATCACCTGCATGGCCGCCAATTTCAGCTCCGATGCCTGTCGGCACTATCAGGACGGTGTTGAAGCCGCCTGAGCGGCCTGCGGGTGCTCTCTGGACGAACCGGAAGATCGAATCAGGCCGAGGAATCGCCTCGTCGGTGAGCTCGCTCATGACGCTCACTTCAGCCACCAACTTCGACGAAGTGCTCTCAGTCACCACACACCGAAGGGGCGTCACACCCTCAGGAAGTTGTTGGAGGATGGATGCCTCGAGCTGCGCCAAGAGACTCCTCGAGCTCATCTCGGCGGCAAGGTCGATTCTGTACTCAGACAAGAACATGCTGTGCTCCGTTTCTCGCGGTGTAGTCGTCGAACGAGAAGCTCTTGAGCTGCGTCATGACGCCACCCTGCGAAACCCAGTAGATGTGAGGGAGGTTCACGCCATTGAAGTAGCTCGCCTTCACCAACGAGTAGGCTCCGGCTCCGGTAAAGGCGAGCCTCGAGCCCACGCGTAAGGGCTCGCTGAACGAGTAGGTACCGAACACATCTCCAGCCAGGCACGTGCAGCCCGCCAGCAAGTACTCGAAGCCCTCCCCATCACTTTCCCCGAGCAGATCGGGCTGGAACTGGTACTCGAACACCTCCGGCCAATGGTTGACTGACGTGTCAAGGACGGCGATTTCGACGCCATCGCGCCGGAAACGGTCCACAACCTCCGCCACGAGGACGCCGGCCTCTTGAACGACACCCGCTCCCGGCTCAAAGAAGACCTCGCAGCGCCCTCGATTTCTGAGCAGATCTACGGCGAGGATTAGGTCCTCAACATCACTGGCCTCGGCAAAGAGATAGCCCCCGCCGATGTTCGCCCAGCGGACACGGGCCAGGAGCTGTGGAATCCGCTCGAGTAGGCGTCTGACTGTCTGGAGGACGCCTGCAAAGCTACGGGCTTCGCAGTTCGTATGAAAGTGAATCCCTTCGATCTCCGACAGGATGGAGTCGCCGTTCGCGAGCGCTTCGCGAATCTGCCCGAGCGGAACACCTAGCTTAGAGTGTTTCCCGCTCGGGTCGTATCGGCGATCCTTGACCAGCGATAGACCGGGATTCAGTCGCAGACCGCAGCTCGCCCTACCCAAGCTGTAAGGCAGGAGGCGCCTAGCCTGCTCAAGAGAATTGAACGACACAGCACCGCACAATGTCGCGAGCTCGTCAATCGCGGTTCGAGCGATCAAAGGACTGGTCAAGTGGACCGTTTGATCCCGGCGCGCGACCATCTTGCAAAGCTGAACCTCGAAGAGCGAGCTCGCTGAGAATCCGACCACGGCTGGGGCAATAGACTCCAGCAGCCGGCAATGGCTCGCGGCTTTCAAGCTGTAGAGACTGCTGAGACCCGCTCTCCCTGCAAGCATTGTCAGAGTGTCGAGGCTCTTTCGGATCGTGCCCTCGTCAAACACGTACGCCGGCGTTGTGATCCTCTCGAGGACAGATTGTGCGAAAGACATCAGGTGGGCCACTCGTCGAGAATGAACTCAACCATCGAGCCGAACTGCCCCCTCGTCTTCTTCCTCAGTTCAGCCTCAAGGACCCCGACGGCAGGGTGCACCTGCGCTGCCTTCTTCTTCTGACGAATGGCAAGTACCGTTCCCAGGGTGTCGAGAAAGACCCTCCCGCGCGCTTGCATCAAGTCGTCTCGATTGAGGTCTGGGTGCTCTACGGTTGTCCTGCCACGCTCGCTCTCGGGCCATCGGAGGACGCCCAAATCAGTAGGCACATAGCTAAGATGCTCGCTTGGATCGTCGGCACAAGAGCAGAGGATTGGGCGCGACTCGCTCCACTTCTTTCCCTTCTTGGTGTTACACCTTGGGCATGCCAAGTGAAGGTTGTCCCAGTCGAACACTCGATCTGGAAAGAGCCTCTTGGGCCGCCTGTGCTCGATATTCTCGGTGGCCACAGGCCTAACTCGAGCCTCGCAGTAGCAACAGAGGCCGTTGAACATCGCCCCTAGCTCGTCGCGGACGTCTTCCTTGTCGTAGCGCGAGTAAAGCGTCTTTAGCCTGCTGCGGTCGGGACTGCCTTTGGCAAGCTCTTGCTGTAGCTCCCGGGCCCACTTGGAGGCATTACGCCGAAGCGACGCCGGCTTGGGACCACGTTTGACCCGCCTCAGTTCTGCCCCTCCTCTTCCGAGATTCCCTCAAGCGCCTGCCGAATGTTGGCCAGTTCGGTCGTGAGGAGGAGCGGGTCGCTCGGGGGCAGCTTCTCTAACTCCTGCCGTAAGGCCCGGAGTTCAGTGAGGTCCTGCTTGGAGGCCTTACCGAGGAGACGCTTCTTGTCTAGCGCGCTGAACCTATCGAGCACCTGGCGCCGAAACTCCTCTGCTCTCGAGGAGGCCACACCCATCAAGCGGTAGACGTCTTCAGCGAGCCACCCGAAGGGCTCTTCGACGTGATCCTCGTCGTTGACCCAACGGTGGACCTGAATGTCGTCGCAACCGGAAGCCACCAAGGGCGAGTGGCTCGTCGCAAGGAACTGCACGCGCGGAAAGCTCTCCGTCAGCAGGTGCATGATGTTGCGCTGCCAGCGCGGGTGGAGATGCTGCTCGATTTCGTCCAACAGGACGATCCCGCTGATATCACCGCCTGGGTCGTACCCTTGGCGGTCTCCGTTCTCTTGTTCTCTCTTGACGAACCACCATCCGATCAGATCGAGCACCCAGGTCAGCGTGGCGCGGTAGCCATCACCAAGAGAGCTCAACTCGGTCTCCCCCCAATCACCCTTGACCTTGACTCCGGTCGGCGTCAGGACTACCCGATCCTTTCGTCGAAGCTGCAGTAGCAGACCCAGGAGAGTCTTGATCTCGGCGAGAACGTCGCCCTTGGATCGCTTTCGTCGAGCCTTCCTCTGCTTGTCGATGAGGCGGCGAATGACGAGCTCGGGGTTCTGGAGAGGGGTGTCGTACCGGAATAGTGAGTAGAGGGCATCTGCCGCGAGGTAGTAGTCGAAGTCCGCCGTTCCCTGCACGCGGATACCGGCTCCGTAGCCACTGACGAAGATGCGATCCCACGGAAAGTCATCCTGCTCTACTTCGAACTCTCTTCGCCCGTGAACCCTCCAGAGCTTCTGCTCCACGCGCTCAAAAGCCTCTAGTGCGTGGATTTCCGTCTGCACCCGGTAACCCCAGCCGTCCTTCGAGCCCAGATCGACCGTAATTACACCCATGAAGTCAGCGCCTCGCCGGACGAACTCTCCCGGCAGCTCGCGAAATAGCGCTGACGCACTCGACTGGTCGCACAAGCCCATCGCCAGGCTTCTTAGCACCGTCGACTTGCCCGAGTTGTTGTCGCCGATCAGGAGTGCGGACGCTCCGCCACGCCCGAAGCTAATCTCCAGGTCTTCGAAGCATCGGATGTTCTGCAGCCGTATCCGTTTGACGTACAACATACACACTCTCCCAGAGCCCTCAAAACTCGGCACAGGAAGACCTCGATCTTACCGCGATCCGCGGACACCGCAGCAGACCTGGGACACTATTCGTCTGCGGTCTGCTGTCTACTCGACGTGCCTGAGCTCTTCGCGCAGCACGCGAGCCGCAGTAGCGCGATCGCCAGGGTCTGTTCCGACGACGTCTCGCAGGAAATGCTCTACCTCTGCACGAAAAGCCGCTCGCCGTTGGACTGCGGGCGCGTAGAAGTTCGTGTTTCCTCGCTTCCGGACCCTCAGCCAGCCCTTGCCAGCCATGCGCGTCATGAACGTGAGGACTGTCCGGTAGTCCCGCTTATGTGCCTTGAGGTCCTCACGCAGAACCTCCCGGACAGTGCAGCGCCCTAGACGCCAACAGATTCGCATGATCTCCCACTCGGAAGGGGAGAGACGCTCTTTCGGGACGGTCTTTCGCAGTCGTCTAGCCATGTTTCAGCCTGTTCCGACGATTGTAGGACTTCGCCCGGGTAGAAGCCAGCACCGTCGGACCACTTGACTTGTTTCCTATGCGTGTAGGAGTATTACACGCGTGGGAGACATGCTGCCGATGGAGCGACTCCGGGAGATCCTCGGGCCTGAGTGCGATTTGAGCGAGGCGGAGCTCGAGACACTGCGGCGGGAGATGCACGAGCTGGCGGAGATCATCGTCGAGGCGGCCTCGGTTACACTCGTCCGCCCCGCTTCTGAGATCGCCGAGCCAAACCGGAGCGAGGAGGACCTCGAGGCCGACTGATGCGCGCCGTCATCTACTGCCGAGTCAGCACCCAACAGCAGACGAAGAATCTGAGTCTGCCGGCGCAGCGCAAGGAGTGCGTCAAGTTCTGCAAGGCGCAGGGATGGACGGTGGATCGGGTGTTCGTCGAGCGCGGCGAGTCGGCGAAGTCGGCGGACCGGACGGAGCTCACCAAGCTCCTCGACCACTGCCGCGACAATCTCGGCCGGGTGGACGTGATGGTCGTCTACTCGCTCGACCGCTTCGCCCGGAACAGCTACGACCACCACGCGGTGCGGGCTCACCTGGCACGGATGGGCATGACCCTCCGGGCGGTGACCCAGCCCATCGACGAGACGCCCACGGGGAAGTTGATGGAAGGCGTCCTCGCCGCCATCGCCCAGTTCGACAACGACCAGCGAGCCGAGAAGACGACTCTCGGCATGAAGGAGGCCCTGAAGCGCGGCCGCTGGACCTTTCCGGCGCCGCTCGGCTATCGGAACGTGCACCGGCCGGACGGCTCGAAGACCATCGAGCCCGATCCGGATGTCGCGCCCCTGGTCCGGCGCGCCTTCGAGCTCTACGCCAAGGGCATCCACTCGAAGCGAGAGGTCCTGGAGCAGGTGACGATCCTGGGACTCCGGACCAAGCTAGGCAACAAGATGAGCCCGCAGAGCTTCGGTCAGATGCTCAAGCACCCCCTCTACGCCGGCCGGATCCGGAACGACAAGTGGGGGATCGACGTCCAGGGCGACTTCGAACCCATCGTCGACGAACACACCTTCCACCGAGCGCAGCTGGCGATGAGGAAGGCAGCGAGCACTGGCGAACAGCGCTTCAGGAACAACCCGGACTTTCCGCTGCGGCGCTTCGTCCGCTGCGGGTCCTGCGACAGCCCGCTGACCGGCTCCTGGGCCCGCTCCAAGACCGGCAAGCGGTACGCCTACTACCACTGCCACCGGTGCCGAACCACGAGCCTCCGCAAGGAGCTCCTGGAGGAGCGCTTTCTCGAGCTGCTGGACCGGCTCAAGCCCACGAAGAAGAAGCTGCAGGCGCTCAAGGAGAGTGTGCTCCTGGTCTGGCGAAAGCGGAAGCGGGAGCTGGAGGAAGCTCGACCGCTCCTCGAAAGGGAAATCGCGCGGCTCGAGGAGCAGAAGAAGCGCCTAGTGGACGCCTACGTCTACGAGCAGGCGATCGACCAGGACACCTACCGTCGCGAGCTCGCGCGGATCAGCCAGGACCTCACGCTCGTCCGGGTCGAGCACCACGGCAACGAGATCGACAGCTTCGACGTCGAGGCCGTCCTCGAGTTCGCCGAGTACGTCGTCTTGAACGCTCGCCGGCTGTGGGAAGAGTTCCCGATGGAGCTTCGCCGGCGGATGCAGAAGGTCCTGTTCCCCGAAGGCCTCGTTTGGTCCAACGAGGCGTTTCAAACCCCGGTAACCTGCCTGTTCTTCAGGGACTTGGAGCGGCCGGAGATAGAGCTGGAAAAGGTGGTAGCACTGGCCAGACCGCACCGGCCAGACCTTTCCAGGGTCCTTTGAGGACCGAGCTCGCCGATCCGCTCGATGTAGTCTTGCTGTAACTGTTCGATATCGAACACCTCGGGACGACGGCATTTCCACGCCTGATCGCGAGAATTCTAGCGAAACCATAGCGAACAAAGGACTTCTGGAGTTTCTCCCGCACCGCCGAGGAATCTGGCATCGGCCTTGCCTTTCCCCCGGGTTTGCAATGCGTTGCGCGAGTGGTCTAGGATGACCGGGCTGAGTCTCCCAACAGGATGGAAAAACCGGGTACCGACCCGGGCCGAAGTGCGTTGGGAGGACGGCGTGGTGAGTGGAGGGAAATGGGAGTCGTATCCGGTCGAGTAACGTCAAGAAGACAAGGACGGTCGCCCACCGGGGCCCGCAGAGCGGGGCCGCAGCTGCGGCGGCTTACTTCGCCGCCGGTCAAGGACCGAGGTCGGAGCACCTCGTCTGATCGGGTGTCGAGGCCCGAGGCGGTGGGCACCGAGGTGCCCGTCCGAGGCCGCCCTTCGCAGGCCTCGACCGGCTCCGGTCTCGCATGGGTGGTGTTTGCGGCGCTGGTGTTTTCGACGCTAGCGGCGCAGGCGCAAGAGCTGACCTCGGCCCGGTTGCTGATCGCCGGGACGCGGCTCGCCGTGAGCCCGGAGAGCCAGACGGTTCCCTTTGACACGCCGACGATTGTCGAGACCTCGCTCGAGGGCTTCGACGCCGGTCTCGGCACTTTGCCCGCCGATCTGCGCGTCTTGGGGGACTTCACCGGGCCGGGGCTGGACCGGGTCCTCACCCTCGAAACCACTCCCAACCAGCCCTTTCGCATTCCCCCGCTCTCGGTGGGCGGCGACTACCAGCTCGACAACATCCGCCTGGTGCAGGGGGACGAGCTCCTGGCCTTCGGCGAGCCCCGGTCGGCGGCGGTCCTGGTGACCGAGATTCTGGTGACGCGGGTAACTTCGCGACCGCTGACTCTCGACGAGATTCGCAGCTACGGCATCGTCATCGACGACGACAACTTCAAGGCGTTCAACTTCAGTTTCGGTTTCGCGATCCGCGGCGAGACCGTGGATTACAACGTTCCGGTGGTGTGGTCGTTTCGCGAAGAGGGGGTGAGTGCCGAGATCCCTTCGGCGTTTCACTCTCTGGGTCGGACCCGCTTCGCTCCGCCCATTCACACTTTTGCACTCAAGGCGGAGCCCAATCCAGACGATCCGTTCCAGTTGGATCCCACGCCGTCGATTCCGCCTTTACCGGGAGCGATCGTCTTCCCCAGCGACGTGACGTTGTTGAACCAGTTCTTCTCGGTCGTGCTGATGGTTCAGAATGGCGCGCCCGAGGGCGATCCCCTCGTGATTCGTGATCTGGCGGCGACGATCAAGCTGCCTGCCGGTCTTCGCACCGCCGAGACCGAGCCCCCAACGCCGCTCGGTGTTCCGGTACCCGTACGGGTTCCCGGACCGGATGGAGAACTGGGCACCGCCGACGACGTCACCTTTCTGATCGCTCAGGCGAGCGGCGAGGCGGAGTTCCTTGTCGAAGGGCGCAAGGAAGGCACCCACATCGTCGAGATCGACATGGAGGGGACGCTCGACGGTCTTCCGGGCGGAGTTCGCCGGCTCAGCGGCTCGACTCGGGGCGCTGTCTTGGTGCGGGACCCGACGTTTGGCATCACCATTGCCCATCCCGACGTCGTCCGGGCCGACGAAGAATACGATTTGCGGCTGACCGTCGCCAACACTTCGAACGCGCCGGCGAATCTGGTCAGCATCCGGTTGCCGGGATCGAAGCTGATCGGCACGGAGCTGGTGGATCCGAGCGCGTACCAGCAGACCATCGACACGCTCTTGCCCGGCGAGTCGGAGGTCGTGACCTTCCGGTTGCGGTCCCGCCTGACAGGCCGAGTGGTCTCGACATCGGCCCGGAGCGACCAGCACATCAGCCCGACGTTTGATCTCACGGTAGGGGTGGGCGAGAACGGGATTCCGCTCTCGCCGACGACTATCGTCCTTCCCGACGAGACTGAGACGCTGCCGCCGGAGCTCCTGCGGCATTCGCTGGGGATGGTCGGGTTGGGGTTCTCGCTGGCCACTGCTTCCGGCAGCGTGCGCGACCCGAACCTGCCGTTCGTGACTCGGGGTACGGTGGATGAGCGGATCTACTACCTTCGCGAGGCGGCCAAGCACGCCGACATGGGAGAGGACCTCTTCGATGCCCTGGCGCTCTTGAGCCTGGATTGGAATGGCGCTCGCGATCGGGACTGGGAGTGGGATCGTCTGCGGCGCACGACCCAGCGTGGCGTGAACCTGGCCGCGGCCTACGGCGAGGTATTCGACACCGAGGCACAGGCCGTGGGCGTCGAGGCCATGTTCGACCGTTTCGTCGAGACGGCCGGTTTTCTGGCGCCGCTGCATTTTGCGGCGAGCGCCGGCCAGGGTTCGCGGGTCGAAGTCGTGAGCCGAGCTACGGGTTTCGGCCTGGCGACCGGGGTCGAGCTCGAGGAGCGTGCGCGCGACTTGCCTTTCGGCGAGTTGTATCCCTTAGCCGGAGGGGAGCTTGCCACCGTTACGGTTCCGGAGGAAACCGGGCACCGCGTCGTCCTGCGCTCGGACGGAACGGCGCCGGCGGATCTCTACGTGCTCGTCCCCGGCGATCCCCAGGAGCTGCGGGTGTTGCGCTGGCGGAACGTCGGTCTGGACGCCAGAGGCACCGCGGCTGTCGAGATTAGCCCCGAGGACCTCCAGCCGTTGCTATCGATCGACCTGGACGGCGACGGCATGGAGGACGAGACGCGGGTACCCGAAGTCGAACTTCTGAGCCCGAGGCCGTTTCAAGTGATTGCCGCGGTGCAGCGTGACGATCCGCCGTCCGGGCAGGTCGTGGAGGTCCTTTTCACCCGCGATGTCGCCACCGAAAGTCTGGTGCCGCGCGATGCGAATCGCTTCACCATCCCGGGCAAGTTCTCGAACGGCGGCGTGCTGCCCACCGATGAGGATCGCTTCGGCGTCGTCGCCGAGACTTTCGCGGGTCTCCGCAACAGTCGGATCGTGGAGGTGGTCTTCAACAACGGCATCAGCCCGCTGGTGGAGAACTACCTAACCGTGGATGACGTCGACGGCGTCCTCGGTGACGTCGTCACAGACGAGACCGTACTCGTGGACACGCGGGTGACGATGCCGGGCATCCAGCTCACCGGCCAGGTCTTCGGTCCCGACGGCGAGCCCGTTCCGTTTACCGAAGTCTCGCTCTTCGAGATCGACTACAGTCATTTCAGCGAGGCCTGCCTCCAGCACAAGACGGCGGTGGTGCCGACCGACGGCGAGGGCCGGTTCCGTTTTGACTACGTGCGCTTGAAGGACCGCTGCCCGAGCTCCTTCGTAATCCAAGGCGCGGATCCATCAACGGGTCTGGACGGATCCGCGGTCGGGACCGTCCGCTTCATCGACGACACCCAGTATTTGGACATTGTGCTACTGGGCCGCGGCACGGTTCGCGGCCAGGTGCGGTTCGAAACCGGGGAGCCCGCGCCGTTTCACAGGGTTCGGGCTCTCAGCACGGTCTTCCAGGAGTTCCCTTCCACGGGCACTGACGAAAACGGCAACTACGAGCTACGGAACCTGCCCGTCGGGCCGGTGTCGCTCGTGACCCGAGACGCGGACGGCAACATCGCGCAGGCGACCGTCGAGATTCGCACCGCCGGAGCTGTCGTGGAGAAGGATCTCGTCATCTTGAGGCGGGACGAGCCAACCGGCGAGGTCCGGGGAACGGTCTACGAGGTGGATGGCACGACGCCGGTGGCGAGGGCCTGGCTGGCCTTGTACGTGAACGGTGCAACCGCCGGGGTCGTTCAGAGCCGTGTGGACGGCGGCTTCGCCTTCCCCGAGGTTCCAGCCGGTCCCGCGGAGATCGAGGTCTTCGACTCGCGCACCAATCGGTCCGGTGGAGTCCAGTTCTTCGAGGTCCTGGCCGACAGGGTCAATGAGGTCGACATCATCCTGCGGAACGAGACCGGCTCGATCGTCGGACACGTCTATCGAGACACCGCTTCAGGCCTCGAGCCCGCTGGCGGTTTGATCGTCGCCGTGGCCCGGCAGTCAAACCACACGACGACGGCGGCTGACGGTTCGTACCGGCTGGACGACGTCCTCGTCGGTGACCTCACGATCACCGCGTACGACTTCGCCGCCAATACCAAGGCCTCGCGCAACCTGACTCTCCAGGTGGATGAGGAAGCGACGGGCTTCGACCTCGTCTTTTCGGTACCGGGAACGGGCTCGATCTCGGGGATCGTGCTCGGCACCGACGGGCTGCCGGTTCCGTCGGCTCCGGTGCGGCGGGCGATCGGCACCACCTACGATCTCGAGACCTTCACCGCTCTGGACGGCACCTTCCAGCTCGAGGGAGTCGGCGTCGGAACGGTGAGCGAGCTCCACTCGTTCCAGGGGACGAGTGGCGGCATTGCGACGGCGCGCGTTCGTTTCGAAGGCGACAACCCCTTTGTCGAGATTCGCTACAAGTCCGGGACGCTGCGCGGTCAGGTTTCCGCCCGCAACGAAAGCGGAGAGCTCCTCGGCGTCCGGTCGTTGGTTTCGTATCACACCGTCGTCCCGGTCCGGGGCTTGCTGCGGACGAATCCTCTGCCGGTCGAGATCGAGACCGACGATTCCGGCTTCTTCGAGATCTCCAACGTCATCGCCGGGCGCTACTCGATCGTCGTCTCGAACGCCTTTCATGGGGAGAAGACCGTCTCCGGTGACCTCCTGCAAAACGGTGAAGTGATCGATCATGAGTTCATCTTCGAGCGAAACGGCAGGATCACCGGAACCGTTTTCGACATCGACGGAGTGACGCCCGTGCTGGGAGTGGAGGTCGAGCTCGGTCATCCGAACTTCAGCCAATTCACGGCCTTCACCGACGAGAACGGCCGGTTCCTGTTCGATCTGGTGCCCCCCGTGGGCCATCCGTTCCCAATTGTCGCGACCCTGGATGGCGCGATCTATCGGGTGGCGCAGGTGTACGTGTGTTTCACCGAGTTCGGGCAGGAGCTCGACGTCGAGATCGTCCTTCAGGAGCAGGGTGAAATCGCGGGTTGGGTCGAAGACGCCAACGGAGTGCGTGTGGCCGACGCCAACGTGACCCTTCAGGAAACCGTCTTTCCGAGGCGCCGGCTCACCCAGACCACCGACGCGGATGGGCGCTGGTCCTTTGCCAACGTCTTCGTGGGCACGGTTTCGCTGGGTGCTGTCTCGAATCAACTCGGTGGCCTCGGCGGCAAGACCGCGGTGGCCTTGAACGAGGAGGGCGACAGCCTTCAGGACATCGTGATCCGCCTCGAGCCGACCGGTGAGATCCACGGCCGCCTGTTGAGTCCGGTGGACGGCTCGCCGGTCCCGAGTGGGCAGGTCACGCTCTTTCGCTCCGGCGTGGGCCTCTTCGACTCGGCGACTACAGATGCCGAGGGCGGCTTCGTGTTCGAACTTCTTCCTTTGGGGGGCTACTGGATCCGGGCCTTCGATCCGTCGACCGGGCGCTTCGGCTCGTCGGAGTACTTGGAGGTGGCCGCCAACGGCGAGATCCTCGAGATCGACCTGACGCTTGGCGGCCGCGGCACGGTGGATGGGCACCTGACCGAACCGGGCTCGGGCCTAGTGGTGCCGGGAGCGTCCATCAAGCTGGTGGCGCAGGGCGGAGTGCCCTTGGTCGCCTACGCCAGCACGTCGGCGGCGGGACGGTTCGAGTTCCTTGGCATTCCGGAAGGCGACTTCACGCTCACGGCCCGGCTCGTGGACGATCTGCGGCAGGCGTTTGGCACCGGAGAGATCCTGGGCGAGGGCGACCTGGCGACCGTTGATCTGGTGCTGGACGAGCTCCTCACGGTGGTCGGCACCGCGTTCAATCCAGCGGGATTGTCGGTGGGACCGTTTGCGCCCGTGACCGTGCAGCTGACGCAGTTTCGCGGCACGGCAACGCAGGTGATCGGTGCTTCGGAGGTGAATCCTTACCGCTTTGACGGGGCGATCGCGGGCCTCACCTACCGGCTCGAGGCCCAGGAGATCGGAGGTCTGCATCGAGCGTTGCGCTCGGGCCGCTTGCCAGATGCCATCCCAGGTGCCGAGGTCGAGATCGATCTCGACATCGTCCCGTTGGGCAGCGTTCACGTGACGGTGGTCGATTCGGTCGGGTTGCCTGTCACCGATGCCGAGGTGCGCGTGACTTCGAATGGCCTCTACCGGACGAATCAGGTGCGATTCACCGGCGCCGGCAACACGGCGGAGTTTCTCGACGTGGGCGGCGGCGTGATCACGGTCTACGCCGAGAGCGATGCCCTACAGCTGGGCGGAGTCGAGAGCGCGAGTCTCGATTCCGAGGGGCAGGCCTTGCAGCTCACCGTGACGCTGGAAGCCGCGGGCGCGCTTTCCGGAGACGTCGTACTTGCCGATGGCTTGACCCCCGCCGCGGGGGCAATCGTCGTGGTGGCGGCTTCCGGCCGGACCTTTACGGCGTTCGCGGGAGCCGACGGGTCGTTTGAGATGCCCTCGGTGCCGGCCGGGACGTTCCGCGCGGATTTCCAAGAAGCGGACGGGCCCGGGAGGCGCACGGTCTTCGGTTCGATCGCCGGGCCGGGCGACCAGATTGACTTGGGCTCGGTAGTTCTGGACGACGAGGATCCGCTTGTGGTTTCGATCGAGCCAGCCGCGGGCTCCATCAACGTTCCCGCTGAAGCCGCCGTCGTGGTGCGCTTCAACGAGCCGGTGCAACAAACCGCTCAGAACCGCAACCGGGTGATGGTGCGCGAGGTCGACTCCGGGAGCGGGATCTCCAGCACCGCTGTCTGGGGTGACGGAGGCCAGACTCTGACGCTGACTCCGACAGCCGCGCTCGGCAGCTTCGAGGCCTATCGGGTCACTGTCAGCACCGGGATCGTGGATCCGGCGTACCGGGCGTCGACCGTGGCCGCGGCGGCGACCTTCACGACCCTGGACTACCTGCCGCCCGAGGTCGTGGCGATCGATCCGGCCCAAGACGCTCTCCAGGTGCCGGTCGACGCCCAGATCGTCGTGACGTTCTCGGAGCCCGTGGTGCTCGAGTCCCTGTCCGGTCCGGCCATCCAGCTGACCGACGTCACGACCGGTTCAGGCGTGTCCACGACCTTCATCCTGCTTCCGGCCGAGCGGGACGTCGTGATCACGCCCGTGGGGGGTCTCGAGCCGGAGCGCCGCTACAGTTTGACGCTGCAAGGAGTCAAAGACGCGGCTGGGAACTCCTCGGGTCTCTTCGTCTCGACCTTCGAGACCATCGACGAAACCGCGCCCGAGATTTCGCTGACCGTGCCGCCCGGTCCGTTCAGTCCGGGCGTGGGCTACTCGGTGAGCGCCGTCGGGGTGGCGAGTCCCGATCTGGCGTCGGTGTCATTCTTCAAGAACGACGAGCTCGTAACCAGCGACTCCGAGGCTCCCTTTGGCGCGACCATCGTGCCCACCGCGGCCGACGGAGCTGCCGGTAGCCTGGACGTCGTCGCCGCCGGCATCGATCGCGCGGGCAACGTCGGGCCCGAGGTGCGCGTCACTCGAGTCGTTGCCGAAGATCTGCCGCCGTCGGCCTCGTTCACCCTGGATCCCTCGACCGAGATTCTCCCGAACGCGGTCTTCGAGGTCCATGCCGAGGCCCAGGACGACGTCGGCGTCGAGAAGATGGAGATCCTGGTGACCGGCGGGCTCGCGGATCAGTACGTTGTCTTTCCGAGCGGGGATCCGGCCAGTGCCACGGCCGTTCGCGTGTTTCAGGTCCCGGTGACGCCGGTCGAGTCGGAGGTGCGAGTCGTCGTCCGGGCCACGGATACCCTTGGACAGGTCATCGAGACCGCGCCTCAAGCGCTCGCCATCCGCGCCGACGTGGATCCGCCGGCGATCACGGTCTCGGAGCCGCAGGCCGGCGCCGCGATCACTTCGGGCGAGACCCTTGCGGTCGACGCCACCGTCACCGACAACGTCACCGTCGATCGCGTGACCTTCCGGTTCGCCGGAACCGAAGTCGTCGACACCGCGGCGCCGTACACGGCGAGCTTCGTGGCTCCCGAGGTCACGGTCGACACCGCCCTTGACGTCGAGGTCGAGGCTGTGGATCCGGCCGGCAATGCGGCCACGGAAGTCGTGGCGATCACGATCGAGCCCCAGATCAACCCCGACGTCCCGACTGCCGTCATCACCTGCCCGGCAGACGGAGATCCGTTTCTGCCGGCGATCGACCTGCCCATCGCCTTTTCCATCGCCGACGATCAGCTGATCCAGAACTACAGGATTCTCGTGGACGGCCTCCTGCTGGAGGAGCATCTCGCGGTCGACCAGCTCGAGGTCATCGGCTCGGTGCTCTGGTCGCCGCCGGCAGGCGTGGCGCCGGGAACCACTGCCTTGGTCCGTGTCGAAGCCGAGGACTATGCTGGCAATCTCGGCTTCGTCGAGATCACGCTGACGGTGCCCGTGGGCACGGTACTGGGGGATGGCTCGGTGCTGGATTCGAGCTACGACGGGCAGAGCGTGGTGCTCGGCAGCGGCAGCTTCACCGTCGCCGAACCCGTCGCCCTGACCGATCTGACCCTGATCCACGGCGCTAGTCTGACGGCGTCGGTTCCGGTCGAGATCGCTACGACCGGCTCGACTCGACTGGCCTGCGGCAGCGTCCTGGACGTGACGGGCCAGGGGTACGCGGGTGGTGCTTCGCCGGCGGAGCCCGAGGGTGGGGCTCCGGCCGGGATCACCGGCTCGACGCCGGACGCTGGCGGCAGCCACGGCGGCTCGGGGAACTTCCGGGCTGGTGGCCCCGCCGGGGAGGTCTACGACTCGGTGTACGTGCCGCAGCTTGCGGGCGGCGGCGGGGCGCATGACAACGACTCGTGCTGCGCCGGCGGTGCGGGCGGTGGGGTGGTGGAGCTGGTGGTGGGCGAGCTGGTGCTGGAAGGCTCGATCGTTTCCCAGGGCGAGTTTCCCGGGCACAACACGAGCCGTCCGAGCGGCGCCGGCGGCACGGTGCTGGTGGAGGCGGGGACGGTCCGGGGCTCGGGCACGATCGACGTGTCGGGCGGCGACTCGTCGGACTGCTCGGGCAGCCATACGGTGGGTGGCGGCGGAGGCGGCCGGGTGGCGCTCTATGTGGACGTCCTGGACGGGTTCGACCCGGCGGCGCAGGTGACGTCGGCGGGCGGTGCGATGACGTACTGCGGCACGACGATGGCGGGGTACGCGGCGCCTGGGACGGTGTACGTGTTCGAGACCGGCGATACCTACGGAGATCTCATCGTGGATGGGTTGGACCGAACGGGCAACGTGCCGGTGACCGAGCTTCCGGCGCTCGGTACGGGTATGGTGGTCGGGACGGAGGTTGCGGGAGCGGACCTTTGGGTGACGGGTGACGGGCTCTTCCGGACGCGCTGGGTGGGGGCCTGGATGGTGTTGGAGGATGCTTCGGGCGCTGCGCTTGGCGGGTTCCAGGTGGCCGAAGTGGACGGCTCGGGCCGGGTGTTGCTGGCCGGAGCGGGCGGCGTGGTGGGCGCGACCGGCTACCGGGGCGAGTACCGGTTCGACGAGATCCGGCAGTTGCGGGGCGGGAGCCTGTCCACGATCGATCCGTTGCTGACGGGCGACGTGGTGATCGGCGCGGGGAACGCGGTGCTGCCGCGGCGAATCGAGACGCAGAACCTGACGCTCTTGCCGGGAGCGGTGGCGCGTGCGGGCGCGGATGGGGTCTTCGAAGGCGCGGTGTCCGGCATCTTGACGATCGAAGCCGGAGCCTCGCTCGACGTGACGGGTCAGGGGTATGCGGGTGGTGCTTCGGCGGCGGAGCCCGAGGGTGGGGCTCCGGCCGGGATCGTGGGCTCGACGCCGGACGCTGGCGGCAGCCACGGCGGCTCGGGGAACTTCCGGGCTGGTGGCCCCGCCGGAGAGGTCTACGACTCGGTGTACGTGCCGCAGCTTGCGGGCGGCGGCGGGGCGCATGACAACGACACGTGCTGCGCCGGCGGTGCGGGCGGTGGGGTGGTGGAGCTGGTGGTGGGCGAGCTGGTGCTGGAAGGCTCGATCGTTTCCCAGGGCGAGTTTCCCGGGCACAACACGAGCCGTCCGAGCGGCGCCGGCGGCACGGTGCTGGTGGAGGCGGGGACGGTCCGGGGCTCGGGCACGATCGACGTGTCGGGCGGCGACTCGTCGGACTGCTCGGGCAGCCATACGGTGGGTGGCGGCGGAGGCGGCCGGGTGGCGCTCTATGTGGACGTCCTGGACGGGTTCGACCCGGCGGCGCAGGTGACGTCGGCGGGCGGTGCGATGACGTACTGCGGCACGACGGTGGCGGGGTACGCGGCGCCTGGGACGGTGTACGTGTTCGAGACCGGCGATACCTACGGAGATCTCATCGTGGATGGGTTGGACCGAACGGGCAACGTGCCGGTGACCGAGCTTCCGGCGCTCGGTACGGGATCGGTGGTTGGGACGGAGGCTGCGGGAGCGGACCTGTGGGTGACGGGAGATGGGCCGTTCCGGACGCGCTGGGTGGGGGCCTGGATGGTACTGACGGATGCCTCGGGCGATGCGCTTGGCGGGTTCCAGGTGGCCGAAGTGGACGGCTCGGGCCGGGTGTTGCTGGCCGGAGCGGGCGGCGTGGTGGGAGCCGCGGGCTACCGGGGCGAATACCGGTTCGACGAGATCCGGCAGTTGCGGGGCGGGAGCCTGTCCACGATCGATCCGTTGCTGACGGGCGACGTGGTGATCGGCGCGGGGAACGCGGTGCTGCCGCGGCGAATCGAGACGCAGAACCTGACGCTCTTGCCGGGAGCGGTGGCGCGTGCGGGCGCGGATGGGATCTTCGAAGGCGCGGTGTCCGGCATCTTGACGATCGAAGCCGGAGCCTCGCTCGACGTGACGGGTCAGGGGTATTCGGGTGGTGCTTCGGCGGCGGAGCCCGAGGGTGGGGCTCCGGCCGGGATCGTGGGCTCGACGCCGGACGCTGGCGGCAGCCACGGCGGCTCGGGGAACTTCCGGGCTGGTGGCCCCGCCGGGGAGGTCTACGACTCGGTGTACGTGCCGCAGCTTGCGGGCGGCGGCGGGGCGCATGACAACGACTCGTGCTGCGCCGGCGGTGCGGGCGGCGGCGTCGTGGAGCTGGTGGCGGGCGAGCTGGTGCTGGAAGGCTCGATCGTTTCCCAGGGCGAGTTTCCCGGGCACAACACGGGCCGTCCGAGCGGCGCCGGCGGCACGGTGCTGGTGGACGCTGGGACGGTCCGAGGCTCGGGCACGATCGACGTTTCGGGCGGGGACTCGTCGGACTGCTCGGGCAGCCATACGGTAGGTGGCGGCGGCGGCGGCCGGGTGGCGCTCTATGTGGACGTCCTGGACGGGTTCGACCCGGCGGCGCAGGTGACGTCGGCGGGCGGTGCGATGACGTACTGCGGCACGACGGTGGCGGGGTACGCGGCGCCTGGGACGGTGTACGTGTTCGAGACCGGCGATACCTACGGAGATCTCATCGTGGATGGGTTGGACCGAACGGGCAACGTGCCGGTGACCGAGCTTCCGGCGCTCGGTACGGGTATGGTGGTTGGGACGGAGGTTGCGGGAGCGGACCTTTGGGTGACGGGTGACGGGCCGTTCCGGACGCGTTGGGTGGGGGCCTGGATGGTGTTGGAGGATGCTTCGGGCGCTGCGCTAGGCGGGTTCCAGGTGGCCGAAGTGGACGGCTCGGGCCGGGTGCTGCTGACCGGAGCGGGCGGCGTGGTGGGAGCCGCGGGCTACCGGGGCGAGTACCGGTTCGACGAGATTCAGCTTCGCCAAGGCGGCCGTTTGGACACCAGCGATGGCCTGACGGCGGCCAGCACCATCATCTTCAGCGGCGAAGCCGGGGTCCCGGCTGTGTTCACGAGCCATGACTTCACGTTGAAATCGGGCGCGACCGCGAGGCTTGCGAATGCTTCGCACCTACGGTTGGAAGCCCCGGGTACGGTCACGATCGAAGCCGGGGCGTCGCTCGACGTGACGGGCCAGGGGTACGCGGGCGGTGTCTCGCCGGCGGAGCCCGAGGGCGGGGCCCCGCCGGGAGTAGTGGGCTCGACGCCGGACGCGGGCGGCAGCCACGGCGGCCCGGGGAACTTCCGGGGCGGTGGTGGACTTGCCGGGGAGGTCTACGACTCGGTGTACGTGCCGCAGCTTGCGGGCGGCGGCGGGGCGCACGATGACGACTCGTGCTGCGCCGGCGGTGCGGGCGGCGGCGTCGTGGAGCTGGTAGTCGGCGAGCTGGTGCTGGAAGGCTCGATCGTTTCCCAGGGCGAGTTTCCCGGGCACAACACGAGCCGTCCGAGCGGCGCCGGCGGCACGGTGCTGGTGGACGCTGGGACGGTCCGGGGCTCGGGCACGATCGACGTGTCGGGCGGGGACTCCTCGGACTGCTCGGGCAGCCATACGGTGGGTGGCGGTGGCGGCGGCCGGGTGGCGCTCTATGCGGACGTCCTGGATGGCTTCGATCCGGCGGCCCAGGTGATGGCGGCGGGCGGCGAGATGCGCTACTGCGGCACGTCGGTTGCGGGGTACGCGGCGCCTGGGACCGTGTACGTGCTTGAAGCTGGAGACACCTACGGAGATCTCATCGTCCGGCAGGCATCGACGCCGGCGGTCGCACTACCCAACAGCGAGATGACCTCGATCGGCGCCGGCACGATCGGCGCCGTGCTCGCCGATCCGGACGATCCAGCGGCGCTCTGGATCACGGCTCAGGAGGTGGTCCCCGGCGAGCCGATCCTCTTCGACCTGGGTGTGGCTGGCATGTGGGCGCGGATCGCCGGCATCGACTACCGGGTCCTCGACCAGACTCCGGACCGGCTGCAACTTCTGCTCGAAGGGGCGGCCGGGGTGGTTGGCACTGGTGACGGCTATCAGGGCGTCTACAAGTTCGACAGGCTGGTGGGCCGGAACGGCGTCACGGTCGAGTTCCTGGACACCGCCGAGATCGGCGTTCTGGATCTGGACGGAACGTCGGGGGTGATCCTGCCGTGAGGGGGTGGCAAGCGAGAGTGCGTGTCCGGAAGGGCCGGCCGGCGCGGGAGAGCCTCTTGGCCCGGTACGGCCGGATTGCCGTGCTGCTGGGGACGCTACTGACTCCCGCCGCCTGGGGACAGAGCTTTCTGCCGCCGGAGCCCGGCTCGAGCGTCTACCGGGATCTCACACTGGCCGCCGAGATCAGCGTGGACCTCTTCGAGGGACTGACGATGACGGGCAGCGCCCACTCCAACGGGAACCTGGAGTTGGCTCCGGGTGGTCTCGTGGACGGCACGGTCGAAGCCCATAGCTTTCTCGCCATCGAGGGCTCGGTGACTGGAGCCGCGACCGAAGGCGCCGCGCTCAGGGCGCTGCCGGTCCCCTATGACGCGGTCGCCGGTCGAGCTCTGGCGACGCGGGTGTTCGAAGAGTCGAGACGATTCGGCGGTGATGAGACCGTTGACGACGTTGTCTTCGTCGCCGGAGACGTTCGGTTCGAAGCGGGCCTTAGCGGGCAGGGAACCGTGATTGCCACTGGCGACATTGTGCTGGAGCGATGGAGCGGCGGCTCGACGGCGGCCGGCTCGCGCTTGGTGCTCGTTGCGCTCGGGCGCGTCGTTGTCGAGAAGGGACGCAGCTTCCGCGGCATCCTCGTTGCCGGCGGGGACGTGGAGCTTGAAGAGGACGTGGTCTTCCAGGGCACGGCCGTTGCGCACGGACGCCTCACCGTGGACGAAACGGTGACGGTCACCTATGAGGACTTCCAGTAGGAATCGCCAGGCATGATCTCTTTCCCGTACCGCCGTCTCGGACCAGCCAGCGCCACTCAGACTTGGGCCGGGTGGACCTTGCGGCCCCTAGTGGTGCTCGCCGCAGTCGGCGCCTGGCTGGGCTTGTGTGCCGGCGGCGCGAGCGCCGAGTTCGTCCTGTCGGAGCCGGCCTCGACCGTGTACGACGAATGGGTTGCTCTGGCAGGCGATGACGTGCGCATTCACCAGCCCGCACTGGTCATCGGTGACACTCATGCCAACGATGAGATCCACGTGCTGCTCGAGGCGACGGTGGACGGCAACGCGTCCGCGGTGGACGGAATCAACAACGACGGCACCATTACCGGAAGCGTGGATCCGGCGGCCGGCCTGGTGAGCCTGCCTGCGTTGACGCTGGACGAAGCTGCCGCGAGGGCTCTGGCCGACCGAATCGTCGAGGGATCGGTCACTTACGGGGACGATCAGGTGGTGGACGACGTCCTGTTCGTGGACGGAGACGTTCGGTTCCGCCAAGGGTTGAACGGCCGCGGCACCGTGATCGCCACCGGCGAGATTCGGGTCGACCAGGCCGGCCAGGGCGAGGCACCGCTCGAGGCGTCGACGGCGCTTTCGCTGGTCGCGTATCAGGACATTCGAATCGACAAGGAACGGGCGCTGCGGGGCGTCCTCTATTCCCTCGAAGACATCGAGATCGAACAGGCGGTGGACTTCGAGGGCGTCCTGGTGGCCAGCGGCCGCATCACGATCAAGAAGGACGCCCGGGTCACCTTCCTCACTCGCGGTGGCAGCGACACCGATCCTCCGGTCATTTCCATTCTGGAAAGCGGAGCACCGCTGCTGGATGGCGCCCTCTACAACCGGGCCGTCGTCCCGGTCATCCAGATCGACGACGAGTCGTCGTTCGAAGCGACGATCCTCTTGGACGGCCAACCGTTCGTCTCCGGAACCAGTGTCGAGACCGAGGGAGTCCACATCCTGTCGGTAACCGCCACCGACGTCGCCGGCAACAGCGCGGCCGCGACGGTGAGCTTCGAGATCGACTTGACCCCGCCCGTCTTTGTTTCGGTGACCCCCGCGGACGGCACGATCACGAATCAGGCGTCCGTCTCGCTGACCGGTGTCGTCGAAGGCGCCGACAGCCTGGCGATCGACGGTGTTGCGGTAGCCCTGGCCGGCGAGGCCTTCACGGCCGGACCGTACTCGCTCGCGGAGGGCGACAACGTCTTCGCCCTCGTGGCGGCCGACGCCGCCGGCAACGAGACCGAGCTGACTCTGACCTTGATTCTGGATACGACGCCGCCGGCCGTGACCATTGCCTCTCCGGCGGACGGGGCACTGCTCGGCTCCAGCCCTGTGACGGTCAACGGAACCGCGGCCGATCCCCATCTGGACGAAGTGCGGGTCAACGGCATCCTGTCCGTCCTGGCCGGGACCGGCTATTCGGCGGACGGTGTCGCGCTGGCCGAGGGCTCGAACACGCTGAGCGCGACGGCCACCGACCTCGCCGGCAACAGCGGCCAGGCGCAAGTTACGGTGACTTTGGATACCAGCGCTCCCGTCCTGACCATCACCAATGGCGGCGCACCGCTGGCGGACGGCTATCTGACCGCTTCGACCGTCGTTCCCGTGATCGAGGCTACCGATGCCACGGCGGTCACGATCTCCGCAACCCTCAACGGCGCCGGCTTCGCCTCGGGCACTCCGATTAGCGCGAGCGGCGTCTACCTCCTGGCCGCGACCGCGACCGATGCCGTGGGCAACACCAGCTCGGCAAGCGTGACCTTCGAGATCGACGGCGAGCCCCCGGCCGTGACGATCGACACACCGACGGCCTCGGTCGTGGCTTCAAGCCCGGTCACCGTGAGCGGCACGGCGGTCGATTCGAACCTGGCAACCGTCGAGGTCAACGGCGTCGGGGCCTCCGTATCGGGGAGCAGCTACTCCGCGGCAGACGTTTCTCTGGTCGAGGGAAGCAACGTCGTGACGGCGACCGCGACCGACCTGGTCGGCAACGTCGGCCAGGCCACGCGGACCATCGTCCTGGATTCTCAGGCGCCGCTCATTTCGATCCTGCATGCGGGCCTTCCTTTGGCCGATGGCCTGCTCACCAACCAGCCGGTGACTCCCGAGGTCGCCGTTGACGACGCCACCGCCGTCGACGTGTCGTCGACACTGAACGGCTCGAGCTTCGTTTCCGGGACCACGGTCACCGCCGAGGGCGCCTACACGCTGCTGGTGACTGCCACCGACGAGGCCGGCAACACCGCCTCGGCGAGCGTGACCTTTACCCTCGACTTGACGCCGCCGGTGTTCCTGTCGGTTCTCCCGGCCAATGGGACGGTGACGGGCTCGGCGGGCGTGGCGATTACCGGGGAAGTGGAAGGCGCCGACTTGGTCGCCATCGACGGCGTTGCGGCCTCTCTTTCCGGCCAGGCCTTCTCCGGAGCGCCGCTGACCCTGGCCGAGGGCTCCAACACCTTTCTGCTCCGGGCCGAAGACACAGCCGGCAACGTCACCGAGGTGGTTCATGCGATCGAGCTCGACTCGACGCCGCCGGCGGTCACGATCGACGCGCCCAGCGCGCTGGTGGTCGGAACGTCGCCGGTGGTGGTAAGCGGCACGGCGGTGGATGTCCATCTAGCGGGGGTCAGCGTCAACGGAGTCGCGGCCGCGGTCGGCGGCGCCGGCTATAGCTTGGCCGGCGTGGCGCTCGACGAGGGCGCCAACACCCTGGTCGTGGTCGCCACCGACACCGTTGGCAACGCCGGACAGGCGGAGAAGATCGTCACGCTCGATTCGATTCCTCCCGAGATCCGTATCACCGACGGCGGCGCGCCGCTTAGCGATGGCCTCCTGACCAACCAGACGGTTACCCCGGTGATCGTCGTCACCGACGCCACGGCGACGACTACGACCGCGACGCTCAACGGCACGTCGTTCGCTTCGGGCAGTCCGGTCCTTGCCGAAGGCGGCTATGTCCTCTCGGTCACCGCCACGGACGAGGCCGGCAACACATCCAGTGTGACGCTTGCTTTCGAGATCGATCTGACGCCGCCGGCGTTTCTTGCCATTCAGCCATCGGACGGCTCGTTGCTGGGAACCTCCGAGGTCACCCTGACCGGCGAGGTGGAGGGAGCCGAGACGGTAACCGTGGACGGCGCCGCCGCGAGCCTGACCGGGACCAGCTTCTCGGCGGGCCCGCTGGCGCTGATCGAGGGCGACAACGTCTTGACTCTGGCCGCCGAAGACGCGGCCGGGAACCGCACCGAGCAGCCGCATCATCTGGAGAGCGATACGACGCCTCCGACCCTGACCATTGCCACTCCCGGCGATGGCGACGTGGTGGCGGCGACTCCGGTCCCGGTTACCGGCAATGCGGAGGACGCCAACCTGACCTCGGTCACCGTCAACGGGCTGGCGGCGACGCTCGGTGCCGGCACCTTCTCGAGATCCGGAGTGCCGCTGACGGAGGGCGCCAACACCCTCGAGGCCGAGGCCATCGATGCGGCCGGCAACACGACCAGTATCTCGATCGGAGTAACCCTGGATACCGTGCCGCCGGAGATCGTGATTCTCGAGAGCGGAACGGTGCTAGCCGACGGCTCGCTCTTCCGCAGGACGGTGACTCCGGATGTCGAGGTCACCGACGCCACGGCGACAACCGTCGAAGCGACCTTGAACGGCCAGCCGTTCGGTGCGGGAGACGAGGTGGCGCGAGAGGGGGTCTTCCAACTCGACGTCACCGCGATCGACGCCGCGGGCAACACTTCGACCGTGGCTGTTGGCTTCGAGATCGACCTGACTCCGCCGCGCTTTCTGTCCTTCGACCCGCCGGCCGGGTCGGTCGTGGGAGCGAGTCCGGTTGCGATTCAAGGCGTCGTCGAGGGGGCGACAAGTCTGGTCCTGGATGGAGCCGCCGTGCCGCTTTCCGGCGAGAGCTTCACAACCGCGGCACTGGACCTGGTGGAAGGAAGCAATACGTTCGCCTTTGTCGCGGCGGACTACGCGGGCAATACCGCAGAAGAGACTCTGACCCTGATCCTGGACACGACCCCGCCGGTGGTTTCGATCGAGGCGCCGGATGCTGGCGCGCTCCTCGGCTCGAGCGCAGTCGATGTCTCGGGCACGGTGCAGGAGGAGCGCCTGGCGGCGGTGACCGTCAACGGCATCGGGACTGCGCTCGCCGGCGATGCGTTTACAGCACTTCAGGTGCCGCTCGCCGAGGGCCAGAACACCCTCACCGCGGTCGGGACCGATGCGGCCGGCAACACCGGCAGCGCGGCGATCGTGGTCACGGTTGACACCCAGCCGCCGGTGATCCAGATCACCGATCCGGCCGCCGGCACGGTGACCGCGGCGGACCTCGTCCTCGTCTCCGGTACCGCGGCCGATCCGCATCTCGACCGGGTCGAGATCAACGGCGTGCCCGCACTTCTCACCGGGACGGACTGGACGCTCGAGGTCGCGATCGTCGAAGGCGCCAACGAGCTGGTAGCGCGAGCTTTCGACGCCCTGGGCCACAGCGCGCAGGACTCGCTGATCGTGACCCGAGACTCGACCGCGCCGGCGGTCGAGATCGAATTCCCCGAAGAAGGAGCGCTCTTCCGAGAGTCGCCGCAGCCGGTCTCCGGGTCGGTCGATGATGAGCCCGGGCTGACCCTGACGATCAACGGCCTCGCGGTCGAGCCGGTTGGCGGAGCCTTTGCGGCGCCGGAGGTGCCTCTGATCGAAGGGGAGAACCGGTTGATCGCCCGTGCCACCGATGCCGCCGGCAACGAGGGCGTGCACGCGCGCGTCGTGTACCTGGACACCGTGCCGCCGGAGCTCGAGAGCTCGGATCCGGCCTCAGGCGCTCTGGCGATCGCTCCCGAGACGCCCTTCCGGCTCGACTTCACCGAAGAGCTGGCCCCGCTGGCTTCGGTACCGGCGGGCGAGCTGCTGCTCCGCTCGGAGGGGGCGGCGCTGGCCTTCTCGATCGATGAGCTGGGCGGCCGCCTCGTGGTACGCCCGGACCTCCCGCTGGCGTCGGGCTCGACGGTTGAGCTCGAGGTGACGTCGGCCCTGACCGACCTCGCGGGCAACCCCTTGGCGAATCCACAGACGCTGACCTTCACGGTGGCGGACGTCGCCGCGCCACCGGCGCCGGTGGTGGATCCGCTGCCGCTGGTCGTCTGCTCCTCGAGCGCGACCCTCACCGGTGTGTCCGAGGCCGGAATCCGGATCCTGGCCGAAACGGCGGCCGAGACCCGGGAAACCGTGGCCGACGAGACGGGACTCTTCTCGCTGACGATCACGCTCGTTCCCGATGCCGGCAACCTGATCACGGTGAGCGCACGAGACGCCGCCGGCAATCGCTCGGGCAGCGTCCAGGTGTCGGTCCGCCAGGATTGCCGGGCTCCGGTCGTCGTGGCCGCGAGGCGCCTGGCCGACGAGTTCCACGCCGACCTGAGCGAGCCGATCGATCCGGCGACCGCCGAGGGCGCCGTGACTTTGACCGCCGGATCGGGTGCTCTCGCCGGCACGACCGCCACGAGCGGCGACGGCCTGACCCTGACATTCACGCCGGCCGCGGCCGTTCCGGCCGAACCGGTGCGGCTGGAGGTATCCCAAGCGGTACAAGACCTGGCGGGCAATCCGCTCGCCTATCCCTTCTCGAAGCTCTTTGGCGGCAGTGAAGAGCCGACGTTCGTGACCGGAACCGTGATCGACGACGCCACCGGCAGGCCGCTCGAGGGCGCGCAGGTAACGATCGTGGCGACGGATGGCGTGGCCGGCGCCGACCCGCTGCCTCAACAAACCACCTCTCCGGACGGCCGGTTCTCGATTCCCCTGCCGGTCGGAACCCATACCGTCCTGACGGCTCGAGCGGGCTACACGCCGGTCTTCCGGGCCGCGACCACGGTCTCGGGCCTGGGCCACGATCTCTTCGATCCACGGCCCACGCCGGCTGCCGCCCCTCAAGTGCTGGGCGCCGGGGGCGGAACCTTCGCCGGCGGCGACGGACTGTCGATGAGCGTGCCGGCGGGCGCTCTAACCGGAGATGCCGAGGTGCGGGTGACGGCCCTGTCCGAACAGGGAGTGCCCGCGCTTCTGCCGTACGGGTGGACGCCCCGAGGCGCGGCCTGGGTGGACTTCGGCGGCGTCGTCCCGGTTGCCCCGGCGACCGTGACCCTGCCGGTCGAGAGCGCCGACGGTGTGCTCCTGGCGGTGGCCGCGCTGGATGCGGCGACCCTGCAATGGCGGACGCTACGGCTCGAGGCCGTCGCCGATGGCGCGGTCCAGTTCGCGGTCACGGGTGACGGAGGATTCGCAGCGGTCGAGGCCGACGCTGGGTCCCTGGCCCCGCCGCCGGCCGAGCCCGGGCTCGTTCTGGGATCCGCCGCGGCGCCGGTTGCCACCGACGTCGCCGGCGCCGCGCTGGCCTTCTCCCCGGAGATCGTGCTGCCGGCGCAAACGAGCCTTGCCACCACGGTCTACACCCTGGACGCGGAGGTTCCGTCCGGGCTGCCACTGACGCTCTTCGTGCGCGAAGAGCTCGAGCTCCTGGACGGCAGCTCGCGGGTCGAGGCTCCGTACGAGGCGGATCTGGTCGTGTACCGGGATCCTCAGGGCGGCGCGCGCTCCCGCTTCCGGTTGAGACCGTCACGCGCCGCGCGGACTCTGCCGATTCAGCTCGGCCACGACGACGTGAGCGTTCGCCTGTTCGCGGGCGAGACCGTTCGCGGCAACGTTCTCGGACCGGCCGGCGGGGTCGTGACGAATGACGAGGGCGATACCGTCTCGGTGCCCGCGGGCGCCTTCGACGAGCCCACCGCCGTGGTTCTCTCGCGCGCCGCGGCCGAGGCTCTGCCCCTGCCGTTGCCGGTGCCGGGCACGGTTCACGGAATTCTGGAGCTGGATCTGGCCGGCGCCGTCTTGCCCGCGACGGCCGATCTGTCGTTTGCCACCGACCCGGCCCCGGCCGCCGGTTCGACCGCTCTTCTTCTGCAGGCGATCGATCTCGAGGCCTTCGGCGCACTGACCCAGAGCTCGGCCTTCCGGGCCGTGGCCGAGCTCGAGGCGACGGCTGGGGGCTGGGCGACTCGCGCGATCGATCCCGCGGACCTGGACTGGCCCGGCGTCCGCTCCGGAGGTCTCTACCTGGCCTACAGCCCGCCGGGCGACGGTGGGTATTTCCGGGGCACGGTGTACGACGTCGGCGGCGGCAACATCGTCGCCGATGCCCTGGTCTCCGGAGCCGGTCTCGACTGGGTGCAACTGAGCGGTCCCGCGGGCTCGTACGTCCTGCCCGCGCCGGTCCTGGCCGAGCCGGAGACCCTCGAGGTTGCGGCCGAGGACCTGGGCACCGGAAGCCGGGTGGCGCTGCCGGCCGCGATTCGGGCCGCCGCCGAGCGAGTCGATCTGGATCTCACGCTCGCGGTCGTCGCACCGGCCGTTCTGGCGATCGCTCCCGCGGATGGGACCACCGGAGTCCCTGCGGGCATCGAGCCCACGGTCTCGTTCTCGGAGCCTGTGGATCCGGCGAGCCTCGCCGCCGGCATTCGGCTGCTCGAGGGCGGAACTCCCGTGGATCTTTCGTTCGCGGTCGAGGGCTCCCTGGTCCGCGTCCTGCCGGCGGCGACTCTCATGCCCGGAACCGGCTACGAGCTCCAGGTGGGAACCGCGGTCACCGACCTTCAGGGTTTCCCGCTCGTGGCTCCGGCCTCGGCGAGCTTTACCACCCTCGAGGTCCTGGTCAACGAAGACGTGGATCTGACCCGGATTCTCTTGATCGAGCCGGACGCGGCGGGCATGGCTCGGGTGGTCGCGGGTCCGGGAGCGGTCCCGGCCGGCGCTCTCGTCTTTGTCGAGAACACCACGGCGCTGGTGGACACTCCGTCTCTCGAGGCCGCGACCGACGGCAGCTTCGAGACCGAGATTCAAGCCGAGCTCACCGACCGGCTGCTGTTGCACGTCTTGATCGAGGGCTCGAACGAGCTCATCCTGTGGCTGACCCCGTTCCGGACCAGCGATCTCAAAGGTGCCTACGTGGGCCCGGAGGCGGTCCGCTACGTGACCGGCGACGGCATCATCGTGACCGTGGAAGAAGGGACCTTCGACGAGCCTGCCGAGGTCCGCGTCGAGCCGGTACCGGTCGAGAACGCGACCGCTCCGGCTCCTCGCGATTTTGCGATCGTCGCGGGTCTGCACGTGGACTTCGGGGGTGCCAGGGCCAAGAAGGGGCTGCGGGTGAGCCTGCCGGCTCCGGAGGACGCTCCGGATGCGATCTACCTCCTCTCCCGGGTGATCCGGATCTTCGAGGGCAAGCGCTGGCAGATGGACGACATCGTGCGCCTCGAAGACGGCCGCCTCACCACCGAGGATCCGCCGGAGGAAGGCGAGCAGCAGGCGAGCGGCCTTGGCGACGCCGCCACCCGGATGGCTGCCCGGACCGGTCCTCCGATCGGCTCGCCGGCCGCGGCCAGACCCACCTACGCCCAGCCACCGCGCTACTTCGACCTCATGATCCGTCCGGCCAGCCACGAGCCGGACCCGCCCATTCCGCACGAGGCCTTGCCGGGCATGTGGTCGCCGTCCACGGGGCGGGACTACTTCATCAACCTGCCCTCGGCGGCCTTGGACTTCACCCTGGTGCCCACCTTCGGCGCGGTGTCCTTCTCGATCCTTCCGGACTGGGACTACGCGGCCATGATCGCGGGTGGAGTGCGGGGCCTGGTCGAGGGAATGCTCGCGATTCCGCACCGCCGCGGCGAGCCCTTCCAGATGGAGGTGCGCGATCTCGCCACCGGCTACCTCCTGTTCTCGGACACCTTCGACAGCCCACCCGATCCGGGCGAGCTCCAGGAGCTGCAGCCCGATCTGACCCTTGGGGACTCGAAGGCGCCTTCGGTGGTGTCCGCTTCGTCCCCGATTGCGCTGGTACCCCTGAGTGTGGGCCAGCCCGACGGCTTGGTGCGGCCTGGTATCCAGGTCGAGAGCGGTTCCGCGGACCCGTCCGCGCCCGTGGGCAGCCAGAAGCTGACCGTGACCGGTGCTCCGGGAGCGGCCCAGGCTGAGGTGCGCGTCCGCCTGGTCCGGCTCGGCGGCGGCGAAGCCGCCTTGACCACCACCGGCGGCGACGGCTCGTTTGCCTTGAGTGTTACCGGGCAGGTCGGGGAGGGCTTCATCCTTGCGATCGGCGCCACGGTGCTCAACGACGCCAGCTTCGAGATCGAGTTCACCGAGGCCATGAGCGACGATCTGAGCGCTATTCGAGTCCTCGGCGCCGGCGACGTGGACGCCGCCGCGAAGGTGGATCCGGTCGGCACCCGCGAACGCGTTCAGGTGCGGCCGAGCACCGGCTGGCGGGCGGGTGAGAGGTACAAGCTGGTCCTGGGTCCCGGCCTCGCGGACACCGCCGGCAACGCCTGGAACACGACGGTCGAGGTCGATTTCGCAGTCGAGCAGGCCCGTCAGCTAGGCGGCTATCAGCACGACTGGGTGCAATCGACCGCGCGTGTGGGGAACCTCCTGTTTCTGGCGGGTGGCGACCTGACCATCGTCGACGCCAGCGATCCGGCCCAGCTCGTCGACTACATTCCTGGCGGCCATCCGCTCCGGACGCCGGGACTGACGCGCGGCATCGCCGTCGATCCGCACCGGCGGCTGGTGATCGCGAGTGGTGGCGACGGTCTCAGGGTCGGCTTCCTCCACATCATCGATCCGCTCGAGATCGATCCCGCTCGCGACGGCGCCGATCCTCAGGGATTCAGCACCGCCGTGCGGGGCACGCCGCGCGTGTATCACCCGGCGGTCAAGGGCGGGACGGTCGTGTCCAATTCGAGCGGGCTGTTCTCGAGCGTGCCCGACGGGCAGCCACGGCGCCTGGACATCTTGTCGAATGACGACGTGGATGAGTGGGTCCTGGGCGAGCAGGCTCCGGCCGGCGTCACCGTGAGCTTCGATCCCGCCGCCGACGGCACCGGGACCGCCACGATCGTGGGCCTGGGAGGCAGCCCGGGTCTGCCGGTGACCCTCGAGGATGTTCAGTTCGGCCGCTGGGACCGAGTCGATGCCGGTCTCGACGGATCGTTCACGCTCGCGGTCTCGGCCCGGAGCGGTTCGCTCCTGCGCTTGCTCAAGAACCGGCAGTCGATCGCCTACGTCGCTATCAGCGGCGGCGGGGTGGGAGTCGTGGACGTCAACGGCTTCTACAACGAGGACCCGGAAAACGACAACAACGACAGCCAGCTTCTGAATACCTTCGACGGCCGCGGAGCCGGCATCACGTTCTGCAACGAGATCGCGCCCGACACGACCAGGGCGTCGAACGTGGTGGTGATGAGCGAGCCGGACAACCACGTGCCGCTGGCGATTCCGTCCAGCATCACGAGTCACGGGGTCATGATCTTGTCGGCGCCCCCGTCGGCCCCCTCCGCCGTCCAGCCCCTGGCCAGGACCATTTGCGGCGGCGACGGTGACGGACTGCTGGACCGGATCGCGGTCGGCCTCGAAGCGCTGATCGACTTCCCGTTCGATCTGAACGGCAACGGACGCTTCGACCCGGCCGAGAAGGAACGCGATTACCTTGTCGTCGGCCATCTGCGCGGCAAGGTCACGGTCTGGGACGTCACCGAGCGCTCGGCGCCGGCCCAGGTAGCGTCGTTCTCGATCCCGGGCGGGGCCATTCAGGTCGCCGTGGATCGCGCCTCGCGCCGGATCTACGCCGCCGGATACGGCGGCGGCGTCTGGGTCTTCGACCTCGGTCTGGCGCCGGTCAACGGCCTCGTGGACGCCGATGGCGATGGACTGGACGACCGCATCCTGGAGCAGATCGAGGGCGACGGCAACACCAAGAACGTCCTGCTCCTGCCCGACCTGGGCCTCATCTACATGTCGGGTCTGGGGCGAGACGCCCGCGGCGCCACGGTCAGCCGTCCGCTTTTGGCGGCCGTGGCGGCCGACGGAGCCGGTGGCTTCCGCCGGATCGAGCGCCTGGCGCCCTACGGCGTGCCGACGGTCGAAGACGGCGTCGCCCCGGATCTGGTGGAGCGGACCGGCACCTTCCGCCTGCTGGCCACCTTTCCGAACTACCCGGCCGACGAGCTCAAGCTGGACGTCACGAGCCTGGGTCCGGGCGGGGTGCCGATCGCGGGCGCGGGCGATCCCGAGGCGGTCGCCGGCTTGCCGGCGGTGGCCCTTGCCGGAGACGACGGGGTGGTCTTGACGCGCCAGTCGGCGAACCCGATCGAGGAGGCCTACAACGTCTTCCTGTCCGAGGAGATCAAGGTCGTGGCCGATCTGCGGGCGGCCCGTGACTATCAGTTGACCGATGTCGAGCGCGAGATCTGCACGCGCTGCGAACCGGAGGCCGAGGGCGAGGTTTCGGACACGGCCCGCGAGCTCCTGTCGGGACACCGGGTGGCGGTCCGGATTCCGGACACCGTGCGCGCAGCGCTGTCCGCGATCTACTCCGATGCCCGGCTGGATGCCTCGGAGCTCGAGCTTGCAAGCGTGCCCTGGGAACTGTCGCCGGCCGCGCGCCAGGAACCGACCCTGAACCCCAGCTACGGGCGGGGCGAGGCAGCGCCGGGAACGCTCTTGCACTCGGGCGAGGTCTCGCACGCGGTGACCGATCTCGCGGTCCGGAGCAGGGGTCTCGACTTCGCCTTTACCCGGACGTACCGTTCGCAGACGGTGGGGTCTGGACCACTGGGCCCGGGCTGGGATCACGGCTACCGGAAGCGGTTGCGCGAGTTGCCGAACGGCGACGTCGAGTACTTCGACGGCCGCGGCCGGCGCGAGCTGTTCACGAGAAACGCCGCCGGCGATGGCGATGGCGCGTCCGAGTTCGATCCGGCGCCGGGCCGGTTCGCGGAGCTCAAGCGCACGGCCACCGGCTGGCTCTTGATCGACGCCCGGCGCAACATCGCGACCTTCGATCGCTTCGGGCGGCTCGAGAAGCTGGCGGACCCGGCCAAGGAGTCTGAGACGACGGGCAACGAGATGGCCTTCGAGTACGACGCGGCGTCGAACCTGATCCGGATCGTGGACACCCTCGGCCGCGAGTACCTCTTCGACTACGACGCCGCCGGGCGCCTGATCTCGATCACGGACTTCGACGGCCGGGAAGTGCGCTACGAGTACGACGGTCCGACTGGCTCGACTGGCTCGGGCGCCCGCCTGATCCGTGTCTCCTCGCCGGAGATTTCGGTCGGCGAGGCGCCGCTGGGCCGGCTGGTGACCGAGTGCGTCTACGAGAGTCCGGCCGGAGGCGGCCTGGCCGTGAATCTCAATGCCCGAGACAACATGACGGCTCTGATCGACGCGCGGGGCACGAGCTGGCTCGAGCACAGCTACCAGGACGAGGACGGGGATGGGCGCTCGGACGAGGTAGCGGGGCAGATCTGGGGCGGTGAGAGCCTGTCGCTCGACTACGCGTTCGCGTCGGCCGGTTCGAGCGCCGGCACGGTGACGACGGTGACCGATCGGCGGGGCAACCCGTCAACGACGACGCATGACGCCGACGGGCACGCGACGAGCCACACCGACCAGGCGTCCCACACGTGGACGACCGAGTACGACTCGGAAGGGCTGGTGACGCTCGAGGCTCAGCCGCTGGGACGGACGACCGAGTACCTCTACGACACGGACACGGGCTTGCGCTCGCGGGGCAACGCGGTGCGGATCACGGTGACTCCGGACGGCCGGGGCGCCAACGGCGCGACGCCGTCGCTGGTGACGACCGTGGAGTACGACCTGCCGACCAACCAGCCGGTCGAGATCGTGGATCCGCGGGGCTCGGTAACCGAGATCACGCGGGCGCTGACGGGTCTTCCGAGCCGGGTGACGCGGGCGTCGGGCGCGACCGAGGCTTCGACGACCGAGTACGCCTACAACGACTACGGCCAGGTGACGCGGGCCACGAACCCGAACGGCAATGTGACCGAGTACTCGTACTTTGCGAGCGGTCCGAGCCTTGGCTACCTCCAGCAGACGGTGACGGCTCCGGGCGTGCTGGATCTAGCCACCCGGTACACGACCGACGCCCGGGGCAACGTCACGGCGGTGACGGATCCGCGGGGAGTACGACACACGACGGTCTACAACGAGCTCGACTGGCGGGTGGCCTCGACCCAGGCGGCGTCGGGGGCGTCGTCCACGCCGGCCCTGGGCTATACCTCGAGCTACCTCTACGACGCCAACGGCAATCTCGTAACCGAGCGGCAGCCGTTCGGGGAGACGGGCTCGGCGGCGACCGAGACCCGGTACACCTACGGTGCCTTGAGCGAGCTGGTGACGACGACGCGGGAGATCGAAGCGGGCGGCGCCGTCACCGTCGAGAGGCGGGCCTACGACGCCAACTACAACCTGGAGTCGGTGATCCACCCGGAGGGGAACGAGACCCGCAACGTCTACGGTCCGCGCAACCTCCTCCTCTCGACGACGCGAGGCTTCGGCTCGCCGGAGGCGGTCGTTGACTCCTATGTCTACAACGCCGACCGCGAGCGGACGGCCTACACCAACGGGCGCTTGCAGAGCTTTGCGACCGAGTACGACGGCTACGGGCGGGTGGCTCGGGTGGTGGACCCCCTGGGCAACGCGACGGTGTCGAAGTACGACGCCAACGGCAACGTGGTCGAGTCCGAGCACTACGACCCGGCGGGGACGCTCCTGGCGGAGTCGGCCGGCGAGTACGACCTTCTGAACCGGAAGACGGCGAGCCTCGAGGCCCTCTTCGACGCCGGGGATCCTACGACCGAAGGGATCCTGCGCTCGGAGACCGTCTACGATGCGGCCTCGAACGTGCGCCAGACGACCGACGCTCTGGGCCGGACGACGGTGTCGCGCTACGACGAGGCCGAGCGTCTGGTCGAGACCATCGACCCGGCCGGCAACCGGCTGGTGCGCACCCTCGACGCCAACGGCAACGCCACCCTGACGGAGTCGGTCGAGACGACCCCGGACGGCGGCACGGTGACGGTTCCGTACCAGACGGCCTACGACGCGCTCAACCGGCCGGTCTCGCGCACCGACGCTTTGGGGAACGTGACCCGGACGGCCTACGACGCGCGCTCGAACGCGATCCGGCAAACGGACGCCGAAGGGCACGTGACGGCGTCGTTCTACGATGGTCTCGACCGGCGGATCCGGGCGGTGCGTCCGGAGGGGATCTCGATCGAGTCCGCCTTTGACGGCAACTCCCGGCTGACCCGGTACCGGGACGCTCGGGGCAACGAGACGAGCTGGACCTACGATGCCCTGGACCGGAAGGCGACGACGACCTATCCGGACCAGACGTCCGAGAGCTACGCCTACGACGGCGCCGGCAACGTGACCCAGGTTGCCGACGCCAACGGCTCGACCGTGACCCAGACCTACGACGCGGCGAACCGGCTGACGGCACGCTCGGTGGCGGCGGGTCCGGGCATCGAAGGCATCACGACCGAGACCTACGGCTACGACGGCCTGTCCCGGGTGGTGACGTCCGAGTCCCCGGCGGCGGTGACGAGCTTTGCCTACGACTCGCTGTCGCGGATGACCTCGGAATCGCGTGCGGTCGGCGGCGGCTCCGGCTCGACCGCTAAGATCGTCTCCTACGCCCACGACCGGGTGGGCTCGGTGACCCGTGCCACCTACCCGTCGGGGCACGAGGCGGCCCGGACGTTCGATCCGCTGGATCGGCCGCTGGGGGTCCAGGCGGGAACGGCTGGAGCGGGGAGCCAGGCCGTCTCCTACGGCTACAGGGGCCCGGACCTGGTCCAGACCAAGGCCCTGGGCAACGGCGTTGCGGGCGAGATGGCCTTCGACGGGGCGAAGCGAGTGGTGGGCACCTCGTACAGCCGGCCTGGCTCCAGTGGTTCGAGTGGCTCCAGCGGCGGCTCCGGTACGGCCTTCTCGGAGACGATCGCCTGGAGCCCGCGGCATCTCAAGGTCGAGACCACCCGGGCGGACCTGGGCGGGCGCGGGCTCCTGCTGGCCTACGACGGGGCGGGCCGAGTGACCGCGGCAGACAGCGTGCCCTCGCCCCAGACGGCCAACAACACGACCCCTGCCGGAGGGACGGGGTCCTCTGGAGGCGACGGCTTTGCCTTCGCCTACGACGCGGCCGAGAACCTCCTGTCCCGCTCGCGCTCGACCGGCCTCGGCACCGAGACCTCGGCCCTGCCGCTCGACGGCTCGGGCCGGAACCGCCCCGGTGAGGCGGACGGCCAGTCCCTGACCTACGACGCCAACGGGAACCTCGTCCAGAAGGGCAACCAGCGCTTTCACTACGACTACCGGAACCGCATCGCCCGGGTGAGCGACGCGACCACCGGCGCCACGGTCGCCACCTACCTCTACGACAACTTCAACCGGCGTCTGGCGAAGACCGTCGAGACGGCGGAGGGCCCCAAGACCACCGAGACCGTCTGGGGCGGCTGGCAGAACCTGGAAGAGTATGTCTCTGCCGCGGGTGGAGGCCAGCGGCTTGCCTCCCGGCGCACCTACGGGATGGGCCTCGACGAGATTGTCCGCCAGGAGACGGACGTCGACGGCGACGGCACCCTCGAGACCGTGACCGTGCCGGTCTACGACTCGACCGGCAACCTGGTGCTTGCGACCGGGCCGGACGGCCGCACCCTGGAGCGCTACGAGTACACCCCGTACGGCGGCCGCACGATCTTTACCGACTTGACCGGTCCGCGCCTCGAACAGCTCCGCGCGGTTGGGAGCACAGGCGGCGGCGAGCTCTGGCTCGAGCTCTCCGAGGCGGCGTTACCGGTTCCACTCGAAGCGGCCGCAACCGCGGGTACACTTGCCGTCAGCGTGGACGGTACCGTCGAGACCCTGACCGTGAGCCAGCCGGTCCTGACCGGCCGGGAGGCGCGAAGACGCGTGGTGCTGGCGCTCGAGACGACCCCGGTTGCCGGTGCTGCCATCGAGGTGACGATCCCGGCCGAAGCCCTGGTGGATGAGTCCGGCAACGAGGCCACTACCGACATCACCCAGAGCTTCACCTGGCCGGGAGCCGGCGCTGGTAGCGCGACCTCGGTCATCCTCGATGACACCGACCCACGCGTGGGCATCGTCTCGACCTACCGGGATGGCAGCCCGGTTCTGACCGTGCAACTCTCCGAAGAAGCGGACCTGGCGGCTGCCGGTACGGCCATCACGCTTAACGGCGCCCCGACCTCCTGGACCCTGGAAGCCGACCGCTACACCCTGACCTCGACCGATAGCCTCCCAGCCGGCACCCACACCCTGGCCGTCTCGACGGCGGCCCTCGACCTCGCCGGCCGCGGCCTCACCGAGCCCCTGGAGCTCACCTTCTCCGTGACCGCGAATCCGTCCGGCGCCGGCTGCGCCCCAGGCACGATTTGCACCTCCGCCAACACCCCCTTCCTCTACGAAGGCCCCAAGGCGAACCAGGTCGCGACCTCGACAGTAGGCAACTCCTACAGCTTCCACGGAAGACCGGTGGACCCCGAGACCGGCCTCGTCTACATCCGGAACCGCTACTACGACCCGGAGATGGGGCGGTTTATCTCGGACGACCCGCACCTCTACAGCAACGGGCCGAACACCGGGCAGTTTGCGCTCAACAGCCCGTTCGTTCTGGGCGATGCGATGGGGACGGCAGTCCACGGGTATGCGACGGCGCGGCTAACCCGAGGTCGGGCCCATGCCGGTTACGTGCACTTCGATCCGGTAGACCCGACGACATTTGTGCCCCAGGACTCGGCTTCGCAGGGATACGCTCCATTTCGGTCGATGATGGCAGGCGTGATGGCAGGCAAGAGCCGCCTGGTGACGTTTGTCCATGGCTACAACGTCGAGGAAGGCGGGCAGAAAGGATTCCGGGACGCCTTGACCCATCTTGACGACGGGTTCACAGGGGCGAAAGTTCCGCAGGATCTCTACGGCTTCACCTGGAAAGGTGATCCGCTCGGGCGTCCGGCTTCGATGCCGTTTTTCTGGTGGTCGGAAGGCAATGCCGATCTGGCGGGCTATGCCTTTGGCAGGTACCTGACGCACACGCGCCAGGCCGCGGGGGCCGGTCCGGACCTCTTTGCGATCACGCACAGCTTGGGAGCGCGGGTCGCGCTTCGCGGGCTGCAATTCCTCTCGACGCTGCGTAAGGGTGCGGGCAATGCGTACTCCCACCAGAACCTGGATGGATTGTTCATGCTGAATGCCGCAGTGACGAGGGGCTCGATCCTTCCAGGAGGCTTCTTGGAGAGCGCACTGGGGAACGTGAATGCGGTCGGCAACTTCCACAGTCGCAAGGACCCGGTGCTGGCCAGGGCCTTCCGAATCGCCAAGTTGGGGCGCAGGGCGCTGGGATCGGGTGCGATTAGGGAGGTTTTGCTGCGCGGCGGGGTTACGAACCTCAGAGACTTCGACATGCTGGACCCGAACGTCGCGGGTTCGCCAGTGACGACCCATGGCGATCATCTCCACCCTCGGCTGTGGGCGGCCGCGGGGGTGGATCACAGTGAGTTGTTCCGGACGCTCAAGGGTGCGATGGATGGTGTTTCCAGGAACTAGGCAGGGTTAGGGTCGATGAGGATACGTTTTGTAGCGTTACTCTTTGTGGTTGGAGGATGTACTTCAGTGGCCATGGGTTCCGACCCGTACGGTCCATCTGCTGTGAACTACCTGGATGTCTCGAGTGACGGGAAGTACGTTGCCGGGGTTCGGCAGGACGGGGAGATTCTAGTCGTCGACCTAGCGAAACGAAAGGTCGTGGAGCGTCTCGTCCGCGGGCACATGCCGGGTTTCCCTGGTCCGCCGAAGGCAAGCTTTGTAGCGTTTCGCGGAGAGGGGGGGCGGTTCCTATGGGACTGCCGGAATGGGAGTGTCTGCGAGACGGACCTTGAGACCGGCAAGCAGGAATTTCTGGTCGACCATGACCCCCAAGATACTGTCAGGGTGGCTGCGGTTTCAGCAGATGGGAAACGGATGGTTTTTGGTACTGCCGGTGGGAGGCTATTTAGCTACGATGCGGTAACGAAACGGCAAAGCACACTCAAGCCCAGAGACATCTGGAGCCGAGTAGTGTCTCCTATGTACACCCTTGAGAGTAATAGCGAGCTTCAGTTTCTGGTCTCAGCAACGGCTCGGATAGGCGCATCGGTGCGTTACGAGACCGATGCCCGTACGAAGCACTATCCCGAGGGATATATCGATGTTCCCAACTATGGGATGGCGGACAGCTGGGTCCGCGACGTCCTCTACCGCGGCATCAACATCTGGGACTGGGAGACTGGCGAGCGATTCATGATCGACGACGACTTCTCGGACAAGATTCGGGCGGACTGGTCCCGGGACGGTCGGCTGGTGGCGATTAACCAACAGGGAGGTAGCTCCTACTTCGTATACGAGGTTGGCGAAGATGGGGTGCGATGGGTTACCGATCTTTCGAAGGCTGGCGCTCGTGGTTGTGATGGTATGCGGTTCCTGGATGTTGAGGGGCGGTACCTAGGCGTAGTTAGCTACGGCCACCGATTCATGGAGGTTATTGATCGAGCCACTGTCGATGTGAACCAGTACGCTCAGGGGACGGATCTGAAGCTTCGTGAAAAGCCCGCCGGCGGCCGCCGGATGATGGTCGCTTACCCGGAGAAGGGCTGGGTCTTCCTCGGGCTTCGAAACGGTGGGATCGACTGGTACCAGTTCCAGTCGGAACCCAAGCTCTCGCTTCGGCACATCGCGACTCTCCGGTAACAATCTCGGCCTGTCCCGGGTGGTGACGTCCGAGTCTCCGGCGGCGGTGACGAGCTTTGCGTACGACTCGCTGTCGCGGATGACCTCGGAGTCGCACGCGGTCGGCGGCGGCTCCGGCTCGACCGCCAAGATCGTCTCCTACGCCCACGACCGGGTGGGTAGTGTCACGCGGGTGGGCTATCCGTCGGCCCACGAGGCGGCCCGGAGCTTCGATCCGCTGGACCGTCCGCAGGCGGTCCAGGCGGGAGCGGCTGGAGCGGGGAGCCAGGCGGTGGCCTACGGCTACCGGGGTCCGGATCTGCTCCAGACCAAGGCCCTGGGCAACGGCGTTGCGGGCGAGATGGCCTTCGACGGGGCGAAGCGAGCGGTGGGCACCTCGTACAGCCGGCCTGGCTCCAGTGGTTCGAGTGGCTCCAGCGGCGGCTCCGGTACGGCCTTCTCGGAGACGATCGCCTGGAGCCCGCGGCATCTCAAGGTCGAGACCACGCGGGCGGACCTGGGCGGGCGGGGGCTCCTCCTGGCCTACGACGGGGCGGGCCGGGTGACCGCGGCAGACAGCGTGCCCTCGCCCCAGACGGCCAACAACACGACCCCTGCCGGAGGGACGGGATCCTCTGGAGGCGAGGGCTTCGCCTTCGCCTACGACGCCGCCGAGAACCTGCTGTCCCGCTCGCGCTCGACCGGCCTCGGCACCGAGACCTCGTCGCTGCCGCTCGATGGCTCGGGCAGGAACCGTCCGGGCGAAGTGGCTGGCACAGCCTTGACCTACGACGCCAACGGCAACCTCGTCCAGAAGGGCAACCAGCGCTTCCACTACGACTACCGGAACCGCCTGGCCCGGGTGAGCGACGCGGCCACCGGCGCCACGGTCGCCACCTACCTCTATGACAACTTCAACCGGCGCCTGGCGAAGACCGTCGAGACGCAGGCCGGTCCCGAGACGACCGAGACCGTCTGGGGCGGCTGGCAGAACCTGGAAGAGTACGTCTCGGACGGCAGCGGGAGCACTGGCTCAGCGACCAGGCTCGCCTCCCGGCGCACCTACGGTCTGGGCTTGGATGAGATCGTCCGCCAGGAGACCGATGTCGACGGCGACGGCACCCTCGAGACGGTGACCGTGCCGGTCTACGACTCGACCGGCAACCTGGTGCTTGCGACCGGCCCGGACGGGCGCACCCTCGAGCGCTACGAGTACACCCCGTACGGCGGCCGGACGACCTTCACCGACTTGACCGGTCCGCGCCTCGAACAGCTCCGCGCGGTCGAGGGCCCTGGCGGGAGCACAGGCGGCGGCGAGCTCTGGCTCGAGCTCTCGGAGGCGGCGTTACCGGTTCCACTCGAAGCGGCCGCAACCGCGGATACACTTACCGTCAGCGTGGATGGAGCAGTCGAGACCCTGACGGTGAGCCAGCCGGTCCTGACCGGCCGGGAGGCCCGGCGCCGCGTGGTGCTGGCGCTCGGCACGACCCCGGCGGCCGGTGCCGCCGTCGAGCTGACGATCCCGGGCTCCGCCCTGGTGGACGAGTCCGGCAACGAGGCGAGCGCCGACATCACCCAGAGCTTCACCTGGCCGGGAGCCGGTTCCGGTAGCTCGGGTAGCTCTGGCTCCGTCGTCTTCGACGACACCGACCCGCGCGTGGGCCTCGTCTCGACCTACCGGGACGGCAACCCGGTCCTGACCGTCCAGCTCTCCGAAGAGGCGGACCTGGCTGCTGCGGCCACCGCCATCACCCTCGACGGCGCTCCGACCTCCTGGACCCTCGAGCCCGACCGCTACACCCTGAGCAGCACAGCCAGCCTCCCGGCCGGCACCCACACCCTGGCAGTCTCGACCACCCCCCTCGACCTCGCCGGCCGCGGCCTCACCGAGCCCTTGGAGCTGACCTTCTCCGTGACCGCGAATCCGTCCGGCGCCGGCTGCGCCCCAGGCACCCTCTGCGGCTCCGCCAACACACCCTTCCTCTACGAAGGCCCCAAGGCGAACCAGGTCACGACCTCGACGGTAGGGAACGCCCACGGCTTCCACGGCCGGCCCGTCGATCCTGAGACGGGGTTGGTCTTCGTTCGGAATCGTTTCTATGACCCGGAGATGGGGCGGTTTATTTCGGACGACCCGCACCTCTACAGCGACGGACCGAACACCGGGCAGTTTGCGCTCAACAGCCCCTTCGTCCTGGGCGACTCGATGGGGACGGCAGTCCACGGGTATGCGACGGCGCGGCTAACCCGAGGTCAGGCCCATGCCGGTTACGTGCACTTCGATCCGGTGAACCCGACGACGTTCGTGCCCCAGGACTCGGCTTCCCGGGGGTACGCTCCGTTTCGGTCGATGATGGCAGGCGTGATGGCAGGCAAGAGCCGTCTGGTGACGTTTGTCCATGGCTACAACGTCGAGGAAGGTGGGCAGAAGGGATTCCGGGACGCCTTGACCCATCTCGACGACGGGTTTTCCGGGGCGGGAGTCCCACAGGACCTCTACGGTTTTACCTGGAAGGGAGATCCGCTCGGGCGTCCGGCTTCGATGCCGTTCTTCTGGTGGTCGGAAGGCAACGCCGATCTCGCGGGCTATGCCTTCGGCCGCTACTTGATGCACACGCGCCAGGCTGCGGGCGCGGGACCGGACCTCTTTGCGATCACGCACAGCCTGGGGGCGCGAGTCGCGCTTCGCGGGTTGCAATTTCTCTCGACGCTGCGTAAGGGTGCGGACAATGCGGGCTCCCACCAGAACCTGGATGGATTGTTCATGCTGAATGCCGCAGTGACGAGGGGCTCGATCCTTCCAGGAGGCTTCTTGGAGAGCGCACTGGGGAACGTGAATGCGGTCGGCAACTTCCACAGCAAGAAGGACCCGGTGCTGGCCAGGGCCTTCCGGATCGCCAAGTTGGGGCGCAGGGCGCTGGGATCGGGCGCGATTAGGGAGGTTTTGCTGCGCGGCGGGGTTACGAACCTCAGAGACTTCGACATGCTGGACCCGAATGTCGCGGGTTCGCCTGTCATGACTCACGGGGATCATCTCCACCCTGGGCTGTGGGCAGCTGCGGGGGTGAATCACGATCAGCTATTTCGGACGCTGGAGGTGCGAATGGGTAAGGCATCGAGGAACCAGTGACACAGAAGTTTCTGCTGTCGGCGACGACGCTGCTGTGGATCAGCTGTTCCACGATGGCGATGGGCTCCGATCCGTACGGCCCGAAAGCGGTGAACTACCTGGATATCTCGGCGGACGGGAAGTATCTGGGGGGCGTGCGCCAAGACGGTTTCGCGTTCGTGATCGACTTAGAGAGTCGCAAGCGGGTGAGCAATCTTTCGCGCGGGAAGTTCCCGGGGCTCCCTGGGGGGCCGCGCGTCCAGTTTCTGGCGTTCCGGGGCTCCCGTGGGGAGGTCGTCTGGGATTGCCGTTCGGGGAGTGTTTGCGTGACGGACCTGGCGACGGGTGAGCGGGAGTTTCTGTTCGAGCACGACCCGCAAGACAACGTGATGGTGGGAGCGGTGTCGCGGGACGGAGAACGGATGGCGTTCGGTACGCGGGGGGAAAGAGTGTTTTCCTACGACGCGCGTACCGGCGAACAGGTGACGCTCAAGCCAAAGAACATCTGGGACCGGGTGGGGTTTCCGATGTACACACTGGAAGCGCCGCCGACGCTGGACTTCCTGATCACGGCCTCAGCGGAGGTCGGCGCAGAGGCTCTCTACGAGAAGAGGGAATCGACGCGGCGTCACGACGAGGAGCGATACCTGGAAGTGCGGCACCACGATGGGAGCTATCGACTTGAGCCGATGCATCGGGGGATCAACCTGTGGACCTGGGGGGACGACTGGCCAGAGATGATCGACGACGACTTCTCGGACAAGATTCGGGCGGACTGGTCCCGGGACGGACGGTTGGTGGCGATTAACCAACAGGGAGGTAGCTCCTACTTCGTATACGAGGTTGGCGAAGATGGGGTGCGATGGGTTACCGATCTTTCGAAGGCTGGCGCTCGTGGTTGTGATGGTATGCGGTTCCTGGATGTTGAGGGGCGGTACCTAGGCGTAGTTAGCTACGGCCACCGATTCATGGAGGTTATTGATCGAGCCACTGTCGATGTGAACCAGTACGCTCAGGGGACGGATCTGAAGCTTCGTGAAAAGCCCGCCGGCGGCCGCCGGATGATGGTCGCTTACCCGGAGAAGGGCTGGGTCTTCCTCGGGCTTCGAAACGGTGGGATCGACTGGTACCAGTTCCAGTCGGAACCCAAGCTCTCGCTTCGGCACATCGCGACTCTCCGGTAACACGGCTCGAGCCTCAGCCCGGCCCGGCACAGGCGTCTCAAGGAAGTCATCGAAGAGCGGTCCGAGCCCAAGAAGCGGTCCTCATCCATGGGAGTTCGAGAGCCTAGGTGTAGATGTGGACTCTGACGCAGTGGCCTGAAAAATGGACACTATCTAATGAGCCAAGAGTCGTTCGAGAAAAAGGGTCGCAAGGGAGAAGAGGCCCTCAACCGGTGGCTTAGCCGGCAGGGGATGAGTTACGTTGCGGTTTGTCAGGCTTCTGAGACCTTCTCTCCCTTGTTTGGCACTGATCTCAAGAGGCCAGACTTCCTGGTGTTGCTGGACTCGATCGGCCTGATTGCCGTAGATGCAAAGTTCCACGAACCTTGGAATGGAACCTACTCGCTGGGCTATGAGGACGAGATCCAGAGGGTGGTCACTTTCGAGCGGCTTTTCCGGTTGCCCTTTTGGTATGCCTATATGAGTAGCGAAGAGGGTCGCCTTTGGTATTGGGTCAGTGCCTTGAAGGCACTGGAGGTCGGCAAGAAGAAGAAGCGCAAGAAGGACGGCAAGGAGTTCTTGTCCATAGATCTGGACCACTTCTTGCGGATTGAAGATCGCTTTGATTTTGGCAAACTCTATACGCAGAAGATGAACAGCCTACGGCGGCTGCGGAATGCTCCTGCGGACTAGTTGTTCTCCTCTGATGGCAGTGGGTCAGGCTCCGAGTACGCCTACAACGACTACGGCCAGGTGACGCGGGCCACGAACCCGAACGGCAATGTGACCGAGTACTCGTACTTTGCGAGCGGTCCGAGCCTTGGCTACCTCCAGGAGACGGTTGCGGCACCGGGCGTGCTGGATCTAGCCACCCGGTACACGACCGACGCCCGGGGCAACGTCACGGCGGTGACGGATCCGCGGGGAGTACGACACACGACGGTCTACAACGAGCTCGACTGGCGGGTGGCCTCGACCCAGGCGGCGTCGGGGGCGTCGTCCACGCCGGCCCTGGGCTATACCTCGAGCTACCTCTACGACGCCAACGGCAATCTCGTAACCGAGCGGCAGCCGTTCGGGGAGACGGGCTCGGCGGCGACCGAGACCCGGTACACCTACGGTGCCTTGAGCGAGCTGGTGACGACGACGCGGGAGATCGAAGCGGGCGGCGCCGTCACCGTCGAGAGGCGGGCCTACGACCCCAACTACAACCTGGAGTCGGTGATCCACCCGGAGGGGAACGAGACCCGCAACGTCTACGGTCCGCGCAACCTCCTCCTCTCGACGACGCGAGGCTTCGGCTCGCCGGAGGCGGTCGTTGACTCCTATGTCTACAACGCCGACCGCGAGCGGACGGCCTACACCAACGGGCGCTTGCAGAGCTTTGCGACCGAGTACGACGGCTACGGGCGGGTGGCTCGGGTGGTGGACCCCCTGGGCAATGCGACGGTGTCGAAGTACGACGCCAACGGCAACGTGGTCGAGTCCGAGCACTACGACCCGGCGGGGACGCTCCTGGCGGAGTCGGCCGGCGAGTACGACCTTCTGAACCGGAAGACGGCGAGCCTCGAGGCCCTCTTCGACGCCGGGGATCCTACGACCGAAGGGATCCTGCGCTCTGCGACCGTCTACGATGCGGCCTCGAACGTCCTCCAGACGACCGACGCCTTGGGTCGGACGACGGTGTCGCGCTACGACTCAGCCGAGCGCCTGGTCGAGACCATCGACCCGGCCGGCAACCGGCTGGTGCGCACCCTCGACGCCAACGGCAACGCCACCTTGACGGAGTCGGTCGAGACGACCCCGGACGGCGGCACGGTGACGGTTCCGTACCAGACGGCCTACGATGCCTTGAACCGGCCGGTCTCGCGCACCGACGCTTTGGGGAACATGACCCGGACGGCCTACGACGCGCGCTCGAACGCGATCCGGCAAACGGACGCCGAAGGGCACGTGACGGCGTCGTTCTACGACGGTCTCGACCGGCGGATCCGGGCGGTGCGTCCGGAGGGGATCTCGATCGAGTCCGCCTTTGACGGCAACTCCCGGCTGACCCGGTACCGGGACGCTCGGGGCAACGAGACGAGCTGGACCTACGATGCCCTGGACCGGAAGGCGACGACGACCTATCCGGACCAGACGTCCGAGAGCTACGCCTACGACGGCGCCGGCAACGTGACCCAGGTTGCCGACGCCAACGGCTCGACCGTGACCCAGACCTACGACGCGGCGAACCGGCTGACGGCACGCTCGGTGGCGGCGGGTCCGGGCATCGAAGGCATCACGACCGAGACCTACGGCTACGACGGCCTGTCCCGGGTGGTGACGTCCGAGTCCCCGGCGGCGGTGACGAGCTTTGCCTACGACTCGCTGTCGCGGATGACCTCGGAATCGCGTGCGGTCGGCGGCGGCTCCGGCTCGACCGCTAAGATCGTCTCCTACGCCCACGACCGGGTGGGCTCGGTGACCCGTGCCACCTACCCGTCGGGGCACGAGGCGGCCCGGACGTTCGATCCGCTGGATCGGCCGCTGGGGGTCCAGGCGGGAACGGCTGGAGCGGGGAGCCAGGCCGTCTCCTACGGCTACAGGGGCCCGGACCTGGTCCAGACCAAGGCCCTGGGCAACGGCGTTGCGGGCGAGATGGCCTTCGACGGGGCGAAGCGAGTGGTGGGCACCTCGTACAGCCGGCCTGGCTCCAGTGGTTCGAGTGGCTCCAGCGGCGGCTCCGGTACGGCCTTCTCGGAGACGATCGCCTGGAGCCCGCGGCATCTCAAGGTCGAGACCACCCGGGCGGACCTGGGCGGGCGCGGGCTCCTGCTGGCCTACGACGGGGCGGGCCGAGTGACCGCGGCAGACAGCGTGCCCTCGCCCCAGACGGCCAACAACACGACCCCTGCCGGAGGGACGGGGTCCTCTGGAGGCGACGGCTTTGCCTTCGCCTACGACGCGGCCGAGAACCTCCTGTCCCGCTCGCGCTCGACCGGCCTCGGCACCGAGACCTCGGCCCTGCCGCTCGACGGCTCGGGCCGGAACCGCCCCGGTGAGGCGGACGGCCAGTCCCTGACCTACGACGCCAACGGGAACCTCGTCCAGAAGGGCAACCAGCGCTTTCACTACGACTACCGGAACCGCATCGCCCGGGTGAGCGACGCGACCACCGGCGCCACGGTCGCCACCTACCTCTACGACAACTTCAACCGGCGTCTGGCGAAGACCGTCGAGACGGCGGAGGGCCCCAAGACCACCGAGACCGTCTGGGGCGGCTGGCAGAACCTGGAAGAGTATGTCTCTGCCGCGGGTGGAGGCCAGCGGCTTGCCTCCCGGCGCACCTACGGGATGGGCCTCGACGAGATTGTCCGCCAGGAGACGGACGTCGACGGCGACGGCACCCTCGAGACCGTGACCGTGCCGGTCTACGACTCGACCGGCAACCTGGTGCTTGCGACCGGGCCGGACGGCCGCACCCTGGAGCGCTACGAGTACACCCCGTACGGCGGCCGCACGATCTTTACCGACTTGACCGGTCCGCGCCTCGAACAGCTCCGCGCGGTTGGGAGCACAGGCGGCGGCGAGCTCTGGCTCGAGCTCTCCGAGGCGGCGTTACCGGTTCCACTCGAAGCGGCCGCAACCGCGGGTACACTTGCCGTCAGCGTGGACGGTACCGTCGAGACCCTGACCGTGAGCCAGCCGGTCCTGACCGGCCGGGAGGCGCGAAGACGCGTGGTGCTGGCGCTCGAGACGACCCCGGTTGCCGGTGCTGCCATCGAGGTGACGATCCCGGCCGAAGCCCTGGTGGATGAGTCCGGCAACGAGGCCACTACCGACATCACCCAGAGCTTCACCTGGCCGGGAGCCGGCGCTGGTAGCGCGACCTCGGTCATCCTCGATGACACCGACCCACGCGTGGGTGTCCCGTCCGCAGTGTCCGCGCGGTAGTAGTTGACGTTCTTGGAGTCATTTTGTGGCCGGGCGGGCATTGGTCTCCGCTCCTGCCACGAGATGTGCCTCGATTTCCTAGATTTCTTTCTTCCTAGAGCCCCGCTCGTTCCCGGCCGAGACGCCTGAACGCGCTTCGCCCCCGGACGTTCGTCTCTGTTGCGGAAGCTCCGCATGGATTTGGCCGCCGCCCCCTCGCCCCGTCACTCCAGCCATCGGTAGCCGACGAGCACGCCGTGCCAGGTGGAGTAGAGGCGCGGCCTTGGTACCGGCTTGCGGACAACCCGCCAGGCCATGGCGGGTGTCAGGCCGTCGAGGTGCTGATGCGGGCGCAGGTGGTTGTACCAGGCGGTGAAGGTGTGGAGATCGGTGTCATCGGGCACAAACTGAGGCGCTGATTCGCGGACCGCCCGGATCGCTTGCTTGAAGGTGAGAAAGAAGCGCTCGACCCTGCCGTTTTGCCAGGGGGCGTAGGGCGCAGTCCGCTGATGGCGGATGCCGAGAAGGAAGAGGCCGAGTCGAAAGGTCTTCGATGTGAAGACGGGTTCGTTGTCGGTGCGAAGACACTTGGGCCGCCCGTAGCGCTCGACTAGGTGGAGAAGGGCTCGTAACAGCGCGAGTGCCGTTCGCTCTCGAACTGCCGCGAGCATGAGACAGGCTCGCGTGCCGTGATCGAGAACGCCTAGGGCGCGCTTACCGTTCTCCGACCCGTTGGCGAGGTGGGTCAAATCGAGTCCCCAGGTGTGGTTTTGAGGGATCGGTCTCGGACGGCGGTGCTTGAGCCACTTCCGCTTCCGTACGATCTCGAGCTGGCTTGCGCGCACGACGCCGGCGACGTAGGTCTTGCCGACAGTCATTGATCGGCTCGCGGCGTGGAGGTGATTGAAGGTGATGGCGATCTTCCGGCAGCCGTTTTGGGGCATGAGAGCCTTCAGGCGGACGACCTCTCTGCGGACCCAGAGCGGCTTGGGTTGGCGAAGGACGCTTCGGTTTGCCCTGCCTCCCGGGGCCTTGCCTCGACGACGACGCCCGAGCCTGCCGCGTTGCAACGAGATCCAGCACCACCAACGCAGGAAGACAACCAGGCCGAGGGCGACGGCGACTCCCGCCGCCTGAGAGAAGCTCATGGTTGCGGAGTCTAGCTCGGTAGAATTGTGAGGCGGATCGAAGTGTTTGCCTCGTTGCCCAAGATCGGCTACCGGTACGAGGAGCGAGCTGGCCACGAGGTTCGGATCTTGCTCTATGGGCACCACGCATCGCGTACTTGCTAACTGCGGAACGAGAGACTCGCCTTCTTGGGATCTTCTACGGGGCACTCGAGCTCGAGCTTTCTCTCTACCCTTGGCCGTCCGGTAGAATCAGCGTGGCGAATGTGGCCGTCGGCCTGGAGGGGTGCGGTGCTGACTTTCCGGCTGATCTCTAGGTCGGTTCGGGTGTGTCGTACGAATCGGGAATCCCGACGCTGTGTGATGTGCATGAAGCGTTCGGGGTCGACGATGCACAAGGTGAAGGCTTCCCGATGGGATCTGACGACCCGCTCCCGGCCCGGCTGGCCGCGGATCCACTTGGGACATTTATGCGTTTCTCGGAGGTCCAGGTTCGCGCCATCGTGGCGGATCCAACTCCAACTCTCGAGATGATCGCAAGGCTTCACCGCGAGGGGCGGGTAGGTCGGAGTTTCACCGACAACGCTAACAACCTCATCGCCAAGGTCGGCGTACCCTTCGAGCGCACGCGTGGCTCAGGCGTATTCAATGAACGCCATCCGGTGACGTTCTCCTCGCGCAATCTGATTGTCGTTGGCGTGGCGGCAGATCGTCGCGAGGTCGTTCGGCAGGCACGCCGTCGGCGCATGAGAGTGATTGTCGTCAACCCGTGCGCCACGGTCTCGCCGAATGTTCAACATCTGGACTTCCTCCGGCCCGACGATCGTTTCTACAGGCGACAGCGAACACCTATTTCGAAGCGGTCGGCTCAGAGCTCGGCTTGTCCGCCTGAGAGATGGCCCAGGCTGGGTGGAGAGGTCAGCTTCGGTAGGACCCGAGCCTACCCGCGAGAGCGGGCCTTGCCACCGGTCGGTCAGGTGTGGCGGTCCGAGGGTTCGCGGCTCATAGTCGGGCGATGCCGACGATCATCGAGCCGTTTCGGATCAAGTGCGTCGAGCCGATCACGCTGACGACCCGGGAGGAGCGCGAGGAGCTGCTGAAGAAGGCCGGCTACAACCTGTTTCGCCTGCCGGCTTCGGGAATTCTGATCGACCTTCTGACCGACAGCGGTACGGGCGCCATGAGTGCCGCGCAGTGGTCGGCCATGATGCGCGGCGACGAGTCGTATGCGGGGAGCGACAGCTTCGACCGGTTCGAGGCGGCGGTTCGGGACATCTTCGGCTTCGAGTACGTCATCCCGACCCATCAGGGCCGCGCTGCCGAGCGCATCCTGGCGGCTACGCTGTGCCGGCCGGGAGACGTGGTTCCCAACAACACCCATTTCGACACGACCCGGGCGAATATCGAGGCCGCGGGTGCCGTGGCGCTGGATCTGCCCTGCGTAGAATCTCGGGACCTGGGCCGCGAGTATCCGTTCAAGGGCAACATCGACCTCGAGGCCCTGGCTAAGGCGCTCGACGAGCACGCCGGCTCGGTGCCATTCGCGATGGTCACGGTCACCAACAACGGTGGTGGGGGACAGCCGGTGTCGATGGCGAATCTCCGAGCCGCATCGGAGCTCTGCCGCAGGCGCGGCGTGCCGTTCTTCCTGGACGCGTGCCGCTTCGCCGAGAACGCCTATCTGATTCAACGGCGGGAGCCAGAGTACGCGGGGAGCTCGCTTCTCGAGATCGCGCGCGAGATGTTCTCGTGCGCCGACGGCTGCACCATGAGCGCCAAGAAGGACGGCATGGCCAACATCGGGGGCTTTCTGTGCACCAATGATGCTCAGGTAGCGGGCCAGGAGAAGGAACTCTTGATCCTGACCGAGGGTTTCCCGACCTATGGCGGCCTGGCGGGCCGGGATCTCGAGGCGGTCGCGGTGGGACTCTACGAGGCGCTGGACCCCGAGTATCAGAAGTATCGGCACGCCTCGATCCGCTACTTGGGCGACCACATCGCGGCGGCTGGCGTTCCGATCGTCCAGCCGCCGGGCGGCCACGCGATCTATATCGACGCGGCCCGAGCCTTGCCACATCTGGAGCGCTCGGAGTTTCCCGGGCAGGCCCTCGCGATCGCGCTCTATCTCGAAGGGGGTATTCGGTCGGTGGAAATCGGCTCGGTCATGCTCGGCCGGCGCGATCCCGAGACCGGCGCCGAGCAGCCCGCCGAGCAGGAGTTGCTCCGTCTGGCGATTCCGCGGCGGGTCTACACCAAAAGCCAGACCGACTACGTGATCGAGACGATCCTGGCGGCGCTCGAAGCTCCGGAGACGATTCCGGGCGTGCGGATCGTCGAGCAGCCGGCGGCGCTCCGGCATTTCTCGGCGGCGTTCGCGCCGAACGTCGGAGCGGCCTAGGGCCTCGGCCGGACGCCGGCCCTGTCCCGCGTTCGCCCGGTCAGCCGAGGGCGACGTCGAGGATCATCATGACCACGAATCCGGCCACTAGGCCGAGGGTGGCGGCGTCGGCGTTGCCGGAGCTTTGGGCCTCGGGGACGACCTCCTCGACCACCACGAAGATCATGGCGCCGGCGGCGAAGGCGAGTGCGTAGGGCAGGATTGGCTGCCAGAGCGTGACCGCGGCGGCGCCGAGCACTCCGGCGACGGGTTCGACCGCGCCCGAGAGCTGACCGTAGAAGAAGCTCTTGGAGCGCGAGAAGCCTTCGCGGCGCAGCGGCATCGACACCGCCAGCCCTTCGGGGAAGTTTTGGATGCCGATGCCCAGGGCCAGGACCGTGGCGCCGGCCACCGTGGCCGAGTCAAGGCCATGGGCGGCGGCTCCGAAGGCGACGCCGACCGCGAGACCCTCGGGGATGTTGTGGAGGGTGATGGCCAGGACCAGTAGGGTCGTGCGCTCCAGATTCGTCGGGATGCCCTCGGCTGACTCGATCGGGGCCTTGAGATGGACGTGCGGGGTTACGAGATCGGCCAGGCGCAAGAAGAGAGCGCCGAGGCTGAAGCCCACGGCGGCTGGAAACCAGGTGGGTACCGCGAGCCCCGCCGACATCTCGATGGCCGGTGCCAGGAGAGACCAAAAGCTGGCGGCGATCATCACTCCGCCGGTAAAGCCGAGCATGACGTCGAGCACCTTGCGGTTCTCTTGGCGGAGGAACCAGACCAAGGAGGCTCCGGCGGCGGTCAGCCCCCAAGTGAAGAGCGTTCCGACGAGCGCTTGGTGAACGGGCCCGAGCTCGAGGAAGCGCGACCAAAGCGAATCCACCATCAACTCAGTCTACGAGCGTGGGCGGCGCGGCACAATCCGGGACGGCGGCCGGACCGGCGAGTCCGTCTGGCCGAGAGCAGCGAGTTGAAGGCGCGATGGGGGAGAGCGTCTCGTGCGCGCGCTTGGCGTTGAGCGCGAAGCCCGAATCAGCCGGCCGGCATCGTGACGACGACTTCGTTGCCGAAGTTCGAGCGCTTGCCGGAAGCAACGGCTCGAATGCGGAACGCATACGTGACGCCGGGCTTGAGGCCGGTTACGACGAGGCGTTTGACGTTGGCCGAGGGTGAGGCGATGCGGCGGAAGCGCTTGGAGCCGCGCTTCATCTGAACCTCGAAGCCGGTTTCGTTCTTGGAGCGGTCGCGCCAGCGCAGGCGAATCCGGGTTGGGCTCAAGACGCGGACTCGCAGCCGGCCAGGAGCCTTGATCGACGGGCCGTCGTCGCCGCCGCCGTCGCCACCGCTGCCACCGGGGAGATCCGCGATTTGCACGAGAGTGGTGCCTTCGCCGCTGGCCGCGACGCGCGAGCCTCCAAGGATGTAGAACTTGCCGCGGAAGAGGACATGGCCGACGCCATGAAGAGCTTCCGGTGCGGGTTCGAGCAAGGTCCAGGCGTCGGCGGCCGGGTCGTAGCTCTGCAGTACGTTCGACACCGCGCCGCCACCGATGTCTTCGCCGCCGTAGGCGTAGATCTTTCCGTCGTGCACGCCAACCGCGTGGCCCGACGCGGGGGATTCCATCCGTGCGCCCTGCGTCCAGGTGTCGGAGACCGGGTCGTAGATCTGAGTGTCGTTGCGGTTGGCGAGGTTGTTGCGGCCGCCGACGACGTAGATCTTGCCGCCCAGGACGCCGCCGAAGACATGCTCGCTGGCCCTGGGCAAGGGGGCCAGCTCCTCCCAGGAATCGGTGGCGGGATCGTAGACCTCGTGGGCGGTGACGGCGCCGCCCGTGATGATGCTCCGGGAGCCGCCGATGGCGTGGATCTTGCCGTTCCGAACCACGGTTGCCATGGCGGTTCGCGCGGTGGGCATCGCTGCGCCCTCGGACCAAGTTTCGGTCGCGGGGTCAAAGATCTGGAGTGTCGAGCTCGCGAGCCCGGTACCGGCCACCACGTAGAGCTTGCCCTGGACGGCGACGACGCCGGCATGATGGGTGCCGGTCGGGAGGTCGGGCCCCACGCTCCAGCGGCCGGCCGCGGGATCGAAGATCAGGAGAGCGTGCTCATTCTCTTCCAGGAAGCCGCCCGCCGCGTAGATCTTGCCGCCGATGACGGCGGCTCCGAACTCGGAGTTCGCGATCGGCATCTCCGGTCCGAACGACCAGGTCACCGGCTGAGCCGCCGTAGGTCCAGGAGCGACGAGGAGGAAGAGGAAGAGTCCCGTCAGAAGGCCGATGAGGTGTTTGGCGATACGGGTGGTTGGAAGGCGCATGACGTCTGGGTGGCGCAAGTGCAGTGCCATCGGGGGCGTGCCGCGAATCCTCGAGTGACGGAGCCTGGCAGAGCGGGCCCTTCTGGGGTGGCCGGGGTGACGGCGCCGGGCTGGGCCCGGAGTCCCGATCCGGTTCGCCGGACAGAGCGGTTCAAGACACTGAAGTTGGTAGCGGGAGACGCCGAGGACCAGACGAGGCCCGGATCGATGACACCCGGCGAGCCGCCGTGCGATGGATCCGCAGGGTCCGGTGGGCGGAGACCGGCTAGGGACCCTGAAGGACCTTGAGCGGGCCGGACACAGCCGGCGGCGGCGAAGCCGCGACCGGCACCGAGGCGCCGGCTTCGCCCAGGCGCGGCTCCCAGAACTGCCCGGCCTCGTAGAGACACCGGATCTGGGCGTACTGGAAAAGGGCCCGCATGACCGGCTCCTCGGACTCGGGCTTGTTCCGAACGGCCGCCCGGACCGTGTTCCACATGGCCTTTTCCTCGTCGCCGCGCTGCACCATGCGCATGACCACGGCCACGGCCTCGGCGTCCACGGGGCGCATCTGACGGCGGACGGCGCCGGCCTTGCCGGCCAGCGCGCCGCGGCGCGGGCCGAGCGCTTCGATCATGTTGAGGACTCGCTGGGTGAAGTTCTCGGGCGAGTAGAGCTGGTTGCCCAGCCACTTGAGGCCGTCGAAGAGTTGCTCGCGGCTCATCTGGTTGGGGATGACGTTGGTATCCCAGGGAGAGCCCGCGGTCTCCGAGCCCTCGACCAGGCGGCCGCCGGTCTCCATGCGTTCGTGAAGTGGCGTGGCCTCGGGAGCCACCAGCGCTCCGACGGTGAAGGTCGGCACCGGTGCCGCCATGGCGAAGTCGAATTGGGTCTGGAAGATGTCGAGGCCGTCCGAGTCGAAGCCGACGATCATGCCGCCCTGAACGGCGACTCCGTGGTCCAGGAAGACCTCGATCTGCTCGTGCAGGTCGAGCTTCAGGTTCTGCCGCTTCTTGGTCTCCTTGAGAGCCTCGGGATTGGGTGTTTCGATGCCGATGAAGACGTTGAGGAGGCCGGCGCGCGCCAGCAGGTCCATCAGCTCGGGATCCCGGGCAGCGTCGATGGATACCTGGGTGCTGAAGGACATCGGGCCCTCGGGACGGTTCAGGTTCCACTCGGCGACGGCCGCCAGGATCTCTTTGGCCCGCTTGCGATAGACGGTCAGATTGTCATCGGCTAGGAAGACCTCGCGATAGCCGATGTCGTAGAGGACGTCGAGCTCGGCCAGGATCTGATCCACCGGCTTGTGCCGCTGCTTGCGGCCCAGATACTGGATGACGTCGCAGAACTCGCACTCGAAAGGACAGCCGCGCGAGGTCTGGACGCAGCCGCTCAGGGCCCGGTCGTTGGGGTAGAGGTCCCAGCGCGGCAGGGGCGAGGTGGAGAGCTCGGGCTGGGTGCCGGTGTACTCCTCCTGCCAGTCGCCGCGTTCGAGGTCGGCGAAGAAGTCCGCGGCGATGCCCTCGAACTCGCCCACCACCAGAATGTCGCAATGCCCGCGCATTCGGCCCGGTGAGAGTGACGCGTAGGGCCCGCCGATGATGACGGTCTTGCCCCGGTTACGGAACTCCGCCGCGAGCTCCAGCATCCGGGTGCCCTGAGTGATCTTGCCCGTGATGCCGATGAAGTCGGCGTCGGTGTCCAGATCGACCGGCTGGATGTACTCGTCGCAGAGCTCGACCCGCCAGTCCTCAGGGGCGAAGGCGGCGATCGTCGTGACCGCCAGGTCGGCGATCGAATGCGCCGGTTCGAGCCCGAAGTGCTGAAACGCCTCGGCGCCGAAATAGCTTGGATAGAGCGATCGTGGATTGATGAGATACAGGCTTTTCGCCATGGGCTCTCCCGGCTGCCCTCGAGTGACGTTGAAGCTCGGATGCTGGTCCGATGAAGTCTACTACGAGGGCGTTTCGGTCACTGGGAGCGGTAATTGGTGAACTGCATGTCGATGCCCAAGTCGCGCTCCTTGAGCAGAGCGATGACCTGTTGCAGGGTGTCCCGGTCCTTGCCCGAGACCCGCACCAGATCGCCCTGGATCGAGGTCTGAACCTTGAGCTTCTCGTTCTTGATGATCTTGACGATCTCCTTGGCCTTCTCGGTCGGGATGCCCTGCTGGAGTGTTACTTCCTGCCGGACCGTGCCCTTTGCGGCCGGCTCGATCACGCCGTAGGCGAGCGCCTTCAGGGACACGCCCCGGCGCACCAACTTCTGTTGCAGAATTTGATTGACCGCCCCGAGCTTGTACTCGTCCGCCGAGCTCAGGGTCAGCCGATGCTCCTTGTCGTGGAATTCGATGCCGGAGCCCGTGCCTTTGAGATCGAATCGTTGCAGGATCTCCTTCATTGCTTGATTGACGGAGTTGGCGACCTCGGCCAGGTCCACGTTGGAGGCGATGTCGAAAGAATTTTGCTTGGCCATGAAGTCGTCCTTTCCGGCCTATGGGTCCAGGCTACGGAGATTGTTCAAGGTAACGGTGGAGACGTGTCGCATTCGAGACCGAACGAAGTCCGGGGTGATCGAGTCTACCGACTGATTGGGCCCGTCGATGCCGAAATTCTCCTGGTCGAACACCAGGATACCGGCCGCCCGCCGGAAGTTGGTGAGCCTTCGGAAGCGTAAGCCGCCGCCGCTCCGCAGGTAGCTGTAGGCGAAGAGCTCGAGGCGGGCCGTTTGCGGATCGAACCAGAAGGTGAACTCGTCGTCCGCGTCGGTGCTCGAGCCCGGAGTGAAGGTCACCTTGACGCGGTGGAGGCGCTGCCCGTCCCAGTCTTCGATCCCCAGGTCCTCTTTCCAGACGCCCGGGTCGTTCAGCTTGTAGGGCAAGAAGGTGAAGTAGACGCGCTGCATCACCCAATCGGTGAGACGGGCGGCGCGGTCGGCGTCGACCGGGCGGCGCTGGCCGTCGAGGAATTCCTCGACCCGATCGTTGGTGACCCGAGCGCGGCGGATGGCACCCGTGCCGGTCTCGGCTTCGACCCGGTAGTCGAAGAGGCCGCCTCGCCGATCCACCTCGAGGCGGGCGCAGCCGGACTTGGAGCAGAGATCGAGCGCGAGCGAGCTGTTCTCGTACCGGGGGCCGCCATGAAAGGCGATCGAGCGATCCACGACGTCGAGACGGGACACCGGCGCCGAAGCGGCCAACGCGGCCGGCCGGCCCGGCCGAGCCGGTGGCTCGGTGCCGGAGCAGGCCGCGGTCGCGACTCCGAAGACCAGGCCGAGGACTATCGCTGGCAGGCTAGGCGGGCTCTTGAAGCCCCTGCTGGGTCGATCATCCGGAACTCGGCCGGCTCGAGCCCGGCCGGCCCAAGCCCGGTTAGCCCGGGCCAGGGACGATCCGTGCGAGGACGTCAAGAGCCGCGCCGTCCGCGTTGGCTAGTGAAACGAGAGCAGCTCGACGTCGAAGACGAGCATGCCCTGGGGCTTGTCCTTCGCTCCCTTGTAGGCGAGCTTCTCCGGGATCCAGAAGCGGCGCTTCTCGCCCTGAGTCATCAACTGGAGCCCCTCGGTCCAGCCCTTGATGACTTGCTCCAGGCTGAACGTGATCGGCTGGCCGCGCAGCACCGAGGTGTCGAACATCTCGCCGTCGGTGGTCCAGCCCGTGTAGTGAACGGTCACCGTGCTGGAGCGCCGGGGATGGACACTGCCGGTTCCAGCTTGGAGAACCTTGCTGGCCAGGCCCGACTTGGTGACCTCGGCGTCCGCCGGGGGAGCAGCGACGTCCTCTGGAGCCGGCGGAGGCGTGGGCTTGGGGTTGAAGTCCAGGAGCTCGATGTCGAAAACCAGCATGCCCGCCGGGCGGCCCTCGCGGCCCTCATAGGCAAGCGCTTCCGGGATCCAGAACCGACGCTTCTCGCCCGCGACCATGAGCTGAACGCCTTCGGTCCAGCCTTGGATGACGCGGTCCAGCGGCAGGCCGACCGGGTGCCCGCGCACGACCGAGCTGTCGAACATCTTGCCGTCGGTGGTCCAGCCCGTGTAGTGGACCTGGACGATGTCGTCGGCACCGGGGTGTTCGGTGCCGGTTCCGGCCTGAAGGATCTTCGAGGCCAGGCCCGAAGCCGTGACGAGGGCGTCGTCCGGCGCCGCGGCGACGTCCGCCGGTGCCGGGAGCGGTTCGAGTTGCTGCGCCGGGGCCGCCTGGGCGGCGCCGATCACGAAAACGACGAGAGAAGCGAGAGAAATCGAAAGGGTGTTCTTAGTCATAGCGCGTGGAAACTATCATGGTGTTCTACGGAACGCCCGACGTGCGAGACGACCCTACCAACCGCCCGGATCCGCTCGGAATCCAGGAATCCTCGGACTCCGGCCGCTCTCCGGCAACGCCGTCGAGTCGGGCCTCCGGCGCGGCCGAGCAATGGATTCGAGAGGCCGCCCTCGAGCTGGGATTCGACGAGGTCGGCTTTGCCCGTCTCGACAGGCCGGCGACGTCGGGAGCGTTTCTGGACTGGCTGGCTACCGGGCGGAACGCCGGTATGGCGTATCTCGAGCGCTGGGTGGAGAAGAGGTTGGATCCCAAGCTGGTGCTGCCCGGTGCTCGAAGCGCCGTGTGCGTGGCGCAGCGCTACGTTGCCTCGCCGGCGGACGCGGTAGACGGCGAAGGCTCGCCGGGCACCGAGAGCGCCGGATCGAGCGAGCCTCTCCGGGTGGCCCGGTACGCTCGTGGCGGCGACTACCACGACTCGATGCTGGAGCGCTTGCAGCGGTTGGAGGAGCGGTTGCGTGGGCGCTTTCCAGAGGCACGGACCCGTCGCTACGTGGACACCGGGCCGGTCCTGGAGCGGGATCTCGCGTACCGGGCAGGGCTGGGCGCATTCGGCAAGAACACGAATCTGCTGCACCCCGAGCTGGGGTCGTGGTTTCTACTGGGCGAGGTCTTGACCACGCTGGAGTTGACTCCGGGAGACCCGGTTGCCGATTTGTGCGGCTCGTGCACGGCTTGTCTCGATGCCTGTCCCACCGGGGCGCTGCCCGAACCCTTCGTCCTCGACGCCAATCGGTGCATCAGTTTCTGGACGATCGAGCACCGGGGGGCGATTCCCGAGCCGGTGCGCGGCGATCTCGCCGGCTGGCTCTTTGGTTGCGACATCTGTCAGGAGGTCTGTCCGATGAACGCGGCTGCCACGCCGGCGCCGGTGCGGTCCGAGCTTCAGCCCGGCGCCGCCGTTGCCGGCCTGACCCTGGGTGGCCTCTTGCGCCTCGACCGCGAGGCCTACGTCGAGCGCTTCCGGGGCAGCCCGATGAAGCGAGCCAAGCTCGCCGGGTTGAAGCGGAACGCGGCTCTGGCCATGGCGGCCACCGGGGACCTGCGCTACGTCCAGGTGCTGGGAGAGGGGCTGGCCGACGCGGAAGCCGAGGTGCGGCAGACTTGTGCCTGGGCTTTGGCGAGGCTAGGAGGGGACGCGGCCAGGGGTTTCCTCGAGGCCAGGCGCGAGTCCGAAGCCGACCCGATGGTGCGGATCGAGATCCACCAAGCGCTCGAAACTTCCGGGATTTCTTGACACTCTCGAAAACCCCCGCCTATACTCCGAAGCCCCGAGTTCCCAGGCACTTAGCGAAGCTCGGTGCCCCCGCGTCAGCGGAGGGCGACAGGCCACGGGCCTGATCAAGACACCAGGAGGTATTGGTTTCATGCACCCGACCGAAGAACGGCAGGAGTCGACCGACGTCGACATGCCGAGCGCGGCCAACTCAGAGGAAACCGGCGAAGCTCAAGCCGCCGGCGACGACATGAGCTACGAGGATCTGGCCGCAATGTACGACGCGAGCATGCGTCATTTGAGCGAAGGCGAGATCATCAAAGGGACCGTCATTGAGCTGACGGCCAACGACGCGGTAATCGACGTCGGCTACAAGTCCGAGGGGCTGGTTCCCCTGCACGAATTTTCGACCCGGGACGGAGATATTTCCGTACAGCCGGGCGACGAGGTCGAGGTTCTGCTCGAGAGGGCCGAGGACGTCGAAGGCCACGTCTTGCTATCCAAGCGCAAGGCCGAGCGCATGCGCGTCTGGGCCGACGTGGAGCGCAGCTATAACGCCAGCGAGGTCATCAAGGGCCGCGTGCTGGATCGAATCAAGGGCGGCCTGACCGTCGACATTGGCATCCGCGCGTTCCTGCCGGGCTCGCTGGTCGACATCCGGCCCATCAAGAATCTGGAGTCGCTTTGCGGCGAGGAGCTTGAGTTCAAGGTCATCAGCATGGACCGGCGACGCAACAACGTCGTCCTGTCCCGCAAGGCTGTGCTTGAGAAGGAATTCGCCGCCAAGAAGAAGGAGACCTTGAACAGCCTCGAGGAGGGGCTGCGGATTCAAGGCGTGGTCAAGAACATCACCGACTACGGTGCCTTCGTGGATCTGGGCGGCGTGGATGGGTTGCTACACATCACCGACATCTCGTGGGGCCGGGTCAACCACCCGTCCGAGCACTTCAGCGTGGGGGACGAGGTGGAGGTCGTGGTGCTCAAGTTCGATCCGGAGACCGAGCGGGTCTCCCTCGGCTACAAGCAGCGTGGCGAAGATCCCTGGAACCTGGTCGACAAGAAGTACCCGCTGGGCGCCCGCGTGCGCGGCAAGGTCGTGAGCCTGGTTGACTACGGCGCGTTCGTCGAGCTCGAGGACGGCGTCGAGGGCTTGGTCCACGTCAGCGAGATGTCCTGGACCAAGAAGGTCTTGAATCCGTCGAGCGTGCTCGAGGTGGGCGACGAGGTCGAGGCCATCGTCTCGGAGCTGGATCTCGGCCAGCGGCGGATCAGCCTGTCCTTGCGTCAGGCCGAGCGCAATCCGTGGGAGGAGCTGGCTGTCAGCCACCCGATCGGATCGGTGGTCGAGGGCGAGGTCCGGAACCTCACGGAGTTCGGCGCCTTCGTTCATATCACCGAAGAGATCGACGGTCTGGTCCACGTCTCGGACATGAGCTGGACCAAGCGGGTTCAGCATCCGGGCGAGGTTTTGACCAAGGGCGACAAGGTCAAGGCCAGGATCACCGGCATCGACGTCGAGAACCAGCGCGTGTCGCTGTCGATCAAGGAGTTCATGCCCAACGCTTGGGACGATTTCATCGGCGAACACAAAGTCGGCGACACCATTACCGGCAAGGTCGTCAACGTCACGGACTTCGGCCTCTTCGTCGAGATCGACGACGGACTTGAAGGTCTTGCCCACGTCAGCGAGATCGACGTCGATGGCGGCTCGTTGGTCGGGGCGTTCGAGCTGGGACAATGGGTCTCCGCCCGCATCCTGCGAATCGAGGACGACGACCACAAGATTGGTTTGACCATGCGAGGTGTCTCGCAGCCGAGCGAGGACGAGATCGCCGAGTTGGAGGCGCAAGACAGCGCCGACTCGGCAGTCGAAGCCGACGCGGCCGAGTCCGAGGAGATCGATTCCGAGGATGCTGCCGTTGATTCGGCAGTGGCGGGGGAAGAGGAATAGGCGAGCCTCGGGCCTGGGGCTCGCGAGCACGCACGGATACCAACCAAGTGATGGGGGATCGCTAAGTGGGTACGAACGGAATGACCAAGGCCGAGCTGGTCGAGGAGGTCGCCAGGACGGCGCAGCTCACCAAGAAGCACGCCGAGTTGATCGTCAACACGGTCTTCGAGAGCATCGTCACGTCGCTCAAGGATGGTGACAAGATCGAGCTCAGGGGATTCGGAAGTTTCCGGATTCGGAATCGCGGTCCCAGGATTGGCCGGAACCCCAAGACCGGGGCCCAGGTGCACGTACCCTCCAAGCGGATTCCGTATTTCAAGCCCGGCAAAGAGCTGAAGGATCTACTCAACGAAGACTAGGGAGTTTCCGGCCGGTAGGCGTGGTCGCGCCGCAAGCCGGCAGGGATGGGAACTCCGGTCCTCTTCATCGATCTTGTGGCCGATTCCGAAGTGACAGCCCCCGAGGCTCCGCTGCAGAAGGTCGAGACCGGGCACTTGGTCCGGTCCGTCCTCCTGGCCTGGTTGGTGCCGGGATTCGGGCACCTGGCTCTGGGCAAGAAGACCCGAGCCGTGGTGTTCTCGGTCCTCATCTTCGCCTCCATCGGGATCGGTTTGAGCCTCGACGGCAATCTGCATCGGATCGTTCCCGACCGGCCGCTCACCATCCTGGCAACCTTGGCTTCCATGGGCTCGGGGCTGCCGTACTTCCTGCTGCGCTATATCCTTGGGTACGCGGGGGAGCTGACCGCTCCCGGCTACGAGTACGGGTCGGCGTTTCTGCTGACCGCGGGCCTGATGAACCTCCTCCTTGTGCTGGACTGCTGGGATATCGCCCTGGGACGGAAGGACTGACTCGGTGCCGGTCAACCACGTCCTGCTCATGACCCTCTACGCGGTGATCGTGAGCCTGTTTTTTGCCTTTCTTTGGCGCCGGGAGACCCGAGGCCGGGTTAGGCTCTTCAGCCAGTTGATGCTCGGCCTCCTGGGCGGCGGTATCCTGCTCTCGTGGCTGATGTACTTCTTTCCGTTCGGCCCGCCGGGAAGTTAGCCGGGGCCTTTGCCGCTGGTGCCTGTCCGGCCGTTGAGCTCGTAGGGCTCTTCATGGCAAGGGACCTGGCAATGCCCACCGCCCGCGCCAAGGACGAGAGCGGCTTTGTCCCGGCGCGGCGCGCGCCGTGGGGATGTCGATGAGCGCGCGCAAGATCCTGGTCGTCGCCGGTGAGGCGTCTGGGGATCTCCATGCTGCACGCCTGGTGGCGGCCCTCAAGCGCCTGTCTCCGGAGCCGCTGGAGTTCTTCGGTCTGGGGGCCGGCGGTCTTGCTCGCGAAGGCGTCAGGATCATCGACGACGTAGCCAGCATCTCGGTCGTGGGGCTGACCGAGGTGCTGAAGGTCTATCCACGCGCGCGGAGCATGTTCCGTCGCGTCATCGCTCGGGCCCGGGTGGAACGGCCGGACCTGGCGGTGCTGGTGGACTTCCCGGAGTTCAACATGCGGCTTCTGCCCAAGCTCGACGGCCTCGGGATCCCGGTGGTGTACTTCATCAGCCCCCAGGTCTGGGCCTGGCGGCAAGGCCGGGTCGAGACGTTGGTCCGGCACGCGCGCAAGATGCTCGTCCTGTTCCGATTCGAGGAGCGCTTCTATTCGCAGCGGATGGACGCCGTTCACGTCGGCCATCCTTTGGTGGAAGAGGTGCCCAAGCTGGCGCAGGCGTGGGATCGAATTGAGGATTGCGGCGTGCAACCCGGGGAGCCCACGCGGGTGGCGCTTCTGCCAGGGTCGCGGCGGAGCGAGGTGCGGCGGTTGCTCGAGGTCCAGCTCGGCGCGGTCGATCGGTTGCGGGACCGGTTCGAGGTCGAGGAAACCCTGGTCGTGGCCCCGACATTGGCCGACAAGGTCTACGAGGAGGCGTTCCCGGGAGCGGCCGAGCGGCTGCGATCGGTCGCTCGGGTCCGGGGCGAGGATCGGTTCCAGGCGATCGCGCGATCGCATGTGGCGATCTGCGCTTCGGGGACGGCCACTCTGGAGGTAGGATTGCTGCGCACGCCGATGGTGGTCGTGTACCGCTTCGGTCCAGCGACCCACTTGCTCGGCCGCCTACTCGTGCGCATTCCCCATGTCAGCTTGGTCAATCTGGTGATGGCAAGACGGATCGTTCCGGAGTTGCTCCAAGGCGGGTGCACCGCGCCAGCGGTCGCCGCCGAGGTGGCGTCGATCGTGACCGACTCCGAGCGGCGCGGACACATGATCGAGTCCCTGGATGGCCTGCGCGCCGAGCTGGGGGAGGCGGGCGCCAGCGAGCGGGCTGCGCGCGAGATTTTGTCGCTTCTGGCCGAAGCGCAGGCGGGAAGGTCCGTGCAGGCCGCGGGAGGGGCTCAATGACCGTCTACGGCTTTCTGGCCCGCCACTTCGTGCGCTACTGGCCGTTTCTGCTGATCGCGCTTTTTCTCTCCGGAGTCTTCGCGCTATCGACCGGAGGCCTGGTGGCAGTCATCGAGCCGGTATTCGACGAAGTGCTACTGGCCGGAAAGGGGGACCTAGCCGCCGGTGGCGCCGAGGCAGTGACGACCGTAACCGAATCCGGGAGTGCGATCGACGGGGTGCTGAAATCGGGCTACGAACGGCTGAAGGGCGCCTTCGGGGTGACGCCGCGCACAGTCGTCTACTTCGTGCCCCTCCTGGTCGTGGGCATCTTTCTCATCCGAAGCGCCGCGGCGTTCTTGAGTAGCTACGCGCTTCAGCACATCGGTCTCGGGGTCACGACCGACATCCGCAACCGGGTCTACCGCCGCATTCTGGACCAGTCGAGCCGGTTTCACGCTCTCCACCCTTCGGGCGAGCTCACCAGCCGGATCGTAAACGACGTGAGCTTGATCCAGGTCGCGGTCTCGACGCGGGTCAAGGATCTCGTGCAGCAATCGTTGACGCTGGTGGTGCTGGCGGTTCTGCTCTTCACCAAAGACCCCAAGCTGGCGCTCTTCTGCCTGGTTCTGTTGCCGGCCGTGCTCTATCCGATCGTTCGCTTCGGCCAGGGCATGCGGCGCACCAGCCACAAGAGCCAGGAGCGCATGGCCGATCTCGCGAATCTGGTGGGCGAGGGCGCACGCGGCCACCGCGTGGTCAAGGCCTTCGGCATGGAGGACTTCGAGTACGGGCGGTTTCATACCTCCACCCGGCGTCACCTCCGAGTGAACCTGTGGGCGAGCGCCCTGGATGCCCTGTCCAGCCCGGTGATCGAGACCGTTAGCGTTTTCGGCATGTGCGGGCTCCTGATCTACGCGGGCATCCAGATTCGGGACTCCGCCATGACCTCCGCCGGCTTCATTGCCTTTCTGGTGAACCTGGTCTGGATGTACGAGCCGATCCGTAAGTTGAACCGAGTCAATCTGGTCATTCAGCAATCGCTGGCCGCCGCCCGGCGGGTCAAGCACCTCTTGGAGCTGCCCATCGAGATCGCCAACCGGCCCAACGCCCAGGCGATCAGCACGGTGGACGCCGACATCGTCTTCGAGAACGTGTCGTTCGCCTACACCGAGCAAGTGGTTCTGCGCGGGGTGCAGCTCCGCATTCACCAAGGAGAGGTTGTTGCCTTGGTCGGGCCCTCGGGAGCGGGCAAGAGCACCCTGGTCAACCTGCTGCCCAGATTCTTCGATCCCGACTCGGGCTGCGTTCGGATCGACGGCATCGACATCCGCGATTTCACCTTGGACAGCCTGCGCGCCCTCATCGGTCTGGTGACCCAGGACACGGTGCTCTTCAACGACACCATCCGCAACAACATCGCCTATGGCCAGGCGGACGTGGCCATGGAGCGCATTCGGGAGTCCGCGGCGGCCGCCTACGCCGACGAGTTCATCATGCGCTTGCCGCAGGGATACGACACCGTTATCGGCGAGTCCGGGCTGCATCTCTCGGGCGGCCAGCGCCAGCGCCTGGCGATCGCGAGGGCGCTGCTCAAGGACGCGCCGATCCTGATCCTGGACGAGGCGACCTCTCAGCTAGATGCCGAATCCGAGGCGGTCGTCCAGAAGGCGCTCACCAATCTGATGGAAGGCCGGACGACCCTGGTGATCGCCCACCGGCTGGCGACCGTGCAGATCGCGGACCGGATTGTGGTGCTCGAGGCAGGGCGTGTGATCGAGGAGGGCGGGCACCAGGAGCTGATGGCCGGCAACGGCACCTACAAGCGCCTCTACGATCTCCAGTTTCAGGAATGATCGAATCCGGCGCCGGGCCGGCCCCGGAGACTCGAGGGTGGGAGGACGAGCATGCGTAGCATGACCGGCTACGGCGAAGGTACGGCCGCCTGCGAACGGCTCGAAGTGACCGCGACCCTCCGGACCGTGAACCATCGGTTTCGCGACGTCGCGGTGAAGATGCCCGAGGACTTCCGCGCCCTGGAGCCCAAGGTCGCCGAAGCCATCGCGGCCGGCGTGCACCGGGGGCGGGTCGAGGCGCGGATCGAGGTGCGCGCCCTGGTCGAGCCCGAAGTGCGCGTCGACGTCCGGCGGGAGGTGGCCAGGTCGTACCTGGCCGCGGCCGGGGAGCTCGGCCGTGAGCTGGAGGCACCGGGACGGATGGGGGTAGTGGACCTGCTCCGGCTGCCGGAAGTCACCAGGATCGAGGTCGGTGCGGAGGCCGCGGACGAAGAAGTTGCTCGGGCATTTGGCGAGGCCGTGGAGCAGGCGGTCCTTACGCTCAACCAAACTCGTGCCGCCGAGGGCCAGCGCATGATTGAGTCGATTCGGGGAATCGTGGCGGAGCTCGAGTCGGTCGTGGCCGCCGTCGTCACGGACTCGGTGCGGGCCCGGGAGGGGATGGAGGTTCGTCTGCGCGAGCGGCTGGCCGAGCTCCTCGAGGAGCCCTCCGCGGTGGGCGAGGATCGTCTGGCCCAGGAAGTGGCGATTCTGGTGGACAAGGCGGATGTGCGCGAAGAGGTCGAGCGACTGCAAGCCCACCTCGAAGGCACTCTCGACGCGGTCACTGGCGACGGCCCTCACGGTAAGCGGCTGGATTTTCTGGTGCAGGAGCTGCTGCGCGAGTTGAACACGATCGGATCCAAGTGCCGGGACGCGGCCGTCGCGAAGCTGGTGATCGAGGGCAAGCTCCTGACCGAGCAACTGCGCGAACAGGCCCAGAACGTGGAGTGAGCGCGATGACCGCCCCGGGAACCCTGCTCATCATCTCGGCGCCCTCGGGAGCCGGTAAGACGACGCTCATCCGGGAGGCCATGGCCTCGACCGGTACGGCGCTGCCGGGAATCGAGTTCTCGGTAAGCCACACCACGCGGCCCCGGCGTCCGGGAGAGGTGGACGGTCGCGACTATCACTTCGTCGATGAGCCCACGTTTCGGGCCATGATCGAGCGGGACGCCTTTCTGGAGTGGGCGGAGGTCTACGGGCAGCTCAAGGGAACGTCCACGGCAGCCGTGCTACCGAAGCTGGAGCGAGGAATCGACGTGATTCTGGACATCGACGTCCAGGGCGCGCGGCAAGTGCTGGATCGGTATCCGGAGGCTATCGGAGTGTTGATTTTGCCGCCCAGCTTCGTCGAGCTGGAGCGCCGTCTGGAGGCTCGAGGAGCCGACGATGCCGAGCAGGTTCGGCGCCGGCTGGAGCTCTCCCTGGCCCAGATCGAGCGTTATGAACTCTATCGATATGCTATATTCAATGAGGACTTAGAGCGTGCGAAGGAGACCTTGCGCGCCATCCTGATCGCCATTAGACATCGCCGGGAGAGGCAGCACGATCGGCTCGAGTCGATTCTCGAAGATTTTCGTGTCTCCCTGGACAAGGAGTAGTCGTGCGAAACTATCCCGACAAGATTGATAGCAAGTTCCGCTTCGTGCTGCTGTCGGCGGCTCGCGCCGAGCAGATGATGCAGGGCGGACGGCCGAAACCCGAGATCGCGGCGCAGCTCGAAGGCCGCAAGTTGAGCCGAATCGCCATGGACGAGGTCGCCGGCGACCTGATCACCTGGGACTACGGTCCCGCGCCCGAGCCCGAGGTCGAAGCGGAAGGCGACGAAGCGGCCGGCGACGAGAGCTGAAACGCCGCCTAGAGGCGTTCCACGGCGAATTCCGGCAAGGGCACACATGGCGTCGCCGCCCCGAATTCTTCTCGGAGTAACCGGCGGCATCGCGGCCTGCAAGGCGCCCTTCGTGGTGCGCGCGCTCACTGAGCGGGGCTGCGAGGTGCGCTGCGCCCTGACCCGGGCCGGAGGGTCGTTTGTGGCTCCGCTGGCGCTGGAGGTACTCTCCGGGGCGGCGCTCTTCGATGCGAGCTATCTGGCCCCGGGCACTGCGGGCCGGGAGCTCCACATCGACGCGGCCCGCTGGGCGGACGTCGTGTGCGTGGCGCCGGCGACGGCGAACTTCCTGGGAAAGCTGGCACGCGGGCTCGCCGACGACTTCCTGTCAACCATGCTGCTGGCGTTCGAGGGGCCGGTGCTGGTCGCGCCTGCCATGCACGAGACGATGTGGCGCCAGGAGTCGGTCCAAGGCAATCTGGCGACACTGGAGACCCGCGGCGTCCAGACGATCGGTCCCGAAACCGGCCGCCTGGCGTCGGGAGAGTGGGGTGTCGGGCGGATGAGTGAGCCGGAGACGATCGCCGCGGCCGTGCTCGAGCGCTTCGCCGACGCTCGGCGGCTGGCCGGCAAGCGAGTTCTGGTCTCGGCAGGCCCGACCCGAGAGGCGCTCGACCCGGTGCGCTTCCTGTCGAATCCCTCCTCGGGGCGGATGGGCTTTGCCATGGCGGCGGCTTGCGCCGAGTTGGGAGCCGACGTCACTGTGGTCGCCGGACCGACCGAATTGCCGGTGCGTGGCCGGGTGCGCCGGATCGACGTGGTGACCGCCGCCGAGATGGGGGAGGCCATGGCGCGCGAGTCGGCCGGGGTGGATTGCATCATCATGGCCGCCGCCGTGGCGGACTACCGGCCGCGAGCGGTGGCGGTGCAAAAGATCAAGAAGACCGACGCCGGGCTCGAAATCCAACTCGAGCGCACCGAGGACATCCTGTCCGGTCTTCGCGATCTGGCCCCGGAGGCGGTTCTGGTGGGCTTCGCCGCCGAGACCGAAGCGCTACTGCAGCGAGCCCGGGAGAAGCTCGAACGAAAGCGCCTGGACTTCATCGTTGCCAACGACGTGGCGCGTTCGGACAGCGGTTTCGCGAGCTCGGAGAATGAGGTGACGCTATTGGCTCGCGACGGCGAGTCGGTGGCCTGGCCCAAGATGGACAAGCGGGTGCTGGCCCGGCTTCTGGTCCGGCAAGTCGCCGAGCGGGTCGCGGATTCGGCACCGGCTACCGAGGAAGGAGGGGACGTTGTCCGACTCCCTGGCTGACGCGCTGGCCTACCTCCGAGACCTGGGTTTCGAGGAGGTGCGTGCGGCGGCGGTCGGTACGCAGTCCTCCGGAAGCGGACCGACAGACGACCCCGCGATGGCCGAGGACGCCGCCGAGCGCGAACGGACTCTGGCCCAGGTCGCAGAAGAAGCGGACCGGTGCGAAGCCTGCCGGCTGGCGTCCGGCCGGCAGAACGTCGTCTTCGGATCGGGCAATCCGAACGCCGATCTCATGTTCATCGGCGAGGGTCCGGGCGCGGCCGAGGACCGGCAGGGACTGCCCTTCGTGGGGCCGGCGGGGGAGCTTCTGACCAAGATCATCCAAGCCATTGATCTCGACCGGCAGGACGTCTACATCGCCAACGTGGTCAAGTGCCGGCCGCCGGGGAATCGGGACCCGCAGCCCGACGAGTCGGCCGCTTGCCGTACGTTTCTGGACCGCCAAGTCGCCCTGATCCGTCCGAAGCTGATCGTTGCCTTGGGCCGCGTGGCGGCCCAGAACCTCCTCGAGACCGGCTCGCCCCTGGGCCGGCTGCGGGGCAGCTGGCACGAGTTCTCGGGGGTGCCGCTGCGGGCCACGTACCATCCCGCCGCGCTGCTTCGGAACGTGTCCTTCAAGCGTCCGACCTGGGAGGACATGCAGGTCGTGCGCGACCGCCTGGCCGAGCTCACCGCCGGGGGCTGAGCGGCCTTCTTCGCCAAGCCCAGACTGGTACTATTCGACGATCCATGTCCGCCGAACCGCAGACACTCCCGGCGTCCGACCGGCCGAACGCCATGGCTCGAGATGCGCGCACGGAAGCGCCGGTCGACGTCAGCGTGCTGGTCCCTGTGCTCAATGAAGAGGGCTCGGTACTCGAGTTGGCGGAACGGGTGGCGCGGGTGCTCGAGGACCTGGGCCGGACCTACGAGATCGTGTTTATCGACGATGGGTCCGTGGATCGAACCGTGGCTCGGGTGCGAGACGCCCATGCCGCCAACCGGCGCGTGCGGCTAGTGCGTCTGCGCGGCAATTTCGGCAAGGCGGCGGCTATCTCGGCGGGCGTGGAAGCGTCCCGCGGAGCGATTCTGATCACCATGGATGGCGACCTTCAGGACGTACCGGAGGAGATCCCCAACTTCCTGCACAAGCTCGAGGACGAGGAGCTGGACCTGGTCTCGGGCTGGAAGCGTGATCGTAAGGATCCGGTCTCGAAGCGCTGGCCTTCGAAGCTCTTCAATTGGGCGACCCGCAAGATGGCCGGCGTCGACTTGAACGACTTCAACTGCGGGTTCAAGGCCTACCGCCGCGAGGTGCTGGACCAAATCGCCCTCTACGGCGAGCTGCATCGCTACATTCCGGTGCTCGCGAGCCGCCGAGGCTTCCGCATCGGGGAGCTGCCCGTCAAGCACCACCCGCGCCGCCACGGTGTCAGCAAGTACGGCTGGGATCGGTTCTACAAGGGCTTGCTGGATCTCATCACCGTGCTTTTCATCACCAAGTACACGCGCCGTCCGCTGCATCTGTTCGGGGCCTTCGGTTTGATCGCGCTGGTGACCGGCTTCGCGATCAATTTCTACCTGCTGCTTCAGTGGTGGCTGAACGACGAGTACCTCTCCCAGCGGCCTCTTCTTCTGCTGGGAGTGCTGCTGATGCTTCTCGGAATTCAGGTACTGACGACAGGGCTGATCGGCGAGATGATCACCTTCAAGAATTTCGATCGTTCGGACTCCTATTCGGTCAAGGAAACCCTGGGTTGAACGGACCGCTCGAGGTCCTGTTCCTCACCCAGACCTTTCCCCGCTTTCCCGACGACACCGCCGGCCCATTCATTCGCGACCTGGCGCGGGGCCTGGTTCGGCGGGGTGACGCGGTGACCGTGCTGACGCCGCACGCCGAGGACGTGCCCGAGCGTTGGCAAGTCGATGGCGTGGAGGTCCAGAGCTTCCGCTACGCTCCCGAACGACTCGAGGTGATCGGCTACGGCCGGAGCTTGGATCGCGACGAGTCGATTCGGCCGGCTGCGGCGCTGGCGACCCCGCTCTTCGTCGCGGGGGCGCGGCGGGCGCTGCGGCGGGCGCTCCGGAGCCGGCGGTTCGATCTGGTGCACGCACACTGGGTGGTTCCCAACGTCCTGGTGGCGGCGCCGGTCGTGGGCGGCGTCCCGCTCGGCGTGGGGCTCCACGGCAGCGACGTCTTCCAGGCCGAGCGCCCGGTCCTGCGGACTCTGACCCGGCGCGCTCTGGGTGGCGCCGCATTTCTGACCGGCTGTTCGCCCGAGCTCGTGGACCGGGTATGCGCGCTGGGGTTCCCGCGCGAGCTGGCGGCGGTGATTCCGTACGGGGTGGACGTCGAGATCTTCGCTCCAGCCGGTGCCGATGAGGCGAAGCGGCACCGGGCGGCGGCCTGGCGCCAGGAGCTGGGCGTGCCCGAGGACGCTCCGATGATCTTGAGCGTCGGCCGGATGGTCTCGAAGAAGGGGTACGACGTTCTTCTGGAGGCCCTCCCTGAGATCCTGTCGGCGCTGCCCGAGGCGCATGTGGTGCTGGCCGGCGCCGGGGATCTTCTGGAGCCGCTGCGGCGGCAGGGTACCGAGTTCTCGGGCCGCCTTCACTTGCCCGGAATCGTCTTGCGGGACCGGTTGCCGGATCTCTACCGGGCGGCGGATTGTTTCGTCCTGCCCGCGGTTCATGACGACCGCGGCAACGTCGATGGGTTGCCCAACGTGATCCTCGAGGCGATGGCGTCAGGACTGCCGGTGGTGGCCTCCGAGATCTCTGGGATACCGCTGGCGGTGATCGACGGGATCAACGGCCGGCTGGTTCCGGAGCGCGAGCCGAAGGCGCTGTCGGTGGCGCTCGCCGAGGTCGCGGCGGAGCCGGATCGCGTGCGGCGCATGGGCGAGGCGGCTCGGAAGCGTGCTGCGGCCGAGCTGACCTGGGACGTGGTGGCCGGCCGCTACCGGGAGGCGTATGTGGCCGGCTTGGATCGGGCCGCTAGCCGTTCGGCGCGCTAACCGTTTGGGCCAGTTTGACTAGCTCGAGGTCAGCCGTCCCAGCTCGCGGTTCCGAGAGTCTCGAGGTCCGCCCGCCGGCGGCGCAGATCGAAGACCAGCCGGTACGACGTCGCCGAGCGCAGCTCGACGGGTTTGGAGAAAGGGCCTAGAGGATCTCCGGTCGGCGGGCGCACGGTGATCGTGACTCGTCCCGGGGCCAGGAGCCGGCGCTCGGTGGGCGCTTGGCCCCAAGCGGTGCCGTCCACGTCGATGGTTGCGACGGCAGTGTCCGGGACCACGGCAACGACCACCGCGGCAGGGGGGCCGATGGGCGATTCCAGAGTTTCGGCGGCTCCGGGAGCGAGCCCGACCTGAACCGAGCGCCTGACGCTGTAGGTGGGTGTCTGGAGAGCGAAGGTCACCGTGTGTTCGCGAGCCGGTAGCTCGAAGACACGGCGCGTGTTGAGAGGCTGGAAGGGGCCGCCGTCGATCGACACGGTCATCCGTGGATCCCAACTCGGCCGAATGAGGAGGGTGGCGCTGCCACCAGTGGCCGGAACCGGAGCGCCGGCTGGGATCGTCTCAGCGCTGCCCGGGGCGGAGGTGGCGAGGGCTGGCGTGGCCGCCGACGGATCGGCGCCGGTCGCGCCTTCGCCTTCCGGCGGGAACTGCCGGTCCGCGGTTCGGGTTGCGGAGGGGGAGGGCTCGCCCGGCTCCGCCGTCGGGCTGTTCGAAGAAGCCGTCGGCTCGAAGGGAGCTGTCGAGGATGGATCGGGAACTTGGTCCTCTCGAATCGCGGGGTTCGCCCGATTTGCCTGACTTCGAAACTCGGCGCGACGGGCGTCGAGTCCGGTCTCGGACAAAGTGTCCAAAAGTGCACCAAGACGAGACTCCACGGTGGCCGTCAGGGTCCGTCCGGCCTCGGGCGGAAGGCGGCCGGCGACTCGATTGGGTAGCCACGCCGAAGGCCAGGCGCCAATCCATTGCCCCGCGGCGAGGTACCGAGCCCAGGGTCTGGTGGCTCTGATGCCTCTGATGGCTCCGATGCCTCCGCTGGCTCCGATACCCGCGACCGCCTCGCCGGCCCCGACCGACCCGTCAACGAGCCTGTTCCAGGCCTGCGGCGCGGGCCAAAGGGCGTATGCAGCAAGGAGTCCGAGGGCGAGAAGGGTGGCGAGACCGGGGAGAAGCCGGTGCCGCCACCAGAGTTGCCCGCCTTCGAGAGGGATCGCGGCGCTGGAGCGGCGAGCCGGTGGACGGGGAGCCGCGATGGGGAGCTCGGCCAGCGATCCCTGGCGCCCGTTGGCGAGCGGCCCAACATCGGGCAAGGGGATCGGTACGGTGTCGGACGAGGGCTTGGCCAGTCGGGGGTCGGCGAGCAGCTGGTCGAGCTCCGCGGCGACGCCGTGCAAATCCGGCGGCCTTCGCTCCGGCCCTCGCGCCAGGCAGCGGTGGACGAGTCGGGCCAACTCGGCTGGGAGCTCTGGCGAGTGGGTCCGGACCGGCTGCGGCCTGGTGTGGGCGATGCGATAGAGAAGGGCTGAGAGGGTGTCCCCCTCGAAAGGACGCACTCCGGTGAAAAGCTCGTACGCCACGACGCCGAAGGAGTAGACGTCGGTACGGAAGGTGGGTCGCGTCCCCTGAATCTGTTCGGGAGCGAGATAGGCGGCGGTCCCGACGGTGGTTCCAGTGCGCGTCAGATCGGAGGGCGACTCTTTGAGCGCGGCCACCCCGAAGTCCAGGATCCGGATGCTGTCGTCGGCCAAGAGGCGGATGTTCGACGGCTTGATGTCTCGATGCACCACGCCCTGGTCGTGAGCGTGGGCCAGGCCTTCGGCCACCGAGCGCAAGATCTCGAGACGGCGTCGCAGCGGCACCGGGGGTCCCCGATCGATACGGTCGGAGAGATCCTCGCCGTCGAGCAGCTCCTGAACCAGGAAGGGCACGCCTTCGGCGATGCCGAAGTCGAACAGGCGGACGATGGCCGGATGGTCGAGCTTGCCGACGATCTCCGCCTCCCGCGCGAAGCGATCGCGCACGTCGGGCTGCATCGACGCGCACTTCTTGACGGCTACAGGGCGCTTGATCAGCGGATCGTAGCCGCGGAAGACCATGGCGAAGCCGCCGGCGTTCAATGGTTCGATCAGCTCGTAGCGATCCAGGCGCTCGCGGCTCGAGTCCGGCGCAACGCCAGTTTCGGACCGGGACCGGTGCTCGATACGAGCGGTCTCGAAAGTCAATGGCTGGGTCATTGCGTTCTGTCCCCGAGCGACCCCGTACGGTGTGTGCAGCGCGTCTGCGATCGTAACCACGATAGGCTGGCGCCGGTGTGAAGCGCGCCACATCCAAGTACTTGCCGATCCATCGGGCAAGCCCGCAGACCTGCTCGCGGACCGGCGAGGAGCTGCTCCTCGACCGGTGGCAACAACCGTCCCTCGCGGGAGCGTCCCTTAGAGCGCGCCGCCGGCTGGATCGGTCCCGACGTGCCCGGATGCGGGCCAATTGGCAGGGGCGCTATCGCGAGCTGCCGCAAGCGCTGGTGTTGGTCCAGACCGGACATCCGGGCAAGTGCGGAGTGCCGGACGATGGCTGGTAAGGCGCCCGCGAGCGCTCTCGACGCGCTCCTGGCGCGGATGGTGGCTGCCGGGGCGGTGTCGGCCGCGGCCGCTCTGATCGGCGATGCCCGTTCGGTGCGGTTGGAGGCCGCGGTGGGCCGCGCTGCCGGCCGTCGGCACGGCCGGACCGTCCCCGAGGGCGCACCGGTGAGCGCCGCCAGCCGGTTCGATCTGGCGTCGCTCACCAAGCCCTTCGTGGCGTCTCTGGCGCTGGTGCTGGACCGGCGGGGCCTGCTGCCGCTCGACACCCGAATCGGCGGTCTACTGCCCACGACCGCGGGTTGGTTGGGCCGGAAGCACCTGGCTTCCCTGTTGCGCCATCGGGCTGGGCTGGCGGCCTGGGCACCGGTCTACCTGGGGGAATCGAAGTCGTGGAAGGCGCCGCCGCGGGCCGAGGGCCGGGGTGGGCGGCGCAGACCTTCCGAACTGGTGGCGGGTGAGCTCGCCGGTAGGTTGGTCGGGCAGCCCGTGGGGACGTACAGTGACCTTGGGTACTTGCTTTGGTGCGAAGCGGCCGAGCGTGCGCTGGGGCGCCCTCTCGAGACTCTGCTGGCCCGGCACCTAGCTGGACCTCTTGGCTGTTCGGGGCTGGCGGCATCTCCCGGGCCGGAGCCGGGAGTCGTAGGTTGCGCTCTCGACACGCGTCGAGAGGTCGAGTTGGCGGCCGGTCTTGGCCTAGAGATTCCGTGCTTGCCGGCGCCTGGGTTGGGGGTCGTCCAGGATGGCAACGCCCGCTTCCTCGGGGGCGTGCCCGGTCACGCGGGCCTCTTCGGGAGCGCCCGGGACGCTTGGCGCTTGGCCGCTGAGTGGCTCCAGCCCGGGCGGCTTCTCGACCGGGCTCGAGTCGTTTCGGAGTGCGGCCGGCGGGGACCTTTCGTGGCCGGCTGGCGGGTGCGCCCCCCGGCGGCGCGGGGACTCGGTGGCCGTTGGCTAGGCCACACCGGCTTTACCGGCGGGGGCGCCTGGTTGCGCGTGGATCGAGGCGAGGTCCGGGTGCTGCTGGCGCACCGGACCGCGGTGGACGTGGACCTGACTCCGTACCGGCGTGAGTTCCTGCGTTTGGAGCTCTGAGGCGGGTTCTGTCGCGGAGGCGGCGGCTGGTGTCGCCGGCGCGCCGGTCGTGGTAAAACTCCCGATGCGGGCCGGGGCACTCCGGCCGGCGTCCGGCCGGGACACGGTCGGCACTTTGCGAACCGAACATTGAGGGACGATCTGCGATGAGTATGGAGAAGGATCTTGTACTTCTAGATGGCGTGCGCACGCCCATGGGTGAGTTCAACCAGTCGTTTGCCGGCGTCTCGGCGATCGACCTGGGAGCCCACGCCGCCCGGGCGCTCTTCGAGCGTTCCGGCGTCGAACCGGCCGAGATCGACCATAGCGTCGTCGGCAACGCCCTCCAGACCTCGACGGATGCCATCTATGGCGCGCGCCACGTGGCCCTCAAGTCGGGTGTGCCCGAGGACAAGCCCGCCCTGACCGTCAACCGGCTGTGCGGTTCGGGCATCCAGTCGATTCTGAGTGGCGCCCACCTCATCCTGGCGGGCGAGGCTGGCACGTGCCTGGTCGGCGGCATGGAGAACATGAGCCAGGCGCCGCATTGCATCTGGGGCGCCCGGCGTGGCCTGCCCCTGGGCCGCGGCAAGCTCGAAGATCTGTTGATGGCATCCCTCTTGGATTCGTACTGCGGCTACTACATGGCGCAGACGAGTAACAACCTGGCCCGCGACTACGACATCTCTCGCGCCGAGCAGGACGAGTTCGCGGTGCTCAGTCAGCAACGGGCGGCGGCCGCCGCGGAAGCCGGCCGGCTTGCCGATGAGATCGCGCCGGTCGAGGTCGGCAAGGGCAAGCGGGCCCGGACCGTGTCCGTAGACGAGCATCTGCGCCCGGAGACCACGGCCGAGACCCTGGCGAAGCTGCCCACGGTTTTCGACGAAGACGGCTTCGTGACCGCGGGCAACGCTTCGGGCATCGTGGACGGCGCGGCGATGATGTTGCTGACCACGGCCGAGGCCGCAGAGGCCAAAGGTAGGATCCCGTTGGGCAGGATCCGGTCCTGGTCGGTCGTGGGTGTCGAACCGTCGCGCATGGGCATCGGACCGGCTCCGGCGATCCGGGAGGCGGTGGCGCGGGCCGGCATGTCTCTCGGCGACCTCGATCTCATCGAGATCAACGAGGCGTTTGCCGGCCAGATCCTCGCCGTGGTTCGGGAGCTGGATCTCGACACCGACAGGCTCAACGTCAACGGCGGCGCCATCGCTCTCGGCCATCCGCTCGGGGCCACGGGGACCCGGATCACGCTGACTCTGCTCAAGGAGCTTCAGCGCCGGGGTGGTGGCGTCGGCGTGGCCTCGGCGTGTATCGGGGGCGGGCAGGGCATCGCCATCGTCGTCGAGACGGTCTAGCGAAGCCGTCTCGACCAGGTAAGGGGTCCGGCCGGTGCGGGGATGCCCGTTCTGGACGGCTCTCCGGGTTGCGATTGGCTTAGCGTCAGATCGCCACGCTCGATTGCGTCTTTTCTAGGTAGCCGGTCCGGCCAGGACGGCTTACCAAGATGGGCGCGTTGATCCGAGACATGGACCTGCTGGAGCGGCCGCGCGAGCGGTTGCTGGCGAACGGCTCGGCGGCGCTTGCCGACAGCGAGCTGGTCGCCATTCTGCTCCGGACCGGCGGCGCCGGGCGCTCGGCCGTGGCCCTGGCTCGCGAGCTACTGCGCGAGATGGGAGGCCTGCCGGGCCTGGTGGGTATTGGCGCCGACGCGGTGCGGCGTCCGGGACTGGGAGACGCCAAGGCCGCGGCGGTGCTAGCGGCGGTGGAGATCGCGCGGCGCCTGGCCCGGGCCGAGATTCCAGATCGGCTGCCGCTCTCCCGGCCGGAGGCCGTGGCCCGGTACCTCGCGATGCGCTACGGCAATCGCGGCCAGGAGGTCTTTGGCGTCCTGTTTCTGGACTCGCGCTCGCGCTTGCTCGCTGAGCTCGAGATCTTTCGCGGGACCCTCCAGCGGGCTTCGGTCGAGCCCCGCCAGATCTTCAAGGAGGCTCTGCTGCGGAACGCCGCGAGCCTCATCGTGTTCCACAACCACCCGAGCGGGGATCCGTCACCGAGCGCTGAGGACTTGGCCTTCACCCGGCGCCTCGTGGCGAGCGGCGAAGTCGTGGGAGTGCGCCTGCTGGACCATCTGATTCTGGGCGGAAGCGGCGCCTGGGTGTCGTTGCGCTCGCGCCCGGATTGGCCCCTCGCGGAGGCCCTGCGCTCGGCCTGACGGCTTCGGGTACGGGAATCCTACGTTTCGGGCAACCAAGGCCGCGGACCGTCTTGCGAGCCCCGGGCGCCCGGCCGCGGCCCTGCGCCGGGTCGTGGGTCCGAGGTAAGATTCCGGTATCCGTTCGGGCTGTTTCGCCGCCCGATCCCCGGGTTGGCCCGCACGCAATGAGCAGTCCCTTCTATCTCTCGACACCGATCTACTACGTCAACGACTTGCCCCACATCGGGCACGTCTACACCACCATCGTGGCCGATACGGTGGCTCGGTACCGCCGGCTCGCGGGCGATGACGTGTTCTTCGCTACCGGCACCGACGAGCACGGCGTCAACATCTTGCGCACCGCGGAGCGGCGAGGTATCAGCCCGCAGGAACAGGCCGATCGGGTGGTCTCTCGGTACCGGGAGCTGTGGAGCGAGATCGGCATCTCCCACGACGACTTCGTGCGCACGACCGAGCCGCGCCATCATCGTGCGGTGGCTGAGATCGTCCGGAGGATCGAGGCCAACGGCGATCTCTACTCGGCGAAGCACGAGGGCTGGTACTGCGCCTCGTGCGAGAGCTTCTACACCGAAAAGGAGATCGGTGCCGACCGGCTGTGCCCGATTCATGAGACGGAGACCGAGTGGCAGTCGGAGGAGAACGTGTTCTTCCGGTTGTCGAAGTACCAGGAGCGCCTGCTGGAGTGGTACGACCGGCCCGGTTCGGTGGAGCCGCAGAGCCGCCGCAACGAGGTTCGGAGTTTCGTCGCAGGGGGGCTCCGGGACTTGTCGGTGAGCCGCGCCGGCCTGACTTGGGGCGTGGAGTTCCCCGGCCATCCCGGCCAGACGGTCTACGTATGGCTCGATGCGCTCACCAACTACCTGAGCGTGCTTGGCTTCGGGACCGAGCCCGAAAGCGAGCGGCTGCGTTTCTGGAGCGACGAAGCGGGCCGCCGGCTTCATCTCGTGGGCAAGGACATCTTGCGGTTTCACGCCGTCTACTGGCCAGCCTTCCTGATGTCGGCTGGACTGCCTTTGCCGACCACTGTCTGGGCTCACGGCTGGTGGCTTCGCGACGACAAGAAGGTCTCGAAGTCGGTCGGCAATATCGTTTCCCTGGACGAGGTTTTCGAGCAGTTCGGCGTCGATCCCGTCCGGTACTTCCTTCTGCGGGAGATGGTATTCGGCCAGGACGCGAGCTTCTCGGACGAGGCCTTCGTGGATCGTTTCAACAGCGACCTCGCCAACGATCTGGGCAACACCGTGAGCCGGCTGGTCAAGCTCTCCCGGACCGCCTTCGACGGCAAGACGCCTCCGGAAGCGTGCGGCAACAATCCGGTCCGGGAGACCGCGCTCGCGGCGCTCGCCGAGTATCGCGAGGCGATGGATGCCCTGGCGTTTCACCGCGCGCTGCGCAGCCTGTGGCGAATCCTGGCCGAGGTCAACCAGTACCTGGTGAGCCGCGCTCCCTGGAAGGCGCTGAAGGAAGGGCCGGCCGACGACGCGGTCTCGCGCGTCCTCTGGAACGGGCTGGAGGGGTGTCGCCTGGTGGCGGCCGGGTTGGTCCCGATCATGCCCGAGCTGGCGCCGCGCATTCTGAAGGCCATCGGGGCCGGGGTCCCTGAGAGCCTCGAAGGGTTGGAATGGGGCGGGCTGCCGCTGTCGGCCGAGTTGCCCGAGCGCCAGGCACTGTTTCCACGAATCGACAAGAAGGCGTTTCTGGCCGGGGAGGCGCTCGTGAGCGCGGTACCGCCGGTGGAGGACACGAAGGAGACAGAACCGATGATCTCGATCGACGAATTCTTTCGTACCGAGCTCAAGGTGGCCGACGTTGTCGCCGCCGAGCGGATTCCAAAGTCCAAGAAGCTGCTCAAGCTCACGGTCCGCCTGGGGGAGGAGGAGCGCACCGTGGTTGCCGGCATCGCCGAAGCGTACGAAGCCGAAGATCTCGTCGGACGGCAGGTCGTGGTGGTGGCCAACCTGCAGCCCGCCAAGCTCATGGGCGTCGAGTCCCAGGGCATGGTGCTGGCGGCGTCGGTGGACGGTAGGCCGGTACTGGTGCATCCGGCGCAGGAAGTGCCCGGCGGGACCCCCGTGAAGTGACCGGTTTCATCGACTCGCACTGCCATCTCCAGTACTTCTCGGCCGAGGAGCAAGCCTTCTTCTTGGACCGAGCCCGCAATCGGGGCGTGGCGGGATTCCTGGTGCCTGCGGTGCGGCTCGATGACGTCCCCGGGATCCTGGAGCTGGCCGAGCGTGAGGACGACGTATGGTGCGCCGCCGGGGTTCACCCCCATGAAGCCAGCTCATGGCGATCGGGCGACGCGCGGCGCCTGGCCGAGTACCTGGGCCATCCCAAGGTGGTGGCGGTGGGCGAGTGTGGTTTGGATTTCTTCTACGACCGAGCGCCCCGGGATCAGCAGCTCGGGGTCATGCGGGCTCAGTGGGACGTGGCGCTCGAGCACGGCTTGCCGGTGGTGGTGCACAACCGAGATAGCGACGCCACCATGCTGGCCGCCCTGGCCGATGATCTCTTCGGCGAGCTGACCGGGGTGATGCATTCGTTTGCCGCGAGTCCGCAGATGGCGCGGACGGTTGTTGCCCACGGCTTCTACGTCGGCGTCTCGGGCATGGTGACCTTTCCCAAGGCGGACAACGTTCGGGCGATCGTCGGCGAGGTGCCGGCGGACAGGCTCCTGGTCGAGACCGACACCCCGTATCTGACACCGGTGCCCTACCGGGGCCGTCGCAATGAGCCTGCCTTCGTCTACGAGGCCGGCAAGCGCCTTGCGCAGGAGCTGGGAGTCTCGGTAGAGGAGTTGGAGGACGGCACGAGCCGGAACTTCTACCGGCTCTTTCCCAAGGCCGCCGGATAGCCGGGGCCCCGGTATCGGTACTCAGATCGGGTTGGGAACGTCGACGAAGGCCACTTCGAGCGAGTACCGGTCGGCCAGATAGTCGCCCAGTGCCCGGATGCCGAGGACCTCGGTCCGGTGGTGGCCGGCGGCCACGAAGTGGATCCCGGCCTCGAGAGCGACGTTCATGACCCATTCGGTGGGCTCGCCGGTGATGAAGGCGTCGAGCCCCAGCTCGATGGCCTCATAGATGGCCTTCGAGCCGCCGCCGGAGACCATGCCGACCGTGGAGATCGCCGCCGGGCCTCCGGAGAAAGTGAGCGGGCTGCCGCCGAAGGCGGCTCTGCAGCGTGCGAGGAGCTCGTCGGGAGAAATGGGTTCCGGAAACCGTCCGAAGTGTCCGATGTCGGCGCCGCCGAAGTTCGCGAAGGGCTGGAGCTCGTCGGCGCTCGCTCCGAGGGCGCCCAGGCCCAGGGCGTTGTTGCCCAGAGTGGCGTGGGCGTCCAGCGGCAGGTGGTAGGCGAGGAGGTTCAACTCGGCGGCCAGGAGCGCTTGCAGGCGGTCCTTGCGGAATCCGGTAACCCGCCGCGAGTCCCCTTCCCAGAAGAGCCCGTGGTGGACAAGGAGGGCGTCGGCGCCGGCCGCGGCGGCGTGCTCGATAAGCTCGCGGCAGGCGGACACCCCGGTGACCACAGAGCGCACCCGTTTCGCGCCCTCGACCTGTAGGCCGTTGGGACAGGCGTCCCGGAACCGATCGATCTCCAGCAGCTCGCCGAGATGCCGGAGGATTCGATCGCGTGACGTTCCGTCGTCCGTCATCGAGCCGCTTCCGCCGCGCTCGACGTGTCCTGAGCGTTGATCAGGGTGCGAAGGGAGTCCAAGTCCTGGTGGCAAGCCAGGAAGGCATCCACCAGGGCCGGGTCGAAGTGGTGTCCGCGGTCCTTGGTGATCCGCCGGATCGCCTCTTCGTGCTCGTAGGCTTGCTTGTACGGTCGGGGGCTGGTGATGGCGTCGTAGGCGTCGGCTAGGGCGACGATGCGGGCCGACAGCGGGATCGCCTCGCGCGCGAGCCCGTTGGGGTATCCGGCGCCGTCCCAGCGCTCGTGATGGGCGTAGGCGATTTCCATGCCCATGGATAGGAACGTCTGTCCCGGATGGGTCTCGACCACGCTCCGTAACGTGTCGCCGCCGATGGTCGTGTGGCGCTGCATGATGGCGAACTCGTCGTCGGCCAGGGGACCCGGCTTGTGCAGGATCGCGTCGGGAATGCCGACCTTGCCGATGTCGTGCAGAGGGCTCGAACGGTGCAGATGATGCACGAACTCGGAATCGACCTGGCTCCGGTAGGGGCCATGCTTGCCGAGCTGCTCGGCCAGGCGGCGCCCGTACTCGCTCATCCGTTCCAGGTGGAGGCCGGTGTCGATGTCGCGCGACTCGGCCAGCTTGGCGAGGGTGATGAGGGCCAGATCCCGGGTCTCGAGGATCTCACGGGTCTGGGCCTCGATCATGTGCTCGAGGTTGAGGCGGTAGGCCTCGTTCTGACGCTGAAGCTCGTAGCGCTCGAGAGCCCGGCTGACGGTGTTCGACAGCTCTTCGAGCTCGAACGGCTTGATGAGATAGTCGTAGGCACCCTCGCGCAGGGCCTGGCGCACCACCGACATCTCGTGGTGTCCCGAGACCATCACCACCTGAGCGTGCGGATCGAGAGACTTGACCTTCCGCAACAGCTCGAGACCGGTCATGTTCGGCATCTGGACGTCGGAGACGACCAGGGCCGGATGCGGCTCGACCAGTGCCTGTGCCAAGCCCTCCTGGCCGTCGACCGCGCTGCGCACGGGATGGCCGAGGGCTCGGATCTGGTTCACCAGGAGCCGGCGGATGGCGTCATCGTCGTCGACTACCAGGACATGGCGCGACGAAGTCGCTTCGGACGAGCTGGTCATACGTCTCCCGCACGGCAGGGCAGCGGACTCGCTTCTGCGTGAACGGCCAGTCTAGCCGGAGCGGCCGGATCGAGCTGTGATCCGGTCCACTCCGGCTGGAACCTGGACGGGCTTGAGGGCGAGTTACCGCGAGCCGCGGCCGCCGCGGGAGTCTCGTCCGCGCGGCCCACCCCGGCGTCCGCCACGGCGATTCCGGCGGTCGCCGCGCGAGCGATCGTCGCGTCCGCCACCTTCCCGCACCGGGGCGTCCATGCCTTCGTAGTCGGCCGGATCGTAGTCCGGGGACGCCATGATGACCGCCTTGCGGGACAGGCGGACTCGATTCTGGTCGTCAATGTTGATGACCTTGACGGTAACTTCGTCGCCTTCACTCACGATATCAGAGACTTCATTGACCCGATATGGTGCCAGCTCGCTGATGTGGAGCAGGCCGTCGGTGCCAGGCAGGATCTCGACGAAGGCGCCGTAGGCCTCGACCCGGCGCACGATGCCGGTGTAGTTCGTTCCGATCTCGGCGCTTTCGGTCAGCTTCTCGATCATCTCGATCGCCTGGCCGGCGGCAATGCCGTCCGGGGACGCGATGATGACCGTGCCGTCGTTTTCGACCTCGATCTCGCAGCCGGTCTCCTCGATGATGGAGCGGATCGTCTTGCCGCCGGGGCCGATGATGTCGCGGATCTTGTCCTTGGCTACCTGGATGGTGTGGAGGCGCGGCGCATACTGGGACAGCTCGGTCCGCGGCGATGGCGCCGTCTGGTCCATCAGGTCCAGGATGTGGAACCGGCCCGCGCGGGCCTGCTCCAGGGCCTGGCCCATGATCTCGCGGGTGACGCCCGCAATCTTGATGTCCATCTGCAGGGCAGTGATGCCGTCCCGGGTGCCGGCGACCTTGAAATCCATGTCGCCGTAGTGATCTTCCTGCCCGGCAATGTCGGAGAGGACCATGAACTCGTCGCCCGACTTGACCAAGCCCATGGCGACGCCCGCGACCGGTGCCAGGAGCGGCACGCCGGCGTCGAAGAGCGACAGCGAGGCACCGCAGACGGTGGCCATGGACGAGGAGCCGTTGGACTCCAGGATGTCCGAGACCACCCGCACGGTGTACGGGAAGTCGTCCTCGTGGGGCAGCACGGGCATGATCGAGCGCCGCGCCAGGACGCCGTGGCCTATCTCGCGCCGGCTGGGTCCACGCAGGAACCGGACCTCGCCCACGGAGAAGGGCGGGAAGTTGTAGTGCAGCATGAACTTTTGCAGGGTTTCTCCCTCGTATTCTTCGATGATCTGAGCGTCCCGGCGGGTGCCGAGGGTGGCTGAGACCAGGGCCTGGGTCTCGCCGCGGGTAAACAGCGCCGAGCCGTGCGTTCGCGGCAGTAGACCGGCCTCGATGTCGATGTCGCGGATCTCATCCAGGGCCCGACCGTCGAAGCGTCGGCGGGTGGTCAGGATCGACTCGCGCAAGATCTCCTCTTCGAGGGTGGAGACGATCTTCTTGACGTCGTTGCGCCGATCTTCGTCCTCCTCCGGAATCGTCTCGAGATAGGGCTTGACCACACCGGCGACCGCGTCCTTGCGCTCGAACTTGCCCTTGGTGTGCAAGGCGCTGTTGAGCGAGGCGCCGAGGTCGCGCTTGACCTCGTCGTAGAGGGAGTCCTCGTAGCGCGGGGCTGGGACCCATTCGGGCTTCTGAATGCCGGCCTGCACCATCATGTCGCGCTGCACTGCGATGATCCTCTGGATCTCCTCGTGCGCGCGGAAGATGCACTCCAGGACCAGATCCTCGGGGAGCTGATTGGCACCGGCCTCGACCATGGCGATGGCCTCTTCGGTACCTGCCACGATGAGATCGAGATCGGAGACGTCGCGCGCAAGGTTGTCAGGGTTGAAGACCATCTCGCCTTCGACTAGGCCCACGCGCACCGCGCCGATCGGGCTGTAGAAGGGAATCTTCGAGAGCATGAGCGCGATCGACGCACCGTTAATCGCCAGAATGTCGGGGTCGTTCTCGCCGTCGGCCGAGAGAACCGAGCAGACGATCTGGGTCTCGTCGAAATAGCCCTCGGGGAAGAGCGGCCGGAGCGGCCGGTCGATGAGCCGGCAAGTGATGATCTCCTTCTCCGAGGGACGGCCCTCGCGTTTGAAGAAGCCGCCGGGGATTCGGCCGCCGGCGTAGGTGTACTCGCGATAGTCGACGGTCAGCGGCAGAAACGGCCGCGGACCGGAGCTGGGGTTGTAACAAGCGGTCGAGAGCACGACGGTGTCGCCCATGCGGCTCAGGCACGAGCCGTCTGCTTGCTTGGCCAGGCGACCGCTTTCGAACGAAATGGTCTGGTTTCCGATCAGGATGTCTTGGTTGATTTTCATTTTCTCTACTACTTTCTTTGTTGCCGTGACGTCCTCGCGCGGGCGCGAGACGCCCGCGAGGCGTCCGGGGCCTCCACGGAGAGGACTGTCTGGTTTGGGTGGCCCTAGCGGGCTACTTGCGGATGCCGAGTCGTTCGATCAGGACGCGATAGCGCTCGACGTTCTGGCCCTTGACGTAATCCAAGAGCCGGCGCCTCTGTCCAACCAGGCGGAGCAGGCCGCGGCGGCTGTGATGGTCTTTCTTATGCGTCTTGAAGTGCTCGGTCAGATCGTTGATGCGATGGGTAAGAAGCGCCACCTGCACCTCGGGCGACCCGGTGTCGCCGTCGTGCAGCCGGTAGTCTTCGATGATTTGTGCCTTCGAGGCACCGTTCTGGAACAAGTCTCTTTCCTCCTACGTCTACTTTTCTTGCCGCGCGGATGCTACCACAGGGGCAGTCTTCAGAATAGCCCTAAGTGCCCTCAACGAAAGACGATCCGGGGACGGATTACGCTCAAGCCGCGGTCGCCGAGGCTCTCGACCACCGAGCCCACCGCGACCAGCTGCCGGCGCTGGTTGACCAGCTTGAGCCAGTCTCCCTCCTCGCTGCCGGGTTGCTGCGTGACGATGGTTTGGCCGTGGCGGATCCGTCGCTCCTGCTGAGGATCGGCCGTGATGGTGGAAAAGGGCAGAGGGATCTCGTCGAAAGAGATCCAGGCCGGCCCCAGAGTGGTGAGCTCGCCGGAGAAGCCGGCTTCGAGCGCGTCGGCCGTGGTGGCGGCCTCGACCGCGAACGGACCGACCGCCAGGCGGCGCAAGGATTCCAGGTGCGCGCCGCAGCCGAGCGTTTCACCCAAGTCATGCGCGATCGAGCGGACGTAGGTCCCCGACGAACAGGCGAGCCGGAAGGCTAGCCGGCCGTTTTCGAGCGGCTCGGTGCGCTCGAAGTCGAAGATGGTGATCTGTTTCAATGCGGTCGGGACCTCTTTGCCCCGCCGGGCCAGCTCGTAGTACTTGACGCCCTGAATCTTCTTGGCGCTGTAGGGTGGTGCCGCCTGTTCGGAGACTCCGACCATTGCGGCCATGGCGTCAGCCAAGGCTTCGGCCTCCAGGCCGTCGATCGGACGCTCGCTGGTGACCGTGCCGCTGGCGTCATAGGTATCCGTGCTGGCGCCGAAGGCGATGACCCCGGAGTAGGTCTTGGGAGCGTTAATCAGGAACCGGGTGAGCCGGGTGGCAAGACCCAGGGTGAGAACCAGAAGTCCGGTTGCCGCCGGGTCCAAAGTGCCGCAATGCCCCACCTTCTTCTGGCGGATGGTCCGCCGCACCGTCTGAACCACGTCGTGGGAGGTGCAGTCGGGGGTCTTGTCGATGAGCAGGAGGCCGCTATGCATAGGTGGGCTTGTTGGATTCCTTGAGAGAAGCCGTCAGGGCTTCGATCACAGCTTGGCGGGCCTCCGCCGGAGCCAGGTCCGAGGCGAAGCCGGCAGCGTTGTGATGGCCACCGCCGCCCTGCGCGCGGGCGATCTCCTCGACGTTGAGCCGCCCCCGACTGCGCAGGGACACCTTCGACCCGCCCTCCGGAAGCTCACGCACCACGGCCGCTGCCTCCACGCCGTCGATCGAGCGCGGGACGTTGATCAGCCCCTCGGTATCGCCGGACGTAGCCCCGGAGCTTTCGAACATCTCTCCAGTGAGCAAGGCCGTCGCCAGCCGACCGCCGGCGTGAAACTCCAGGCTCCCGAGCATCTCCCGGGTCAGGAGGACCGATGCCGCCGACCGGCTCTCGTAGAGCCATTGAGCAACCTCGGCGGGCAGCGCGCCCTCGCGGGTGAGCCGGGCGGCGGCGTCGAAGGCCCGCTCGGTCGTGTTGCCGAAGCGGAATCCGCCTGTGTCGCTCACCAGTGCCGCGAGCAAGCACGTCGCGGAATTCCGGTCGAGCCGCAGGGCCAGTGCGTCGGCCAGAGTCACCAGCATCTCACCCAACGCCGGCGCCTCACTGTCGACCCAGTTGGCCTTGCCGTAGTTGGCGTTGCCCAGGTGGTGGTCGATGTTGATGAGATCGACGCCAGCGCCGAGAAGCTCGTCCTCCAGTCCGCAACGGTCCAGCGTCGGGCACTCGAGCACGACCACGGCATCCGCGTCGGCGAGCGCCGCGGGCGGTTCGGTGCCGGTGTGAGTCCGGTTCGCTCCCGGAAGATGGCGCAGAACCGAGGGCACCTCGTCCCGCAGCCAGATCTCGGCCAGCTTGCCGCCCGAGCGCAGCAGGCGGGCGAGGCCCAGGCTGGACCCGATCGCGTCGCCGTCCGGATTGCGGTGGCTCGTGATCAGGAAGCGCTGGCCGTTGCGTAGCTCGCGCAGGAGCGCGAGCGGTGCGTCATTCTTCTTCATGAAGCTGCTCCAGGAGTTGTTCGATGTGCTGGCTGTGCTCGGGACCGCGATCCAGCTCGAAGCGAAGATCCGGCGTTGTCTTCATGCCCCGCAAGCGACGGGCCAGCTCGTTTCTGAGGAATCCTCGGGCACCGTCGAGGGCCGCTAGGATTTCGCTGCGCAGGTTGTCGTCTCCCACCACCGAAACGGAGATGATGGCCCGTTTGAGATCCGGCGTCAGGCGTACACCCGAGATCGACGCCTGGCGGACACGGCCGTCATGGACTCGGCGCAGGAGGACGTCCGCGAGCTCGCGCCAGACCAGGTCCGCGACTCGATCGGGCCGGTGGCTCATCGGAAGTCCTCGAGTAGCTCGGCTGTCCAGTCCAGCAGCAGGGCGCCCTCGACCGAGTCGATAAGGCGGCGGATCGCATCCAGGGTGGCGCGGGCGCGCGAGCGGTCGGAGTTGACGAACGCGAAGCCCAGCCGCGCGCGCTGGTGGAGGTCCTGGTCGGCGACCTCGGCCGCCGAGACCTGGAACCGTTGCCGGACGCGGTCCAGCACGCTCTTGACCACTCGCCGCTTGTCCTTGAGGCTGCGCGCGGACGGAATGTGAAGCTCGGCCACACCGATTCCCACGATCATTGCTGCGTTCTCGTCTTGAGGACCGGGCCGCTCGGCTCCGGTCCGTTGATTCGGGACGGCTCCGCTGCTAGAGCGACGGAGCGATCTCTTTCTTGAGGTAACCCTCGATCACGTCGCCCGGCTTGACGTCCTGGAACCGTTCGAGCCGGATGCCACAGTCGAAGCCGGTCCGGACCTCGGAGACGTCTTCCTTGAAGCGGCGGAGCGACCCGATGGCGCCGTCGTGAACGACGACGTTGTCCCGCAGCAGGCGGACCTTGGCGTTGCGGGGAATCGTGCCTTCCACGACATGGCAGCCCGCGACCACGCCGAGTTTCGGGATGGAGAAGATCTCCCGCACCTCGGCCCGGCCGCTGGTGACCTCCTCGAAGGTGGGTTCCAGGAGTCCGGTCATGGCTTTGCGCAGCTCGCCGGTGAGCTCGTAGATGACCGTATGGAGGCGGATGTCCACCGCCTCGCGCTCAGACAGATCGGCGGCGTTCTGCTCCGGGCGCACGTTGAAGCCGACGACGATGGCCTCGGAGGCCGAAGCCAGTAGCACGTCGTTGGTGGTGATCGCTCCGACCCCGGAGTGGATCACCTGGACGCGCACCTTGTCGGTGGAGAGCCGGCCGAGGGCGTCGATCAGAACCTCGACCGAGCCCTGAACGTCGGCCTTGAGCACGATCGGCAAGTCCTTGGCCTCTCCGGCCTGAATGCGGTCGAAGAGCTGATCCAGCGAGACCTTGCCGGCCGCCGGTGCCAGAGCCTTCTGCCGCAGCTCTTCACGGCGAAAGTCCGCGACGCTGCGAGCCTTCGACTCGCTCTCGACCACCTGGAAGGGATCGCCCGCATCCGGCACCTCGTTGAAGCCAGTGACTTCCACCGGCGTTGCGGGGCCAGCCTCGTCCAGGCGGTCGCCCAGGTCGTTGGTCATCGAACGCACGCGACCGTGGGTGGCTCCGGCGACGAAGACGTCGCCCGTGTGCAAGGTGCCGTTCTGAACCAAGACGGTGGCGACGATGCCGCGCCCGGCTTCCTTCTGAGCCTCCAGGATCAGGCCCTGGGCCGATAGGTCGGAGTCGGCCTTGAGCTCGAGAAGATCCGAGGTCAGGAGAATCATCTCGAGGAGCTCGTCGATGCCTTCCTTCTTGAGCGCCGAAATCGGCACGGCGACCGTGTCGCCTCCCCATTCCTCGGCCGCCACGCCGTGGTCGGCGAGTTCCTTCTTGGCCCGCTCGACGTTGGCGTTGGCCTTGTCAACCTTATTGATGGCGATGATGATCGGGACGGCGGCAGCCTTGGCGTGATCGATGGCCTCGATCGTCTGCGGCATGACGCTGTCGTCGGCGGCAACGACCAGCACGACGATGTCGGTGGCCTTGGCGCCGCGGCTTCGCATGCGGGTAAACGCCTCGTGACCGGGCGTGTCCAGGAAGACAACCTTGCGGCCGCTGACCTCGACTTGGTAGGCGCCGATGTGCTGGGTGATGCCGCCGAACTCGCTTTCGGTGACCTTGGACGAGCGGATGGCGTCGAGCAGCGTCGTCTTCCCGTGATCGACGTGGCCCATGATGGTGACAACGGGGCCCCGCGGCTCGGTGCCGTCCGACTCCTCGCGCAGCTGGACCTCTTCTTCGAAGGTCACGGTCATGGCTTCGACCCCGAGGGCCTCGGCGACCTCGAGCGCCAGCTCGGGCTCGATGACATGGTTGATCGTCGCCATGACGCCCTGGCCGACAAGATGGCGGATCAGGTCTTTCGACTTGACCCCCAGCTTCTCGGCGAATTCGCGCACGGTCATGGCCTCGGTGATCGTGATCGGATCGGTCGGCGCGTCCTCCTTGAACGAGATCGCCTGGCTAGCGCTGCGCTGGCGACGCCGGCTGCGTCGCTCGCGGCGGCCGGTCTCCTGGACTTCGGCGACTTCGGCTAGAGCCGCGGCGGCTTCTTCGGCGGCCCGCTCGGGCGGAGCGGCCTGGTCCTCGGTGGTCTTGCTAGGTGCCGGTGTCGCCGGCTTCGGCGTCCCGCTGGTCGGGATCGTCCGAATGCGCGGTTCGACGCGCTGAATCATGCGCCGGCCGCGCGGCCGGAGACCCGTGGGCATGCGCCGCTGGGGAGGACGGCGGCGGGGGGTCGGTTTGGCGGTGGCCGCGGCCTCGGCGTCCCGGAGGATGACCTCCCGCGGCTGAGCCATGGCCTTGCCCTGAAGCACGGCGGCGATGATGCTGGAATCCACCGTCGGGTTCTTCTCGTCGATCTGCACCCCGATGGACTTGAGCTTGAATAGCAGGTCCTGGCTCTCGATGCCCATCTTCTTGGCCAGATCTTGGACCCGAATCTTTCCCATTTCTTGGAACTCCTGACAGCGCGCGCCTGCGGCCGGCTTACTCTTCCTCGGATGCCGCTCCGTCGGCGTCTTCCGCTTCCTGCAAGGCCTGGCTCAACGCGGCCATGAAGTCTGAGTCATCGACCGCGGGACTCTCGCTCACGGCCGGCTCGGCCTCCATGGCCACTTCTTCTTCTGCCGGCGCGTCATCATCCTCGCGGAAGGTCTCTGCCCATTGGAGGATGGCCTTGGCGGTCTTGGGGCCGACGCCTTCCAGCTCGGCGAGGACGTCCGGATCGGCGGCCAGAAGCGCGCCCAGTTCGCCGTATCCGGCTTCCGCGAGGATCTCGGCGGTCTTGGCACCTACTCCCGGAGCCGCGGTCAGGTCGAAGACCCTTTCCGGAGCGGCCTCGGTCTCTTCAGCCATGGCGGTTTCCAGCATCTTGGCGAGGGCGTCGGCGACCTCGTCCTTCACGTCCGTTTCACTCTTGATGTCGATCTTGGACTTCAGGAGCTCCGCCGCCAGGCGCACGTTCTGGCCGCGCTTGCCGATGGCCAACGAGAGCTGCTCGTCCTCGACGATCACGTCGAGATGCGGCGTCTCACCCTGGTGGGTCACCGAAACGCGGGTGATCCGGGCCGGAGCGAGGGCGCTCTGGGCAAAGGTCACCAAGTCTTCGCTGTACTCGATGATGTCGATCTTCTCGCCGCGCAGCTCGCGGATGATGGACTGCACCCGGGACCCCTTCATGCCGACGCAGGCGCCGACCGGATCGACGTCTCGCTCACGGCTGAAGACCGCCACCTTGGCGCGCTCGCCCGGAGCACGGACCGCGGCCTTGATCAGCACCGTACCGTCGTAAATCTCCGGGACCTCGGTCTCGAACAGCTTGACCAGGAGGCGCGGATCGGTTCGGGATAGGACCACCTGGGGCCCCTTGGGCTGCATGTGAACGTCGATGATGACGGCGCGGATGCGCTCGCCCTGGCTGTAGCGCTCGTGACGGGACTGCTCGCTACGCGGCACCACGGCCTCGGTGCGGCCCAGATCCACGATGATGTCGCCGCGCTCGAAGCGCTTGACGGTGCCGTTCAGGACCTCGCCGACGCGATCGATGTACTCGTTGTAGATCTTCTCGCGCTCGGCCTCGCGCACACGCTGGTACAGAACCTGTTTCGCCGACTGAGCTGCGATGCGGCCCAGACCTTCGGTCGAGATCGGGATGTGGATCTCGTCGCCGACGGCGGCGTCGGGCTTCTCGTCTGCGGCTTCCTCGACGGTCCACTCGGCCAGCGGGTCCTCGACCTCGTCGACCACGGTCTTGACGATGAAGGCGTCGAAGCCGCCGCTGGAGCGGTCGAAGGTGGCCCGCACGGGAGCCTTGATGCGGTGCTGCTTCTTGGCCGCCGACGCCATCGCGTCTTCGAGCGCCGAGATCCATCGATCGATGTCGATGTCCTTCTCGCGCGAGACCTGGTCCAAGAGCTCGGTGAGGTTGAATTCGGGTGCTTTTACTGCCGCCATGAGATGAGATTCCTAGAACTGCGGATCGAGCCGCGTTTGCACGATGTCGTGGAAGGGGACCGTGCGGGTGCCATCGGCGAACTCGAAGGTCGCCGCGGAGCCCGACGGGTCGAGGCCGACGAGGACCGCCTCGTCGGTGCGTTTGCGGCCCGAGTCGGTCCAGGTGATGCGGACGGCGGAGCCGCGGAAGCGCTCGTAATCTCCCCCGGAGTAGAGCTCACGGTCGAGCCCGGGGGAGCTGACCTCGAGGGTGTAACGGCCGCCGCCGAAATCGACCACGTCCAGAAACGCCGACGCTTCCCGCGAGACGGTCTCGCAATGGGCCAGCCCGACGCCCTCCTTGCGATCCAGGATGAGTTTGAGGACGCCGCCGGCGAACGAAGCCTCCAAGAGCTCGCAGTCGTTGCGTCGGGCAACGGCGACGAGCTCCTCACAGACCTCGGCCGGGACGTTTCTGGTCACCGGGTCGGTGGTAGGTGGTGCCTTCGTCTGAGCGTTCTTCATCCTTCGCACTCGCGCTCCGACGACAAAAAAAAAGGAGTGGGACGCCCCCACTTCCCCATCGTCGGCCCGCCGCAGCCCATCGTTGGCCCTCTGCCGGCTCCCCGCCGACAGCCGGCAAGAGAGCCCGGGCAACGCGAGCGGCTCGATTATAGGCACGCTTTCAGGCCGCTTTCAACCCGTTCGAGGGATCTCGCTGAAGTGGCCGTCGAGACCTCTGTTGCGGTCATTGCGGCTGCCTCCGAGGAGCGGGAGTCCTGCCAAATTGGCGCCGCGGGTCGCTCGAAGCTACCTCCTCGGGCTTCTGAGCGTGGCAAGCGCCTTGCTTCCGGGTCCCTCGTGGTTACTTGCCGAACGATCAGCCAGCAGGGAGGACGAGCATGAAACCCACGAGCCGAAAACTCTTGACCGCGGTGCTCGTCTTTGGGGCGGTGGTCTTTGGCATGGTCCTGGCCGGTGGCCTCGACCTGACCAGCCCGAGCGTCAGCGCGCCCACCGACTCCAGCCGAGCCCGGCCGGCGCTGGCGGTCTCCAACGGATTTCCGGATTTTGCCGAGCTGGCCGATCGCGTAGGCCCGGCGGTCGCCTCGATTGAGGCCCGGTCCTTCGAACGGGCGCCCTCGCGGCGCCAGGTGGATCCCTTCGAGTTCTTCTTCGGTCCGCCCAGGCGGCGGGACCCCCGCAATGAGGACAATGGCGACGGCGAGGAGTTTCGCCAGGAGTCCGGCGGCAGTGGCTTCGTGATCTCCGCCGACGGCCTGGTGGTGACCAACAACCACGTCATCCGAGGCGCCGAAGAAGTTCAAGTGCATCTTGGCGAGCGAACCTACGAGGCCGAAGTCAAGGGTAAGGACGCGGCCACGGATCTGGCCCTGCTGCAGATCAAGGGCGAGGGCGAGTTCCCGTATCTGGATCTGGGCAACAGCGACGAACTCCGGGTGGGCGAGTGGGTGATGGCGATAGGCAGTCCTTTGGGCCTCGCCGACACCGTGACCGTCGGCGTCGTCAGCGCAAAGGGCCGCCGCATCAACATCAGCCAAGAGACGCAGTCGTTCGAGAACTTCATTCAAACCGACGCCGCGATCAACTTCGGCAACTCGGGCGGACCTCTGGTCAACCTTCGGGGAGAGGTCGTCGGCATCAACACCGCGATCAACTGGGGCTCCGAGAACATCGGTTTCGCCGTGCCCGTCGGCATCCTCGAACAGGTCCTGCCGGCTCTGCGCGACGAAGGGCGAGTCCGCCGTGGCTACCTGGGCATCGGCGTGCTGGACCTCGACCAGGACGCGGCCGAAGCCTTCGGCCTGACCTCGACCGACGGGGCTCTCGTGACCGACGTCATGGAGGACCAGCCGGCGCAGAAGGCCGGCTTGCGCCAAGGCGACATCATCCTCGGCGTCGATGGCAGGAAGATCAAGACCACGCGCGAGCTCATCGACTATGTTTCGCTCCAGGGTCCCGAGGCCAGCGTCGAGGTCGAGCTGCTGCGTAACGGCAAGCGCATGACCAAGACGGTGCAGCTGGCCGAGCGTCCGAGCGACACCGCCGAGGTCCCCGAAGCGGACGAGGACGAAGAGCGGGGGATCGAGTGGCTCGGTCTCCGCTACCAGAATCTGACACCGGGACTCCGCGAATCGCATGGCATCCCCGACGGTTTCGAAGGGGTGTGGATCACCAGCGTCTCGCCGCGGAGCCCGCTCTACGACGAAGGCGTCCAGACCCGGAACGTCATCAACATCATCACCGAGGTCAACGGTGAGGCGGTGACGGACGTCGAAGAGTTCGAGGCGATCGTCCGCGACGCGCCGCCGGCCTCGCGTCTACGAATCTATCTGGAGCGTTTCTCTGGCGGCCGGGAGCTGGGACCGATCTTCGCCTTCCCGCAGGTTCCGCGCGAGTAGGCGTTTCACAAACCTCCTTGGCCGGGGCCGGCCCGCGATCTGCGGGCCGGCCCCCAGCCTGCACCTCGCACCAGCATCCGGTCCGAAGGCCACGCATGCCCGGGCTTCTCGACGTAGCCACGGCCACGCTTGCATCGCCCCGCCTCGCCCGTCGTACCTTCTAACATTCGCGAACGCCGGTGAGAAGTCCTGGCTAGCCATCTCGCAGCGTCCCTAGGCCGGGCGCCGGAGTCCCCCGAAGACGGTAGACTCCGCGCCATGGCCGATCGAGACAAGAGTGTTCGCGGACGGATTCTGGTCGCTGACGACGAGAGTTCCATTCGCGAGAGCCTACGCATGATCCTCGAGTACGAGGGCTACCGGGTCGAGGAAGCCGCGAACGGCGAGGAGGCGATCGAAGCGGTGCGCCGGCACCCGCCGGACGCGGTGCTTCTGGACATCAAGATGCCGGGCCTGGACGGCCTTGCCGTGCTTAAGAACCTGACCGATCGCGGCTACGACATGCCGGTCGTCATCATCACGGGACATGGCGACGTCACCACCGCGGTCGAGGCGACCAAGATGGGCGCGTACGACTTCTTCGAGAAGCCGCTGCAGCGGGAGCGGGTCCTTGTCAGCCTCCGAAATGCCGTCGACACGGCCCGCCTGCAGCGGGACTCGGGCGTCCACCGCACCGACTACGACGACCTGGTGGGCGGATCCGAGGCCATGGACCGGCTTCGCGCCACGATCGAGAAAGCGGCGCCTACGCCGGCCACGGTCCTCATCACCGGCGAGAGCGGCACCGGCAAGGAGCTCGTGGCACGGGCCATTCACGCCAAGAGCTCCCGCCGCGACGAGGTCCTGATTCAGGTCAACTGTGCCGCGATTCCCGAGGAGCTGATCGAGTCCGAGCTCTTTGGCCACGAGAAGGGCAGCTTCACCGGAGCCTCGCGCAAGCAGGTCGGCAAGTTCGTCCAGGCCGACGGCGGCACGATCTTCCTGGACGAGATCGGCGACATGTCGGGGCGAACCCAGGCCAAGGTCCTGCGGGTGCTCCAGGACGGCGACGTCGAGCCGGTCGGCGCCCAGAAGGTCCTCAAGGTTGACGTGCGGGTCGTGGCCGCCACCAATCGCGACCTCGCGGCCGAGATCGAAGCGGGCCGTTTCCGAGAGGACCTCTACTACCGGCTCAACGTGATTCCGATCGCGACGCCGGCCTTGCGCGAGCATCTCGAGGACATCGACGAGCTGGTCGAGTACTTCATTCGGAGATTTTCGGCGGCCAACAACTACCAGCCAAAGGAGCTGGACGACGAAGCGCTGCAATACCTGCGCGGGCTACCGTGGAAGGGCAACGTGCGCGAGCTCAAGAACGTGGTCGAACGGCTCCTGATCCTGAGCTCCGAGGATCCCATCGGCCGGAGCGAAGTCGAGGCTCTCCTGGGTGGGGGGGGCGCCGCGCTTTCCGGATCCTTGGCCGAGGCCCAGACCTTGAAGGACTTCCGCGAGAGGTCGGAACGGCTTTTTCTGCTGCGGAAGCTCGAAGAGAACAGCTGGAACGTCACCCGCACGGCCGAACGAATCGAGACGCCCAGGTCGAATCTCTACAAGAAGATGGAGCAGTACGGGATCAAGCGGCAGAGTAGTCAGAGCCGGAGCGGCTAGTGCCGGGCGCCGTGGACTCGGTCCCCGAACTGGACCTCGAGCGGGAGCTTCTGGCCTCAGGGGCGCTTCGGGAGGGACATTTCGAGCTCTCCTCGGGCCTTCATTCGGCTCGGTACGTCCAGTGCGCCAAGCTGCTTGAAGCGCCCGGCCGAGCCGACGCCGTCGGCCGGGCCCTGGCGCGCCGGTTGCTGGACCTGCCACTCGACTCGATCGTGGCGCCGGCCCTGGGCGGCCTGGTCATCGGCTACACCGTGGCGAAGGCTCTCGACGTCCCGTTTCGGTTCGTCGAGCGCTTGGCGGGCGCGATGGCCCTGCGGCGTGGATTCGAGCTGGCGCCGGGCGAGCGGGTCGTGATCGTGGAAGACGTGGTGACCACCGGGGGCTCGGCGCTCGAGGCCGGCGAGGTGGTGCGGTCGCTCGGCGCCGAGGTCCTGGCCTATGCGGCGATCATCGATCGGACCGGCGGCGTCGGGCCCTTCGATGCACCGTTCGCCTGTCTCCACGAGCTCGAGGTCGCGACCTTCGACCCCGCGTCGTGCCCGCTGTGCCGACAAGAGGTTCCTCTGTCGATTCCGGGCAGCCGCCGCTCCTGACGCAGGCGCGGCCGATTGGCTGGTGGCCCGGGGGTCCGACGGCCGTCTGGGTTGCAGTCGTGGTGCTCTAAGCGTGCCGGTAGAGCCGGTCGATCGCGCTCTTGAGCGCCGGGATGCGGCCCAAAGACTCGGCATCGCGGGCGGAGACTTCGAGGGGCCACTCTTGCTCGGCGATGTCCTGGACGGCAATCGTCCAGGTGCCCTCCTCCGCGCGCCAGGCTCCCTCGCCGGCGAGCAGATTCCAGCCAGAGGGAAGGTAACTCCGCACTTCGAGGGCGGTATAGCCGGGGTCGCTCACGAGGGGAGTCTATCTCGACTTGGAACCGGCTGGAATCGGTCGCGGGCCGCATTGGGGATGAAAAATGCGATCGTGCCGGCGTGCTAGGATCGGGGTCCGGAAGGCGTTCGCTTTCCGGCAACCCAGCAGGCTAGCGGCCGGACCTCTCGCGAGCTCGGACTCACGAGTTCGGCGGCGCTGACGCGAGGACGACATGAATCTTGATTTGAGTGACGAGCAACAGCTGCTCAAGGACGAGGTCAACCGATTTGCCCGCGAGGTGGTAGCGCCGCGCGCCAAGGAGATCGACGAGTCGGGGATTTTCCCGGACGGCTTCTTCCAGCAGGCGGCCGAGTTGGGGCTCGCGGGTGTGGCCGTGCCCGAGCAGTATGGCGGCTCCGGGATGGACACCGTGTCCTACTGCGTGGCCATCGAGGAGATCAGCCGCTTCTGTGCCACCAGCGGGGTGATCCTGTCGGTCAACAATTCGCTGGTCTGCGATCCGTTGCTCGAGTTCGCCAGCGAGGAGCAGAAGCACGAATTTCTGGAGCCGCTGGCGTCGGGCGCGAAGCTGGGCTGCTTTGCCCTGACCGAACCCGGAGCCGGCAGTGATGCCGCCGCCTTGAGGACGACGGCGAAGCGAGACGGCGACGACTACGTGCTGAACGGCAACAAGGTCTTCATCACCAACGGCACCGACGCCGATCTGGCCCTGGTCTTCGCGACCGTCGATCTCGAGCTCAAGCACAAGGGCATCACGGCCTTCATCGTGCCTTGCGACACCGAGGGCTTCAGCCGTGGCACCCATGAGTACAAGCTGGGGGTCAACGCCTCCGGAACGACCGAGCTCGCCTTCGAAGACATGCGGGTGCCAGCGACCCAGAGGATCGGTGAGGAAGGCGACGGGTTCAAGATCGCCATGCGGACACTGGACGGAGGCCGTATCGGAATCGCCGCCCAGGCGGTGGGCATCGCGCAGGGAGCCTTTGACGAAGCCATGAGCTACGCGCAGGAGCGCGAGCAGTTCGGACGAGCGATCTCCAACTTCCAGGCGATTCAGTTTTACCTGGCCGACATGGCGACCGAGATCGACGCGGCTCGTTTCCTGACCTGGAAGGCCGCTTGGACCAAGGACGTCAAGAAGCGCTGCACGCTAGAGGCCGCTCAGGCCAAGCTCTATGCCTCGGAGATGGCCCAGCGGGTGACCAACAAGGCGCTCCAGATTCACGGCGGCTATGGCTATACCCGGGAGTACAACGTCGAGCGGTACTTCCGGGACGCCCGGATCACCGAGATCTACGAGGGCACGAGCGAGATCCAAAAGCTGGTTATCGCGGCCTCGGTGCTGGCGGACTAGCGGGCTGGTGGTAGACGCTCCCATGGTCGTTCGGCAGTGCCGCTCGTCGGGTCGGCGAGGCGCGAGTTCCTTGGACCCTCGTTTTGGGCTAGCCGGAGATCCCCCCCAACGCCGGCCGCCTGGGTCTCTGTCCCAGGTGGCCGTACCTTGGACCAGGCTCCACGACGTGCGCGGCGCGGCCGTCGGGACCACGGCTGTGAGCTGCTAGGTCCGGAGGCGGTGATGGCGGGCGCGGACGGATCCATCGGTTTCGCCTTTGAGGAAGAAGAGGAGCTGCTGCGCCTCGAGGTGCGACGCTTCGCCGAAGAGCGCATCCGTCCCGGCGCGGCGGATCGGGATCACACCAAGACGTTCCCTGACGAGATCGTCGCCGAGATGGGCGAGATGGGGCTCTTGGGGATGATGGTGCCGGAGGAGTACGGCGGCGCCGGCTTTTCGGTCTTGAGCTACGTGCTGGCGGTCGAGGAGCTGGCGGTCGTCTGTCCGTCTACCGCCGGCACCATGAGCGTCACCAACTCGGTCTGTTGCTGGCCGATCGCGCACTTTGGAGCCGATGAGCTGAAGGCTCGGGTGCTGCCGGAGCTGGCCAGCGGCGAGGCGCTCGGTGGCTTCGGCCTGACCGAGCCGGGCTCGGGCTCGGACGCCGGATCGCTTCAGACCAGCGCCGTGCGCGACGGCGACTTCTGGGTGCTCAACGGAGAGAAGGCTTGGATCACCAACGCGGGCTTCGCTCGCTATTTCGTGGTGATGGCCAAGACCGACGCCGAGGCTGGCAAACGCGGTATCAGCGCCTTCGTGGTGCCGGCCGACGCGCCGGGATTCGAGATCGGCCAGCCGGAGAGGAAGTTGGGCCTCCACGCCTCGAACACCGCGCCTCTGGTCTTTCGAGATTGCCGCGTGCCCGCCGCCAATCTGATCGGGCGGGAAGGGCAGGGCTTCAAGATCGCGCTGGCGACCCTGGACCACTCCCGTCTGGGCATCGCCGCCCAGAGCGTGGGGATTCACCGGCGCGCGCTCGAGTTAGCCATTGCGTACGCTAAAGAGCGGGTGCAGTTCGGCCGGCCGATCGCCAAGCATCAGGCGATCCAGTTCAAGATCGCGACCATGGCCACCGAGTTGGCCGCGGCGCGCACCCTGACCCATCGCGCGGCCCTGGCCGAGGGCCGAAAGGACGGGGGCAGGCTGGCATCCGAAGCCAAGCTCTTCGCCTCTGAGGCCGCCAATCGAGCCTGCTACGAAAGCCTTCAGATCCACGGCGGCAACGGCTTTTCGGAGGAGTACGAGATCGCTCGGCTCTACCGGGACGTGCGGGTGACGACCATCTATGAGGGCTCGAGTGAGATGCAGCGCCTGGTGATCGGCCGGCACCTGTTGCGTCGGCACTCGTCCCAATAACGGCGGAGGGCGGCCGGGTGGCGATCAAAGGTAGGTTGGAGAAGGTGGGCCTGAGCTCCCTGCTGGAGCTTCTGGCGCTGTCGGGCGCGAGCGGACGAGTCAAGGTCGCGCAGCCCGCCGGCGAAGGGCTGATCGTTCTGCGCCAGGGCAAGGTGATCTTCGCCGCCTCCAGCTCGGTGCGGGAAACCCTCGGCCACATCCTGATCTGCAAAGGACACTTGTCGGAAGCCGGGCTGTCCCGGGCGCTCGAGATCCAGCACTCCTCCGAAGACGAACGCAGGCTCGGGACGATTCTGGTCGCCGAAGGACTGGTCGCCCAGGAGACGCTCGAAGACTGTGTGATTCGCCAGAACCAGAAGGTGCTGCGCGAGCTCCTGGGCTGGACCCGTGGCTTCTATCGCTTCGAGCGCTTCGAGATTCCGGAGCTGGGCGAGATCGAGGTTCGCGCTCGTGAGTTTCTCTTGAAGGAAGGCATCTCGGCCGACCGGGTCGCGATCGAGGCGGTCGCCGACGAGCTGGAGCGGGACGAGCGCCAGCCCCAGCCCAGGCGCTCGCTGGGTAGCCTGATGCGGGAGTTCCGGACGCCGAGCTTCAGTGGCGAGGTGACGTTGCCGCTGCTGCGATTTGCCCGCGGCTTGACCCGGCGCGGCGCGATCTTCAGCGCCAGCCCGCGGGGCTTTTCCGGAGTCGGGCAGTACGGTCTCGAGGCCGACGAGGCGCGGGCCGCGGCTCGCATCCGATCGGTCGTGGTCGGCCTGGGTGAGCCGTCCGTTTTTCGCGAAGCGATCGCCCGGCGCGAACCCAAGGTGCTGACCCCGAAGGACAACGCCGTGAACCGCCGTCTGCTGGACGAGCTCGGCGGCGGTTGGCCCCGAGAGGTGCTGCTGGCGCCACTCATCGTGAGCGGGCGGGTGCTGATGATCTTGTATGGGGACAACCTCCCCGGCGGCGAACCGATCGATTCGATCGAGGGCTTGGAGGAGGTCCTGTTGCACTCGGCTCTGGCCATGGAGAAGAGCCTGCTCGACAAGCGGATGGAGTACGCGGTCGAGCTCCGCCGGGAAGACTCGTAGACGTCTTCACCGGGCGCGCCCGCCTGACGGATCTTGGGGCCTCTGCCAGCGCTATACTCAGCCTTTCCGGAAAGGACCTCGCATGCCCGACGACCAGGATTCCCGAACCAAGTCCGCCGCGGTGCTCGAGCCGCCGGCGACCGAGGAGCCGGAGGCGGCGGAGTCTTCCGACGCTTCCGGCGCGACGGACGAGCTCACCGGCTCCCGCGAGCGCTGGGAGGCGGCGACGGCCAAGAGCCGCGAGCGCAGGCCCTACTGGAAAGAGGACTTCACCACCGTCTCGAGCATGACCATCCCGCATCTGGTGACTCCGGATCGGGTGGCCGATCTCGATCCGCTCGAGGACATCGGGATTCCGGGCGAGTTTCCGTTCACCCGCGGCATTCATCCGACCGGCTATCGAGGCAAGCTGTGGACCATGCGGCAGTTCGCCGGCTTCGGCACGGCGGCCGACACCAACCAGCGCTTCAAGTACCTGCTGGAGCACGGCCAGACCGGTCTGTCGGTCGCCTTCCACCTGCCGACCCTCTACGGCTACGACTCGGATCACGAGATGGCCCGGGGCGAGGTGGGTAAGTGCGGCGTCGCGGTCGACAGCCTGGCCGACATGGAGACCCTGTTCGAAGGGATTCCGCTGGACCAGGTGACGACCTCGATGACCATCAACTCGACGGCCCCGATTCTCTTCGCCATGTACCTGGCGGTGGCCGAGAAGCAGGGCGCCGACATCCAGAAGCAGGTGGCCGGAACCCTGCAGAACGACATCCTGAAGGAGTACATCGCCCAGAAGGAGTACATCTATCCGCCCCGGCCGTCGATGCGCCTGATCACGGATCAGTTCGCGTTCGCCGCCCAGGAGGTGCCGCGCTGGAACACGATCTCGATTTCCGGATACCACATCCGCGAGGCCGGATCGACGGCGCTGCAGGAGTTGGCGTTCACTCTGCGCGACGGCATGGAATACGTGGAATACGGTATCCGCGCGGGCCTCGACGTCGATTCGTTCGCTCCGCGGCTGTCCTTTTTCTTCAATAGTCACAACGACTTCTTCGAGGAGATCGCGAAGTACCGGGCGGCACGCAAGATCTGGGCGACGGTCATGCGTGATCGCTATGGTGCCCAGAACCCACGCTCCTGGATGCTTCGCTTCCACACCCAGACGGCCGGCTGTTCGTTGACCGCGCAGCAGCCGTACAACAACGTGGTGCGGACCACGATCCAGGCTCTAGCCGCGGTGCTGGGCGGTACCCAGTCGCTGCACACCAACTCGCTGGACGAGACCTTGGCTCTGCCAACCGAGGAGAACGCCCGGATCGCGCTTCGCACCCAGCAGATCATCGCCCATGAGTCGGGCGCCGCGAACACCGTGGATCCGCTCGGCGGCTCGTACTTCATCGAAGAGATGACCCGGCGGATGGTGGAGGGCTCCTTCGACTACTTCCGCCGGATCGATGAATTCGGCGGCATGGTCGAAGCGGTGGAGGCGGGTTTCCCGCAGCGCGAGATCATGGACGCCGCCTACCAGTACCAGCGCGCGATCGAGGACGAGACCAAGCTCATCGTGGGGGTCAATGCGTTCGAGCTCGAGGACGAGGAACCGCTCGACATCCTGTACATCTCGGACGATCTCGCCGATCGGCAGACTGCCTCCCTCGACGGCGTCAAGGATCGCCGCGACGGCGGGACCGTCGAGCGGACGCTGGACGCGCTCCGCAAAGGAGCGTCCGGCGACGCCAACACGATGCCGCTGATCCTGGATTGCGTCCGTGCTTATGCGACCGTCGGGGAGATCGGCGACGCCATGCGGGACGTTTTCGGTACCTACGAGGAGCCCGCGGTTTTCTGAGCCGGGTTCTCGGCGGTCGCCGTTGACTCGATTCGGCGGCCGAAGGGCGTGCGCCGGCCCCCCGGGAATGAGCTGGAGACCGTCCCCGAGACGAAAGCTCGGCTGCTAGAATCGGCCGGCCTATGAGCACGAACGCGCGCATTCTCATCGCCAAGCCCGGTCTCGATGGGCACGACCGCGGCGCCAAGGTGATCGCCCGAGCTCTGCGGGACGCCGGCTTCGAGGTCATCTACTCGGGCCTGCGCCAGAGCCCGGAACAGATCGTCGCCGCGGCGGTCCAGGAGGACGTGGCGGCGGTCGGAGTGTCGATTCTTTCCGGAGCCCACAACGTGCTGTTGCCGGAGATCACACAGGGTCTGGCCGAGGAAGGTGCTGGAGACATCCTCGTCTTCGCCGGCGGCATCATTCCCGAGCAGGACATCGGGCCGTTGAAGGAGGCGGGGATCGACGCGATCTTCCTGCCTGGCACCGCTACGGGAGACGTCGTGTCCTACCTGAATGAGCGGCTGGGCCTGAATGCGGTGGCGGGCGGTTCGTAGCGGAAGCACCGGAGGGAGTTATGAGCAGGAAGATTCTTCTCGCGGACGACAGCGTCACGATTCGCAAAGTGGTCGAGCTGACGTTCATGGACGAGGACTACGACTTGGTAGCGGTTGCCAGCGGCGATGAGGCGCTGAGCACGCTGTCGAGCTCGACGGACCTCGTCATTACCGACGTCCACATGCCCGGGACCGATGGCTATGAGGTGTGCGAGACGGTCAAGGAGCGGTTCCCCGACAAGCCGGTTCTGCTTCTGGTGGGCACCTTTGAGGCGTTCGACGAGGAGCGCGCCGAGGAAGTCGGTGCCGACGATTTCTTGAAGAAGCCGTTCGACTCGCAGGAGCTGCTGGGGAAGGTCCGGAACCTGGTCGCCGCGCCCGCGGCCGCCGCTTCGCCGACGCCCGAGCTGACGCCGATCGAATCACCCTTGGCCGTTGCGGCGCCCGCCGGGGATGACGGTGGGACGGCAGACTTCGAGCCGGAAGACATGCCGGAGACTCCAGCGGCGGCCGACATGGTTGCCGAGCCCGCTTCAGAGCCTTCCCCGGAGCGCGCGGAGGTTGCGGCCGATTCCGCTTCCCAGGTCGCGTCTCCCGCCACCGCCGAGGCCCCGCTCGAGCTCTCGGACGAGACGGTGGATCGGATCGCGCGCCGCGTGGTCGAGCTCCTGTCCGAAGAGTCGATTCGCGACGTCGCCTGGGAGGTCATCCCCGATCTGGCGGAAGTCGTGATCAAGGAGCGTCTGGCCGAGCTCGAAGCCTACGACGAGTGACGCCGCCGGCGGACGCTTGGGGCCCGCAGCCTTTCGACGTCTGGTGCCGCTCGCTTCATCGCCAGGCAGCGGGCGACCAACGCTGCTGGGTCCTGGTGCGCTCGGTCGATTCCACCAACTTGCTGGTGCGGTGTCTGCTTCTCCGGCAGGACGGCGAGGACCGGATCTCGAGCGGCATCGGCGTCGTGGCCTACGAGCAGACCGCGGGCCGGGGCCGGCGTGGCAATCAGTGGTTGAGCACCGCCGGCCTGGGAATGTACCTGAGCCTGGGATATCCGGGTCTCGGCCTGACGAAGTTGCGGGCGCTGCCGCTGCTAGCGGCCCTCGGCGCCGCCGAGGCCGTCTCGGCCTGGATCGAACGTCGGGTCGAGCTCAAGTGGCCGAACGACCTGCGCGTCGGCGCGGCCAAGATTGGAGGCGTGCTCGTGGAAAGCGTCACGCGAGGCACCGGCAGGCTGGGTCAGTCCGCGGTCGGCAACGCGGTGGTGGGAGTCGGCGTCAACTGCCACCATCGCGAGCCCGATCTTCCCTTGGCCGAGAGCTCTTCCCTGGAGCTTCTGGGAGCCGGCGGCGTCGATCCGGTGGCGCTGGCGTTCGACGTCGCCCGCGGTATCGATCGTGAGTTGGCCGCCGGGGACTGGCAGGACACGCTCGAGCGCTATCGAGAGCGCCTGCTGCACCGGCCCGGGGATCGGCTGCGCTGTCGGCATGGCGGCCGGGTCGTGAATGGACGGTTCGCCCGCGTCAACGAGCGCGCCGGCCTCGAGCTGGAAACCGAGGATGGTGTCGTCGAGCTGCTGTCGAGCGAGGTTATCGAGGGATGAACGCTGATAGCGGAGGCGAACGGACGCCGGGCTCCGAGGGCGGTGGGGCGCATGGCTACTTCCTGGCTCTCGAGGAGACCTTCATCCGACTCCGGGGAGCTCCGCTCCTGCTGTCGCCAGCCGATTGGCAAACGGCGCGCGCGTGGCTCGAGGAAGGCGTGCCTCTGGCGCTGGCGGTGCGGGTCATGGAGCAGGTGGCTGAGCGCTGGAAGGGAGCCGGGGTTGGCACGAGCGGCGCGGACGCCGGCGAGCCGGATCGGGAGCGCGTACGGCGCGGAGCCCTGGCCGGGATTCGGAGCCTGCGCTATTTCGACGGCGCGGTTCGGGGAGCCTGGCGGCGGGTGCGAGAGATGGGTGGGGGCGGGGAGCGTTCGGATGCGCCCGTGTCCTGGGACGTGGATGCTCGCCTGCGTCGCCTGGCCGAGGCCGTCCCAGTGGATCTGCGCGACGCCGGCCGGCTGCGGGCGGCGGTGGTGGAGCTTCTGGGATCCGAGGCCGAAGTCGCGGAGGCTGCCCTGGCTCGCCTGGACCGGGACTTCCTGGATGCGGCGGTCGGGGATCTCTCCGCGGAGCGGCTGGAGACCGTGACCCGCTCGGTTGCCGCCGCGCGCGAGCGTCTGCGCGAGCGGATCGGAGCCGAGGAGCTCGAGGCCGTCGAGACGATGCTCCGCCGAAGCGCCGTGCGGGCCGAGCTGGGCCTGCCGACCCTGTCGCTGTTCGCGCCGGAGGCGGCGCCGGACACCGCGGGACAGAGCTAGAGCACGCCGCTTTCGACCGGCTCCGAGTGGCTCCGACTGGCTCCGACTGGCCCGGGGGATGTCGAAGCCGTCGGACCAACCGACCAGCTCGGTCGGGCTGGTCTCGGCTCACCTTGGATTGAGGTCCGGCTCGAGTCCGCTTCCCGAGGTCCGGTCTGATTCGGCAACGCCAGATTCGAGCGGCCTGGAAGCGTCTCGACAAGTGTGGGCGGATCTTGGAGACGGGAAGCCTGGGCCTGGAGCTATCTGGCGGGCGTGGGCGCCGCGGTCGCCGGTCTCGGCCGGGATGTGGATGGCGGAGTCGTGTTGGCGATCGTGGCGGCCACGCTGGCGGGCTCGTTGGCGGTCTCGACGCGGCGCGCCTGGCTACGCCAGGTGGCGTTCTTCTGCTGCGGGATGGCGCTTGCCTTGGCTCGTGCCGAAGAGCTCGAAGACTGCCTCGCGCGGCTGGACGGCGAGCGGCCCGCCCGGGTCGATGTGTGGCCTTCGGGGCTCTGGAGCCGGAGCAGGGACGGGGGATGGACGGCGTGGGGCCGCCTGCTTCAGGCTCGGCAGGCTCAGAAAGGCGCGGCCCGGGTCGTCTGCTCGACGGACCTGCGGCTGAGTCTGGCCGGGGACGAACCGCCGCCCACGGGAATGGCTCTGCGGGTCCGGGGCTTCGTCCGGCGAAATCCTGGACCACGCAACCTGCGACCCGCTCGGGCCGGCCCCTGGCGCCTCCACGTCAAGAGTCGGCGGTTGGTGGACACGCTTCCGGACAGAGTCGGAGCCCTCGACGCGTGGCGGGCGCGGGTGCGAGCGCGCCTGGATCAGGATGTGGCGGGCGCCGCGGCAACCGAGCGAGGCCGGCGGGGTCTCGCCCTGGCTCGCGCGCTCGCCTTGGGCGACCGAGGGTACTTGGATCCCGGAATCCAGCGGCAGCTTCGGCGGGCCGGCCTTGCCCATCTGCTTGCGGTATCAGGTCTCCACGCAGGCCTACTCGCTGCCGCCTTGTACGGTCTGCTCTGGCCGCTGCCGGCCGGCTGGCGCCGGTTAGGAGTTGGCTTGGGACTCGCCGCCTATGTCGCCCTGGCGGGCGCCAGCCCGGCAACGCTGAGGGCGGGGGGGATGGCGGGGATCGGTCTGCTCGCATTCTCGGCGAGTCGTCGCCCGCAGGCGGCGAGGGCTCTGGCCCTGGTGGCCGTCGTGCTTGCGACCCTGGATCCTGGAATGCTTCGGCGTCTCGGGTTGCAACTCACCCTGGCCGCGACCGCCGGCATCGTCTTTCTGAGCCCGCAGCTCGAGGAGAGGTGGTGCCCCAACGTACGGACGGGCTGGAGCCGTCCGGGGAATCGCGAGGTCTCGGCGCCAGAAAGCCGCGTTCGGTGGGATCGTCCGGAGCGCTCGACACTCGGCTTCCGGGGCGGTGCCCGCTGGCTTCGGCGCTCGATCGCGGCCTCGGTGGGGGCTCAGCTGGCGACCCTGCCCTGGACCGCGGGAATCTTCGCCATGGTGCATCCCCTGGGGCCGCTTCTGAATCTGGCAGCCGTGCCCTGGCTGGTTCCGGCGGTCTTGCTCTCGCTGGCGGCCGTGGCCGCGGCGCCGGTTTCGACAGCCGCGGCGTCGGCGCTGCTGCACGCGCTCGAGATCCTGGCGCGACCGCTCGAATGGCTGGTGCTCCTACCCGTCGGGCCCTGGAGCACGGTACCGGTCTCCTGGACTCCGCTGGCTGGGGTCGTGGTGGCCGTGGGATTGGTAGTCGCGCTCACGGCGAGACCGAAGGCCGCCCGGATCGCGGGCGCTGTGATCCTGGGAACGGTCCTTTGCCTCGGCGAGGGCTGTCGCCACGGGCCCGCGGTCGTGCCCGCCGGCAAGCCGTTCGGTCGATTCGGAAGGATGTTGCAGGGCTTCGTCGAGTTCCTGCCCTCGGAGGGCTTTCTTGGCGGAGCCGGTACGAGGGCCAGGTCGGGTTCGAGATCGCTTGGAGGATCGCTTTGGGGATCGCTTCCGACTTGGGGCCCCGAGGTCTTCGCTCTGGACGTGGGGCAGGGTGACGCCTTCTTGCTTCGCGATCGAGACGTGGCAATTCTCATTGATGGTGGGGGCTGGCGGCGAGGTGATCTGGGCGGCAGGGTTCTGGTTCCGGTCCTGGCCGGTCTGGGGATTCGCAGCCTGGATCTGGCCGTCGTCAGCCACGCCGACGCCGATCACTGCAACGGCATTCGCGACCTGAGTGCCTATGTCCCCATCCGCGAGCTCTGGGTGGCTCCGTCGACGATCGGTGCGGCCTGCATCCAAGAGACGATCCGACCGGCGTCCGACCGCTGGCCCGGTGCCGATCGATCGCTCCGCGGCGTGGCCGGGGTGGCGCCGGATGGGGGGGCTCGCGTGGCCCGGATTGGGCGGACCGGCCGCCGTCTGGCCGGCGGCGGTGCGGTGCGCCTCGGCTCGTTCCGGCTCGAGGTTCTGCGGGCCAGCGTGGCGGGCTCCGGCGAGCGCTCGCCCTCCGACAACGATCGCTCGCTCGTTGTCCGGGTCGATGCCGGCGGGACGAGCCTGCTGTTCCCCGGCGATCTCGAGGCCACCGGAGAGCGGCTGCTGCTGGCCGGCCGCGACCGCGACCGGCTGGATGTGGACGTTCTCAAGGTCGGGCATCATGGCAGCCGCTCCTCCAGCTCGAGATCTTTCGTCAAGGCAGTCTCGCCCAGGCTGGCGATCGTTGCCGCCGGCCACGGCAATCGCTACGGCCATCCGCACCCGGAGGTGCTTGTACGGCTGCGGTCCATGGGCGCCAAGATCCTGAGAACCGATCGGGATGGACTCATCCGCTTGCCGCTGGGTCCCAGACGAGCCCGGTGATCCCGAGGATCGGCCGCAACACTCGATCGGCCAGCTCGATGAGGACGTCGGTCCAGACCCGGCAGGAGTCAGGGACCGGTTGCCGTACACTCGCCGGGTGCGCCGTACGATCGCGATCGTGGGATCCACGGCTACGGGCAAGAGCTCCCTGGCGATGGCTCTCGCCCACGATTTCGAGGGTGAGATCCTCAATGCCGATGCCCTACAGGTGTATCGCGGCTTCGACATCGGGACGGCCAAACCTTCGGTCGAGGAGCGGGCCCAAGTGCCGCACCACTTGATCGACTGCCGTGAGCCCAGCGAGCCCTTCTCGGCCGGCCAGTTCGCGCGCTTGGCGAGGGCCTGCCTCGACGACATTCATCAGCGCGGCCGCCTGCCCATCGTGGTGGGGGGCTCGGGGCTGTACGTCCGGGCGCTCTTCGAGGGAATCCACGAGATCCCCGCCGTGGACCCGTCGGTGCGGGAGGCGCTCAACCGGCGCCTGGAGACCGAGGGGCTGGATGCGCTCCGGACGGAGCTGGCCCGGTTGGATCCCGCGACCGAACGACGGCTGGCCCCGAACGATCGCCAGCGAATTCTCCGAGCGCTCGAGGTCGCGCTTGGGACGGGACGCCCGCTCGCTCGCTGGATTGCGGCTGAAAGCACTGAAAAGAAAGAACTTGAGGTGATGAAGCTGGGTTTGACGATGGCCCGACCGCTCCTATACGATCGCATCGAGCAGCGGGTCGAAACCATGCTCGAGGAGGGTTGGCTGGAAGAGATCGAATCGCTGTTGCGAGGCGGCCTTTCCGGACACGAGGCAGCGTTTCAAGCGATCGGTTATCGGCAGCTGGCGGATCATGTCCGCGGTGAGTCCTCACGCGAGGAGGCGGTCGAAGCGATCGTGCGGGCTACGCGCCGCTACGCCAAGCGCCAGGAAACCTGGTTTCGGCGAGACGCCGAGATCGTCTGGTTGGAGGCGGCCCCAAACCCGGACCTTCTGGAACAAGCGAGGCAACTGTGTGGCAACTATCTGAATTGCTGAGAATCTTGAACCGTCCCAAGAGGAAGGCGCTGGGACTGCCGGGCTTCCGGATGCCGGGGGCCGCCATCGCCGGATCGGTTCTGGCGGTCTCGAGCTTGATGCTTGGCTGTGCCTCGAGTCCCATCGCCGCTCCCGCGCCCAAGGAGCATCCCGAGGCTCGGTTCTTGCCGTCGCCGCTCGCCGGCTATGCCCTGAGCGTCGCGGCCCTTGACGCCCAGCGGCTTCGCGACGCCAACGCGGCGCTGGTGTCCGGAGGGGATCCCGCTCGAGCGCTCGAGGTGGCCAAGGCCTTCCTGGCGGCCAGCTCCGGCTTTGAGCCCGCAGTGGTGCTCGAAGGGCAAGCGCGCTTCGTGGGTCGGGATCTGGCGGGCGCGCTCGAGGCGGTGCTGCCCGTCGCCCGGGACAATCCTGAGTACCTGGCCGCTCAACTACTGGCGGCGCGCGCCGCGGAACGGTTGGAGCGTATCCCCCTGGCCTACGAGCACTACCTGGCGATCTCGGGCCGGTCCCAACTGGCGGCTCGGCTGGCGGCTACCCTCAAGCCGCGGGCCCTGGAGATCCTGGACGGCCGGGTCCGGGATCTGATCGCCCGGCAGCACTGGCAGGCGGCGGCTGACGAGCTGGCTCGGGTCGAGGCCTGGGCTCCGGAGGGGCGCTCCACCCTCGAGCTGGTCGCCGCCTACGCCGAGGCGGCCGGGGAGAGCGAGCGCGCGCTGACCGCGGTGCGCCGGCTGGCGACACTAGAAGGCGGCGACGACCTGCGTCTGCGCCTGGCGACCCTGGAGCTCGAGGTTGGCGACGCCGGCGCCGGTCTGCGCTTGTTGGAGGAACTGGCCCGGGAGAGGCCGGAGGACGCGGCCGTGCAGGCGCATCTGGATCAGGCCAAGCTGCGCTGGCGCATGGGCCTCTTGCCGTCCGAGGTGCGCGACATCTTCCGGCGGCCCCGGCTGACCCGGGCCGAGTTCGCCAAGCTCCTGTTCTGGATGTACCCGGAGGTTCGCTACGGGCGGTTGCAAAGAGGCCGGATCGCGAGTGACGTTCTCGAGCATCCCCACCGGCAGGAGATTGTGCGGGTCGTGAACCTGGGGCTCATGGACATCGACCGGACGCTGCACAGCTTTCGGCCTGACCGCGAGCTGACTCGCGGCGAGAGTGTCGAGGCCGTGCTTCGGGTCTTGCACCTGAAACGGCCACGGCCCGCATGTCTCGGCGATTTCGATCCGGACGGGCGGATGTCGGTCGAGTCGGCCTGTTCGCTGGCCTTCGGCTGTGGCCTTCTGGACGCGGCAGGTGACTGCCTTCCGGGTGCCACGGCCTCCGGTGGCTTCATCGAGCGCATGGGTTTTGCCGGCTTGGATATTCTTGGCTCCCGATGAACCTGACGCTGCCCAATCTGATTTCTCTGGCCCGCATGGGCCTGATTCCGCTATTCGTGATCGCCGTGCTCGAGGGCGAGCCGCTCAACGGGCTCGTGATCTTCGCGATTGCCGGAATCTCGGACGGAGTGGACGGGTTTATCGCCCGGTACTTCAATCAGCGCTCGCCTCTTGGCGCCGTTCTGGATCCGATCGCGGACAAGCTGCTCCTGACCACCGCCTACGTGATGCTGGCCATCCCCAATACCCATCCGGGGCTCCAGATTCCGCTCTGGATCACGGTTCTGGTCCTGGCTCGCGACATCTCGATTCTGCTGATCTCCGTCACGCTCTATCTGGTCCACAAGATCGAGAGCTTCCCGCCGACGGTTCTGAGCAAGGTCAATACCGCGCTTCAGATCACCGCCATCGTGTTGGTTCTGGTCAGCGGCCTGCGCCAAGACTTCGAGCGCCTTGCCCTGGTGACGCTCTACGCGGTGGCCACGCTCACCATTCTGTCTGGCTTGATGTACGTGCCGATCATCAATCGTCTGGTGGGCGGCTCCGGATCTTCTGCACCTCCCGATGCGCAAGCCTGATCCGGCGCTGCTGCGCCTGCTGGTCTTCGTCGGCGGCCTGGTCGCGACGATTGTCCTGCTGATCGTCTTCCGCAAGATCTTCATGCCGCTGCTGCTGGGTCTCCTGGTGGCGTATCTGCTGGACCCGGCGGTGGATTGGTTCGAGCGCCGCGGACGCTCCAGAACCTTCGGCGTGGTCGTGTTGTCGATGCTCCTGGTGCTGGCGGTGGTGCTGGTGGCGGTCTTTCTCCTGCCCGCTCTCGGGCATCAGCTAGAGCGTCTGGCCGACCGGCTTCCCGCGTATCAGGAGCGCGCCCGGGCGCAGCTCGAGCCGGTCTTCGAGCGGCTCGAGGCTCGCTATCCGGATGAGCTGGAGGAGTTGCAGAGCCGGGCGGTAGAGGGGTTGCGCGAGAACCTGCCCGAGCTGGCCGGATCGGTCGGCAAGGCCGTGGGCCGGGTCTTCACGAACGTCTTCGATTTCGTTCTGGCGCTGCTGAATCTGATCTTCGTGCCCGTTTTCGCCTTCTATCTGCTAGTCGATTTCCCGAAGGTCAAGCGGGGATTGGCGGAGCTGGTACCCGAGCCCTACCGCGCAATGGTGCTCGGCCGGGTGGGCGAGGTGGATTCGGCGGTGGCCAGCTTCGTTCGCGGCCAGCTGACGATCGCCCTGGTCTTGGCCGCGATCAACGCGATTGGCCTGATGCTCCTGGACGTGCCCTTCGGCTTGGGAATCGGCCTCATCGCCGGGCTGGCGAACATGATTCCGTACATGGCGCTGGTGGTCGGGCTGCTGCCGGCGCTTGCGCTGGCCTGGGCCGAGCACCAGGAGATCTGGCGGCTCGTGGGAGTCGTGGCGGTCTTCGGCGGCGCGCAAATGCTCGAAGGCATGGTTCTGAGTCCCAGGATCCTTGGGCGGAGCGTCAACCTGCATCCGGTCTGGGTGCTTCTCGCCATCATCGCCGGAGGCAGCTTGTTCGGTTTCATGGGCATGCTGGTGGCGGTGCCGGCGGCGGCCGCGATTCAGGTCTTCGCCAAGCACTGGCTCGAGCTCTACAAGGAATCGGCGCTCTACCAGAACCCGAGCGCCGAGCGCGTTCTAGAGCGCGCCGGGTTCGCGACCTCGAGAGCCCGGGAGGGTGAGGGCGGGGAGGACCCCCGGTGAATAGCTCGAGCTTCGCCCATCTGCACCTTCACAGCCAGTACAGTCTGCTGGACGGCGCCAACCGTCTGAACGACGTGATCGCCGCGGCAAAGTCCGCCGGCATGCCCGCGATCGCCCTGACCGATCACGGCAACATGTTCGGCGCGATCGATTTCTACAAGAAGGCTCAGGCCGCCGGCATCAAGCCGATCGTGGGCATCGAAGCCTACGTGGCTCAAGGAAGCCGCACGGTCCGGCAGCGGGGCATGGGCAGCAGCAACCACTTGGTGCTCCTGGCTCGGAACGAGACCGGGTACCGGAATCTGATCAAGCTCACTTCGCGCTCGTATCTGGAGGGCTTCTACTACAAGCCGCGCATCGACAAGGAGCTCTTGCGCGAGCACGCGGAGGGCCTGATCGGGCTCTCGGCTTGCCTCAAGGGAGAGATCCTGGAGAAGATCTGCAACCGGCGGGAGACCGAGGCCGAAGCCAGCGCCAAGGAGTTCGTGGACATTCTCGGGGAGGGCAACTTCTACCTCGAGATGCAGAACCACCACATCGACGAACAGCTCACCTCGAACGAAGTGCTGCGCCGGATTTCCCGCCGCACCGGGATTCCCCTGGTGGTGACCAACGACTGCCACTACCTGCACAAGGACGACGCGTTCGCCCATGACGTGCTGCTCTGCATCGGGACCCAGCGCGTGCTTTCCGACCGGGACCGGCTCAAGTACGCCAGCGAGGAGTTCTATCTCAAGACCGCGGACGAGATGTACAAGCAGTTCCCGGACGACGCCGAGGCCATCGAGAACACCGTCCGGATCGCCGAGCGTTGCGATCTCGAGATCCCGATGGACGAGTTCTTCCTGCCCAATTTCCCGGTACCTGCCGGGCACACTCTCAACAGCTACTTCGAGGCGGTGGTGGGCGACGGGCTGGAGCGGCGCCTGGAGCACCTCAAGGCTCGCAATGCCGAGGTGCTCGAGAAGTTCTCGCCGGATCTCTACCGCGAGCGCCTGGCCAGCGAGGTGGCGATCATCAAGCGCATGGGCTTTGCCGGCTACTTCCTGACCGTCTGGGACTTCATCCGCTACGCCCGCGACCGCGACATTCCGGTGGGGCCGGGGCGAGGCTCGGCGGCGGGCTCGCTCGTCTCCTACGCTCTGCGCATCACCGACATCGATCCGTTGCAGTACGGCCTCCTCTTCGAGCGCTTCCTGAATCCGGATCGGGTGAGCCTGCCCGACATCGACATCGATTTCTGCATGCGGCGCCGGGGCGAGGTGATCCAGTACGTAAGCGACAAGTACGGCCGCGACCACGTCGCTCAGATCATTACTTTTGGAACCCTGGCCGCCAAGGGCGTGCTGCGGGACGTCGGCCGGGTCATGGGGGTTCCCTACGCCAAGGTGGACCGGATCGCGAAGCTGATTCCGGACATGACCCGTTCGCTTCAAGAAGCCCTGGGCGCCAGCAAGCCCCTGGCCGACGCCGTGCGCGAGGACTCCGAGCTGAGCGAGATCGTAAGCGTCGGTACCAGACTCGAGGGCATCACCCGTCACGCCTCGCTCCACGCCGCCGGCGTTGTCATCACGCCCCAGCCCACCCAAGATCTGGTGCCGCTGTTCAAGACCTCGAAGGACGAGATCGTCACCCAGTGGGACAAGGACGTCATCGAAGAGCTTGGCCTGCTCAAGATGGACTTTCTGGGATTGCGGACCCTGACGGTCATCGACGACACGTTGAAGATGCTGGCCCAGAAGGGCGTCGAGCTGGATCTGGACGAAGCCGATCTCGATGACGAGGCCGTCTTTGCGCTCTTCCGGGAGGGACGCACCAGCGGAGTGTTCCAGTTCGAGTCCTCGGGAATGACCGACGTCTTGCGCCGCGCGGAGCCGTCGAGCTTCAGCGATCTTGTGGCCTTCAACGCCCTCTATCGGCCGGGCGCCCTCTCGGTCGGCATGGTCGACGAGTTCATCCAGCGCAAGCTGGGCAAGAAGAAGGTGAGCTACGTCGTTCCCGAGGCCGAGCCGATCCTCGCCGAGACCCATGGAGTCATCGCCTACCAGGAACAGGTGATGCGCCTGGCGGTGGAGGTGGCCGGATTCAGCATGGCCGAGGCCGACATGCTGCGCAAGGCGATGGGCAAGAAAAAGCTCGAAGTGATGCGCGAGCAGCGCCAGAAGTTCATCGACGGCGCCTCCGGTCGGGGGGTTCCGGCGAAAAAGGCGCGTCAGCTCTGGGACTACATCGAGCCCTTCGCGGGCTATGGGTTCAACAAGAGCCATAGCGTGGCCTACGCGCTTCTGGCCTACAAGACCGCCTATCTCAAGGCGCATCATCCGGTCGAGTTCATGGCCGCGATGCTGACGTCCGAGATGTCCTCGAAGGACAACGTCGCCAAGTACATGCGGGAGTGCCGGGAGATGCGGATCGCGGTGCTGCCGCCAGACGTCAATGAGAGCAACTGGTCGTTTACGCCGCTGTCCGACACCATCCGCTTCGGGCTGGGGGCGATAAAGGGTGTGGGCTCCTCGGCGGTCGAGGCGATTCTGGAGGCCCGCCGCTCCGTCGGTCGCTTCGGGGATTTCGCCCACTTCACCGGGGCCGTAGACCTACGCGCGCTCAACAGCAAGGTCTTCGAAAGCCTCATCAAGTCCGGCAGCTTCGACGAGATGGGGGTGCACCGGAGTGCGCTGATGACCTCCCTGGAGAGAGTGCTGGAGTTCTTCCAGAAGCAGCAGCGTTCCGAAGAAGAAGGCCAGGTGAGTCTCTTCAGCAGCGAAGCCATGCCCACGCCTCAGCCCGATCCGGCGGTGCCGCCCTGGAGGGAGGCCGACAGGCTGCGCTACGAGAAGGAGGTTCTCGGGCTCTACCTGACCGGGAACCCGCTGGAGGAACACGAGGCCACCCTGCGCTCGCGCGTCACCCACACCTCGGCCGAGCTGGACTTCGCCACCGGTACTGTCTGCGTCGGCGGCATCGTCAGCCGGTTGCGCCGGGTCAAGATTCGCAGCGGCCGCAATGCCGGGAAGTTCATGGCTCGTTTCGTCCTGGAGGATCTCGAAGGAGCGATTCCGATGGCCGTCTTCAGCGACCAGCTTCGGCGCTTCAACGACTACTTGGAGGACGAGGCCATTCTGGTGGTCACCGGACAGGTGCGCGAGCGCGGCGGAGACCGCGAGGTGACGGTCGAGGACGTCGTGCCTCTCGAAACCGCGAGACAGGACGTGGTCGCGCGCTTGGACGTCGTCCTGAAGGACCGGCTGAGCGACCACGAGATGCTAGCGCTACGGGATTGTTTGATCGAGCACGGCGGCGAGGTGCCGGTGCATCTCGAGCTTTCCTGCGGCGGTAGGCGGGTTCGGATCGCTCCGGAGGATCGGTTCAAGGTCGCGCTTTCCGACGGGTTCCTGCAATCCCTGGAAGGGATCGTCGGTCCGGGCAACGTCCACAAACGCTACGAGCTCTAGGGGCGCCGCGGGAGTGGCGCGACGGGTTCGTTCGGTGCGCGCGCAGGGCGTGGGGAAGTGAGCCGGCATCTCCTCCTCGAGTTTGTCGGCACTCGGACCGCCGGCGTTCTGGAACGCGTGGCCGGCCTCGCCCGGCGACGGGGTTTCGCGCTCTATCTGGCGGGGGGCGCCGTGCGCGACCGGCTTCTAGGTCGGGATACCCGCGATCTTGACCTGGTGTGGATCGGTCCCGGGCAGCCGGAGGCGGTAGCCGGGGAACTGGCTCGTGAGCTGGGGATCGGGGAGGCCGGGTTTCGCTTCAACCTCCGGTTCCTGACCGCCCGTTGCACCTTGCCTGGCTCTGCCGAGCCCGAAGAAGGCTCGGAAGACGAGCCGCTACGAGTGGACTTTTCCCGGGCGCGGCGCGAGGTCTACGTTGGGGAAGGAAGTTTGCCCCAGGTAGAGGCGCTCGCTGACCAGCCGGCGAATCGCATCGAGGTGCTTTGCCAAGACCTGATTCGCCGGGACTTCACGGTCAACGCCATGGCGGTCGAGCTGACCGAGTTTCCGGCCTGCGACGAGCCGCTCTTGATCGATCCGCTTGGTGGCGCCGAGGACCTCGAGCGGGGCGTCTTGCGGATCCTGCACGACCGTTCCTTTCGGGACGATCCCACCCGGATTCTCCGGGGAGTCGAGCTGGCGGCGCGCCTCAGCGCCTTCCGGCGCTTCCGGCCCTTGGCGTTCGCGCCGCCGACCCGCGAGCTTGCCGTCGCCGCCATCCAGGACGGCCTCTTGGAAGCGGTCTCGGGGGCCCGCCTTCGCGCCGAGCTGATCCGGTGCTTCCGGGGGGCGCATGCGGCGCGGGCGGCCCGGGGGCTCGCGGCCCTTGGCGTCGATCGTCGTCTGGGCACGAGCGCGGGCTGGACGGATGCCGATCTGGAGCGGTTGGAGCGGATCAAGGATTCCGTCCGCGCGCGACGTTGCGCGCCTTCGCGGACCGATTCCCAGAACTCGGCCGTCGAGTCCGGATCGCTGCCCTGGGTAACGGCGCTGGCGGCGCTCTTGTGGCTCCGGACGGCCGACGAACGAAGCGTGGTGGCCGGCCGGCTGGCCCTGGTCCGGGACGAGCGGCGGGTCTTGCTCGAGGCTCCCGGCCGCGTGGGCGAGGTTCTGGCCGAGATTCCGAGTGCGGAGCCTCCGGAGGAGACCTCGGTTCCGACGGAAGCGGGCACGGTAGACTCGGACGATCAGTCCCGGTTGGCCGGCTTGGCCGAGAAGCTATCCGGGGCTAGCGAGATCGAACGAATGCTGGCCTGCCTGCTTGCCCCTTCCGGCGTCCGTCCGGTGATCGCCGAAGCGCTGGAGCTCGCCGAGCTTCAGTTGGGAATCTCCGGAGGGGATCTGGAAGCGCGAGGCCTCCGCGGCGCGGCGATTGGGCGGGCGCTTCGGGCCACACTCCATGCGAGGCGGAGCGGAACCCTCGGGCCCGAGGGCGAGCTGGAGTTCGCGCTCGCCGCGGCTGGTCTCGTGGAGAACTCGTGACCCGCCGCCGCCTTGCAATCGGGACCGCTTTGGTTCTCGTGTGGGGCTGGTCGGCCGTGGCCGCGGGCCAGGGGATCGCCGGGGATGCCGGCGACCGTCTCGACTTCAGCCTGCGAACCCACGAGACGTTTCGCTTGGACTGCACGGCGAACGAGCTCTCGAGCTCGGTCGTGCTCTTCGGCAACGGTACCGTGCGGCTGCGCGAGCGGGGTGGCGAGACCGATGGCTTGCGCCTGGCCGAGCTCTATCCGGAAGAGTTGACGGCGTTCTTGAACCGCCTGCGCGAGGTGGATCTCAGCGAGACGCCAGATCGGATCTACGGGCCCAGCGGAGAGATGCTCGAACAATGTCTGCTGCGGCTCAGGCTGGACGTCACCCCGGGCGCGCCGGCGCGTGAGGTCCGGTTTCCCAAGATGGCGGCAATGGACCTGGCCCTCCATCAAGTGCTGCGGGTCATCGACGACGTGGTTCTCCTGGCGAGCGAGCGCGAGCGGAGCGCTCGGGGCCTGCCCGCCGAGTACGAGCCCCGGGTCGGTGACGTCTTGGTCAAGGAGAACGGCGACCGATTCCGTATCGACCGTTGGACCGCGGATGGGAAGGGCGCGGAAATCTCGGGATTCGAGTCGCCCCTGGTGCTCTACATCGCCCGCGACAAGATCCGATTCGAATTCCACGAGATCGAGCGCCGGGGCCGCCCGCCGATCGACCCGGAATCGTGACGCGCGGGAGGCTGCGCATCAGTGGCGGCGCGCTCAAGGGGCGCCGCTTGCGGGTCCCGGAGAGCGCCCGGCCGACCAGTTCTCGCACCCGGGAGGCACTGATCTCGCGCTGGCGCGATCGGCTCGCTGGCGCCAGGGTGCTGGATCTCTTCGCCGGTGGCGGTGCGGTAGGTCTTGAAGCGGCCGGTCACGGCGCCCGGCGGGTGGTCTGGGTCGAAGCCGATCGCCAGGCGCTGGCGGTACTCGCCGGAAACGTCCGTCTGGCGGACGAGCTCGACTGTGAGCTCGAGATCCTTCGCGGCCGGTTACCCGGGATGCGGAGTCGGATCGCGGCCCTCGGCCCCTTCGACCTCGTCTTCGCGGACCCGCCGTACGCCTTTGCCGACTTCGGCACTCTGATTCGATCGATTGCTGGTCTCCTTGCTCCGGCTGGAGAGGCCGCGATTGAGCACTCGGCGCGGGTCGAGCTGCCGGCCGTCGAGGGGCCGCACAGAGCCTTCCAACGAGTCGCGACGCGGTCGTACGGAGGGAGCGCCTTGAGCTTCTTCGCGGCTGGTGAGAGGCAGGACGGCATCGCCGGCCCCCGACCGGACTCGGGATAGGATGCCGCGATGCCAGCCGGACCTGGGTTTGCGGCGCGTTCCGGAGCCGCGTTGTGACGCGCTCAAACGCGTCCTCTACCCTGGACCGGCTGCGGCGGGGTAACGAACGGTTCGTGTCGGGCCGCGCGTCCGCGCTCTGGGGCTTCACGGCCCGGGAGCGTGAGCGTTTGGTCTCGGGACAGAGCCCGATTGCCGTCGTCCTGGGGTGTTCCGATTCGCGGGTTCCGCCGGAGGTGGTGTTCGATTGTGGCCTGGGCGAGCTCTTTGTCGTTCGAGTTGCCGGCCAGGTGGCTGGGCCGATTGAGATCGGCAGCATCGAGTATGCGGTCGAGGTGTTCGGGACCGGGCTCGTGGTCGTCTTGGGGCACTCTGGGTGCGGTGCCGTGACCGGGGCCCTGGCTGGTTTCGAGGATCGTGGCGTCGTGCCGGTGTCGCCGAATTTGGAGGCCGTCCTTGGCCGGATCCAGCCGGCGCTTGGACCGCTTCTTGAAGTCGGAACGGATGCGAATCCGGCAGGTCTGCCGGCAGGTTTGATGGATGCGGCGGTGACCGCCAACGTCCGTGCCGCCGCGACGGGCCTTGGCGCGGACTCGAAGCTCTTGGCCGAGCGGCTCGAGGGCGGCGAGCTGGTGGTGGCCGGTGCCGTCTACCAGCTTGCGACTGGCGTCGTGGAATTCTTGGAGGATCAATCGTGAGTGGAGCGGGCGCGTATCGCTATCGAGGCGCCGAGACCCTAGTGGCCCTGCAGGAGAGGCATCTGCGGGATTTCCTGGATGCGTGGCGTCGATTCGGAGCCGGCAACTTCCGTCTGCCTCGAACGGCGGACCCGAACTACGCCGATGAGGAAGTGCTCCTGGCCCATGTTCTCGGGTGCTCAGCCCGCTATCTTGGCTGGATCTGTGAGCAGCGTGGCCGCTCGCGACCCGAGCTTGACGAACGGCCGGAACCGGCGGGCCTGAGCGAGCGCGCCGATACCTACTTGGAAGAGATTCTCGAAGCCTGGGATCGGGAGCTGCGGGACCTGACCGAGAAGGAGGCCTACGCTCCCGCGCGTCCCTCGACTTGGGGTCCGGCCTACTGCCTGGACGCGATGATCGAGCACGCCGCGATGCATCCGCTGCGACACACGTTCCAACTGGAGTCTCTGATGCGCGAGGTGCTCGCATGAGTGCACGGCCCGATCCTCGGCTCGCGGAAGTGCTGCGCTTTCTGGATCCGCCGACCGGCCTCGGTCCGTGGCATGGCGGTCCGACCATTCTCGGCTGCCTGCGCGGTGTCGCGGCGGAAGCCGCCCGCTGGCGGCCGGCTCCGTCCCGCCGTTCGATCTGGGAGCTGGCGCTGCACGTGGCCTACTGGAAGTACGCGGTTCGTCGGCGGTTGACCGGAGAGCCCGCGGGTTCGTTTCCGCGGGCACCAGCCGACTGGCCGGCAGCGAGCGCGGGCCGGCCGATTGCGGCCTGGAAGGCCGACAGGGCCCTGTTGCGCAGCGAGCACCGGCGGCTGGTGGACGCCGTGCGTTCGTTGGATCCGGAAGGCTTGGACGAACCGGCCGGGAAGAGCAAGAAGTATCGAGTCGCGGATCTGCTGTTCGGAAGCGTCGCTCACGACCTTCACCACATCGGCCAGATGCAATTGCTGAAGCGGCTCTATGAGGAATCGAGCTCTCAGAGTGGCCGGCGGCCGTGACCGAGCTCGGCCAGCTCGGCCAGCTTGAGCGGGCGCCCGAGCGGGTGCGCACCGCGCGCTTGGAGCTGGCGCCGCCGGCGCCTGAGGACGCCGAGGAGATCTTTCATCGCTACGCCTCGGATTTTCGAGTGACCCGGATGTTGAGCTGGAAACGCCACCGCGCGGTCGAGGACAGCCGCGGGTTCGTCAAGGCGAGTCAGGAGGCATGGCGCCGCTGGCCCGCCGGGCCCTATCTCATCCGTCACCGGGATGGCCAGCTCTTGGGTGGGACGGGCCTGGCCTTTTCGAGTTCCCCTGATCGGGCGGAGACCGGGTTCGTCCTCGCCCGGGATGCCTGGGGCTTGGGCTACGCCACCGAGGCGCTGAGCGCCGTCGTCGCGGTAGCGGCGAGACTGGGGCTTGTCGAGCTCTCTGCGCACTGTCACCCGGACCACGAGGCCTCTCGTCGAGTGCTTGAGAAGTGCGCCTTCGAGCCCTCTGAAGGCGGCCCGGTCGCCGGGATGCTGCCGAATCTGGATTCCGAGACACCGATGAGCCTGATGCGCTACGAGCGCTGCTTGGAAGCAGCCTGCCGAGAGACCATGGCTTCGCTCTATGGAGCCGGCCGATGACGACCCTCCGGCTTCGAGTCAAGCCGGGCTCGCGCACGGCGGGGTTGGAGCGCGGTGCCGACGGAAGCTGGGTGGCGCGGGTCAAGGCGCGGCCGGTGGACGGCAGAGCCAATCGCGAACTCGTGAAGCTCGTCGCCCGGCACTTTGGCGTCGCCAGGTCCAGGGTTTCGATCCGGAGCGGCGGCTCGAGCCGGTACAAGCGCATCCAGATCGAGGACTAGGGCAGTGGGCGCGATCTCGATTCTGGCGGCGGAGCAAGCGCTCACCGAGTACAATCCCGCCTCGCATGCCATCTTCTGGCTGGGCCTCGGACTCATGGGCTTGCTGGGTGTGTTGGCGTTGATCGAGGTTTGGGACTGGTTGTGGGAGCGAATCCGGCGTGGACGACGTGACGAAGACGAGCTTGGTACCTAGGCCGGAAGAGTCCGCCGCGCGGGGCCGGGTTGTTGCGGTCAGTCGCAGCGCGACCCACCAGGTCAGCAAGGAGAAGGTTGACGCCATCCGGCTGATCGGAGGTCTCGGGGTCGAGGGTGACGCTCATGCCGGGCGGCGGGTACGCCATCGATCGCGGGTCGCGGCGAATCCCGAACAGCCCAACTTGCGCCAGGTGCACCTGATCCATGCCGAGCTGCACGAGGAGCTGGCGGCTGAGGGCTTCGAAGTGGAGTCGGGAGCAATGGGCGAGAACGTCACGACCAAGGGCGTGGACCTTCTGGGTCTGGCGCGGGGGACCCGCCTCGTTCTGGCTGAGGCGGTCGTCGAGATCACCGGTCTGCGAAACCCGTGTGCGCAGCTCGACGGTCTCGTGCCGGGCCTGATGGCGCGGACGGCCTACCGGGGCCGAGAGGGACGGCTGGTGCGGAGGGCGGGCGTTATGGGGATCGTGATTCGCGGAGGCGTGGTTCGGGCGGGCGATTCTATTGCCGTCGAGCCTCCGGCCGGGAAATGGGTAGGGCTCGAGCCGGTCTGAGGACCTGGGCGTATCATTGGACCCTCGGCGGCGGGCCGTCGCCAGGAAGGTGAGAGGACCCCCATGCCCAAGACCAAGCGAATCCAGACCTACGAGAACGCCGAGATCGAGGTCACCTTCAATCCCAACGTCTGTATCCACGCGGCGGTTTGTCTACGTGAGCTGCCTTCCGTCTTCGACGTCTCGAAGCGCCGCTGGATTCAGCTGGAGGGGGCGCCGCCGGAGCGGGTTCTCGAAACCGTCGCGCAGTGTCCTTCCGGCGCTTTGGCAGCCCGGACGCTGATGGATGGGGAAAGCGCTCAGGAAGCGCTTCGGGATTGCGGCCAGGCCGCGGCCGAGGAGGTGAGGTCGATCGACGCCGGTACCGCCGCAACGCCGGAAGAAGGCATTGAAGGATTCTCGATCGACGACGAGCAGGCCCGTCGGATCGGCGAGTTCATCGCCAGCGAATCGAGCCCCGTGGGAATCGACGCCAAGAAGACTCACGTCGTCATCCTGGCGCAGCTCGAGGCCATCGAAGAACGATTGCGCCGGATCGAGGATCGGCTCGCGGCGATGGGCTACTAGGAGACTGGAACCGGGAGCTGTTGAAGCTGGTAGCCGAGCTCTTCGAGGAAGATGCGCAAATCCACCGCCTTGGTGGGGACATGGGGATCCCGGGCCAGCCGGATGGGCGCGAAGTTGAGCACGGCCTTGATGCCAGCGGCAATCAGCCGGTCGTAGTTCTCTTGCGCGACCTGCGGCGGCAGCGCCAGGACCGCGATCTCGGCGCCGCTCTCGGCGACAACGCGCTCCATCTCACTCGAGTCTCGCACCCGGATGTCGCCGATCTTGGAACCGATCTTGGTGGGATCGTTGTCGATCGCGGCGACAACTCGGAAGGAGCGGTCGTCGAAGCTCAGGAAACGGGCAAGAGCACTGCCGAGGTTGCCGGCTCCGACGATGACGATGGGACGGGTGTGATCGAGGCCGAGGAGGCCGCTCAGCCGATCGGTGAGGTCGGCGACCTCGTAGCCGGTACCGCGGATGCCGAAATCGCCGAATTGCGCCAGATCCTTGCGAATCTGGGTGGCGGAGAGGTGGAATCGGTCCGCCAACTCGCGCGACGAGACCGTCGTCTTGCCCTCGTCACGGAGATACCGGAGACAGCGCAGGTAGATCGAGAGGCGGTTCAGCGTGAGGGACGAAATCTCGCTCATGAACCGCTCTGCTAGAAGGTGATCCCCAGCGTTCGAGCCACGGCGCCCAGGATCGGTCCAGGCAGCGCTCCCAAGAGCAGAGTGGCGGCGGCCGCCGCAACCGTCGCCGCGGTCGCGAGCCAATCGGGTCCCAGGCTCGACTGGCGCGACTCCGGCTGCATGTAGAGCGTGTAGACCACGCGGAGGTAGTAGAAGACGCCGACCAGACTCGTGACCACGATGGTCACGGCCAGGGCCAGATGGCCGGTCTCGACCGCATGAACGAAGATCAGGTACTTGCCGATGAAGCCGGCCGTGGGCGGAATGCCGCCGAGCGAGAGCATGAAGACGCTCAAGCACAGTCCGAACAGGGGATAGCGGTAGCCCCAGCCGCTGAGATCCGAGATCAGGTGCTGCTCGCCGGGCTCGGGAAAGAGATATCCAACGACCACGAAGCCGCCGCCGGTCATGAGGGCGTAGGCCGCCAGGTAGATCAGGATGGCCTCCAGGCTCTGGGCGTTGAGGCCAACGATCGGAACCAGAAGGTAGCCCATGTGGGCGATGCCGGAATAGGCGAGCATGCGCTTGAGGTCGCGCTGAGCCAGCGCAATCAGGTTGCCGACGAGCATCGACAGCACCGCCACCGCGGAAAGAATCGTGTCCCAGTCTTCGAATCCACCACCCACGGCGACGCCGGTCAGGCGCACTAGCGCCACCGCCGCCGCGGCCTTGGGCGCGACCGCGAGAAAGGCCACGAAGGGCGAGGGAGCCCCCTGATAGGCGTCGGGCGCCCATGCGTGGAGCGGCGCCAGGCCCAGCTTGAAGGCGAGGCCGCCGAAGACGAGCGCGAGGCCGGCGAGAAGCATCGGCGGAATCGGGCTGCCGGAGCCGCCGCCAAGAGCGGCCAGCGAGGTCAGGCTGGTGGTGCCGGTCTCGGCGAAGACGAGCGCGATACCCAGCAGCAGGAAGGCGCTCAACACCGCGCCCATGAGGAAATACTTGATGCCGGCTTCGGTCGAGACCCGGAGCCGGCGGTGGTAGCCGGTGAGCGCGTACAGACAGACCGAAAGAAGCTCGAGCCCGACGAAGAGCGTAATGAGCTCGGTGCTGCGCGCGAAGAGGCTGGCGCCGACCCCGGCCCAGAGCAGCAGGGCGAGATATTCGCCCGGCGGCAGGGACTCCCGCCGCAGGTAGCCGTGCGAGCCCAGAATGCTGAGGCCCAAAGCGCCCAGGACGATCCAGCGCGCTCCGGCCGCGAGGGCGGAGGTCTCGAGGAGTCCCCCGAAGCTCGCGCCGCCGGGAGCGCAGAGGGCGTAGTACGCGGCCACCGCGACCCCGGCCAGGGCGACGAGAGAAGAGAGCACGCGCCGTCTGCCCAGGAAAGCGTCCAGGCACAGGACCAGGACGCCCGCGCCGGCCAGGACGATCTCCGGCAGAAGGCCGGCGATGTCGACCGCCGGAATGGTGTAGGCGGCGCTGTTCATCGGCCCGCTCCAGAGAGGCTGGCTCTGAGCGCCGCAGCGGTGCCTCCTGTCTCCAGGGAGGCTCGCAGACGAGCCTCGGGAGGAGCCGGCTGCTCGAGTCGGGAGACGACCAGGCCATGGGTCTCTTTGAGTGCCTTACTGACCGGCCCAAGAAAGCACTGCGGGAAGACTCCCAGGAGGAGCATGAGCAGGGCCAGGGGCGCCAGAATCCCGATCTCGCGCTTCGAGAGGTCCTGGAGCTCGCGATTGGCGTCCCGGGTGATCGGTCCCCACAGCGTCTCGCCCAGGAGCTTGAAGAGATAGACGGCCGCCAGGACGACGCCGAAGGCCGCCAAGGCAGTGGCCAGGTAGAAACCGGCGCGGAAACTACCGACCAGGATCAAGAACTCGCCGACGAAGCCGTTCAAGCCGGGCAGACCAACCGAGGCCAGCGCGCTCACGACCAGGAAGAACGCGAACCAGGGCATGACCTTGGCCAGCCCACCGAACTCCGCAAAGAGCTTGGTGTGCCGGCGCTCGTAGAGCATGCCCACGAGCAGGAACAGGGCGCCCGTCGAAAGGCCGTGGTTGACCATTTGTATGAGCGCGCCCTGCCAGGCCACCAGGTCGAGAGCGGCGAGACCCAGGACCACGAAGCCCAGATGGGCGACCGAGGAATAAGCCACCAGGCTCTTCATGTCGATCTGGCGCCAGGCGATGAGGGCGCCGTAGAGAATGCCCACGACGGCCAGGGCTAGCACGATTGGCCGTGCTTCGACGGTGGCGTGCGGAAACAGCGGCCAGGCGAACCGCAGGAGACCGTAGGTGCCGAGCTTCAGGAGGACGCCGGCAAGGACGACCGAGCCGCCGGTCGGAGCCTGCACGTGGGCGTCGGGAAGCCAGGTGTGGAAGGGCACTAGCGGTACCTTGATGGCAAAGGCGACGGCGAAGGCCGCGAACAGCCAGCGCTGTTCGATCAAGGGCAGATCGAGGGCCAGCAAGTCGGCATAGGCGAACGACCAGAAGCCGGCCAGCTCCGCGTGGCAGGCGGCCAGCCAGACGATGCCCAGCAGCATGAACAGGCTGCCCGCCATCGTGTACAGGAAGAACTTGACCGCGGCGTAGACGCGTTTCTCGCCGCCCCAGATGCCGATGATGAGGTACATCGGGATCAGCATGACCTCCCAGAAGACGTAGAACAGAAAGAGGTCGTGGGCCAGGAGAGCGCCGTGGATGCCTGTGGTCAGGAGGAGCATCGACGCGGCGTAGCCTTTCCAGTGCTCTTCGATACCGCGCCACGACGCAATCACGATGAGTGGGAGGAGCGCCGAGGTGAGAAGCACCAGGGGTATCGAGATGCCGTCGATCTGGAGGTCGTAGCGGATGCCGTAGCGGGCGATCCAGGCCGCCGGCTCGCCGGTCATCGAGGTCTCGGCCAGGCGGTGAAAGACGCCGTCCCGCAGCCCCAGGCTGACGAGGCGCAGGGTCACGGCAAGCTCGAGGAGGCCCGCGACGAGCGCCGTCCAGCGCACCCAGGAAGTCTTGTCCCTGGGCAGAAAGGCGATGACCAGGGCGGCCAGCGCCGGCAGGAAGACGACTTGGGTCAGCGAAGGGCCGGCCAGGAGCTGGAGGAACGTACCGCTCATCGCAGAATCCAAAACGTCATGGCCAGCAGGCCGAAGAGTGCGTACAAGAGGTAGCTCCGGACGTTACCGGTAGTCGTCAGCCGCCCGATCTCTCCGGCCAGGCGCGAGAGGACCGCCGGCGTATGGACGGCGCCCTCGACGAACACGCCGTCAAGAATCTTCCAGCACACCCGGGCCAGGGCGGCCAGCGGCCGGACGATGATCCGGTCGTAGGCCTCATCGACCCAGTACTTGTTCGCGAGGGTTCGGTGGACGGCGGGGAAGCGCTCGGCCCAGCGCCGGCCCTCTGCCAGACCCCGGTCCTTGTACAGCCGCCGGGCCAGGAAGATCCCGCCCAGCGCCACCGCCACCGACAGCGCCATCAACACCAGCTCCACCAGCACCGGCGCGTGGTGGTGCTCGCCATGCCCCACCTTCGCCACCACTGGCTCCAGATAGTGCGCGAACACGTTCCAGTCGAACGAGCCCAGCTTCGGCAGGCCGATCCAGCCCGCAAGCACCGAGCCCACCGCCAGGATCGCCAGCGGCACCGTCATCACCCGCGGCGACTCGTGCAGGTGATGCCGCTGCTCGTCCGTGCCCCGGAACTCGCCCGAGAACGTCATATAGATCAGCCGGAACATGTAGAATGCCGTCAGTCCCGCGGTCACCAGACCCACCAGCCACAGCACCTTGTGCTCCCCGAAGACCGCCGCCAGGATCTGATCCTTCGAGAAGAAACCGGCAAGGCCCGGCACCCCGGCGATCGCAAGCGCCCCCACCAGCATCGTCAGATACGTCACCGGCAGCGCCTTCTTCAAGCCGCCCATCTTCGTCATGTCCTGTTCGCCGCTCATCGCGTGGATCACCGAGCCCGAGCCCAGAAACAGCAACGCCTTGAAGAACGCGTGCGTCCCCAGATGGAACACCGCCGCCGTGTACGCGCCCACCCCCGCCGCCAGAAACATGTACCCGAGCTGCGACACCGTCGAGTACGCCAGGACCTTCTTGATGTCCTTCTGCGCCAGGCCGATCGTGGCCGCGAACAGAGCCGTCAGCGCTCCGATGACCGCCACGAAGCCCGACACTCCGGGCGCGAGCTGGTAGAACGCGTTCGTGCGCACCACCATGTACACCCCGGCGGTCACCATCGTGGCCGCGTGGATCAGGGCCGAGACCGGCGTCGGGCCGGCCATTGCGTCCGGCAGCCACACGTAGAGCGGGATCTGGGCGCTCTTGCCCATGGCACCCACAAAGAGACACACGGCCACGAAGGCCGCGAACGACAGGCCCAGAAGATACGGCTCGGTCACCGCGTGCGGGTCGGCCTCGATCGCCGAGAAGATCGTCCCGTAGTCGAGCGTCCCGAACCGGCTGGCCAGGGCGAACAGGCCCAGCAGAAACGCGAAGTCCCCGATCCGGTTGACGATAAAGGCCTTCCGGCCGGCGTAGGGCGGAAACTCCTCCTCGTAGTAGAATCCGATCAAGAGATACGAGCACAGGCCCACGCCTTCCCAGCCCACAAAGGTCACCAGGAAGTTGTTGCCCAGGATCAAGAGCAGCATCGAGCCCATGAACAGATTCAGGTAGACGAAGTACCGCTGGTACCCGCCTTCATGCGCCATGTACCCGGCCGAGTACACGTGGATCAGGAACCCCACGAACGTCACCACGAACAGCATCACCGACGACAGCGGATCCAGGAGGAAAGCGACGTCGATCGCGAGCGGTCCGGCGGTCCAGGTGTAGACGGTTTGCTCGATGGCGGCGGGCGCCGCCGAACGCACGTAGGTCGCCAGGACCCAAAGGGACAGGAGGAGGGAGAGGCCCGGGGCGGCCAGGGCCACGAAGGTGTGGGCCGCTCTGGGTGCTTTCGGACCGAGCAAGCCGTTGATGGCGGCGCCGGCGAATGGCAGCAGGACGATGAGCCAGAGCAGTTCCATGAGCTACCAGCGCATCAAGTTGAGTCGATTGATATCGATCGTCCGACCTTGACGGTAGACGGCGATGAACAGAGCCAAGCCGACCGCGGCCTCGGCGGCGGCGACCGCGAAGACCATGAGCACGAGGACCTGGCCGTCCAGAGCGGCGGCGTGCGAGCCGGCCTGGATCCAGGCGCGTCCGAAGGCGACGATCGCCAGGTTGACCGCGTCGAGCATCAGCTCCACGGACAGGAAGAGCGAGATGCCGTTGCGCCGGGTCAGCACGCCGACGACGCCGATCGCGAAGAGCGCCGCGGCCAGGACCAGGTACCAGGAGATCGGTACGGTCATCGTGGGGATTCTCCGGGGCGAACGTCCTCTTCGAGGTCGCGCTCGCGGCGGGCGAGCGCCGTGGCCGCGATGACCGCCGCCAGCAAGAGCAGGCCGACCATCTCGAAGGGCAGCAGGTACTTTCCGAGAAGCTGCCGCGCCAGCGGTTTCAGAGCGACGTCCTCAGGCACCAGCGGGCCGAGTTCGAAACCGTGGAAGCGGCCCCAGTAGAGCAGTAGCAGCAGCGCGGCGAAGCCGGCGGCGGCCACGAGAGCCAGGATGCGCTGGGTGATTCCCGGCCCAGCGGGCTCATCGCCGACATTGAGCAGCATGATGACGAAAAGAAAGAGCACCAGGATGGCGCCGGTGTAGACGAGTACCTGGAGAGCGGCCAGGAAGGGGGCGCCGAGCAGGACGAAGAGCACCGCGATGGCGACGAAGGTCACCACCAGGCTCATGACCGAATAGACCGGATTCCGGTGCCAGACCACCAGTACGGCCGAGATCAGTGCCAGCGCCCCGAAGATCAGGAAGACGGCGACTTCCATCACAGAATCCCGCCCACGGTGAGCGCCGCCACCAGGATGAAGTTGGCGACCGCCAGGGGCAGCAGCACCTTCCAGCCCAGCTTCAAGAGCTGGTCGAAGCGGAAGCGCGGGAAGGTCCAGCGGACCCAGACGAAGAACAGCATGAAAAGACTCGACTTCGCCAGCAGCACGCCCATGCCCATGAGCGCGACCCACCACCAGGGGCCGGTCCAGAACAGGCCGGGCAGGTGCCAACCGCCTAGGTACAGGGTCGCGCCCAGGCAGGAGAGCGTCGCCATCGCCATGTACTCGCCCATGAAGAACAGGGCGAACTTCATCGAGCTGTACTCGGTGTGGTACCCAGCCACCAGCTCCGACTCGGCCTCGGGAAGATCGAACGGCAGCCGGTTGGTCTCAGCGAACGCCGCCACCACGAAGACCAGAAAACCGATGCACTGGGGCAGGGCGTTCCAGCGCGGCACGAAGCCGAGCCAGGTGCCTTGCTGGTAGGCGACGACATCCGCCAGCTCGAGCGAGCCCACGGGCACCAGGGCGGCGACGACGGCGAGCGTCAGCGCCAGCTCGTAGCTGATCATCTGCGCCGAGGCGCGGATCGCTCCGAGCAGGGAGTACTTGTTGTTCGAGCTGTAGCCGGCCATGACCAGCGAATAGACGCCCAGGCTGGCCAACGCCAATAGCAGCAGGACTCCGGTCTCGGCGCCCGCGACCACGAGCGGCACCGATTGCCCGGCAACGGTCACGTCCGGCCCGAACGGAATCACCACGAAGGTCGTGAGCGCGGGCAGGAGCGCGAGTACCGGCGCCAGCCGGTACAGGAAGGGATCGGCCTCGCTCGGCACAACGTCTTCTTTGCACAGGAACTTGACCGCGTCGGCGAGGGACTGGAAGAGCCCCAGGGGGCCGACCCGGTTGGGACCGACCCGATCCTGGATGAGCGCGCTGCCGCGCCGCTCGATCCAGACCATGATCGGCGTTACCTGGAGCAGGAGTGCTATCCAGAGGGCCAACTTGGCGGCGGTGGCGGCCAGCTCGAAGGTCATGAAGCCTCGCGAACCTCCCGATCGAGGAGATGACCGCTGGCCGGCAGCGACCGCAGCGTGAGTCCGGCGAGGGCCGGCACCTCGGCGGCCAGGATTCGGAAGACACTCTGTGGATCGGTGCCCTCGAAGTCCGGATCGAACCGACGCAGAAGATCGGAGAGGGCTTCGGTGCCGGTTCGAACGCCCGCGCTCGGGGGAAATGCCTTCTCGAAGCGCTGGATCCGGTTCTGCGAGTTGACGAAGGTGCCCTCGGTTTCGGCGTGGGTGGCGATCGGCAAGACGAAGTCGGCGATCGCGCTCAAGGGGGTCTCACCCCAGCCCAGGACGACCAGGGGCGATGCGGCGGCCAGAAGTTGCAGCACGTTCTCGTCGTAGAGGGCCGAGGTCGCCTCCTCGACGCTCTCGCCGGCCAGGCCGCCGTCCAGGATCACGACCGGTTGGCCCGCTAGATCCCAGTCCGTCAGAAGCTTCTTCAGGTTCTCTGTCATACCCTCGGCGACCGGTAGGCCGGCGAGCTCGCTGCCGCGGCGATTCGGAGTTCGTTCGCCGCCGACCAAGTCGCCGTTCGGATTCGGGATCGTGCGGGTGGGTCCGCCTTCCGCGAGGACGGCCCGCTTGTCCGTGCTCAGGGCCTGGGCCAGCCGCGCCAGGACGAAGGCTTCTTCGGTGGTCGCGTGTCCCCGGGCCAGGATCCCGGTGGCGGCGCCGGCGCTGGCGAGCTGATGCTCGAGATCGGTCACTAGGTCCTGCCAGCTAGCGGCCACGAACTCGGCGCTCTTGTCCGGCCGGCGGCCGGGAGTCATGAGGCGTTTCGCGCCGTAGGACTCGAACGTCGTGCGCCCGTGGTCGCACATCCAATAATCGTTGACGTGTTCGTTGAAGCGAGGCTTGTACCGGCGAATCTGACCCTGGCGATGTTCGAGCGTGATGTTGCAGCCCGCGTCGCAGCCGGTGCACAGGGACGGCTTCTTGTCGAGATACCAGACCCTCTCGGCAAAGCGGAACTTGGTCGAGGTGAGCGCTCCGACCGGGCAGACGTCGACGACGCAGGTCGACAGCTCGTTGTCGAGCTCCTTCCCCGGGAAAACCCCGATCTCGGCGCGCGATCCGCGCTGGAAGAAGCCCAGCTCGCCCGTCTTCGTGATCGATTCGGTAAAGCGGACGCAGCGCGTGCACTGGATGCACCGGTTCATGTTGAGCAGCACGTTGGCTCCGAGCGGGATCCGCTCCTTGCCCGGATAGGTGCGTTTGTCTTCGTAGGCGAAGCGGGAGAAGGCCTGGCCGTGCCTGAAGGAGTAGTCCTGCAGCCCGCACTCGCCGGCCTGGTCGCAGATCGGGCAGTCCAGCGGATGGTTGATCAGGAGGAACTCCATGATTCCTTCCTGCGCCGCGCGCACCTCGTCGTCATCGACGTGGACCACCATGCCTTCCTTCATGACCTGGGTGGTGCATCCGGTCTGTAGCTTGCCCATGCCGTCGATCTTGACCAGGCACATGCGGCACTGGCCGACCACCGGCAGGCGCGGGTGGTAGCAGTAGTGGGGGATCTGGACGCCGGCCTGGAGTGCGGCATCGACCAGGTTGGTGCCCGGCTCGACTTCGATCGTGCGGCCGTCGATGGTGACCTCTACGGGCACGAACTCGCCTCATCGAAAACCGGCTGGTACGGCAGCGGGCAGGCGCCCGCTTCGATGTGAGCGTCGATCTCGACCCGGAAGTTCTGGGCCAGCGAGCGCACCGGTCCGACGCAGGCGTCGGCCAGGGCGCAAAGCGCCGTGCCGCTCATGTTGCCGGTCATGCGCAGCAAGAGATCGGCGTCGGCCGGGGTCGCCTTGCCGGCTTCGATTCGCCCCAGGACGAGCTGCGACCAGTTGGTGCCCTCCCGGCAGGGAGTGCACTGACCACAGGATTCGTGGGCGAAGAACTTGGCGAGCCGGTAGACGGCGCGCACGAGACACACGGTCTCGTTCATGACCACGACCGCGGCCGAGCCCAGCATCGAGCCTGCTTGAGCCAAGCTGTCGAAGTCCATGGGGGTGTGGCTCTTGTCAGCCGGAAGCAGGGCCGCCGAGGCCCCGCCCGGGATGAAGGCCTTGAGCGGGATACCGTCCAGCATGCCGCCAGCGTCCTCCAGCAGTCGATCCAGGGAGACGCCGATCGGGTGCTCGTAGACTCCCGGTCGCTCGACGTGGCCCGAGATGCAGTAGAGCTTCGGGCCGGTGTTGCGCTCGTCCGTGCCGATGGCCTGGTACCAGTCCGCGCCCTGGAGCAGGATGTGGGGGACGTTGCACAGGGTCTCGACGTTGTTGATGACCGTCGGCGCGCCGAACGCGCCCACGACGGCGGGGAAGGGCGGCTTGATGCGGGGCTGGCCGCGCCTGCCTTCGAGAGATTCCAACATGCCGGTCTCTTCGCCGCAGATGTAAGCGCCCGCGCCCCGGTGGACCCGCATCGAGAGCTTGGCCTTGGAGCCCAGCACCGAGTCGCCCAGAATCCCGCCCTCGTAAGCCTCGCGGATGGCGTCTTCCAGGATCTCCGCCTGGTGAACGTACTCGCCGCGGATATAGATGTAACAGTGCTCGGCGCCGACCGCGTAGCAGCAGATCGCGCAGCCCTCGATCAGTTGGTGGGGATCGGTCTCGATCAGCAACCGATCCTTGAAGGTGCCTGGCTCGGATTCGTCGGCGTTGCAGACCAGGTACCTGGGGCCGTCAACGTCCTTGGGGATAAAACTCCACTTGAGGCCAGCGGGGAAGCCGGCGCCGCCCCGACCGCGGAGTCCCGAGTCCTTGACTTGTTGGATGATCTCCTCGCGGTCCAGGTTCAGGGCGTTGGCCAGGGCCTCGTACCCCGCGCTCTTGCGGTACGCGCCGAGACCGACGGGACCGCTACCGGCCCTGGCCAGGCGCTGGAGAAGGACGGGTTCGTACGCCATCAGTCGAGCTCCGCCAAGATCTCGCGCACCTTCTCCGGGGTCAGGCGCGGATGGTAGGTGTCATCGACCATCATCATGGGCGCCTGCTCGCAGGCGCCGAGGCACTCGAAGTGGGTGACCGAGCAGCGGCCGTCGCCGGAAACCTCGTCTTCGTCCACGCCCAACTCGTTCTTGACCGCGGCCAGAATCTCGTTGGCGCCGCGCAGAGTGCAGGAAAGATTCGTGCACACCCGGATGCGATGCCGCCCGACCGGGTGCTGATGGTAAAGGTCGTAGAAGGTGACGACGCCGTAGACCTTGGCCGGCGCGAGATCGAGGGCCTGAGCCACCGCCAGGATCGCCTCGTCCGGGAGCCATCCCTGCCAGTGCTTCTGCGCCAGATGGAGGGCGGGCAAGAGCAGTGCCTCCTCGGTCGGATAGTGCTCGCGCAGCTTGTCGATCTCGCGGCTCAGTTCGGCCGGGACCTCGGGAACCGCCGCCGAGGCGGCGCAATCAGGCATGCCGGGCTCCTGCGCCGCCCTTGATGTACTTCTGGAGATCCAGCCCGCCCTTCTTCCAGAGGTAGACGAAGCCGACCAGGATGAGGGCGACGAAAACCATCATTGCCCAGAACAGCGGCCAGCCGCCTTCCCGGATGATGAGCACCCAGGGATAGAGAAACGCGGCCTCGACGTCGAAGACGACGAAGTCGATCGCGATCAAGAAGAAGAGCACCGAAATGCGCTTGTGCGACCGGTCCAGAAGATCGTGACCGGACTCGTATGGCGTCAGCAGGGTGCGGGCGCCCAGCTTGCGCGTGACGAAGTGGGACACCGCTAGAATGCCGACGCCGAGCGCGATGGCGACCCCCAAAGCCAGCAGCACCGGATAGTGATCTTGTGGCATTCAGCTACGTGAAAAGCCTGAATCGTGACCTGGAATGGAAGCCCGGAAATCGCTCAACAGAGCCCCCCTCCGAGCTCGTGAAGAATGTCACAAGCTCCGCGAGGTGACAAGCCCGGACGACTGCAACTCCGCTTCTCAGGTGGGTCCGGAGCGCCATCCGAGCGGGAGTTTCCGGATAGACTGCTTCGCCTATGAAGCGCTGGTTTGGCTTCGCGATCTTCGCTTTGGCGGCATGTTCTCCGTCCACCGACGCCAACCGGGATCGGCCGGCGGAGAAGCCGTACCGCCCCAATGTCCTGCTGATCGTCGTGGACGCTCTGCGCGCCGATACCCTGGGCATCAACGGCTACCCGCTGCCGACGAGCCCGAACATCGACGCCTTGGCCGCGGAAGGCGCGAACTTCGCGCGGACCTACTCGCACTCGACCTGGACGAAGCCGGCGATGGCGTCGCTTTTCACTTCGACCTATCCCATCCAGCACGGTCTAAACCGGGTCGCTTTCTTAGAAGAGTCAAAGCTCAGCACCGACGTGTTGGCCGGGACCTTCACGACCATGGCCGAACACTTTTCGGCCGCCGGATATGACGCGCGGGCCTACGTCAACCAGGTGCACTTGCAGGAGAAGTTCGGTTTCGCCCAGGGCTTCGAGCAATTTGCCGCCGCCCGGGGCTCGAGCGCCTACAAGCTGAACTACCGGTTCCTGACTTGGCTCGACAAGAGGGAAGCGAACAGTGTTTCCCGTCCGTTCCTCGCCTACTTGCACTACCTAGAGCCGCACTGGCCCTACGACAGGAGACGGCCTGACCTCCCGGACGAGCTCCAGGAAGTGCAGATGGAATCGGAACCGCCGCGCTCGGGATTCGATGTGCCGGCGTGGCTCGAGGCCGGCCTCTCGGGCGCGGACCTTGCCGCCTTGCGCGCTCGCTACGACCGGGAGGTGGCCGTGGCGGATGGCGCCATCGGCTTGCTTTGGTCGGAGCTTCGGAAACGCGGTCTGACCCGAGACCTCTTGGTCGTGGTGACGTCGGATCACGGCGAGGCGTTCCTGGAGCATGGCCATCTCTTGCACGGCCACGCACCCTACGAAGAAGAGGTCCGGGTCCCTCTGGTCCTGCGCCTGCCCGAGAGGCTACGGCCGGCTGCCGAACGCCTCGACGACCCGGTTGGCCTGATCGACGTGCTCCCGACCCTCAGCGAGCTCTGCGCGCTCGAGCCCCCTGAGGGGGCGATGGGGCGCAGCCTGGTTCCTCTGCTGAGAGGCGAGACGCTTCCAGATAGGAGTCTTTTCATCGAGACGGCCGAAGGCGTGGCGGTCGTCGCCGGGACCTCGAAGCTGATTCGGTTCGCCGACGACTCGCTGGCTTTCGTTTCGCTGGACGAGGATCCGGGCGAGAGCCGGCCGGCTACGGAATGCGTTGGCGCTTGCCGGGAGATGGCGGCGACCCTCCGAACATACTTTCGCCTGCCCCGCCTGGCCGGTGGGGAAGCGGCGAATCTGACCCGGGAGGAAATCGACGATCTTCGAGACCTGGGCTATCTGAACTGAGCCTTCCGATTCAGCCCGAATCTTCGAGCTAGGCGCCTACGGCATGAGCCTGAGACCAAGACTGCGACCCCGACCTAGGCGCTTCGAGATCGCGGCGCTGGCGCTCCTGCTCCTCGGCGGATTCTGGGTCGAGAGCTTGTCCTTGGCCGGCGCGGGCGAACCACGGCGGTTCAACGACACAGGCGTCTACGAAGAGCTGGCAAGGCTCAGCGTCCTGGAACCGGCTTTTTGGGCGGGGGACAAGCCGCCAACCGCGGCTTTGGCCTTCAAGCTGGCGGGCATCGACGGGGAACGGATCGGCCGGCTTCAAAGCGTGCTTTCAGTGCTGTGTTGGTTCGTCTTTGGACTGTGTTTGGCCGGCGGGGTCCGCTCCCTGGCGGGCAGGCTCGGTCTGGTAACGCTGGCCCTGGCGATGTCGTTCACCGTGCCGGTCAATCAGTGGGACCGGGTGCTGCTGTCCGAGTCCTTGTCTCTGTCGCTGACGGTCTTGACCGTAGGCCTCGCGGTCGCACTCGCGCGGGTGGCCTTCGGCTCCGACAGAGATTCCGCCGCGTCCGCGCCGTCCGAAGGCCGGGGCATGAGGACGCTGCTTCTCGTCGCCGCGACCGTTGTTTCCGGTTTCCTGCTGGCGCTCACCAGGGACACGAATGTGTTTCTGGTGGCTTTCTTGGCGTTGGGGATCCTGCTGCTCGCGGTCGTGGGTCGGGCTCGAGCCTCGGCGATACCCAGCGACCGGAAAGGATGGATGCCGCTCTTGGCCGCGGCCCTCGGCCTACTCCTCGTCACGTTCCTCGGTCACGAGCTCATGGTGCGTTCGGAGCGCTGGCGCGATCCGCTCACCAACGTCCTGCTGTCTCGAGTCGTACCCAACCCGGAGGTCTATCGCGTCTTCGTCGAGAAGCTGGGTCTTCCGGAGAATCGGACCTTCGCGCGCTACCGGAAGCGCAAAGCCTGGAGCAGGGTGCACTTCGGCGAGCCCATCCGGACTCGTTTCCTGACCGGCGACCCCGAAGTCGCCGACGTCCATCACTGGATGCGGGAGTCCGGCCGCGCTGCGTATGCCCGCTACCTGCTGGTGATGCGCCCCAGGGCGTCTCTCCTGCAGTCGTTCGCAGCCCTGCGAGCCGGGGCGTCGCGCTCGACCTGGAGACAGTTCGGCAAGGGGGCGGGGCAGAAGGACTGGACTTTGGCTTTGACCCGTTGGTTCATGCCGAGCCTGCCGGCGAGGCCGGCGCCCTTGATCATCGCGTTCGGGGTCGCCTGTCTCACGGGCTTGGCGGTTCCCAGGGTTCGGGTGCTCGCAGTTGTCGCCGCGTTCCTTCTGGCCGCGGCCTGGATCCAAGCGTTTCTGAGCTTCCACGGCGATGATTCGAATCTGGCGCGCCACGCCGCTCCGGCGGCACTTGCCGAGTCCGTGGGCCTGGTTCTTCTGGGAGTCGCGCTGCTGGCTTGGGCCGGGACGAGGCTCCAACGCTCGATCCGCGGGTTGAGCCGCCGAACACCGCGGTCGAGGCCGGAGTCGGGCTAGTTGACGTAGCCGAGCGCCCGCAGGTGCTCGGTGGCTTCGTCAGTTTGACGAACGCCTTCGGCGAAGCTGCGGTCGAGGCGGGGCGCTTCGGCCAAGAAGCGGTCCAGCTCCGCCCGCAGCTTGGCCGCGGCTTCGGGACGTTCACGGATCGCGTTGCGCTGTTCGTAGGGATCGTCGTCGAGATGGAACAGCTCTTCGGCCAGCGGCTCGGTGTGGCGCACGAATTTCCAATTCTGCGCCAAGATCGCTTGACGTTCGTAGAGGACCTCGAGGTCCGGAGTCTCATGCCGGAACATGCCAAAGACCGGGCGCGGCCGCGCTGGTGAGCCTTCGAGGAGAGGCACCAGACTCCGGCCGGCCGCGAGCGGCTTGGTCTTGTCGGCCATCAGCTCGCGCAAGGTGGGCAGGACGTCCACGATGCTGACCGGGTCCGCGATGCGGCGCGAAGCGAAGCGGCCCGGGAAGTACACCATCAACGGGATCCTCATGACCTCTTGGTAGAGGCTGGCCCCGTGCTTTCGATCGTCATGGTCGTAGAACTCCTCGCCGTGATCCGAGAGCACGATCACGAGAGTGTTCCGATCCCAGCCGAGCCGCTCGTGCAGGCCGCCAAGGATGGCGTCCACATAGCCGATCTCGCTGTCGTAGCGATCGAGCATGGTCTTTGACCAGCCGCGGCCGCCGCCGGCTCCACGCTCCCAGGCGATCAATCGTCGCAAGTGTTCCCGGCTGCTGCCCTCCCGGAACCACGGTTCGCGGTGGCGATAGGGGCTGTGGGGATCCATGAAGTGGAGGTAGAGGAAGTACTTGCCTCCGTCCAGGATCTCGGATTCCCACTCCTGGACGACACCGTCGAGAACTTTGGCGGCCTTGTAGAGATGCTTCTCGAAGCGTCCGAAGCCGCGAGCGAATCCCGCGGTCTCGTCAATGTTGATGTTGTCGGCAACTCCAAAGGTCCGGTACCCGATGCGCTCCATCATCTCGGGGATCGTCTCGGCGGCATCCGGAATTCGGTTGTGCGGCGCGCCCGATCGCGTGGACGCCCGAAACCCGGTCCAGAGGCCGTGCTGGACCGGATACAAGCCCGTAAAGAGGGAAGCAGTTGCCGGCGTCGTCCAGCTCGTCGTCGTGTGGGCGCTGTCGAAAACGACGCTCGAAGCCGCGAGTTCCTCCAGATACGGCCCGGTCTCGACCTCGTCGTTGAAAACCGCGAGGCGATCTGCCCGCAAGGTGTCGATGACCACGAGGACGACGTTGAATTCGGGCTCGGGGGTTTGGCCGAGCGAGCAGCCCAGGCTGGTCAGCAGCGGAACGAGCAGACAGAGGAGGGCACGCCTGAATCGCCGGCCGGTTGCGTTCACGCGAGAAGAATACCAGCGCAGTTCGCAGAGCCGCCGGATCGGCGGGGGGCAGTACTTCCGTCTCCGGTTCCGGCCTTTGGCGCTAGCTCGCTGGGCTCAGGTGTCAGACGGAACGGCCGGTTCGCCGGCGACTTCGATCCGGGAGTAGGACGCGGCTCGACCAAGCTCGTCGATTACCCCTACGGCTACCTGGTGGCGAGCCGGTCCAAGGTGAGTCATGACCACAAAGTCGTGCCGAGTGCTCGACTCATCCTCGATCGCGACCTCGATGAGCTTCTCTCGAATTTCCGTCCGTCGCCCCTTCTCGTCCTCGGCGGCAATCAAGACTCGAAGGAGCGCTCGAGCCGGGTCCTCACCCACGGTCACAAGGCTGCCGATCGGAACCGTGACGCGGATTGGGACCGCTCGCTTGTCGTTCGGCACCGAATTCGGCGTAGCTGCAGACGGCTCGTCGACGCTTGTGCCGGCAGAACCACCCTCGGCGACCCTCGCCGTGACGCCCAGGTCATTGTCCTGGAAGCCGAGACGTAGCGATGCCATCAATCGGTCGCCGAGCGCCTCCGATCTGGGCCGGTCGCGGTAGAGCCGGCGGTACCGAAGGCGAGCCTTGGGGTGGCCGGGGAGCCTCACGCGAAGGCTGTGAGCTCGATCGTCCGCATCTCGACTCGGCGAGAAACCAAGCGAGTAGTGGGAGGAGAAGTTCCTGGCAATTCTGTTCAGGCGATCCAAAGGACGATTCTCATTGAACACTGCTTCACCTCCGGTCTCGTTGGCGAGATAGTAGAGAGACGACTGGAGGTTGGCCCGGCGGACCAGGCTTGTCAGATTCGATGGGCGTGTGTGTTGGAAAGCGAACTCGACCGAAGACCCGCGATCAGCTCGCAGGCCGCCGGCGTCGAGCGAATAGATTGTGACGCGGTTGGCGTTGGCGCGCGCGGCAATCCGATTCAGGAACGGAGTTTCGTCGAATCGAGTGAGCAGGGGTTGGGCGTCGTAAGCCTTTTCCGGGCAAATGTCGGTCAGATAGTTCAGAGCGCCGATTCCCGGTCGCTGCTGGAGTCCCGAACTGACATAGAAGACCGTCTTGCGTCCTGGAAGCCCCCCGAGGGCGCTGACGAGCTCACCGAGACCCTCGCCGGACCTGAAAAGGCGATCGGACGACGAGATCGCGTATTGCTCCCAAAGGGCGACCATCTGTTCCCAAGCACACTCACAAACGCTTGGACAGGGATTGAATCCGCCCGTCTTTGGCAGGTTGTAGACCTCATAGAGTTCTTGTACGTCGCGGAACAGCCTGGCGTACTCGATGGCGTCCTGGCGCCCGAAGCTCGACTTGGCCACGGAGGTATCAAGTGCCCGTCGCAGCTCTTCTGCATCCGTAGTAGTGAAGTCCGTCTGAATCCGCAGTCCCACGTCGTAGGTGGCCAGCAGGATGCGCAAGTGCTCAGGGCGTCGACTCCCGACGAACCTTGCCAGGTCATCGGCAATTCGTTGCCGATCCGAGGGATCGAGGTTCAGATTGTCGAGGAACAGCACCGCCCAGATTGGTTCGACAGCCTCGCTGGCCTTGTCACGACCGCCCTGGGTTTGAGGGCTCTCGGGCGTAGCGCCGTCTTCGAATCTAGGACGCTGGCCCGCTCGAAAGTACGTGATCTCGACCGGCCGGCCATCTTCAACGAGCTCGAAGTCGCCAGGTGCAAGGCCCTCGATCGGCCGTCCCTTCTTGTCGCTTACGAAGACATCGACGTTAACGACCCGAACGTCGACGACTTCGAGAAACGGTTCGGCTGGCGGCGGCTCCCCTTGAGCCCCCATTGGCGAAGGCGCCATCAAGCATAGAGCGGCGGCCGTCGGGAGAAGGGCCCGGATCTCTGAACCGACTCGAAGAAGCAACTTCATGAAGCTCACCTTCGCAATTGATGCAGCAAGCTGCGCGCCAAGTGGGGGCAGTGCGCACGGTCATGGCCTGCTGATTGGTTCTTTGGCCGCAGCAGTGTCTCGGCCTTCGCCGGCCGTCCTCGAAACGAGACGTGCACAGGCGACAGTCGGTGGTGCGAGTACCCACTTCCGGCCGCTTGCCGCGAAGATGGAGGTCGGGAATCGCGGGAAGAAAGAAGGTTGGTGCGAAAGGGGGGACTCGAACCCCCACGGTATTGCTACCACAAGGTCCTGAACCTTGCGCGTCTACCAATTCCGCCACTTTCGCAGAACCGCGGCCGACCGGTGGTCGGCGGGGTCGCTGATTCTAGCCGGTTCGCGGCCGGGCGGCTAGAGGCGTCCGAAACTCCTCGAGGCTTCGATTCGAGTCGCCAGGCGCCAAGAGTGCGTCGCGATCCGGCTTCGTGATGGTGCCCGTGGCAGCCTGTCGGCCTCACGGAGTCCGTCACCGGGGGACCTGCCGACAAGTACCTCCCGAGTAGCACCACTGCGCCCGCGGCAAGGCAGCGACAAATGCCCCATAATGCGGACGAGCCGAGTTGATGAGCGAACGATTTCCCAGTCTTCCCGCCGGAGCCGAGGGCGTGGTGCGTGCCGACCTTCTGGACTTCCTCACGGAAGCCGGCCGCAAGGGAAGGGCGCGGGCCGATGTGGACGAGTGGGCGCGCCGGTCCGGGGCGCCGGATCTTGCGAAGGAAGCGCTCGACGTCCTGCTGCGCCAAGGCGAGGTGATCGAGTGGCGCCGGCGTCTGCTGGCCTTGCGCCATACCGATTGGCGAGTTGGCACCATCCGCCGCGTCGGAGGCGGCGGCGGGCGCCAGCGACAGGCGGGAGACGGCCGGCGGGGTCCCGGTACCGGGCGGCGTGGCGGAGGCTCCTCAGCCAGGGGGCGACGCGACTCCGGCACACGGCGCGGTCCAGGGCGTGGCCCTGAGCGGAGCCCAATGCGGGGCAGAAACCGCGGCGGCGGCCGCTCGGACCGTGGCGCGCTCTTCCTGGGTGGCGCCGGCAGCGAGGCGACACACTTCATCCCGGCCAGCAACCTTCGCGGCGCTCGGGACGGCGACCGGGTCCTGGTCCGCCCGGCTGGGTCCCGCCGGCGCGGCAGCTCCGGCCCACGTCCGGGCAAGCTGCCCGAAGCGACCGTGGTCAAGGTGCTGGCCCGCGGCCGCTCCGAGATCGTCGGCTTTCTCCGTGGCGGCGACCGGCTGGAGCTCGTGCCCTTCGACTCGCGCGTGCGCCTCGACGTCGAGCTGCCCGACGGGTCCGAGGCCTTGGCCGGACGCTTCGTGGCCGCGGTTCTGGCGCCCGAGGCGGAAGCGGCCAGGGGCCGGGTGCCGGTCACCTCTCTAGACGACCTGGGCGATCCGACCGAAGCCGGGACGGACGTCCGGGTGGTGCTGCGCCACTTCGAGATCCCGGAGGTGTTTCCGCCCGACGTTCTGGAGCAAGCCGCCGGATTCCCCGAGACGCCGCCGCCGCCGGGCCCCGAGCGCGAAGATCTTCGCTCCCTGGTGACCGTGACCATCGACGGCCGGACGGCTCGCGACTTCGACGACGCCATCTCGCTCACCGAGCGGCCCGACGGCGGGGTTTCCCTGGCCGTGCACATCGCCGACGTCGCCGAGTACGTTACCGTGGGCAGTCCGCTCGACCGCGAGGCCTACCGCCGCGGCACGAGCGTCTACTTTCCGGACCGGGCGGTGCCGATGCTGCCCGAGTCGCTGTCGAACGGGTTGTGCTCGCTGAGACCGGGCGTCGAGCGTTTCACCCTGACTGCCTTCCTGGAGCTGTCGGCGGCCGGTGAGCTCGAGTCCCGCCGTTTCGCCGAGTCCGTGATCGTCTCGGATCGGCGCCTGACCTACTCCGAGGTCCGGCGCGTGCTGGAAGAGCCCCAAGACGGCGACCGTGCCGAGTACGGTCCGGTGCTGGAGCTCCTGGAGAGCGCTCGGCGTCTCATGGAGCGCCTTTTCCGCCAGCGCCTGGATCGTGGCTCGATCGACTTCGATCTGCCGGAAGGCAGTGTGGTACTGGATACCGACGGCGTCACCGTGGGCGTCAAGCCGGGCGAGCGCAATGTCGCTCACCGGATCATTGAGGAGCTGATGATCGCGACCAACGAGGCCGTCGCTCGGGAGCTCTCCGGCGCCGAGCTGCCCGCGCTCTACCGCGTGCACGACGAACCGGAGCGGGGGCGCTTCGAAGAGTTGCGGTCGTTTCTGGAGCCCTTGGGGATTCCTCTGGAACTCACCGCCGAGATGCTGCATCCAAGCCTGTTACAGGAGGTGTTGCGAGCCGTGGAAGGACATGACGAGGAGCCGTTCGTATCAACTCTGGTGCTCCGTGCCATGAAGCGGGCCTACTACGACCCCGATTGCCGTGGACACTACGCCTTGGCATCGCCCGCGTACTCTCATTTCACCTCGCCGATTCGGCGCTACCCGGATCTCCTCGTGCACCGCGAGCTCAAGCGCTGGCTTCGCGCCCGGTCCGACGAAGACCGCGAGGAGCGCCGACGGCGGCTGCCGGCAATCGCCGAGTCCACCAGCGCCACCGAACGGCGGGCCGAGCGAGCCGAGCGGACGCTGCTTCAATGGAAGATCGTGCGCCTGCTCGAAGAACGGACCGACGAGGTCTTTCGGGCGCGAGTGACCGGCGTTCAACCGTTCGGACTCTTCGTCCAGTTGGATGACTACTTCGTGGACGCGCTCCTGCCGGTCGCGGAGCTGACCGACGATTTCTACACCTACGAGGAAGAACGCCACCGGCTCGTGGGGCGCTCGGGAAAGACCTATCGTCTGGCGGATGCGGTGGACGTGCGTCTGATCGACGTTGACGTCGTCGGCCGGCGGTTGGTCGTTGCTCCCGCCGCGGCCAATGTCGAGCCTCGAGACAAGACGCAACGCTCCGGCAAGCAAGGCGAGCCCGCCAGCTCATCTGATCGCTCATCTGCCTCGGCCGACCGCTCGACGGATCGCGCTGGGCGGTCCAGACGGAGACCCAGATCGCGCGGCAAAGGCGGGAAAGGGAGGCGGCGATGAGGGATCGAAAGTCTGGCCGCGAAAGCTGGAATCCGGCTGCTGGCGAGGCCAGGCGCGTTGGTAGACTCTCGCCCATGAGTCGTTGGCGCGCGCGGTTTCGGACGTCTCTCGTCGGCCCTCTAGCTCTGCTGGCGCTGGGCGTGGTCGTGATTGGCGGTCTTGGCGGCTGCCGTTCGGCCACCGAGACCGCGGCCGCCGACCGGGCCGAGATTCAGGCCATGCTGGAGGAGTTTCTGCCGGTCCTGGGCCGGGCCTATGCCGAGCGCGACGCCTTGGCGGTCACCCCCTGGGTGGCGGAGAAGGAGATCGCCCGCATCGGCAAGCGAATCGAGGAGCTCTCCGACACCGGCCAGGTCTTCGTGCCGACCTTTCGCCAGCTCACCATCGAGGACGTCAACTCCTGGAACAGCTCCAACGCCTTCGTCACCACTGTCGAGGTGTGGGACTTGCGCAGCGAGGCCCTGGGCAGCGGCCAGGTACTGACCGAAGTAGCCGGCCAGGTGAACCGGGTCAAGTACCAATTGAAGTACGACGGGGGCCGCTGGCGGATTCTGTACCGGACCATCACCGAGCAGGAGTGACGCGGTGAGCTGGGGGGCAGGGGCCCGCGGCCGCGGCGTCAAGTGGTCGGAGCTCGAGCCGAGAGTCCGATCGAGTTGGCGGCCGGGTCGGCGGCCAAGCTGGTGGCCAGGCCGGCAGTCGAGCCGGGCAGGGGAACCCGGGGCGTCGCGATGACGGCCGCCGAGCTGGCAGCGTCCGGTCTCGACGATTCCGGCATCGCCAGCGTGGTGGCGATCGTGGGCCGGCCCAACGTCGGTAAGTCAACGCTCTTCAATCGCATCGTTGGGCGCCGCCAGGCCATCGTCCACGACCAGCCCGGAGTCACCCGCGACCGCATCACGGCGCGGACCGAGCTCGGTGGCCGCGAAGTGGATCTCATCGATACCGGAGGGCTTCAGCTCGCCGAGGACACGATCGGGCTGAACGATCAGGTCTTTCTGGCGATGGAGGAGAGCGACCTCCTCATCTTCGTGGTGGATGGTAAGGACGGCAGGACTGCCGCCGACGAGCTGGTTCTGGAGCGGATTCGTGGATTCGCGAAACCGGTCATCCTGGCGGTCAACAAGGGCGACACCAAGCTCGCCCAGGCCAACGAGGTGGAGTTCTATGCCCTGGGGGTCGCTCCCCAGGTGTTGATCTCGGCCGAACACGGCCTAGGCCTGCCGGATCTGCACGAGGCCGCGGCGGAGCTTCTGCCCGAGACCGCGCCGGGTACCCGGGACCCGGACGTGCCGTCCCTCGCCATCGTGGGCCGGCCCAACGTCGGCAAGTCCTCGCTCCTGAACCGTCTCCTGGGCCGCGACCGGGCGCTGGTTTCGCCCGTGGCCGGCACCACCCGGGATCCGCTCGACTCGATCGTCACCCACGGCGACCGTCGCTACCGGCTGGTAGACACCGCCGGGATTCGTCGCCGCAGCCAGGTCTCGGACGCTCCCGAGGAGATCGCGGTCATGATGGCCCGCCGGCAGCTCGAACGGGCCGAGCTGGCGCTTCTGGTCTTGGACGCGGCCGCCGGGGTCACCACCGGAGACCTGGCGATCGCCGGAGCGGCCTGGGAGATGGGCTGCGGCCTCCTGGCCGTGGTCAACAAGTGGGACCTGCTGGAGGACGAGATCGTGCGCGCGCGGCTCGAGGACGATTGGGGGCGCCTGGATGAGCTCGCCGCCCGGCCCCGGCGGGTGAACATCTCGGCCCTGACCGGCCGTGGCATCGACAAGGTCTTTCCGGCGGTCGAGGAGCTCTGGACGGACTTCATCCGCGAGCTTCCGACCGCTGAGGTCAATCGCCTGCTGCAGCGGGCGGTGACCCGCCATCAGGCGCCGGCCGTCCGCGGCAAGCCCTGGAAGCTTCTGTACGCCACCCAGGTCAAGGCCGCCCCGCCGACCTTCTTGTTGTTCGCGAACCGGGGCCTGGCGCGGAGCGACACCTACCGGCGCTACCTCGAGAATTTCGTTAGGGCCGAGCTAGGCTGTCCGGGCGTGCCGATTCGCTTGAAGATCAAGAGCCGGCTCCCGAGAACGGCGCGGTCTGGCCTCCCAGCCGGCGGGCGGTAAGGGCTTTCCGGGCCCCGTGGAGGGGCGAGGGGGAGTGTGGAATTTGTGGTTGCCGGGGCGTTCGGTCCCTCGGTATACTTCATGTAGATTCTCAGAGGTACTGCTTTAAGGGTACGCTATGGCAGGAAACGACGATCCACTCAAGGACCGAAAACACGGAGTCACACGTGCCGATCTCACCGACGCCGTGTACGAGCGTCACGGCGGTCTCACCAAGACTGAGGCCGCCGAGGTCGTCAACAAGATCTTCGATACCATGAAGACGAACCTCCTCGAGGGCCGCCCGGTCAAGATCCAGAATTTCGGCGTTTTCGAGATCGCCGCCCGCAAGGGACGAGCAGGGGTCAACCCGGTCACCGGCCGCCGGATCTTCATTCCCGCCCACAAGAGCCTTCAGTTTCGGCCCGCTCCAAAGCTCAAGGACGCCGTCCAGGAGCCGGAAGAGTAGTCCGTGGCGAAGAAGCTGTACTTCAAGATCGGCGAAGCGTGCAAGCGGCTGGACATCCAGCCCTATGTGCTGCGCTATTGGGAGACCGAGTTCAGTGCCCTGAGCCCGGATAAGAGCAAGTCGGGCCAGCGGGTCTACTCCGAGGCGGATTTGCGCGTCATCGCCCGCATCAAGGAGCTCCTCTACGACGAGGGCTACACCATTGCGGGCGCGAAAAAGAAGCTCGAGAAGGAAGACCTGAGCGACCTGCCTCCGGTGGGTGCCAAGGCCGCCGCCCCCCCCAAGGCGGACACAGAGGACGTGGACGAGCTGGCTTCCGAGGAAGAGGACGGCGCCGCAGCCGACGCCAGGGCCTCCAGCGATGCGAACGACGAGGCCAAGGCGGCAGCCGAGCCCGAGCCAGCGAAGCCCGGAACCAAAGCTGCCGCCAAGCGGCCCGCGCCGGCCACGACGTCGAGCTCCAAGCCCGCCAAGAAGAAGACTCCCCCTAAAGCCCCGAAGAAGGCTCCGAAGAAAGCTGCGAAGAAGGCCTCGCCCAAGCCCAGCGCCTCTGAAGCCAAGCTCCGCCGGGGCGTGCGCGAAGCGCTCAAAGAAGCCCAGGCGCTCCTGGATTCCCTGTCGGACTGATATGGAACTTGTGGACATCCAGGCCCAGATACGTGCTAGCTTTCTTCACTGACCGATCCTCCGTTGTATGCGGCTCTGCCGCGGTTCTCCGTTTGAAAGACCCACGGTAACCCGCGGACCTACAACCGGTGGATCGGTCGTTCCATACTGTCTAGCCGGGCCGCTCTGGCCAGGCTCACCCGTCGAACGAACGGGTCCCCGTTGCGAGGGCCCTCGCCCTGCCGGGCCAGGTCGACCGGCTGATTCGAGCGAAGCGAACAGCACGCGCGGGAACGCCTTCCGGCTCGACAGGTCCCGGCGCCGTTGGGTAAAGTAGCCGACCGGTCGGGACGTGGCGCAGTCTGGTAGCGTACCTGAATGGGGTTCAGGGGGTCGCGAGTTCAAATCTCGCCGTCCCGACCATAACTTCCCTGGCTTCAATAACTTGCAGTGGCCCTAGAATGGGCCAGATGCGGCCCTTCGATATGGGGCACTGGGTGGGGCACAAAGCGCCCAGTTTCCGCCCGGTTTACTAGGTATTATCGAGCCGATGGCCCGAGTAGTTCGAAGCGCAGCGGCTGGACGGGCCGAAGAGTCACGGTGCGCGTTGACCACCTGACCGTTGTTCGCGCTGCCACTCCGTCGTCTACCCGCAGCGGCATAGCAGCCAGACACGTGAGCCAAGAACCCGCAGATGACGAAACCCCACGAGAGGTAGGTGCCAGATGAGATGAGTCGGTCGGTCTCCAGCTGGGACACTGTGCCAGTTGGAGATAACCAAGGAATCGGCATCAGAGCCGAGAAAGGAGACCGACCATGGAGTATGTTGGCATTGATGTTCACTCGAAGTACAGCGAGGTTTGCGGGATATCGGAAGAGGGGGAAGTGACGCTTCGCCGGCGGATTCCGACTACGGAGACAGCCTTGCGCCGGTTCTTCGGTTGTCGTGAGCAGTCGCAGGTGACGCTCGAAAGCGGCCCGGTGACTCCTTGGGTGTACCGGTTGCTGTGTGAGCTGGGACACGAGGTGACGGTAGTCAACCCGCGGCGGGTGCGGCTGATCGCGGAGTCGACATTGAAGACCGACGGAATCGACGCCGAGGTGTTGGCTCGATTGAGCCGGTTGGATCTCGACCTCCTGCGTCCCGTGTACCAGCGTACGCGTGAGGCCCAGGAGCTTCGGGCCAGGCTTCGCGTACGTACGAGCCTGGTCAAAGCCAGGACATCGTTGATCAACGCGGTGCGTGGAACGTTGCGAGCTCAAGGGTACCGAGTGCCATCGTGCCCGGCCAAGAGCTTCGTCGTGCGCTACGCATCGATGGGTCTCGACAGTTCTCTTGCGGAAACGATCGATCCTCTGGTGACGACGATCGGCGAGTTGACGGATCGGATCAACCGGCTCGAGAAGGAGCTCGTAGCCGAGTCGAGCTCAAACGAGCTGTTGGTGCGGCTTCAGACGGTCCCTGGGGTGGGCCCCTTGGTGAGCTTGGCCTTCCTGGGTTGGATGGATCGCCCGGATCGGTTCAGAAAGAGTCGAGACGTGGGTGCGTGTTTGGGCTTGAGACCGTCGCTTCGAAGCTCAGGAGGACACGAGATCCGAGGCCGGATCACACGGGAGGGCGACGCCGAGATGCGAAGGCTTCTGGTTCAAGCGGCTCATGCGGCGTTGAACTGTCGCAAAGAGTCGTCGCTCAAGAACTGGGCTGAGAGCTTGGTCGAGAGGCTCGGCAAGGGCAAGGCCGTCGTGGCCCTAGCGAGGAAGATCGCAGTGTTGCTCCATCGGCTATGGGTAACGGGCGATACTTTCCGGGCGTTCCCCCAGGCGGTGTAGAGCCTAGAGAACATCAGGTCGCACCAGAAAGGAAGGACGGATTGAAAGTTTCGATGACTCCGAGAAAAGGGTTGGAGGCCAGGACTCCGCGTGCCAGATGGGAGCATCGAATCCTCAACGGACGAAAAACTCACCATGCACCGGTCCAAGAAAGGACCCGCCAGAGTGCGAATAGAAGCTCGTCCTGAGGCTCCATCCGAGACCCGAAACACATGGGGAGACGATGACAGACACCTTGACCGAAACGACCGACTCATAGAAGCCTTTCCGCGAAAGCTAGTCAGTAGTTGACGTTTTCGAAAAGGGTGGTGCCTATTCTTGGGGGCACAGTGTCCCAGCTGGAGACCGACCGACCCATCTCATCTGGAACCTATCGATGGGAGGTCAGGTCAGGAGGAACCCATAATAGAGCTAAGTACCTCTAAGAGAAGGCACGAAAAGGCTGCCATCAGGAAGATAGACAGTGCGCAGTACAAGACCGACAGGACTGCTAACCAAGGGTCGCCCAACCGAAGTGGTCTGAAGCTGTACATGTAGCGCCAGAACCGGACGGTCTGCTGGGACGTCATAAAGTTTGAAGGCTTGCCCGCTCGTTGCCACTCATCTTCGTGATATTTCCGAAGTCGCCGCAACAAGGCCACCCCCACAAACATGGCTGGAAGCATCGCCGCGAAGAAGGCTATCTCAAGGCTCATAGAGGTGGCCCCCCTTGTTCGGACAGTGAGTTATCGTCAAATGTTGTGTACGGGTGACTCAGGCGGCGATCCGGTTCTTGGGTTCTCCATCAACGAATTTGACACCTCGGACAACGTCGGCGATTCGCTTGTAGCCCTGTAGCCGCCGCCATCGTTTCTCGGCACTCTGGCTCAGCTTGAAGACCATCGAGAGCATGGTCTCGCGGGAGAGACAACCACGGGTCTTGGCCGTTCGAAGGCGTACGGTGGCAAAGGTCGACTCGATCGGGTTCGTGGTCCTGAGATGGACCCAATGCTCGGCCGGGAAATCGTAGAAGGTCAGCAGGACCTTGCGATCCTTGGCCAGGCAACGCGTCGCCTTCGGGTACTTGGCCCCGTAGGTCGACAGGAAGGCATCGAAGGCTCGCTCGGCAGCCTCGCGCGTTTCGGCCATCCAGACCTGGTGCAGCGCCTGCTTGGCCTTTGGCTGGACGGCCTTGGGCATCTTGTTCAAGACGTTGCCGGTCTTGTGGACCCAGCAACGCTGGGTCTTGGTGTTGCTCCAGACCTGAGCCAGGGCCTTCCAGAAGCCCAGAGCGCCGTCACCGGTCGCCAGCTTCGGCTCGATGGCAAGCCCTCGCGCTTCGAGTCCACGCAAGAGCTCGAGCCAGGAAGCCTCGCTCTCGCGGTAGCCGTCTTCGACGGCGATGAGCTCCTTGGTGCCGTCCTCGGTGGCGCCAATCAGTACCAGCAGGCACAGCTTCGCGTCGTCCAGACGAGCCTTGGTATGGATCCCATCCGCCCACACGTAGACGTAGCGCTTGGAGGACAAGTCCCGGGTGCGCCAGTCGGTGTACTCCTTGGCCCAGACTTTCTTCAGACGGCTGATCGTCGCGGCTGACAACCCCGGGGCGTCGGGGCCTACCAGAGCTTCCAGGGCATCGGAGAAATCTCCGGTGGAGATGCCGCGCAGATAGAGCCACGGCAGCAGCTCCTCGACGCTCTTGGCCCGTCTGAGATACGGAGGCGCGATCTTCGAGCGAAAGACCAACTCACCTTCACGATCCCGAACCCGAGGCACCTTCACCGGCACACCTCCGATTCCCGTCTGGATCTCACGCTCGCGCAGGTAGCCGTTGCGAACCATGCGGCGCCGGCCATCTTCCGTTTGCTCGCCTCGGTACTCGGCCAGGAAGCTCTCGACCTCGGCTTCGATCGCTTCGCGAAGCAACTCGCGTGAGCCGCGGCGAAGCACTTCGGTCAAGGCATCTCTCGAACTCTCTGATCGGTCAATCGAAACTACGTTACTCTTGCTCAAGGCGTATCCTCCTTCTTTGAGGGTTTGAATCCGATTTGGAAAACCGGACTCAGGATACGCCGCCTTCATCTCAACTCATACACAACTTTCGACCATAGCTCTCGGACAGTTCGGCGGCAGTGAATTCGGAGTGAATTCGGTGACAGGATACATATTTCGAGTGTCCCTCTGCGGCCGGATTCTTCCCTTGAAATTGGTATCCTGTCACCGAATTTCCCCCCAGCGTGGAATCCGATGGATTGCACACTCTCGTAGTGCCGTCGCGGGAGCGGAGCAGCGGTCAGCCTCAGGTCGACTTCTCAGTCGAGTATCCGCCCTGGGACGGGAGCCTTGACGACTCCAGACTAGCGCCGCCCCCGGGCGTAAGCGGTGGCGGGATCTGGACGGTCCCTATATTCAAAGCGAACCGCCTGTGGGCTCCAGAACGCGCGGAGTTGGTCGGAGTGGCGAGGAGCTGGTCGCGGCAGAACAAGGAGCTCGTCTGCGTGCGTATAGAGGAGTGGCTCGCGATCCTTCGGCAAGACGTCGGCGATCTAGCGCCCGCTATTGACGCGGCGGCTGGCCAGTAGCTATCTCAGTCCGCGCAGTTGTTGTACCGGAGCGTGTTCGCCTTCCACTCGTCGCGAGCGCTGCACCCGGCAACGTACTCCTCAAGAAGGACGCGACACCGCGCTGGCGAGGGCGCGTGAAGGCCTGCCAACGTTGCGATCTCCCCGATCATCTCGTCCTGCGAATGGACCCAGTCAACTGCTAGAACGTCGGCTTTGGTCTCGACGTCAACGGCTGCTGGCAGGTCGGACCGGAGCGATGAATCGACAACCAAGAGAGCTCCGCGCGGGCGCTTTTGGCTGAGCTTGTAGGAGTTGATCAACGCACTGCCCATAACCGGGAAGATCGTCATCAGGCCTTCGCCCATCCTGATCACACCATCCGTCGACTTCGCCATGACCGAATCGGGGTAGCAGCCCTGTACATCCGCGAAGCCACCCGTCGACAGAGCTGCTCTCGCAACGCCTCCACCGGCGAGAACGTGCCGAAGTACGCCGATCGCAACGGCGACGGGTTTCCCCAGCGCCTGTTCGCCAAAGCTCGGAACGACTACGAAGCCATCGCCAAGCTGGTGGGCAAACAGGCGATGCGGCTCCTCCGCGAGGCACATCGCGCCAATGCGGTGAATCGCCTCCATTAGTCGACCAAGGCGCACTAGAGCCTCAGCCTGGTGCATGGCGTACGTATCAGAGAACCCCTCGAGATCGAGATAGAGGGACCACTTGTCTTCGCCAGTCCGCCACATTGAGGTCAACGGTTGCTGTGGAATTCGGTGACAGATGAGATGAGTCGGTCGGTCTCCAGCTGGGACACTGTGCCAGTTGGAGATAACCAAGAATCGGCATCAGAGCCGAGAAAGGAGACCGACCATGGAGTATCTTGGCATCGATGTTCACTCGAAGTACAGCGAGGTGTGTGGCGTATCAGAAGACGGTGAGGTGACGGTTCGCCGGCGGGTTCCGACGACCGAGACGGGCCTGCGAAGGTTCTTCGCCAATCGGGAACGCTCGCAGGTGACGCTCGAGAGCGGTCCGGTCACACCCTGGGTCTATCGACTGCTGTCTGAGCTCGGCCATGAGGTGATGGTGGTCAATCCACGCCGGGTACGTCTGATCGCGGAATCGACCCTGAAGACGGACGGAATCGACGCCGAGATCCTGGCTCGTTTGAGCCGGTTGGATCTGGGTTTGCTTCGACCAGTCTACCAGCGCACAGGTGAGGCCCAAGAGCTTCGGACGCGTCTTCGGGTCCGAACGAGTCTGGTGAAGACCAGGACCTCGCTGATCAACTCCGTACGCGGAACGCTGCGGGCACAGGGCTACCGAGTGCCCTCATGTCCGGCGAAGAGCTTCGTGGCTCGGTACGCGTCGATGTCGGTCGAAGCCGGCCTGTTGGGAGCGCTCGAACCTCTGGTAACGACAATCGGCGAGCTGACCGATCGGATCCACCATCTCGAAGACGACCTCATCTCCGAGTCGAGATCAAACGAGCTGGTCCGTCGGCTGCAGACGGTTCCTGGTGTGGGGCCTCTGGTGAGCCTTGCGTTCGTCGGCTGGATGGATCGTCCGGATCGGTTCGAGAAAAGCCGCGACGTCGGAGCGTGTCTGGGCTTGAGACCGTCGCTTCGCAGCTCAGGAGGGCATGAGGTCAGGGGCCGGATCACTCGCGAGGGCGACTCGGAGATGCGCAGACTCTTGGTGCAGGCAGCTCATGCGGCGTTGAACTGTCGCAAAGAGTCGTCACTCAAGAGATGGGCTGAGGGCCTGGTCGAGAGGCTGGGTAAGGGCAAGGCCGTGGTCGCGCTAGCTAGGAAGATCGCGGTGTTGCTCCACAGGCTGTGGGTGACAGGTGAGAGCTTCCGAGCCTTTCCCAAGGCAGCGTAGAAGAGATAACTAGACGACCAACAAGCAAGGACGGATTGAGAGGTTCGATGACTCCGAAAGTATCCTTGGTGGCCCCGACACCGTGTGACAGATGGGAGCATCGATTCCTAAACGGACGCAAAACTCACCATGCACCGGTTCAAAGAAGAACCCTACAGAGTGCGAATAGAAGCTCGTCCCAAGCCTCGATCCAAACCTAAGGAAAACTACAAAAAGAAGAAACGAAACTCTTGACGCCAACCGACCGACTCATAGAAGGATACATATTTCCTGACGGTTCCGGTGACAGGATACATATTTCGAGGGTCCCTCTGCGGCCGGATTCTTCCCTTGAAATAGGTATCCTGTCACCGGATTTCCAGTGGAATTCCGGCTCGGCTCGCGTCACCTGATACCGGGGATTCGTACCGCGGGGATGATCTCGTCGAGCAGGATCTGCTCCGGCATCCAGAAAAAGTCCGGGTCGTTGTACCCGCCGCACAGGATCACGACGAGGAGGTCGAGTGCGGGAATGACGTAGATGCGCTGGCCACCATTCCCGGCGGCGGTATGGACCTCCAGCTCGGCGGAGTCCGTGCCGTAAAGATCGTGCCACCAGAGGTATCCGTAGCCGAATTCGCCGATCTCTTTCTCGCGTCCGGTCACGGCAAGACGCCGCCGCGTCGATTCGCTCACCCAGGATTCGGTCAGGATCTGCTCGCCGTTCCAGCGCCCGCCGCTGAGATACAGCGAGCCGAACTTTGCGAAGTCTCGCGCTGTCATCCAGACGTTTCCGCCGGGGTCCGAGTTTGTCGCCCAGGGCCGATCGCTCTCCCACGCGAGCTCGGGCACGGAGTCCCAGTTCGAATAGCTGGCCCATTCGACGTCTCGTATTCCCAGCGGTTCAAAGAGCAGTTCTCGGGCGTAGGCGCCGAAGGCCTTGTTCGTAGCACGTGCCACCGCGATACCCAGCATCGCGGGCAACCCGGAGTTGTAGTACCACTGCGTACCGGGAGTCGAGGCCATCGAGCGGCTGAACACGTAGGCTGCCGGGTCGTCGTGCGCAGTCGTTCGCTCTGCGTCGTTCGAAGGGTCGGTGTACGGCACCTCGAACTCGTTCCAGCGGAGCCCGGCACTCATCATCAACGCGTGGCGGACGGTGATTGCACGTTTCTCCGGCGTAGCCAGCGAATCTAGTTCCGGGAAGTAGTCGAGCAGCGGGGTGTCGAGCGACGGGATCGCTTGGCGATCGAGCGCGATTCCAACGACTGCCGAAGTGATGCTCTTCCCCACGGAGCGCGAGTCGTGCAGCGTGGTCCGGTCGAACTCGACGGTCACGGTCTCAAAACGCTCTCCATTCCAGCGCTTGTCTTCTCCCGTGAAATACGATTCGTACACGAGTTGGCCGCTCTTGGCGATCAGCACCGCATGGACGTTCGGGTACCGCTCGCCCTGGCGCAGCGCTGCGGTCATGGAGTCGAGGCGTGAAACGTCGAGTCCCGCGTCGGACGCGGCACCAACGCCCCATCCATCGTCGGTCCTGGCAGGCGTCCAGGCGGCCTCGGGCGACGCCGCGGTCGGAGTGGGTGCCGAATTCTCGGTCGTTCCACAGCCCTGGGATGCCAGCAGACAGAGTGCAACCGCAGTTACCGTCCAGTGTCGGGGTGTCACCGTCGCAAGACGTCTTGCAGCTCTCATGGTGCCGGTACTCTAGTCCCAGGAGCCAGTATTCCCAAGGAGAATCTGCGTGTCCTTGACCCTCGGAAGTCGACCATCTGAGAGTCAAACCTCGGACGCGGCGATCTCTTGGCGACAGAACAACGGAGAATGTCCTGGTCTTCGACTTCGACGGCGGCACGAATCTGGAGAACGCCGACCACTACTTCGGCGCAGCCAAGCTCACTCTGGACGGCGACCACCTCACCAGCGCCTGGACCGCCTATGCGGGCAGCGAGAAAGCCGCCGGTATGACCTTTCACCTGGCGCGATCCGAGTAGTCCAGGTCGCCAACTCTTCAAGAGAGCAGCTAGTCAGGACGGCGAGATTCGAACTCGCGACCCCCTATGCCCGAAGCCGGAGACCGCTAAAACACCCTTCTCCAGCAGCTCCTAGTTGTACAACAGGTAGACCAGTGCCTGGCCGAGCGGAATCGTCGGCAACACGAGAGCTGCCACCAAGATGAAGATCATCAAGAGTGGTGCGCCCCATCGCACTACCCCGTGCACTCGTCCCAGCGTCCACCGATCGTAGAACATGACTATTCCCAGGAGTAAAGCCAGTCCACCGAGGCCATAGGCGGCCTCACTGAGCATCGGCGAAGGGCTGATTTGTAGCGACGGGGACCGACCGATACGCGCAAGCGCCTGGCCCATCATCGCAAGAGATGCGAGCATCATGAGCCTCATGTGAGCCTCACGATTGCGACGGTGCCAAACGCCCAACGCGACAAAAGACGCGAAAGCGATTACGAGTATCAGGTTGCCCCACAAGAACTGGCTCGCCCGCTCGACGCTGCCACCGGATTCGCGAAACTCAAGAACACCGCGGTAGAGAATCGAGAGTCCTGAGAGGACCATCAAGCCGGCGAGAACGGCCCCCAGCCCGCCGAGGCGGCGGTGGAACCGACGTTGGCCCGCTTGAACTAGAACGCTCTGGACGATAAGCAGAACGAACCACGAGGTGAAGAGGACGCCGTGGAGCTTCGTTCGTAGCGGCAACTCAGGGCTGTTGAACGCGCCGCGCAGAAAGTACGTGGGCGCAAAGCCGATGATGTTGAGGGCTAGGAGCAGAACGGCGAACCAGAGGACGAACCGCTGAGCGGCCCCGTTGGGCAAACTTCCCTGGGTGCTTGGCATGACTCCTCCTGGTTTTGTCCGCCGGCCATCGTATCCCAGCGCACCCCCAGCCCCCTCCGAGATTCCTACCCTGGGTGAATTCGGTGACAGGATACGTGAATTCGGTGACAGGATACATATTTCGAGTGTCCCCCTGCGGCCGGATTCTTCCCTTGAAATAGGTATCCTTCTATGAGTCGGTCGGTTGGCGTCAAGAGTTTCGTTTCTTCTTTTTGTAGTTTTCCTTAGGTTTTGGATCGAGGCTTGGGACGAGCTTCTATTCGCACTCTGTAGGGTTCTTCTTTGAACCGGTGCATGGTGAGTTTTGCGTCCGTTTAGGAATCGATGCTCCCATCTGTCACACGGTGTCGGGGCCACCAAGGATACTTTCGGAGTCATCGAACCTCTCAATCCGTCCTTGCTTGTTGGTCGTCTAGTTATCTCTTCTACGCTGCCTTGGGAAAGGCTCGGAAGCTCTCACCTGTCACCCACAGCCTGTGGAGCAACACCGCGATCTTCCTAGCTAGCGCGACCACGGCCTTGCCCTTACCCAGCCTCTCGACCAGGCCCTCAGCCCATCTCTTGAGTGACGACTCTTTGCGACAGTTCAACGCCGCATGAGCTGCCTGCACCAAGAGTCTGCGCATCTCCGAGTCGCCCTCGCGAGTGATCCGGCCCCTGACCTCATGCCCTCCTGAGCTGCGAAGCGACGGTCTCAAGCCCAGACACGCTCCGACGTCGCGGCTTTTCTCGAACCGATCCGGACGATCCATCCAGCCGACGAACGCAAGGCTCACCAGAGGCCCCACACCAGGAACCGTCTGCAGCCGACGGACCAGCTCGTTTGATCTCGACTCGGAGATGAGGTCGTCTTCGAGATGGTGGATCCGATCGGTCAGCTCGCCGATTGTCGTTACCAGAGGTTCGAGCGCTCCCAACAGGCCGGCTTCGACCGACATCGACGCGTACCGAGCCACGAAGCTCTTCGCCGGACATGAGGGCACTCGGTAGCCCTGTGCCCGCAGCGTTCCGCGTACGGAGTTGATCAGCGAGGTCCTGGTCTTCACCAGACTCGTTCGGACCCGAAGACGCGTCCGAAGCTCTTGGGCCTCACCTGTGCGCTGGTAGACTGGTCGAAGCAAACCCAGATCCAACCGGCTCAAACGAGCCAGGATCTCGGCGTCGATTCCGTCCGTCTTCAGGGTCGATTCCGCGATCAGACGTACCCGGCGTGGATTGACCACCATCACCTCATGGCCGAGCTCAGACAGCAGTCGATAGACCCAGGGTGTGACCGGACCGCTCTCGAGCGTCACCTGCGAGCGTTCCCGATTGGCGAAGAACCTTCGCAGGCCCGTCTCGGTCGTCGGAACCCGCCGGCGAACCGTCACCTCACCGTCTTCTGATACGCCACACACCTCGCTGTACTTCGAGTGAACATCGATGCCAAGATACTCCATGGTCGGTCTCCTTTCTCGGCTCTGATGCCGATTCTTGGTTATCTCCAACTGGCACAGTGTCCCAGCTGGAGACCGACCGACTCATCTCATCTGTCACCGGATTTCACGGCGGGCCTGAGTGACCCGCATCCGCGAGGTCGCGGGCCAGCAGCCGACGGACCTCGCCGGGCAGCCGGCCCTGGCCCAGGTCGTGGCAGAGCTCATGGGTCATCTCCAGGCTGCTGAAGAGAGCCTGGCACCGGATGCAAAGCTCCGAGTCGGGAACCGGGAAGGCCACGCCCCGATCGAGCGCTTCTTGCTTGCCGCGCAAGAGATCCAGGCAGACCGCGCGCGGATGGTCCGGCGGCGGAGCCGGTTGCCGGGGCAGCAGGGGATCCAGGACCTCGCGGAGTTGGAGCCGGGCGCGCCGCACCCGGGTCTTGAGCGTGGCTTCCTTGAGGCCCAGCACCTCCGCCACCTCATGGACGGACAGCTCGGCGATGTCCTTGAGGACCAAGGGCAGGCGGTATTCGAGGGGCAACTCGGTAAGCGCGCCGCTGAGCCGTTCTTCGGCTTCGTGGGCGATCGTGGCCCGGAGCGGATCGTCTCGTGCCAGAGCCGCGGCGACGTCGTCGCCGGACGGCAGCAGCTCTTCCAGCGAACGAACGTGCGCCGGCTCGCCGGAGCGCCGGCGGTGCCGGCGGCGGCAGGCTCGAACCGCGATGGTGTAGAGCCAGCTCGTGGGCGCCGAGCGGCCCTGGAACTGGTCCCATTTCCGGTAGGCGTTCAGAAACGTCTCCTGGAGGAGATCGTACGCCTCGTCCTCGCTGCCGCAGACTCGGAGACCTAATCGGTAGAGCTTGGCTCCGTAGCGATCCAGAAGCAGCGGGATGGCGTGATCTGCGTCCAGTCCGACCAGCTCGTCGTGTGCCGCCACCTGGCTAGTGTAGTGGGCTGCCGGGAGCGGGACAAGAAGATCGGCCCGTCGCGGCGGCTTTGGCCGATCCGCACCGTTGCGCTAGCGTCGAGAGGATGCCGGAGAATGGGACCTGATGCCGAAGAAGCTCGCCGCCGTGGTGCTTGGCGTGGCTCTGGCCCTGGGCCTGGCCGAAGCCGGGTTGCGGGCCGCGGCCGGGCTGGGAGAGGCCGAGGCGGCACCCGTGTACCGGCCGATCGCGTCGGCGGATCCGGAGGTCTGGTCCGGCCGAACCTACAAGGTGCCCCGAGTGCGAATCCTGGTGGTCGGGGATTCCTTTACCTTCGGTTGGGGGGTCGGGGAGGAGGATGCCTATCCCAGCCGGCTGGTGCATGCCTTCAACAGCCGCCAGCGCGGGGTCGAGGTACTCTCTGTCAGCCGTCCCGGTTGGAACGCGCATGCCGAGCTCCAGGAGCTGCCCGCCCTCCTGGACGAGACGCTGCCGGACGTCTTGGTGGTAGGCCACTGCCTGAACGACGCCGAGTACTATCCGACCGGCCGGATGTTGGAGGATCGGCCCGAGCTTCGGCCGTGGCGGCCGTCGGGTCTCGAGGCGCGGCTGGCGGCGGCGAGCGTCCTCTACCGGCGGCTGCGGTTGGCGAGCGACGGTCTGCGCTTGACGCCCCGTCTGCGCGGCTACTACCTGGGTCTGTATGAGGACGCCAAGGGAACCCGCCGCTGGCGGCGCTCGCTCCGGCTGATGGCGCGCCACGCCCGGGAGCGCGGCATCGCGCCGGTGCTCGCGTCGTTTCCGATCTTCGATTCCGATCTGGACTCGGACTACGCCTATCGCGGCCTTCACGACATCGTGGTCGATGAAGGGGAGGCCGCCGGGTTCCACGTTCTGGATCTCCTTGCCGCGTACGAGGGCCGGCCGGGCCGGTCGCTGGCGGTGACTCCCTTCACCGACCCCCATCCGAGCCGGATCGCCCATGCCGTCGCCGCCGAGACCTTGGCCGAGTTTCTGGTGGAGAAGGGGCTCCTGGCACCGGCGCCGCACTCGCCCTGGTTCGGGGTCGACGAGGCGGGCCAGGCTCCGGAACCGGCCGCAGTCCGTTGACCCCCCTGGGGGGCGCTCGTATACTGCCGTCTCTTTCACGCGTCGGCCCCGCACCGAGCTCGGCGAAACGTCTCGCGGTCTCGATGGGCGGGCGGCCGGCGCGCGAGCGTTCCTTGAGAGACGACGGCACGGACTGATGAGCCCCAGACGCAAAGGCCGTGAGTTGGCCATTCAGGCCCTGTACCAGTGCGACCTGGGGAAGGCCGACGTCGAGGAGGCGCTCGCTTCCTTCCGTCCGGCGGAGTACGGCTCCGACGACGGCGAGGCAGTCGAGACCGAGGACGGCCGGCAGAGCAAGGGCACGAAGCGAGCCTTCGAGTATGCCCAGCGGCTGGCGCGGGGGGCGACCGAACACAGGGATTCGATCGACGCCTTGATCCGGGAGCAGGCCGAGCACTGGCGCCTGGAGCGCATGCCGGCGGTGGATCGGAACATCCTGCGCCTGGCGGTCTACGAGTTTCTGCACGAGCCGGACGTTCCCAAGCTCGTCGTCGTGGATGAGGCCATCGAGCTGGCCAAGAAGTTCGGGTCGGATGACTCCGGCCGGTTCGTCAACGGCTTGCTGGACGGCCTCCTCAAGAAGCGCGCGTTTCCGGGAGTGATGAGCTGATGCACTACGACCACAAGACCGTCGAGGCGAAATGGCAGAAGCGCTGGCAGAAGCGCCGCGTCGCCGAGATCGACCTGTCGGACCCGAAGAACAAGTTCTACATGCTGATGATGTTCCCGTATCCGTCGGGAGATCGGCTGCACGTGGGGCACGGCCGGAACTACATTCTGGGAGACGCGCTGTACCGGTTTCTGCGCATGCGCGGGAAGCGGCCCTTGAACCCGATGGGCTGGGACTCGTTCGGCCTGCCGGCCGAGAACGCGGCGATCGCCCGCCAGGTGCATCCCCGGGACTGGACCCTCGGCAACATCGAGGTGATGACCGAGCAGTTCAAGAAGTGGGGCATCCTCTACGACTGGTCGAAGGAGGTCACCTCCTGCCAGCCCGACTACTACCGCTGGAACCAGTGGCTGTTCCTGCGCATGCTGGAGAAGGGCCTCGCCTACAAGAAGAAGGCGCCCGTCAACTGGTGCCCGAGCTGCCAGACCGTGCTGGCCAACGAGCAGGTCGCGGACGGCCGTTGCGACCGATGCCGGTCCGAGGTCGTCCAGAAGGACCTGGAGCAGTGGTTCTGGAAGATCACGGACTACGCCGAGCGGCTGCTGGCCGGCCTGAACGAGCTGGAGGGCTGGCCGGAGCGGGTCAAGGTCATGCAGCGCAACTGGATCGGCCGCTCCGAGGGCGCCGAGCTGGATTTCGAGATTCCGGCGATCGGGGAGACCTTGACGGTCTTCACCACCCGGCCGGACACCGTCCATGGCGCCACGTTCATGGTCCTGGCCCCGGAGCATCCCTGGGTGGAGCGCTTGCTCGAGGGCAATCCCGAGGCCGCCGAGGTCTCCGCCTGGATCGAGAAGATCCGCAACACGCCCCGCATCGAGCGCGAGGGCGAGGGGGTGGAGAAGGAGGGCCGGGACACGGGTGCCGTCGCCGTCAACCCGGCCACGGGCGAGGAGATCCCGATCTGGATCGCCAACTACGTGCTGCCGGACTATGGCACCGGCTCGATCATGGCGGTGCCGGCGCACGACGCCCGGGACCTGGCCTTCGCCCGTCAGGAAGACCTGGCGGTGCGCCTGGTCTACGTCCCCGAGGGCGCCGACGTGGCCGAGCTCGAGGCGACGATCCAGGAGCCGATTCTGCACGACGGCACGATGCGGAACGCTGGGCCCTTCGACGGCCGCGCGGCCGAGTCCGGCGTCATTCCGGACTTCATCGCCTGGACCGAGGAGCAGGGCTTCGGCCGAGCCCGGGTCACCTACCGGCTGCGGGACTGGCTCATCTCACGCCAGCGCTACTGGGGAACGCCGATTCCGGTCGTGTACTGCGAGGGCTGCGGCATCGTCCCGGTGCCCGAAGACGAGCTGCCGGTTACCTTGCCTTACGACGTCGAGTTCACCGGCAAGCGCGGCAATCCCCTGGCACGGTCCGACGAGTTTCTGCGCGCGAGCTGTCCCGAGTGCGGCGGCGAGGCCCGGCGCGAGACCGACACCATGGACACCTTCGTGGATAGCTCCTGGTACTACTTGCGGTATCTGTCGGCCAAGGACGACAGCCAGATCTTCAACGTCGAGACCGCCAAGGAATGGATGCCGGTCGATCAGTACATCGGCGGCATCGAGCACGCGATCCTGCATCTGCTCTACGCGCGCTTCGTCTGCCGGGTGCTCTTTGATTTCGGTCTGGCGCCGGTCGAGGAGCCGTTCCGGAACCTCTTCAATCAGGGGATGATCACGCGCTACGCCGAGGCCAGCGGCCGGATCGAGAAGATGTCGAAGTCGCGTGGCAACACGGTATCGCCCGATGAGCTGATCGAGGAGATGGGAGCCGACACCGAGCGGGTCTACACGCTCTTTCTGGGTCCGCCCGAAGACGAGGTCGAGTGGAACGACGAGGCGGTCTCGGGCGCCTATCGATTCCTGAATCGGACCTGGCGCCTCCAGGAGCGGCTGGCCGAGGTGCCGCCCAACGGCCTCGACGATGCATCACTCGAGCGCGCGGTCCATCAGACCATCGAACGGGTCACCCGCGATCTCGAGAAGTTCAAGTTCAACACCGCGATCGCGGCTCTGATGGAGCTCATCAATGCCCTGTCCAAAGCGATCGAGACGAGTTCGGCTTCCAAGCGAGTCTGCGACGAGGCCTACGACGTCCTGATCCGGCTGCTGCATCCGATGGCGCCGCACCTGACCGAGGAGCTCTGGGAGCTGCGCGGGCATCCCGACTCCCTGCTCGAAACCGACTGGCCGAGCTTCGACGCCGCCAAGCTTGAAACCCAGTCGGTGACCCTGGTGATCCAGATCGACGGCAAGCTGCGCGACCGGATTACGGTGGCCGCCGACGCCGGCGGTGACGAGATCCGGGAGCTGGTCTTGGCGAACGAGACCGTACAGCGGTACCTGGAGGGAAGGGATCCCGCCAAATTCATCCACGTTCCCGGTAGACTGGTGAACCTGGTAACGCCCCGTTGAGATGCCCAGAGACGTTGTAGACGAAAGGCCCCGAATGCGCCTGACCTCGAAGTTGACCTCGAACCTGGCCTCGAACCTGGCCGCCGTGCTGGTGGTGGCTTCCATGCTCGTCGGCTGCGGTTACGCCCTGGTCGGCAAGACCAGCTCGCTGCCTGAAGACATCCAGGAGATCTACGTCGAGGCCCTGGTCAACCAGACCCGCCGCGCGCAGCTCGAACAGGTGCTGTCCCGAGCCATCGCCGATGAGTTCGTCAAGCGCCGCAGGTTCGTGATGGTGAGCTCGGCGGCCGAGGCCGACGCGGTTCTGGGGGGCACGGTCACGAGCTTTTCGGCGCGCCCGGTATCGTTCGCCGGCACCGAGGGACGGGCCCGTGAGTTCGAGATCGTGATCGGGGCGAAGATGCGCTTTACCCGAACCGACAACGACGAAGTGCTCTGGAAGCAGGACGCCTATCAGTTCCGCGAGCTCTACGAGGCCGACATCTCGGCGGAAGAGTTCTTCAGCCGCGAAGACCAGGCGATCGAGGAGGTCGCGGTGAAGTTCGCCGAGACTCTCATCATCGACGTCCTCGAAGGGTTCTAGCCGGAGCTTCGAAGAGCGCCTAGCGCCCGGGCCCGCATCCAGCGGCCGGGGAACGCGCGCCCCCGCTCGGAGGCTGCGTACGTACGGTGTCTCGCTACGATCGAGCGAGGCGGTTCGAAGACTAGAGCTTGGCGACCGCTTGCGTCAGGCGGGACTTGGTGCGGGCGGCGGCATTCGCGTGAATGACGCCCTTTTGCGCGGTGGAATCGATGAGGGACAGGGTGCCGGGCAGGAGCTCGGCGGCACGGTCCTTGTCGTTGGCTTCGATCGCCTTGCGCAGGGTCTTGACCGAGGTGCGCATGCGCCCCTTGAGGGAACGGTTGCGCTCGCGATTGGTTTCGGCCTGGCGGATTCTCTTTTCGGTGGACGGATTGTTGGCCATAGCGGATTCTCTTGATCTGGGTGATCTCGGTGATCGGGGCGAAACTTTGTGTTTGGGAAGGCGCTCTACGGGACGGCCCGCTAGCGCTCGCGGACTCTAGCGCGGGCGGGGAAACGGCGTCAAGAAGGCGTCAGCCGGCGTTGATCCCGAGGGATTGCAGGCGCTGGCGAGCCAGGTTGGCTTCGTCGGACTGCGGATACTGCCGGACCACGTTGCGCAGTTGCACCACGCCCTGCTCGCGCTGGCCCACCTCAAGGTAAGCGTACCCCTTCTTGAGGATCGAGCTCGCGGTCTTGTCGCTGCGCGGATACTTCTTGAGGATGCCGTCGAACTCGGTGATGGCCTGGGAGTACTTGCGCTGGGAGTAGAGCGATTCGGCGATCCAGTAGGCGGCGTTGTCCGCGAGCTCGGTCTCGGGAAAGGAGCTGAGATAGGTGCGAAACGCCCGGATCGCCAAGTTGTAGTTGCCGCTCAAATAGTCATGATAGGCCGACTGGTAGAGTTCCTGGGGATTCTGCGGCGGGGTGGTCGAGGGTGCGATCGTGGACGGGCCGGCCAGCGCTCCGCCCAGAGCGCTGCGCACCGCTTGCAGCTCCTGCAGTGTCGCGGTGGTCTGCTGCGACAGTTGCGCCAGGCGGTAGTTTGTATCGCCGAGGTTGGCCTGAAGCTGCTCGATCTGAGCGGAAAGCTGCTCGAGGCCGACCATCATGTCGGCTTCGGATTTCAGAAGCTGCGCGCTCTGGGTTGCGACCTCGTCGCGGAGATCGGCCACCTCCTCCTTGCTCGAGCTCTGCTGCTGGAGCTGGAGGACCTGTCGCTGGACGTCCGAGATCTGGGCGCTCAAGCCTTCGATGTCGCTGGACGACACGCACCCGGTGACGACGAGCACCGCCGCCACTACGGTCAGGAGGTGCGATCGGGACCCGTTCAGGTTCGACCGCGTCGCGCGAATCGAAACCGTGCTTGGCTCAACCGTCTTTGTTCCAACCGGGCGCCCCACCACTTGCGACGCTCCTAGCGCCGGCCGGTGATGACGAAGCGGGCGCGTCGGTTGAGCTGCCAGCAGGACTCGCTGGCCTCCATGCAGGTCGGCTTTTCCTCACCGTAGGTGATCGTGTTCAGGCGATCGCCCGAGACCGAGAGGGACCCCAGGTAGTTCTTGGCCGCGTTGGCCCGCCGGTCGCCCAGGGCCAGGTTGTATTCGTTGGTGCCGCGCTCGTCGCAGTGGCCCTCAACGTTGAAGACGAACTCGGGATAGGCGGCCATGAACTCGGCGTTCTGGCGCAGCCGGTCGCGCGCGTCCTGGCTCAGCTCGTACTTGTCGAAGGCGAAGTAGACATCGCCCAAGAGGCCGCGGCGCTCGGCTTCGAGCTGTGCCTCGACGATGTCTTCGGGCAGCGCATCCGGGCTCTCGTCGTCGGCCGTCGGCGGGGCCGGCGCCGGAGTAACGGTCTCAGCCGGCTCTTCGCTCTCTTCGATGTCCATGGTCGGGGCCGCCGGAGGTTCCTCCTTGGGGCCGCACGCCACCATTGTGACGATGGTTACGAGGGCGAGAGTCCAAAGCAGGGCCGTCCATTTGCGGTTCATCGCGATCTCCTTTTGCGCTAGCCTTAGATGCAAAGTAGGACTGAAAACTCCATAATCCATCGGACTTTAGCAGAAAAAATTTCGGCCCTGCAATAGGTTTCGATGTTTGTTTAGTTCAAATATCCGGACCAGGCCGGGGCCCAGTTGTTGCCCGTCCGGGTGAGTTGGCGGCGGCCGCCGCCGTCCAGATCCATGGTGAAGATCTGGTACTCGCTGCCGGCCCGGCTCGACAGCAGGGCCGAGTACGCCAGCTTGCGGCCATCGGGAGAAAAGGTGGGGGACTCGTGACTGCCGGGAGCTCCTTCGGTCAGAAAGCGGGTTTCCAGCGTCACCAGGTCGGTGATGGCGATGTCGAACGAGTTGTCGGACCGCCGCGAAGAGTGGGCGATCTTGGTGCCGTCCGGGCTCCAGGAGGCGCCGTCGTTGTAGTTGCCCAGGAAGGAGACCCGCCTCAAGTCCGCGCCCTCGGCGCTCATGACGTAGATCTGGGGACTGCCGGAGCGGCTGGAGGTGAACGCGATGTCCCGGCCGGTCGGACTCCACGACGGGTTGGTGTCGATCCCGCGTGAGTTGGTCAGCCGCCGGAGATCACTGCCGTCCCGCTTGCAGGTGAAGATCTCGGTGTTGCCGCCGCCGATTGCGCGCGTGAACACCAGACGCCCGCCGTCCGGAGAGTAGGACGGCGAAGCGTTGAATCGGCCATCGGTCACCACCGGTCCCTTGCGGCCGGTGCGGAGCTCCACGACGTGGAGACCGGGGGTTCCGGTGAGATACGAGACGTAGGAGATGACGTCGCCCGCGGGGCTCCAGGCGGGCGACATCGACAGAGTGCGGTGGGCGGTGATCTGACGCTGGTTGTGGCCGTCGAAGTCCATGAGAAAGATCTCGCGCCCGCCCGCGTCGGCTCGATCGCTGTGGAAGGCGATGGCCGTGAGGCCGACGCCGCGCTTGCCGGTGAAGTAGAAAACGATCTCATCGGCGAAGGTATGGCCGATCCGGCGGGCCAGCTCGAAGCCGCCGCGATAGCGCTTGCCGAGCACCGCTTCGGCGCTCTCCAGGCCCCAGACGCGGCCTTCGAGGACGATGCGGCCCGGCTCTTCCAGGATCTCGCTCTCGAGCAACAACTCGTTGCCCAGCGATCGATACTGGCGGTAGTCGGAGAGGGGGTCGCCGCTCAGGTCGAGGACGGCGAGCTGCTCGGGGCCCTGAAGGATGAAGACCCCTGAGGTCTCGAGATCGGAGCGCAGGACGTCGAGCATCTCGGTCGCGGCCTCGCGCGCGGCGGGCGAGAGGGCGGAAAGGCCTTCCGGATCCGGAACCGCGAGCCGTAGCCGCCCGCGTGCGGTGCCGTCGATGACGACGGTGATGTCGTCTCCAGGCGGCAGCGGCTCTTGGGCTTGGAGGGTGACCAGGGCCGGCAGCGCCAGGAAGGCGCTGACGATGACGGCGGCGCCGAGAACGGTGCGCGCGCGTTGATTTCGGATCATGTGGGACTTCCTCAGGCTGGTGAAAGGGACACGGGCTCAGCGGACGATGAGATTTACGCCCAAGGAGCTCTTCTCGTAGCTTTGGGGCAGCGGCGGCAGCGGCGAGGCAAGGCTCACCGCCCGGAACGCGGCCAGATCGAACGCCGCGTTGCCGGACTCGGAGACGATGTCGATGTCGATCAGCTCGCCGCTACGGGTCACCCGGAAGTGGATCATGCACTCGGTCCCGGGGCTGGCCGCGGGGCGCACCCAGCGGCTGCCGATGAGAGCGATCATCTGGTCGATGTAGTAGCCGTAGCGGAAGCTGGGATCGTCCAGGGTGGCTTCCGAACTTCCGAACGGAGAGGTTCCCAACGCGGTGCCGTCGAGTCCGCCGCGGCGCTGGGTGGGCGCGGACGGCCGGTCGTCCCTGGATGCGGTCGAGTCGGAGGATCTCGTAGTCCGCTCCGGGGCCGGATCGGACCGGCGCGTGGAGGGCTCCAGGGAGAGCGCCGGCTTGGGCTCGGGCTCGTCCGGAGTCTCGGTCTCGGCCACCGCGGGCTTCGGCTCCTCAGGCTTGGGGCGCTCGGGCGGTCGTTCGGTGGCCGGCGGCGCGGTCGGGCTGCCCAGGGCCTTGGCCGGGACGATCATCACCTTGGTGTACTGGATCGGCGGCTTGTTCTTGGCGGCCAGGGCGGGCGCCAGGGCGATGGCGCCGCCGAGGCCGACGTGGACGATCCCGGCCAGGATACCCGCGGTCATGCCGCGGCGGCGCTGGCTCTTGCGGCCGGCGGCGCTACGGCTTGCGAGGATCTCGTCGACCCGATCGCGCACGGCTAGAGCCGATCCTCCGTGACCAGGCCCACTTGGGTAATCCCGCCTTCGTTCAGGACCGCCAGCACGTCCATGACGTTGCCGTAGGGCAGATCCCGGTCGCCCTTCAGAAACACGCTCTCGCCGGCGCGTTGCTCGAGAATGGGCGTCAAGCGCTCGATCAGCTGGGTCGGATGAATGGGCTCGTCTTCGACGAAAACGAGTCCCTCGCGGTTGACGGACAACACCAGCGGATCCTCCACGTTCATGGGCAGGATGTCGGCGTTGGCTTCGGGCAGATTCACTTCGATGCCTTGGTGCAACATCGGTGCCGCGATCATGAAGATGATGAGAAGCACCATCATGACGTCCACGAGAGGAGTGACGTTGATCTCCGCCAGCAACGGATCTTCGTCGCCGGCGGGCATGAGACTGAAAGCCATTGCGGAGCCTCGCTTTCCGGTCCGGGCTACGTGAAGTTGCGTTCGGCCAGATTGATGAATTCGAGCAGGAAGTCTTCCATCTCCACGCGCATCTGGCGGACGCGATTGGCGAAGTAGTTGAACCCGATCAACGCCGGGATCGCCGCGGCCAGTCCGGCCGCGGTGTTGATCAAGGCCTCGGCGATGCCGGGTGCCACCGTCGCCAGGGAGGTCGAGCCGGTTACGCCGATGTCGCGGAAGGCGATCATGATGCCCCAGACCGTTCCGAAGAGGCCGATGAACGGGCTGGCCGCCGCCGTCGTGGCGAGGAAGCTCGTGCCGCGGCTGAGAACGGTCTGCTCGACCGAGATCGCCCGGCGCAGGCTGCGGCGGAGGCTTTCCAAGGAGCGAATCCGGTAGCCGCCCGAGGCGGCTCCCGCGGCGTCGGCTCCGGCTGCCTTGATCTGGCTGTCGAGCTCCGCGTAGCCCGCTTGAAAGAGACCGACGAGCGGAGAAGCGCTGAGCCGCGAGGCGGCGGAGTTGACCTCGCTGAAACGCTGGCTCGAGCGGAAGGCCTCCATGAACTCGGCGGTCTGGGCCGAGACCTTGCGAAACTGAGCCGCCTTGCCGAGCATGATCGCCCACGAGCCTATCGACATTCCCGCCAGGATCAGGAACACCAGCTTGGCGATCGGCCCGGAGCTCCAGAAGAGCTCGAAAATCGAGGGCGCGCCGGCGTGGCCGGAGGCGCCGGCAGGGCCCGCCTGAGCCATCAAGGCAAGCTGGGCCGGCACCGCGAGTCGGGCCAGCGGAGGCAGGAAGAATGTGCTCTCGAACGCAACCATCGCGGGCGCGCACAAGGTAGCACGCTCTCCGGGTTTCGTCCACGCGCGCACTGGCATTTCCGTTCTTGACCGGAACCCGGCGCCCTAATAGGGTCATGACTCCACGCGAGCCGCCGTCCGCCGTCCGGTTCCGGGCGCTCGGCGCGGCTCACCAAGGCAGAGAATCGAGAGGTTGACCATGAAGATTGGTGTCTGCGTCAAGCAGGTTCCGGATACCGAGGCGAGGTTGCGCTTGCGCAAGGACGGTCTCGGCATCGACGAGGAAGACCTGCCATTTGTCGTCAACGAGAGCGACGAGTTCGCTCTGGAAGAAGCCCTCAAGATCGCCGAGGCGATGAACGGAGAAGTGATCGTGTTGAGCCTGGGTCCGGCGCGTGTGCGCGAGGCCCTGCGCAAATGCCTGGCGATGGGCGCGAGCCGCGCCGTGCATCTGGATGACGAGGCCTTTGCCGGCGGTGATGCCCTGGCCAACGGCCGGGCTTTGGCCGCCGCCATCCGGGCCGAGGCCTGCGATCTGGTGCTGACCGGCTCGCAGTCGGATGACGTCGGCTACGGCGCCACCGGTTCGGTCGTTGCCGCCGAGCTCGGTTGGGCCCATGCCTGGCTGGTGATGGGGGTCGAGATGGAGGAGGGCTCGGTCAAGGTCGTCCGCGAGATGGAGAGCGGCGTCAACGAGGTCGCTCGCCTGGCCCTGCCGGCGGTGATCGAAGTGCAGGCCGGTATCAACCACCCGCGTTACGCCTCGCTCAAGGGCATCATGCAAGCCAAGAAGAAGGAGATCGCGAGCCGCACGCCCGCCGATCTCGGACTGGAGCTCGATCGCGTGGGAGCCGCCGGCTCCCGGTTGGAGACGCTGGGGGTCTTCTTTCCGGAATCAGGGGAGGGTGCGGAGATTTTCGAGGGCGAGGCCGCGAGCTCGGTGGCGAGCCTGGTGGACCGGCTCCAGGAAGCGAGGGCACTGTAGATGAGTGGCAAGATCTGGGTGGTCGTCCAGACCCGGGGCGACGACGTACATCCGATGGCTCTCGAAACTCTGGTCGCGGGCCAGAAGCTGGGGGCCGAGCTCGGACTCGAGGTCGAGGCCGTGGTGCCCGCTGGCGACGATGTCGCGGCGAATGCGCTCGCCGACTGGCAGCTTGCCGGCGTGCGCGGCCTGACCGGTGAAAGCCTCGCAGCCTACACGCCGGGTGGCTTCGTGGGCGCTCTCGCCGCCGCCGTGGCGGCGGAGACTCCGGCCTACCTCCTCTTCCCGCACACCTACCAGTCAGTTGATTTTGTGCCTCGCCTGGCGCAGGCGGTGGCCGGAGCGCTGGTGCCCGAAGCGATCGGTTTTCGGGTCGAAGATGGCGGCCCGGTCTTCCGGCGCCCGGTCTTCGGTGGCAAGCTCCAGGCCGACGTCCGGGCCACCGGCGCTCCCGTGCTGGTCACCGTGCAGTCCGGAGCGTTTTCGGTCAAGGAGAAGGCGGCCGGGGCGGCCGAGGTCTCGGCACTGGATTTCGCCGCCGCGGCGAAACCCGATCGCGAGATTCTGGGGGTCGAAGAAGTCGCCGGGGAACAGGTCGATCTGTCCGCGGCCGAGCGCGTGATCGCGGTCGGCCGGGGGATCGGCGGCGAGGACAAGATGGCGATCGTGGAAGAGCTGGCCGAAGTGCTGGGCGCCGAGATTGGCGCCTCGCGTCCGGTGATCGACAGTGGCTGGCTGCCACGGGACCGTCAGATCGGCTCGAGTGGGCAGACGGTGGCGCCGAAGCTCTACGTCGCGATCGGGATCTCGGGCGCGATCCAGCACCTGGTCGGCATGAAGGGCTCCCAGACGGTCGTCGCGATCAACAAGGACGCCAGCGCCCCGATTTTCAGCGTTGCCGACTACGGCATCGTGGGCGACTTGCACGAAGTGGTGCCGGTGCTCTCGAGCGCCATCCGCGAAGCCAAGGGCTAGGGTCTGGCCACACAACCCCGTCTACACAGCCGGGTAGGCGCTGCCGGGCGGGATCGTCTCGACCGGCAGAATGCCCAGGGTGCGATGGGTGCGATGGGGGGTGCGGTGAGACGGTCAGGCCGGAGATTCGGTACCGGCGGCTCGCCGGCGCCGGATCTCGAACAGGGTCACGGCGGCGGCGACCGTGACATTCAAGGACTCGACCGGCGCGGCTAACGGGATCGAGACCGCGATGTCCGCCAGGGCGCGAGTGTCGCTCGAAAGGCCCTGTCCCTCGGCGCCGAGGAGAAGGAGCAACGGGCCCTCGAGAGGGGCTTGCCAAAGTGGCGTTCCGGCGTCGCCGGCAAGTGCTAGCAGCCTCGGCCTGGGCGATCCCGAAGCCTCGACCAAGGAGACTGCTTTCTCGAGTCCGGGAACAGGGAGCGCCGGGATACGGAGCAGGCTTCCCGCCGAGGCGCGAAGCGCGCGTGGGTGGTTGGGGTGGGCGCAACCCGGTCCGAGGAAGAGCTCGCGGCAGCCGGCAGCCTCGGCGGTGCGGGCGATGGCGCCGAGGTTGATCGGGTCCTGAATGCCATCGAGATAGAGGGAGATCAGTTGGGTATCTGACTTCACGTCGGCAGGCCTCGCATCGGCGGGGCCCGAGGCGGTTCGCGCCGAAGCCCCGCCTCGAGGCAGCTCGGCGATCGCCACGATGCCGGTGGGATTCGTCGTTTGGGCAAGCTCGCGGAAGAGGCCGCGAGTGATGACCAGGACTTCGCGGTCGATCTGGAGCAGCAGCCGGCGCCCGGCCGCCGACTCCTGGAACTCGGCAGTGACCAGCACCTCCTCGAGCGGGATGTCCGCGGCCAGCGCCTCCTCGATCAGGTGGACGCCCTCCAGGAGGGCGATACGGTCGCGGCCAGCTTTACTTCGCAGGAGCCGGCGAATAGCCTTGATGCGTCGGTTGTTCCGGCTAACGATCACGTCGATCTCGAGATCCAGGGCGCCCGGATGCCCGGCGCCGTTCATCGTGTCCAGCCAAGACTAATGCACCGTGCCGCTCCGGAAACCGCGAACGTCCCAGGTGCGCCGGGAGAGGTGGCGGTAGCGGTGGCGAGCGCATCATCGGCGGTACTCCTCGGCGTCCGGGACGGTTTCGCTCGCGCTCTTCGTGCCGCGTTCCACCGAGAGGTGGCGCTGGCCGTGGTGCCGCATCCGGAAGCCGATCCCTCGGTCGGTGACGCGGAAGCGAGCGCCGGCCTCGGGCTCCCGTTTTCGGACACCGAAACCCTGGTTCGCGCCCGCGGCGCGGCTCGATCTCTGGCGAGCCGGCTGGGGTCCGAGTACGGGTTTCATGTTGGTGTCGAGGGAGGCTTCCACACGCTCGAACTGGAAGGCAACCAAGGCGAGCGCGAGACGCACACGTTCATCCATTGCTGGGCGGCGGTGTGCGGGTTCGGGATCGAGTCGGGCTCTGAGCGGCCGCTCATCGAAACCTACGGCTCCAGCGGCTCTGTGCAGATTCCCGAGCAGGCCGATAGCCCGGAAGCGGGCCGACTGGACAAGCTCCTGGCCGAGCCGGCCAAGCGCCGTCACGGCGGCATCTTGAGCGGCCTTACCCGGGGCGCCGAGACCCGCCGCACTGCGGTCAGCCAGGCGGTCTTGCACGCGCTCTCCACCCAGTTCTTTCGGCTCTTGGGAGGGCGTCTGGCGGAGCGCTGACGTGCTAGGATCCGGCTTTCGCCCGGGTCCGGGCCGGGTGCCCTCCGGCCGCCCATCACAACCTCCAGCAGGAACCTCTCCATGGCAAACGAACTTCGCTTGTTTTCGTCCGAATCCGTGACCGAAGGCCACCCCGACAAGGTGGCGGATCAGATCTCGGATGGCATTTTGGACGCCGCCCTCGAACTGGATCCCAAGAGCCGAGTCGCTTGCGAGACTCTGGTCTCGACCGGCTTGGTGCTCATGGCCGGTGAGATCACCACCGGCGGAATCATCGACTACGCGGGCATTGCCCGGAAGGTGGTCGAGGACATCGGCTACACGGATCCGACCTACGGATTCGATTTCGACAGCTGTTCCGTCTTGAGCTCGATTGATCCGCAGTCGGGCGACATCGCCATGGGTGTGGACACTGGCGGGGCTGGCGATCAGGGCCTGATGTTCGGCTACGCCTGCCGCGAGACGCCGCAGCTCATGCCCCTTCCGATCATGCTGGCTCATGCGTTGACCGAACGCCTGGCCGACGTGCGGCGCTCGGGCGAGGTGGCGCACCTGCGGCCCGACGGCAAGAGCCAGGTCACGGTCGCCTACGACGAAGCCGGAAATCCGGTTCGTGTCCACACGGTCGTGATCTCGACCCAGCACGATCCCGAGGTCACCAACGAAGAGCTCCGGCGGAATCTCATCGAGCACGTTATCCGGCCCTCGATTCCCGCCGAGCTGCTGGATGACGACACCATCATCCACATCAATCCCACCGGCCGGTTCGTGACCGGTGGTCCCAAGGGCGATTGCGGCCTGACGGGGCGCAAGATCATCGTCGATACGTACGGCGGCGTCGGCAGCCACGGTGGCGGAGCGTTCTCCGGCAAGGACCCGACCAAGGTCGATCGGTCGGCATGCTACATGGCGCGCCACATCGCCAAGAACCTGGTTGCCGCCGGTCTGGCCGACCGGGTTTCGGTTCAGCTTGCCTACGCCATTGGCGTGGCCGATCCGGTGTCAGTGCTCGTCGACGGTTTCGGTACCGAGACCGTGCCCACCGCCCATCTGGAAGCCGCGGTGCGCGAGGTCTTCGAGCTGACCCCCGCGGGCATCATCGCTTCCCTGAATCTCCGGCGGCCGATCTACCGCAAGACCGCCGCCTACGGCCACTTCGGCCGAGAGCTGGACGAGTTCACCTGGGAAGGGACGGGCGCGGCCGAGAGCCTCAAGGAAGCCGCCGGAGCGGCGACCGTTACCGCCTAGGGCCGTTCCAGCGAGCGCACGTGTAGGCGCGGGGCGCTCCTCCGCCCGCTTGAGTTGCCATGGTTCCGCTGTAGCAGCAAGCCATGGGCGCGCGGCCGGTGCCTTGTCGGGTGAGGACTCGATGCGTGCCGGCGTTCGCGCTGGTGGTGGTTGGAGCCTGGCCGTGGCCGCCGCGGCGAGCCTCACCCGCCGGCTAGTGGTGATGCGGATTGTTGCCGTCGGCGTCCAGCTCCTGCCAGCTCTTGCCGTACTTCAGGACGTCGTGCTTGAGGAGATCGAACTCGGCCTGGCGCTCGGTGGGCCGAGCGTCCCGGAACACCGTGTCGCACTTGTAGCAGACCACGGACATGGGCAGTCGGTAGTAGAGCCACAGATCGACCAGCCCGAGACTGATGAGAGACAAGCCGTAGGTCCAGGGCACGAAGGCCGCGCCCAAGGCCACTAGAGCGCAGCCGGCGCCGCGGTTGACGTCCCGCTGGCAGTAGAGGTGTTCCGAGCCGCAAAGCGTGCAGTTCTGGAGGCGCTCGCCGTCGGCCGGCTCGCCTTCGAGCGGGCGTTCAGCGGAGCAATTGGGACAGACCAGCGAGTCGGTCGACGCGGCCAGCTCGGTCTTGTACGGATACCCGCAGGGGCGGCACTGGGTCCGGATCCTCATCAGTTGCCGTCTCGTCCTCGCGCTTGGCTCGGGTAGCTCCGCTGGCTCAGATAGCTCAGATCGGAACGCCCACAGTCAGCGTGAGGTAGAGGGCGGTGATCTCGCCGATGAACGTGCCGACCACCAAGACATACAAGATGCCGGTGGCGGACTGGTTTGAGCGCTGGCGGGCGCAGTGGAGCGAAAGCACGGCCAGGACCACTGGGATCGCCAAGCCCCAGAAGAGCCGGAACCAGAAGAACATGCCCTGACCGGCGAATCCGGTCAACAGGCGCATGGGGTGGGGGTTCGTCATCGCCTCGACGGTCGCCGCCGCGCCCAGGCTGGCTCCGACCGCGACCGTGCGCAGGGCAACGATCGCCAGCAGGATCCAGCAGAAGGTGACCAGGTAGCGAAATGTGAGCCTGGGCGCGATCAGGTACCAGTGGCCGAGGAGCATGGTGACGAGCGACCAGCCCAGGGTCAGGGCGCTCAGGGCCAGACCGATCGCCAGAAGCCAGGAGCGGCCGGGCAGCGGAGTCAGCGCGTGCAGCGATCCGTGCCCGGCGGCGAGCAGAGCGGCGGTGGAAGCGACCAGGGATACGAATGCGGCGACCCGCCCCGCTCCCCAGCGCTCGCGCCAGATGCAGGCGTAGTAGCCAAAAGCCGCGACCAGCGCCGCCACGAGGGCCGTGTGACCCAAGGTGCTCAGCTCTCCGAAGTAGGGGAGGGGCTTGGCAAAGACCACGGTCACGGCGAGGCCGAGGAGCCCCAGGACGACGAGCGCGTTCATCTGGAAGTAGCCGCGTCCCAGGTCGTCTTCTGGGATCCAGAAGAGGGTCGATAGGGAGCCCGCGGAAGTCGCCAGGAGGAAGAGGAGGAAGACCGCCATGAGCCGGTGGATCTTACCTCCATTTCCGGGGGGTAGAGCGCGGGGCGAAGTCTCCCGAGGAAACGGCCCAAAGGCCGATCCTGGGATTGATAGCATCCGGCGGCCCGGAGGGACCCAGCCGCTTGCGTTTCCGATCTTGCCGCCAGCTTCCAGTTGCCCCGATGCTGGCGCTCGGGTTGTGCGCGCTGGTCGTTCCCGGTTGCCGGAACGCCAATGAGGCCGGCGCTCGGCGTCCGAACGTTCTGCTGGTCACGATCGACACCTTGAGTTTCCGAGAGGTCGGGTTCCTGGGTGGAGGAGAGGCGACACCGAATCTGGACCGATTCGCGAGCGAGAGCGTCGTCTTCCGGAACGCCTACTCGACGAGCTCGTGGACGCAACCCGCGATCGCCTCTATGTTCACCGGGCTTTATCCAACCCGGCACGGCATCGACCAGGTGTTCGAAGCATTGCCCGAAGAGGCCGGGACTCTGGCCGAAAGCCTGTCCGAGGCCGGCTATCGCACCGCCGGAGTGGTCAGCAACTTCCTGCTACGACGGGAGTTCGGACTGGCCCAGGGTTTCGCCGGCTGGGAGCAGGAACCCAGCCGCCTGGTCGGAGGCCGATCGTCGCCGGAGGTGACCGACCGCGCGATTCATCGGCTCAGAAACGCTCCTCGGGACGCTCCCTGGTTTCTCTACGTCCACTATATGGATCCTCACTTCCCATACCTCCCGCACACGGAGTTCGACCGCTCCTCGGGCTACGAAGGGGCTCTGGCTCCGACCACGTCGCGCAAGGACCTGAAGCGCCTGCTGCCCGAGCTCGAAGCGGCCGACTACGAGTACCTGCGGAACCTTTACCGGGAGGAGGTCGCCTTCACCGATCATCACCTAGGCCGGCTGCTGGAGGCTCTGGACGGATCCGGTGCCGCGGAGGACACTCTCGTGATCATCACCTCGGACCACGGCGAGGAGTTCTTCGAGCACGGCTGGTTCGAGCACATCCGAACCCTGTACGACGAGCTGGTACGGATGGTACTGGTAGTCCGCTGGCCGGGAACGCCGGCCGCGGTCGTCGAGGACCCGGTTTCCGTGGTTTCGGTCCCAGCCACGGTCCTGGAGGCGGCGGGAGTTCGCCCCGAGTTTCGCTTCGATGGCCGCCCGCTGCCACGCGGTCCGCGCCCGCGCTCTTCAGACCCAACTGTACCGATCGCACCGGACCGCCCCGGCCGCGCCTTCCTGGAGGTGGACTTCGTGCCGACACCGCACATGGGCGATGCCTTCGATCCGATCCTGAACGTCTCCAAGACCGGGCTCGTGGTGGATGGTCTGAAACTGGTGCGCGATCTCAAGGTGGGGCGCTACGAGCTTTTCGACCTGGCTCGCGACCCCTTCGAGACCGACAACCTCTATCCCGGCCACGCCGCGGCCAGCGATCTCGTCGCCGAGTTGTCGGCCTGGGAAGCGTGGAAGGACGCGAGCGCCGGCGCGAGCCAGGAGGTCGAGTTAGACCAGCAGGGGCTCGACGCGCTTCGGAAGCTGGGCTACGTCGAGTAGGTCGAGCAAGACCACTACGTCTCGACGCCGAGGAAGGTATAGAGCGACAGGAGGACGAAGGCCAGGGCCGGGGTCCACACCGCCAGCGGCGCGGGTAGGGCGCCGGTTTCGCCCAGGGTGGTGCAGAACGCCACCGTGGCCATGAAGATCATGCCCAGGATGAGGCCGATGCCGACGCCGTAGAGGGCTCCCTTGCGGCCCAGGCGGAACGCGAAGGGCAAGGCCACCAGCGCCATGACCGCGAAGGTGGCGGGCCGGCTGACCTTGGATTGGAGCTGGGTTTTCAAGTCGGGCACCGCTTGACCGCTGGATTCGAGCTCGCCGATGTAGCGTTTGAGAGCGGGGTAGGAGAGGGTGTCCGGAGTTCGGATCTCGGACTCGAAGAACTCCGGCGACTCGGGGAAGTCCACGATGACCGGCCGGTCGAAGCGTTGATAGGTGGTGGTCTCGAGCCCGTCGAAGGAGCGGATCCAGGTGTCGTGAAAGAGCCAGCCGTCGCCGACCCAGCGCGCTCGCTCGGAGTAGAGACGGCTTTCCAGACGGTGATTCGAGTCGAACTCGAAGACCTGGAGCTTGTGCAGCTCTTTGCGCTCGCCGTCGTAGTTCAGGTAGTTGTAGATGTAGCGGTCCTGCCCGAAGAGCCAGTTGCGATCGCCGCGCCGGTAGGTCCGGACCACCTTCTTGCCGCGAATGACGTCGTTCAACTGGGCGGCCCGCTGATTGGCGGCGGGCAGGATGCGTTCTTGCACCCAGGCTCCCAGAACCGAGATCACCAGGGCCGCGGCCAGGGCCGGCAGCGCCAGGCGGTACAGGCTCACTCCGGAAGCCTTGGCTGCGACCACCTCGTTGCGCTTCGCGAGCACGCCGAAGACCGCCAGCGTGGTCAGGAGCACCGAGATCGGGGTCACCTCGTAGGCGATCTGGAGAGACTGGTACTTGAAGTAGTCGAGCACCACCTCGAGCGGCACGTTGTTGTCCAAGATCTCGTCGATGAGTTCGGTCAGATTCGAGACCGAAAAGACGGCCAGGGCCGAGAGCAGGACCAAAGCAAACGTGCTGGCGAAGTGGCGGATGACGTAGCGGTCGAGCCGGTTCGGAAAGCGCATGGTCCAGCGGGGGAGACGGAGCACGACGCCGCCGTTGGCCGCATCTTCAGGGGCCGCCCCGGAAGGGCCTTCGGAACCCGGGGAGGCCATGGAAACCGTGGAATCCAGGGTCCGGCGGGCCGCCTGCCGGGCCCGTTGGCGGCGGCTGGCACGCCGATCGGCGCGGCGAATGCGCAGGGCGCCGAGCAGCTTTCCGAAGAGCGGCGCCACCCGAGTCCTCAAGGCCAGGTCCAGTTTCTTGGGCAAGAGCGGCAGGTCGTCATTCTTGCGAAAGAGCAGCACCAGCCCGAGTGTCGCGAGGACCAGGTTGGGCAGCCACATGGCGAGCCACGCCGGCATGCGGTCGAACCGGGCCGCCTCCTCGCCATTGCTGAGCAGAACGTAGTAGACGATGATGACCAAGATCGACAGCGCGAATCCGGTGGCGCGGCCGCCGCGCACCCGTTGGATTCCGAGCGGTACCGCCAAAAGGCCGAAGACCAGGCAAGCGACCGGGATCGAGAACTTCTTGTGGATCTCGACGTTCGAGAGGTTGCGGAGCTCGTCGGGCAGGTTGGGATCCGTTCGCCGTTGGCGCAGCTCCGAGATCGTCAGCTCGCGTAGACCCTTGGTCGCTTGGCGACGGAGATTCAACTCGGCGAGAGGGTCTTCCAGGACCTGATCGACCTCGTCGTAGCGGCTGGTGTCGTACTGGTCGGGCGTCTGGAAATCCACCTTGTGGCTGACCACGTCCTCGAGCTCCAGAACCAATTGGTGCGGGTTGTCGGGATCGGCACGAATGATGCCGCGGTCGGCGACGCTGGTTTCGTTGTCGAGCCCGGCTTGAGTCCGGGCGACGAAGACGCCCTCCCAGGGATCAGTGCTTCCCGGTACCGATTCGAAGACGTAGACGATAAGGCCGATCCATTCCTCGTAGAAGACCCGGGGCTCGACCTGTTCGGCTACCGAACGGGCGATGATCTCGCGTCGCAGCTCCTGGAGGGCGGCGTTGCCGCGAGGCAGGAGATAGAGGGTTAGGGCCATGTTGATGAGCGTCAGGAAGGCGCCGACCCAGAGGACGGGCTTGAGCACGGCGAAATAGCTGATTCCGGTCGAGCGCATGGCGGTGAGCTCGCTGTCGCCCGAGAGCCGTCCGGTCGAGACCAGAACCGCGAACAGAAAGGCCATGGGGATGGTCAGGACCACGATGTTCGGCAAGGTGGCGACCAAGAGCTTGCCGACCAGCTCGGCGGGCACCCCTCGCCGGATGATCATCTCGGCCGACGAAAACAGGAAGTTCGTCAGGAGCAGAAAGGTATAGGCCAGAAGACCCAGCGCCAGCGGGCCCGAGATCTCGGAGACGAGGTAGCGGTCGAGTCGCTTCATCGCAGGCCGGACTATACGAAAGCCGGGTACTTGAGGTCAGAACGAGCGGCAGTGAGAGATCGCACAGTCGCTCCGCAAGCAGCATCCATGGAGAAGCTACTCGCGAGGACTAGCGGGCTTCAACTAGAAGTTTGCCTTTCCGGTCCGGCAGCGCGTTCGCCCCGCCGCCCAGACGCTACGTGTGCGAAATCCTGAAAGCCGATGAACTTGACCGCCCAGAAGAGAGTCAGGCCGATGAAGAACCAGACATCGAAAAGCCAGACGAAGAGCGGCGACGCGGAGTAGAGGCAGCGGACGGCCAAGGTGTATCGATTCGAAGCGCGATTGACAAGGGTGGAAAAGTAGTCGACGGGTTCCCCTTCGCGCTCGGCGACCAGCTCGGGGTCCGCGCCGATCACGAGGTTGAAGTGGCCGAGATGCCGAAGGGAGGTCATGCAGTACGAGAACGCTACGGCGAAGACAAGAATCAGCAAGAACAGCTTGACCGCCTGGGCGTCTGGGTGTTGGGACCACCGCACGGGTTCGGTGATCGCTTCGCTGAAGTGCGGATACCGGATCAGGACGTTCGCCGTTACGCCCATGAGAATCAGGGCGGAGGAAGCCAGCAAGGAGTTGACCATGGTCAGATTCCTGGTCTGCTGGGCCGCCGCGATGATGTCCCGACGCTCGAGGATCCCCTCGATCCACGAGCGCCGAAAGGCGTCGACACGCGCTTTCGCGGAGTGTCTCGGAAACAGTCGCATCAGCGAGGGATAGACGGAATGGTAGACGGGAAAGACCAGCAAAAAGAGAATGAGGCCTAGCGTGTCGAGAGGGTTCTCGAAGAGGGCAAACCAGTGCAGGGTCGTGCGCATAGAAAGCCAAGTGTATAGGGATCCTTGGCGTAGAAGACACAAGCTGCTCGCCCCACGTTGAGTCCGATAAGATAGATTATGTCAACTTCAGCCCCAATCGGATGCTGGCTCCGCCTTCCGGCTTATGCCCTGCCGCACCATTCTGGATAGGCACCCCCTCCCCTGGGCACACGGGCCAGTCCCACACGCGTCTACGAATAGAGATCGCCGGACAGGTAGCGCAGGCCGGAATCGACGATCACGGTGACGACGATCTTGCCCGGTCCGAGAGCGCGTGCTCGCTCCAGTGCGGCCCACACGTTCGCTCCGGAAGTGCTGCCGCCGAGAATCCCTGTTGACCTGGTCTGGCCAAAAGGTGCCCGGCTCCCCGACGAAGTCTCGCGTGCGGGCGATCATGCGATCGATGACGCCGGCAGTCAGGATCCCACCCTCGGCCGGCACAATCTCCACTGTGGCGCCGAAAGCGCGCATGGTTTGGAGCTTTTCGGCCGAAAAGCCGTCCGAGGACACGAAATACGCACGATAACCCCGCTGGGCGCAGACCATAGCCAGGGAACTCCCGGTGCTGCCGCCTGTGTACTCGATGACTCGACCGCCGGCTGCCAGCTCGCCTCGGCTCTCGGCTCCTCGAATCATGGAGAGCGCCATGCGGTCCTTCATGCTGCCGGTGGGATTCGCTCCTTCGAGCTTGACGTATACGCTCGCCGACTCCGGCCCGGCCAGCCGTCGCAGCTTCACCATGGGCGTGCTGCCGATGCTCTGGAGTCGTCCGCCGCTCACTTGAAGTCCCTGGTGCCGCGCGCGTCGACCGGTGCGGACGGCTTCCCCGTCCGCTTAGGACTCGTCTTCGCTCTTCAGCCGATCCAGAATCGTTTCGAGCGCCTGGATCACGTCCGCCTTCTCCACGTCCTGCTGCCGGAACTTGAGCGACACCCGGAAGTTCTTGTCCGGGTCGCGGAAGGTGAAGCTGGGGGTGGACGGACCGCCTCGTCTCTGCGGCTGGCGCTTCCGGGCCCGCACCTGGTCCCGGAGCCCCTCGCGGTCGATCTCACGGGCGGCAAAGGCTTCGACGAGATGGATCTGGTCGGCTTCGGAGGCGCCGGCCTTCTCGATCTCGAGGAGGACCGACTTCGTCGTCACCCCCAGGGCATCAGCGGCGTCCCGCACACGCTGTCCGAGCTTCAAGAGCTGAAGGCTCTCGGTCACCGAGCTCCGCGACTTGCTGATCGCGGAGGCGATTTGCTCGTGGGTATAGCCGTGGATCTCCCCCAACGCACGGTAGCCTTCGGCTTCCTCGAACGGAGTCAGGTCCTTGCGCTGGAGGTTTTCGATGAGAGCGATCTCCAGGGCTTCGTCTTCCTCGACGTCCATGATGATGGCAGGGATCTCGTCACTCTCCAGAGCCTGGGCGGCCTGGAACCGGCGCTCGCCGGAGATGATCCGGTAACGTCGGCCGTGGCGAGCTTCCAGCTCCTCCAGAGGCCGGACCAGAATCGGCTCCAAGACACCCTTGTCCCGGATGGATTCGACCAGCTCGTGCAGGTCTCCCATCGTGCTTCGCGGCTGGTTGGGGTCGGGCTCGATGGCCGACATCGGCAGCATGCGGCCGATGCTTTCGCTCGGCGTGCGCTCGACCAGCTCGTCAACGAAATGTTGGTCGTGCCGCATCTTGACGCGGAGCGGCAGGCCGCGCTTGCTGGTTTCAGACACGGCTCAGAACCTCCTCGGACAGCTTGTAGTACTCGAAGGCCCCGCTCGAGCGGGGCGAAAACGTGAAGATCGATTCCCGGTAGGCCGGGCTCTCTTCCAGCCGGACGCTCTTCGAGATGACGGTATCGAAGAGCTTCTTGCCGAAAACCTGCGAGACCTGCTCGCGAATGTCCCTGGAGAGCTTGGTGCGCTTGTCGAAGAGGGTCAGCACCGCCCCCAGAAGCTGAAGCTGGGGGTTGGTGCGGTACTTGATCTTGTCGATGGTCTCGAGCAGGTCGTCCGTGCCTTCGAGCGCGTAGTAGCTCGACTGGATCGGGATCAAGACGTGGGTCGCGGCCGCGAGCGCGTTGACCGTGATGATTCCCAGCGTCGGGGGCGTGTCGATGACGATGTGCTCCCAGCGCCGGCGAACGGGCTTGATCGAGTCCTTGAGACGGTAGAAGCTGTCGATCTCGCCCATGAGCTTGGCTTCCACCTTGGCCAGGCTGATTGAAGCCGGGGCGACCCAGAGGTTCGAGACGCTATCGACCTCCTGCACGACCTCGGGAAAGCCGATGTCCGGATCGGTCAGGACGTGGTAGACGGAGCGTTCGGTGCCGTCGAGATCCAGAAATGACAGGGAGCTGTTGGCCTGCGGGTCCAAGTCGATCAGCAGGGTTTTCTGCCCCTTGGAAGCGAACGCCGCGGCCAAGTTGATGGCGGTCGTGGTCTTCCCCACCCCGCCTTTTTGGTTGGTAATCGCGACGATCATCCGTCGGGCGCAGTGTATGGAACCGGCCCGAACGGGTCAACTGGCAATAGGCGCGACTGCGTGGGCGCTCGAACGGGCTCGGTCGTGCCAATGTCGGCATGCCGACATTCGAGCCAAGCCGCTGACCCGGAGGGACTTGCGGCTTGCCGGGACTACATTTCGTACTTGCCGAAGTCCTCGGGCTTGGCTTCTTCGAGCCACTTCTTGAGACGCTCTTCGTCGGCGACGCGCTCGCTCAAGCCTTCGACTTGGGCCTTTTCGAAGACGTCTTCGTCCACGAAGAGCGGCGCGTCGGCTCGCAGCGCAAGGGCGATGGCGTCGGACGGGCGAGAATCCACGGTGCGGGCCCCGAACGACCCGTCAAGGTGGATTTCGGCAAAGAATGTGCTGTCTCGAAGATCGGTCACGACGACCTTCGAGACCGAGGCGTCCACCTCCACAAGCAAATTGCGCAGCAGATCGTGAGTCAGCGGCCGGGGCGCATCGACGTCTTCGAGGAAGAGGGCAATTGCCTGGGCCTCGAAGACGCCGATCCAGATCGGCAAATAGCGCTCGCCGTCGGCGTCATGGAGCACGACGATCGGGAGGTTGCTGCTGGGATCCAGCATCAGGCCGCGAACCTCGACCAGGACTCGATCGTGGGAGCTGCCGCCGTCGTCGGTCATGCCCGGGCATTGTGCGACGGGGCGGCGTCTCGGTCAAGCGAGCGCGCCTCAGGACAGTGGTCAGCAGGCGATGACGGCAAGCGCCGGTGCAGGCCGCTCGCTCAAGCGGCCAATCAAGCTGTGCGGCAGCGCCTGCTCGATGCGCACCGGCACGATCTCGCCCACCGGGATGGCGCTTCCTCCGTCGAGGGGAAAGTGCGCGACCCGATGGCAGGGAGTCCGTCCGGTCTGGGTGCCCGGGCGCTTGCCCCAGCCGGTGACCAGGACCTCCAGGGTGGAGCCGACGAGCGCCTGGTTCAGTCGGAGCTGGATCGGTTCCTGGGCCCGGAACAGTTTCTGGAGTCGGCGATCCGCGACCTCGGCCGCGACCGGAGGCCCCAGCTTGGGGGCCGCGGTTCCCGGACGGGGCGAGTACTTGAAGGCGAAGATGGAGCTGAACTCGAGCTCGTGGACCAGGGCCAGGGTGCGTTCGAACTCGGCTTCAGTCTCCCCCGGAAATCCCACGATGAGGTCGGTCGAGAGCGCCAGGTCCGGCCGAGCCGCGCGCAGGTCCGCCACCAGCTCCCGGTAGCTCTCGATGGTGTAACCCCGTCCCATCCGGTGCAGGACCTCGTTCGAGCCCGACTGGACGGGCAAGTGGAGATAGGGACTGATATTGGCGTGGCGGCCCACCTGCTCCACCATGCGCGGCGTGAAGTCGCGTGGGTACGAGGTGACGAAGCGCAGGCGGTCGACACCCGGAATGGTGGCCACCCGGTCCAGGAGATCCGCGAAGTCGCCGGCGCCGTCGGGATCGACCCAGTGGTTCACGGTCTGGCCCAGGAGCTCGATCTCCCGGAAGCCGAACTCCACCAGGTGCCGAACCTCGGCGAGTACGTCGCTCATGGTCCGGCTCAGCTCTGGACCCCGCGTCTGGGGCACGATGCAGAACGTGCAGTTCTTGTTGCAGCCCTCGATGATCGTAACCATGCCCTTGAAGGAGCCGTCCCGGGCAATCGCATTCAGGTCGTAGTCGCGATCCTCGGGAAAGCCGACCGCCACCACCCGCTCGCCGGCACGGCGGCGGTCCAGCACGTCCAGAATCTCCCCGACCCGGGCGGGACCCAGGACGAAGTCCAGATCGGGCACTCGCCGCAGGGCACGCTCCCCCGCCTCCTGGGCGACGCATCCGCACAGGCCGATGGCGAGGTGCGGCCGATCGGCCTTCAAACGCCGGTACTCGCCCAGCCGGGAATAGACCTTCTGCTCGGCCTTCTCGCGGACGCTACAGGAATTGAGCAGGATGAGATCGGCATCGGCCGGGGCGCGCGTCGGCAGGAATCCCGCCTCCATCAGCTTGCCCGCCAGGCGCTGGCTGTCGAGCTCGTTCATCTGGCAGCCCCAGGTCTCGACGAAAAAGCGCCGGCCGCTACTCGGGACCGCGTCCGACGGAACCTGGTCCGATTCGGGGCTGGCCGGGCGAGCCTGCTGGTCAGTCTCCATCGGGATCCTCGGCGATCGTCGGCTCCCCCACGACGTGTTCCCTGGGCTTCGGAGCGGAGGTGACCGCCTCCACCTCGAACTCGGGTTCGAGCTCACGGCCTTCCCGCAGCCAACCCGGCAGCGCTCCTGCCCGGCGGCCTTCCTCGAGAATCTGCCCGACGGCGCGCTCGAACTCCAGGGCCGCGCTTCGCGCCTCTTCCAGCCGGTCCAGAGCTCGATCCCACTGCGGCTTGATGCGTCGATCCCGGTAGTAGGGATCGTCCTCTTCGTAGAACTGGGTGCGCAGCTCGGTAATGCGCCGCTGGAGATGCAGGATTTCTTCCGCCGCGTTGTGCCAGTTGGTCCGGGCCTCCAGGATTCGACGGCGCCAGAATTGCTCGACCGTCTCCGGGTCGCCGGGCTCTGCCGAGGGTCCGGTTGCGGCGCTCTCGGACTCGCCTTGGGCCGGAGTGCCGTCGGGCGCCGCATCCGAGCCGGCCACGGCGCCGCCGACGGTCATTTCGGTCAACTGGCCCTTCGACCAGTTCTTCAGATTCTTGTCGGTGATGACCGCGATCTGCTCACTGCTCCCCTTGCGCCGTTCGCGTTCGGCTCTGGCTGCTTCGACCAGGGCGCGCCGCCGATCCTGGGCGGGCATCTCGGTGGCGCTGTCCTCCAGGACCACGGTCTTGGCATCGGAGACCGAGGCGGCCGCGGCCTCCGAGGCCGAGCCCGAGCTCGATTCGGAGCCCGAATCCGAAGGCGTGGTGGCGGTTCGAGTGCCATCGGACGCAGCAGGGGCCGGGCTCTCAGATGCGGCCGCCGCCGTTGCCGGGTCGGTGGGCGGCGCGGTCGAGGCCATGGTCTGGGGCGGCAGGCGGTCGGTCTTGGGCTGGCTGGCGCAGCCGCTGATGCCGGCCCAGAGCATGAGTGCGCAAACGGCGGCCACCAGGGACGGCGCAATCTGAACTGGGTTGCACGAGGTTGCCACGGCGTTCAGCCTCCGGGGCTTGGGTCCGGCAGGGCTCGCACCGTATCCGGGATCAGGGGCTTCAGGCATTCTAGAACCTCGTCGGCGGTGGCGGCGTCCAGCAGATCGTCCCGAGCGGCTTCGAGGCGGTGGATCTCGCCGGCGCGAATCGCGCTCTTGACGTCCGGGATGGCGCACGGATTGAGCGACAGCCTGCGGATACCGAGTCCGGCCAGCAGCAACGCCGCCCGGGGTTCCGAAGCCATCTCGCCACAGACCGAGACGTCGATGCCGGCCCGCTCCCCTGCCTCGACGACGAATCGTACCATGCGCAAGATCGCCGGATGGAGGGGCTGGTAGAGGTACGAGACGTCTTCATTATTGCGATCGACCGCCATCGAATACTGGATCAGATCGTTGGTTCCGATGGCGAAGAACGACACTTCGCGGGCCAATTCCGGAGCCAGCCAGACCGCGACCGGGACTTCGATCATGACGCCCAGCTCGAAGTCGAGGGAGTGTTCGATGCCCTGGCGCTTCAGAGCGGCGGCCTCCTCGGCGATCATCGCTCGGAAGGCCCGGATCTCGTCAACCGTGGCCACCAGCGGCACCATGACCCGCAGCGGTCCCCGCGACGCCGCCCGCAAGAGCGCGCGCGTCTGGACCGCGAAAATGTCGGGCTGAGAGAGCGTCAGCCGGATGCCGCGCATGCCCAGCACGGGATTTTCCTCGACGCGATGGACAAGCTCCTGAGCCAGTTTGCGGCCGCCCAGGTCGAACGTCCGCACCGTGACCGGCCGCGGTGCCATTGCCGTCAGCATGCGCTCGTAAAGCTCGACGTGCTCGTCCTCGGACGGGATCTCAGGGCTCTTCTCGATGTACAGGAACTCCGACCGGTAGAGGCCGATGCCCTCGGCCCCGAACTCTCGAGCCTCGTCGATCTCTTCTGGGAGGTCGATGTTGGCGGCGAGCTGGACCACGACGCCGTCCTCGGACTCGGCTCGCAGCGATCGGGACTCGACGGCCTTGGCCCGGCGTGCCCGCCGACGGGTCTCGCCGGCTCGGTAGGCCTCGCGGGCGGCGCTTCGTGGGTGGAGGACGACCTGGCCCGTGTCGCCGTCCACGATCAGCGGATCGTCGTCGATGACGCGCTCGGTCAGGCCCTTGAGGCCCGCCACCATCGGGATGTGGAGGGAGCGCGCGATGATCGCGGTATGCGACGTCCGGCTGCCGGTCTCGATGGCAAAGCCGATGACCCGCTCCCGGCCCAACCGCACCGCTTCGGAGGGCGTCAGGTCGTGGGCGACGATCACCATCGCCTCCTGGAGCTCCGAGAGATCGTGGTGATCGATGCCGGCGAGCGCCCGCTGTAGGTACCGGGTCACGTCCCAGACGTCCTCGCTACGCTCGCGCAGGTGAGCCACGTCCAGCGCGCGAAACTGCTCGGCGATCTCGTTGGCGGTCTCATGAACCGCCCACTCGGCATTGACCTGCTCGGAGCGGATCCGGCTCGCGATGCGGCCGGTGAAGGCGTCGTCGGCGAGCAACAGGGCGTGCGCGTCGAAGATCGCGGCCATCTCGCTTCCGGCCTCGGCTTCGGCCTTGCGGCGAGTCTTTGCGAGGTCGGACTGGGCCTTGGCCACGGCCTCGCCGAAGCGAGCGAGCTCGGCCTCGAGCTTGCCGGGCGAGAGCGGCAGCCGGAAGACCTCGATCTGGTGGGGAGCGATGCACACGGCACGTCCCATTGCGGCTCCGGGCGCCGCGGCCAGGCCTTGAACGATCTCCTCCTGGGCCCGCGCCACGCTCAGGCTCCTTCTCCGAAGCGGCCGTCGATGAGGGTCGCGATGGCGGCCATCGCTTCCCCCTCGTCGCGGCCATCGCAGCGCACCGTGACCGAGCTACCCTGGGCTGCCGCCAAGAGCAAGACGCCCAGAATGCTCTTGGCATCGACCTCTTGTCCGTCCTTGGCGAGGGTGATGTGGGCGTCGAAGCGGCCGGTGGTATGGACGAGTTTGGCGGCCGCGCGAGCGTGAAGACCCAGCTCGTTGACGATCTCGAGGGTGCGTTCGATCACGGCCGCCCCGGCTCCGCGGGGTCTGTCTTGCCGGCTCTACCGCCACTGCCGGTTTCGACGCCCGGGGCGCGACACACACTGGCCCGTCCCTTGGATTCGAGCCAGGAGGCCAGCTCGTCGACCGACTTGTCGTCACAGCCTGGGCAACAGAGGCGCACCGCCATCGGCACATTGACTCCGGCCAGAACCGCGACTTTGCCTGGCGCCACGAATTCGCTGGCGACGTTAAAGGGCGTGCCGCCCGGGACGTCGGTCAGGATCAGAAGGCCCTCGTCGGCGTAACGCTCGACCAGTCCGGCGAGGGTCTGCCGGATTGCGGAACGAGTCGCTTCCCAATCCAGCTCCACGACTTCGAGAGGCTCGCCGTGGCCGGTGATGCGGGCGGCGGCCGCGGCCAGGGCCCGGCCGAAGCCGCCCTGGGCCAGAACCACGGTATGGATCACGACCGGGCTTCCCGGCCCTCGCGACGGGCGATGTCGCGGTGATTGAGTTGCACCGGCCAGTTCGCGGCGCGCAGGCGCGAAGCGAGCCATTCTGCCGTGGCCACCGAGCGATGACGGCCGCCCGTGCAGCCAACGGCTAGGGTCAGATAGCTTCGGTTCTCGCGGCGGTACTTGGGCAGTACCCAGGCCACGAAGTCGTCCATCCGCCGGCAGAGCTCGCCGAACTCGTCCTCGGCCTCCAAGAAGTCGCGCACCGGGGCGTCGGCTCCGGTCAGCTCCCGCAGGCCGTCTACGAAGTGCGGATTGGGCAGGAAGCGGACGTCGAAGAGGAGATCGGTTCCCTTGGGGATCCCGAACTTGAAGCCGAAGCTCACGACCGAAACCGTCAAGCGGCCGCGGCCGTCGGGTCCGACCGCGGCGTACTCGCGCAAGACGTGCTGGCGCAGGTCGTGGACCGACCACTCGCCGGTGTCGATGACGAGATCGGCCCGCGCCCGCAGCGGAGCGAGGAGCTCGCGCTCTTCCCGGATGCCGTCGATGACCATCCGATCGAGGGCCAGAGGATGAGGGCGGCGGGTCTCCGAGAAACGCCGCACCAGGACGTCGTCCGACGCCTCGAAGAAGATCAGGACGGCGGAGTCGATTTGGTCCAGGACGGCCGGAAAGTCGTCCAGAAAACCCGGCGAGCGGACGTCAGCCACGATCGCAATGCGGTGCCGCTCGGGAGCCAGCTCGGCGCGCTTCTCCACCAGCTGCTCGACCAGCGCCGGCGGCAGGTTGTCGACGCAGTAGTAGCCAGCGTCTTCGAAACACTTAGCGGCCGTGCTTTTGCCCGAGCCCGAGAGGCCGGTAATCAGAACGATCCGGTCGCTCATCCCGTCCTCAACTTTCGGGTTTCTCGGCGCTGGAGCTTGCCGCGGGCTCGGCCGACCGCTCGCTGCCACGCGAATCGCGCCCACCGGTCATGGCCTCCTCGAGCCGTCGGGCGAACTCCTGAGCGGAGTTGTGACCCTGTAACTTAAGAACATGATTGCGAGCGGCAACCTCGACCAGGATCGACAAGTTCCTCCCCAGAGCTACGGGCATCTTGATGTACGGCACCGGTGTCTCCAGGATGTGGTGCACGGACTCGTCCAGGCCCAGCCGGTCATAGGCCCGGGTCTCGTCCCAGGACTCGAGCTCGATCACCAGGTCGATCGACTTGCGCTCGCGCACCGCCGCGAGACCGAAGAGATCCTGTACGTTGACGATGCCCAGCCCGCGCAGCTCCATGTGATGATGCAGCGGCCCCTCGGACGAGCCCAAGAGCTCGCCCCGCGGGTAGCGCTTGACCGTGACGCGGTCGTCGGCGACCAGGGAGTGCCCTCGAGTGATGAGGTCGAGGGCGCATTCGCTCTTGCCTACCCCGCTCTCGCCGATCAAGAGCACGCCCAACCCGTAGACGTCCAGGAGCACGCCGTGGACGAAGGTCGAGGGCACCAGGTGTTCTTCCAGGAAGTTGCTGACGCTCTTGATGACGGTCGAGGACAAGGCCGTAGATGACATCACAGCCCGGCGATGCTCGCGGCAGGCCTCGATGAGGCCCGGAACCGGCTCGAGGCCCTTGGTGATGATGAAGACCGGCACTTCCAGTCCAGCGATCGAGTCCAGGCGCTCGGCGCGGGTTTCGGCATCAAGAGTCTCCAGGAACCTGATCTCGCTCTCGCCGACGATCTGAACCCGGCCGGGTTTGATGTAGCGATAGAAACCGGCGAAGGCGAGGCCGGGCTTCTGCACCCGGGGATTCAGGATACGAGCGTCCAGCACGTCCTCGCCGCAGACGACGGAGAACTCGAGGCGAGCCAGATCGCTGCCGAGCAGCTCGCGAACCAAGACGTGGGAGTTTCCCGCCATGGCGGTATTCTCTCAGAGGCGGCGGGCCGCGGCGCTCAGGAATCGCCCAGGCGCGCGAAGATGGCCTCGACCGAAGTCTCTTCCAACAGAGCCTCGACGTGGCCGTCGTCCTGAACCCAGCGCGAGATCGCCGCCAACGACTGTAGATGAGCGGCGGGCTTCTTCTCGGGCGCGAGCACCAGGAAAACCAGCCGGACGGCCTCGCCGTCGGCGGCGTCGAAATCGACTCCGGTACGGTGAAGGCCGACGCAGAGAATCACCTCGTCGAGCTCGCGCAGCCGGCAGTGCGGGACCGCGACTGCTTTGCCGATGCCGGTCGTGCCGAGTTCCTCGCGCTCGCGTAGCTTGGCGCACAGAAGCTCGGTCTTGGTGGCGAGTCCGGCTTCGGCGACGCGCGCAGCCAGGGCTTGAAGCAGCGAGTCGCGATCGGTCCCCGGGAGGTCCGGGAAAATCAGCTCCTGCCGGGTCAGAGATTGGAGAGTCATCGCTGGAGACGGGTCCGGGAGGCGCCGCGCGCTACCCTTCGGGCGCGATCAATCCGTAGTTCTGATCGTGCCGCTTGTAGAGCACGTGGACGCGGTCGGACTCGGCGTCGCGATAGACGACGAAGTCGTTCCGCGAGTCTCGCAGGGCCAGGGACGCTTCTTCGAGGCTCATCGGCTTGATCGGAAACTCGGCTGACTTGATGACGCGGGGCTGGCCGTCGCCGGCGAGAGACTCCGCGGCGAGAACATCCACGGGCCAGGCGCTTTCGGTCAGGCGGGCCTTGGCCTTGCCGCCGCGCCGCTTCTTGCCCTTGGCCTTCTCGCGCGAACGCCGGGCCTGCTTTTCAACCTTGTCCACGGCCTGACGGATCGCCTCCTTCAGGTCGCCAGTCTCCTCTTTGGCGTGGAGCGATCCGAAGCGGTGGCTCGCATGCACCTCGGCGGTCTTGCGATGCTCCTCGTCTTCGAGAGTGAGGCGGATCTCGATCGGCTCCTCCAGAAACCGGGCCACCTTGCCGAGGCGGCGCTCGGCGTAGGCGCGGAGCTTGTCTTCCAGGTCGAAATGACGGGCGGCGAATTCGACGTTCATCAGACTTTGGGTCTCCCGAGTAGGTTGGTGAATTGGGGTCCGCCTCCGGTCAGAAGATCTTCTTTCGCTGGGTCGAGGACGGGATCATCAACTCGTCCCGATACTTTGCAACCGTTCGACGGGCGATATTGATTCCCTCGCGCTTCAAGATTCGAGTCAGCTCACTGTCGGACAGCGGGCGCTCCGTGTCTTCGTTCTCAATCAGGCGCTGGATCTTGCGCTTGACGGTGAGCGACGAGATGTCGGCGCCGTACTCGCTCTCGATTCCCGAGTGGAAGAAGAACTTCATCGGGAAGACGCCGCGAGGGGTGTGGATATACTTGTTGGAAACGACGCGGCTGACCGTGGACTCGTGCATGCCGATGTCGTCGGCCACGTCACGCAGCACCATCGGGCGCAGCCGCTCGATGCCGTGGTCTAGAAAGGCCCGTTGCTGCTTGACGATCGACTCCGCCACCTTGTAGATGGTGCGCTGTCGCTGGTCCAAGCTCTTGATCAGCCAGAGCGCCGAGCGCAGCTTCTCCTTGAGGAAATTCTTGGCATCGACCTGCGACTTGTCGGCCTGAAACGAGCGAAGCATGCGCCGGTAGGCGTGGCTCACGCGTAAACGCGGCAAGCCGTCGTCGTTGAGCTGGATGACGTACTTGCCGGAGACCTTGAGGACGTAGACGTCCGGCTCGACGTAGTCGGCGCGCTCTACGCTGAAGGCCCGGCCGGGCCGGGTGTCCAGGGTCTTGACCTGATCGACCACCGGCCTCAGCTCTTCGAGCTCGATCTCGAGCGCCTTGGCGATGGCCGGGAACTGCCGCTTCAGGAACAGGTCCCAGTGGTGCTCGACGACGACCCGCACCAGGGATTCTTCGGGCTCGCCGGTGTGGTCGAGCTGGGCCAGGAGGCACTCGCGGAGTGTCGACCAGGCGACACCCGGCGGATCCAGCCCGCGCACCAGCTCCAAGGCCTCGGCCACCTCCTCGGGGGAGTAGGGCTCCACCCCGATCAGGCCGTCGCCCATCTCGCGAATCTCCTCGGGCGTCGCCACCAGGAAGCCATCCGGACTCAGGTTGCCAACGATCAGCTCGGCGATCTCTCGAGCTCGGGGCGCGAGCTCCAGCATGTGGAGCTGCCAGAGCAAGTGGTCGTAGAGATCCGGCTCGTTGCGAAGGGTGTTCTCGAGGGGCGGGGCCTCCCGGACCTCGGGCCGGCTGTCCGACGGCAGCCCCGGCCCAGCGTCGAGGTACTCGCTGAAGTAGGCCTCGATATCGATGTCGTCGAGCGGATCGGACTCTTCTTCGGCTTCTTGGTCCTCCTCGCCTTCCTCGGCCGTGGGACCTTCCTCGAACTCGCCTTCTTCCAGAACCGGATTCTCCACCAGCTCTTGGGTGATGGTGTTCTGGAGCTCCAGCCGCGTCATTTGCAGCAGCTTGATCGCCTGCTGCAGCGACGGCGTCATGACCAGCTTCTGCGCTAGTCGGAGCTGAAGCTTTTGTTCTAAGGCCATGGTTCTAGAGGCGTTGTTCGTGAGGCATGGCGCATCGAGCTAGAGGACGAAATCTTCCCCGAGGTAGATCTTGCGGACTTCGGGATCCTGGGACAGCGTGGAGGGATCGCCGGAGCGGAGGATCTCACCGTTGTTGATGATATAGGCGCGGTCGGTGATCTTCAAAGTATCGCGCACGTTGTGGTCGGTGATGAGGACTCCGATTCCCATGTCGCGCAGATGCCGCACGATGTTCTGGATGTCGCGCACCGCGATCGGGTCGATGCCGGCGAAGGGCTCGTCGAGCAGGATGAAGGACGGATCGATTACCAGCGCGCGGGCGATCTCCACCCGCCGCCGCTCGCCGCCCGACAGGGCGTAGGCCGGACTACGCCGGACCTTCGCGAGGCCGAACTGATCGATGAGCTGTTCCAGCCGGCCGTGCCGCTCGGTCTGCGACAGATCGGGGATGGTCTCGAAAATCGAGCGCAGGTTGTCCTCGACCGACATCTTCTTGAAAACCGAAGGCTCCTGCGGCAGGTAACTGATGCCCTTGCGGGCGCGCAGGTACATGGGCACGGCGGTGATGTCCTCGCCCCCCAGAAAGACCCGCCCCGCATCGGGTCGAGTCACGCCCACCACCATGTAGAAGACTGTAGTTTTGCCAGCGCCGTTGGGACCCAAGAGCCCGACGATGTCGCCGGCGGCGACGTCGATCGAGACGTTCTGGACGACCGCGCGACCGCTGTAGACCTTGCGCAGGTTGCGAGCTCCAAGGGTGGTTCGCCCGTCCTGGGTCTGAGGCGGCGACAGACTGTCCTCGTCGAGCGGCATGGCGGGTGTGAGGTCCCTATCGCTCACGGGTGCCCTCTTCTTCTTGGCTGGATTCGTCGCCGCCGGCCGACTCTGGGCCAACTCCGGATTCGGCCTCGGTGCTGGTGGCGGATTCGGTCTCGAGGCCCGCGCTGCCCGCGCTCTGGAGCTCGGCTTCGGCGCGTTCGAGGTCGTACACCACGGTCTGGCCGCGCACCACCATGCCGTTGGGCCGCTCCAGGGTGACCGGCGACCCCGTCACCGTGACGCTCGAGTCTTCGGGCCGGTAGACGGCTTCGCGGCCGCGTACCTTGTGCCCACCCTGGGGGTCGTCGATGAGTACGTTGGTGCGGCACACCAAGCGATCCAGGTCGGAGTCCTCGCCCAGGAAGACTTCGAGGTCGGAGCATTCCATGAGTCGTCCCGCCTGGCGCATCTTCGGAGAGTCAGTGTAGTGCACCCTCCCCTGCCGCCGTTGGTACCGAAACTCGCCGGCGGTGACCTCGACCGGAGCGTCGGAGGCGAAGAGGCCTTCTCCGCTCTGGACTTCTCCTCCGGCCTCCCCTTCGACCGCTTCGGGTGCCGCTGCTGCCACGCCGTTGTCCTCCGGAGCGCCCGCTGCGGCGCCCGCATCCGGCTCACGAACCAGCACGGTCTTGATCTTGCCGATCCCCGTGAGATCACCGCCCGCCTCCCCCACCAGGCGATTGGCGGTCAGAAAGCTCTCGCCTTGCCAGGCGCGGACGGCGCCCACGAAGGTGAACTCGCCGTCGGCCCGGCTCCAGGTGGCGTCTTCCGAGGTCAGCTCCACCGGCCGGCGGCGGGACTCGGTTCCGGTCGATACCAGGGCGACGTCGCCGCCCGGTGGAAATACCGCGCGGATGCCGCCGGAGGCTTCCAGGTCGCCGCTCCGGGCGGCGTACTCGATCGACGGCGCCGCGAGCTCGCCCTGGGCCGTGTAGACCGATGCCGGCTTGCCCCGGACGGTCACCCGCGAGGAGCTGCCGCCCGTAGCTTCCAGGACATCGCCCGAGGCTTGCCAGCCGGGCCGGTGGAGATCCACCCGGCCTTCCAGCTCGAGCCGATCGAGGTCTCCCTGCCGGTCGAAGGTGAGGACCGCGTCGGCGCCACAGGTTCGGCTCAGCTCCACGCCCGGTTGAAAGCTCAGGAACTCGGTCACCGTCACCGGCCGAGCCGTGTTGGCGCGGTGCAGCACGCCGTTCCGAAACCGGGCCACGATCCGAGGGGTCACGACCCGTCGCACCCAGCCGGTGTCGTCTTCTTGGTCCAGGCGGGCCAGGCCGCCGGCCGGTGCCTGGATCTCGACCAGCCGGGGCTCCTCGCCGGCGTCGTCATAGCGTAGCGAGACCTCGGCGCCCAAAAAGCCGATGCGCTGGGTGAAGCCGCGCTCGTCGTCGCGGACCACGAGCCCCTGGACGTCCCAGCGCGCGCGCACGAAGGCGGGCTTCGAGCCATCTGCGGACAGGGTCACGGCCAGGCGGCGGCAGGCCATGCGGTCCCGGTCTCGGGCCAGGGTGACGCCGCCTTCGGCGTGGATCATTCCGGCCGGCTCGTCGTAGGTAATCCGATCCGCGCGGAGCTCCATCGGTCCGGCGACGCCCTGGAGCTGGACGCGGCCCGAGAGGACGTAGAGGTCCTTCGTGAGATGGACGTTGAGCTCGCGCGCGCTGCCCGTCAGGCGCCCGTCCACGGCGAGACGTACCGGGCCGCGGCTGGTGAGAAAACGGCCCTTGCGGGTGAGATCGAAACGCCGGCCGCGGAGCTCGACGCCGTTGGTCCCGGTCAGGACCACGTTGCCCTCCACGACAGCGGTCTTGGTCTCGGTGCGGTAGGTGCCGCTCTCGGCGGTGAGCTCGTAGACGTCGCCCGAGTCCCGCTCCACCTTGATGCGGATTCCTTCGAGCGTGGCGATGTTCTGCTTGTCGGTCACCACCCGGTCGGCCGAGATATGAAACAGGCGTTGGTCGCCGTCCGTGACCTCGTAGTCGAAGCCCTTGCCTGAGGTCAGAATGTCGGCGATGCCGTCGAGCGGCGACTCGGCCGGGGTGTCGAGCGACGAAGGCGTGGCCAGCCGCTTCGAGATGAAGAGGGTTACGACAATGCCCAGAAACAGCGCCAGGGCCAAGAGTAGCCCGCGCCGGATGAGCTGAATCGGCCGATATCCGGTGCCACCCACCGATGCATTCTAGCTCGCGCTTCCCGCCGGCCGGGCATCCACCAGTTCGACCGCCGGCCGCCCCAGAAAGCGGTCCATCGTGAGGCGGCCCAGGATCTCGAACGGGCGCTCGAAGGTCTCGCGCCGATCCGCCCAGCGCCAGGCGGTGACGTCCACCCACGCTCCCGCCGCCGAGCGGGCCCGCAGACCCAGGTGCCCCGAGCCGAACTCCCGGGGCGCGCCGGGCAGCTCGAGCGGCCCCAGGTGGAAGAGCGGCCGCCGGTTGCCGACACCGAAGGGCTCCAGCCGCTCGACCTCGGCCACCAGCTCGGGAGTCAGCTCTTCCGGCTGGAGATGCTCCTCGAAGACGTGCTCGCGAACGAGCTGCTCGGGGTCCCAGGCGGCCGCGCCCTCCAAGATCGCCGCGTAGACCGCCTCCAGCTCGGCGGCCGGAAGGGAGAGCCCCACCGCCTGGGAGTGGCCTCCGAACCGATCCAGGCGCTCTTCGTAGCCCATCAGGAAGTCGTGGAGGTGCACTCCCGGTACGCTCCTCCCTGATCCGGTCGCGACCTCGCCGTCCAAGTTGAGCAGAACCGTCGGCCGGTGGAATTCCCGTGCGATCCTGCCGGCGGCGATGCCCAGGACCCCCTTGTGCCAATCGGGCGACCAGGCCATGAGGAAGCGGGGCACGCCCGCCGTCGCTTCTCCGTCTCCCTCGCCTCCCTCCACGACTGCCGCGCGGGCCTCTTCGACGACCCGGAGCTCTTCCTGGCGGCGCTCGTCGTTCCATGCGTTGAGACGCTCGGCCACGGCGCGGGCACGGGCGGCATCCCGCGCCAGCAGCAGCTCCAGCGCCGCGTCGGGAGCGTCCATCCGTCCGGCGGCATTGAGCCGCGGCGCCAGCCGGAAGCCGACATCCGAGGCGCGAATCGGAGCGCTGACGTTCGAAACCTCCAGAAGCGCCTTGAGGCCCGGTGAGCGGGCGGTCTCGAGGGCGCGCAGTCCCAGGGCCGCGATCGCCCGGTTCTCTCCGGTCAGCGGCACGAGGTCCGCGATTGTGCCCAGGCAAGCGACCCGCAGAAGGACGCCCGGATCGACCGGTCGCTGTGCCGCTTCCGCCAGCGCCAGAGCCAGCTTGAAGGCCACTCCGGCACCGCAGAGCTGACCGTAGGGATACTCGCAGCCGGGCTGATGCGGGTTGATCAGAACCACTCGCGGGTCGAGCGGTTCTCCGGGAAGGTGGTGGTCGGTGACGATCACCGCGATGCCTTCGGCCAGGGCGGCGCCGGCCGCTGCATGCGACTTGGTGCCGCAGTCGGCGGTCACCAGGACGCGGACTCCTTCGGCCGCCGCCCGCTCGACATGAACCGGCTGGAAGCCGTAGCCCTCGGCCATGCGATGCGGCAGGATCGGTATCGAGTCGATGCGGCAGGCCCGGAACACCGCGGTCAGAATCGCGGTGGCGCTCACCCCGTCGGCGTCGTAGTCGCCGACGATCGCCACCCGCTCGCCAGCGGTCCGGGCCGCCAGCAGCCGTTCGACGGCGGCATCGACCCCGAGCAAGAGCCGTGGGTCGTGGAGATCCTCGGTCGCCGGCTCCAAGAAGCGCCGGACGGCCTCTGGATCTTCGATGCCTCGCCGTGCCAGGAGGCGCGCCAGCCGCGGGGAGAGGTCGGCGTCGACCAGAGCTTCGAGCTCCGACGACGGCACCGGCGGAGCTTCGCGCCAGCGCGCCCGAACGCTCAAGTCTCGGTCAGAAAGCCGATCCTGCGGAAGCGCTCGTAGCGCTCGGCCAGCAACCGGTCGCTCGGCGTGCCATCCAGGTCGGCAAGCGCTTCGGCGATCGTGCCGCCCACGTTCTGGATCGCCTCGCTGGAGTTGGCGTGGGCTCCGCCCAGGGGCTCGGGGATGACGCCGTCCACCACGCCCAGCTCGAAGATGTCGGGCGCGGTCAAGCGCAAGGCCTCGGCGGCGGTCTCCTTCTTGTTCTGGTCCTTCCAAAGAATCGCGGCACAGCCTTCGGGCGAGATCACCGAATAGACCGAGTACTCGAGCATGTAGACCCGGTCGCCGATGGCGATTCCCAGGGCCCCGCCGCTGCCGCCCTCGCCGGTGATCGTGACCACGATCGGCGTCTCAAGAGCCGCCATCTCCACCAGGTTGCGGGCGATGGCTTCAGCCTGGCCCCGCTGTTCCGCGCCCAGGCCGGGAAAGGCTCCGGGAGTGTCCACGAAACACAGGATCGGAAGATGGAAGCGTTCGGCCAGGTGCATCAGGCGCAAGGCCTTGCGGTAGCCCTCGGGCCGGGCCTGTCCGAAATTGCGTTGAATCCGAGACTTGGTGCTGCGCCCCTTTTGGTGTCCGACCACCGCGACCGAGCGGCCCATGAAGCGCGCGAAGCCGGTCACGATCGCCGGATCGTCCGCAAAGGTACGGTCGCCGTGGATCTCCACCCAGTCGCTCATCAGCGTTTCGACGTAGTCGAGGGCGTGCGGACGCTCGGAGTGCCGCGCGACCAGGGTCTTTTCCCAGCGGGAGAGCTTCCGGTAGACCTCCTGCGTGGCCTTGTCGAGCTTGACCCGCAGCCGGCCGATCTCGCGCTGGCGGCCGGCGGCTTCGGGATAGGACTCCAGCTCTTCGATGCGGCTCCGGAGCTCCACCAGCGGCGCTTCGAAGGGAATCTCGGGCGTGCGCATGGGCTCGCCAACGTAGCAAAGCCCCGGCCCGGGCGCAACGAGGCGGCCCTTACAAGAGCTCCAGAGGATCCACGTCCAGGATGATCTCGCTCGGACTGCGCTCGGGCACGGCCTCGCGCGCCAACCGTTTGAGAGCCGATGCCGACCGGCCCCGGATCAGGATCTGGAAGCGCCACTTGCCCCGGAGTCGCTCGAACGGCGCCGGTGCCGGCCCGGCCAGCCGGATTCCCGCCTCGGGCTCCCGCCCGGCCAGGACTCCCAGATCGTTGGCCAGACGCTCGGCGGTGGCCGCTCCCCGCTCGCGCCGGGCGTCCCGGATCAGGAGTTGGATCATCCGGGTGTAAGGCGGATAGTGAAAGATACGGCGGAAGCGCATCTCCTCGGCGGCGAATCCGGCATCGTCGTGGCTCAGGGCGGCGCGGATGCCGTAGTGGTCGGGATGGTAGGTCTGGACCACGACCCGGCCGGGCCGATCACCCCGTCCGGCGCGGCCGGCGAGCTGGGTCAGGAGGTTGTAGGTGCGCTCCACCGCCCGGAAATCCGGGAAGCTGAGATAGGTGTCGGCCTGAAGCACGGCGGCCAGCGCCACCTTGGGAAAGTGGTGGCCCTTGGCGACCATCTGGGTGCCGATCAGGACCTGGGCGTCGCCGCGGCCGAAGCGCTCCAGCACCGCAGGCACGCCACCCGGGCTTCGCACCGTGTCGCGATCCAGGACCGCCGTCTCGATCTCCGGGAAGAGCTCGCGGAACTGCTCATCCACTCGCTCGGTACCGCTGCCGATGGGCTCCAGGGCGGGCTCGGAGCAGGCCGGGCAGCGCTCGGGCCGGGGACGCTTCGAGCCGCAATAGTGGCACTGCAACTCGCCGAATCGCTTGTGGAAGGTCCTGGGCAGGCCGCAGTCGTCGCAGCGCAGATCCTCCCCGCACGCTCGGCACAGCAACACCGGCGAATAGCCGCGGCGGTTGCGCAGCACGATCGCCTGGTCTCCCGCCCGGAAGGCGTCTTCGAGGGCGGCCATCAGGGGCTCCGAGATGTGGATCTCACCGGGCCGCCGCGGGCCCTCGACCGTTCTCAGATCCACGACCTCGGCCTCGGGCAGCCGCCCTACCCCCACCCGCTCGGTCAGCTCGAGCTGCCTGAGGCGCCCGCGCTGGAGATTGAGCCGGCTCTCCAGACTGGGCGTGGCCGAAACCAGAACCACCGTCGCCGCGGAATCCCGCCCGCGCCACAGGGCCACGTCCCGAGCGTTGTACCGGGGTGTCACTTCCTGCTTGTAGGCGGTGTCGTGTTCTTCATCCACGACGATCAGGCGCAGGTTCTGGACCGGCGCGAAGATCGCCGAGCGCGGTCCCAAGACCAAGCGCGCGGAGCCGGCGCGGAGGCGTTCCCACTCCTGCTGGCGCTCGCCCGGACTCAACGCCGAATGAAGGATCGCGGCGTCGGTTCCAAAGCGCCGGCGCAGGGTTTCGGCGAGCGCCGGGACGAGCGCGATCTCGGGCACGAGAATGATGGCCGAGCCGCCCTCGTCCAAGACCGCCTGGACCGCGCGCAGGTAGACCTCGGTCTTGCCGCTGCCGGTCATGCCGCCGAGAAAACAAGGCGCGAACTCGCGTCGTCCGACCGAATCGACCAGGGCCGTGGCGGCCAGGTCCTGATCCGGCCGGAGCACGATCGGCGCCGGCGGCTTGGTCGCCATGCGGTGGTGGTCGAGATCCAGGCGGGCCACCTGCGTGAACGTGCGCACGGCTCCCAGCTTTGCCAGACGCCGAAGTACCGACGGCGAGCAACCCAGCTCCTCTTCCAGCTCGCTCCGCAGCATAGGCCGGCCGGCCGCGGCCAGGTGCTCGATCGCCCGCCGACCCGGGCCGGAGCGTCCCGCCTTTTCGAGCAGCGACTCCTTCGAGCCAGGCCCCAGCTCGACCGCGGTCACGTAGCGAGCTCCCGAGGTGCGCGATTCGGCAACCGTCAGCCAACCCCGGCTGCGAAGGGTCTCCACCGTTCGATAGAAGTCCGGGTCCGCCAGCGCTGCCTCGAGCTCGCCCAACGTCGAGCGGCCGGCCTGGGTCAGGGCCTCGAGAACGGTCCGTTCCGCCTCGCTCCGGCCGCGGGCAAGAGCTCCCCGGTCGGTCAGCCAGATTCGTTGATTGCCCCACCCTTCGAGCCGGCTGGGCAGCATGGCTCGGAAGACCTCGCCCGGCGCCGCCAGGTAGTAATCGCTGACGAAGCGGCCGAGATCCAAGAGCTCGGCCGGCAGCACCGGCGCTTGGTCGACCATCGCCTCGATCGGCTTCAGCCGACCCTCGAGCGCGGGATCCACCCGGTCGTGCCGTTCGACCACCAGACCGGTCAGGCGCCGCCGGCCCAGGGGCACCCGCACCCGGGCTCCGGGCAGCGCCCGGTGGCGAAGCGAGGGCGGCACCAGATAGTCAAGCGGCTCGGGCAACGGCGCCGGCACTGCCACGGCGGCCAGGGCACCGGTGCCCGGGTCGATGGGGTTCGAGTCTGTCCGACTCAGGTCTGTCGCGCTCGGGTCTGTCGGACTCGGGTCTGTTCGACTCGGGTCTGTTCGACTCGGGTCTAGCCGATCTGGGCCTATCCGGCTCGGGTCTGTCCCACCTGGTTCTGTCCGACCTGGGTCGTCTGTCGGGCTCCGTTCCGGCGAGCTCGGGTCGTTCGGACGAGCCTCCCCCGCCCCGCTTCCCTCCGCGTCGTCGAGATTCAGATCGGCCTGGCCGCGCTGGTCGGATTCCTCAGACACCTGCCGAGCGTAAACCAAAGTCCTGGGATTCCGTCGGTGACTCCTGCCGCCGTAGCCGTCTCGTCCACGCCGCCTTGACCGGGTCCGAGCCTCCGGGCGCCTAGCCACCTGGATTCGCAAGCCGTCTGGCTTCCGTACAGGTGTAGCCATGGGTTCTCGGCTCCGGCCGTCGAGCGTTGGGGCTCTTCGCGAACTCGGTGGCTTGGGCCGGCCGGCGGGCCAGAAAAAAGGGCCGCCCACGAAGGGCGGCCCTGCTCGGCTCGTTGTGCGCTAGGCGCAACTGGTCGTCAAACGGCCTCGGCGGACGCCTCCCCGTTCTTCTCGAGCGCCGTCACCAGCGCCTTCTCCACCTGCTTGTCCGCGGCCTCCTCGTCAATCTTCTTGACGTGGGCGACCTCGCTGACGATGAAGTACTTGGCGCGCTCGTACATCTTCTTCTCGCGGAAGGAGAGGCTCTTCTTGGTGCTCACCAGGCGCAGGTTCTTTAGCACCTGAGCGACCTCGATCAGCTCGCCGGTCTTCATCTTGTCCAGATTCTGCTTGTAGCGGCCCTTCCAATCCTTGTAGGTGTCGATGTGGCCGTCCCGGAGGGTCTTGAAGAGACTCCGGATCTCCTTCTGCTGGCAGAGAGGCCGAAGGCCCACGAGATCCAGGTTGGCCTTGGGAACCATGACCTTGGAGTCATTCGAGAGCAGCCGCAGGTAGTAGTAGGTCTGCTGCTGGCCGTCGATCTCGCTGTCTTCGATCTTCTCCACCACGGTGACACCGTGATTCGGATACACCACTTTCTGTCCAATTCGAAATGCCAAAATTCTGAGTCTCCCTTGGTTCGGTTCGCTTGACGCGGATGCCGGTGAGCGGAAAGCCGTGGCCGGCCCTGTCACCACACCCGTAAGTCGCATAAAACCAGCGACTTACGTTGCAATACCATACACGAAACAGGGCTGGATGTCAAGGCCTCTAGGGCGGCATGTGAGCGCAACTCCAGCGCAATCGACCCCTGATTGGGACAAAACGGCCAGGTTGTTACCGATCGCCACATATTGACAGCTTCTCCAAGCCGCACATACCATCGCTCCCCGCTCGCACCGGCCGGAGTGGCGGAATGGCAGACGCGACGGACTCAAAATCCGTTGTCCGCAAGGGCGTGGGGGTTCGAGTCCCCCCTCCGGCACCAGAGAGCTCCTTCAGGCGACGGTCGAACGGCCTGCCTCGTGTTCCCAAAGAGCCTTCTTCCCTAGGCTGTCCAAGCGGCCCGCCTTGACGTCCTCTTCAAACTCCTCATCCCAAACCTTGGCTTCGAACTCGGCGAACCACTCGCGAAAAGCGGGCTAGGTCGTCCCTGGGAAGCTCGGCGACGGCGTTTTCGTCTTCTTCGATCCTTGATGGAATCCCCTGGCACCTCGCCTCTGGGCATGGTGACCCGCGGTTCGAAAGCCTGTGTCGGAGTGACAGGCATGGTGGCTAGCGTGCCGTGGGAGGTCGAAGTGTGACGTGGACGCGATCGGTCTCCGGGCTGCCTGTCCGGCGTCCGACGCGCCCCTGTGCCAAGCAGAGCGGAGAGACACGCCGCACTCGATCAAGGCGCCCCAGGGTGCCTATGCGCTAGCTGGTTGTATCTCGTCGGGATCCAACTCGTCGTCAGCATCGTCTTCGCCGTAGCCAACTTTCCAGGCAGTCATCGCCGCCAGTCCGAACCACAGGAGATCCCAGAGCGTCAGGGTAGTGGCGGTAAGTGGCAGGAGCTGTGGCTGTGCTCCGCCAGTCGCCAACACAGGTGCGACTCGGTTCTCCTCGAAGGCGTACTGCTCTTCCGAGGACAGCTCTCGCCACTGTTCCGTTGCTTCCTGCCAGAGAGCCTCGGGATAGTCGTCCCGGTTCATCGGAACCTCCTTGCGGTTCTCCGGCCAATCGAGCTCGTGGCCTAGTGTTTCGTACTTCTGGACCAAGTCGTCGGCCAAGAAGGAGATGACCCACTCCCGATCGAGCAGGCTCGCGTGCCCTTGGTCTTGCTTGTATCGCTCCTGGTCGGCTAACGGGATGGCAGCCCAACGGCGCTCTGCCTCTCCCCAAATCTCCGGCGGATAGTCGCTCTCCGCGGCTGCAATTTCCGGAGTGATGCCCTCCGGCCAAGTCAACTCGCTTCCCTCTCGCTCGGCCTCTCGAACCAGTGAATCAGCCAAGTACACCAGTGGCCAATCTGGACTCTCGCGGCTGCCCTGGTCGAGCAGCGCAGCAACGGTTCCCACCTTGCCGACCCCAACGCAAAGCAGAGCCGCCAGAACGGCTATCACCGCTGGCCCAGGCCCCGCGGCATGCCGGTCTAGGATCCGGGCGCCGTATCCTGCCAGCAATCCAATGGCCCAAGCGACGATTCCGAGCTCGTATTCCGCGAAGTAGGCGACGGCCACCCAAACGGCCGCCCCGAGGATTCCACCCAGAAACGCGCCTACAAACCAACGTCCTACCTTCATGGCGATTCTCCTTTGGTGCCTGGCCTGAGCGCTCGGCTCTTACTGCCTCCGGACCACTTCCGATCTTGTGCGGGCTAGGGCCTGTTAACACTTAAGGGTTAGGATCGTATAAGCTCCGTGCATGGAAATCACGGAGAAACAGTACGAGCGCATTGCAGATTGCTTTCCAGTGCAGCGAGGCAACGTCAGCGTGCCGAATGTTCAAGTGCTGAACGCAATTCTCTACGTTGCCGAACACGGCTGCAAGTGGCGCGGGCTCCCGAAACGATTCGGGAATTGGCACACGATCTACACTCGCATGAACCGTTGGTCCAAGAACGGCGTGTTGGATCGGGTGTTCGCGCGGCTCCAAGAGGAGCAGATCGTGCGAGTCAAGATCGAGGCCGTGTCACTTGACAGCACGATCGTGCGGGTTCACCCCGACGGTACGGGAGCATTAAAAAAAACGGCCCCCAGGCCATTGGAAAGTCCCGCGGTGGATGGACCACCAAGATTCATATGGTTGCCGCAGATGCTCGAACAGCCATCACCTTCTGCCTCTCGCCCGGCCAAGCGCACGATGCGCCCGTCGGCCGATGCTTGCTGAAAGACCTGGGCCGACCGAAGCAACCGATCGCGCTTGTCATGGACCGAGCCTACGAAGGCAACGAAACCCGACAACTCGCTCTGAATCTCGGCTATACCCCTGTCGTGCCACCCTTGAGCACTCGCCTTCGGCCCTGGGCCTACGACCGGCTCCTCTACAAACGTCGCAACGAGATCGAACGGCTCTTTCGCCGGCTCAAAGGCTACCGGCGCATCTTTTCCAGATTCGAGAAGCTCGACGTCATGTACATCGCCTTCATCCATTTCGCCCTCATCGCTGATGCACTGCGACAGTGTTAACACGCCCTAGTCTATCTCCCAAAACAGTCGTTTGGTCTGTGACGAACTCAAGGGCTGTCGGACACGACCAGCAGCTTGGGAGGAGCACGATCGACCGAGACGCTCTGGCCAGGCCGATATACTGCTTTTGGCTAGCGGCGAGTGGACATGGCGGAAGAGCCCCAGAGCAAGGTCAAGGGTTTCCTGAGCAAGCTGGTCGTGCCCCTGGCGACCGCGCTGTTGCTCGGCGGCACCGCTCCTTGGTGGTACCAGGAGTTCTTCAAGAAGGCTGAGCCCCAGCCCGTGACTCAGGCTGTCAAGAAGGATGAGCCGGAGCCCAAGGTTCAGCCCGAGACCCAGCCTGAGACCCAGCCCAAGACTCAGCCTGAGACTCAGTCTGAGTCCGAGGACGAGACGGTGCCCCTGGAGCCTCGGCCGCGAGATGGGATGCGCTCCAGCTTTGAAGCGATCCCGCTTCGGCAAATTGCTCCGGACGGCTCTGTCCTCATCGGCTCGGATCCGCGAGCCGTTGCTTTCGATGCCTTTGGCATCCAGCATCTGGAAGAGGGCGGCTCGCCTTCGTCGGAACCGGAAATCGAGCACTACGACGGCTACGCGGTTGTCAGCCTCGTGAGCAGTACCGGTGGGGATGACTCCGTCCGGGGCAGCCGCTACCGCCTCGAGTTCGAGCCGATCGACGACCGGCGGTGGCAGCTCGTCTGGGCCGGCCAGCAGTGGCAGTGCTACCGGGGGGATGACGCCGGCCAGTGGACGACGAAGCTCTGCATCTAAGGGCTCAAGAGAGCCGGCCAGCCCGGCCGGCACGCGCTTCGAAACCCGCTCCCAATCGGCGCTAGAATGGCGCCATGTTCACTCGCCGCCCGCAGACCGATGGCCAGAAGATGGAACGGATCAACGATCTCTACTCGCGCTCGAAGAGCGGGCACTTCCCCAACGTCGAGGACGTAACGATGGAGGGCCTCGCGGCGTTGCGGGAAGCCGAGGAGGTGGTTCTGGTGGACGTCCGCAATCCTCCGGAGCAAGAGGTGTCGATGATCCCGGGCGCCATCACCGCGGCCGAGCTCGAGGCCGACCCGGAACCGTACAGCGGCAAGACCTTCGTCACCTACTGCACGGTCGGGCATCGGAGCGGCCTCTACGCCCAGAAACTCGCGGCGGAGGGCCACCGGGCCGTCAATCTCGCCGGGGCCATCCTGGCTTGGACTCACGCCGGAGGCGAGCTGATCGACGGCAACGGTCCCACCCAGCGAGTCCACGTCGGCGGGCCCAAGTGGAGCCTCGAGGCCGACGGCTACGAACCCGTCTGGTAGGCGCGGCGTTTCGATGGGCCGCGTCCTCCTGGTTTTCGCTCTCGGCCTGGGCGCCTATCTGGCCTGGACCGAGGTCGTAGCACCTCGGGTAGCAGCTCGCGGCGAGGAGCATCAGTCCGACGAGGCCTCGCTGGCTTGTGTCGAAGCTGCCGAGGGCGTCGATGTGCTGTTTGACGCGGAGTCAGCGGCTCTGGTCGCCAACTCGAAGGCCTTGGAACAGGGCGCCTGGGCAGAGAGCCTGGTGCGGCTTAGCTCGGCCCTGGCTCACGCCGACAGCGCCTGCCGGTGTCCGACCGAGGCCTGCGCCAGCGCAACCGGAGCTCTCTACGAGTTGAGGCGGCTGCTCGGGCAGATGGATCGAACCGCCCGCGGACACTACCTGGCGCTCTCCGGCGCCGAGGGTCGGCGCCAACTCGTGCGGCGGCTCTTGAAGGAGGCCCGGGCCGGCTTGGATTAGGGCGCTCTCGAACCGTCGGCTTTCGAATCGGACAGAGCTCGGACCGTCGGCAACTTCCCAGCAACCGGCCGCTCCTTCATGGGTCGGCTCCACGGACTGACGAGCGCCGGCTCGACGCCCACCTACCCCACCTCCTGGGGAACGATGCTCTCGCGCCTTAGAGGACGCCGCCGAGCGATCCGGTCAGGACCGTGCGGCAGCCCGAGCAGATCAAAAGCTGGCCGCGGCGCGGCAGCACCGAGACGAAATTGACTCGGCTGCGGAGCGCCCGGACCACCTGCACGCGCTCGACATCGCGCTTGCATCCCGGGCAGCGGACGGCGGCCTCGAGGGTGTATTCGGCTTCGATACCGGAATCGGTGGTTCCTGCTTCGTTGTCGTAGGTCACCGGTACCGGGCCAGTGCCCCTCGGTTCGACTGCTTGGACGTCTTCGGGTTGTGCCGGGGTTTGTGATGGATCCTGGAGAGCCATGAGCGGGAGCTCCTTATTCGAGTCTTGGGGGCCGCGGGAGGGTCGGAATGCGGCCCGGAACGTTCGCTCTCAGCGAGAGCAGATACCGTGCCACCCGAGGAAGCTCCGCACCCAGATGGAATTCCAAGGGCGCGCACCCTCGCGGGCGCCCGGGATGGTCAAAAAGTGGCGTTTTGGTTGACGGAAACCGACGAGCGGAAGGGGTTGTGGCGGCCGTGCCTACTGGCTCTCCCTCGGCAGTCCGCCGCTCCCGGAACGCCTAGGGAACGGAAGCCTGGTCCGCCGCAGGTGCGGCGAAGACGCGGAGCTCATGGAGCCGGGCCGGCGGCGCCAGGAAGACGCGAAAGAGGTACTTCTCGTCGGCTGGAAGCTCGAAGGCGATCGGCTCCAGAACATCGAACGTGCCGACCTCCCGATTCCGGCGGTCCACTACGTGGAGGTACCCCTCGTTCGGCATCGGATCCATCACGAGTTTCGCCCGATGGCTGCCGGCCCGGAAGGAATCCTTGAACACCGCGTACTGCCAGCGGTACGTGAATTGGAGCGGCGTGCCGGGACCGTCCCGCAGGAGCTCCGGGCTCGAGACAAAGGTCGCCGCCGCCGGGGCGAAGCGGCGCTGCCGGCGAAAGCGCGGCGGCTCCGTGCCGAGTGCGTGCACGGTCAGCAGCGGGCCCGCCCGGAGGAGGCTCGGCGTGAAGCGGGCGACTTCCTCGAACTCGAACATGCGCCGGTAGCGGCGCTGGTACTCGAGCTCGTGCTCGGCCGCCCCGTCGCCCAGCTCGACGAAGCGCAAGTACGCTGGTCGCGCCAGCAGGAGGTAGTCATACCGTGGCTCCAGCATCTCCTCCGGATCCTGCCAGGCGGCGAAACGGTGGCTGATAAAGGCGTACTTCTTGGGATCCAGCTTCGAGGTGTAGCGCTCTCGAATGAGGGTGGCGCCCTCGGGAACGTTCTCCTCGATCCAGGCGCGCGCGAGTTGGCGGGTTCCGGGCCGGCTCCGGGAGATGTCCCAGCCGACGGTGCGGACCACGGGCATCGCTAGAACCACGCCGCCGAGCGCTAGCCAGACGAGCGTGCCACGGGCAGTTCGGCTCGCGGCGGCCGGCTCCTTTCCCACCCCGCCCCGCGAGCCGAGACGGGTTGCCAGGGCGGCAACCGCGCTTGCGCCCAGCAAGGCCACCCCGGGCAGCGCGGGTTGCAGGTTCCGGTGGACCACCATGCTCATCGAGGCGATGAGCGCCAGGTAGCCGAGCGGAAACGCCGCCAGCACCATCCAGCGCCGGCGTTCGGGCTTCGTAAGGCAGAACACCCCCGCGACCGCCGCCGCCAGGGCCGGCCACCCGAGATCGATCGCCACCTCACGCGCGTACCAAGCGGGGATGCTCTCCGGCTGCACCCCGAGCCAGCCGCCGCGGGCGTACTGCCGGTAGCCGAAGAAGATGTCCAGCCCCTCGCCCGAAAAGGCCGAGCCAGAGCGGAGCACGAGAGCCGGCATCACCGCCAGCATGGCTCCGATCGAGGCCAGGGCCGCGAGGCCGAGCGACCAGGAAAATCGGCGGGTGCGCAAGCGCCAGAAGAGCCAGACCGCGACGATCGCCAGAGCCGAGACTCCGCCCGGGTACTTGCTGCCGGCGGCGAGACCGGCCATGACACCCGCTAGGAGGTAGTCCCGCAGGCTCTCGCGCTCCACCAGACGGGCGGCGAAATAGAGCACGAAGGCGGCAAAGGCCCCTGCGGCCACGTCCGAGATCGCCTGGTGGGCAACGCTGTTGTAGAGGGCCGAAAACACACTCAGGAGCCCGGCGAGGAGCCCGGCGGCGAGCTTGGTGGCCGCACTCCCGCCGATGCGATAGGCGGCGCCGAACACCGCCCCGGCGGCAAGCGCGGCCAGCAGCGCGTTGACCGACTTGAGGAGCAGCCGCTGGAGGGCGTAGCCCTCCGGAATCGTGTAGATCGTGCCGTAGAGCTTGGTGAGCCCCTCCGGGAAGAGCTCCCGCAGCCACATGGCGTAGGCCCCGGCGTAGTACAGGAAGTGCCCGTAGTTGAAGGTCTTGGGCAGAAGCTCGCCCTGATTGATGGCCTCTGAGACCTCGTGGTACACGCCTTCGTCGCCCACTGGATGGTCCATGAGCTCGAAGTCGAGGCCGGCGAAGCGGATGGCAAGGGCCAGGGCGAGAACCAGCGCGAGCGCCAGGCGCCGCCGGCGCTCCACGCCGCCAACTCGCCAGGCTCGTATAAGCCAGAGGACGATGGCGAGGATGACGGCCAGCGCTGTCGCGGCGACGGCGACTCGAGCCAGGGCATGGCTCTCGAAACGCCCGGCGGCTTCCAGGAGCCAGAGAACGAGGCTCGCTCCGAAGCCGGCCACCGCGACCCACCGCGTGATCCGCTCCAGACGCGTGCGCGCGCGCACGTCGGCGCCAGGACCGGAGTCGGCACCGGAGTCGGCACCGGAGTCGGAAGGGGCGGCCGTGGGTTCCATGTCGCGGGCGAGTCTAGCCTGCATCGCACGTCTCGGTGACGGGTGTTGGGAACAGCGACGAGTTCCTGGAGCGTGCCTCAAGCGACGCGCTATGTCCGCGCGGGACTATTCGTAGCGGAGCGCTTCGATCGGGTCCAGCGAGGCCGCCTTCCCCGCCGGGTAGATGCCGAAGAAGACCCCGACCAGGGTCGAGAAGCCGAAGGCCAGGGCCACCGCCCAGAGCGGCACGTGCGCCGCCGGCCAGTCCCCGGGCAACATCCCCGCCACCAGGACTCCAATTCCGTAGCCCGCGGCCAGGCCCAAGGCACCGCCGACGAGGGACAAGCTGATCGCCTCGATCAAGAACTGCACCAGGATGTCCTGGCGCCGGGCCCCCACGGACTTGCGGATGCCGATCTCGCGCGTGCGCTCGGTGACCGAGACCAGCATGATGTTCATGATGCCGATGCCGCCCACCAGGAGGGCCACGCCGACGACCGCGCCCACGACCGCGGTGACGCTGCCCAGAACGCTGTTGACGGTGTCCAGGATCTCGTCCTGGAGCATGACCTGGAAGTCGTCGGGCTGGCCTTCAGGAATCCGGTGGCGGCGCCGAAGAAGCCGGATGATGCCGTCCTTGACTTGCTCGACCACCTCGGCGCTCTCGGCCTGGAGGCGGAGCTGAACCTGGTCGGCCGCGTCGCGTCCGAAGAGCGTCAGAGAGGTCTCGAAAGGCACGAAGACCAGATCGTCGATGTCCGTTCCCAAGGACTGGCCGCGCCGCTCCATGACTCCGATCACGGTGGCCGGAACCGAGCCGACATAGATCTCCTTGCCCAGGGGCCGCTCTCCGAGCCGCAGCTCCTCGACCGTCTTGTACCCGACCACCGCGACTTTGCGGCGGCGCTCCAGATCCAGGCGCGAGAAGAACCGTCCCTGGTCGACCGCGTGGTTCGAGACCTCGACCCAGTCGTCGGTGACCCCCAGAATCAGGCCTCGGTGGCGCCGGTCGCGGTACTTGAGCTGCTCGTTGCCGACGATGACCGGAGTGATGAGATCGACCCCCGGAACACTCTCGGCAATCGCCTGCCCATCTTCCCAGGTCAGCTTGACCTGTTTGGTGATGACCCCGGGGCCGCTCTGGCTGGACTGGTCCGGCAGGACCATGATGTAGGTCGCGCCCACGCCCTGAAGCTGCTGGGTGAGCATGAACTGCAAACCCTGAACGATCGACACCACCGCGATCACGGCGGCGACGCCGATGACGATGCCGAGGGTGGTCAGGAGGGAGCGGAGCTTGTTGGCCCAGAGCGCGCGAAAGGCGATGCGGAAGTTCTCGGTCAGGACCACTGGGAGTCCTTTCCGGCTGCGGTCTGGGACCCATCGCCCACCGTGGCCTCCGGTCCGGCCGGTGGTGAGGGGGCCGGGTCGTTGCCGTCTCTCGGGGTCCCGGGACCGGGGATCTGGCGGTCCTCGACCACGAGCCCGTCCCGCAGCACGACCTGGCGCCGGGCGTGCTCGGCGATGTCGGGCTCATGGGTCACCAGGATGACCGTATTGCCGGCGGCGTGAAGCTCGTCGAAAAGAGCCATGATCTCGCGCGAGGTGGTGGTATCGAGGTTACCGGTGGGCTCGTCGGCAAGCAGCAGAGAGGGCCGGTTGACCAAGGCTCGGGCCACGGCGACGCGCTGGCGCTGTCCGCCCGAGAGCTCGCTCGGGTCATGGCCCATGCGATCGCCCAACCCCACCCTCTCCAGGGCCTCCCGGGCCCGTTCCTGCCGTTCCTTGCGGGCCGCGCCGGCGTAGATCAGAGGCAGCTCGACGTTGTGGAGAGCCGAGGTGCGGGCCAGGAGGTTGAAGGTCTGGAAGACGAAACCGATCTCCCGATTGCGGATCGCGGCCAGCTCCTCGTCGTTCAGCTCCTCGACCGCGACGCCGTTCAGATGGTACGAACCGGCGGTCGGCCGGTCCAGGCAGCCGATGACGTTCATCAAGGTGGACTTGCCGCTGCCGGAAGCGCCCATGATGGCGACGTATTCCCCGTGGTCGATGGCCAGCGTCAATCCGGCCAGGGCGTGCACGGTCTCAGCACCCATCTCGTAGACCTTGGTGACCCGATCGAGGTCGATGAGAGGCATCGGATGGTCTCGGGGTGGACGCGGCGCGGGAGGCGGTCGGTGACGATCGAAGTCGCTCCGGGCCGGTCCTGAGCCGGGCGCGAACGCCTAGCTGTCGTCTCCCTCGTCGTCGTCGCCCTCGCGGCGGAGGCGCACGTCGCCGTCGTGTTCGAGCTCCTTGAGCGAGCGGTAGGGCCCTGTGACGACGGTCTCGCCCTCGGACAGGCCCGAGGCGATCTCGACGTGGGTCGGGTCGGTCAAGCCGGTCGTGACCGCTCGCTGGTGCGCTTGCTCGTCCTCGACGACGAACACGACTTCGATCTCCTCGGCGTCCGGGTCGGGCCCGCCGTCCTCGCCCTCGCCGAGCGGCGGCCGGTCCACGACCGCCTGGACGGGAATCACCACGACGTCCGATCGTTCGGCCGTGCGGATCTCGGCCCGCACCGACATGCCCGGACGCAGGTCGTCGTCTGGTTCGTCGAGTAGCACCTTGACCTTGAAGAAGGTCACGTCGGGCTTGCCGGGTTGCTCGAAGCCCGAGCTGCCGATCTCGACGACTCGACCGGCGTAGCTGCGCTCGGCCAACGCGTCCACCTTGAGCTCCGCTTCTTGCTCCAACTCCAAATACGCCACCTCGGTCTCGTCGACGTCCACCTCGGCCAGGATCTCCGAAAGATCGGCGATGACGCCGATCACGGAGGCGGGATTGTTCATGGTGCCGGAGACCACGACCTCGCCTTGTTCGGCGTTGAGCTCGATCACGCGTCCGGTGAGCGGCGCGAAGATCGTCGTCTTCTGGAGGTCGTCGCGCGCCTTGACCAGGGCGGCGCGGGCCTGGAGTACCGACTCGCGCGCCTGCTCGAGAGCCAGCTCGGTCGAGGTGTGCTGGAGCTCGACTTGCTCGAGCTGCTCGGCCGAAGCGATCTTCTCCGAGGCGAGCCGGCGCATGCGCTCCAGCTTGAGGCCCGAGTCGCGCAGGTTGATCTCGGCCTGGCGCATGCGGGACTGGGCGATCGCGAGCTGGGCAGCGGCCTGGTCGCGGGCGGCCACGAAGGCCTCCTTCTCGAGCTCCAGAAAGGGCTCGCCGGCCGCGATCTCATCACCCTCTTCGACATACAGGGTTTCGATCTTGCCGATGACGTGGGCGGAGATATTGACCTTCACCCGCGGGTCGATGGCACCGCTCGCCTTGACGATCCGCGCGATCGAGCGGCGCTCGGCCTCGACGCCGTACACGCGGGTGCCCTTCTTCTTGCCGCCGCCACGCATGCTGAGGAACAGCACTGCCCCGAGAACCGCGGCGATGCCGACGCCGATCAGGATCTTCTTCATTGCCCGGCTCGCTCGACCCTAGCCGCCCAGAGTCGCCAGCCCGGCCTTGCCCAGGACGTAGACCAGCCAGACTACGATCACGCCGCCGGCGGCTGCCCCTCGGGACACCCGGGCGACGACCGAGTAGCCCAGGATCAGCAGGACCAGGGCCCAGATCGAAAAGACATCGACGCTCGAAAGCAAGGACACCACCGCCGGGCTGGCTCCCTCGGGTGCCAGGGAGGCGAGATTCGAGGTCAAGACGCTTCCCGTCTGTAGCTCCTCGGCACTGAAGCCGTCCCGACCCAGGATGACCGGCACCGAAAGGAGCCCGCCAACCGCCCTCGGCATCAAGCCGTGGACGAAGGTCGCGAGGCTCTGCTGAAAGGCCAGCTCACCCCCGAGCATCTTGGAGACCACCATGAAGATCAGGGAGGCCAGCATGAAGCCGAGCGGCGCCACGACCAGCGGTCCGACCATCAGCATGATCGGCCCCATCTTCTCTTGCAGGTCGATGACCCGCTCCACGTCCTCTTCGGACATCTGGGTGCCCCGGGCTTCGATGGCGTCGCGGGTGACCTCGACCCAGTCGATCTTGCCGCTCATCAAGACGCCCAGGCCCACGCCCAGACCGATCAGCACCAGCAGGGCCACCACCCAGGAGGGCTTCTCACGGAGGACGGTAAAGGTGCGTGTGGGCGCGACCAGCGCGCCGAGCAAACGGCCGAATGCAGACGATTCCATGACGAACTCCTTCCGGCCCGAGGATCGAAGGCCCGAATCTGGGCCGGGAGAAGGCCCCGCGCGGCTAGGAGTCTACGATCTCGATGCCGCTTTCCTCGATCAACCGGCCGATGGCGCGATAGTACTGCATCAGGGCCTTGCGGTAGCCGGTGATGGCCGACACCTCACGGCTGCGGGCCGAGGTCAGATCTTCCTGAATTTCGAGCACTCGGAAGCTGGTGGACATGCCGTTCTCGTAGCGCTTCTGCTCGGCGTTGAGGTTCTCTTGCTCGAGCCGGCGCGAGACGCGCGCGGAGGCCAGGGCCTGCTCGGCGGTACGTACCAGGCGAGCGATCCGGCGAACCTCGGTAGCGACGCCCAACTCCAGGTCACGCAGCTCGGCGGCGCCGCGCTCGTGGGCGACGTCTGCAAGCGCCCGCTGTGCCTTGAGGCTGCGGTTGCCGATCGGATAGGCCACGTTGAGCGCCACCCGCCAACCCTCGAAGTCCAGCTCGGAGATCTGGTCGAGGGCGTCCTGGTAGCTCCCGGGGATCTCGCGCAAGAGCTCGCCGGTGAAGAAATCCCGCTCCGTGAGGTCACCGCCCAGGCCGTTGTACCCGTAGGTCACGTCCAGATTGACGCTAGGCAGAGCCTGGTTGCGGAAGTAGCGGCTATCCAGCTCCAGATTGTCCTGAGCGAGACGCTTGCTACGCAGGGACGGACGCTCGGCGAGCGCGATCTCGATCGCCTGGTCAACGTCGATTTCGACAGGTTCCCGCTCGGCTTCGGTCTCGAGAACCAGAGGCGTGTCCCAAAGGCTGCCCGAGTCGAGATTCATGAGCTGGCGCAAAGCGTCCTCGGAGTCTCCGACGAGCGCCCGCGCGCGAATGATCTGCTCTTCCCGGGTGGCGATTCCGGCCTCGCTCTGCACCAACTCGAGCGGCGCCAGGGTGCCGACGTCAACCCGGATCTCGTTCTGTTCATGGAGCTGCCGTGCCAGGGCCAAGCTCTCTTCGGCGACCTCGAGCTGTGCCCGAGCCTCGACCAGGGTCCAGTAGGAGTCCTCGACCAATTGCAGGGTCGCGATGACTTGTTGCTCGAAAGTCTCGCGGCTGATGTCGATGTTGGTCCGAGCAATCCGGATCTGCCGGTTGGTCGCGAGCCGGCCGAAGTTCCGGAGCAACGGCTGGCTGAAAAGCAGGTCGAAATCGGTGCGATAGCTGGGATTCAGAGTCGCGAACTGCGAGTTGGTCTTGAAGCGGCTGTTGTTGAAGCGGATCGATCCGGTACCGCCCGTCGAGAACAGGCGGTCGAGCCCCAAGTCCCAGCGCAGGTTCTCCTGGAACTGCACATCGGCGCCGTCCAGGTTCGAAGCCGAAGGCGTGGTCTCCTCGAACGCCGACAGGTTGAGAGAGATCGCCGGGTCGTAGATCCCCTGGCTCTGCCACAGCCGAAGCTCGGACTCCGAGTGGCGCAGCCGGTCCACGACCAGGGCCAGGTTGCGCTCGAGAGCCAAGCTCCGCACTTCGTCCAGGGAAAGATGGAGCTCACCGTCAATGAGCCTGACGTCGGAAGCGGCCAGCTCGTCGGCTACCTGCGTGGTCACCGGGGTCATCTCAGCCCACGCCGGAACCGGGCTCAGGAGAGCCAGCGTCGCGGCCCCTAGCGTTGCCAGAAGGGCCAGAGTTCGTCCCGCCCTGCGGGCGCGGCGCGTCCAGATTTTCGTCATCATCCCAACACTCCTCGATCGGTGTCTGAATTGTTCGTTTGGATCCTAGCAGCCGGCTCGAAGCACTCGCTCACGGAAGCATTCCGGCCCTGTTGAGTCGTACGTAGCCCTTCTGAAAAAGTTCCATGGCGGACCGCCTTTGGAGGCCCGGACCGCCAAGCCGTCCGGAAACGATCAGGCCCCTTGCCCCGCGCGGACGGCTCCTGCCGCCTCGGCCTCGAGCTCCCCGGGATGGTGGCAGGCCACGGTCGTGCCAGTCGGGTTCGTGAGCAGAGGCGGATCCTCCGCGCGGCAGCGCTCGGTCGCAATCGGACAGCGAGGGTGGAAGGCGCAGCCGGCTGGGGGCGAGAGCGGGCTCGGCGGCTCACCGGGAAGCACGATCCGGCGCCTGCCGGTGTCGGGATCCGGCACGGGCACGGCCGAGAGCAAGCTCACCGTGTACGGGTGGCGAGGGTTGGCGAAAACCTCGGCCGTGGGGCCCTCCTCCACGATCCGGCCCAGGTACATGACGCCGACGCGCTCGGAGATCTCCGAGACCACGGCCAGGTCGTGGGCGATCAGGAGCAAGCCGAGATCCAGCTCTTCCTGGAGGTCCTTCAGCAGGTTGACGACCTGCGCCTGGACCGAAACGTCGAGAGCCGAGACCGGCTCGTCGGCGATGACTAGCTCCGGACAGGTCGCCAGGGCCCTGGCGATGCCCACTCGCTGACGCTGACCTCCGGAGAACTCATGGGGAAAGCGCCCGGCGGCGGAGGTCGGTAGACCCACCATCCCGAGCAGGCGCTCCACCTCGGCGCCGACCTCGGCCTTGGCCGCGACAGCGTGCAGCCGCACCGGCTCGGCCAAGATCGTGCCGACGCGCATGCGCGGGTTGAGCGAGCCATACGGATCTTGAAACACCATCTGGAAATGACGTCGATGGCGGCGAAGCTCCCGGCGGTTCAGGGCAAGAACGTCCCGGCCGCGAAAGAAGACGCTGCCGCCGCTGGGCTCCAGCAGCCGGATCAGGCACCGTCCCAAGGTGGTCTTGCCGCTGCCGGACTCCCCGACCAAGGCGTAGGTCTCGCCCCGCTCGAGCTCGAGATCGACTCCCCGGACCGCCTGCACCGTGCCGACGGTGCGCTGAAGGAGTCCCCGCCGCACCGGGAAGTTCTTGAGCAGGCCTCGGGCCTCGAGCAGAGGTTTCTGCATCAGCTCTCAGAATGAAGAAAGCAGGCCACTCGCCGGCCGACATCCAGCTCGGCCAAGCCCGGAGCCCGCTGCGAGCAGGGATCGAAGCGCTCCGGACAGCGCGGATGGAAGCGACATCCGGCGGGCCAGGAGGCCAGGTCTGGAACCTGGCCGGGAATCGCCTGGAGGCGGCCCCTCCCAAGATCCGGACCGGACTCTGGCGCTCGGCCCAGGCGCGGCAAGGAGGCCAGAAGGCCCCGCGTATAGGGATGAGCGGGCGCCTCGAAGAGATTCTGGACGGGAGCCTCCTCGACGATCCGACCGGCATACATGACCAGCACCCGGGAGCAGGTCTCGGCCACCACCGCCAGATCATGGGTAATCAAGAGCACGGCGAGCCCTAGCCGCGAACGGAGATCTTCGAGGAGCTCCAGGATCTGGGCCTGGACGGTGACGTCGAGGGCGGTCGTGGGCTCGTCCGCGATCAAGAGGTCCGGTTCCGAGGCGAGAGCGATCGCGATCATCACCCGCTGGCGCTGACCGCCGGAGAGGTTGTGCGGGTACTCCTTGAGGCGCAGGTGCGGTTCGGGCATGGCGACCAGTTCGAGGAGCTCGAGGGCCCTTCCTCGCGCCTGTCGCCGGGATACCTGGGCGTGGGCTCGGATGGCCTCGACGATCTGGTTGCCGATGGTAAAGACCGGATTCAAGGCGGTCATCGGCTCCTGGAACACGAAGCCGATGCGGGCGCCGCGAATCGAGGTCATGGTGCGCTCGGGACGGTCCAGGAGATCCTCGCCGTCGAGCAGGATCCGGCCGGACCGGATCCGGCCCGGGGGAGGTACCAGCCGCAACAGGGCCAGGGCGGTGACCGTCTTGCCGGAGCCGGACTCCCCCACCAGGCCCACGAACTCCCGGCGGTCCACCGTGAAACTTGCCTCCTCGACGACATCCACGAGACCGCCGCCGGCCGGGAAGGCGATACGCAGGCTATCGACCGCGAGAAGCGGCGCCGTGCCGGCCTCGCTGGTTCCGACCGGGGCGCTCTGGGTGCCCCCGGCGGAGGCTACGCCGGCGGGGCGACCGGCCTCGCGATCAGCCGGCACGATCCATCAGCCAGCGCACGGTCAGGGCGACGCCGTAGCCGGTCGCGCCGAAGGTGCCCTTCTTCCCGCGCCCGACGTAGGCCGGCCCCGCGATGTCCAGATGAGCCCAGGCGCGATTCTTGACGAAGTTGGCTAGAAAGGCCGCCGCCGTGGAGGCTCCGCCCCAGCGTCCCCCGGTATTTCGCAGATCGGCGTGGCGGCCCTTCATGGCCCGGCTGAACTCGGGCCACAGCGGCAAGCGCCAGAGGTGTTCGCCGGCGGCGTCGGCCGCGGCCAAGAGCTCGGCGGCGAGATCGTCGTCGTGCGAGAAGATGCCGGCGCCGTCGGTTCCGAGGGCGACCACGCAGGCTCCCGTAAGGGTCGCGTAGTCCAGAATGACGTCCGCGCCCTCTTCGTCGGCGAGCGCCAGGGCGTCGGCCAGGAGCATCCGCCCTTCGGCGTCGGTATTGGTGATCTCGACCGTGGTGCCGCTGTAGCAGCGAACCACGTCTCCGGGGCGGTAGGCAGCCCCGTCGGGCATGTTCTCGGCGAGCGGCAGATAGGCCCGGAACCGGTACGGAAGCTCGAGGAGCGAAGCGGCCTTGGCCACACCCAGGACGGTGCAGGCGCCGGTCTTGTCGAATTTCATCTCATCCATGGCCGCGGAGGGTTTGATCGAGATGCCGCCGGTGTCAAAGGTCACGCCCTTCCCCACCAGCGCCACGCTCGAGCTGCCTTCGCCCCACTCCAGGATGGCCAGACGGGGCGCGTTGCGCGAGCCCTTGCCGACGGCGAGGATGCCGCCCATGCCCTGTTCGTCGAGCTCTTCCGGCCCCAGAATGCGACAGCTCATACCCGCGGACTCGGCCAGGGCCCGGGCGGACTCGGCCATCCACTCGGGAGTGGCCTCGTTGGGGGGCGTGTTGGCGAGATCCCGGGTCAGGGCCATGCCCTCGGCGACGGCCATGGCGGTGCTTCGCGCCCGGACGTGGAGCGCCTCGTCGTCCGGATGGCCCAGGATGCGGACCCGGGCGAGCGGGCGCGGCCGGGTCCGGTCGGGCTTGGAGCGGAACTCCTCGAACCGGTACCGCGAGGCGGCAACGGCCCGAAAGGCGCTCTCCACCGCCGACTCGCGCCGGCAGACGTCGTGAGACGGGAACTGGACCAGCGCCGAGCGGTATCCGTCCCGGGCCGCGCGGCTGAGAGCCGTTCGGAAGTGGCGGACCAGCTTGGCGCGATCGAAGGCCTTGGCCGAGCCCAGCCCCTGGACCACCACGGTCGGTGTGCCCGGAGCCGAGGTGCGCGACTCGGTTCGCTGTCCCAGCCGGCCCGAGAAGCCCTTGCGCTCGGCCAGCCGGATCGCGGCCCGGCCGATCGCCTTGGGCAGACCGGCGACATTCGGCGCCTTCCGCTCGAAACAGCCTACGACGTAGACGTCGGCCTTGGTGTCGTTGGGCTTGGCGATTTGGATCTTGGTTACCTTGGACATCGAAGGGATCTCCTATTGGGTGCTCTGGCTGAAGGCCTCCTGGCGATCCATCGCGGACGGTCCCGGCCGCTCGTCAACGCCGCAATACCGAGGCGCGAAACCGGCCCGTCGTGAGGTCGATCGCCGGGCGCAGTCTAGCAGCCGCACAGGCCAGGTTCCTCGGTGTCGCAGCCGTCAGGTCGAGCCCCGGGGCGCCGTTTCGGCAGCGAGCGTTATAGAGTCCGGTGGGCGCCCCAACCGTCCCCCCTCAGCCATGTACACGAAGGAGCTCGACCGGCTGTTCCTGGGCCACCGGACATTTCTGTCCGCCGGTACCGAGGACTTCGGCCTGGTGATCGGAGTCCAGGACCGGCGGCTGCCGTTGCCGCTCAGGATCTTCCTGGATGACGAGGAAGCCACGCCGGTACGCGGCTTTCCGGTGCTCCACAACGCCAAGACCGTGCTGCTCCGCTCCGGCTTCGAGCGCTTTGTCGCCACCATGATCGATTACGAGGCGGCGCGGGCGCAGGGCGCCCCGCTAGGCTCCGGCAGTGCCACCGCGGGCTGGAGCGAGTACCGCGATGAGCTGCGGCTGGCTCTTTCGAACGCCGTCCGATCCAGTTTCGGGCGTGGGTACCCCAGCATCTTCTGGCTTTACCACTCGATTGTGGTCTCCCGGGGCATGAAGGAGATTCCCCGGCGGCTCCTCCAGTCCCATCCGGCGATCGGCAAGACCCAGGGCCCGGCGATCAAGTACCGGGTCTTCCAGCGCTATCTCGATCTGGTGCTGAACGAGACCTACGACATCGTCAACCAGGTGGCCGTCGATCTGGAAGAGCCTGAAGAAGAGCTCTTCCCCAACGTCCTCGAGCGCATGCGCGACAACGTGCTGATCCTCACCGAGGACCACATCAGCCCCGATCTGCGCGAGCTGGACACTTACTTCAGCGGCTATCTCAATGCCGACGGATTGGACTTTCGGAAGCGCTTTTCACGGCTCACCGAGTGGCACTTGCGGGCGCTCGAAAAGGATCCGGATCTTCGCGGCATGGTGCGCAGCTTCCTCGGCATCGACGAGTTCGCCAACCCCTGGACTCTGCTCATCCGTCCGGGCTACGTCAAATTCCTGTCAACCCGGCCCAGGTACACCGCCGACAAGCTGCTGCGTCCGCGAGATCTGGAGCTTTGGGACCACCTGCTCGAGCGCTTGAAGGAGTTCGAGATCCTGGCGGGCCTGCGCCGCTACGTGGTTCCGGTCAGCACCCGCGGTCACGAGCTGACGGCCCCTGCCGCGACCCTGCGCAGTCGGACGGCGGGCTCGCGAGAGGTGACCCTGTCGGGGACCACCCGGCCGATGGATTTCGCCTCCTCCTGGGTTGTGGACCCGCTGGTCCATCGTTTCGGTCTCATCTACGACATCACCGATTTTTCGTTCGTGGTCTCGGTGCTGCGCCGATCCGGCTCGGCCGACCAGGATGCCTCCTTCCGGCGCATCTACAGCTTCCAGCGCCAGATCGACAAGCTCGCCAGCAGCCGCCGGCTAAAGCTCGAAAAGTACCTGGGGGACGGGGCCTTCTATTCTGGCCGGCATCCCACCCTGCTGGTAGGCGCGGCGCTGCGTCTTCAGCGCTTCTACAAGGAAGTGCTGGACGAAGACTTCCCCTTCGACCGGGGCCTGCGCATCGCCCTCAACCACGGTCCGTACCGGCTGCTGCCCATCCAGGGCGCGGGCCGGCGCCGCCAGTACGAGTTCTTCGGTCACGGCATCGTCGAGCTGAGCCGCCTGGTGAGCGGCAAGACCACCCACGAGATCGACGAGATGAAGGCGCTGCTGGTGCAGAACGGATACCCCGCCCGCGAGGTGGACCGCTTCTTCGCTCCGGTGATGCGCAAGACGGGCGCGACCCTGACGCCGTCGGCCCAGCGCAGCGACTTCCGGGCCTTCATCAACGCCTCCGGCGAGCTCATCAACGAAGGCATCGTGATGACCGAGGCTTTTGTGACCGAGATCGCCGCCAAGGCGGAGAGCGGTCTTCTCGGAATCCTCGGCGTCGCTCGCAGCGTCGAGGCCGAGTATCTGGTGTGCGAGGTGGAAGATCCCCAAGGGGCTCTGCGCTTCGGCTTGAGGCGGTTGGGCAAGGCCCGGCTGAAGGGCCTCGGAGACGTGGTCGTCTTCGAGGTCCGCGACGCAACCGACTTTGCCGGTACCGACCTCCAGGCTCCACCTGAGGCCGGTCTTCTCGATACACTCGCGCGCCTGTACGCCGACGCCGCCCGCGGCGCGGCCTCTAGCAACCAGCCCGGACCCGGTTCCGGTCCAGAATCCGAGGAGATCTCCGTACGATGAGCGCCGTCTCGAGCACTGCTCTGCCCGGCCTGCCCGCTCCCAAGCGCGGCAAGGTCCGCGACATCTACGACCTGGGCGACACCCTGCTTCTGGTCGCGTGCGACCGCATCTCCGCCTACGATCATGTCTTGAGCCCGGCCATCCCGGGTAAGGGCAAGATCTTGAACCAGCTCAGCAACTTCTGGTTCGAGCGCCTGAGGGAGACCGTGCCGAACCATCTCCTGGCGACGGAGTGGTCCGACTTCCCCGGCGAGCTCGCGGCCCACCGCGAGGTGCTCGAGGACCGCGCCGTGGTCGTGCGCAAGGCCGAAGTGGTTCCCTTCGAATGCGTGGTGCGCGGGTATCTGGCCGGCAGCGGCTTCAAGGAGTACGGCAACTCGGGCTCGGTCTGCGGGGTACCGCTGCCGGAGGGCTTGGTGCGGGCGGCAAAGCTCCCAGAGCCCATCTTCACTCCGGCCACCAAGGCCGAGACCGGTCACGATGAGAACGTCTCCTTCGAGGTCATGGCCGGAGCCCTTGGCGACGAGCTCGCCGAAGACCTGCGCTCCAAGTCCCAGGCGATCTTCGCCGCTGGCAGCGAGGTCCTCGAGGCTTGTGGCCTCATCCTGGCGGACACCAAGTTCGAGTTCGGCCATGTCGGCGAGGAGATCGTCCTGATCGATGAAGTGCTGACACCCGACTCGTCGCGCTTCTGGGAAGGTGTCGAGTGGCAGCCCGGCACCGAGCCGGTCTCGTTCGACAAGCAGTTCGTGCGCAACTGGCTGGACAAGAGCGGTTGGGACCACGAGTCGCCGCCGCCCGAGCTCCCGGACGAGATCGTCCAGGGCACGCTCGATCGCTACGTCGCCGCCTTCCGGCGAGTGACCGGCCGCGATCCCGTGCTGTAGCCTGACGGTCTTCTCCTCCCATCGTTACCGCGAGGCCGCATCTTGCTGAGATCTACTGGGGTGTCTTGGCGCTCTGCTCCTCAACGTAACGACAGTTGCGCCCGCGGTCCTCGCTCCAGGCTCGGCCGGATTGTCGAGATGCGGTTCTTCGCGGGTCTCTCGGTCGAGGAGACGGCGAGGCTCCTGGACGCCTCACCGAGCAACGTCGAGCACGACTAGCGCAAGCCGCGTGCCTTTCTCATCATCTACCGGGAGCTGTGAGTCTTTGGCGAGAATCCAGAGGGTCGTTGGTGAATCTGAACGCTCAGGGTCTCGCCATTTCGTAATGCTAGACTTTTTCAGACCTCGTTTCCGTTGCTCGAACAGCACGCCGGCCTCGAAGCCGGCTCTCGGCTCTCGGCTCTGATGATCGGTTCGACCGTCTCTCATTACAAGATCCTCGCCAAGCTCGGAGGCGGCGGCATGGGGGTGGTCTACGAGGCCGAAGACCAGGTGCTCGGCCGCAAGGTGGCGCTCAAGTTTCTGCCCGACGAGCTGGCCGAGGACACGGACGCTCTGGCGCGGTTCGAGCGCGAGGCGCGAGCGGCCTCGGCGCTCAACCATCCCCACATCTGCGTCATCCATGCCATGGGAGAGGAGGACGGCCGGTCTTTTATCGTCATGGAGCTGATGGAGGGGCAGACCCTCAAATACCTGTCCGCGGGTGAGCCCATGGAGATCGGCCGGCTGGTACGGATCGGCGCCCAGGTGGCGGATGCCCTCGAAGCCGCCCACGGCGCGGGGGTCATCCACCGGGACATCAAGCCGGCCAACCTTTTTGTCACTTCCCGCGGTGACGCCAAGATGCTGGATTTCGGCCTCGCCAAGGTCAGCGAAGAGCGGGCGCGCCGCGAGTCGCGGGAGGCCGAGACCGACCTCGAGACCATGCTGGCACCGGATGACTTGACCGCCCCCGGAACGTCGATGGGCACGATCGGCTACATGTCGCCCGAGCAGGTGCGGGGCGAGGAGATCGATCACCGAACCGATCTCTTCTCGCTGGGTGTGGTGCTCTACGAGCTCGGCACCGGCAAGCCGCCGTTTGCCGGCACGACCTCCGGGGTGGTCTTCGATCAGATCCTCAACAAGGCCCCGATCCCGGCCGGGCGCATCAACCCCGAGCTGCCCGACGAGCTCGGGCACATCCTCGACAAGGCTCTGGAGAAGGACAAGTCACTCCGCTACCAGAGCGCCTCCGAGCTCAAGGCGGACCTGCTGCGCCTCGAACGGGACTCGACCGTGGCGATCACGGCGCCGGTCACCGTGGCGGCCGAGCCGTCGCGCGCGCCCTCGCGCAAGGGCCTCTGGATAGCTCTCGGCGCGGCAGCGTTGGCCGCGGTCCTGGCGGGGGGGCTGTTTTTGGGTAGGAAGACCGACCCGGCCGGCGGAACCAGAGATCAGCCGGCAGTTGCCGCACCCTCGCCGGCTTATAGCGATTCCGCGTCTATCGCGGTGTTGCCCTTTGTCGACATGAGCCCGGCCAAGGACCAGGAGTACTTTGCCGACGGCCTCACCGAGGAGTTGTTGAACGTCCTGGTTCAGATTCGCGACCTCAAGGTAGCCGGACGGACGTCGTCGTTTCACTACAAGGGGCGCACCGAGGATCTGCGGGTGATCGGTGAGACGCTGGGCGTGGCGTCGATCCTCGAGGGGAGCGTGCGCAAGGCCGGCGACCGGATTCGCATCACCGCCCAGCTCATCAATGCGGCTGATGGTTTCCACCTCTGGTCCGAGAGCTACGATCGGACGCTCGACGACATCTTTGCGGTCCAGGACGACATCGCCGCCTCGGTGGCGGAGGCGCTCGAGGTCGAGCTGTTCGGCGGTGGGACGAGCGAGTCCGAAAAGAGCACCCCGAGCGCCGAGGTCCACAACCTCGTTCTGCAGAGCGTGCACTTCGCAAGGCGCTTTACCGAGCCCAGCCTGGCCAAGGCGGCCGAGTACTTGGAAGAAGCACTGGCGCTCGACTCCGAACACGCCCCGGCTTGGGCCGCTCTGGCGAGCGTTCGGCATCTCCAGGCCGGCCAGGCATACATCCCCATGGGCGAAGGCGTCCGGCTGGCGCGGCAAGCGGCCACCCGCGCGGTCGAGCTGGACCCGGACCTGGCCGAGGGCTGGCTCGCTCTGGGCGAGCTCAAGACGAGTTTTGACTGGGATTGGGCCGGCGCCGAGTCGGCGTTTGACCGAGCCCGCTCGCTGGCCCCCGGCAACGCGGATGTTCTCACCGGAGCCGCCAGTCTTCTCGCGAAGCTGGGCCGTCTCGAGGAAGCGATCGAGATCGGCCGGCGAGCGGTCGAGCTCGACCCGCTCAACGGCGGACCCCGCTTCCGGCTGGCGGCGATCTTGAGCGGCGCGCGGCGCTGGGAGGGAGCGGAAACCCAGTACCGAAAGCTCCTGGAGCTGAACCCGGACGTCCCGGTTGTTCACACCAGCCTGGCCGCCATCGAGCTGGGGCGGTCGCGTCCCGAGGCGGCGCTCGAGGAAGTCGAGCAGGAGACCTCGCCGGTATGGCGAACGATCGGGTTGGCGTTTGTCTACCATGACTTGGGGCGCTCGGAAGAGGCCGATACGGCGTTGGAGCAAATCAAGGAAGAGCACGGAGATAACGCGGCGTTTCAGATCGCGGCGGTCCACGCATACCGCAACGAGCCCGACGCGGCCTTCGAGTGGCTCGAGCGCGGGTACGTGCACCGCGACCCCGGGGTGGCGTCGGTCAAAACGGCTCCGGCTCTCGCGAGCCTCCACGACGATCCCCGCTGGGCGGCTTTTCTCCGCAAGATGGGTCTGCCGGAGTAAGAGCCAGTCCGGGCCGCTCTGTCCGCTACTCGCCGGCTTCGCCCAGTTCGGAGCGGAGCTCCTGGAACGTGGCGACGCCTACTTGATCTTCTCCGGCGAGACCGAAGTGGAATAGCGGTGGCGGCCAGCTTTCGGAGGCCTCGGACGGCGGGTATGTCCTGCTCGACCCGGAGAGTGGTGACGAAGTGTCATTGCGAGGCCAGGAGGCGGCTCTCGCCGAGTACTTGGGATCCGCGGTCGCCGTGACCGGCTGCCGGGTCGAAGACGACGAGGCCGGTCCGTACTTCGCGGTCTCGGCGGCCGAGGCTCAAGAGGCCTGCCAGAAAGGCCCTAGCCGGGCGGCCGGATCGAGCCCAGCAGGAACTTCAAGTCGTCATCGTTCCAGCGCAGGCCCGCGCCCAGGAACACGGACTCCCGATCCTCCTCCAAGAGATCGTCCACGCCGCCGACGATGTAGGCGTTGGGATGGACGTTCCAGCGGGTGGTCAGGCGCAGGCGTGGCTCCAGGTCGTCCTCCCGGCTGAACTGGAAGGCCTCGACCGAGAACAGCACGCGCTCGTCGAAGAGCTTGTAGTCGAAGGCGGCGCCGCCGCTCGACTCGAACAGGCCGGCGCGGAACTGGCTCTTGCCCAGCTCGAAGCCGACCTGGGCCGAGATCACCTCATCGTCGTCGCTGGTCACGGTCTTGCGGGTCGTGGTCTCGCTCATCCCGGCGGCGTCGGTCACCGTGATCTCTTCCGTCCGGGTCGAGACGTCGCCGCGCGGATCGTCCACCAGACCCAAGCGATAGAAACGATTCGTGCTGGCTGAGTCCAGCCGGATCGCGAACTCGGTGCGGGAGTCCTCGGGCTCTTCGAGATAGTAGGCGTTGAGGTCGAGCTCGAGGCCGATACGGTTGACCCGGTCCAGGGTCTCCGAGAGTTGGCTCACTCCGGATTCGACGCTGTCGAGCGTTGCCACGAGCTGCTGGTGGGCCTCTTCGCTGTTCAGAAGCTTGCCGATCGTGCCCTCGCCCCGGGCGATCTTGTCGCTTACGCCCTCGAAGTCCTCGAGCGTGCTGCGCAGGCTTTCGCTGGCGGCGGCGAGTTGGCTCATGGCGCCCCGGGCGTCGCCGCGATTCTCTGCCAGCATGGTCTCGATCGTGGTCAGGACGTCGGCGGTCTGCTGGGAGATGCGCGGCAGCTCTTCGGCAAGCGCCAGGCTGAAGCGCTCGAAATTGGCCACCGTCCCGGCGATCTGGGCTTGATTGGCGAGCACCATTGCACGGATGGTCTCGGTGGTGGACTCGAGCGAGCGCACCAAATTCTTGACCGTGGCGCCTGTGGTCTCCGGATCCATGGCCTCGAGGGCCTCCCCCACCGCCAGGCTGATGTCGTTCAAACGGGCCATGGCGTCGTCCCAACCCACGGGTGTCGAACCGGGCAGCACGATCGGCGGAGACAGCGGCATGGCGTCCACCGGACCGGGATCCAGCTCAACGTACTTGTCTCCGAGAAGTCCCATGTTGGCGATGGTCGCGGTCGCGCCCTGGCGCAGATCCACGGGACGCTCCAGGAGCAGCGATGCGTACGCTCGGTCGGCCTCGAGCCGAATGCCATCGACCCTGCCCACGCGCACGCCGGCGACCCGGACCGCGGCCTTGTCGTCGAGCCCGGCGACCGAATCGAAAGCCGCCTCGATCCGGGTCTCGCCCTTGCGCAAGAGGTTCAGGTCTTCGATTCGAAGGATGAAATAGCCCAGGAGCACGAGCGCTACCGTGGCGAAGATTCCGACCTTGGCGGTGTTGGACATGATGTTGGCTGTTCCTCCTGCTTGGGCTGCTGGGCCTGCAAGGCCCTGAATCGCCTGCCCGTTTCGATCCTACTGCGCCTCCGGCTCGAACCCCTGATCGGAACCGGCGGCCAGCTCGGCTCCGACTTCCCGTCCACCAGCCGCGACCTGGCTCCGCCCCAGGAACGCCTGCACCCGGGGATCGTCGAGCCGGGCCAGCTCCTGAGGCGGCGCCCAGGCGATGACCTTGCCGCCATAGAGCATCCCCACCCGGTCGGCGATCTGGAAGACGCTCTCCATGTCGTGAGTGATCGTGATCGTGGTCGAGCCCAGGGTCTCCTTGAGCTTGACGATAAGCTCGTCGATGACGTCCTTGGTCACCGGATCCAGTCCGGTCGTGGGCTCGTCGAAGAGGAGCACCGCGGGCCGGTGGGCAATGGCGCGCGCAAAGCCGACGCGACGGCGCATTCCGCCCGAGAGCTGTCCCGGAGTCTTGTGCTCGACCCCTTCGAGCCGCACCAGGGAGAGGCACTCTGCCACCCGCGCCCGACGCTCTTCGAGCGTGCCGATCTGCTGTCGCCGAAGCGGGAACTCGACGTTTTCGTAGACCGTCATCGAGTCGAACAGGGCCCCTTCTTGAAAGGCCATGCCGAAGCGCGAGCGGAAGCGGGTGAGCTCCTTGTTGTTGAGGCTGGCGAGATCCACCCGGTCCACCTCCACGGTCCCCTGGTCGGGCCGCAAGAGGCCGATCATGTGTTTCAGCAACACGCTCTTGCCGGTGCCGGAGCCGCCGATGATCACGGTCGCACGGCCGCGCGGGATGTCTAGATCCACCCCGTCCAGGACGACCTTGTCGCCGAAGGCCTTGTGGACGTCTCGCAGCCGGATGATGACGTCGTGGGGCATCAGAACAAGAGCTTCGTCAAGAAGAAATCCGAGACCAGGATCGCGACGCTGGCAATCACGACCGAGCGGGTCGTGGAGCGGCCCACCCCCTCTGCTCCGCCCCGGGTGAAGAATCCCTGCTGGCATCCGATGAGCGCGATCAGCATGCCGAAGACCGCGGCCTTGATCAGGCCCGAGGTCAGATCGGACATCTCCATGAACCGAAACGTGTTGTCCATGTGGGCGACCGGGTTGGCGCCCATCAACACCACCGCCACCAGATAGCCGCCGTAGATGCCCAGGCCATCGGCGACCAGGACCAGGAGCGGCAGCATGATGGTCGTCGCCCACACCCTCGGCACCATCAGGTAGTGCACGGGGTCCGTCGCCATGACTTCGAGCGCGTCGATCTGCTCCGTGACGCGCATCGTGCCGAGCTCGGCGCCCATCGCAGAGCCGGCGCGGCCCGCGATCACCAGCCCTCCCAGCACGCAGGACAGCTCGCGCACCATCGATAGCGAGACCAGCGAGCCGACGTAGCGCTCGGCGCCGAACCGGGCCAGGACGCTGAAGGTCTGCAGGGCCATGACCATGCCCGTGAACATGGCGGTCAGAGCCACTACCGGGAGCGAGTCCACACCCACCCGGACCATTTGCTGGAACAGCGCCCGAACGTCGTAGGGCGGGCGTGGCGTCCAGGCCACTACCCGCCAGGTGATGCGCGCGAAGCGCCCGACTTCTCGAAAGAAGGACTCGATCATCCGGCAGAGCTCGCCGAGCCGGCGGGCCGGCTCAGAACGGTGGCGGCGCCTCCGGCTCGCGGTGCCGGGCGAGAGTGCGGAAGCGCGTATTCTCGCCGAAGAAGACCAACTTGATGGTGCCGGTCTCGCCGTTTCGGTGCTTCGAGATGATGAGCTCGGCGATGCCCGGATCCTCGGTCTCTGGGTCGTAGACCTCGTCGCGGTAGATGAAGGCGACCAGATCCGCGTCTTGCTCGATCGAGCCAGACTCGCGCAGATCGGCGAGCTGAGGCCGGTGGTCGCTGCCCCGCCGCTCGGGCTGGCGAGAGAGCTGAGACAGCGCGATCACCGGGATGTCGAGCTCCTTGGCGAGCTGCTTCAAACCGCGGGTGATGGCCGCGATCTCCAGGTTCCGGTTCTCGTACCGGCCGCCGGCCTGCATCAGTTGGAGGTAGTCCAGAACGACGAGCTCGAGCCGATTCTCGGCGCGCAGGCGCCGGGCTTTGGAAGCCAGCTCCAGGAGCGTCGGGTTGGCCGAATCGTCGATGTAAAGCGGCGCGCCCGAGATGCTCCGTACCGTCTCGACCACCTTGTTCCATTGGCGCTGAGACAGGTGGCCGGTGCGGAGCGAACCAAAGGGCACGTCCGACTCGGCCGAGATGATCCGCAGTGCCAGCTCGTGCTGGCTCATCTCGAGCGAGAAAACGCCGACGGTCTTCTTTTCGCGGATGGCCGCATGCTGGGCGATGTTGAGGGCGAGGCTGGTCTTGCCCATGCCCGGCCGGCCGGCCAGGATGATGAGATTGCCGGGGTTCAAGCCTCGGGTCTTCTCGTCGAAGTCGGTAAAGCCCGTCGGCACTCCGATGATGCCCGAGCTGGGGCGCTCCTCGAGGTCGGAGAGGGTCTCATTGAAGATCCGGGAGATCGGCACGAAGCCCTTCTGGATGGCCTCTTCGCCCAGGCCCAGGATGGCCTGCTCGGCCTGGCCCAGAGCTTCCTGGGCCATCAGACCGCCGTCGAAGCAATTGCGGGTGATCTCGCCGCAGGCATCGATCAGGCGGCGACGGACCGAGCGCTCCTTGACGATCTCGATGTAGCTCTCCAGCCGGCCGATGTCCGGGAGATCCAGATCCAGGCTCACCAGATAGGCGACGCCGCCGACCTTGTCCAGAGTGCCGTGCTGCTCGAGCTGGGCCTGGACCGTGCGCAGATCGAGCTCCTGCTCACCATCCTGGAGCGCCAGCATGGCCTCATAGATCAACCGGTTCCGCTCGGAATAGAAATCCTCGGGCTCGAGACGACCCGAAAGCGAAGGAAAAACAGCCGGATCCACCAGCACGCCGGCCAGGACCGCGCGCTCGGACTCCTCGCTGTGCGGCAGCCTGGTCGAACTCCGGCCGTCGCCTCCGCCGCCTCCGCGACCTCTCCTGGCGCCGCGGCCATCCCGATCCGGGGACGAGGGCGATGCCAGTGTTTCGATCATGCCAACGGGATGTTCAAGGGGTGGTGATTGTGACGCACAAGCCCGATCAAGGCAAACGGTCCGGACCCGTCACAGGCGGGCCCGGACCGAATGGAAAACGCGAGTTGCAAGAAACCGAGATGGCCCGGGGGACCTACTTCTTCTTGAGCTTGGTCACCACTTTGCCCTTGCCGCCGGTCTCCCGCTTGAAGTACGAGACCCACAGCTTGCGGATCTTGTTGAGCTTGGCGATCGACGCCTGAGACACCTTCTCGCCGTCCAGGCTGACCAGGACGAAGGCCATCTTGAAGGTCTTGGGAGCGTCCTTGGCGGCCGGCACGCGCTCGCCTTCGGCGGCGATAATGTCGTCCACCGTGAAGTCGACCCTCTCGCCCACGAAGCTGGCACCGATCTGAGGAGCGGTCTCGGGCCGGAAGTTCGAGCCATTGCGCACGAAGAACATCGGTCCCACCTGGGACGACGGGATCAGGCCCATGATGTAGCGATCGAGAGCGCTGAAGGTGTTGGTGGCGTCGATCGTCTCGAAGTTGCCGCCACCGTTGTCCTGGATGTCGTTCCCCTCCATGTCCGATGCGTCGGAGTCCATGAAGAAGCTCCAGTGTGCGAGCTGTCGCCCCAGGATCTCATCGGTCACCTGGCCGTTGATGCGGGCGCGGACGAAGGCGAGCCAGCGGTGTCCCGCCTCCTGGCCCAAGACGTCCAGGGTACTGTTGGTGCCCAGAAAGACCTGGTTGGGGTTGTCGGGATACTGAGTGATCGGGCCCATCTGGACGAAACTTTCCAAGCGCCCGTCACTGCCTACCAGATCCGTGAAATCCGCGATCGGCAGCCCGATGCCCCGCACCTGGTTCCTGACGTTAATCTCGTAGGCAAAGGCGCCGCCCAAGCTGGCGGCGAAGTCGAGCCAGACGATGACGTGATCGTAGTCGTCCACGAAGTGGTCGAGAAAGACCTTGGTGATGCCGAAATCGTCGGCCTGAGGTAACAGGCTAAAGACTTCGGCGATGGCGCCGGAAGTCGGGGCCACTGGGAAGTCGCTGCTCACGTCGACCAACTGCACGGCCGAACCACCGCCTGGCGACACGCCCACGGTCGCCGCAGGCTGTCCCTGGTCCTTGGGCGCTACGACGTCACCGAACGCGATCAAGACCTTGCCCGATCGGAAGACCGTGATCTGAAACGTGTTGACCTGTCCGGGCAGGCTGCCGAACTCGGGAACCTCGTTCCAGGTGATCTGGACGTTGTTGGAGCGTTGCTTGTAGAAAATACCTGCATCACCGCTGGTGACACTGGGATCCAGGTCTGCCAGAAGCCCGGCGATGCGGGGTGGACCGTTCAGCAACCGACTCAAGTCGCGCGCGGCCGTCTGGCCATCGGCGCGGCTGAAGGTCAGGTTGCCGTCCGAGTTGATGTGGAGGGTCTTGTACTTCTTGCCGTAGAACTTGACCGCGAAGGGCATCTGCCGGGAAACGCTGTCGTCGTCCCCGATGCTCAGGCGCTCGCCGAAGTCTTGGTTCATCTTTGCGCCGCTCTTCTTGGCGCGGACCTTCCTTTTCTTCTTCAGAAACTCGATCGACTTGTTCGAGAGGTCGAACGGATTCGTGTCACTGGTGACGGTGCCGTCGTCCTCGATGACCGCGACGTCACCCACCTTGCGAACGGTGGGGCCGTTCGACATCGGCTGCGCGGCGAAAGCCAAGCCGTCGGATGCGTTCCGAACGGCACCCAGCCGCCGCCGCTGAAAGTGCTCGTGCCGAGCTTGAGCTTTCTCGACGCCGAGGAAGTACCCCTCGGTGCCGCACCATGGGTGGGCGCCGTTCAGATCGGTGGAGCCAGCGCTGCCGATGCCGAAGTCTCGCGGGACCGGCTTGGCCTCGGCGGGAACTGGCGCCAGGCTCAGGACCGCGGCGAGGGCCAGAGCGAAAACGATGAAAAGGACCGGTCTCCCGGTGTTCCGTTGCGTCATGTCCATCCTCCGGAAACAGTATCGGGACAAAAAACTCAAAGCGCCGGAGGGGCTCCAGCCGGCGCGGGTCTCCACCCGGCTACGCTACCACGGGCTGACAGGCCCGAAGAGCTGTACCGCGTCGCGCATCATGGCCGCCGCGGTCGGGACGGGTTCTCGCTCCCAGAGCTTGAGGGAGAGGACTCCGTAGATGTCCGTCTCGAGCTCGACCCCCATCTCCCAGCCGGCGCACGCGCCCAGAAAGTCCGTAAGCGGCAGGACCTGCGGCTCTACCCGGTAGCGTCCGTCCGCGGCTTCGGCCATGAGCCGCACCGCTCGACCGTTCGCCGCTTCCCGCGCGGGCAGCTCGGGATCGAGGTCTTCGAGGCCGGTCACCTCGACCTGGTCGAGGCCGATGCCGGCGTCGAGGAGGCTGTTGGCCACGATCGTCAGTTTGGCGGCCGTGTCCCAGCCGCCCAGGTCCAAGGAGGGATCGGCTTCGGCGATTCCCCGGCGCCGCGCTTCGCCGACCGCCCGCTCCAAGGACGCGCCCCGGCTCAAGCTCTCGAGCACGAAGTTGCTGGTGCTGTTGAAGATGCCCCGGAGGGACCGGATCTCTCCGGCGATCAGGTCCCGCCGGCCGACGGCAAGGACCGGCAAGCCGCCACAGACCGTGGCGCTGTAGGCAAGGCCGGCCTGATTCTGATGGGCAAGCTCTTCGAGCTCGGCGAAGGCCACAACCAGCGGCCCCTTGTTGGCCAGAACCACCGAGACTCCTCGCTCGAAGGCCGCGCGGGCGATCTCAAGTCCGACCCCACCTGTTTCGAGATTCAGAGGTGAGGCCTCGAAGACCAAGTCGCAGCCGAGATCAGGCAGCACTGCGGCCAGGCCGGTTTCCGCGCGGCCGTCCTCGAGGTCCCGGACCGCTCCGCCCGCCGATTTGGCCGCAAGCAGGCTCTCGAGATCGAAGCCCCCTTCCCGGGTCGCGCTACCGCTGCTGTCCGCCACGGCGAGGATCTCGAAGCGCAGACCGTAGTCGCGTGCCAAGCGCTCGCCCTTGTCGATCCATAGCCTCAGCAGGCTCCGGTGGACGGTGCCGAGTCCGTTGAGCGCCGCCCGCAGGGTGCGCGGCCGCGGGTTCGTACCGTCATGCCCGGTCGATCGCCCGCTCGACCGCGTCCACGGCCCGCTCGACCTCGGACAGGGTGTTGTAGTGAACGGCGCCGATCCGCACCACGCCCTCGTCCTCGGGAATGCCAAGCTGGCGGACGGACTCGAGCGCGTAGTTGTGCCCGCTCCAGACGAAGATGCCCTCGGCGGCAAGAGCCGCCGCGATCGCCTTGGGCGGGACCGTGCGATGCCGGAACGAAACCGTGGGCACACGCTCGGTCGCGTCCGGCTCGCTGCCGGGACCGACCAGCCGCACGCCCGGGAGACTGCTCAAGCCTTCCACGAGAGCGCGTCCCAGACTGGTCTCGTACGCCCGGACGGCGCCAAAGGCGGCGAGAAGACGCCGGCGGCGCTCGGATCCGTCGGCGCTCCCGAGGGCGCGGCCTTGATTCAGCGAGCTACTAGAGCCACTGGAGCCATCGGAGCCGAACGAGCCGAGGGCGGCACAGTAGTCGACCGCGGCGCCAAGCCCGGCCTGGAGCTCGATCGCCGGAGTGCCGGTTTCGAACTTGTCGGGAAGCGTCTCCGAGACGCAACGGCACTTGTAGGCCTCGAGCTCGGCCAACAGCTCGCGGCGGCCCCAGACGACGCCCAAATGCGGGCCGAAGAACTTGTAGGCCGAACAGGCCAGGAAATCGCAGTCGAGCCCAGCGACGTCGAGAGGGCCGTGAGGCGCGTACTGGACCGCGTCCACGTAGACCAGGGCCCCGGCCTCGTGCGCCCGGCGGGTCAGCTCCCGAACGCCGTTGACGGCTCCGGTCAGGTTGCTGGCGTAGTTGAGAGCCACCAGCCGCGTGCGCTCGCCGAGCAGCCTCGAAAGCTCGTCGGGTCGAATGGTCCAGGTCTCGGGGTCGAGCTCCGCCCAGCGCACGCGAAGCCCATTGTCCTCGGCGATCCGGAGCCAGGGCGCCACGTTGCCCTCGTGGTCCATGCGGGTCACGATGAGCTCGTCGCCCGGGTCGAAGCGGCGCGCCAGGCTCCGGGACAGATGAAAAGTCAGCGTGGTCATGCTGGCACCGATCAGCACCTCGCCGGCATCGCGAGTACCGAGAAAGTCCGCCATGGCCTCGTGCGCGCCGGCAACGATCTCGTCGGCGGCGCGGGACGAGGCAAAGTAGCCGCCCAGGTTGGCATTGGTCTCGACCAAACACCGGGCGACCGCCTCGGCCACCGAGGCCGGTACCTGGGTGCCGGCCGGGTTGTCGAGATAGATCCGGGTGCTCTTTCGGTCGCCGAGCGCGAGGGCCGGAAAGCGTTCCCGGACAGCCTCGATCGGGAATCGTTCCGGAACTTCGACCACGGGCAGCTAGGCTAGCCCAGGCGGGACGCCCGGGGCAATCACGCTCGGCGCCTGCGGTTCCCCAGCTCAACCACGGCGATCGCGAGTCCCAGAAGGACAATGGCCCCGCCCAGGATCTCTTGCCCGACAATCGCGAAGCCGAAGATCTGAGGCAATGACCAGGCCAGGAGCGACTTGCTCAGTAGGGTCAGCGGCGGGTTGAGGAAGACCGTGAGACCCACCGTCGAGGCCTGCAGGTGTTCGAGGAGCCAGGTCCAGATGGCAAAGCCCAGGACGGTACAGGGCCAGCCCAGATAGACAACGGCCAGCCAGCCACTCCAGTCGAGAGCCGCCAGCTCGCCCGCGACCCGGGGCAGGAGGGGCGTCAGCAGCAGAGTGCCGACCAGCACCGACGCGTAGCTCCAGACCAGCGGGGACACCCGTTGCGCTACCGTTCGCTCGCCGGCGAGGGCTCGCTTCGAGATGACTGAATAGAGCGACCACGAGATCGGCGCCAGCATCGCCAGAGCGACGATGGCCGGATAGGGAGTTCCGGTCGTGGGCCGGGACAGAGCGATCACGACGACGCCGGAGAATCCGACCAGAATGCCCAGCCACTTCCGCCGGGACACCTGTTCCTGGAGGAAGAAGAAGGACAGGAGGGCCACGAAAAGCGGTACCAGCGTCGTGACGATCGAGGCCACCGAGGCGGGCAGCCCCCGGGCCTGAGCGCTGTACAGCGCAAGGTTGTAGCCGGGTACGACCAGGGCGCCACAGAGAACCAGCGAGCCGCCCTGTCGCCGTAAGGCCGAGACGAGCTCGGCCGGCCGAGCGATCAAGAGATGGAGGGCGATGAGAACCGACGCCGAGCCCATGCGCGCAAGGGTCAGCCCCAGCGGGGACAGCCTGGCCGCGTCCCGTTCGGTGCCGAGGACGTAGCTCATGGCAATGAAGCTGCTGCTCCAGACCAGAAACAGGAGCAGCGTCGAAGTCAAGAGCAAGGACCGGGATGGTACCGAGCCTGGAGCTTGCTGTCGGGGTGCTGGCGACTCCATCGGTTGCCCTGGAGGGAGCGATCGGTGTGCTAGGCGAGCCGCTGGCGAATTGCAGGGGCGCGGGCACGTTAGCCCAGGCCCCGGAGATCGGCAACAGGTAGAGGTTGGTGAGGCCGAGGGACTCGCTTGGTCGCCAAGATGCAAGTCACTGGACGTCACTGGACGTCACGACTCGAGGGACCGATTTCGCTGTCGGCGATCTTGGCTAATGCGGACGCTCGGAAGGAACGCAGGTCCTGCCAGAGACGAACTTGCCGTCGTCCGTCCTAGTGGCTTCCCAAGATCCCCCGCTTCGCTCTCTCGACGGCAGTCGCGATTGGAGCGGACGCGACCTCGGCTCGCAGGATTGGGCGTAGGTGCTCCAGATAGTCGTCCAGGATGGAAGCTTCCAACGAGGCTTCGCGGATGAAGGCCGAGCGCAGGTCGGCGTCACTGAAATCGAAATGCGTCAGGATGTCGACGAGGGCGAGGGCGAACTGTGAGGCGGCGTCGTCCCGGGTGCCGAGCCGCCAGGTCCAATCGGTCTCGGCGACGAAGTCGCCGATCAGGGTCAAGAGCGTCCGGCTGCGCCAGTTGGTGGATCGAAAGCTGCTCAAGAGCTGCTGGTAGCCGTTCTCCACGTTCTGGGAAATGTAGAAGAGCGCCACCGCCGCCACGAGCTCGTTGCGGAGCAGCGACTCGGCGTCGAGATCGCGCCACCTGTAGTAGTCGTAGGTGGTGGTCTGCCGGTTTCCGCTGCTGTCGAGATAGGAGAACTGCCTGCGGGTCACGCCCTCCCCCGCCGCGTCCCGCGCTTGGGTCCCGGCTTCGGCCATGTAGAGCCAACCGTTCCCGCTCAGATCGTCGATTCTGCGGCGCCCGACGCTGGGGGCGAAGTGAAAGCCGACGAAGTTGGCAACACCTTCTTTGAAGACCGCGTGGGAGTCGGGAAGGATCTCCCGAAAGTAGTGGGTGCCGTCGGGTCCGTAGGCGGGGCCGTAGTGCGCGGTGTCCCAACCCGTTCGATCGAGGGTGTGGACGGTCTCGTGAATCAAGGTCGCGTGCCAGTCGGGGACGGTCCGTCCTCCCCCGCTCAGATCCTCGGCGTGGAGCTCACCCAGGACCACCTTGCCCAGCGCGCTCGAACCTCGCCCTTCGCGCCAGGCGCACGGCCACACCCCCAGCCGTCCCGTGCCCCGCAATTCGGACCGGCAGAGCCGGTAGTGGTTCCCCGTCGCCTGGGTGAGATCCTGGGTGAAGTCGTTCACCAAGTAGAACCGCAGCCGGGGCAGACCGCCGATAGTCTGCATCAGGCGGGCGACCTCGGTGCCGACGCGTCCGGCGGTGATCTCTTCATAGGTGCGAATCAGCGTTGGACAGTCCTGGGCGCAAAGCTCGCGCAGCCGCGCGGCGCTGCCGGCCAGCCCGATGCTTCCCCAGACCCCTTCGGCGGCTCCGGAGGGGGTCGGCAGACGGGGATCCACCAGCACGACCTCGATGGGTCCCCGCGCGCCACCGCCCGCAGACTGCGGCGAGGCCAAGGAAGCGATTCGGCTCCGCCAGTCGTCTTCGGAAAAGGCGGCTCCCGAGGCACCCTCGAGGAAGTAGCGCTCGCCCACGGCCACTGCGCTGGTTCTGGAACCCTCGCCCGTCCGGGACGGAACGACCACCGTTTGCTCCCCGAGACTCCGGACGCTGTCCCCGAGCAAGCGGCGCAGCTCGGCCGAGAGCGGGCGATCATCGACCAGGAAGACATAGTTGACGCCGGCAAGCGAGACCCGCTCGGATCCGCCGGGACCACAGGCTCCCGCTCCCAAAGCCTCCCGCGCAAGGGCCAGCCCGGTCAGATCCGCCTCGCAGAACGGGGTGGCGGTCCGGGTCGCGCCCTCGTCGCAGACCTGCCGCCCGGCCGTCAAGTCTTGGCCGCAGACCGCCGGATACCCAGCCGGAAGGTAGTAGACCGTAGTCGCGGCCTCGATCGGTGGCGCCGCGACCACGAGCGAGACAGTCACCAAGGCCCGGCCGACGAATCGCCTGGCGGCGGTCTCGGTTCCGCGGGACGTCCTCCTGCCTTCACGCCTTGCCACGAACGCTCGCATCAGAAGGGTCGCTCGCATGAGCAACCGCGGCAGAAGGGCTCGAACTCCCGGCAGTATCGCTCGTTGAGGTCCTGCCGCAGGCGGGCTCGGTTCTCCGGGATTCGGAGCATGCGGCGTTGTCCGATCGGCATGTCGCGCCAGCGGCTGAGAGCCGCTTCGCACCCGGCGCGATTCCTCTCCATGAGCTCCGGAGCGCCACAACCTTGCGGGTGTCGCGGTCGGTAGATGGGCAGGAGCTGATCGTTCAGCCTCGCCGGGCCGGTAAGCCATGTCATGGTGACTCCGTAGCCCTCGAGATAGGCCATGTGAAGCATGCCTCGCCGCGCGCCTTCTTCGCCGGTCGCCGGCTCCGGCGGGGTCCCCGCGCCCCGTACCATGCCCTCGCCGGTATCCTGGATGACCGGCTCCGGATCGGGTCGCTCCGCGGGAGGCACCCGCTCCTCGTCATCGTCGAAATCCACCGTCTCACCCAGGGTGAAGCCGAGTCGATCGATCCGGTCGTCGCGATCGGGTTGGCGATACAAGACGCCCCGCAGCGGCACCGTGCCCGCGGACGACTCTCCATGAATGCGGCGAAGGCTGGCCTCGACCCTGTCGATGAGCTCGCGCATCCGGGCCCTTCCGTCGCTCCGGCACAGCATGATCGGGCACAGGGCGTCTTCGACGGTTCGGCGGAAGGTCGCGTAGTCCGAGTGGTACGGCACGTCCAGCTCCTCGACATCGACCTCCAGATCCAAGAGGCTGGCGATTCGGGTGAGCCAGGCGGTCCGGTTCGGCGATCGTTCGCGGTAGAAGCGCTCGCCCACGAAGATGCCCTGGACGCGTGCCGAGGGGCCCGTCCTGGACGGCACCACCATCGGACCGGCGCCCAGGTCGCGCACCGCGTCGCCCAGCCTGCGAGTGAGCGCCGCCGACAGGGTTCGATCGTCCACCAGGAACACGTATTCGATGCCCGGGATCTGGACTCGCTCCGACTCGGCCGGGCAGGCCGGGAGGCCCAAGGCCTCGCGTGCCAGGTCGAGGCCGGTAAGTCCCGAGCGGCAGAAGAACCGGGCACGGTTGGTGACGCCCTCTTGGCACACCGGGACCCCCCGGGAGATGTCGTAACCGCAGACCTCAGGATAGTTCTGAGGCAGGTAGTACACGGTCGTCGCGACCAGGGGACCCGACGCCCCAAGTACGGCCAGGCACGCGAAACCGAGCGTCGCGCCTAGCCTTACGGCCCCGCGAAGGGTCCGGGCCGGCAACCGTGAATCAAGATTCGGCATTCTTCCTCCCTCTCCGTCCTTAGTTGAATCCTCGGTCCGCCAGCTTCCAAGCGAGGAGACTCCGGGCCGGTATTCCCGAGATGGCTCGAAAGCGGCGGCGGGCGTCCTCGTCCTCGGGCTCCGTAAGCACCTGGTGGTTCGGACCCAGCCAGCCGCAGTAGCGGCGGTAGGCTTCCCCGTCCGCGCGCCAGCCGCCTCCCAGAAGCGGGGACCGGCTGAGCTCGGTGTAGGACGTCACGAAACAGACCCGCTTGCGGACTCCCAAGAGGAATAGGGTGGTCTTGCTCTGCGCGCCCATGTCGCTCAAGCGGTTGATGCGATCGCCGACGCGCTCGGATTCGCTCGTTGCAAGGGACGCCCGCACCAGGCTGCCCGGAGACTCATCGCGTCGCTCGAACCAGATCTCCAGGCACCCGCCGGTGCCGTCCTGCATCTGGCAGCTCGCTTCGGCTGCATTCTCAGGCGCGGAGTACTGCGCGTTGATCCAGTCCTCGTAGAGCTCTCGCTCGAGCTCCAGGGGATGCGGGGCGCGGAAACTCCGGGCCTCTTCGATCTTGGCTCGGATCTCGGTCTCGAATCCCTGGCGCAGGTCCGGCGACAGACGCGCGTATCGAGTCTGCCACTCGCGAACCAGGTCCTCGCGGCGCAGCAGACCCCGGCGCTGGGCCAGGAACCGGTTGCGCACGTCCTGGATCCACTCCCCCACCGTGCCCGAGCGGGGACCCGATCCGAAGTGACCGGTAAAGGCTTCGACAACGGGGGCGAACGTCTTGAGGTCCCGGAATTCGATCTTGGGCGCGGTGTAGTCATCGCCGCTGCCACGCGCCAGGACACTGATCTCGCCCATCGCTGGAAAGCTGCCGATGACCTTGTCCAGCATGAACCGAAACACCGTCTGTCCCAGGACCTCCCAGAAGTCCGGGGTGAGCTCGCTCACCGACGCATGCACCATGGTGGACTCGAACTGCTCGAGCGCGCCGTCGTACATCGCCAAGCCGTCGCCCCAGTTCTGCTCGGTTTGGGAGACATAGCGCTCGATGTACTGGTTGACCTGGGCCGGGATCTCGTCCAGGAGGTGCTGCAGGAATCTGCGCTCGTCGCGAACGATACCGACCCGTTCCAGCCACGCCGCCTGGCTGTCCCGGTCGCCGCCGACGCCGAGCTCGAACAGACGCTCGCCCACGGCGATGAAGTCGTAGCGGAACGCTAGGGCGCCGGCGCGGCCTCGGCTCGGGTAGACGAGCTCCCCCTGGCCCAGGTCCCGCAGGGCATCGCCCATCAGACGGCGCAGCTCCGGCGACGGGGAGCGGTCATCGACCAGGAAAACGAAGCGCACGCCGGACAGCGAAGCGCTCTGATCGGGCGCGCCGCAACGAGGAAGCCCAAGGGCCTGCTGGGCGAGCTTGAGACCCGGCACGTCGGCTTCGCAAAACGGCGTCGCCCGGCGGGTGGCCCCATGGATACACCACGGCTCGGAGGCGCTCAAATCCTGCCCACAGACCTCCGGGAAGCCCTGCGGCAGGTAGTAGATCGTGGTGGCCCGGCCCGGCGTAGCGGCCCCTGCCGCGAGAAGCACCAGCAACCCAGCGGCGATCTTGAATCGGGAGTTTCGGAGCATTTCTAGTCGTCCCCGTCCTGGTCCTCGGTGGTCATGGCCTCGGGATTCTCGAGATCGACTTCCCCGAGAAGCTCGAAGTGGTTCCCGCTCTTGAGCCAGCGCCAGCTCCACCAGGCCATGGCTCCGTCGGTGATCGGTGTCTCGGCGATGAGCTGGCGCATCTCCGCCTCGGTCTTCGCCCGGGCGTCGCTACACCGCCGGTTCTCGGCACAGGTGACCGGCGCACAGTGATGAGCGCCCGAAATCGGCACGACCGGGAAGTGCGTGTCCTCGCTCCAGCGCCGCACGGAGTCCGGTGGATACGCGGCAGGCGCGGTGTCGCATCGATCGTAGATCTGAGGCAGGCCGTAGTCGGCATCGATGAAGGCGGCCAAGGGAATCTGCGGGCGGCCCAGCGAGGTGACTCCAACCGAGAGGTTGCGGGGCTCGGCGAGCTCGCGAGCCGCCGTCATCAGGGCTTCCGATCGAGCCCGGTTGCGGCTGAAGTGGGCCTCGGGATCCAGAATGATCCCCGTGGCGTCGAGATGGAGCGCGCCTTCCACCAGCTCCTCGACCTGGCGGCGAATGGCGTTGCCATGCTCGGGAGCACCGCGCCACGCGAAGATGTCGATCTCGGCCGCATGCAGGGCTTCGAGGTAGGGGCCGAGCGCTTCGATCTGATCCTCGGTCAGCGGCACATAGGTATCGCGGGGATGGTAGTGCGTGGGCCAGGCGACCCACTGGATTCCGGCCTCCCGGAGACGGGTCACGAAGTCACTCGGACTCCCGAGGAAGGCGAAGGAAGGCTCCTCACCCGCCTCGACCGCCGCCAGCACCGCCCGTGCCTCGACCCCCGTGATCGTGCGCTGGAAGAAGATCCCCTTGCCCCGGGGAATCCCAAGGCGCCAGAGATGCGCCCAGTTGGCGGCGTTGCGCACCTCGTCGATCCACGCGGCATCGGAAGGAGCCAGCGCCGCGGCGGCCTCCCCCACGACCAGCGCCCGGACCGCGTGGCCATCCACCGTGCGGGACGGAGACACAAGACGCCGGCCATCCCGGTCGCGAACGGAATCTCCCAGGAGCTCCAGCAATTCAGGGGTCGGATCCCGGTCGTCGACCAGAAACACGTAGTCGAAACCCGGCAATTCGTTGCGGCGCTCGACGCCGTCGCAGAGCTCGAGCTCCAGAGCCTCGGCCGCCGCGCGCAGCCCCGGCACGTCCTGCTCGCAGAAGGGCTCGGCCTCGGCGGTGACTCCGTCAGGGCAGGACGCCCCAGCTCCGGGCAGCTCCTGCGCGCAAGTCGATGGAAACTCTTTGGGTACAAAGAAGATGCGAGTCCGGGCGGCCGCGGTGCCGGCCCCTCCCAGGAGGAGGAGTGTCGCCAGGGCGGCGAGGGCCCGCCTACCCGGAGAGGCTCGTCGTGGGCGAAGACTAGGAGCCTTCATCGTCGTAGATGGCTATCGATTCCACGGAGCCCCCCTCGGTGTTCCGCATGACCGTGACGGGAACGTAGGTCTCCTCGCCGTTGCCGACGCCGGCGTCCGAGAGCTCGCCGTGGAGTCGCCTCAGGCCGTCGCTCCGACGGGCCGCGGAGTACGCGGCCGAACGCTCGATGCCGCCGATCTCGCTGGCGAGCGCTCGTCCGACCGCATCGCGCCACCGAACGAAGCTTCGATGAAACGGCACTGGCACCTCGCGTTCCTCGAACGTGAAGCTGGAAGCCTCGGGGCTCGGTGTCGGGGTCGTCAGGCCCTCGCCGGTCTCGGTCGGTGCCTCCCGTCGCCGGTCTCCGTCACCTCCTCCCCGGCCAGGGCTAGGCACAGACAACCCACCGGCGCCCTCCGCCGGCCTCTCCGCAGAGCCGCCTCCGGCCGCAGGGGTCGAATCGCCGTCGCCGCGGTTCTCGGGCAAGGCGCCAGGACCAACGACCCGGCCCAGCTCGCCCCCCTGCGTCAACAGGCCGCGGATCCGTTCTTGCCAGGCCGAAGTCGGAATCGCACCGCCCCCTTGCCCTCCGACGCGGGACATCTGCTCCCCGACCACGAGAGTGCGCCTGGATCGGCTGAGGGTATCGGTGAAGACCCGAAACGAGGGCTCGATCATGCGCCGGCCACCCTGGGAAACGAGCGTCGGACCGAGGGCTTCCAGAAGCGCTGAGGAAGGATTCGAGTCGTCCACGAGAAGGACCAACTCGACGGTCGATTCCGCGAGAGAGACCAGAAACGGATTGGGCATGCTGTTGCCCTGACAGTCTCGAAGTCCCAAGGCACTGCGCGCCGAATCGAGACCGGAGAGGCCGAGACGGCAGAACGCCTCGACTTGACCGGTCACCCCATCGGGACATCGCGCCCGATCCTCGGTGAGAGACCAGGCGCAGACGGCTGGAAACCGCCCGGGCACGAAGATCACGTCCACGCCGGCGACCGCCGGCAGCGGGGCGAAGACGCCCGCCAAGCCCAAGAGGCTCGCGATCACGAGCTTCCGAAGGCCGGTCCTACTCAACCGGTGTCCCCATCGACACGTTGTCCACCACGACCATGTCGGTCAGCCCGCCCCGTAACCGGTCTGTCTTGACCTGGGTGTTGTCATCCAACGTCCAGACGATCTCGTACTCGAATTCGGGGCGCTCATCCGCCGGATGGGCGTACTTGACCATCTCGGAAAACCTCGGCACCTCGGCGAACTCGCTCAGCTCGACTCGTTCGATTCGCTGTTTGCCGAAGAGATCGAAGTAGAGGGTGATGGTCGTCGAGATCACGTTCTGGCTGTCGAGACGGTCGGACCGGGCCAGGAGGCGCAGATTGCGGTAGCCATGAGGCGGCGACAGCGCCAGGCTGGAGTCGGACGATGTCTGCCGCCCGGAGCGCCATTCGGCGCCGCCGAAGAGGCTCCACACGACTTCGTAGTCGTACGCGAGCCATTCGTCGCCACGATCCCCCTGAAGCATGGGATAGACCAGGAGCTTGCGCACGCCCTGCTCCAAGCGCCGGAACTGGTCGCGATCGAAGCGCGTGGTGCGGACGGTCGTCTCGCCGTTGCGGTGCCTCTTGGTGAGGGTCAACTCGACGTGATTCACGAACTGGCCGAAATCCGAGGCATCCAGGCCGTCCAGGGTGACCACCACCCGGCGCTCGCGCATGGCGGGGTCGTCCCAGTTGACCACCAGGTAGTGATCCGGGTCGTTGAACAACCGGCGCAGGCCGCCCATCGGGAAGTCGAAGGGCAGGTTCTGGGTGTCGTAGGTGGCCTTCTTCCAGTTGAAGTTGAACTCGCCCGAGCGCTGGTACTCCTTTTGCCGGTACGCGGCGAGCAAGGAAAACGTGGGCTCTTCCTGGATGTTGGCCGGCGTCGCCTCGCGGCCGCCGCCCCCCTGGCCGGGACGGGTGCCGGACTGGCCGGCGCCGCTTCCCGAAGAGCCTTCCGGGGTCGCTCCGGGCGTCTGTCCCCTGGTACCTCCCTCGCCTGTTTCGCCGCCTCCCGCGGCAGCCGTCGAGCCATCCGCGGTTCGGGTCCCGGACTCGCTTCCTTCTCCACTGCCGGCCCCGGCGCCGGCGGTCGCCGTCTCCGAGCTGGAGCTGCCCTGCCCGAGCGGCAGGTGGTCCAGGATGGGCAGATGGGTGACCGTCGGATCGGTGTCCGTCCGAAGCGCCCGCTCCCGGGCGATCTCTTCCCGCTCCTGGCGCTCCCGCTCTCTCTCCCGCTCGTTGGCGCGGCGGACCCGCTCCTGCTCCTCCCGCTGAAAGCGGCTGGCGCGATCGAAGTTGCTGTAGAGATTCTGGTCCGGCTGGAGGGTCGCTACGAGCTGCGGATCGCTGTCCACCTCGAACAGCATGCGCACGACGTGCCCCTCCGCGGTTCGGATGGCCTCCTGAAGGTTCTCGCACTCTCCCTTCTGCTCGAAGGTATACGCCTTGTCGGATTCCAGCCGGCTGACGACGCGCTGTACGTCGACACCCAGGATCGGGGTCCTGAGGCCGGCCGCCATGGCCTCGTTGGCCGCGATGTTCTCGAAGCTACCGGAAAGCTCGGCGTCGCACGGGCTCCGCAGACCGACCATGTTCATGTCGAATTTGACGGCGAGCTGCCCCGAAGCCTGGCGCAGAGACTCGCGCATGATGGTCGCGCCCTCGCCGGTGAGACGGAGGTTGATGGCGGTTCGGTGTCCCTCCATGACGGGAGCCTTGCCGCCGCCGACGATCTTGGTGATGAACTCCCCTTCGTCGTTCTGGAGGCCGGAGGAGACGAAGACCTGCCCCGACTCGTAGGTGATCGCGCCGGCCACCCGGGCGCCGGGGACCTGGCGGCGGAGCTCCTGCTCGGCCTGGCGCAAGGTCTCGTCGTCCACGTTGAACTCGACGGCGAAGGACACGAAGCCCTCGGCCACGGAGCGGCCCGTGCCGCCTTCGACGAAGTCCGGCTGCTCTCCGCTCGGCGTGTTCTTGACGAAAATCAGGAAGCTGAAGATCGGCTTGCCGTTGCGCATCGCGAGGCGCGGCTTGTCGGGCAGGTAGTAGAAGGTCGTGGGCTCCTTGTACTTGGGATAGAAGCGCAAGCCGCCGGCGTCGATGCCCTCGTCGAGCATCACGTCCCGCGAAGCACCCGCGGGCAGCGCCGTAAGGAGCAGCACGAGGCAGCATGCGGTCAAGGTGAGGAACCGGTGGGTTGCGGTCATTGACTCGATCGCGCGGTCGGCGGGTTTCATTGGTTGCATGGAGATCTCCTTTCGGTGTCTCTCGGGTCGGTGTCTCGCGGGATTAGTTGGTGCCATCGTCACTGCCGTCGAAGAGGTCGCGCACCGCATCCACGCGCTCGCCCAGCTCCCTGGCGAAGCCGTCCGGAAGGCCCGAAACGCTGGCGTAGGCGAAATCGCCTTCCAGCAGGCGCCAGGGACTCGCGGGGAGCTGGCCCTCTTCCTTGTGGGTAAAGACAAGGCTGTAGTGGACGGGCGTTCGTTCGGGATCTCCCTTGTCTACGAACAGCCGGGTCTCGACATAGGGAGCGGGGCGAGCGACTCGAAATTTCACGGTCTCGATCTCTTCCTTGCCGTACCGGGAATGGCGCAGCAGGACGTCCACGGCTCGGATTCCGAGTCGCTCGAACTCGTCCAGGTCGGCCTCGACCTCCACGTCCCGCGCCTCGATGGGCGGAACGAGGGTGATGTTCATCTCCCTCGTGCAGTTCTCTTCGGTGTCGGGCGGCCACTTGCCGCCACCCCGCAAGCTCCAGGACTGCGAATACCGGATCGGGCAGCGGGCGTTGAGCTCCTGGCCGCCGGTGGCGAAGGTGAAGGTCTCGACGACGTCGCCGGTCTCGACCGTGGCACGGTCGAAGACCTTGTCGCGCCGGTTGGCCCCGGCGTAGCCGGGAGTGACCTGGACGGCCACGTTGTTGACCATCCCCGCCTCGAACAGATCGAGTGCGTCGGCGTCGAGATCCACGACGACCCGGCCGCGGCGAAAGAAGGGATCGTTCAACAGCACCGTGCTGAAGACCTCGTCTTCGTGATCGCGCAGCTGGGCGCCCAGGTTCCCCGTCATGGTGTGGCTCCGGTAGACGGCCATCGACTTGGTTACCTTGAAGGCGATCTGTCCGGACATACTCTCCCGCTTCTTGCGAATCGTCAGAATCTCGTAGCTGGTATTCGCGGGCCGCTCATCCTCGTCGTCTTCGTCGTCGCCACTGGTGTCGATGTCTTCGGCGCCCGGCATCGAAAACGAGCGCTGAATCTCCATGAAGCTCTCCATCGCCTGATCCATCAAGGCTTGCTCGATGAAGGAAACGTCCACGTCCGGGAGGTTCTGGTCGATGGTGATGGTCACTGCTCCGGTGGTGCGCAAGACGTCATAGGTGTGCTCGTACTGCTCGCGCGAGATGCGGTCGATGGACTCCGACTCGGTGTAGTACGGGATGATGATGAAGCCCCAGGACTTCTTGGTGCTCCGGGTAACGGTCTGCGCGTCGTACGAGCACTCGGCGAGCTTGCGCACCCGGTCGAGGTTGATCCGAACCTCGGCGTTGAAGGCGCGGGTCTTGGCGATGTAGTCGTAAGCGAAGGTCACCGAGAGATCCGAGGTCGCGTTTTCGAAGGTTGACGCGAGCAACTCGGCGCCGATGGGCGACAGCCGTCCGGCGAGGGCGGCCTTGCCTCCCGGGTAGGTCGGCGCCTTGCCCGACTTCAAGACTCCCGCGGGTGTGAACGAGGTGTCGCTCAGCGTCCCGGAGGTGACGACGAAGTTCTCTCCCGTCGCCGCCGGCGTCAGCTCCACCATGCCCCGCAGCCGAGCTCCAGGTACCGCCTCCTCCAGGGTGGTCCGGAGCTCCGCTTCCTCATCCCGGGTCAGGCCGTAGCTCATCATCATGTGAAAGATGCCGCCGGCCGCGGAGTCTGGGCCCTCTTCCTCGTCGGTAATGAACTTGACGAAGGTGGCCTCGGGCCTCTCGTCTGCGTACGACAGCTTGGGCTCGGTCGGCAGGTAGTACCAGTCCGAGGGCTTGGGCGCGGCAGAAAAGACACCGCCCACGGCCACCACTGCCCGCAGCTTGGGGACGGAGCGCAGCCAGGCCGGCCGCTGGGCCGGCGCCACGGGCCGCATCTGGGCCTGCTGGCGATGATCCCGCACCCGGCCGATGCGCTCGTCGTAGCGGCGCTCCAGCTCGTCGCAGGAGGCGTCCTCGGCCTGCGCCGGCAGGTCCGGCGGCTGGGCCCAACGGGGATGGAGATTGTCGGTCGTCGTGTCTTCGGCGCTCGGAAACACTCGGACCGTCGTGCCATTGCTGAGCACGAAGTCCATGTGCATGCCGAGCTGGACCGCGGCATTAGCCGGCGCGACCGACAACGCTCCGAGCATGAGCGGGACGATGAGAAGTAAGGCCAGAAAGGTCGGGGCGGATCGCATCGGAGTCCTCCAGATCGATAAGAACGAATCGGTTCGAAAAAATGACGTCACTTACGAAACCTCGGGAAGCCGGTCGCAGAAGATCGTGCCCGGCTGAGCGGTGCGGCGTTCGAGACGCACCCGCGAATCGTCTTCGAGGGTCCAGACGATTTCGTACTCGATGGTCGTCGGGTCGCTGGTGTCCACGGGAACCGGAATCGGAGTCGCCGCCCGCAGCAGCCCCTCTTCGGGGACGAGCTCCAAACGCTCGCGCCGCTTGCGGCCGAAGAAGTCGTACCAGAGAGTGATCGAAACCAGCCGAACTCCCGCCTCCTCCAACCGCTCGGCCGAGGCACGAAAGGTCACGTCTTCAAACTCGAACGGGGGTACCAGCGAGTGCGCGCGGTCGGTCGATTCGATCGGTCCGTCCGTCTTCTTCGCGCCGCCCAAGAAGGACCAGCTCACGCTGTAGCGATAGCGCTCGAAGTCCATGAGGTCGGTCTCACGGTCCCAGGAGTAGGTCACGGTCTTGGGCTCGCCGCTCGACAGTTCCTGGCCGTGAAAGAGGACTTCGCGAACCGACTCCGTCCCGGAACCGTGCAGCTTGCGCAGTTCGACGGCGACGCTGGTGACGAACCGCCGGTAGGCTTCCTCCCAGAGTCCGTCCAGCGAGAACACGATCTCCTTGACTCGAAACTCCGGGTCGTCGGCGCGGGCGGTGCGGAAGATGCGGGGATCTTCGGCGTACTCCTTGTACAGGCTGCCGATATTGCCGCTCAAGACGGCGGTGACCTGGTCGCTCGCCGCCTCGTTGAAGTTCACCGTGTACTCGCCCTCCCGAGCGATCTCTCTTTGCTTGAAGCCGCCCTCGAGGCTCAGGTACCAGGGGGCCTGCTGGTGGCCGGCGCCGGCGGCCATGGGCAGCAGCGAGGTGGCAAGATCGTCCAGGTTCGGAGTGTCCTCGGCGAAGACGTCCAGCGGCACCGGCTCGAAGACCTTCTTTTGCAGGATCTCGAACGTCCTCTCGTAGAGCGGCTGCATGCTCTCGAGGGTCCCCTTGCCCGAACAGTCGATAGCACCGGTCTCGCGCGCCTTGTCCCAGAAGTTTTCGTAGTCGAATCCCAGATTGATCGGCCCGTAGCCGAACTTGAAGCCAACCTCGGCTTCCACGTGCTCGTGAAACTTGTCCCAGAAGACCGAGCAACTGGCTTCGACGGGATCCCGGATCCCCGCGTAGGTGAGCTGAAAGACCATGGCGATGTCCGGCGCCGCCATGCCGAACGAATTCCTCAGGATGGTGGCGCCCTCCTTGGTGAGGTGGAGCGAGACCGCGGCCTTGTGCCCGGGCAGAAGCGGCGCCCGTCCGGTGCCGACGACCGCGTGGGAGAGCTTCCGGGTGTCGGCAGGCGGCTCGTCTTCGGGCAAGAAGGACGAGACCAGAGCGAAGGAGCCCTCTCGAAATTGCACCGGGCCCGCCAGCACCGCGTCCTCGACGTCGTCACGCAGGGCGGCCTCGGCGGCCTCGACGTCTTCGGGCTCGGTCCCGAACTCGACCAGGAAGTGCACGATGCCGCCGCCTCCCGCTTGGGTCACGCCGCCTTCGGAGGCGACCGCCGACAGATCCCGGTAGGTCAGGAAGGAGAACTCGGGCAAACCATCCGGCCGGCGGGCCAGCCGTGGCTCGGCCGGCAGGTAGTAGAAGACCGTGCGTTCGGAAAACAGGGGCAGGCAGACGAGCGGTCCGCAGGTTCGAGCGTGGTCGAGCGCGAGCTGCTGTGCACGTGCCGGACGACTTCCGGACGCAAGAAGCCACGCCGCGCCGAGGGCCAGCGCCAGGAGGCACCCTGGAGACAGCCTGGGAAGTGATCCTCGCCGCCTCACCGAGACTCCTCCACCTCGTCCGCCGCCGGTTTCAACTCGGGTTCGGGCTCAGGCTCGGGCTCCGCGGTCGGCGGTCCCGCCAGGACTACGCTCAACTCCGTGTCCTCGACCTCCGTCCAGTCGCTCGAGACATTCCGGTTGCCGTCCTGCATCCAGCGAATGCGGTAGCGAACCGGGGAGCGCTCGTCCCGGATGAAGTTGGTCTCCATGTAGTTTTCGGTCTCGCCCGGGCGGAAGCTCTTGTTCAGGAACTTGCGTCGTCCCATCAAGCGATATTCGACCGACAGCGACACTCGGCGGACTTCTTCTTCGATGAGCGAAGACTCATCCAGCTCGATGAACACCGAGACCTTGTCCTTCGGCGGCGCCAGGTCCAGGATGCCCCGGCGCGAAGGGGCGAAATCCTCGGGATCTTCGGACGGGAACGACACCGTTTGGCCTCCGCGGAAGCTCCAGATGACTCGGTACTCGTAGCTGCTGGCGTCAAGGCCCTGGAGCCCGAGCTTGGGATAGCTCAGGGTCTTCGAAAAGGTTCCGCTCTTGACCTCGTCGCGTCCGAAACGGGCCTCCCCGACGAAATCCGGTTGCTCGAGTCCCGGATAGGACTTCTTGATCTCCACCGAGGCGGAGTTGATGACCGACGAGAAGGCGTCGTAGAAGTCCGGGTCCACCTGAAACAGGATCTCCCGCCTCAAGAACTTCGAAGCTTGCGGCGACACGATCTTGAACAGCCGCTCGTCGTCTCCCCAGACCTCGAAGAAGCCGCGCATGTTCCCTGCGGTATTGAACGGCACCTGAATCGTGGTGTTCTCGGTGAAGCTCAGCGAGAACGTTCCCCGGCGGATGTCTTCGCGGCGGCGCAGGGTGTACTGGTCCTCGGTCACGAACTTGGGATTCTCGTTGCCGCCAAAGGTCTTCTGAAACCAGCTTCGCTCGGCCCGCTGCGCGACCACGTCCTCCGGAACCTTCTCCTGTTCCGGGAGCTGCGATAGCCCCTGAGTCGTGTCGAAGAGCATGTCCACGAGCTTGGTCGTGACGAGATCCATCAGGCCCCCGAGAGTCGAAGTGCCCGCGACTCCAGCGCGGCTCGTGACCGAGACGTCGATTACCCCATTGCGCTGCAGTTCGTCCATATGGTCGCGAAGCTCGCGCTTGGAATAGTTCGCCTGACGGTTCTGGACGGCAAAGAAGTGCTCGTAGACGGTGCTCAGATCGGCGAACACCCTTCCTTGGTAGCTCGGAAGAGCCGCTTCGTAGTAGGCCGTGATCGCGACCGAGATGTCCGACGTAGGGGACTTGAGGGTCGCGTCCAAGAGAGTCGTGGACTCCGGACTCAAGAGCGCCGACACCGCGGCCAGCGAACCGGGAGTCACCGGCGCCACACCGGAAGTGACCATCTGGGACCGGAAGCCCGCCACCGCACCTTCGGCGCCGGGCGCGCCGGAGCCCGAGGTCAGGGTCGAAGAGGTCACCATGAACGAGGGCTTGGGCCCTTCATAGCCCTCTTCTTCCTTCTTCACCAGGAGCGGAACCGGACCTCGGAGGCGAGCTCCGGGAACCTCCTCGTCCAGCCTCCGCTGGAGCTCTTCGATGACGTCCTCGGGCAACTGGAGGGTGAAGAGAAAGTGCAAGAGGCCGCCGCTCACGGCCTGGGTCTCGCCGACGTAGGTGACGAACGTCATCTGGGGCAGGCCGTCCTCGTGGGTCGAAACCCGCGGATACGGCGGAATGTAGAAGTAGCTCGACGGGTCGTCCTTGTCGCGCAGCAAGGTGATGCCGTTGAGGGTCAGGCGGCCCTCCTCGTAGAGAACGACTCCTTCCGCCGCCGCCGGAACCAGGAGCGCGCCGATCAGAACGGCGCACCGGCAAGCTTGCGTGAACCAACTGCTTCGCTTCATAGGGAACTTCCTCTTCCTAGATCTAGTGGATTGACGTCGGGCGATACCGTCATGACGAGCCTACGGGTGCGATCGAGCCGGTCTCATCCGAACTTGTCGTGGCAAGCTGAGGCCGGAGCTCCGGGAACCGCGACAGCACCGCGTCCTCCCCCATCATGTCCGCTGCGGCCCTGGCCTGTGCTTCGGAGCGCTCGGCGGCGTTCGTCAGGAGCTCGGCCGGCAGCGCCGCGTAGAGATAGTCGCCCCCGGTCCAGCTCCGCCAGGCGAGGGCCATGGCGCCGTGCTCTCGATGCTGGTAAATGAGGCGCATAGCGTAGCCCGCGGAATCTCGATCCACGAGCACGCGCTCGGTAACGTAGGGCTCTCCTCGGAGTCTGAGGCGCAGGGTGGCCTCGGTCTCGCGCCCGAAGCTCCAGTAGCGGATCTTGACCGTGGCCCGCGTAAACCCCGCGGCCTGGAGCTCGACAAGGTCGCCTTCGAGCTCGAGAGACCGTGGGCGTACCGGTGGCGTCAAGGTAACGCCTTGCCACGTTCCTTCCCGCCATTCGGCACGCACCGGGTACGTGGTGCCGTCCCGCAGTGTCCACTTCACGAGGTACTCGAAGGCCGCCGACTCGGCTTCGGAACGAGGGTAGTCCAGAGATACGAGAGGGCCATCCCGGCGCAAGACGTCCCGATCCAGGGTCTTGCTCTCCAGGAAGTCGCGCCCTCCGGCCCTGCGCTTTCGAAGAGTGATCTGAACGTGGCGGATGGCTTCGTCGAAGATCTCCTCGCCACCCAAGCTCAACAGGAAGGGGACGGTGCGGATCGAATCGAACCACTGATCGACACGGACCGTCTCCACGCATCGCGGATCCTCGCGCACGGCCTCGTACCAGGACTTGAGGTTCGCTACGAGCTGATGCTCCCGGCGCACCGGCAAGCGGACGTCCAGCCGGGTGTGTTGCGTCGGCGTCGTCACCGGCCGGCTCCTGCCTGTGGCCCAACGCGGCCGATAGCGGTCGGCAAACCGCGCTCCGGGCCGGAGCCGCTGCAGGGCCCTGTCCGCTCGGGAAAGCGTTTGCCGCCCTGGATCGATGTCGGCGACGAGTTCCAGAAAGCGCTCGAAAAAGGTGGATTCAATCTCCGCCAAGCGGTCGTCGGGAATGGCTTCGTCCCAGTGGAAGCGAATGACTCCCTGGCGAATGAGGTACCGGTACTGGCGCTCGAGCTCGACCAGGCCCGTCGTCTGCCCGGTCGGGTTTCCCCGGCAGCGTCCGAGGAGGCACGCACCACCGTAGCCGCTCAGCAGCGACTCGCCTTCCCGCTCGAGCGTTCTCCAGTCGATCGAGACCGAGCCGCGGGCCGCGGGCACCGCCAGGTCGTAGCCGAACTCCAGGATCAGCGAGAGATCGGCCAGAGTCGTGGCCCCCTCGAGGGTGGCCCGCAGGATCTGGGCTTGGTGGGAGTCCAGGCGCGCCGCCACCGCCACTCGTCCACCCGGAAGCAGGGGCGCGAATCCCCCGGTCAGGACCGCGGCCTCGGACCCTTCCGAGTCGAGCGTTCCCGAGACCAGCCGGAAGCTCCGTTCGGCCCCAGCGGCAGTCAGAGGCAGGGCCCCCAGGAGCTTGGCCCCCGGACGGTTGCGGCCCAGCAGGGCGGCAAGCTCCCCTTCTTGCGCCGGAGTCAAGCCCCAGGTCACGCGCAGGTTGAGCAGGGCTCCGGCCGCGTCTCCCTGGTCCTCGTCCGATTCAAGGACATAGGTTCGAAGCGCGAACTCGGGCTTGCCGTCTTCGGCCACCGCGAGCCGGGGATTGGTGGGCAGATAGTAGTAGCCGTCGGAATCGGAGACCGATGCGTACGCCACGACCCGGGTGCCGTCTTCGAGCTCCGCTTCGAGGAGGCTCGCCGGCTCCAAGAGCGCGCCCGCGACGGGCGCGCTCCAGGACGCCACGAGGAGGGTCAGCAGCGCGAGACGCTTGCTCATTTTGTGCACCTTGGCCGCACTCTAGTAAAGCTCCCTGGGGTCCAGGCGGGCACCCGCTGGCCCATCCTCGATCCGATCGCGGAAGCGCGTCACGTCGAGCGATCCCGTCCAGGAGGCGACCCGTTGCCACGGTTCCGATTCAGTTGCGTGATCGTATTCCCGGGTCACCTGGAATTCGTAGCCGTCATCCAGCTCGACGGCGAACCGAAACCGCACCTCCTCCCGGGAGCCGGTCGGTGGCGCGAACTCGACCGCCTCGATCGGCCGGTCGCCATTGACCGCCACGGCGCGCACCTGGACCACGACCAGGCGTAGGTCTTGAGGCACGGCTCCAGCGGCAAAGTCATGACAGTAGATTTCCAGAAACGGATAGTCCGCGGGGATGCGGGTGTCCAGATCCACGATCCGGAAGCACCTGGGACAGTCCGTCGGAGCGATATCGAGCGCCAGGCTGTCTCCGCCGAGAGCCCGTTCCACGAGCTCGGGCTCGGCGCTGGTGCCGTTGGTAGTCGTACCGGCACCGAGGCTGCCCGGTCGATGCGGTACGACCTCGGCGCTCAGGGTGTAGCTCAAACTCAGAGCGAGACTGCCATCGTGCAGGGAGTCCCACAGCAAATCCGCGGTCAGCGAGTCCAGGGACACTTCATAGGTTTGCTCCGACCAGCGCTCGGGCTCGTCGTCCCAGGACCCAGAGGCGATCTCCCCGCCCGTGCCTCGCTCCGAGCCGGCATAGACGAGCGAGCTGCGGATCCCGGAGATCGGGACCGGCTCGAGTCGAACCGCTCGCCGTGCCCGCGCCTCGAGGTGTGAGCGCAGCGCTTCGACGCCGCCGGGATCGGCTTCCAGCCGCACCGAAAAGCGCAGAACCGAACGGGTCCAGAAGCGTTCGGCATCGGCCGTCGCCGTGGTCCCCTTGTAGCGAAACCGCTCGAACGCAAAGGCAGGAGCGCCGCCCTCGCGAACCAGCTCCAGCTCGGCCGGCAGGTACCACCAGCGCAGCGAATCCTGATGATCCGGAAAGTACCGGAGGCCCTGCCCGAGGCGCACCTCGCTTGCCACTGGCCACGCTCCAGCCGCAGCTACCTGGACCATTCCAAGCACGAAGAGCGGCAGGATCCGGATCACTCGGCGAGCAGTCCCTCGATGGTTCCGGCCTGCAGGAAGACGAGCTCCGGGTTATAGCTGGACGGCGCAAGCCATTCGCTCGCAACTTCGTCATGGGCGGTATAGACGACCACCCGGTATTCGTAGATCGGTTCCTCGGCGTCGGACGGCGCGAACAAGGTCGCGACCTCCCGAACCGACTCGGACCCTCGGCCGAACTCATAGCTCCGTTCGCTCAGGCTCGATCTCTCGGGATCGGGATCGAAGAAGCGCGAGCGTACCCGGACGATGACCAGATCCAGCCCGTACTGCTCGAACAAGGCCTCGGTGTCGGCCACGCGGATGCGGACGTTGGTCTCCGGAATTGAGCCAACGCCGCCCCGCAGCGCGTCGAGAACGCCTTCCATCTCGGCGTCGCTGGGAGCGAGATCATAGTCGTACCAGGCGGCGACGGTTGCTCGGTCCTCGATCTGCGGAGAGATCTCCCGGTTCGAGATCGGGAGACTCTCTCCTGGAGCCACCACCGCCCCGCCAAGCGCGTAGCCTCGAAGCCGCAAGCGATTGCGCTCGCTCCGCAGGTACAGGATGTGATTCAGGCGCACCGAGAAGGGATGCCCATTCTGGAACTCCGTCGTGGTTTCACCGGACCGCATCCAGGCCGCCCGCCCGTAGGCCAGATCATCGGCGAGGTTGAGGTTCGCGGTCACACCCAGCCTGCCCAAGTCATCGGACTCGTAGTAGACGTCGCCGCCCAGCCCCATGCGCTCGTTGGCAAGCGCCTCGACCAGGGACTGTCGCTCGGCCGAATCAACGCTCACCGAAAGAACGAACTCGCCTTCCTCATAGCTGAGCTGGGTGATCTCGGGCTCCTCCTCGACCAGGCGCCAGTTGAAGGCCGGCTCCAGGTCCGCGGTCAGGGGCCGCAGCTTCACGTCGGCAGCCGAGCCGCTGGGATTGCGATCCAGATAGGCCTCGAGCAGCTCGCGCAGGATCTCGAGGTCCCGCTGGGTCGTGCCGTCGGTCAGGGTCATGTTGACCAGGAAGTTCTTGCCCGACCCGTCGCTCGGCTTGCTGAAGAAATTCAGGTAGTAGCCTTCCTCATCGGTCCATTTCAGCGACCAGCGCTTGGGCTGGTAGTAGTAGACGCCGGAGTCCAAGTTCTGATCCTGGTAGACAATCGTGCTCAGATTCAGCAACCCCCGGACGTCCTCGAAGCCGAAGGCTTCGAGCTGGTCCACCAGGGGTTCGCTATAGAGCTGGATCTCGCGGCCGGCGCCCCGAGTGTTGAGGTCCCGGTTCTTCTCCTCGGACTCCTCCTTGGCTTCTTCGGGCGTCTTGAGCGTCACGGTGGCAACCTGGTGGGTGAACGCCCCCTGACCCACGAGGTCCGCGATGCCAAAACGGGCAAGGTTGTTCTTCTCCAAGTAGCCCTCGACCCGGTAGCGGCGGTAATCCGGCGGCAGGCTCGAGCGGCCGGTCACGTTCGGATTCGTGGTCGTGAAGTTGTCCTCGCGGGAGCGACTCCAGAAGCTGGTCAGGGGAAGCCGGTTCGAGCCCGTCTTGGTGGACAGATAGCCCTCGAGGCGGACGAACTGGTACCCGCTGCGTCCCTGTCCGGGCCGGCCGGCCCACACCGGGTTCGAGGTCGTAAAGTAGTCGCCCCGCGACGGACTCCACCATCGGTACAGAGGTCGCGTGTCCTGCGGCTGCGCGGCATCGGGTGAGTGGATGTATCCCTCGACTCGAACGAATCGGTAGCCGTCCTTGGTCGCGCCAGAAGCTCCCTTCCAGCGCGGATCGCTGGTCGCGAAGTTGTCTCCTCGGGCATCGCTCCACCAGGAGTACACCGGAATCAGTCCTGCCTCCGCCGCGCCGGTGAAACTCAGCGCCAGGACGAGCAGGCCGGCAAACGTCCGGCTTTGAGTGCGACTTGGGCAGCAGTACATCCTCTTCATCCTTCCTCTTCTTGCGCCAGGATCCGGAGCACGGCTGGTGCGCTCCGCCGGCCCTCCGCGTCCTCCACGATCACGTCCCGCACTCCAGGATTCGGGGCGAAGCCGCGGTCCAACTCGACCTCGACCAGCTCTTGGTCGATGAAGTACACCGGAAACTCGCGAAGCCCGTAGTCCGGCAACCGCGAAGTCCCGGCATGGAGATTCGCCAGAATCCAAACCTTCGAACTCTCCGAAAAGCCTTCTCCGAAGACCTCGAGGAGAAGCGCTCGGCCGGCCGGAATCGCAGCCGGCCGGATTTCCCGGATCGCCGGGCCTCCCGCGGCCGCGGTGTCAGGCTGGGTCTCCTCATCCCAGTTCCCGCCCGAGATCTCTTCCTCAGCCGGCACTGTCTCCTCCGCCCCGTCCCGGACCTCTCCGATGGTCAGAGTAAGCGCGAGTGAGCGCTCGCCGCTTGCCGCCTCGACCAGGATGGCGCGCTCCCTAGGTACTGGCGGCAGGCCCAACGGAAACTCGACAACCAGCCTCTCCGCGGAGCGTTCCGCGGGCGTCCGGCGAAGGTACCTGCCAGCCTGGCCGGCCTCGACCAAGATCACGGTGGAGCCGTCGAAGCCCGCACCGTTCAGGACCAGAGAGAAGGCCGTCCGCGCCGGAACGCTCGCGGGCTCGAGCGAAGCGAGTTCCGGACGAGCGGATTCAGTCTCAGAGCCGGAGCCGGTACCGGCGCCGGACGTCGCCACAGAAATCAGGACCGCGAGGACAAGAGCCAGTTGGCGCATCGGTTTCTAGCGAACCACCAGGGCCGCGAAGTTGGCATCGGACTTGGCTCCGGAGCGGTCGTGGCAGACCACCGAAGCGGTGAACCCTGAATAGCTCCAGCCGACCACCTTGCACAACCGGTTACTGCCACCCACGGCGGTAACCTGCACCGTCCCGCCCTTGCCACCACCCGAACCCAGGCCAGGCAAGCGAACCGAATAGGTACCGGCCCCGCTCCGCCGCACCTCGCCGCCCTGGCCGGTCGAGTTGTAGAGATAGCTCGGCGATCGCAGCCGGTCGTACTCCGAAGCGACGTAGCCCAAACGGCCGAAGCCGGCCGGCCGCGAAGCGACGAGAATCTCGAAGCGGCCGTCGGAGCGGCCTCCAGCGGCGTTGAAACACTGCACACTCGCCTCGAGCCGGCTCGCGCTAGCGGTGCGCCAGCTCTGGAGCGAACAGTCGATCGCCCGGGACTCGCGCGCGGTTACCTGAACGTGAGTCGCGGCGGTGTGGCGAAAGTTGTCGAAGGTCACCTGATAGATGCCGGTGCTCGAGCGCCGGACGTCGACCGCGGCACCGCCGGCCACGGCGGGACGGTACTCAGCCTGGGTAGCTCGATCGGCGTAGGCAAAGGCGGAACCACCCGCGGCGGAGCTGCGAACCAGGGCCGTGAACCGGGAATCGGTTGGCACGCCTGTGGGCGCGAAGCAGTACACCATGAGGGAGGTCCCGCCGCTTGCCGGCAAGAATCCACCAGCGTTACACCGTTCCGGACCGCTACCGTACGCGGTCACCTGACCGTGGAGGGCGGAACCCGAGAAGCGCTCGAAGGTGACTTGGTACCGTCCTGCGCCGATGCGCCGGACCTGGACGCCGCCGCGGGGATTGTAGGCGTAGGTCGCGCTCGGCCTGTAGCTCGGCTCGGACGCCTTCTCTGCCCAGACGTAGGCGTAGTTCGCCAGACTCGGAACCTCCGCCACCACTCCCCCGACCGTGCCAACGGTAGTGGTCGTCGTCGGAGGGCTCGTTGATCCGCCTCCTCCACTTCTCGAGCCCCCTCCCGAAACAGCCCCCGAAGGCGTGTCGCCGACCGGGATGGGGATCACGACGTCACTCGAGAGCCCGGTTTCGGCGCTCTCCAAGCCATCCTCTCGCGCCGGCTCGTCGTCTCCTTCGGTCAATGCAGTGCCAGCAGCGCCCCAGGCTCGGTTCTTGGTGAAGAACTTCTTCGCGAAGCTCCGGCCACCCCTCCGAAGCTTGATCTCGAAGCCAGCGCTGGTGATGGCTCCTTCCCCTTCGAAGGTCACCCGAACCAGAGTCGTGCCCGCGGACGTGGTGAGTGCGACCGCTTCGCTCGAAAACCCGTCCAGAGAGCGCAGGGACCGATCGATCGGCCGTGCCGTGAGCTGAACCTCGGTGGGGGCCTCGACCTCTTGATACCCGACCCGAAACGTCGCCTGAAAGGCATCGCCTTCCACTTCCTCGAACGACACGATCTCCTTGCTTCGGCCGAGGGCGTCTTCGAGGATGTCCCGGAGTTGGGCCTCACCCGCGCCGGGCCAGACCAAGGCGAGTGCCGCGGCAATCGCCGGGGCGAGTCGGGGAAACGACCGAGCGTGGCTCCGCCGCCCCCACCCCCAACAACTCGTGCATCGCATCTGCTTCCCCATGCCAGCAGTCCTCCCCGGAATGGCCAATCCGCAGCGCACCACTCCCACGTCGCGTGCCTATGGCGTCAACACTTTGTCTCGACGCCCGAGATCATATACCAGCCGCGAACCACGGTTCTCGCGGAACCGGAGCGCCCTTCTCGCCTCGGCACGACACTACGAAGCTGTCACCGGTCGGCGATTCGCTGGCCGCGCGGTCAGGAAATCGCGAACCCATGGTCTGACCCCTTGCTGGGCCGCCTCAGCCCGGAGTCGAGCTGAGACTCCGCAGAGAACTCGGCGGCGAAAAAGAACTGAACTCCGAGGCTAGGGATTCACGTCGACATCCGTGCGATCGGGTAGCTCTTTGCGGGTCGAGGTGACCGGCACGACGACGGCTCCCGACTTGCCGATCATTCCCCACCGTCCGCCGACCACTCGGTAATGCTCGCTTTCAGGGATGGGCTCGGGTTTGCAGCCTTGGCAGACGATCGCCAAGCCGTTCTTGAAAGGGAAGGCAAAATCCCATGCTGGCGCGATCACGACTTCGAGGTCCCGGTTGACGAAACCAAAGGGTCCGTACCGCTGACCGCGGAGAACCGTACGAGCCAGCCCCTCCTCGAAATAGTCGGGGCCATTGTCATAGATGAAGGCCCAGGCGGTTGTCCCGTCCTTCGAGATTCAGGCGACTCTCGTGAACTCGACGTGAATCGCGGCGAGTCCATATTCGTCGAATTCAAGCTCGTCATAGAGCCATTCGGCAGGTCTGAGAGAGCCATCGCCCGTGACCCCGCCGCAGTCCTGCCATCGCTGCAACGCGTCGGCGGCGCCGCCAAGGCCCCAGACCATGCATTCGAGATTCGTCTCGCGCAGGGCCTGGTGCGACGTACAGGAGATCGAAGGCAAGATCCCGAGCACGAGCCCCACGAGGGCTGACGGGAGCAGGTTCGCTCCGCGAAGACGTTGCTTGAAGCCCTGGATCGCGACGCGCCCGAATCCGGATCCGGGACTGGCCCCGTCCTGCAATCGACGGTCCCCGGCAGGCAGGGTGCCGCGACGACCTTGCGGGCCTGTCGAACAGGTAGAGACTCCTGAGACAACGAACTCGGGTCGCAACATGCCCGCCACGCCCCAGACTACCTCGACCGCCGCTTGCCCGGCCTTCGAGGGTGCATGGGCAACGTTCTGACTGAATCTTGCGCCCCGCGCCGGCCGTTCCGAGCGGCCTTCCCGGCGAGGCCCGGGCCGGAAGGCTCAGGCTTCGGCGCGCAAGGCGCCGTCGAGCAGCCGGGCGAGAACCCGCGGCTCGAGCGGGTGCGAGAAGAGGTAGCCCTGGACGAGATCGCAGCCGTGCTCGACCAGCACGTCCGCCTCGGCTTGCCGTTCGACACCCTCGGCGACCACTCGGACTCCGAGGCTGTGGGCCATGGCGATGATGGCCGCGACCATCGACTCCTCGCCCTCCGGCACGTCGCAGTGGCGAACGAAGCTCTGGTCGATCTTCAGCGTATCGATCGGCAGCCGCTTGAGGTAGCTGAGCTGGGAATGGCCGGTGCCGAAGTCGTCGAGCGCGATGCGGACGCCCGCCTCACTCAGGCGCTCCAAGTTGCGGGTTCCGAGCTCGAGGTTCCGAATGAGGGCGCTTTCCGTGAGCTCGATCTCGACGTCGCCGGGCTCGAGCCCAACGGCGGCAATCTCTGCGAGAACGAAGTCCGCGAAGGTCTTCAGTTGCAGGTGTAACGCCGAGATGTTGAGGGCCACCGTGACGTCGCTACGGCCCTGCTCGTGCCAGGAGGCCGCGTGCCGGCAGGCCTGCCGGACGACTTCCTGCTCCAAGGGCACGATGAGACCCGACTCCTCGGCCAAGGGGATGAACTCGGCCGGCGAAAGGATCTCGCCGGAGCTGCGTATCCGAGCCAACGCCTCCGCGGCGACGATCTCGTCCCGAGACAGATCGAACTGGGGCTGGAAGTGCACGAGAACGTCGCCGTCTTCAAGAGCTCGGCGCAGGTCGGACTCCAGGACCATCCTGCCGACCGCGGCATCGGTCATCTGGGGCTCGAAGAACTGCACCCGGTTCCGGCCCAGCTCCTTGGCACGGTACATGGCGAGATCGGCGTGCTTGGTGAGCGTGCCGGCATCCTCGCCGTGCTCGGGAAAGATGCAGACCCCGATGCTGGCGCTGATGTAGAGCTCGCGGCCTTGAACGTCGAGCGGCGCGGAAAAGGACTCGAGGAGCCTCTCGGCCAAGCCCAGCGCCGCCTCGTGCGAAGGCAGGCCGTCCTGGAGAATCACGAACTCATCGCCCCCCAGACGCGCCACGGCGTCTCCGGCGCGCACCTGCTTCTGGATACGCTGGGCCACCGCTCGCAGCAAGAGGTCGCCGGTGGCGTGTCCCAGCGTGTCGTTGATGGTCTTGAACCGATCCAGGTCCACGAACAGAAGGCCCAGCAGGCGCGACTCGTTGCGGGCGCGGGCCAGGGCGGACGCCAAGGTCTGGTTGAACTGGACGCGATTCGGCAGGCCGGTCAGGTCGTCGAAGTAGGCGTGGTAGCGAATTGCTTCCTCGGCCCGGCGCTGCTCGGTGATGTCCCGGAAACTCCACACCCGGCCGATCGTCCGGCCGCCGATGCGCTGCGGCTGCGAGAAGCGCTCGAAGACCCGGCCGTCCTTGAACTCCAATGTGTCCGAGCTCGAGGCCTCGGGGCTGGCGTAGAGCTCGCGCACCTTGGCGACGAACGCATCGGGATCCACGAGCTGCGACAGCACGCTAGCGATAGCGGCCTCATCGTCTCGCGCCTCCAGGTGCTCGACCGGTACGTTCCACATCTCCCGGAAGCGGCTGTTGAACGCCGAGATGCGTCCGGCCTCGTCGACCACCAGCATGCCGTCCGCGGTCGAGTCGAGGGTCGCTTGCAGCAGCGAAAGCGATTCTTCGAGCTCCCGCTCGGCGTGCCTGCGCTCACTGATGTTGCGAATCACCGCCAGCCGATCGCCGCCGACCAGAGGCACGATCCTGGCCTCGTACGAATGCTCGTCCGGATCCCCGAAGGAGTATTCGACTCTCGCCGTGGCCTGGCCGGCCTCCAACTCCTCCAAGGCTTCGCGGAACGCCGCGGCAACTTCCGGAATCGGAATATCGTGCACCTTCTTGCCGATGAGCTCCGCGCGGCCGGCGTAGAGGTCGACGTCGTCGGATGCCGTGCAGTCGCGAATGGTGCCGGCGGCGTCGAGATGCAGAAACAGATCGGGGAACGCCTCGACGATACCCCGGAGCTTCGAGTTGGTCTCGAGGAGCTCCCGCGAGCTCAGCTCCAGGGCTCGCTCGAGCATCCGGCGGTCACTGTCGGCCTCCCGGTAGGCCTCATCGACCGCCTCGACGAGTTTGTTCCAGGGCGCCGGAATCTCGAACCCCTTGCCATAGAGCCGCCGAAGCTGGCGTGCCAGAAGGCTGTGGAGCTCGGACATGCCTCGTTAGGCCTCGGCCAGAGTGGTGATCGTCATGGTCTGATTGTGCAGCTCACAACGCCCGGTGGTGACGGTCGGCGAGATTTCACCGTAGGAATAGAACCCTGTCAGAGCCGCCGTCTCACCCAGGACGTCCCGGACGCCCTCGACCTCCTCTTCGACCCGCTGGCGCAGCAGGAGCTTGCGCCCGACACAACTGATCAAGAGCCCGAGCTCGGCGGCTACGTCGGGTCCATCCAGCCGGCTGGCGCTCGCCGCCCCGATGGCGCCATCGATCAAGCGGTCGAAATTCGCCTTCATGAAGCGCGCGTACGAGCCGGTGGGCACGTCGCCGGCGAAGGTCATGGACTGGTCGTCCTCGTCCACCCCCAGGACCGTGCGCACCAGGGAGGCTTCGTTGCCCTCGGTTCGAATGGAAAGCGGAAACAGGAGGGCGCTCGCCGGCAGATCCTGGGCATGCTCGCCAAGATAGAGCTTGTAGAGATCCAGCGCCGAGCGTCCATCCAGCTCGTAGAGAACGTTGCCTTCGGCCCTGGTCACCAGCCGCTCCGGACCGAACGGGTCCCAACCCCCCAGGGAACCGTAGCCGATCGCCAGCCGCTCCCCGTAGAAGCCAACTGCCGCGACGGAGCTGGAAGACGTAGAGTCGCCGCAAATGACCGAGGTGCGCTCGAAGCGCGAGCCGTCGGCGGAGAGACCGCCCGTTACCGAGACCGACTCCGGCAACCGCGCCTTGAGACCCCGCACGAGCTCGCTACCGTTGACCGCGATGCCGTCGCAGAGGACGAAGAGGTGCCGAAGGCCCTCGGGGTCGAACTTCGAGGCTAGGCGCTCCCCGGTGGCTCGGCTCGCGTCGGGGCCGGAGAGTTGGATGCGCTCGGCCTGGACGCCGGTGGAATCAAAGGCAACGGCGGTAGCCGCCAGCGAGTCGTCCAGCACGTGGACGTCCTGGATCTCGCCGGCGGTCGAACAGCCAACCAGGAGCGCGCCAGGCACCATCTCCCGGAGCTCGTCGAGCGCCGTGCTGTCGTCGAGTGCCGAACGGCCGGCGAACACCAGAACCAGGTCCGGCCGCTCCACGCCCACCTCGGGCAACTTCCATCCGCCCGTCCGGGTCCATTGACTCTGTGCGACTCTCATTTCGGCTCGCCTCCACCGGCGCGATCGGGCGCGCCTGGTTGAATACCGCGACCGAAGTGCAGAAAAGATGCCCGAAATATCGACAGTTTGCCATATTGGGATGAGCCCTGCGGACATTGCCTGTTTCGCTCCTTTCGCGGCGAGCTGCCGCCTCCCGGGCCCTTCGAACAGGGAAATCCGCCTGGGACCGACTCCCCGAATCCGCAAGGTCGGCGACCGCGGCTTGGATCGAGGCGGGCCGAGCCCCGATCATCTCGATCAACAGCCCAATCGGTGATGCAACGCGACCTCAGCTGGGACAATGCGGCAAATATTGGCGGTGGCCTGCCGCAGGACGTACCTCGCCCGGCCTCACAGAAACCCTGCATTCCGAACCTTGGGACACGAAGATGGTGCCGGAGCCGGGACTCGAACCCGGACGCCTTGCGGCGGGGGATCTTACGTCGGTCCTAAGCCAATCAACGCCAACACTCGCAAACGGACAACAACCTTAGAATCAGTGAGATAGGTCCTAGTCGACCTCTTGTCTTCTATTGCCGAGAATGGGCGGTTCCTGGCGTCTACTGCACCATGAGAGAACCTCTTCTAGGCGTCTGGCGTAGCTTGCAGTTCGTATCCGCAAGGGCAGAAGACGGTGTCCGGATCGTTGTAGAAACTGCACTCAGGGCACATCCAACTTTCACTGGTCCGTTTGCCTCCACCTCCCCTCCAGAGCAGCACCCCCCAGACAACGAAGCACCAGACAACGCCGCTCAGCATCCCGGCGCCGCTGGAGGAAAACGAGACCGCCACAATCCTCCCGAAGAACAAGTAGCCTGCGACCATCGTGCCTACCCAAGTCCACGGCTGCATGCCGCGTTTCCTCGCTAGGGTCGCCATGCCACCGCCCATGACGCAGAGGAAGAACAGCTCTAGCATCGGGAATTGCCCTCGTTCCGCTCGTTGGTCAGTGATCGTCCTCGTTGGCGCTGCTCTGTCAGGCGGTTGGCTCCAGCACGAATCCTGGAGAGTGGTGCCGGAGCCGGGACTCGAACCCGGAAGCCCGAAGGCGGGGGATTTTAAGTCCCCTGCGTCTACCAGTTCCGCCACTCCGGCAGCCGGAAGTCTAGCAACGGCTCCGCTTCTCCGGAGGATCGCCGGGCTGAGCCCGGCGTCTCGATAAGATCGCCATATCCTTAGATGCGGACAGGCTCCGTGGCAAACGCTCGGAGCTCGAACCGGAGTTCTTGCCCGAGCTCCAAGACAGCCTCCAAACTAGCGATGAGACTTGTCACGGTCTTTCAGGTCCTTCTCCTGACCCTCTTTATCGGGGTCGGCCTCTTGGGTACCTATGGGGTGGCGAGGGACTGGCTTCGCGGGCTGGACACGTGGTCCTGGGAGGCGTCAACCTGCACCATCGAGTCTTCGGAAGTCCTGCACCGCTCCGAATCCGGCGGGTTCGCGTTCCAGGTCTCCTATAGCTACGAGTTCCGCGGAGAGCGGCACTCGGGGAACCAGTACCGCCACGACTACTTCAGCTCGGACAGGCGGTCGGACGCCCAGGTCTTGTCGGCACGGTTTCAGGTTGGCGACCGCGTGGCCTGCTGGGTGGATCCCGAGGAGCCGGACCGGTCGTATCTGGTGCGCTCCAATCTCTGGGCCGGGCTCTGGATCTTTGGCCCCCTGCTCTTCGTCGCCATCGGAGGCGGCTCCCTCTGGTTCTTGCTCGGCTCGCACACCCGAGCGCGGGAGGAGGCCGGGATCGGATTCGCGGAGGAACTCGAACCGCCCGAGCAGGTATTGCAGACAGGGCAGCCAGGCCAGCCCTTGCGCCCAGAGCAGGCGAAGGAGGGCCTGTCCGGCGTGATGGTGGGAGCGCTGCTCTTGCTCCCGGGAGCCTTCTTCCTGTTCGGTGCCGGGTTCCTGATCCCGTTCTTTCTCCGGCCTGCTTTCCAGGTCGTCGAGGCTCGATCCTGGAGCGAAGTCCCATGCCAGATCCTCTCGAGTGACGTGCGTTCCCATCCGGGTGAAGACGGCGCTACCTACGGAATCGACGTCTTGTTCGAATACGAGATCAACGGACGCCAGTACCGGTCGAACCGCTACCAGTTCCTGGGGGGCACCTCGAGCGGCTACGAGCGCAAGGCCAGGATTGTCGAAGAGCTGCGGACGGCTGACGCTCATACATGCTTAGTCGATCCGGACGATCTCCACGAGGCCGTCATCGAGCGCCGGCTCACCGGCGACTATCTCTTCGGTCTCATCCCCCTTGCCTTCACTCTCATCGGGCTCGCCGGCCTGGTCATCGCGGTCAAGGTGCTGCGCGACGCCAAGCGGGACGCCGCTCGCCCCGCCTGGATGGCTCCGACGGCACCCGGTGACACCCCGGTGCTGCCGGGGCTTGCCGGAGGTCGCCAAGAGACCACCGGTCCGCTTACGCTGGAGCCCGCCTCCAGCCCGCTCGGCAAGCTCGGCTGTGCGGTCATCGTGGCGCTGTTTTGGAACGGACTGGTGTCGATCTTCGTCTGGCAGGTCTTCGAAAACTGGCAGGCCGGGACCAAGGAATGGTGGGGCATCCTCATTCTGACGCCGTTCGCCCTCATCGGCCTTCTGCTCCTGGTCGGTATCCCCTACTCGATTCTGGCCTTGCTCAACCCGCGACCGCGGGTCCAACTCACTCCGGGAACCCTCACCGTCGGCGAGTCGGCCCAGCTCAATTGGTCATTCACCGGGATGGCGAGCCGTGTCCGCCGCGTGAGGATCTGGCTCGAGGCCATCGAAACCCGGACGACGTACGGCGATTCGAGCGTGCGCGTCTCGACGAACCGCTTGGAGACTCCGGAGGTCGAGATCTTGGATCGAGGAAGAGAGCTACCGCTCGCCACCGGAGCCGTGACCTTCACCGTCCCACCCAATACGCCGGCCTCGTCCGAGGGCGACGTCGCGGTGACCTGGAAGCTCAAGCTCCAGGGCGACATCGTTTACTGGCCGGACATCAACGAGGAGTACGAGGTGGGATTGCTCCCCTCGGCGTGACCACGGTGACCTTCGGTAGCGGACCGCCAGCTCCCGGGGAACCGGACCGTGGTCCATTGCCCGGTCGCGGTGGAGAACGTGCGTGGAGCTTGATCCCATCGCGATTCACCCCGGAGACGGCCGCGAATCCGAACGACCGGCCGGCGCAGCCGGAGTTTTCGAGTGCGCCATGTCTCCAGATTCTCGACCACTGCGTTGGAAGACGATCGGTCCATCGGGTGGAAAACGCTTTCCTGGTGAGCAGCTGCTCGCCGGGCGGGATCCTTGCCGACCGTCCTCACCCTTGCCACGGAGCGGATACAACATCTTGGGGCGCAACCGTTTGACGGCCCCAAGATCTAGGGGGTAGACTTTTCCCGATGCATTGGCCGAGTTTTCTGGTTGGGCTCTTGGTCTTGCCCACCTTCGTGGTTGCGGCGGCACTGGCCCGGGCGATCGTGCAGTACCTTCGGCGCAACGGTTATCGGTTCACCGGGGCTCCCCGCCCTATCATCCGCGGCACTGAGCCCCTGGAGTTCGAACCGAAGGTCATGGGCAACATTCACAGCAGCGGTACCGAGTCCTAGGCCCTGCTTCGGTAGCCGTCCCGGCGGCGCCTTGTGGTGTCCCGCTCGGCTGCGGCCGGTGCTCCGGCGCCTGGCCGCGCAAGGCATGTCTCTCCGAGAGCGGCGGCTCTGAGCCGTGCGGCTAGAATCCGAGGACAGTGCCTAGGACTGATCTGAAATTCCGGGCGCCCGTCCGGAATCGCCCGCAGTCGGCTAGTTGCAGGGCCGCCCGTGCCGAGTCGTCGCGCCGTCCGGAACTCGTGGTGGGCTGGGGCGGCGCTTCCCCGCGACCAGAGCCAGCGCGGTTCGCTTCACCCCTGTCGATGGTCACCCCGGCCTTTTGCCCATCCCGGAGCACCACGTTCTCTTGGTTCGCGAAGCTTGCCGTCTTCCTCCTGGCACTCACCGTCGCCGCTTGTTCCCAGGAGCCGGAGCCCGAGGGCACGGTCGCGGTCAACATGTACGACAACGGGTATTCGCCGCCCCGGGTCCGGATCCCGGTCGGCGGCCGCGTGGTCTTTCGCAACATGGGGCGGAACCAGCACCATGCCGTCGCGCTCGACGAGTCCTGGTCGACCGAGGCCAGTCACGGAACGCTCATCATGGAGCGAGGGGAGAGCGCCGAGGTCACCTTCGAGTCACCCGGGGTCTACCCCTACTACTGCACCTATCACGGCTCGCCCAAGGGCGATCGGGGCATGGTCGGCCTTGTCCTGGTTGGCGACGTCGCCGAGCCAGTGGCGGCTGGAGACGCCGGGGAGCACGCGGTCACAGCTCAAGCGAGCGCTCGGACGCTTCGCGTTCCCCAGGACTTTTCCAGAATCCAGCAGGCCGTCGACGCGGCGTTGCCCGGTGATCTGGTCCTCATCGACCGCGGTGTCTATGTCGAATCGGTGCGGGTGACCACCCCATCCGTGGTTCTTCGCGGTGTCGATCGCAACGAGGTCATCCTGGACGGAGACTTCCAGCTCGGCAACGGGGTTCTGATCCTGGCCGACGGGGTCGCGGTCGAGAATCTCACCGCGCGGCACTACACTCTCAACGGCTTCTACTGGACGGGCGTCACCGGCTACCGCGGGTCGCACCTCACCGCCTACAACAACGGCGACTACGGTATCTATGCCTTCGACTCGACCGACGGCCTGATCGAAGACTCCTATGCCTCGGGTCACCCGGATGCGGGCTTCTACGTCGGCCAGTGCTACCCGTGCCGGGCCGTGCTGCGGCGACTCGTCGCCGAGAACAACGCCCTGGGCTACTCCGGGACCAACGCCGGCGGCGAGCTCTACCTGGTCGATTCGATCTGGCGGGACAACCTTGCCGGCATCGTCCCGAATACGCTCGACACCGAACTGCTGCCACCCGAGCGCGAGACCACGATCGTCGGCAATGTCGTGATCGACAATGACAACCTCGGAGTGCCGGTCAAAGCCCTGGCCTGGCCGGCTCAGGGAACGGGCATCCTGATCGCCGGCGGGCGCGACAACCTCATCGAGCGCAATCTGATTGCGGGCCACCGCTATGGCGTGCTTCTGCTTCCCAGCAAGGACGATCGATTCTGGCCCGCGACCGGAAACCTCGTGCGAGACAATCGCTTCTCCGGCTCCAGGCAGGCGGACCTCGCCGAGGCAAGCCCCGGCGTGCGGGACAACTGCTTCGCCGGGAATCGCTTCGAGTCCTCGGCTCCGGCTCGGATCGAGACCCTCAAGCCCTGCCGGGCCGGAGGCTCGAGCTTCCGCTCGCGCCTGGACGCCAACCTCGTCCCGACTCTGACCGGCTTGATCCGTCAGCGCCAAGCTGCAGCCGGCCGCTACCGGAGCGGGGACTGGCGGAGGCAGGCCGAGCCACCGCTCCAGCCGAGCCTCGATGCCAGCGCGGCGGAGGCGGTGGCCGAGCCGGCGGTGGAGGTCTTCGCCCAGATCGATCTCGATTTGGAGGACATCCCGCTGCCCGAGCTCGAGACAGGGACACCGACCAATACCGGAACAACCTACGGAACCTACCGGCACGCTTCTCCGGGGGCGCGTCTCGGCGCTTTCCTCGAACGCTGGATCGCGCCCTTCGCGCCGGCGGGCCTGGCCCTTCTTTGGGCGGCTCTGGCCCTCATCCACTTTCGATCCGGGCGCAGGCGGGCGCGGGCGAGCGTTCGAGACCGCTCGGCACGGCTTCCGCGGGCCTGGTTGCTGGTAGTTCTCATCGTGCCCTGGCTCGGTGCGCTGGTGTTCCTGGCCTGCGGACGGGGCGGGCTCTCCCGTCAAGCCCGCTGGGGCACCGTCGCGGGAAGTCTCGTACTCCTTGCGCTCTGCCTGGCGATTCCGGTCGTCTCGGCTCTGGGCGGCTCATGAGCGCCACCGGGACGCGGCCCGAGGTCACCCTCCAGGACGTCCGTCGGCTTTGGTTCGCGCGGCAGGGGCTTTCCCAGCCGCGAGGCACAACGGCATTCGGAAAGCGGGCCTTCGTCGATCACCTGGAACGCACCGGCGCGCTCCAGGTCGACTCCGTCAACGTCGTCGATCGCGCCCACTATTTGACCCTCTGGAGCCGCTTCGGGGCCTACGACCGCACGAGGGTCGATCGCTGGATCTACCGCGACCGCGCCGCTTATGAATACTGGGGGCACGAGGCCTCGATTCTGCCAATGGCGCACCTGCCGGTGAGCCGGCGCAGGATGCGACGCTTTCCGCCCGAGTCCTGGCGCAAGAGCGCCTGGTGGGAGCGGTTCGAAACACCCCTTGCCTCCAAGCGCCGCGTGCTGCGCCGGATTCGGGATGAAGGTCCGCTCGAGAGCATCGACTTCGAGCGCCGGAAGAACGAGCAGCAACCGAACGTGCCGGGCACCTGGGCGGGCGTCTACCCCAAAGAGGACAAGCGCACGCTCAAGCGACTCTGGCACGACGGCCGTCTGGCCGTCGCCAAGCGCAAGCACTTCCGCTGCGTCTACGACCTGGCCGATCGGGTCTATCCTGGCGGGGGCGCCCAGCCTGACGATGGCGTGTCCCCATTCGACATCGCCTCGAAAACTCAGTTCGAGGATAGCTGGCTTCTGGCCGCACTCTCGGGCAACGGCATCGTGAGCGAGAGACATGCCTTCAAGTACTTCACCTCTCCCGAGCTCAAGGCGGCCGAGCGGCGCCGGGTTCTGGCTCGCAATCTCAAGAAGGGAACCATTGTCGAGGTAGCGATCCGGGACGCGCCCGAGTTGCCCGGCCCCTGGTACGCGCGGCCCGGAGATCTAGAAAGACTCGCTGAACTGCCCGAGCCGGAGGGCACCAACCTCCTCTGCCCCTTCGACTCGTTCCTCTGGCAGCGCCAGCGCGCGGCCGACCTCCTGGACTTCCACTACCGAATCGAGATCTACGTCCCCGCCGCCAAGCGCCAGTACGGCTACTACGTCCTGCCCATCCTCCACGGCGGCCGCCTCGTCGGCCGCCTCGATCCCAAACTTCATCGCGACCGGGACGAGCTCGAAATCAAGTCCCTCCACTGGGAGCCCGGTATCAGGCCGGATTCGAAGCTCCGGCAGGGTCTCGTGGGAGCGCTCGAGGATCTGGGAGAGTTTCTGGGGGCGCGCAAGGTGACGGCGTGCATCTGACCCTCTGGGCGTATGCGGCTACTGGCCTCCTTGGCCTGCTGGACGCGTTTTCCTCGCGGGCCACAGAGCTGCCCCAGAAGACACGCCTTCTTCTCATCGTCCTCTTCGCCCTCGGATTTCTTCGCTTGATGGTCCCGGCCATCATCGAAACGCACTTCGGCCAGGGCCAGCGTGTCGCCATGGGGCTCGTCGCAGGGCTTCGATGTCCGCCGTGCTGTTCTGGGCTCGGCGGCCACGAGAGGAGTAGCGATCCATGCGCCAATCGATGCTAGCCAAGGCCTCCCCTGGAGGGCCTTGCAGAATGTGGGAAACCTTGGAAGGCAGTCGCACTAGGGCGAAACGCTTGAGAGCGAACTACAAAATAAGTACAATGTAGTCGTGACCGGCCTGCGCCTCGAATGGGACGACACCAAGAGCGCATCCAACCTCCGCAAGCACGGCGTCTCCTTCGAGGAAGCTGCGACGGTCTTCTACGATGAGAGTGCACTCTTCATGGCCGACCCAGATCACTCAGAGACGGAAGAACGCTTCATCCTCCTGGGTATGAGCTTCAGACCGCGAGTTCTCGTCGTCTGCCACTGCTACCGGGGCAGGGAAGACACCATTCGGATCATTTCCGCGCGAAAGGCAGATCGCTCGGAGCGAGGGCAGTACAGTCGGAGACGAAGAAAATGAGGGCAAGTTACGACTTTTCCAAGGCGCGAAGGAACCCTTACGCCAAGCGGCTCAAGAAGCAGGTGACGATTCGGCTCGATGCGCCGACACTGGACTACTTCAGGGATCTTTCGGAGGAGATCGGTGTTCCCTACCAGACGCTTATCAACCTGTACCTGCGAGAATGCGTCGTAGAGGGCAAGCGGCCGTCCTTGGCGTGGACGCCAAACGGCTAGGGGCGCTTCCAGATCTTGCAGCACTCCTCGCTCACCTGTGGCCCCCCCAGGCGATACCCCGTTGTCACCGGACACCCGCTTGCGCTTAGGATGTCGCTTGTGCAAGAGCTCGAAGGCGACATGGGCGAAGATCAGAGCCCAGGTGATGACCAGCTTCTCGACAAGGCTCTCGACACCAAGCCACTCCAGCGGGTAGCTAGTGATTTCGGTGACTGGATCCGATGCCGTTGTAGGACGTACCAGCAAGATCTACCGGTCGAGGGATCGGTTTCCTGTCACCGAAATCCTGCGACCCGATCGGCCTCTGCCGCGGGAGAGGTGTGGAGGCGACGGTCGGAATCGAACCGACGAATGAGGGTTTTGCAGACCCTTGCCTTACCACTTGGCTACGTCGCCGTGTCCCGGTCGCTAGCGGCCGCGGGAGGCGGCTTGTCCATTCTATCCGGTCCTCGCCGAGGACGCTGGCGGGTGTCAAGTTCCCGAATCGATCCGGGCCTTGTCCCGGAATTGGCTTTGAACTTGGTCCGAGTCCGGCCCGGAATTGGATCGAATGGAGCGGGAAACGGGATTCGAACCCGCGACCCCAACCTTGGCAAGGTTGTGCTCTACCACTGAGCTATTCCCGCGCCCCAAGGGTGCGAAGAATACGAGCGCACCGGGGGGATGTCAAGGTGCGGTCAGGGCAGGGAAAACGCGTCTCGCAAGAGTGTAAAGCGCCAGCCTGTGCCCTGCCGGTCGAGGGCCAGAACGTCGAAGCGGCACGGCCCGTTCCAGGCGTTGCGGGCGAGAAAGAGACTCGCCGCCGTGGCGATCCGCTCCTGCTTGTCAGGCGTGACCGATCCGATCGCCGGGCCGTAGGCGTCGGAGCGCCGGGCCTTGATCTCGACGAAGCACAGGACGTCCGGGTCGCTTCGCCCGCCCTCCTCTACCGCGATGACGTCGATCTCGGCAATCCTAGCCTGGAAGTTGGTTGCGACGACGCGATAGCCATGCCGTTCGAGCCAGCGAACGGCCTCCGCTTCGGCCAGGCTGCCCTTGGCCCGTGTGTGGCCGGCGCGCTCGAAGGCTCGGCCGCACAGAAATTTCCTAGGACCCACATCCGAAAGGACGCGCTCCTGCGTTGCGATCTGACAGTGGAGACTTCGCGGTAGCCGACCCGAGCCTTGGTGTCGGCTGATACCCGCCTTCCCCGCTGGCCGCTAGCGCCGCTTCCAGCGCGTGCCCTGGGGAGTGTCTTCGAGGACGATGCCGGCGGCGGTCAACTGATCGCGGATCTCGTCCGAGCGGGCAAAGTCCTTGGCTTTGCGGGCAGCGGTGCGCTCCGCGATCAGGTCCTCGATCTCCTGCTCCGCCAAGCCGTCCGACTCGCTGGTGTCCGAGTCACCCTGCCAAGATTCCGGATCGAGGACGCCAAGGACGGTGTCGGCTTCGGCCAGGGCGGCAAGGATCCTCTCGCGGTCCCCGGCCCCGAGTCCTTCCCCATCAATCGTCGTGTTGACGGCGCGGACGAAATCGAAGACCGCGGCGAAGGCCTTGGGGGTGTTGAGGTCCGCGGCCAGAGCGCCGGAGAAGGCGTCTTCGAAGGTTTCGATGGCGTCCGTAATCGCCTTGCGCTCGGAACTTCCCTCGCCGAGGGCGGTTCCGGCATGCGCCAGACGGAAGCGCATCTCGTCGATCCGGCCGAGAGCCGCGGCCGCATCTTCGAGCGAGCGGAAGGTGAAGTTGAGCTTGGTCTTGTAGTGGACCGAGGCGAAGAGGTAGCGCAGAGCTCGTGGCGCGACATCCCGTTCCAACAGATCGTCCAGCGTGTAGAAGTTGCCGAGGGACTTCGACATCTTCTCGCCGTCCACGATCAAGTGCTCGGCATGGACCCAGTGCCGGGCGAAGGGCTTGCCGGTCGCGGTCTCGCTCTGGGCGATCTCGTTTTCGTGGTGCGGGAAGATGTTGTCCACGCCGCCGCAGTGAATGTCGAAGCTCTCGCCCAGGTACTTCATCGCCATCGCCGAGCACTCGAGGTGCCAGCCCGGCCGTCCGGCGCCCCAAGGTGAGTCCCACTGGGGCTCGCCCGGCTTGGCGCCTTTCCAGAGGACGAAATCGCGAGCGTCTTCCTTGCCGTATTCGTCGGAGGCGACGCGCTCACCCACCCTGACCTCGTCCAGGTCGAAGCCTGAAAGCTTGCCGTAGTCCTCGTCCTCGCGGATGCGGAAGAAGACCGAATCGTCCTGCCGGTAGGCGGCGCCGGTCTCGAACAACCGCTCGATCAGGGCGATCATCTCGGGAACGTGCTCGGTGGCCCGCGGGTACTCCTCGGCACGCTCCACGTGGAGGGTATCCAGGGACTCGAAGAAGGCTTCGATGAAAGGAGCGGTGTAGGCGCCGAGCTCGACTCCTTGTTCGGCGGCCCGGGCGATGGTCTTGTCGTCGACGTCGGTCAGGTTCATGACCTGGACGACCTCGTAGCCCAGATAGCGCAGCGTCCGCCGCAGGATGTCCTCGAAGAGGAAGGTGCGCAGGTTCCCGATGTGCGGGCGGTCGTAGACCGTGGGTCCGCAGGTGTAGACGCGAACCGCGGGGCGCCCGCAGGAATCGGAGTCCTTCCCGCGTTCGGAGCCGACCGGGTCGAGGGCTTCCAGCCGCCGCCCGAGGGTGTTGTAGAGCTCGAGCCGCGGCCTCGTGCGGCTCAGAGCTTGACCTCGACCGAGCCCGCGATCCAGTCGGTCGCTTCGATCACGTTGCCCTCGGAGTCGACCGCGTTGTTGGAGCGGAACCGGAAGGCACCGTCGCCCGCCTTGCCACCGTTTCGGAACCGGATCGTGAAGAGCACGCCGGAGCCGTCGACCCCCGCCCTGTTGCCGATGCGCGAGATGCCGATCACCAGGGTGTCCCCCTGCCGCTTGACCAGGATCTCGGGCTCGACACCTCCGGCCTCCAGAAACGAGCCCACGTCGACGCCGTTTCGACGAAACGTCAACAGGTCCTCAGGGAACTCCAGATCGAAGCTCACGCCGTAGAGATCCGTAACCTGGCTGGCGCGAACCTCGAGGGTGAAGTCGGAGGTCGTGTCCGCCGTGTCGTTGCCGTCGAGGTGAATCGTGTCGCTCCCCGGTGCGCCGTTGGGGGTAAAGAGGATCCCTTGAGCCGGCGGCGGAGGTGGCGGCGGGGGGCCGGGCGGCGGCGGAGCGGTCGGACTGCCGCCACCTCCCCCTCCGCAAGCGGCCACGAGGGCGGCCACCAGCAGCACCAGCAAAGCCACCGCGCGCGTGTTATCTGTTCCGAAAACTCCGAATCGATCGTGTTGCCGTCGTCTCACCCTCTAGGCTCCTGTGGGCACGAGTTGCTCGTCCCGTAGTTTTCGTAAATGTCGCTTGGCCTTCTCGCGGCGAAGTCCGCGCAGCCGATCCACGAAGAGGATCCCGTCCAGGTGATCCACTTCGTGGCAGATGGCCCGGGCCAGGAAGTCCTCTGCCTCGAATTCCATGATCTCGCCCTGTAAGGACTGGGCGCGGACGTGGATCCAGGTCGGACGGTCAACCTTTTCGGTCAGGCCGTTGATCGAGAGGCAGCCTTCCAAATCCTTCTCCGAGCCGCTGCCGTCCAGGATCTCCGGATTCACCAGTACCAGGAGCGCGTCTTCCTCTTCGCCGACGGTCACGTCCACCACCGCGATGCGGCGAGCGACGCCCACCTGCGGCCCGGCGAGACCGACTCCCGGCGCCGAGTACATGGTCTCGACCATGTCGGCGGCCAGGCGCGTGAGCCCGTCATCGAAGGCCTCGACCCGCCGGCACTCTTCCCGCAGCACCGGATCGGGATACTGCCGGATCTCGAGAACGCTCACTCGCTCATCTCCTCCGATGCCCCTTCGCCCCCTGCGTCACCTGGAGCGTCGCTCGGGGCGCTGATCGCGGGCTCGCCCTGGGATTCAGCCGGATGCGCGGCCTTGATCTTGCCGATCGCGTCCGCGATGTCCGTGTCCAAGCGTTGGATCTGTAACGTGTCCAAAAAGGCCCGAGGATCCTCTTCGCCCGTAAGCGCCTGCTGCACCCCGCGCCGATCCAGGACCAGGGCCAGGGTCTTCTCCAAGGCTCGGTAGTTGGCCGGCCAGGGCTCGCGCCGAAAGAGCGCCCGGTCGCCGACCATGTCGCCGCCGTGGAAGATCCGCAGCTCAGTCGTTGCGCCGGTAGCGAGCTCGACCTCCGCGGCGACCGAACCGGTCACGAGAGTGAACATCTCGACCCGCTTCTCGTCCCTGCGCGCGAGGAGCTCGCCCTTCTTGAAGCGACGAAAATCCATCGCTGGCATGAGCTTGCCGAGCTGCTCCTCCGAGAGCACTTCCACCAGAGGACCCCGCACGAGATCGGGCCAGTGTTTGCGGACTTCGAAAGCCCAAGACTTGCCGATCAGGCTGTCCACCACCATGTCGCGCCGGTGGTCGAGACGCTTGGCACGCTCGATCGACGCCATCTTCCCCAAGAGGCGCTCCTCGCCGGGCATCATCCGGCTGAGCTTCGAGAGCAAGGCGTGGCCGCGATCGAAGAATCCGTCCCGGGTGTAGCGGTCGGCGATCGAAAGATATTCGGCGATTCCCTCCGTAGGCTCCCCGGTCTTCAAGTACACGTCGGCGAGCTGAATGCGAGAGCGGTAGTCATTCGGACGGTGCTTGACTCGCTTCTTGAGCTTAGTCCGGGCTTCCTCGTAGCGCTCGAGCGTGATCAGGTCATCGATGGTCAGCTCTTCCTCACCTACGGCGCCGCCCTGGCCGCCGCTCTTGGCGGACGACGGACGAATCTTCTCGAGAAAATCTTTGAAGGCCATGGGCTGCTCCGCATCTGGACCGTCACGCTTTGAGGACGTTCTGTCCCACGGTCCGAGAATGCCTGCGATTATAGCCGCTGGGCCAAGCCGGAACGAGAGGCGAACGGCCAGCCCGGCGTGGTATGTGCCTTGCAAAATCAGGGGCTGAGGGTCCTCGAGAGACCCACCGAACGACCGAGACGAGGACGATGATGAACGCACACCAACTCCCATCCAACAGGTGGCCGACAACGAGCGCCATGTTGCTGGCTCTGCTCGCGACCGCCGGGCTTGTGACCGCGGACGCCGCCGGCGCGCAGGATCGGTGGAACGATCCGGGTTCTTCGCAAGCTGGCGCGCATGCCGATGCGGCGATCGATGACGACGCCATCGGCTACGGCTTCGTGCGAACCGTCGAGGGTTCGGTGACGCTGTCCGGCCTCGACGCCACCGAACCCGCCGGCTACGGCTCGCGCGCGCAAGAGGCGGTGGAAGCCGAAGTGAACCACCCCCTGCTCTCCGGAGACGTCTTGACCACGTACTCCTCGGGTCGAGCCGAGGTGGTGCTGCCGGACGGCGGTGTCATTCGCATCGACCGCTCGTCCCGGCTTACCTTCGAAGCCCTGTTCGGTTCGCCCGACACCCGCGCGGGCCGGGCCACGGAGTTGGTGCTGGACGAGGGCGAGATTCTGCTGCGCACCGACGACTATGGCTCCGCTGACACGACCCTCGTTGCTCCCAACGCGGTCGTCTATCTCGCGCCCGGTGGCCTCTACCGCGTCACCATCTTCGACTACGACTTCACAGAGGTCGTCGTGAGGCGGGGCCTGGCCGAGGCCGAGACCTCCGAAGGCTCCTCAATCGCCCGCGGCGGGGAGCTTCTGGAAGTGCGTGGCAGCGGCCGGTCGTACGCCACCCTTGCCTCGGCGGGCGGCGCCGACGAGCTGGAGTTCTGGAGCCAGGAGCTCGAAGGCGGAGTTCCCGCCTCAGCCACTCGTCACGTCGAGCCGAGACTTCGGTACGCGGCCCATTCCCTCCACGGCAACGGCGACTGGGTCCAGTACCAGAGCTCATGGGCCTGGCGGCCCTACGTCGGCTCGGCCTGGAGGCCCTTCGTGGACGGCCGGTGGGTGTACACGCCGAGCGGCCTGACCTGGGTGGCCTCGGCCCGCTGGGGCTGGCTCACCAGCCACTACGGGTCCTGGGACCACGTGCCCGGCTACGGCTGGATGTGGTTCCCAGGTGCGGTCTACTCGCCAGCCAGTGTCTACTGGTACTGGGGCCCGACCTATGTGGGCTGGGTTCCGAGCGGGTACTACAGCCGCTACTACGGCTACTCGGGTTTTCGCCTCGGCGTCTACGGCTGGGCCGGCGGACCCTGGAGCTACTTCGACTCCTGGACCTTCTGCCCCACCCGCTACTTCGGACGGCGGGGCTACGACAGATACTGGGGCTCGGGGCGGGACATCGGCCGCAGGGCCAGATTCGCCGTTCCTCGAGGCATCGTAACGACCGACACCCGCGGCATCACGCCCGATCGCTGGGGCAAGCCGGGAGAGATTCTCGGAACGCTCAGCCGGCGCGGCTCGGCGGTTCGGACCTCGGAGTTGGTTCGTGCGGGCGGCGGCCTGCCGGATGTGAGCCGGTTCGTCGCTCGGCGGGACCGTTCCGATGGCCTCCTCGCCTCGCGTCTCGACGCTGGGCGCCGCGGCGCGAGCCTCCGGCCCTTGGCCGAGTCCGGGACCCTCGAGCGCTCCGTGGCGGGCCGATCCGCCTTGCGTCCTTCGGGCTCCGCCGCTCGCAACGACCGCGGTCTCCAGCCGAGCGGTTCCCGCCTGGGCCGCCCCCAAAGCGGCCTCCGGACTGGCTCTTCGGGTACCGACCGAGGCGCTGCCGATCGCATCGAATCGCTGCGCTCCCGGGCGAGAAGCGACTCCGGGAGTCTCAGCCGGGCTCCGCAGAGCCCACGGTCGACCGTGGGTACCGACCGAGGTCGGTTGGACACCAGCACCCGAGATCGCTCTCGCCTGGCCCCACCCACCAGCCGAACGGGGGCTCGGCCTCCCATCCGTTCCGAAATCCGGCCCGAAACCCGGCCCCCGCTTCGAACGCCGCCGGGATCCGGGACACTCTCTGATCCGCGCTCAGATGTACGATCGCGCACCCGGCTCGAGAGGCGGCCGCCAGCTCAGCCCTCTCCGCCGGCCCGGCACGGCGGCATCTCCGGAACCAGAGAGCGAACCCCGCTCACCCCTTCAGGCGCCGACCGCCGGAGCGTGATCGACCGAATTCAGCGCTACCGGGAAGGCTTGGGCAGCCGCGTTCGTACCAACCCGCCTCCATCTCGGCCTTCGGGTTCTCGGCCCGCGACGACTCCGCCTCCTTCCCGGCTCCAGTCCCCCTCGTCGCGTCCGGGCGGTTCTCATGCCCGGCCCAGCTCGCAGCCTAGTGGATCGAGCTTGCGACCTTCGCAGCCCTCGCGAAGCCCGTCGCGGGCACCGCAACGAGTCGCTCCGCCCTCGAGCCGGTCCGGTTCGTCGAGTCTGTCCCGCAACGGCAGCGTGCGCTCACCGCGGAGCTCCGGCGGATCTTCCCGAGCCAGCGCGAGCCGTGGCTCTAGCCGCAGCTCGGGGCGCAGGCGCGACAACGGCGGCCGCTAGAGCGATCGGGCTAGAATCCCGCGGTGAGCTCGCGGGGCATCTTTCAGGCGCTCTTTATTCTTTACTGCGCCGAGGCCGGGGCTTTCCTGTTGCTCGCGCCGTGGAGCCCGGTCTGGGATCGCGCCATCGGCAACCTGCTGCCACCCCTGCTCGCAACCGTGTACGCCAGCCCGTACTTCCGGGGTGCTATCTCGGGCCTCGGCGCCGTGCACCTGCTCTGGGGAGTTCACGATCTCGAAGCCTGGCTCAGCCGGCGCAAATGAGAAGGTCCTTCCAGCCGCCTCGGGTCGTGGCGATCAGCTCGGGCCGGGCGCGGCCCGGTTCCGCCTGGCGGGTTCTCGAACCCTGGTTCGAGCATGTCGCAACGCTGCAACCGGACGCGGTTCACCTCCGTGAGAAGGCCTTACCCGACCGAGAGCTCCTGGAGGTCTGCCGCAGGGGTCGAGCCATACTGCCTGAACCCGTCGCTCTGATCCTCGCCCAACGACCGGACCTCGCGAACGCCGGCGGAGCCAGCGGCGTTCACCTGCCGGCCTCGGGCTTGCCCGCCGGGCAAGTCCGGAGGGCCTTTCCCGAGCTCTCGCTCGCCGTCTCGACTCACTCGGTGACCGAAGTTTGGCTTGCCGCCGAGGCCGGAGCCGACTATGTCTACTTCGGACCGGTCTTCGCCACCCCCGAGAAGGTCCGCTATGGACCCGCCCAGGGCCTTGCCGCGCTCGCGGAGGCGTCTGGCCAAGGCCTGCCGGTCCTGGCGGTCGGCGGTATCGACTCGCGACGGCTCGCGGCCGTACACCGGGCCGGAGCCGCCGGGGTGGCCGCGATCCGTTGGTTCTCGTCTCACGAAGTCGATCGAGCCCTGGATCTGGAAACGGATCGGGCCGCGGAACAGAACCTGGATCGAGATTCCGGCCGGGAAGATCCCAACCGTTTCGGACCGGACGCGGCTGCGGCGATTTCGCGCCTGTGGCCAGTCCGGGAGACAATACCGACATGAAGTGGCCGGCCCGCAAGTCCGACTTTCTCCTGATCTCGGCGGCGATCTTTGTCCTGGACCAGTGGAGCAAGTTCCAGATCGAATCGAGCGTGCCGCTGCACCGCACGATCGAAGTGATTCCGGGATTCTTCAACTTGATCCACGTCGAGAACACGGGCGTCGCCTTCGGCCTCTTCGCCGCCCGCGGCGACAAGCTAGGCACATGGCTTCTGACGGGACTCGGCCTCGTCGCCCTCGCCGTGGTGTCGGTCTATTTCGCCAGGCTGGACCGCCGTGAGCGGCTGGCCCTCGGCGGTCTGGCCCTGGTCTTGGGCGGAGCCGTCGGCAATCTCGTGGATCGCGTGCTGAGCGGCGGCGTGACCGACTTCCTGGACTTCTACCACGGCTCGTACCACTGGCACACCTTCAATGTCGCCGACAGCGCGATCACCCTGGGGGTCTGCGTGATTCTCTTGGATTCCCTGCTTCAGGGCCGCCGGACCGGTCACGAGCCGGCGACAGCTGAGGCACCCGTTCGAACCGGCGGCGAGTGACCGCTCAGTCTCCACCGCCGAATCGCTGGCGTATCTCGAACTCCGCTCGGGGAACGCGGCTCGACGCCTACCTGGCCGAGGCCTACGACGTCTCGCGAGCCCGGGCGGCCGCTTGGATCCGAGACGGAAGGGTGGCGCTCGGTGATCGGACGGTCAAGCCCGGCCTCAAGCTTCGCGGGGGCGAATGGGTTTCCTGCGAGCCGGCGCCGCCGGCCGCAGATGACCGCGTCCAGCCCGAGCCCGGGCCGCTTGTCGTGCTGTTCGAAGACCCGGACCTGGTCGTTCTGGACAAGCCCGCCGGTCTTGTCGTCCATCCCGGCGCGGGACGCCCGGGCGGCACCTTGGTCAACCGCCTGGTGGCCGCCTATCCCGAGATCGCCGCAGTGGGCGGAAGCGGCAGGCCGGGCATCGTTCACCGCCTGGACGCGGGCACCAGTGGAGTCATGGTGACAGCCCGAAGTGCGACAGCCTTCGAAGCGCTGAGTCGTGCCTTTGCCGAGCGCCGAGTCTCGAAACGCTACCTGACGATCGTTTTCGGGTGCCCGGATGTCAATGAAGGCTCGATCCAGGCGCCGATCGGCCGGCACCGGTTCCGACGCAAGGAGATGGCGGTCACGAGCAGAGGCCGGGAGGCCGAGACCCGCTATCGCGTCCTGGCTTCAGCGGGCGAGCTCTCCCTGGTCGAGGCGGTTCCGATCTCCGGTCGCACGCACCAGATCCGAGTGCATCTGCGTCACTTGGGCCACCCCATCCTGGCCGATCCGGTCTACGGCGAGAGCCGTTGGCGCTCGCTGCCGAAGAAGAAGGCGCTAGCCGCCGAGCGCCTGGACCGGCCGGCGCTCCATGCACAGGAGGTCGCGTTCGAGCACCCGCGCACCGGCACCGCGGTCTCCTTCACGGCGCCGTTTCCGGCCGCACTGGCCGAGGTATGGCAACGGATGACCGGAACGGACGTCGAAAGGCTAGCCGCCCATCTCGACGTTGCCTTTGAAGAAGGCTCCATCGGCGATCATGACCCTGGGTGACTTGACGTCTCCCTTGACGCTTCCCTTCCCCAGGATCTCGATGGTCTCTTCGCCCAGGATGTTGCCCTCGACGCGGCCGCCGACGCAGACTTCCTTGGCCTGAATTTCGCCGCGCACGAAGCCGCTGTCCTCGATGATGACCTTACCTTCGAGATTGAGCTTGCCATCCACTTCACCCGAGATGCTGAGATTGCTGCTGCCGGTGATCTCGCCGCGAAACTTGAGCCCTTGGGCGATCTGTGTCGTCTGGGTCGGCGGCGCGACCGGACGGCTCCGTGGCGGTGCGGGCCGGCTGGGCTGAGGCTCGACCATGGACGGGGATTCGGGCGCTTCGTCTTCACGGCGAAAAATCGACATCGTGCTCTCTACTCTCTTTCTCGTTCTCCGGTGGCCCCACATCAGGGGCACTCGGTACTAGGTTCTCGCTTTTCGGGTCTCAGAACTGGAGCGGGCAACGGGACTCGAACCCGCGACATCAAGCTTGGGAAGCTTGCACTCTACCAACTGAGTTATGCCCGCATGGAGGCCGATTTCGGGCTCGTGCCCGGCCGCAGCGCTCGCACTTCCGAGCGCTGAGTGCTGCCGAACTTAGCCCAGCCACCTGGGGCCGTCAAGGGTGCCTACGCTATACTCTGGAGGATGAACGGCACGACCGGCAAGACCCTCTATTTCTTCCCAGATCAGGAAGTTACCGAGGATGAACTGGCCGCGATCCTGGCCGGTGACGACCGCGAGCGGAAGTGCTGGGCGATCTCCAACATGCTGCGCTACGCCCAGTGGGACGACATCTGGTCCTACGTCAGCCGGGAAGAGGTCCGGGGCCTATTCTGGGACCTGGATCTGCCCGACACGCTGGCAACGGCCTACGCCCGTATGCTCAAGATCGAAGCGCCTGTCGGCTAGCGGCCGGAGGCGGCTAGGACTCCGGCTCCAGAACGACTTCGAAGAGAGCCGGCCAGAGCTTGCCGGTGACCAGGAAGCTGCCGGTCTCGGGCCGGTATGCGATGCCGTTGACGACCCCATTCGGAGGTCGTGAGGAAGGCGGCAGCAGGTGCCCCAGGTCGGCGCGGGCCGTCACCCGGCCGGTGGCCGGGTCGATCCGGATGATGAAGTCCCGGCCGTAGACGTTGGCCCAGATACCCTCGCGGGTGCACTCCAGCTCGTTGAGGCCGGTTACCGGACCGCTGCCTGAGCGAACCGTGGTCCGAAGCTCGGGCTCGAAGGTCCCGATGTGGTGGCGCCACAGGGTTGCCGAGCCGTCGGATCGGTAGAGGGCGCCATCGTGGTTACACAGGCCCCAGCCTTCGCCTTGGTACTCGAAGCTGCCCAGCGCCTCGAAGTCCTCTAGAGCGAAGCGGAATCCCCGCTCGGAACGCCAGGTCAGCCAGAGCAACTCATTTCCAACGCGGGCCAGCCCCTCGCCGAAGAACTCCTCATCGAGGGACACTTCCCGGTCCACGACGCCCGACTCCAGGCGAAGGCGGCGAAGCTTCGAATGGCCATGGCGGCCCGTTGTCTCGTAAAGCCAGCCGCCGTGCCACAACAAGCCCTGGGTAAACGACGTTCGGTCGTGTGGATACCGGGCCACTTCGTTGGCGCGATACACCGCCGGACCCGAGGCTGCCGTCCTCCGCGCCCCCTCCCCGACCGGCTCAGCACCTCCGCCTGCCGGCGCCGCCTCCGAGGGCACCCCAGCCTGCGGGCTCTCCGGAGCCTCGCCGGCGGTTTCGGGCTCGCTCCCACAGGACGTCGCGGACCAACCACCCAGCATCATCAGAAGCGCCAGACCAGCCAAGGCCCGTCCGGCGCCGGAAGCGGGCGCACGGCGCGGCCATCCGCTGCGCCGCCCCGACCCGCCGGTGCGATGGCGCGCCGTCACGACGCCTTACCCGTCCTCGCTGCCCGAGCGGCGTACGATGACCACCCAGAAGAGCGCCGCCAGGGCGACGAAGGCAGCGGTCGCGAACCAAGGGCCCGCCGCGCCGGCCCATGCATGGCCCAGCCCTTCCGGACTTCGAGCCTGGAGCACGGCAACGCCGGCGATCGCCACGCCCAGAAGCCCTTCGCCTCCGACCAGCCCGGAGCCGAAGAGAATCCCGCGCTCACGCCGTTCGGCTGCGTCGTCCTCGTCCCGCGCGGAGCGCTCGGCGCAGAGCCGCAGCAGTCCGCCGAAGAAAAGGGGCACCATGGTGGCCACCGGCAGGTAGACGCCGACCGCGAAGGGCAGGCTCGGGATTCGCAGCACCTCGCATACGAGCGCAATGCCGATTCCGATCCCGACCAAGCCCCAAGGCAAGGAGTCCTCGAGCACGCCTTCGATGACGAGCTTCATGAGGGTCGCCTGCGGCGCCGGCAGCTCTTCCCCTCCGAAGCCGAAGGCTCGATCCAGCAAGATCACGGTCAGGCAGACGAAGGCCGCCGAGGACAAGACACCGATGAGCTCGCCCATCTGCTGACGCCGCGGTGTCGCGCCCAGGAGGAAACCCGTCTTCAAGTCCTGAGAGGTGTCGCCCGCGATCGAGGCGGCGATCGCGACCACGCAACCCACGGTCAGCGCACCCGCCTTGCCGGCGGCGTCGGTCCAGTCCATGAGCAGAAAGACGCCCGAGGTGGCCAGCAATGTCGCGATGGTCATGCCGCTGGTGGGATTCGACGTGACCCCGACCAGCCCGACGATTCTCGATGAGACTGTCACGAAGAAGAAAGCGGCGATGATGACCAGTGTGGCGGCGACCGCCCGTGCGGCCGGTCCTGGCAGTGTGGCGAACGCGGCGGGAGCACCCGCCAGGATCAGGGCCAGCAGCGCCACGCCAGCGCCGATCCAGGGCAGCGGCAGGTCACGGGCGGTGCGAACGACCGTGGAGTCCGCGTCGCCCAGCCTGGCGCGGAGCTGTTTCGTGCCGACCCGGAAGCTCTCGATCATGGTCGGTAGGCTCCGGATCAGTGTGATCAGGCCCGCCGTCGCCACGGCCCCGGCGCCGATGTAGCGGATGTAGCGTGTCCAAAGCCGGCTCGGCTCCATGTCCCGGATGAGCTCGATCGTCTCGGGATAGAAGGGCGCCTGGAGAGACTCGCCCCAGATCGCGATCGCCGGAATCAAGACCAGCCAGGAAAGCAATCCGCCACCGACCATGACCGCCGCGATACGCGGTCCCAAGATGTAGCCGACCCCGAGCAAGGCCGCCGAGATCTCGAATCCCAGTTGGCCCTTCTTGAGCAGCGGCACCTTGAAGTGGACATCGTCGGGCACCACCCGCGCCCAACCCACGGCGGCTTTGAAGGCCGCGCCGATTCCGAGTCCGAAAAAGACATTCCGCGCGCGGCTGCCGCCGGCTTCGCTCGCGACCAGAACCTCGGCGCAGGCCGTGCCTTCGGGATACGGCAGCCGCCCATGCTCGCGCTCGATCAAGAAGCGGCGTAGCGGCACCATGAAGAGTACGCCCAGAAGGCCGCCGCACATGGCAAGCAGGGTCATCTGGAGAAGGCGGGGCTCGAGACCCCACAGGAAGAGCGCCGGCAAGGTGAAGATCACCCCGCTGGCGACCGAGCTCGAAGCCGAGCCCACGGTCTGGGCGGTGTTGGCCTCGAGGATCGAGCTCCGAACGCCGCCGGCCTCCAACAGCTTGAAGGCGGCGACGGTCATCACCGCCACTGGAATCGACGTTGAAATGGTCAGTCCGACTCGAAGCCCTAGATAGGCGTTGGCGGCGCCAAAAGCGATCCCGAAGAGGATCCCGGCCAGAATCGCCTTGAAGGTGAACTCCGCCGGGCTCTCTGTGGCCGGAACGTAGGGCTCGTAGGTCTCGCCCGGACGAATCGGTTGGTACGCCTTGCGGCTCAGGCCGGCCTTCATTCCCCTGTCCTCCTCGCCGAGATACCTTCCTCGAATCCACCCGGCTCGTATCCAATCGCCCCATGGCTACAAAAACCATCCATCTGCCCGGGAAGCCCGATCGGCGATCCGGGGGGAATCTCGGGCGCCGCGACCGGTACCAGCTCGTCGGCCAGTTGCCGCTCCTGAAAGCGCCGGATCTGGGCGCGCAGAAACTCGCCATGGACCCCGGCCCGGAGTCGCAACCGCGCCTTCCGGAGGGCCTCGTCGGCCTGGGCACGGGCCGTACCGTGAGCCTCGCCGTCGGCGGCGAGGCGCATCAAGTGCCCGACCACGACCTCTTGCACCTCGGCGCGGATGGCGGCCGATCGAAGAGCGTCCCCTGGCGCGCCAGCCTCGAACGCCGCCTCGACGACGGCTTGCACGACCTCCGCGAATCCGAGTTGGGACGGGTCCCGGCGGTGCTGGTCGATCAGGCGGGCCGCGCGCTCGGGCTGCAGCAGGCCGGCGACCACGAGATCGGCCGCGGTCCTGGCCGCTCCCAGGGCATCAAATCCGGGCGCGGTCCGATGGCTCAGAAGCTCCCGGTTCGAGCCGTAGCCAAAGGGCCGGGGAGCCAAGAGGCCGAGCGCCTCTTCGGGCACGTCCAGAGCCTCGAGAGTCATGGCGCCGAGAACCGCCGCCAGGGCCGCCCGCTGGACGTCCGAGGCCACCCTCCGTACCTCCCCTCCCGAGTCGTCGCGCAAGGAATACGAATAGAGCAGCCCGCCCACCGACTTCACCGTCGCTTCGAGCTGATAGCGGTGCTGGAAGTACACGGTGGCAAAGACCTCTTCCAGTAGCGCTAGAGGCTCGCCGGCGGGCAGGTTGTCCCGGCCGAAACGGGCCAGGGTGCGCCGGCGAACCTCCAGGATCTCCTCCAGGGCCGCCACCGGGTCGGCGCCGTTGTCCCAGAGATTCGCCAGCGGATGGGCGGCACCTGCCGGCCGCGCGTCCCAATCACTCAAGAACAGGTACCCGCTCTCCCGGCCCTCGGAGGCCAGCCTCTCGATCGCTGCCGCCGCCGACTCCCCGGATTCCGGCTCACCGTAAGCGAACCGGGTCGCATGCACATCCCATTCGCCGATGCCATCGTCGTAGGCCTCCGTGACATCCAGGGAACCGTCGGCCGCCGGCCGCACCCAGGGCGCCGGGTAGTCCATCACCGAAGCTCGTCCTTTATAGGTACTGGCCGCGAAGTTGTGCGAAAAGCCCAACGCATGTCCCACCTCGTGCGCCGAGAGCTGCCGAATCCGGGCGAGAGCCAGCTGGATGGGGTCGTCGGCGTCGCCGGAACCGGTCTTCTCGGTGCCCAGGAGCCCTTCGAAGATGAGGCGATCCTGACGCACTCGCAAGCTGCCCAGGTTGACGTGCCCCTTGAGCATCTCGCCCGTGCGCGGGTCGATGACGCCGCCGCCGTAGGACCAACCCCGGGTGGACCGGTGAACCCACTGGATGACGTTGTAGCGAATATCGAGGGGATGGGCGTCTTCAGGCAGCATCTCGACACGGTAGAGGTCCGGATACCCGGCAGCCGCGAACGCATCGCTCCACCAAGACGCCCCGTCAACAACCGCTCCCCGGATGGGTTCGGGGATGCCGGGATCCACGTAGAAGACGAGCTCCGAATCCGGTCCGTCGGCGGCGATGCGATGCCGCACGATCCAACGCTTCTCGATGCTTTCGGCAAGGGGAGCCGCGTAGTCCTGAAAGTAGATGGCGAGAGAGGCGAATCGGGGATCGAATGGGCGCGGTTCGTAGCCCTCATCGGGCAGCCGCACAAGACTCTGGTACTGCACAAGGCTGAAGGATGAACCGTTCGGGACCGTAGCCGCCACCAGCGCTCCGGGCTTCCTCCCGGCGTAGGTCAGGACGGACTCGAAGACCAGGTTGTCGGGAAACGCGTGGCAGTTCGCCAGATCCACGGCGCTCCGCTCCGGATCGAGCGCGTAGCTGCCCTGTCCGGTGTTGTCCAACTGGCGCTCGACGCTATGAGCGTCGCGCACCAGAAAGGACGTCAGATCCACGAGCAGGCTCCCCGACGGGCCAGTGGTTTCGACCGGTCCGGCCCAGAGAACCGAGGGCGCGAAGGACTCCCGCGTCGCCCGGGCTTCGCTGTCGCCTGCCGCCAGCGCCCTGAAACCCAGGTTGGGCTCTTCGAAGAGCACCCGATTGCCGACGCGGCGCAAGATCAGGAACCTGCTCGCCCCGAGCTGTCCGCGATCCAGCCCAACCGGGTTCGAGCCCAGCCCCGTCGCCAGGCCTTCGACATAGAGGTATTCTCCGATCACGCCGTCCTCGCCGGGAGCGGGAAGCTCGAGCCACACCTTGCCGCCGTCCGCGTCTTTGTACATCGTCAGCATGCCATCCGCCCGCTCGCTCTTCGCCATCATTGTCGCGATGGGATCCCGAGCTTCCGCGGCGGCTAAGGGGCCCGTCCCCGAGGTCGCGCAAGACAACAGTACCGGCATGGTGAGGAGCAGCGCGGCGGCAAGATGGAGAGCGGTCGATCGGCGCATCATTGAGTCTCCTTCGGGGTCGTCCTGGTCAACTAGCTCGGCGTCCATCGCCTCGGGCGGCTCGGGCGGCGTGGGCGGCGCGGATTCCTACGGTCCGCCCGATGCTCTTGCCGTACGCGCTCGAGAGGTGAGCGCCCGGATGGTACCTCACCGTTCGGCGGTCGCGGGAGCTAGACCTGACCGGCCAAAGAGCGAGGCAGCACGTTCGAGTAGACGCCCACCTGAAGCCGCTCGCACTACAGAGTCCTCGATCACACGAGCGGCAAGCGCAGGGTCATCTCGAGGCCGCCCTCAGCATGGTTCCTGGCCTCGAGGGTGCCACCATGCTCCTCGGCAATCCGCCGGGCGATGGGAAGTCCCAGCCCGGTCCCCTCGTCGTCGGTCGAAAAGTACGGCTCGAAGATACGACCCAGCATCTTGGGATCCACCCCGGGGCCGGAGTCCTGGACCCGCACGGCAATCGAATTCCGCTCGGGCTCCGGCTCGATCTGGACTCGAACCCGGCCACCCGAGCCCGCCGCTCGACGGGCGTTCTCCAAGAGGTTCCGGAGAGCCCGGACGAGCAGGCGCTGATCGAACTCGGTCACCGTGGGCCCCTCCTCCACCTCGAGCGAGAGTCGAGCCGTGCCCGCGGGCGCCGCCAGATAGCTTTCCACCAGGTGCGCCACCGTGCCGACCAGATTGCGGGGCTGCTTCTGAATATTCGGAATCTTGCTGTAGGTCGAGAACTCCCCCGCGATTTCGCGCAACTCGTTCACCTGCTCCAGGATGTTCTCTGTACAGCGCTCGAAGACCGTCTCGATCTCGTCGGGACGCTCGTGGTAGACCTCGCGCAAGTGCTCGGTCGAGAGCCGGATCGGGGTCAGCGGATTCTTGATCTCGTGGGCGATCATCCGGGCCATTTCGGCCCAAGCCTCCAGGCGCTGTCCGCGCAGCACCTCGGTCACGTCCTCGACTACGAGAAGCGCGGAGGGCTCGGTCTCGCCGGCGATCGGCACCCAGACCAGGGTCCATTCGCGGCTGGCCGAGTCGCCCTCCTCGGCAACCGCATCCGGATCACCCGCCGCCACCGGCAAGCGCATAGTCGCGTTCCGCAGGCTGCCGGTCTCGTCGCGCACGAAGCCCGCGATTTCCTCCAGGTCGGGACGCCCCTCGAGCGTTGCCAGCAGCGGCTCCCCGATCTCGGCTCCCAGGAGCTCCCGGGCCGAGCGATTCACCAAGAGCACCCGTCCGGAGCTGTCGATCGAGACCACGGCGGCGGTGATGTTGTCGACGATTCGATCCACCACTTCCTTTTCGTGCAGCAGACGTTCCCGACCGCGGGCCACCCGTCCGGCCATCCGGTCGATGGCCTCGGCCAGGATGCCGAACTCCCGGTCCACGGGACGGTAGTCCAGCCCAGCCGCGCCGGCGGCGATTCGCTCGGTGCCCTCGACCAGCCGGGTCACGGGCTCGGTGAGCGTACGCGCGAAGCGCCGGCCCAGCGCCACCAGCAGCAGGCCGGTGGCGAGCGCCACCAGCAGCACCCTACGGGCCAGGCGGGCCAGATCCGCCGCAGCCTCCTCTTGCTGGCCGAGCATCGGCAGCGACAGCACCAACTGGGTGGCGTCCACCGGGACTCCAGGAATCCGCAGAGGTGAGTAGATCTCGAGATAGGAGGCTCCCTCGACCGCGCGGCCGCGCGCCGCCAGACCCGAGCCCAACAGACGAAGCTCGGAATAGATCTCCCCCGGAATGCGAGTGGGCAACACTCCGGCGGCGAAGAGCTCACGCTTCGAGGAGGCGTAGAGCTGACTCCCCCAGTAGAGGTTGACGTCGTTGTGAATAACGTCCGCCAGCCACAGCAGGAGGTCGTCGTCGAGGATGGTCTCGATGCCGAAACCCGGCTCGAGAGTCAGGACATAGTCGCCCAGGATGTGCTGGGCGGATTCGAGGGCGGCTTCACCCGCGACCCGCTGTTCCGATTCGATGCGCCCGCTCACCATGCGCAGAACAAAGACGCTCACCAGCAAGATCGGAAGAATCACCAGCGCCGTGTAGGACGTGAGGACCCGTCGAGAAAACGATGGCAGCGGCCGGGCCAGACTCCAGCTCCGGCGGTTCCCCAGCCACATCGCGAGCTGCCCCGCCAGGGCCAAGATCAAGAGGGGCGTGACCGCATGGGTCGCGACCCTCTCCAGCGGCTCGAAAGGCCGCAGCTCTGGCACCACCAGCGTGTTCCAGCCTGAGGGCGCGGCAACGGCGTAGACCTTCGCCGAACCCACGGGGGACCTGATCCTGTCGGGCAGGCGCCCACCGGCCACGCTCAGGTCGCCGGCGCCGGTCCATGGCGCCTCCAGCACGCGGCCGTCCGGCCGGTAGCTGCCGACAAGAACTCCCGCCGGCATTGCCGCTCCCGGCGCTCCAAGACCGGGCCGTAGACGAAGAAGATCCAATGCCACGCGGCCAGCCCGGCGGACCGGCGCCCGGAATCCCGGATGAGGCACGTACCAGTAGGCCACCGAAGCCGGCTCTCCAGGGAGAGCGCCGCCGAGCGCGATCTCGCCCTGGATGGGCTCGTGATCCCAGCCGGCCAGCTCGAGCACATGACGGCGGGAGAGCGCCTGGTCGAGCTCTCCGTCCTCGGTCAGAGCCAGCCCGAAAGCAAAGGACGAGAGCACGCCTTCGGCCGTGCGCACCACGACGCCAGAAGGACCGTAACGCTCGGCAAGGGGCGAGCCGCTCCAGAGAGCGAACGCGAGATCCTCCGAATCCCGATCGCCGGTCCGATTCGCCAGCAAGCCGGGTAGCTCGTAGGTGAAATAGGCGGACAGGGTCTGGGTGAGGTCCTCGAGCTCGGCCGCGCTGGGTACCGAGAGCATGGCCGGGGCACCGTCCGCCACCTGGCGAAGCCGCGCGTCCTGGAAGGCAACCTCCCAGGCCAGCGCCGCCATCAGCACCGCCAGGCACACCCTCTTGGCGTTCCAGGTTCGAACGGGCGCCTTGACAAGGCTGCCCAGGGCGCCTCCGATCGCAAGGCAGACCAGCGAGACGACCGTTCGGTCGTGGAGCGCCGCCCCCAGGATCAAGACGCCGAACGCGGCCATAGTTCCATGCCGTAGCGAAGCCCCGGAGCCCACTCTGGGTCGCGGCAGGAGACCCAGGGCCAGAAGGGCCATGGCCAGGCGCAAGACCAGCTTCCGGGGCGAGCCCCCCAAGCTGGAGCCGAGGTCGACTGGACCGAGCCGCCAGTGGAGGTACGCGGCCACCGCCGCCAGGGCCAGCGCCGCGAGGGCGCCTCCCACGAGCAGCGCCGGCCGGGAGCCTAGCGCCAAGCGCGATCCCACCAGGAGGGCGGCGGCGATCCCGGCCCCGAAGAGGAGAACCGTCGGCGGCTCGCTCGGGCCGATCGAGGCGTACCCCGCCGTCGCGCCGGCCAGCAGCAGCGCGGCGATCGTGGGTTCTTCGCGCAACCTGGCGAGCCCCAGAACCAGCAGGAGACCACCCACCAAGAACCCGGGCCAGGCTCGGGCCAGTTCCCAGCCACGTCCATCCGGGCCCCAGGGCCTCCACGGTCTCCGCCTTTCGCCACCGAAGGGAGCACTGCTCTCGTCGGCTGCACCACTGGTGGCGCTCCCCGCTTCGAGTCCCTGCCCGTCCGAGAACGGAGCGCCGAGCGAATGGCTGGCTCCCACCAGGATTCGCCAGGGCCGTGACGAGGTGTCGAGAGGGCGCAGCGCCACCCAGGTTTCCGAAACGTAGCCCGAGCGCCGAGCCAGGCCGGTTGTCGGCAGCGCGTCGGGAGCCAGCTCGTGGATCAGGCCCCGCCCCGCCCAGGAGGCCGCGGTGCCGTCCGGATCCAAGAGCATCCAGGTCCAGTCCGGCCGGCCGCTCCTCGCCGCCCGCGCCTCCAAGGTGTCAAAGGCCGCCCGCAGCTCGGCTCCGGACGCGCCCGGGGGGTCCAGAAGGGAAGCAAGCTCCACGGCTTCGTGCTCGAGCTCCGCGGCCAGCTCGCGGCCCGGCTCCTGCTTCGGACCGGGATCCCAGTGGAACCAGATGGCGCCACCGAGCGCCAAGGCCAGCACGGTTCCGACCGTGATCGCCTCGCGGCGGCCAGGACGCAAGAGCGCCCAGGCGGCCGCAAGCGCGGCCAATCCCCAGGGCATCCCGAGTGGCGCCAGCAGTGCGAATCCCGCCGCCGCCAGGCAGAGTGCCCTGAGCAGGCGAAGCCGATCCCGAGTCAGCATCCTGCGACCTCGGCTGCAACGCTCGTGCCCGGGGGGCATCGCAAAGGCCGGACCGGTAGGGACAATGCGGCCGGCGAGATCACGCCATGGGGAGATCGACGCCGTGAGTACGGGCCCATTCCCGGGCCTTGTCGTAGCCGGCGTCGGCATGACGCACGATGCCCATGCCTGGATCACCGGTCAGAACCCGCTCCAGCCGGGCCTCGGCCGCCGGAGTCCCGTCGCACACCACCACCATGCCCGCGTGCAAGGAATACCCGATACCGACGCCACCGCCGTGGTGGACGGAAACCCAGGTGGCGCCGTTGACCGCGTTCAGGAGGGCGTTCAGCACCGGCCAGTCGGCGATGGCGTCGGATCCGTCCTTCATGGCCTCGGTCTCGCGGTTGGGCGAAGCCACCGAGCCGCAGTCCAGGTGATCCCGACCGATCACGATTGGCGCCTTGACCCGGCCCGTGGCGACCAGATCGTTGAAGGCCTTCCCCGCTCGCGCTCGCTCGCCGTAGCCCAGCCAGCAGATGCGCGACGGCAGGCCTTGAAAGGCCACTCGCTCGCGGGCCATCGTGATCCAGCGCTCGAGGGCGCGATCTTCGGGAAAGAGCTCCAGAATCACCTCATCGGTCGCGGCTAGATCGGCTTCGTCCCCCGAGAGCACGGCCCACCGAAAGGGTCCCTTGCCCTCGCAGAACAGCGGCCGCATGAACAGAGGCACGAAGCCCTGGAAGCCGAAGGCGTTCTCGACACCGGCCTCCAGTGCCTGCCCACGCAGATTGTTGCCATAGTCGAAGGTGACGGCACCCCGTGCCTGGAGCTCCAGCATCGCCCGCACATGAGCCGCCATCGAAGCCATCGAGAGCCGGATGTACTCCTCGGGGTCGCCTTCCCGCAAGGCGAGGGCTTGGCCATAGTCGAGACCGTGAGGCACGTACCCGGTCAGAGCGTCGTGAGCCGACGTCTGATCGGTCACCACCTCGGGCACGATGTTGGCGTCCAGTAGGGCCTTGAGCAGATCCACGGCGTTGGCTTCGACCCCGATCGAGACCGCCTCGCCGGCCTCCCGAGCCGCCAGCGCCCGAGCAATGGCCGCGTCCAGATCGGTGCCGCTCTCGTCCAGGTAGCGGGTCTCGAGGCGCCGGGCGATGCGGTGGGGATCCACTTCGGCCACCAGCGCCACGCCCTCGTTCATGGTTACAGCCAGTGGCTGGGCTCCACCCATGCCGCCCAGGCCCGCGGTCACGGTAAGGGTCCCCTTGAGAGATCCGCCGAAGTGCTGGCGCGCGCACTCGGCCAGGGTCTCGTAGGTCCCTTGTAGGATGCCCTGGGTGCCGATGTAGATCCAGGAGCCGGCCGTCATCTGGCCGAACATCGTCAGTCCCAAGCCTTCCAGCCGCCGGAACTCGTCGGCGGTCGCCCAGTGCGGCACCAAGAGGGAGTTGGCGATCAGGACCCGGGGCGCGTCCTCATGGGTGCGAAAGATGCCGACGGGCTTGCCCGATTGGACCAGCAGGGTCTCGTCGGCCTCGAGCCGCTTGAGGCTGGCGGTGATGGCCTCATAACAGTCCCAGTTCCGGGCAGCTTTGCCCGAGCCGCCGTACACCACCAGCTCCTCGGGAATCTCCGCGACCTCGGGGTCGAGGTTGTTCATCAGCATCCTGAGCGCGGCCTCTTGGAGCCAGCCCTTGCACTGGAGCTCGGTTCCACGAGGGGCGCGGATGGTATGGGGTTCGGCCGGGGAATCGGTCATAGGTCTCGCGTTGCCTCCACAAGCGATTCTAGCCTGCCTCCCGGCTGGATCACCGGGCGTTGCTCCGCGGCACCGTGCTTACTCGAGCGGTGGCAGAAGCTCGTCAAGATCGCGCCGCAGGCACTGACGGGCCTGCTCGATGTCGTTGGCCATCACCCGGTCCTCGCGCCATCTTCCTACCCGTTTCCGGAGCGCGCCGTGAAGCGCTTCGAGCGGATCGCTCGAGCGCAACGGCCGCACCAGGTCGATGCCTTGTCCGGCGGCCAGGAGCTCGATTGCCAGGACGGTCTCGACGTTGCGGAATACGGGTTCCAGGCGGAGCGCCGCGCCCATTCCCATCGAGACGTGGTCCTCCTTGCCCGCCGAGGTCGGGATCGAGTCCACCGAGGCCGGATGGCACAAGCTCTTGGTCTCGCTCACCAGGGCTGCCGCGGTCACGTGGGCGATCATGAATCCGGAGTTGAGGCCGGAATCTTCGACCAGGAACGCCGGCAAGCCGGAGAATCTGGGATCGGTCAACTTCTCGATCCGCCGTTCGCTGAGCGAACCTAGCTCGGCCACGGCCACCGCCAGCGCATCGGCCGCGAAGGCCATGGGCTCGCCATGGAAATTCCCGCCCGAGAGCACCTCCGCAGTCCCGTCCGAACTCTCGAAGACAAGGGGATTGTCGGTGACCGCGTTCATCTCGATGGCGAGCTTGCGCTCGACGTCGGCCAGTACGTCCCGCACCGCGCCGTGGACCTGCGGCATGCAGCGGAAGCTGTAGGCGTCCTGGACGCGGTCATCGTCGTGACGGTGGGATTCGCGAATCTCGGAACCGCTCAGCAGGCGGCGCAAGTTGGCCGCGCTCGCGATCTGCCCGGGATGTGGACGCAGAGCATGAATGCGCTCGTCGAAGGCCGTGTCGGTGCCGCGGATGGCATCCGTCGCCAAGGCACCGATGAGATCCGCCAGCCTCACAAGCCGGCGGGCGCCCAAAGCCGCCAGCGCTACCAGGGCGGTCATGGCCTGGGTGCCGTTGATCAGGGCCAGGCCCTCCTTGGCCTCGAGAGCCAGAGGCTCGAGACCGGCTTCCGCCAGGGCGTCCCCCGCCGGCACGCGCTCGCCTCCCCGCTCGACCTCGCCCTCCCCGATGAGCGGCAGCGCCAGGTGCGCCAGGGGCGCCAGATCGCCCGAGGCGCCGACCGAGCCCCGCCCGGGCACGACCGGCAAGAGATCCCGGCTGAGCAATTCCAGGAGGCGATCGACGACCTCGGGCCGCGCCCCGGAGTGCCCACGCGCCAGGGTGTTGGCTCGCAGCAGCAGCATGCCCCGAACCGCGGGCGCCGGCAGCGGATCGCCGGTGCCGGCGGCGTGGCTTACGAGCAGCCGGCGCTGCAACTCGCCAAGCCGTTCGGGCGCGATCCGGGTGTCGGCGAGGAGTCCGAAGCCGGTGTTGACGCCGTACACGGCGTCACCCTCGGCCGCCCGCGTTTCGAGCGCGCGCCGCCCGGCCGCCATCGCGGTCCGGGCCTCCCGGGTCAGCCGAACCCTTCGGCCACCTGCGGCGATCTCCCCGAAGGCGTCGAGCGTGAGCCCGCCGCCCGACAGCTCTAGAGTCAACGTTCCCGAGCGGCCTCGCTAGTCGCCCAAGTCGAAATCCACCTCGGGCGCGGTCTCCGCTCCCGGCTGCGAGGCAAAGTAGGACTTGGCTTCGAACGGCCAGCCCAGCGTCTTGATGAACCAGCTCGTCGGAACCCGGCGAATCCGGGTATTGAACGCCCGGGCGACCTCGTTGAAGCGATTCCGCTCGACCGAGATGCGGTTCTCGGTGCCCTCGAGCTGGACCATCAGGTCCTGGAAGGCGGCCACCGCCCGCAGCTCGGGATAGCGCTCGACGACCAGCAGCAGCCGGCTCAAGGCCGAGGACAGGCCGTCCTGGGCCTGCTGGAACCGGGCGAAGGCTTCCGGGCTGTTCAGGAGATCCGGGTTGGCCTCGAGGCCCACGCGGGTCGCCTGGGATCTCGCCTCGACCACCTGGGTCAGCGTCTCCTGCTCGAACTCGGCGGCGCCCTCGACGCTCGCAACCAGATTCGGGATCAGATCGGCCCGGCGCTGGTAGGCGGTCTCGACCTGCGCCCAAGCCGTCGTCACGGCTTCGTCTTCGGCCACGAGGCGGTTGTACTCGCCGAAAACCCAGAAGGCGACGACGCCCCCGAGCAGCAAGAGAACGACGAGGCAGCCAGCGATAAATTTCATGCTTCGAACCCTCCTTCTCGACCTTCCGAACCGTTGGGCGCCCTCGGCCCATGAAGGCGAGCGCCCGACGCGATCTTACCCCGAGCCGGGATGATTTCTTGTCCACCGAGACCCCAGGCCAGGAATCGAGACCGAATCGATGGCGGCCTGAACGCTGCGACCCGTCAGATTTCGGCCCTCGCTGCCGTCTCTCATCACGAGAGATGTTCGCGCGCGTGACATCGGCAACGCCCTGGGGGATCGAGGCACGAGAGGTGGCGGTCGAGATCGACGCTCACAACGGCCTGCCCCAGGTTCAGATCGTGGGCCTGCCCGACGCAGCGGTGCGCGAGAGTCGGGAACGGGTCCGAACCGCGCTCCGCAATTGCGGCTTCACCCTGCCGCCCCGCTCGATCGTGGTGAACCTGGCTCCGGCCGACATCCGCAAGGCCGGCAACCATCTGGACCTGGCGATCGCGCTCGGCCTGCTCGCGGCGTTCGAGCAAGTCCCCCGGGAGACCCTCGTCGGCCGGCTCTTCTGCGGGGAGCTCGGCCTAGACGGTACGGTCCGGCCGATACGAGGCGGGCTCGCCATCGCCGATCTGGCCCACCGGCTTGGATGCCGCGAGCTCCTCGTTCCAGAGGCTAACGGACCGGAGGCGGCGGCTCTCGGACGGGTTCCAGTCCTCCCGATCTCGAGTCTCCGCGGCGCAGTCGAGCACCTCCTTGAAGTCACCCCGGTCAGCCCGGTCGAGCCCTTCGCCACCGGTCTCGAGACCGGACCGAAGGCGGCGAGCGACCTGGCCGAGGTGCGGGGTCAAGAGACCGCCAAGCGCTGCCTCGAGATCGCGGCCGGCGGCGGCCACAACCTCCTCTTTCTGGGACCGCCGGGGGCGGGCAAGACCATGCTCGCGCGCTGCCTCCCTGGCTTGCTTCCGGCATTGACTCCGAGCGAAGCCGCCGAGCTCACCAAGGTGGTTTCCCGGGTCGCCGCCGAGCCTCCGAGCGGCCTGGTATGCGAGCGACCCTTTCGGAGTCCACACACCGGCATCTCCACCGCCGCTCTCATCGGCGGCGGAACCGTTCCGCGCCCTGGCGAAGTGAGTCTCGCCCACACCGGGGTGCTCTTCCTGGACGAGCTCCCCGAGTTCCGGCGCGACGCTCTCGAATCGCTGCGTCAACCTCTGGAAGACGGGCACGTCTGGGTAGTTCGGACCCAAGGGAGATTCCGGTTCCCGGCCCGCTTCGCGCTTCTGGCGGCGATGAATCCGTGCCCGTGCGGTCACCACGGCGATCCCAAGCACGAGTGCTCCTGCTCCCCGCTCCAGATCGAGAACTACCGGCGCCGGGTCTCGGGACCGCTCTTGGATCGCATTGATCTCCACGTCGAGGTCCCAGCTCTCGAGCTCCAGCACCTTCGGGGGCCGGCAGGTGAATCCAGCGCCGTTGTTCGGGACCGGATCCGACACGCGCGCGAGCTTCAGGGCAAGCGCCTGGGAGAGACTCTCGCGGTCCCGGCCAACGCGGCCATGGGGCCTCGCGAGATCCGGCGCCACTGCCGCCTCTCCGGCGAGGCTCGGACCCTCCTCGACGACGCCTTCGAGCGCCTGGGGCTCTCAGCCCGTGCCTACAGCCGCGTCCTCAAGGTCTCCCGCACCATCGCCGACCTGGCCGGCGGCGACACCATCGGACCCGCCCACGTCGCCGAAGCCATCCAGTACCGCAGCCTGGACCGGCGGCTGGTCTCCTAGGGTCCTCTTCCGGTCTCCCACGGGGCCAAGACCAGTGCTGAATACATCGAGCCACCTGGGTAGGACCTGAAGGGCCTCCGCCGTCGTCTTCGAGACTGCGCTACTTCGCCCGGGTTCTTGAAGCGCAAGAGGGATCGAGGACTAGACTTCTTCGCTCTCCGGCAAGTCCCGAGTTCGTCGCACTAGTCTCCAAATCCGAGCCATTCGTGCACGTACTCGGGACCTTCGAATTTTCTCCTGTACACCACCTTCTCCAGGCCAGTAGACCAGTCCCTGACTTCAATAATGAAGCCGTCAGCCTTTCCCTTTCGATTCGACGTCATGTTGATGAATCCCGACTTGCAGCGGTTGAAGCCAGTCTGTGGACATGCCATCCCCGAACAGGGTCTTAGCTCGTCGAAAATCGATGGATACTTTCGGATCTTGCCTTTCGAGTCGCGTCGAAAGGAGATGGCGAAGGGCTCGACGGTCTGATCCAGGCCGTTGCACACGCGAAGCTTGACGAATATGTCGCTGATGCCGAACTTCGAATTCAGCTCGACATCGTCGAGTTTGACCCTTCCGGGTTCGGTTATCGCCTGCTCGGCCACGCCAACCCTAACCGCAACGAGATCGCTCTCTGAGCCCTGTGAGTTCGCGAGGAGAGTCTTCGGGTATTGCCTCAACGAAACCGTGGCGCGAACGCGATCGCCAGCTCGAAACTCGATCGGAGCCCCGCGGCACGTAAGGAACGCGAATTTTCGGCGATTGTGGACAATTCGGCGCCGCTCGCTGGAGCCGTCCGCATGCCGAACCTCGATGGCGGCGATCGCTTTGCCCCGTCTCGCGGACTTGCACTCCGCTCCTCGACAGACGATCGGAGTGCCTTGCATACATAGGAAGCCGGGGCCGAGACTCTCCGCAAGCTCGATCTCCGCAAGCCGGAACTTCATCGGCATCCTGAACGAGGTTCCTTCGGCGGCCTCCGGTGGTACGTACGCGACGAAATGAGAGTCCAGCGACCGAGCAATGAAATCAGGAGGTCGTGCATCACCCATCGGTTGATATTCCGGCCCTTCAGCCCAACCGGTCGTTCCACCTGGCAAGGCGCTGACGGCGAAGGCGGATACGGCACTGCCAGAAGAAGTATCCGGCGTTATTGCAAGTTGCGCCAATACGGCATCATCCCATTTCAGTCTTGGCAATCTTTCGAACGCAAACCTAGCAACAAGGCGCTCTTCCGGCTCGAATCTGACCGGCCCACCCGACACCGTACAGACGGCGTCTTCCGACAGAACGCATTCGTCACCGACCAGGACCGCCTCTTGACCGTTTCGCTCCGCAACCAGCGAAAACGAAGCGGGACCTTGGCCACTGTAACGGGCTGGAAGTCGGAAGTCGCTATGGACGGCTGCGACGGTGCTGGTCCGGAAGGGAGACTTGGAGACCCACACCCATTGATCGAGGACCGCCTTGTTGGTCGTGACGCCATACGAGGTAAGCCAGAATGTCGTCCTGGCGGCCTCCTGCGCGAAGGCAGAACCGGCAGTACAGACTGACATCCACGAGGCAAGGAGTAACGCGGGGCCCCGGACTAGCAAATTCGCTCGCGGGCCACGTCCGTTCATTCCTATGCCCCCGTCAATTCTGCTCGAAGATGCCAAGGTACTGCCCTTTCGTAGGAACGCTTCTTTGGGCCGGTGCCTGATGATACCGCGCTTGCACGACGCCTGGTTGTCGAGTCTCAGGACCGTGTTCACGGGTATTGAAAGTCCACTGGCCGGCCGAACTCCCTTGGTATCGTGGTCACGTGAGCTCGACTCCCAGTCGGCGGCGCCTGCCTTGGGCGGTTTGCTGCCTGGCCTTGACCCTAGCCCTCCCGAGTGCCGTGGGCGGACAGGCTCGAGGCCCCGAACCCGACGCGATCTTCCCGGGACAGTCCCTGACGCGGGCGCTCCAGGAGCTCCAGGCCCGGGGTCTCGAGCTGATCTTCACTAGCCGGGTCGTCGGGCCAGAGCTGCGGGTGGAGGCTGTGCCCGCGGAGGCCAATACGCGCAAGCTCCTGGATGGGCTCTTGGCGGCCCACGGCCTCGAGGCGCGGGAGGGTGTCGGCGGGGCGCTGGTGGTGGTTCCGGCCGATCGCAGCCGCTCGGCGGACTCTGCCGGCCTATCCGGAGTGGTGCTTTCCAGGGCTACCGGCCGGGCCGAGCCCGGAGTCCAGGTTGTCCTAGTGGGATTGACCGGATCTAGCGAATCTGGCAACTCGACCAGCTCGGGCAGATCGGCGGCCACCTCTACGCTGACCGATGAGGCTGGCAAGTTCGGGTTCTCGGATCTCACGCCGGGCCGCCTGACCCTCGAGTTCCGGCGCCGGGGATTCGTGGTGCGGGAGCTCCCCGACGTCGAGGTCGGACTCGGCACGAATCTCGCCGTGACGGTGCTCCTGGATCCGGCGCCGATCGCCGAAGACTCGATCGTGGTGACGCCCAGCAAGATCTCTCTCTTGCGCCGCGATCCGATCACCCCGGTCGCGGTCAACCGCGAACAGTTGACCGCCCTACCCCAGCTCGGCGGCGACTTCTTCCGGGCGCTGAGCCTGTTGCCCGGAATCGCCGCCAACGATGTGTCCGCCGCCTTTCACGTGCGGGGCGCTCGGCGCGACGCCACCCAGATCGTCCTCGACGGCCAGGAGCTCTACGAGGGGTTCCATCTCCAGGACTTCGACCGGGCTCTCAGCCTCATCGCTCCCGGAGTTCTCGACAACGTTGAGCTCTCGACCGGCGGTTTTGGCGCCAGCCACGGCGATCGCTTGGCTGGCGTCCTGGACATGACCACGCGCACGCCGGCGGGCGCCATCCGCAGCCAGATCGGACTCGACGTCTTGAGTCTCCAGCTTGGCGCCGCCGGCGCCTCGGACTCCGGCCAAACCGCCTGGCTGGCGCAGGGTCGGCGCGGAACCGCCGATCTGGCCCGGAAGATCGTCGGGGACGAGCGGCCGGAGTACTGGGATCTCTTCGCCAAGATCGACCGGCAGACCAGCCCGGGGACGAGCCTGCGTGGCAATTTGCTGCACGCCGAGGATTCGTTTCACCTCGCCGAGACCAACGCGGACGGCGAAAAGGGTTTCCGCACCGCCTACGAGACCTCGTACCTCTGGACGACTCTCCAACGCCTGCTAGGCGACTCTCTCCTGGTCGATAGCGCGCTCTCGTGGAGCCGGATCCGGCGTGACCGGAACGGATTCGAGCTTGACGAGGACGTGCGCTTCGACGTTGGCGACCGCCGGGACACCGACGTGCTCGCCGCCCGCCAGTCCTGGCACCTCCAGCAGCGAAGCGGCCCGGAGCTGCGCTGGGGCTTCGACCTGAGACGGTTCGACACGGCGTACGACTACGCGGCGGATTTCGCCTTCGACAGTCCCCTGGCCGAGATCCGCGCCAACGGTCCCGAGGGCTCGATCGCGATCGCGGGGACCCTGGAAGAGCGCCAGGACAGCGCGTTCTTGATCTACCGCTGGCATCCAACAACAGCGTTGGCTCTGGAGACCGGCCTGCGCTACGACCGTGCCGGCCAGACCGGCCAAAGCTTGCTGCAGCCGCGGCTCAATCTGGCCTACTCAGCCGGCAGCGAAGTCCTGTGGCGAGCGGCCTGGGGACGCTTCGCCCAGAGTCAGCGCACCTACGAGTTGGACATCGCCGACGGCGTCACCACCTTCGCTCCGATCGAGCGAGCCGAGCACCGCGTGTTGGGGTTCGAGAAGCGTTTCCGGCCGAGACGGGCCCGACCCTTGACTCTCCGGGTCGAAGCCTACCAGCGCACAGTCGACGACCCCCGACCCCGTTTCGAGAACCTGTACGAGCCGATCAACGAGTTCCAGGAGGTCGAGCCGGATCGGGTGCTCATCCGACCTCGGAGCAGCCGTGCCGAGGGACTCGAGCTCTTCCTGCAGGGCGGTCTTGGGCGGCGGCTGGACTGGTGGATCAACTACGCCTTGGCCGACACCGAGGATGTTCTCTTCGACGGCCTCCGGGTGCCGCGTGCATTCGACCAAACCCATACGCTGAATCTGGATCTCGACTACCGAATCGGTCCGGCCTGGACAGTGAACCTGGCCTGGCGGTACCACACGGGCTGGCCCACCACGCCGCTCACCTTGGTTGCCGAGCTCCCAGACGGTGATGAAGACGACGAGGCCGAGTTCCTGCCCAGACTGGGCCTCCCGTTTAGCGAGCGCCTACCGGCGTACCACCGGCTAGACGTTCGCGTCACCCGGCGCTGGAAGCCCTCGGAGCGAACGAGTCTACTTGCCTTTCTGGACGTCCAGAACGCCTACGATCGGGACAATGTCGCGGGCTTCGACTACGGTATCGACGAGGAACTGGGAATCCTCGACGCGGAGCCCGAGCACTGGACCGGGCTCTTTCCGTCGATCGGAGTCCGGATCACGTTCTGAGATCTAGCTCCACGTGCAGTTTGATCTATTGGACCGGTTCAGTAGCGTCGGTCGCGTCTCCTGCCCTAGTCGATCGACTCATCGACGAGAACCAAGAGACCACCGTCCTCGAACCGAGCCTCGAGACCGCTGCCGACGAGTATCGGCGTGACCGATTCACGCGGTGCCATGCCTTCGATCGAACCGTGCAGAATGGTGCCTTCGAGCTCGGCCCTCGCCTGGGGATCCTGAAAGCGAACCGTCCAGCCGGTCTCTCGCTCCAGCCAACGTAGATACTCGCTGAGGGTTCGTCCCTCGATCGAGAACGGAATCGCCAGCGCCTCGATCCAGGTCCACGAAGAATCGTCGCTTGAGACCTGACTTCGCGACCAAGCGCCACCGGCGCTCATCTGAACCGCCTCGCCCGCCGCGGCCCCCTGCTCGCTCGCACCCGCCTCCACCACGACCGCACCCTCCCGCACCCGCACGCCGAGAACGGCCTCCGCGTCCTCCTGGAGCCGAACCTCGAACTGGGTTCCAATCTCACGCACCGAGCCCCACGGAGTCGTGACGGTGATCGCCGAGCCGGGATTTGCTCTCGAGGTCTCGACACCGGAGTCAACGTAGACCGCTCCGGATTCGAGCTGGATACGCTCAGCCGAGAGGAACCGGGCGCGGCTGCCGGCATCGAATCGCACGCTCTGGCCGGCGCCAAGGCGTAGGCCGACCCGGCCGGCGCCGGATTCCCGGTCACCGGTCTCGATCCACGCTCCCGAAAGAACCTCGCTGCCCAAGGTCCCCTCCGTCTCGCCTATCCGCACCGAGCCGGCTACGGCCTCGACCGTGCCCAGACGCACCACAGACTCATCCAAGGCTCTCTGGCGCTCGCCGCTCAGCAACCACCAGCCGGCGGTCACCGCGAGCAGCAGAACCGCCGCCGCGGCCAGGGAACCCGGTCGCCATCCGGACCGGCTTGCCGGGTGCTGGATAGCGGCGCCAATCTCGGAATCCTCGTTCTCTTCAGCCAGATGGTCCCGCCAGGAGGCGCGAGCCGCGGCCTTGGCCTGTTCGAAGCGCCTGCCGGAGTCCGAGCCATCCAGCTCCACGGAATCCCGCGGCCCCGCCTCGGCCAACAGGGCGGCGATCGGGTCGGACCCATCCGCAGGCGACGTCACGTCGGTTCCTGCCGGCGAGTCCAGTCGGCCGTTTCGAGGTTCGTTCTTTGGGTCGCGAGTCGTCATGATTGCTTCCTCGGAAGGTTGAGGGGGCGGGATCGAACATCTGGAGCGCGAGCAAGGCCCTCGGATTCCGCAACCCGTAGGGGGCTCGGGCGGTCGGATTCGGTGTCCGCGACGAGCTCGCGGGGCCAGCCCAGGTCCTTGGGTGCCGGCTCGGCTAGATCGGCGTAGGCCTGCCGAAAGGCGTTGCGCGCCCGGGTTAGGAGCGACTCGGCGGCTTTGGGGCTGAGGTCGAGCCGCAAGGCGATCTCGCGTACCGAAGCGCCCTCGAGATACTTCCACTCCAGAGCCTCGGCGTAGTGCGGCGGCAAGAGGTCCAGGGCCTCGTGCACGAGATCGCGGCGCTCACGACGCAGCAAGCCCGGCTCGGGACCCAGGCCCAAGGGCGCGGTCACGGCTTCAGGCCCAAAGTCGCCATCGTCGAGAGGCAGCTCGCGCTCGGGCCGGCGCTTGCGGAAGTGAGACGCGATCTCGTTACGGCAGCATGCGCAGAGCCAGGTCGACAGACTGGCCTCTCCGCGATAGGTCGAGAGCTTGGGAATCGCCTTGCACATCGTCGTCTGGACGACGTCCCAGGCCAACTCGATATCGCCGTGCAGCCGGCGGCGGGCGAAGCGGAAGAGAATCGGCATGTAGCGGTCGGCAAATGCGTCGAAGGCCACCTCGTCCCCACCCAGGATCCGGTGCACCAGTGCACGCTCGTCCCGGGGGGCGGTTGCGGTCCCTGACTTGGGTTCGATCACGGCTGGATTGCGTCTCTGAAGGGTTTCCGGGGCCTCGGCTCGCTCAGTGACCGCTCCGGCCCCTGCTCACTTGGATGCCGGAAAGCCGAAAATCCTTCGTCCCCTTCCCGTTCGACCGACCAGGGTCGTCCCGACGGAACCCCGTGCCCGGCACCGCCGGTCGCGAGCACGCCACAGCTACGGCCCGGAGGGTGCCTGGGCAAAGGCGCCTGGAAACACGTTCTCGGTCGTCTCGTCCGGGGCCGGCTCGATGCGAGCCGCGCACACCTTGTACTCGCCGGTTCCGGTGATCTTGTCCCCGGCGTCAGTGGTCAACGCGTTGGTCCTCGCCTCCGGAAAGTGAAAGGGCATCCAGATGGCGTTGGGCAGGACCTGCCGCGAGACCATGGCTCGGCAGCGCACCCGGCCCCGCCGGGAAACCACGTCCACGAGCTGGCCGTCTCGGATCCCGAGCTTGCGGGCATTGGCGGGATGGATCTCGACGAAGGCTCCGGGCTGCTTTGTGGTCAGCCCATCGTTGCGCCGCGTCTGGGTCGCGGCGTTGTAGTGATAGAGCGTCCGGCCCGTGGACAGGACCAAGGGGTACTCCACGTCCTCCTCCTCGAAGGGCGGGGCATATTCGACCGGCTGGAAGAGCCCCTTGCCGCGCAGCACTCCGTCCTTGTGGAGATATTCCGTGGACGGAGCCTCCGGACTCTCCACCGGCCACTGAAGGCCCCCCTCGCGCTCGATCCGCTGGTGGGAGATCCCCGCGAACTTGGGCGCCAGCGCAGCCATCTCGTCGTAGATGTCGGCGGGCGAGGCGTAGTCGGGCTGGTCCAAACCCGCGCGGTCCATGACTTCGAGAAGGATCCGCCAGTCAGCACGGGCTTGGCCTGGAGGCTCGATGGCCTTCCGGACGCGCTGGACCCGGCGATCCGAGTTGGTGAAGACGCCTTCCTTCTCCGCGAAGCAGGCGGCCGGCAGCACCACGTCGGCGAACCGGCAGCTCTCGTTCAGGAAAATGTCCTGGACCACCAGGAAGTCGATCTGGTTCAGAGCTTCCTCGAGCTTGCCCACGTTGGGCTCGGAGATCACGATGTCTTCGCCCATGAGATACATACCGCGGATCTGCGTGCCGATGACCTTCATCATCTCGTTGAGATTGAGGCCGCGAGTCTCGCTTTGGGGCACGCCCCAGGCCGCGGCGAACTTGCGCCGGATCTCCGGATCCTCGGCCCGCTGGTAGCCGGGATAGAAGACGGGCGTGGCGCCGGCATCGTTGGCGCCCTGGACGTTGTTCTGGCCGCGCAGCGGATTCATGCCCGCCGAGCGCTTGCCCAGATGGCCGGTCATCAGGACCAGGTTCGAGAGCGCGTAGACGTTATCGGTGCCGCAGGTATGCTCGGTGATACCGAGGGTGTAGTAGATTCCGGCCTTCTCGGTGGTCGCGTAGGCCCGGGCCACTTCCCTGATCCGCTCCGCGGGAACGCCGGTGACCTTCTCGGCCTCCTCCGGGGGATAGCGCAGGACGGTCTCCTGTACCGCCTCGAAGTTTTCGGTGTTGGCGGCTACCCACTCCCGGTCCTCCAGACCCTCGGTCACGATGACGTGGGCCATGGCATTGAGCAGCCAGACGTCCGAGCCGGGCTTCAATTGCAGGTGCCAGTCGGCGATCTGGGTCATCCAGATGGCGCGCGGATCGGCCACCGCCAGACGGGCTCCCCGCCCGATGGCACGCTTCATCTCCATCGCAATAATCGGATGCGCCTCGCTGGTGTTCGAGCCGATGACGAAGAGGAAGTCCGCGTCCCGAATCTCGGGAATCGAGTTGGTCATCGCCCCGGCCCCGTACGTGGTCACCAGACCGGCGACCGTGGGAGCGTGTCACGTGGCCGCGCATTGATGAACGTTGTGGGTATGAAACGCCGCCCGCGCCATCTTCTGCATCAGGTAGTTCTCTTCCACTGTGCAGCGCGAGGAGGACACGAAGGCCAGCGCGCTGTCGCCGTGCTCGGCAGCCACGCCCTGAAGCCCGGTTACGACCCGGCCGAGAGCTTCATCCCAAGAAGCACGCCGTAGTCCGTCGCCTTCCCGCACCAGAGGCTCGGTCAGCCGGTCCGGATGGTCCACGAAGTCGTTGGCGAAGCGCCCCTTGACGCAGAGGTTGCCGTCGTTGACGGTGGTGCCCGCTGGCGGGCTCGTGACCTTGACCAGCTTGTTGGCCTCGGCGTCCACATTGAGATCCACCTGGCAGCCGACACCGCAGAAGTTGCAGGTGCTTCGGACCTTGTCGAGCTCTCCCTCGGGCTTGCCGTAGAGGACGGCCTGGCGCTCGGTCATGGCGCCGGTCGGACAGACGTCGATACACCCGCCACAAAGCTCGCAGGTGGTGTCGGCCAGGCCCAGCGAGTCGGCGGTCGAGATCGTGGTCTCACCGCCCCGGAAGGCCAGCGAGATGGCGGACACGGCCTCGATCTCGTCGCAGTACCGGGTACACAGAGAACAGGCGATACAGCGGTCGGGCCGGAACTGGACGAAAGGATTCGTGTCCTCGGGCCGCCCCTGCCGCGGACTCGCGACCGCCGGCCAGGGATTGTACGAGCCGTAGCGGTCCTGGAGCTCGAAGAGCTTCGACGGATTGTTGTCTTCGGCGACCTCGCGATCGGCGACCGTGTCGGCCAGGTGCAGCGAAAGGATAAAACGGCGGTTCCGTTCGGTGCGTGCGGTCTGGGTCCGGACCACCATCCCAGGGCTAGTCTTCATCGCGCAGGCTGGCTGCATCAGCCGCGAGCCCTCCACCTCGACCAAACACATCCGGCAAGCTCCCGCGGGATCCAAACGCGGATCGTGGCAAAGCGTCGGGATCTGGATTTCGGCACGCTCCGCGCACTCCAGGATGGTCTCGCTGGGGCGAAGGTCCATCTCGTCGCCGTCGATCACCACGAACTTGGCCTCGTCCATCAGTCGCTTCCTTTCTCGAGCCCAAACTCCTCGGGCCAGTACGTCATCGCGCTGGTGAGCGGCAGCGAGGCCGCCTGCCCGAGACCACAGATCGACGCCTCGGTCATCCCCCAGGCCACGTCGTGGACATGTTCGAGGGTCGACGGGTCCCGGCAGCTCGCTAGATACCTCTCCAGCGTCTGCCGCAGGATCTGGGTGCCGATACGGCAGGGAGAGCACTGCCCGCAGGACTCGTCTTCGAAGAAGACTGCCTGGGCCAGCGCCGCCTCCACCATGTCCACCGTGTCGTTCAGGACCACGACGCCCGCCGAGCCCAGCATCGAGCCCGCTTCGGCCAAGCTCTTGAAGTCCATGGCGACATCCGCCCGTTGTGCCGGCAGGAATCCGCTCGACGCTCCCCCCGGCGAGAAGGCCTTGAGCCGGCCCACCGGCCCGCCCGCGAGTTCGAGGAGCTCGGCGAACGAAGTCCCCAGAGGCGCTTCGTAGACCCCGGGTCTGGCCACGTGACCGGACAGGCAGTAGAGTTTGCTGCCGGCCTGGGTCTTCCCCGCTTCGCGGAACCACGCCCCGCCCCGTTTCAGGATGGCTGGCACGCAAGCGATCGTTTCGACGTTTTGGATCAAGGTCGGCTTGCCCCGGAAGCCGACCTCGACGGGATACGGGGGACGGAGACGCGGCATGCCGCGCTTGCCCTCGAGCGCTTCCAGGAGGGCCGTTTCCTCGCCGCAGATGTAGGCGCCGTGGCCATCCACGAAGTGCCACGCGGGCACCGATCCGTCGGCACCGAGCCTTCCGCCGGAACGGGCCGCCGCCACCGCCTCCTCGAGAGCCTTGCGCACCTGGCCGAACTCGCCACGGACGTAGCAATAGATTTCGGCCGCGCCCAGGGTCTCGGCCGCGATCGACAGCCCCTCCACGACCAGGTGGGGCCGGCGCAGGATAACCTCGCGGTCTTTGAAGGTGCCTGGCTCGCCCTCGTCGGCGTTGAGCACGACGTAGCGCTCGGACTCGGCCTGTCCCGCGATCGCGCGCCACTTGATGTGGGCCGGAAATCCGGCTCCCCCCCGGCCCGTGAGCTCGGCTGTTTCGAGCTGTTCGAAGACCCAGGCAGCACCCCGCCCCCGCGCCCGCCTCAGAGCCTCGTAGGCGGTCGCGTCCGGACTCGCCAGGTCGATGGCAAAGCCGTCGCTAGAGGGCGAAAGGCCGGTCTTTGGCGTCGATGGATCGCCCTCCGGATCCCACGCCGCAGGCGCCAGATCGCACCGGCCCAGGCAGGAAACGAAGGCGCTCGCGATCCCCTTGGCCTTGAGGTCGGCCTGGACCGAAGCGCTTCCCGCGATGCGGCACGACAGGCCCTGGCACACCCGCACGCCGTCCTCCGGACGCGCCAGCAGATGATAGAAGCTGGCAACACCGTAGATGTCGGCCTCGGGAACACCGGTCTCGCGATGGACCTCAGCGACGACTCCGGGTCGGAGACCGCCCTTGGCCTCGAGAAGCTCCAGGATCCGCTCGCGATTCGCTCCTTTCGGAAGCATCCTGCAGGAATTCTAGCCTGTTCCGCGGCTCGATCCCGATCCATCGACGTGGCGCCGGAGCGAAGGATTCCTAGCACCGGTGCATCCAACAGAGTGCCCGAGAGCCGATGACGGCGGAATCCCGAACTCGGCCCCGGGCCCAAACCCCGGCCCCCCGGGATTCGTACAAGAAAGTGAAAGCGACGGACGTCATGACCAAGCTCAAAGATCGCAGGACCCTGGCCCAGATCGGTGGGATCCGGGCCTACCTGCGCCAGGTGGCCTGGTCGCTACGCTGGCCCTTCGTCTTGCGCCGCCGGATTCGCACCGCCGGACGCTGATCCGGCGCCCCACGACCGGGCGCCGTCCGCAACGGACTTGACAAGGGCCCGAGGGTCGGGCGACCCTAAGGCCGCCAAACCGGCCGTCCGCCTGACCATGTCGTCCCAACGCGAAACCTGGGGCTCGCGCCTCGGCTTTGTCCTAGCTGCCGCCGGCAGTGCCATTGGGCTGGGCAATCTCTGGAAGTTCCCCTACATCACCTGGGCTAACGAGGGTGGCGCCTTCGTCTACGTCTACGCCCTGTGCATCCTGGCGGTAGGCATGCCGATCATGATCGCAGAGATTCTCATCGGCCGGCACACGCAACGAAGCCCGGTGGGCGCGGTCCGGCAAGCCTTCGGAACCGGCTGGAGCTGGATCGGAGGATTGGGTGTCTTCACCGGTTTCGTGCTCCTGTCCTACTACGTGATCATCGCGGGCTGGACCCTGCGCTACTTCGTGGCGTGCGTGCGCTGGTCGCTCTCCGGCTTCGACCCGGCCGCGGCCTCGGCCGAGGCCTTCGGTCTCTTCGCCGCCAATGGTCCACAGCAGGTCCTGCTCGCAGGCTCGTTCATGGCGATCACCATCTGGATCGTCTCCCGGGGCGTCAGCTCCGGCATCGAGCGGGTCGCCAAGATCCTCATGCCCACACTCTTCGCCATCCTGGTGCTGCTGCTCCTGAGCGCGCTCAGCATGGACGGCGCCCGCGAGGCCCTCGGCTACATCTTCCGCCCCGACTTCGCCCGCCTGGAGCCCGCCGGAGCGCTCGAAGCCCTCGGCCACGCCTTCTTCACCCTGTCCTTGGGCATGGGCGCGATGATCACCTACGGCTCCTATCTCAAACGGCGCGACTCGATCGTGTCTTCGGCCGGAATCGTGGTGTGCCTCGACACGCTCATCGCTTTTGTGGCCACGGTCATCATGTTCTCGGTGATCTTCAGCGTGCCAGGCATGCGCGAGCAAGTCACCAAGTCCACGGTCGGCATGCTCTTCCTGACTCTGCCTCAGCTTTTCTACACAGCGGTCCCGCTCGGCAAGCTCCTGGCCCCGCTGTTCTACGTCCTGGTGGCCTTCGCCGCCCTAACCTCCACGATCTCGCTACTCGAGGTCGTGACCAGCTACTTCATCGACGAGCGCGGGATGAAGCGTCCGCGCGCGGCTCTCGCCTGCGGCAGCGCCATCATGGCCTTGGCCGTCCTTTGCGGCCTGTCCTTCGGAGGCTGGGGCGCGGTCTCCAGCTTCGAGGTTTTCTCCGGCAAGGCCGGACTGTTCGCGACGTTGGATCACCTGGTCTCGAACTGGCTCCTGCCCGTCGGTGGCTTCCTCATCACCTTTGGAACCGGCTGGCTGATGACCCGTGAGCGCACCGAGGCGGAGCTGATGGATGGCAAGGCTCCCCGTTGGTTCCATTTCGGCGTCTGGCGCATCTTCATCCGCTACGTCGCGCCGCTGGCGGTGGCCCTGATCCTGGCCGCCGTCTTGACCGGCAAGGACTTCTCCTAGCCTGCCCGCCGGCCACGCCAGACGTCGTGAGCCAAACGCGATCTCGCGGCAGCGAGCCCGGCAGAGCGTCGGCTTAGCGCGGACGAATCCGGGAATCCAGCCGGCCCAGCCGGAAGCGGGCATCGAAACGGCACCCACCGTCGGCCTGGTTCTGGGCGGCTCGGCATGAGGACTCCAGATCGCGGCCCTTGAGGGCGCCGCCGCGGTCCACCCAGCCGACCAAGGCGTTCCAAGCACCCAGGCGCTCGGCATCCGTGAAACCGCAGTGACTTGCGGTCTTCTCCACGGCGACGCCGGCCAAGAAGTTGTCTTCCGGAGCGAGAGCGGCATACTCACGCTGGTTCTCGACCAGAAACACGGCATCCTTGCTGGTGTGGATCGAGAGCACCTTGGAGCCCTTGACCCGGCCGTTGGGATCGTAGAAGCGGCGGAGCTTGCGTCGCCCAGGTGCATCGGCGCGAATCCGCTGGATCGACGCGTTGAGGGCGGCCGAGCCGTAGTTCACCGACTCGTTGCCGACCGGTAAGCGGTTCTTGAGCTTCTTCTTGTCCCGGACCAGGTCGCTGAAGCCGAAGACGGCCAACTCCATGGCCTCCTGGAGACCACCCTCGGGAATATCCAGCACACGCAGGAGCTCGTTCAGCCGGTCCTTCTCGAGTCGGCTGCGCTTGCTGCGGTCCTTGGCTAGGCCGGTGCATCGATTGACCGCCGCTGCGAGGTCTAGGACCGTCACGTCGTGGTTGCGCGGCAGCCCCTTGGCGTTGCCCTCGATGCCGGCACCCGGCACGTCGCCGCACACGGCTCGAAAGGCCATCCACATATCGAAGGCACCTTGCCAATTCGGGCTCCCGGCCATCGGCCCGCACATGGTGAGTGCCCCATCGATCTTTCCGAACTTCCCCTTCTCGACGGCGTAGACGGCGACCAGGCTTCCACTGCCCTCGCCCACCAGGAAGACACGTCCCGGCTTCCCGTGCCGGGCCGTGAAGGTCGTGACCAGCTTCTTGAGATCGGTGTTGGAGCGGAACACCGGCCACCCTGGAACCGAATAGCTGGTTGCGGCCACCGCGTAGCCCTGCTCGAGCTGCTCGACTGCCAGAGGGCCGAGGTCGTCAACCACGCGCACTCCGAAGAAGTTGGAGGCGTGGTTCCAGAGGACGAGGTCCCCGTTCCAAGCCGTGGGCACGGCCATCAGAAACCGGGCGCCGCCGGTGTGCTGGCCCTCTGAGCAGTCGCAGGCTCGGAGATCAAAGGCCACCGGCTCGCTCCAATCCCCGTTGCCGAGCGGGTTCGACGCACGCACCCGCCAACTGTAGGGACCGGGATTCAACAGCCGTGATTCCCACCGGCAGATCCCGCCGCTGCAGACGTCTTCCCGGGACAGGCTGACGGTGCCGCCGAGCGGCTCTTCGATTTCGTAGCTGTCGGCTCCGAACGATTCCCGCCAACGCAGAATCGGAGTGGGATCGAAGGTCGGCGCACTCGGTGCCAGCGCCTGGGGCGCCTCCGGCGGCGAGTCGAATACGGTAAAGCGAACCGATGGGCTCCAGGTCCCGCCGCAGATATTGGTCGCCAGGACGCGCCACGTATAGGAACCAGTGCCCAAAGTCGTACCGCCCGAAAGCGAGCAGCGGGATCCCGGGCAGGCCTCCTCGGCGCCAACCTCTTGGTTCACCACCCTCTTGCCGTTCTCGTCGAACACTTCCAGGTGGTAGCTCTCGGCGATGGTGGCCCGCTTCCATTCGAAGGCGGGATCCACGCCACCGGCGGCGAAGATCTCCGAGTCCGGGGTGTAGAGGGTGGTCACCTGCTTGGGCGCGGCGGCGACCACTTCAAAGGACTGATCCGCAGAGAACGGGCCGTACCCGGCGGTGTTGCGCGTTTGCACACGGAAGGAGTTCGTCCCGGTCTTGAGGCTTACCGGGGCGCTGAGCCGGCACGTGCTGCCACTGCACAGGCCGCTGCCGCGGTGCCAGCGGTCGAAGGCCTTACCGCTGGGACCGTCGATGACCACGCGGAACCAGTTGCCGCAACTCGACTTGGACACGGTCTCCTTGTTCCAAACGAGCTCGGGTCGGGAACCGCAGATCTTCCCGGACGGGGACTTGGGACTGGGCGCGCCCGGTGCCCGCTTGCCCCCAGTGTGCTTCCAGAACTCCGCGGCCAAGACGTCGAAGCCCTTCGAGTTGGGATGCCCGACCGGATCGACCTTCCCCGCCGGCGGCTTCCAGTAGTTCTGTGAAAAGCAGGATGAGGACGTGCAGAGCCGGCTCCAGGGATCCGCGAAGCAGCGTCCGTTCGAAGACGCCCGCGACTGAATCCTGGCCCGCAGCTCCTGCGCCACCGCGTTGCGGGCGGCAACGCTCCGGCCGTCCGACGCCAGGTGGCGAATGATCGAGCCATGGACGGCTTCCACTCCCTTGGCGGCAGCCTTGTCGGCCATGACGGCGAGATTGAATTCGATCGTCTGGGCCGAGAACTTCCTGGTGTCGTTGGAGCCCTCCATCAACATGACGAGGTCCCAGGATCGTTTGTTCAAGACGCCCTGGATCCGGGTCACGCCGCTGGCGGTGCGCTCGCCGGCCTTGCCCTCATTCTCCAGCAAGCAGTCCCCCTTGCCACCGCAGTCGAAATAGCTGCTGTCGGCAAGGCGGCCTGGATAGCCGCAGAGGTCCTGATTCCCGCACTTGGAACTACGGGCGGAGTCGAATCCTTGCGCTTGGGTGATGCTGTCGCCGAAAGCGAACATGCGAAACGTCTCCTGAGCGCCGACGGCACCGGCGGCGAACGTGAGAACTGCGGCCACCAGAGCGATTCGAGCACTTCGCTGCGTCATCGTTCGACCTCCGGGCGGGACGACGCCAATCCTCCGGCAGGAACGAAGGTTGGCGCCCCTCCTTCCAGCCGCAAGAGCGGTCGTTCCGTGATCCGGTCCGGCAGGCTTCCGGGCGCGCTCGCCAGACGCGAGCTGCGGCTACCGAAAGAACGAACCTCGAAGGCGCTCCAGAAATCGGGCACGACGCTCCGGTAGGTGAGAAAGATCTTCGAACCAAGTGTCTCCCAAGCCGCGTCGACGCCCCCCCGCCCCGGCAGGACTTCGCCGATTCGCCAGCGACCCGCCGAATAGACGGCCGAACGAACACGGTAGTCGTTCCCGTCGAACCAACTCCAAGCGGCCAGCGCGCCTTCCCGGTTCGCCACCACCGAGGGGATGACGTCGGGAACGCGGTTGTCGCGATGGAGGCGGCGTGGGCTGGACCAAGCGCCGATGTCTCCAGCGACCGCGTCGGCGCTGCGTAGGCTCCAGAAGATCTCGTCATCTTCGCCATCGAACCCGGCCCAAACCAGGAGCCAGCTGCCGTCTTCGAGCACCGCGCCGGAAAGCGCGAGCTGGGGGCCATCGATCGGCGCCGAGACGCGCTCGCTCCGCTCCCAAGAGCTGCCGTTCCAGACCGCCGCTCGCACCGTCAGGCGCTGGTGGGTTCCCCCTTCCAGCCAGGCAATGCCGTCGATCCGGCCATCTCGATCCAAGAGAACGGGTGAGAGTTCCAAAGCCTGATTGCGCGCCGGGATTCGAGGCAGCTTCTGGAAAGCGTTAGCGCTTTGGCCGGTTCTCGGCCGCTCCGCAAGACGAACCGCGACGCGGCCGTCGGCATCCAGGCCAGCCACGACGAAACCACCCTCGGCCGCGACGGCTGACTCGATTTCGATCTTCGGGCTCCGAACCGTCGCAACCGTCCGGCCCCCCTGGTACAACTCGACCCGATCGCGATCTTGTCGGAAGCGAACCGAGTCGGCTTCCCCGGCGGCGGCGGCAGCCGTGCCGACGAGTCCACCCAAGACAACAACGACCGGCCAGTACCGTGACCCCTTCATGCTTTCGTTCTCCTCTTCGAACGGCTAGGCCTGGCTGCCGCGCTCCCCATACACGAAGGAAGCAGCCCGAAAAGCCGCTTCCTTCGCTTGGGATGATGCACGGCCTGGCGCCGTTCGCTCCCGCTCTACCCGCAGCCCCCCGAGGAGGGATGCTTGCAGAAGTTGTTGACCGCAGCCGTGATCGAGCTAAAGGGACCGGTATGGACACCTTCGTTGGTCGTGCGCTCACCGATCCAATCGATGTGCACCCGCCCACCCGACTCGAAGCGAAGGCCCAGGCGCCGCTTGCCCGCCGGCGAAGCCCAGCGCTGGAGCTTCACGACCGAGCTCTGATCGGAACCCGAAAGAGCGCCGCCCGAACCGCAACCACCGGCCGCGGCGCAGTGCGCGTTCACCGCGGGAGCGATGCTGCTATAGGGGCCCACGGCGCTGATGACACCGCTGACCCGGCGGTCGACGTAGTGCCGGCCACCACCCTGGAGGCGCAGCTGGACGCCGCGGCTACCGCTCGCCCACTGCCGCAGCCGGACGATACCGACCTGGTCGGCACCCGAAAGTGCGCCTGAGGGCGGGGTCGTGCCGCCGCCGCCACCGCCACCACCACCCCCACCGGAGCCCCCGCCCCCGCCGCCGCCCGGATTGGTCGGCGCGACGTCTCGAATCAAGGGGCTCGCGCCGTCAATCGCGACGGCCCCGGCGAGCTGGAAGGCGTTCTTGGGGCCCACCCTGGGCATACCCTTGAACTGGAAGTTGAAGACCACCACGTCTCCGGCCTTCATGGGCTTGACCGACTGGCAGTCGCCGGCGCCGTTCCGGCGCACGTTCGAGCTCAGCCCGAATGTCGTCGGGTTCTCTTGATCCTGCCGCGAGATCTCGACCTGGGCGTCGACCCGGCCGCGATTGCTGAGAGCGAGGTTATTGACATAGCCCATGCACACCAGGACGTCGCCTTCGGCGTCGGTGGGCAGGACGATCGAACGCTGGAGAGCGGTCGGGTGCTTCTCGCCCCCACCGAGGAAGCGGGAATCCCCGAAGTGGACCCAGTCTGCGCTCGCCGGAGCGACCGCGATCAGGGCCAGGACGGGCACAAGCGCCCACAGGAGTCGTTTCGAAAGCTTCTTCATCGGGTCGCTCCTATTCCACCGGCTCGAGAGGGTTCTCGCCCGCGACGGCGATCGCCGCCGAGGTCTGCACGAGATTTCCCTCGGCGACTCTGGGCATGTTCTTGAACTTGAATCGAAATACCACGACGTCGCCTTCGGCCAAAGGAGCGATCCGCTCGCAGCCCTCGGACTCGTTCTCCTTCACCGATCCGGCCATCTCGACCATCTCATTCTCCTCGGCCTCGGCGCGGGAGATCTCGACCACCACATCCAGCTTGCCCTTCTTGCCGTTGTTGTGGTTGTTGGCGTACTTGTAGCAAACCTCGGTCTTGCCTTCGGTGGCCGTCGGCAGCACGAGGCTGCGCTCGAGCGTCTTCGGATGCTTCTTCTTCTTGCCCTCGGCGTGGAACATGGACTCGCTAAAGTGGAGCCAGTCGGCCGATGCAGGGGCGGCTACGGCCAGAATGGCCGTTACGGTCAGCGCCGCCGCTCCGATGCGCTGAGCCGTCGTCAATCGGTTCATGAAACCTCCTCGTGCCGGTGCTCTCCCGGGCTTGGTGCTTCCCACGGTGTAACTGCTGCCGGAACTATTGAATGATGCAGAGGATCGATCCCGGACGGGATCGCCGTTAACCCTACCCACAGACGGCGCCCCGGTCAAGTTCGCCCTCCTAGTCCGCCGCCTTCTTTGCAAATCTCGTGCGAGGGGCCCGCAAGTCGGCGCGCCAGGGCCCGATTCCCAAACTGGCGATTCCTTACGATTTTCCTTGACAGACGGTCCGGCTTCAGTAGAATGGCGCCCGGTCCTCCGGCTCCGAACTCCGAGACGGTCGATTTTTCTCCCGACAGCTCGCATGGATTCGAAGAAGCACACCATCATTTTTGTGCCCCATGCCCGGGCTCGCTTCATCAAGTGGCGCATCTCCGGCCGCGTCCTGACCGGAATCGCCGCGGGGCTCGGCTTTTTTCTGTTGCTGTCGCTAGTGACGACCTGGTCGTTCTTTACCAACAACATCGACCGGAACGAGCTGGCCCGGATCCAGGAAGAGAACCAGCAGCTTCGCGATGTCAACCGTTCGTTCGAGGACAGCATCGGCGACCTCGAGAATCAGCTCGCCAACTTCGAGCAGAGAACGCGCCAACTGGCGATCGTGGCGGGCCTGGAGACCACGGCGGGGAGTCCCGAGTCGGGCATCGGTGGCGCCGAGCTCGTCCCCGCTTCCCTGTCCGCTGTAGGGGACGGCGACTTCGACGTTCTCCGCGCTCGCGCCGGAGACGTCTTGACTAGCCTCGACTCGATCCAGAAGCAGTTTGACGAGCGCGAGCGCTGGATCTCGTCCACGCCGGTGATCGAGCCCGTGCGCGGAATTCTGACGTCCGGATTCGGCTACCGCAGGGATCCTGTAACCGGACGCCCCGCCAGCCACTTCGGCGTCGACATCGCGACCGCGCCCGGCCGCGCCGTCCAGGCACCCGCCACCGGCATCGTGGTACGTGCCGGCCGCATCGGCAGTCTGGGCGAGGCCGTCTACATTTCCCACGGATACGGGGTGACGACTCGCTATGGCCACCTCTCCGAGGTCTTGGTCTCCCCCGGGCAGCGCGTTTCCCGCGGGGACACCATCGGCAAGGTGGGCAGCACCGGCAAAGCCACCGGCTACCACCTCCACTACGAAGTCCGCATCGACGGCGAGCCGGTCAATCCGATCGCCTACATGTTGGATCGTTCGTAGCGTCTTCTCACATCGCACCCGATCTCGGGGTCGCGTGGAGGCGCCGAGGAACGCGGGCCGGGAACAAATTCGGGCCGCCGGCGGTTTGCTAGACTGGCTCGCCCGTCGGCCCGGGCCCCTCGGTCTCGAATCATGATCAACAAGGTCCTCACCAAGGTCTTCGGCAGCCAGCACGAGCGCGACATCAAGCGGCTGCAGCCGACCATCGACGCCATCAACGCGCTGGAGCCCGAGATCCAGGCTCTCACCGATGAGGGCCTGCGCGCCAAGACCGGGGAATTTCGGCAACGGCTCGAGCAGGGCGAGTCGCTCGACGACCTCCTCCCGGAGGCCTTTGCGGTGGCACGTGAGGCCGCGTGGCGCACGGTCTCGATGCGCCCCTTCGACGTTCAGCTCGTGGGCGGGATCGTCTTGCATCAGGGCAAGATCGCCGAGATGAAGACCGGCGAGGGCAAGACCCTGGTCGCGACTATGCCGGTCTACCTCAACGCGCTCGCCGGCAAGGGCGTCCACGTGGTCACCGTCAACGACTATCTAGCCCAGCGAGACGCCGATTGGATGGGCGAGATCTATCGCTTTCTGGGTTTGTCGGTGGGTTGCGTCCAGACCAACATGCCCGACGCCGACCGGCGCGCGGCCTACGCCAGCGACGTCACCTACGGGACCAACAACGAGTTCGGCTTCGACTACCTGCGCGACAACATGAAGTTCGACCTGTCGTCCATGGTCCAGCGCGAGCACAGCTTCGCCATCGTGGACGAGGTGGATTCGATCCTGGTGGACGAGGCCAGGACCCCGCTCATCATCTCGGGCCCCTCCGAGGAGTCGATCGACAAGTACTACCGGATCGACGGAGTGGTCCCGAAGCTCGAGCAGGGCGAGGAGATCGAGCACGACGACGGCTCGAAGAGCACAACCGGCGACTTCCTCATCGACGAGAAGGCCCAGACCGTCGCGCTTACCGAAGACGGCATCGCCAAGGTGGAAGGACTCCTGGGGATCGAGAATCTCTTCGATCTAGAGAACGTGAGTCTCTTCCACGGCGTCAACCAGGCGCTTCGGGCCCACAGCTTGTTCAAGCGCGACGTGGACTACCTCATCAAGGATGGCAAGGTCGTCATCGTGGACGAGTTCACCGGCCGGATGATGCCCGGACGGCGCTGGTCCGACGGCCTCCACCAGGCGGTCGAAGCCAAGGAAGGCGTCAAGATCGAGCGCGAGAACCAGACCCTCGCCACGATCACATTCCAGAACTACTTCCGGATGTACGAGAAGCTGGCCGGAATGACCGGTACGGCCGAAACCGAAGCGACCGAGTTTGGCCAGATCTACGAGCTGGACGTCGTCGTCATCCCGACCAACAAGCCCATCGCCAGGGACGACCGCTCCGATCTCGTGTACGTCACCGAGGGCGAGAAGTGGAACGCGGTCGTGGACGAGATTCGAGACTGTCACGAGCGGGGCCAGCCCACCCTGGTCGGCACCATCTCCATCGAGAACAGCGAGATGTTGTCGAAGCTGCTCAAGCGCAACGGCGTGCCCCACGTGGTCCTGAATGCCAAGCACCACGACCGGGAAGCGACCATCGTCGCCCAAGCCGGCCGCAAGGGAGCGGTGACGATCGCCACCAACATGGCCGGCCGCGGAACGGACATCGTTCTGGGCGGCAACCCGGCAGGACTCGCCGCGGCCGAGGCCGACGCCGAGAGCGAGTCCGACGATTACCGCGCCGCTCTCGAGCGCTACACGACCGAGTGTGCCCTGGAGAAGGTCGACGTGCTCGAAGCCGGAGGACTTCACATCCTGGGTACCGAGCGGCACGAGTCGCGCCGCATCGACAACCAGTTGCGCGGGCGTTCCGGCCGTCAGGGAGATCCAGGATCGTCGCGGTTCTACCTCTCGCTCGAAGACGATCTCATGCGAATCTTCGGATCCGAGCGCATCCAAGGTCTGATGGGCAAGCTGGGCATGGAAGAGGGCGAGGCGATCGAGCACAAGATGGTAAGCCGGGCGATCGAGCGGGCCCAGAGGCAGGTCGAGGGGCGCAACTTCGAGATGCGCAAGAACCTTCTCGAGTACGACGACGTGATGAACAAGCAGCGCGAAGCCATCTACGAGCTTCGCAACGGCATCCAGGATGGCCGTGAAGGCCGCGACTACGTGCTCAAGATCAGCGGCGACGTTCTCGACTACATGATCGAGACCCACTGCCCGGAGCGCCTCGATCCCCGAGACTGGGAGACCGACGAAATCGCCACCGACATGCTCGCCTACTTCAACATCAACCTGGCCGAGACCGAGATCAACGTCGAAGAGCTGGGCATCGACGAGCTGCGCAAGGTTCTGGGCGGCCTGGCCCAAGAGAGCTACGACGAGAAGGAAGAGCGCCTGGGCGCGGATCTCATGCGGGCCCTGGAGCGGCACATCCTGCTCCAAACCGTGGACCACTCCTGGAAGGACCACCTCCTGGCCCTCGACCACCTGAAGGAAGGCATCGGCCTACGCGGCTACGGCCAGCGGGATCCCAAGCAGGAGTACAAGCGCGAGAGCTTCGATCTCTTTCAGGCCATGAAGGAGCGGATCGAAGACACCGCGATCAAGACGATTTTCCGCGCCGAGCCGCTGTCCGAAGAGCAGATCGCCGAACAGCGAGGCCGGCGCCGGGCGACGACACGATCCAACTATCAGTTCTCCGCTCCGCCCAAGGCGGCGAGCCCGCCGCGGCCCAAGACCGTGGTCCGAGCCACCGAGAAGGTCGGCCGCAACGAACCGTGTCCCTGCGGCTCGGGCAAGAAGTACAAGAAGTGCTGTGCCCGCGCCGCCGCGCCGGTAGCTTGAGGGCTCGGGCCGCCCTTCGACCGGGGCTCGCCCTAGACCGGCGCTACCAGTCGGTGTAGCCGGCGCGGGTGCGAACGCTGGCGCCGCCGTCGACGCGGACCCGGACGTTGTGCCAGGAGCCGTCGTTGCGCCGCTCGGAGGGGTAGTACCCGATCACGTACTGCCCGCGAAGCTCCGCCAGGATCTCTCCAAAGGCTCCGGCCAACTCGTCCGGATCCTGCACGATCTGGATTCGTCCACCGCTCTCGTCAACCGCCCGGCGCAGCCTCCGGAACTCGGTTCGGTTGCCGTCGACGTCCCGCCATGAGCTCGTATAGGTGGGAATGGCCTCGGGGTCCGGAGCGTGGGTCAGGTAGATCCAGTAGATGAGGCTGGCGCTCCGGCGCGCCTTCTCCAGGACGTCGTCCATGCCCAGTACGCTGTGCACGTCGGCACCGTCGGAGAACACGACCAGAACGCGCCGGCCTTGCTGGCGCTCCACCTGCTGCAGCGCGAGGAAGAGATGATCGGTGAGCGCGGTGCCGCCGGCGGCAACGACGTCTTCGAGCGCCGGCGCCAGCTCCGCTGCCGAATCCTCGAATCCGGTCGCCCGGAGCAACTGGTCCGAAAACAGCATCACGCTCACCTCGTCCAGTTCGCGCATGCCGTTCAAGAAGACTCGAGCGCCTTCGAGGGCGCCGTCCAACCGCTCGCCCGTCATGCTGAGACTGCTGTCCAGCAGCAGCACCGCTGTCAGCGGTACGTCGCCGCGCTCGAACGTCACGATCTTCTGCGGAGTGCCCTCGTCCAAGACGCGAAAATCGCCGCGCTCGAGATCCAGCCGGCGCCGGCCGCCTTCGGTGACGGTCACGTAGAGCTGCTGCAGCTCGATGTCCACGAGCTCATCGACGCGGAGCTTGGGTGTCGTAATCCGGCCTCTGGCCTGCGAGCCCGAGACCGTCTCGAGCACGACCTCGAAAACATGTTCGACGTTGTCCTGGCCGACGTCCACCAGGGCCTGGTACGGCGGACTGGTCACCCGCATTTCGGACTTGCCATCGACCAGAAAGTCGACGTGCCGGACAGGCTCGTCCGAAACCGCCGTGGCCACGACCTCGACCAAACCGGAGACAAAATCGGTGCCGAGTGGATAGTCGATGAAGATCCGTGGCTCTTCGGCTAGGGCCGGCCGAGCGAACCCCAAGAGCAGGACGCCGGCGACCAGCGCTCGTCCCGCCACTCGCCACATTCGCCGGCTCACGAAGCGTCCTCCCCGTCTTCCTCCCCGCCCAGCCCCAGGCCGGAAGCCAGAAGAGGCAGCCGGTCGGTCATGGCCTGGATGAGCCCCGCGCGGGCTTCCTCGAGTCCGGCCCTGGGGTAGGAGTCGTAGATCTGGCGCGGGCCCGAGCCGCTGGCCGTCTGCTCGCTCAACCGATTGAGGAGATTCCAGGCCTCGGTCCGACGCTTCGAACCCTCGAGCAGCCGGATCAGCTGAAGGGTCAGGTTCTGGTCACCGGGCAGTTCCTCCAGCGCGCCCCGGAGCACGGTCTCGGCCGCGTCCACTCGACCGAGTTGGATCAGAAGGCGGGCGCGCTCCTGCGCCGCGATCGAGCGGATCCATTCCGCCGTCGCCTCGCTCGCCAGGCGCTCCAGGTCCCGTAGCGCGGCTTGCTGGGTCGCGTCCTGCGCTTCCGAGGCCAGCTTCGGCACGAGCCGAACTCGACATAGCGTCAGTCTCAGCTCGGCCTCCTCGAAACCCGGCCGCATTTCCAGCAAGCGCTCGAAGTATTCGACCGCCCGCTCGTACTCGCCGCCCTTTTCGAAATTGGCCCCCAGGCTCCAGATCGCGAAGACATTGCGCGGGTCCAGGGCGACGGCCTTGTAGAAGAACTCGGTCGAGCCCGCGAGCGCACGCTGCTCCTGCAAGTTCGCGGCGAAGCTGATCCGGACCCAGGCGGCGAAGTCGCGGGCAGCGCGCGAGTCCCCCTTCTCGGCGTAGAAGTCCGCCAGCTCGGTGGCCATGACCCGGGCGTGCCCGGCGAGGACGCCGCGGCCGTTCTCGAGATAGTGCTGGTAGGCCTCGTGGTGCAGCATCACGACCGGTATCAGGATGTCGGGAGGCTGGCCGTCCAACACTTCGCGCAGCACACCCAGCTTGAGCTTCCAGAAGGCCTCCAACCGCTTCTGATTCGGATCCGAGCCGAAAGCCTCGTGCTCGAGCTTAGCTAGCGGCGCCAGAGCCGGCTCGACACCCTCGGCCGCCAGGGTCCTGAGCACCGCCCGGTACCGAAGTTGGACCGTCCTGGGCCTGAGCGCGGCGCTCAACTGCGCGCTTGCGAGAAGCACGAGACCGGCGAAAACTAGGAAGGTGGATCGGCGAGGCACGATGGTTTGGAACGTCCGCCCGGCGGGTTGGGGGGTCCGGGCGTGGACGGAAAAATACCACAAAGCACCACCTCCGAGCACGTGGTAACGTCCGGCGCTCAAGGCCCCCCGCAACTCGGCCCACGCTCCTCTGGAACCGCAGCGGCCGCTTCGCACGCTGCGCCCGAGGGCCATCCGCTCGCAAGCCGCTCCGGCACGTCACGAATGACCGAACAACCCGAACGCCTCGAAAAGCAGCTCGGGTTCTTCTCCATCTACGCCATCGCCACCGGTACTACGCTGAGCGCCGGGATTTTTCTGCTGCCGGGCATTGCGGCCCTCCAGGCGGGACCCGCGTTGGTCCTCTCCTACCTCCTGGCGGTGGTACCGCTGATCCCGGCCACCTGCAGCATCTTGGAGCTCTCGACCGCGCTTCCCCGCGCCGGAGGCGTCTACTATTTCCTGGACCGAAGCTTGGGGCCGGCGGTGGGCTCGGTCGGCGGCTGGGGGACCTGGCTGGCGCTGCTCCTCAAAGTGGCCTTCGCGTTGGTCGGGATGGGTGCGTACATCGCGCTGTTTCAGCCGGACCTGCCGATTCGCCCTCTGGCGATCGCGATCGCCCTTGCCCTGGGCGGACTCAATCTCTTTGGCGCGCGCAAGAGCGGCCAGGTGCAGCTCTTGCTCGTGGTCGGGCTCCTGGTCGTCTTGACTGGCTTCATCGCCATGGGTCTGGTGCGCATGGAGCCAACGCACTTCAATGACTTCACCGCTGCCGGACTGGACGGCATCGTGGCCACCGCCGGCTTGGTGTTCATCAGTTACGTCGGCGTGACCAAGGTCGCGAGCCTGTCCGAGGAAGTCGCCGATCCGGAGCGGACGCTACCCGTGGCAGTCTTCCTGGCGCTGGCCACCGCCGTGCTCATCTATGGCCTTGCGACTCTGGTCCTGGTCGGGGTGCTGCCGCTGCCCGAGTTCCAAGGCGACTTGACGCCGATGGCCTCCGCCGCCGACCGCATCCTGGGCCGCTGGGGCCTGGTGCTGGTCTCAGCCGCCGCGCTCGCCGCCTTCACCTCGGTCGCGAACGCCGGCACCCTGTCCTCCTCCCGCTATCCGCTCGCCATGAGTCGCGACCATCTGATGCCGCCGCTCTTTCGCCGGCTGAACAGCGCCAAGGTGCCGTATGCCAGCGTTGCTCTATCGACTTTGGTTCTGGTCGTGATCCTCACGTTTCTGGACGTCGCCAAGATCGCCAAGCTGGCGAGCTCGTTTCAACTCCTCATGTTCGCCCTGGTTTGCCTGGCGGTAATCGTCCTACGCGAAAGCCGGCTCGAGGCCTACGACCCGGGATTTCGCTCGCCTCTCTACCCCTGGATGCAGCTCTTCGGGATCGCCGCCTCGGTCGTCATGATCTGGAGCATGGGTCCACTGACCAAGTACTTCAGTCTCGGCTTCGTCGCCGCCGGCCTCCTTTGGTATCGCTTCTACGCCCACGGCAAGGTCTCCAGAAGCGGCGCCATCTACCACCTGCTGGCCCGCATCGCGAACCGGCGGCTGGACCTCGGCCTGGAATCGGAGCTGCGCCAACTCCTGCGGGAAAAGGGCCTGCGCGATGACGATCCGTTCGAGAGCACTGTCACCGCTGCGCGCTTCGTGGATCTGGACGACGAGGAGCCGGTCTTCGACGACATCACCATGGCGGTCGCGGACTCGCTCGAACTGGACGTCCCCGCCAGCCGCGACGAGCTCAATTCCGGCTTCCTGGAGGGCAACCGCCTGGGCACCACCTTGGTCGCCGACGGCGCCGCGATGCCCCATCTGCGCCTCTTCGGGATCGAACGGCCGGAACTGGTCATCGTCCGTGCCCGGCGGGGCGTCCAGGTGGACGTGACCGACGTTCACGGCGAGCATTCCCACACCGAGCCCGCTTACGCTCTCTTCTACCTGGTCAGCCCCGAGGAGAATCCCCAGCAGCACTTCCGAATCCTGGCCGAGCTGGCCGAGCGGGTGGCCTCAGCCGGCTTTGTCGAGGCCTGGCGGCGAGCGGACGACGAGCAGAGCGTCAAAGAGATCCTCTTGCGTGACGAGCACTTTCTCTCGGTCCGCATCCGCTCTGGAGCGCCCAGCGGCGAGTTCATCGGCCGGACCATTCGCGAGATCTCGCTGGGAGACGACGTGCTCATCGCCTTGATCCATCGCCAGGGCGAGATCACCGTACCGCGCGGCCAGGTGGTCCTTCAGGAGCACGACCGGCTGACCCTGCTAGGAGAGCCGACGCGCATCCTGAGCCTGCGAGAGCGGTTCTCGCCGTAGACTCGCCCACTCAAGCGTCATTGGCGCCTCTCTTGGCGGGACGATCAGGCCAGGAGCAGCGGCAGGCGCTCGATTGCCGTAGCCTGGGACAACCCCAGCAGGTGAGCGCCCCGGACCACCGCGTCGAGATCGACCGGGTACAGGTTCCGGCGGCCGGGCTCGGCCAGGCCGGCCAGATTCCAAGGCTCGATCGCCCGCCGGATCCACCGCTCGAAAGACTCGTCCCGGTTCTCGAAGTCCGAGGCCGCGAGACGACGACATGCCTCATCCAGCAGGGCCTCCCGCTCGGGCCGGCCGCCTCCCAGGAATCCCGACCAATGAGCCCGCTCGCGTCGCTCCAGCAGCATCCGTTGCTCCACTTCAGCAAAGCTCACCAGCGAGAAGTACAGGAGCGCGTGGGCGATGGCGCGGCCAGGACGCTCGCGTGCCAGGTAGGCACCATGGACCAGCCGTTCGATCTGATCGGCCTCGGCGGCGAGAAGCGCGGCGTAGCGGCCGGTGTCGGGCTCGTCCCCGCACAAGATCTCGGACAGGCGCTCCACCGCGATCAGGGTCCAAGCGATGCCGGTGGAGAACAGCGGTTCGAAGAATGCGTAGGCGTGCGGCAAGGCCGCCCAGGAGACGCCGGCGGGCCGCTCACGACGGTACTGGAGCTCGGGCACCGAGCGCCAGGGACGGATCGGCCGAGCGGTCTCGAACACCTCGGCCAAGGTGGGATACCGGGCCACGACTCGCGTCCACAGCGCCTTGGGCTCCCGCTTGGAGAGCGCGGCCCGGGCCTCTCGATCGATGGTAACCAGGCCCACGCTCGTCACCCCGCCATCAAAGGGAAGAAGGTAGATCCAGCCCTCGTCCACGAAGTGATGCACCGCGGCCCGAAACTCCGCATACGGCCCCGGCTCCGCACCCCTCAAGACGGGCGGCGCGGCCTCGACGCCTTCGAGATGGCTGAAGAGCAGTCCCGACCGGAAGCGCGCCGGGCGCGGGCGGCGTTCGGCGCCCAGGGTTTGGCTCACGACTCCAGCCCTCCCGGACGCATCGACCACGAATCCCGCCCGGACGGCCTCAGTCGGACCGCGGTTGTCCGTCGAGGCTAGCTCCAGACGCATTCCACCCGGCTCCACCACGACGTCGACGACCTCGGTGTTCTCACGGAGCTCGACCCCGCGATCCCGGGCCCGGGCCGCCAGGAACGCGTCTACGTCGGCCCGCAGCCAGTGCGTGTCGGCCAGCTCATCGTCAGGCGAAGCCGCCACCAGGAGGCGCCGGCCGGCGGCCGGGTCCGGATCGAACCGCTGCCCGGGCCGATGCCACCAGAACGTGAAGCCGCGCTTGAGGCCGCGCTCGAGCTCGGGTCGCCGCTTGCGCCAGCGCCCATAGGTGGCCAGATCGCGAAGCTCCGGGAACTCGTACCTCCCGGCCAGGCGTTGGAGGCTCAGGTTGGCAAGCGGCGTCGTCGACTCACCCAGGGCAAAGCGCGGATGCCTTCCCCGCTCAACCACGAGGACCCTCCGTCCCCGAGAAGCCAGGCAGCCTCCCAGTATCGTGCCCCCGAAACCGCCGCCCACGATGGCGACGTCGTACCGGTCCCCGGCTCGGCCTCCGCTCATCATCCGTGCGGTTGGGCCGGCGGCTGCCCAGCGGCCGGACCGGACGGACAATCTGGGCAGGGAGCTCCGTCGAGGACCTCCGCGGCGCCGCTCTCGGCCGCCTCCATGAGTCGAGCCAGCCGCGCTTCCGAGCAGGACGGGCAGCGGCCGAACGAGGCGAGATCCCAGGTGTCCAGCAGGACGGTTCCGCCAGTGAGTCCCAGAGCCCGGCCGAACACCCTTTCGACCTCGGCCAGGTCCGGCGCCCGGAATTCCCCCCCCTCGGCCAGCCGCTCCAGCGCGCCGTTGCCTCCTCGCACGGGGATTAGCGAGACGGTCTCGACACCGTGCTCGAAGGCGTAGGCCGCGCTCAGCACCGGCCAATGCTCCCGCTCCGACTCCGGCACATACGGGGCGCCGACGAGGACGAACGCCCGTACCGGAATCCCGCTCGCGTCCAGGAATTCGAGAGCCCGATCGAAGTCGTCGCGACTCATTGCCTTGTTCAGCCGCGGTAGCGCCCGAGGATGGATCGTCTCGAGACCGATGGCCACCTCCAGGCATCCACCCAGAGCTTCATGAAAGCGCGTAACGCCGGGGCCCAAGAAGGCGGGGTGGCATTCCGCCACCACCCGCTCGTATCCCGCGCACAGGCCCGCCAGGGCGCCCAAGTCCTCCTCGGGCACGGCGCGCGGATCGAAGAAGTTCGAGGCGTTGTAGAGCTTGAGGCGGGCTCCCGGCGGCGGCTCGCCCGCCTCCCGCAGAACCGCGTCGAGCTGTCGCGGCAACACTCCGGGCGGCGTCGGCCCCTCCAGCGTGTGCTGCCACAGGTCGCAGAAAACGCACGAGAACGGACACTCGGCGCCGGCCAGAAACACGGTCACCGAACGGACCTTCCGGCCGCCGGCCCGCTCCTTCTCGATCAACGTACCGATAGCCGCATTGGGATCGGGCGGCCGCTTGGCTTCCCGCAGGCTTCGAACCCACCGGCCCGCGCCGGCCGTCTGGCTTCCGACCCGGGCGGCGTCCCCGGGCCCGGTCACGCCCGCCGCGGGCTCGGATCGGCGTAGAGCGAGGTGAAGTGCCGGCGATAGGCCTCTGCGCTCGCCCCGAAGATCCGCGCGAAGTCGTCGCCGGAAGTCGCGCCGGTCTGAAAGCGGCACTTGGGGAAGACCGGCATTTCGAATCCGAGAACCGAGCGTACGCCGCTCGCCACGATCTCGCCCTTGAGGGCGTAGAGGCGCTCGTGGTCGCCGTCCGCCAGCTCGGAAAAGGGAATCGCCGAGGCGATCTCGACCAGACGCGGTGACGTGTAGGGGCTAAACCCGACGAAGCCCAGCCTGCGGGCGGGCGCGAAGGTGCGTACGCAACCGCGGCTCAAGCCGCCACTGTAGGTCAGCGAGTGCTTGATGCAGTCGACGCCCCATCCCTCCTGGTACAGCATCGGGTTGTTGACTACGCTCCGGATGGTGAGCTCGGGATTTTCCTCGATCGGGTAGTCCTTCAGGTTTTCGTCGCCGCCGTCGCCATCGATCAGGAAGGTCCAGTCCGCATACCGGGCTCGCAACGCCTCCAGAAGGGCCAGATTCACCGCCGCGCACTCCACGTCCCGAGGCTTGTAGTCCTCAATCGCTTCGATCGCTCGGAGCGGATCCACCGCGCCCGCCGGGACCTCGATCGGCTCCAGGAAAAGCTCCAGATCCAGTGCGGAGAGAAAGGCGCGGGACTGCTCCAGATCGCTGCCCCCGCCGTCCACGGCAAGGGTGAAGGCCTTGAGCCTGGCCGGAGACTGACCGCGCTCCAGCAGACCGCGGTACACCGACAGAAACACCGAGCCACTGTCGATTCCCCCGGAGAACAGGACACCGATGGGCTCGCGCTCGGGCTGAGAGTCCAGCCAGTGCCCCACCTGGGTGTGAAGCGCACCGACGTAGCTGTGCCCGATGGCATCGACCTTGGCCGTCAGGGCCGCGGGCCGCTCGGCCACGAAGCGGACATGCTCCGGATTGGGATCGGGACAGCCGATGAGCCGGAGCGAGGTGACGTGATGCGCGGGCACCATCCGCGTGTAGGACGGATGGAACTGCTCCGCGTACCCCTCCTCCGCCAGGGTCGTCTCGATCTCGGCGATCGACTCGGCAACTACCAGGAGCGGCCCCTCGACTTCCTTCGCCAGAAAGTAGCGCAGGGGACGATCCAGGGAGCGAGCCAAGAACACCACCTCGTCACAGCGCGCGGCGAGAGCGAAAGACCCCTCGACCGCGCCAAAGGCTTCGGCATTGCCCGAGGCCAGGACCTCCCTGGCTTCCTCAACGCTGTGGTGCCATAGACGCTGGCCCTCCGGCCGCGTCCGATCGATCATCCGGGCTACGTAATCTGCTCGCATCGCTCGTCTCCTCGAGGCCGGCACCGAACGTCCGGAGCCGCTGGAATCTTACCAGCGCGACGCCCGCGGGCAGAGCCGACTCGGCAGCCGTTCCGCCGCTACCGGTCAACCCAGTAATTGGGCGCTTCCTTGGTGATCACGACATCGTGGGCGTGGCTCTCCTTGTGCCCCGCTGCCGTCACCCGCGCCAGCCGGGCCTCGGTTCTGAGCTCCTCGATCGAGGCGCAGCCGGCAAGCCCCATGCCGGCGCGAAGGCCGCCCACGACCTGGGCCAGCATCTGATGCACGCTTCCCTTGAAGGGGACCATCCCTTCGATGCCTTCGGGCACCATCTTGGCGAGCTCGCCTTCACTGCTCTGGAAGTACCGGTCGGCGCTGCCCTTGCGCATGGCCGAAATCGAGCCCATTCCCCGGTGGGCCTTGTACGAGCGGCCTTGGTACAGGATGGTCTCCCCAGGGCTCTCCTCGGTACCCGCAAACAACGAACCGATCATGACCGAGTGCCCGCCGGCGGCGACCGCCTTGACCACGTCACCCGAGAACTTGATGCCGCCGTCGGCGATCACCGGCAGGTCGTGCTCGGCGGCAGCCCGGGCGCAATCCAGAACCGCGCTCACCTGGGGCAAACCGGCGCCGGTCACGATCCGGGTGGTGCAGATGGAGCCCGGCCCGATGCCCACCTTGACGCCGTCGACGCCTCGTTCAGCGAGCGCTCGTACGCCCTCGCCGGTGGCCACGTTCCCCGCCACCAGACGCACCTCGGGCAACGCCTCGCGCAGCCGCGAGAGCCCGTCTAGGACACCCCAACTGTGGGCGTGCGACGAATCCAGCACCAGGAAGTCCACCTTGGCCGCCACCAGCGCCTGGGCGCGCTCGACCGCGTCGCCCCCCGAGCCCACCGCGCCGCCGACCCGCAGGCGGCCCAGGTCGTCCTTGCAGGCATTCGGGAACCGTTCGGCCTTTTCGATGTCCTTGACGGTAATCAACCCCTTGAGCTCGCGGGCTTCGTCGACCACCAGGAGCTTCTCGATCCGGTGCCGGTGGAGCAGCTCCTTCGCCTCTTCCAGGGTCGTGCCCTCGGCAACGGTTACCAGATCCTGGCTGGTCATCACCGCCTCGATCGGCTGCTCCAGATCGCTCTCGAAGCGCAGGTCCCGATTCGTCAGGATGCCGGCCAGCTTGCCGGAGGCTTCGGTCACCGGCACGCCCGAGATCTTGTAGCGGGCCATCACCTCCAGGGCTTCCCGCAGTTTCTGGTCCGGGCGCATGGTGACCGGGTCCACGATCATGCCGGCCTCGCTACGCTTGACCCGGTCTACCTCCGCGGCCTGATCCGCGATGGTGAGATTCTTGTGGATCACGCCGACGCCGCCCTCCTGAGCCAAGGCGATGGCGAGCCGAGACTCGGTCACGGTGTCCATCGCCGCCGCCACGATCGGGACGTTGAGATGGATTCCACGGCACAGTCGCGTCCGCAGATCGACCTCGTTCGGATGGACCCCGGAGTACGCCGGGACCAGCAGCACGTCATCGAAGGTCAGGGCGACGGGAAGATCGGATTTGGGATCGGGCATCGCTCGCCAGGGGTTGCCGGAGAGTATCAGAGGACGGAGAGTCGGACGCCGCCTTACACGGCTCAGGGGAATCCCGGGTCGGGGCGGCGAGCCGCGGTGCTCCTCCTAGGAGGAATACTCGTAGAAGCCGCGGCCGCTCTTGCGGCCCAGGCGCCCGGCCAGCACCATCTTCTTGAGGAGCGGCGGCGGCGCGAAGCGGGTCTCCCGGTACTCCTCGAACATGATGTTGGCGATGTAGTAGGTGGTGTCGAGGCCCACGAAGTCGAGCAAAGTGAACGGCCCCATCGGATAGCCGCAACCGAGCTGCATCGCCTTGTCGATGTCTTCGACCGAGCCGACGCCGGTCTCGTAGGCGCGGATCGCGTCCAGCAGGTAGGGCACCAAGAGCCGGTTGACGATGAAGCCCGAGTTGTCCTGGCAGGCCACCGGCTGCTTGCCAATCGCCTCAACAAAGCGAAACGCGGCATCGAACGCCTCGTCCGAGGTCATCAAGGTGCGGATCACCTCGACCAGCTTCATGACCGGAACCGGATTGAAGAAATGCAGGCCCAGGAACCAGTCTGTCCGCTCGGTCGCCATCGCCAGCTCGGTGATGGTCAGCGATGACGTATTGCTGGCGAATAGCGCCTCCGGTTTGACGATCTTGTCGAGAGCGGCGTAGGTCCGGCACTTCTCTTCGACGTTCTCGATAATCGCCTCCACGATCAGGTCGCAGTCGGCCAGGTCGCCGTCGTCGGTGGTGCCGGTCAGGCGTTCGAGGGCTCCATCCCTGGCTTCCTCGTCCAGCTTGCCCTTGGCCACCGCCCGGTCCAGGGACTTGGCGATCCTGCCCAGCCCCTTCTCCAAGAATTCCTCGTTGACCTCCCGGACGACGGTCTCGAGCCCGGCCTTGGCGGCCACTTCGGCGATGCCCGCTCCCATCAGTCCACAGCCCAGCACTCCTACCTTCTGAATCTCCATCGACTTGTCTCCTCGTTCCGGCTAGCCGGTCAGTTCCTGCATTCTGCGTTCAGAGTCCGCGCCCGCCTCGATCCTGAGACGCAGCGCGTCGGGAACCGGAAACGGCAGCTTCTCGGCCCACTCCACCACCTTGACTCCCTCGCCCGCGAGCAGCTCCTCCAGCCCCAGCGCCTCGATCTCGGCCGCCTCCACTCGGTAGAGGTCGACGTGCACGAGCCGGGCACCGGAAGCATTGTATTCGTGAATCAGGGAAAAGGAAGGCGACTGAATCTCATCCGGTTCGAAGCCCAAGCCGGCGGCGACGCCCTGCGTAAGCACGGTCTTGCCCGCGCCCATGGGGCCGGACAGGAGCAGGATGCCGTTCGGGGCGAGCTCGGCTGCGAGCTCGCCGCCCACCGCGCGCGTCTCCTCCGGGTTCGCCGCCGTCCAGGTTCTCACCCGGAGCTCGCTCTGGACAGGCTGCCCAGAGCCTCCGGCAAGGCCGCCACGACGTCCGAAGCGTTGAGCCCGATCTCGCCCAGGACGCCGGCGGCCAGATCGCCGGCCAGGCCATGCGCGAACGTGGCGACCTGCGCCGCCCTCAACGGCACCAGCCCCTGGCCTGGCAAGGCCGCGACCGTGCCGGTCAAGACGTCCCCCGTGCCACCGCTGGCCAGCCCCGGATTGCCCGTGGAATTGACGAACACGCCCCCTCCGGCTTCCGCGATCACGCTCGGCCGGCCCTTGAGGAGGACCAGGGCCCCGGTCGCCTCCGCCGCCCGCCGCGCCCAGGTCACGCGTTCCGCGCCGACCTCGGCGGTCGAGCACTCCATGAGCCGCGCCAGCTCGCCGGAATGCGGCGTCAGAATCCGCGGAGCCGGGGATCCGGCCAGCTCGTCCGCTCGACCCGCGAAAGCGTTGATGGCGTCGGCGTCCACCACCACCACTCCGTCCAACGAGCCGACGACCTCCCGGACCACGGTGGCGGTCTCGCCCTCCAAGCCCAGTCCCGGGCCGAGCGCCACCGCGCTCTTGCCCTCGGCACTCTCCAGGATCCTCGCCGCCGCCGCCTCGCCGAGTCCGCCGCCGCCGGCTTCCGGCAGCGCCAGGGTCATGGACTCGATCGAGGCCAAGTCCACGGCGTCCCGGCACGAGGCCGGCGTGGCCACGGTAACCAGGCCGGCGCCCGCGCGCACCGCCGCCCGGGCGGCCAGAATCGCCGCCCCGGTCTTGCCTGGAGATCCCGCAACCAGCAGGACGTGGCCGCAATCGCCCTTGTGCGCCGTCGCCGGGCGCGCCGGCAGCGCCCCGGCCACGCTGGCCTCGTCCAACCAGTGGAGATCCCCGGGAGCGGACTCGATCAGGCTCTCGGGAATTCCCAGGTCGCTCACGTACACTCGGCCGGCGGCCCCGGCCGCCGGAAAGAAGACGTGCGCCGGCTTGAGCGCGCCCAGCGCAACCGTCGCTCGCGCCGGCAAATGCGGCCCGAACCGGGCGCTCGAGTCGCCGTTGAGGCCGCTCGCCAGATCGACCGCCACCGAGGGCGCCCTCAGACCCGCCACGGCCTCGACCAGGTCCGCGAACTGCCCGTCAAGCGGCCGCGACAATCCGGTCCCGAAGAGTGCATCGACCACCGCGTCGGCACCGGCCGCCGCCGTCACCGCGGCTTCAATGGCCTCGCCGGCCCCGATCTCGATCATCGGCCCTTGCATTCCGCCGAGAATGCGGCGCTGCATCGCGGCCTCGCCCGAGCATTTCCGGCCGCCGGTGATCACAACGGCGGTGGCATCGACCCCGCGCACCAAGAGATGCCGGGCCACCGCCAGTCCGTCGCCACCGTTGTTGCCCGGCCCGCACAAGACCACGACGCGGCCGGCCTCCGGGAACTCCCGGTCCAGGACCTCCACCACGCCCAGAGCGGCGTTCTCCATCAGCACCGCGCCGGGTACGCCCAGCTCCTCGATGGCGGTTCGGTCCACGCCGCGCATCGCTTCGTTGGCGAGGATTCTCATGCTGGAGCCAGCAGGCGCCAGGAGCGCAGGAGATCGGCGGTGGCGGGCGCCGAAACCGCTCCCAGGTTCAGGTGCTCGATCAAACGCTCGAGATCCTCGGGGCGATCGACGTCTGAGGCCTCATCCAGGAGCTCGACGCCCAGGCCCAGCTCGAGACAGCGTTCGAGAGTCGCCGCAAGGACACCGTCGGTGCTCCAGGGCACATCCTGGAAGAGGCGCCGATTCAGAACTCCCTGCCGGGCAGCGATCAGGTAGTAGCCGCCATCCAGGGCCGGCCCGATCGCCACGTCTTCACCCTGGCGCAGCACCTCGAGCGCTCGCTCGACGGTGGCCAGCGGCAGCTCGGGATGATCGGAGCCGATCGCCGCCACCAGGGGATAGCGTTCTCCGGCGGTCCGGAGCGCGTTCCAGAGCCGGTCGCCCAGGCTCGCGCCTACCTGACGGAGGACGGGCGGATCCGCTCTCGAGAATTCGGACGGCAGTCTCGGCGGCATCTCGCCCTCGTCCAGGGCCCAGGTCAGATGCAGATCGAAGTCTCCGGGCTGCAAGCGAGCGATCAGATCGGTGACAAAGGCCCAGTGGAGCTCTGCCGCCTGCTCGGCGCTCAACCCGGCCGCCGCTTCTCCGACCAACCGGGTCTTCACCCGGCCCGGATGCGCCGGCTTGGTGAAAAGAAGAACAGCGGCGTCCTGCACGTGACGATTCTAGCGGCTCTGGGCACCGGTCCTCCGAGTACCAGGCGTGGGTCGTGGCCGGAGCGCGACTCGGCCTCGCTCGTTCTCTCGATCCCGCGGTGCGCGGCGCACTCCCATGAGGCCGCCGTGGATGTCGGCTAGTGGGGGCCTGGGCCAGCCGTGCCCAGCGAGGCGTCTCCGGAGTCGCCCCCTGCCGGCGCCCGCCAGCGCCGCGCCAAGACCTCGCGGGCACCGGCCTCGCGCATCGAGAAGTTCCGCCGGCGCGAACTCGACCCCGGCATCCACTTCCACCAGTACATCCCGGAGACGAACTCTTCGGCTTCCAGGACCTCGAGAGCGACGTCGATGAGCGCGTGGCGGAGACTCCGGGCCGACTCGGTGTCCAAAGTGGCGTACTCCCAGGGCTCCCGGGCCGCTTTCGGGTGCAGGTTGTAGCCGATCTCGGCGACCAGAACGGGCTTACCGAAGCGCTCGGACAGAGTCCGCAACCGCTGCAACGGACCGAGCCAGCCCGCCTCCAGCTCGGGCCGGCCGGGCGCCGGAGAGTCGCTCAGCGGGAAGTACGCGTGCACTCCGATCTCGTCGAGCGCGTCCCAGAACGGGACGTCCTCGATCCGATCCCAGTTCGCGGCGTAGACCAGGGTTCCGGAGTAGACCGCGCGCACCCCCGCCAGGATCCGGCGCCAGGCGGCCTCGAACTCGAGCGTCGCGTCGAGCTCCACTCCCACCGCCAGCCGCGGAAGTTCGTAACGGGCCGCAAAGCGGGCTTGATCCAGGATGAAGGCTTCGTAGTCCGCGAAGAACCGATCCCAGGCGGCCCGGTCGTCCCCGAAGTCGATCGCTCCACGCCAGGAAAACTGACCCCAGTACCCGAGGTGCGGCTTCCAGAAGAGCTCGATGCCCGCCTCCTCGGCCAAGGCCACGGCCCGGGCCAGGAAGTCGAGCTCCTGGGCGGGACGAAACTCGACGCGGCCGTCCCGCTTGACCCAGCCATACGGATGAATGGCGACGGCCTCGACTCCCAGCTCTCCCAGCTCGACCAGGGTTTCCCCCATCGCCGGCGAGCCCCAGATGGGACCCCAGCCCGGACACGAGACCACCATGCCCCGGTCGAAGGCATGGCTCGCGCCCGGCAGGACCGCGAGCAGAGCGACCGCGAAGACCAGGGCACCGGGCCGGGTAGCCAAAGTACCCAAGTGCAGCGGCACCGAGCTCGGCGCGAGTCGCGACACTGCCCGGAACTCCGGCACCGAGGCTCAGCCGCCGAAGCGGCCTAGCCGCGCTCCTCGGGCGCCCGCCACAAGAGCGCCACCAGCTCGACGTCCACGTCCGCCCGGCGCGGCTTCACGGTCTCGGTCTCGAACTCTTCGCGTAGCGGGTCGAAGCGGTCCTCGACCGCTTCCAGCGCGCTCTCCAGCTCGGCGTTCATCTCTTCGAGCTCTTCGATGATGACGTCGATGTTCTCTTCGGCCCGCTCGACGTCTTCCTTCTCCTTCGCGGTCCGGCTCATGCCCTTGGCGGCGGTCGTCGCCCGGCCAAGGCTCGACAGGCTGAACTTCTTGGAGCCGGCAACCGCCGCCAGCAGGGCCGAGCCCATCGAGATCACGTTCTGGAGCTTCTGGCCCTTGACCTGGTCCTTCTCCTTCTCGAGCGTCTGTCGCGCCTTGCGCAACTTCTCTTCGAGGCGCTCGATCTTGGTCTCGTACTTCTCCTGCACCTCCACCTTGGCCTCGTCCCGGCGCTCGCGGGCGCGCTCTGCCAGGCGAATCCGGAAGTCCCGCTCCGATTCCAAAGGCTCGGAGGTGGCATCGAAGGCCGGACTGTGGAGGAGATCCAGCCCGCGCGTCCGGTACAGGAAGTCCGAGAACTCCTTCTCCCACTTCGAGAAATTTCGCGACTTGGCCGCGGCGTCCGGCACCGGAGCGAAGCGGCCGCTGTCGGGCTGGCCGCGGTCCAGATCCCGGTCCGTGATCCCAGTCTCGGTGCCGTCCTCCCAGTCGATGTCGATGACCTCGCCGCGGAGTTCGATGCCGAGCGAGATCTCCTCCTTGTGCAAGGTCCTCTTGGTGGACCGATCCACGTACTGCACGCTGCCCAGGCCCAGCAAATAGGGCCGGTACTCTGGTCTCTCGCGCCGGCTCTCGACGTGGTACTGCGGCACCGAGGGCGGCAGCGCCGGGCGCTCCAGGGCCGCCGAACGAACCGGCGCCTCGGTGGTGGCGGCCGGTGAGGGCGCCGCCGGCCCGGCCCCGGTCGCGGCCGCGCCTGCGGCGGGACTCGGGTCCGGGCTTCGGGACTCGCGCTCTGACTTGCGGTCCGCCATCAAGCGCTTGATCTGGCCGCGAGTGAGCGGACCTCGCAGATACGACAGCACCCACCGGGTGTGAAACAGTACCGGGCCATCTTCGTGCACGTTGTGGAGCAGAAAGACACGCTTGCCCAAACCCGAGAGGACTTCCTCCATGGTCTTGCGGTCGAAGCCGCTCGCGCCGGCCCGAATGCCTTCGAGACCGTCCAGAACTCGCTCCTTGTCCCGCTCGGTCTGCAGCCGGCCCAGGAACCAGGTCCCGGTATTGGACAGTCCCTTGTAGTCCAGGTCCACCGGATTCTGGGTCGCCAGGACGACGCCCACGCCATAGGCCCGCGCCTGCTTCAGAAGGGTCAGGAGCGGCCTCTTCGACGGCGGCTCGGCCACCGGCGGCATGTAGCCGAAGATCTCGTCCATGTAGACCAGGGCGCGCAGACTGGTGGTTCCGGGACGGGACCGCATCCAGGAAACCGTCTGGTTGAGCAGCAGCGAAACGAAGAACATGCGCTCGGCCTCGCCCAGGTGCGCGATCGAGAAGATCGCCACCCGCGGCTTGCCCTCGGGGGTATAGAGCATGTTCTGGAGGTCGAGGGCTTCGCCGGTGAGCCAGCCTTGAAACCCCGGTGCCGCCAGGAGGTTGTTGATCTGCATGGCGAGCTTGAACCGATCCTTGGAAGGAAAGAAGGAGTCCAGGTCCATGACCCCGACCTTGTCCACCTTGGGCTCCTGCACGGCGTGGATGAGATCTCCGAGCTCCAGGCTGCGGCCCGCCCGCCAGGCATCGGTGAAGATGGTCGACAACAGGATGTGCTCCCGGCTCTGGATGGGATCGGCGTTGATACCCAGGAGACCCAAGAGGCTGGTCGCCGTGGTGCCGACGCGCTCCCGCAAGAGGTCGCCATCCTCGCGGATCTGTTCCGAAGGCGCCGCGAACGACGACAGAATCGAGACCGGCAGGCCGGCGTCGCTCCCTGGCGTATAGACGGCGAAGTCGGCGGCGTCCTTCAAGCGCTGAATCCGCTCGCCGGTCTGGCCGTAGAAGCCGATCCCCTTGCGCCAAAGCTCGGCTTGCTGGGCCGCGAACTCGTCCGGGGTCATGTCCTTGCGCGCGGCGTCGTCCTCGTTGATCCAAGGTCGGAAGTCTTCGGGCGCCAGATCCGGAAAGGTCAAGAGAAGGTTCGAGAGATCGCCCTTGGGGTCGATCACCACGGCCGGAATGCCGTCGATCGCGGCTTCCTCCAAGAGCCCGATGCACAGGCCCGTCTTGCCGCTCCCGGTCATGCCCAGGCAGACCGCGTGGGTCACTAGATCCTTCGAGTCGTAGAGCAACAGCTCGTCCTGCTCCTTGCCCGCCTCGAGATCGTAGTGCTTGCCGAGGTAAAACGAACCCAGCTTTTCAAACGTCTCCATCAACCGTCTCCTTGCTCCGCTGCTCCACTGCTCTGCTGCTTCGCTTCTCCACTTGCTCGGATACCTGGCCGGCTACCGCGCCGACCGCGCCCCGCCGGCCGATTCTAGAACGCCGGCGCCTCGGCTACGCCGGACCTAGCGATCCCAGGCCGAGGGATCCAGCGCGTACGGCAGCGGCGTCAGCGTCTCGAGGCCCTCGGCGCTCACGAGGAAGAGATCCTCGAGCCGCACTCCCCAGCCGCGATCCGGGTCATACAGACCCGGTTCCAGGGTGATGACGTCGCCGGGCTCGAGCCTGGCGGCCTCCGGGAACGGCTGTTCGAAGCGCTCGGGATCGCGAAATGTGGGCGGCTCGTGAAGCTCGTATCCAACGCCATGGCCGAGACCGTGGACGTACCCCACCCGAGTGCCGGCATGGCTGCGCCCGGTTTCGTGGCCGGCCGCCTCGAAACGGTCACAGGCCAGCTCGTGCAGCGCGAACCCCTGAATCCCGGATGACGCCGACGCGACCACGTCCTCCAGCACTTGCCGGCAGAGCGCGTGTGCCGCCGCCAGCTCATCCGGCGGCGTGCCCACACAAAAGGTCCGGGTGCAGTCGGCGAAAAGACCCGCCGCCGGGAAGAGATCCACCAGCACCGCTTCGCCCGCTCGGACCACCCGCTCGTCTTCGCCGGCGCTGTGAGGCACGCCGGCCTCGGGGCCACAGGCGACGATGTTGCCGTGGGGTTGCTCAAGTCCATGCCTCGCCAGCTCGACCGCGATCTCCCGGCGCAAACGTCCGACCCGGAGCGGCTCGTTTCGGTGGACCAGGTCTCCGTGCGCTCCGATCCGGGCGTCCGCTAGACAACGCGCGGTGCGCTCGAACGCGGCGCAGGCGCCGCGCGCGCTTGCGCGGATCGCAGCCAGCTCACTCGAGGTCTTGGTCTTGCGGGCTGCCAGCACCGCCGGCCTACCGTCATGGCACGAGTAACCCGCCCGACTGAGAGCGCTCCCCAGCTCGTAGGCAAGGGCGGCAGGCAGCCGGCCTGCCAGAGCCAGCGGCCCGGCCACGACCTCCCGGGAGGCCAGCGCGGCCAGCACCGCCCGGCACCAGCGCTCGGTCTCGGTCCGCGCCGCAGCCGGGCTGGATCCTGCCGGAGATCCGGTCTTCCGAGCGAGTTCGCGCGGGCCCAGAAGCTCGAAACCGGTCGCGGCCGCTTCGTCCCGCTCCATGTCCACGAAGAAGCCCAGGAGCGGCGCGCCGTGACGCGGCCACACCAGCAGGCACTCACCTAGATGGGCGGAGCCCACGAACGGCGCCAGGTCGGGGTCCCGCCCCGACGCCGCCAGAATCACCAGAGCCTCGCTCCCAGCCCGATCCAGGGCAGAAGCGAGGCTCTCGGCTCGGGCCCCGAATCCGCGGGGCCCGCTCAAGAGGGACCGGTGGGCACGCGCGTCCGCCTCCCGGTCATCGGCTCCCTCAAGAGTTGCGGTCCAGGAAGTCGACGAACGCCCCCTTGGGCATTGCGCCGACCATGCGATCCGCGACCTGGCCGTCCTTGAACAGGACAAACGCCGGAATGCTCGACACGTTGAACTGCATCGCCAGCTCCTGGTTCTGGTCCACGTTCAACTTGGCGATCTGGACCTTGTCCTGCTCGCCCGCCAGCTCGTCCAGAACCGGCGCCACCATCCGGCACGGCCCACACCACTCGGCCCAGAAGTCCACCAGGACGGGCTTGTCCGAGTTGAGTACCTGCTGTTCGAAATTGTCGTTGTTGAGCTCCAGAATTGCCTCGCTTGCCATCTACCTGTCTCTCTTTCTCTCGAAATTGCTTCTGCGAAGAACCCGACCGGCCCTTGCCCTGCCCTAGTGCCAACACGGCGGACGGGGAAGGAATTCCCGGCGCGGCAGCCCCTGCCGGCCCTCCGGAGCGGGGCCCGGATCGCGACGCAGCCTACCCTATCCGGAACCCTCGGGGACCGCTGCCTGGACCTCCGCGAACCAGCCTCGCGCGGTCTCGACGTCCTTACCGATCTGCGACACCAGCTCGTCCAGAGCTCCAAACGTGCGCTCCCCGCGCAAACGCGCCAGAAAGTCGATCTCCACCTCGCGGCCGTAGAGATCGTCTTCGAAATCCAGAATGTGACACTCAACGATCGGCTCGCGCTCCTCATGTAGCGTCGGCCGCACGCCGACGTTCGCGACGCTCGCAAGAGCCGTCCCCTCACCGTCCAGGCGCAGACCGGTCACGTAGACGCCGTTGCCCGGCAGGATCTCGTTTTCGGTTGCGAGGTTTAGCGTCGGGAAGCCCAGGTCCCGACCCTTCCCCGCTCCGGCCACGACCGTGCCCCGGACCGCATACGGCCGTCCCAGGAGCCGCTCCGCGGCGGCAACGTCTCCGGCCTCCACCGTCCGCCGGACTCGGGTGCTGGAGATGGGCTCGCCCGCATCCAGGACCTCGGCGACCCCGGTCACTTTCCGCCCGGCTTCCGCTGCCAGAGCTTGAAGCAGCGCCAGATCCCCGGACCGATCCCGGCCGAAGGCGAAGCGCGAACCCACGAAGATCTCGGCGAGCGACAGACCCTCGAACAGGAGCTCCCGGGCGAACCGTTCCGGTGACGTTCGGGCAAGAGTCTGGTCGAAGGCCTACCTCGACCAGGCTGTGGACTCCCAGCCGCGCCAACAGGTCCCGCTTCTGCGCATCGGTGGTCAACCGGCGGGGCGCGCTCTCCGGCCGCAGCACGGCCAGGGGATGAGGCTCGAAGGTGACCACGGCGGCGGGAAGACTCAGCTCCCGAGCCCGATCCACGACCCGTTCCAAGATGGCCCTCTGACCGCGATGGATGCCGTCGTAGTTGCCGATGGTGCCGACCGCATCGGACACCGCCGGAGGCAGGCCGGCCAGGTCGCCGGCTATACGAAGCGTTTCCATCCCGCCCGGCTGACTCGCTAGAGCGCGCCTCGAGCCGAACCGGAGGCGAGTCGAGCCTCGGCCGAAACCGGTTCCACGATCCTGCCCACGAGGTCGTCGGCGTGCGCTTCGGTGATCTCGACGCGGGCAAAGCCGGGAGCCTCGATCGTGCCGTCGTTGATCAGCAAGCGGCCGTCGATCTCGGGCGCCATGCCATGGTGCCGCCCCTCGAGTAGATGCTCGGTCTCGCCGCAGACCCCTTCGATCAGCGCCTCGACGGTGCGCCCAACCAGGCGTTGCCGCCGTTCGAGGGCGATCGGCCGCTGCCGCTCGAGCAGGTCGTGCTGCCGCCGTTGCGCGGTCGGCGCCGGCACCCGGCGCTCGAGCTCCGCCGCGGGGGTGCCCTCCTCGGCGCTATACACGAAGGCACCGAGATGATCGAAACCGGCGGCGGCCACGAACTCGAGCAGGTGCTCGAAATGCTCGGCACGCTCACCGGGAAACCCGACGATGAAGGTGGAACGCAGGAAGACGTCCGGCGCAAGCTCTCGAGCACGAGCCAACTGCTCCAGGTACCTCTCGGCCGTGCCCCCGCGCTTCATCGCCCGCAGCATCTCCGGATGGGAGTGCTGAAGCGGCATGTCCAGATAGGAGACGAAGCGCTCCTCGCTGCCCATGAGGTGCAAGAGCTCGTCGTCGAGGGTGGTCGGGTAGGCATAGAGGAAGCGGATCCAAGGCAGCTCGGTGTCTTCGAGCAGGGCCTCCACCAACTGTGCCATGCCGTGCCTGCCGTATCCCAGATCCTCGCCGTAGCGCGTCGTGTCTTGGGCCACCAGGCAGAGCTCCAGGGTGCCCTGCTCGGCCAGCGCGCGGGCCTCGGCGACCAAGCTCTGGATCGTCCGGCTGCGGAAGCGTCCCCGCCAGAGAGGGATCGCACAGAAGGTGCACGGATTGTTGCAGCCTTCGGCGACCTTCAAATAGCCGTAGCCACGGGTGGTCAGGCGGCGCGGTGCGGTGTGATCGAAGACCACGTGCGATGGCGCGGGCGCTTGCGCCCGGCCGCCTCCGATTCCGACCAAGTCGCCTACCTGCCGGAGGTCGTCCAGGCCGACGAAGCCGTCGATCTCCGGAATCTCCGCGGCCAGCTCCTGGCCAAAGCGATTCACCATGCAGCCGGCAACCAGGAGCTTCTCGACGCCGCCGCCTTTGCGCTCGGCGACCTCGAGAATCGCGTCGATCGACTCCTGCTTCGCCTCGTCGATGAACCCGCAGGTGTTGACGATGACCGTCTGAGCCTGGTCCACGTCCGCCACGAGCTCATGGCCCTGGCGCTCCAGCTCACCCAACATGATCTCGGAGTCCACCCGGTTCTTGGGGCAGCCGAGGCTAATCAGGCCTACCCGTTCCTTGGCGTCTTTCTTGGGCTCGGAGCTCCGCATCGCAGCCGGGAATTCTACCAGTCCAACGGACTTGGGCGCGGCGGTAGACTCCGCTCATGCGCGCCCTGGCTTCGCTCTACGGACTCCTGGCCGGGGCACGGGCGCCGGCGTCCTTGCTCCTCGCCACGGCCCGCGCCATGGCCGCAAGCCGGGCCCGTTCCCTCGCGCTTCGAGAACGCGAGAGCGCCGCCGACCGCGCCGAGAGCAACCGACGGGTCGATCGGGCTATCCCGGGTCCCTCGGCTCCGAAGAAAGCCGCGCGGGTCGCACCGCCCCCTCCGCTCCCCACCCATGTGCTGGGAGCCCTCGGGTTTCCGGGCTGCTCGTACTGGCCGCGCTGGGCCAAGGACGTCGACCGCGCCGAGCTCGAGCTCTTCGAGCTCATCGAACGGGCCGCGGGCCTTTCCAGCGACTTGTCCTTCCTCGAGACGGGGCGCGGCGACGGAGCCTTCGGGCGCTGGTGGCGGACGCGCCACGGGGAAGGCACGATCCAGGTGGCCGGGGCCGCCGGAGCCGAGTCGGATCCCGGCTCCCGTTCCAGTGGCCCGCCAGACGGGTCGCACCAGCGCTTCGACCGCATCCTGGCTTTCGAGCCCGTCTTCGCCTGGACTGGAGCCGGATCCAATGGACCCAACGGATCCGACAGCGAGAGCTCTCCCCTGGCCCGCGCGATCCAGGCTCTCCTCGGCCGGCTCACCCCTGGCGGCCGGCTCTACGTCCAGTTTCCCGCCCACTGGCGGGACGCCTACGCGGTCGAGGCTCACGACCGCTGGATGTTGCCGTGGACGCCTGCCGGAGCCCTCCTACCCGGAGGAGACCTCGTCGCCGCCCTCGACGCCGAGCTGGAGCCCCTCTACCGGCGCGAGCTGAGCGGCGAGCACTACGAACGCACGGCCAGGGCTTGGCGTTCGCGCCTATCGGGGCCGGAAGGCACGGACCGCGGAAGTCGCGGGAGCGCCCGGATCCGGGCCGCGCTCCTGGCGATCGAAGCCGCCTTCGGCTACCGCGAGGGCCAGGAGTGGTGGTTGGTGCAGCGGGTGTACGAAGCCCGCTAGCCCTCTCGAGGAGCGCCTGTGCTGGTCAGGCGCCGGGCTCGAGTGGGGGCTCGAGCGGGAACAGGGTTCCGAGAAGCTCGTCCAGACGCTGGCGCCAGCTCGCCCAGCTATGGCCGTCCGGCACCACGCGCGTGTTGACACCATGCCCCTTGCCCTCGAGGGCCGCCCGGAGTCGCTCGTTGGCCCCGGCCGCGTCCCAATTCTCGAGCGCGCTCCGCAGATCGTAGGCCCCCCAATCCAAGTAGACGTCGAAGGGCCGCTCCTCGGCTTCCGGTACCAGCGGATGCACCATGGGGGCGTGCAGAGTCAGCATGAACATCGATTGCGTCCCCAGCTTGCCGAAGCGCTCGGCGTCGTGAAAGGCCACGGCCGCCGCCACGAGCCCGCCAAAGCCCTGGCCGATCGACGCCCGGCCCGATCGATCGTCGAGCGTTCGATAGGTGGCGTCGATGTACGGAACCACGGTCTCGCGCACGAACGTGACGTAGCCCATGGTGGTGCCGGGACCGAAGAACTCACCGCGGCGGCCCACCGGCAGCTCGTCGATGAGCACCGCGATGAGCGGCCGGACGGCGCTCCCGACCAGGTTGTCGAGGGCGTTCCGAAGCCAATCCAGTTCCTCGGGCCGACCGTGAAAATACGCCACGGGATAGGCCGCATCGGAGGCGTCGTAGCCGGCCGGCAGATAGACGTGGATGCTTCGTTCGCTAGGAGCCGCTTCGCCCTCGCCGTCGCCACCCTCGGCGGGACCGGCACCAGGCGGGAGCGGGATCGGGAACTTGGCGGTCTCGATCCTGCCCCGTGGAGCGTTTTCCGGCGGCGGCGCCAGGAATTCGGGATCGGACCAGCCGGGCATCCCGAACCAGGATGCCGGGCCGTCCATGGTGGCGGTCACCCGCGGGTTGCGGGGATCCACTTCGGCCTCGGCGAAGTCGACCGAGAACTGGTAGTTGACCCGGGCGTCGGGCTCGAGCGTCCAGGCCAGATGGAAGAGGTCGGTGCCAGGCAGCCGGTCCAGGGGCACTTCATTGCGCGCCCCGATGAGGTCGCCTGCCAGCGAGACGTCTTCGGCTTGCCCGCGGTAGAGGAAATGTACCGTGTCCCCTTCGACCAGAGGGAACTCCTCGATCGAGGCCATGAGCTCGTCCACCAGCGCCGGCCGCTCGCCGTCGGTGGTACCTTCCAGCTGGGCCTGAAATCGCCGCCAGATCGAATCCTCGCCCGCTTCCGACCCCCCATCTCCAGCATCGGCGACGACCGCCTGGACGGCGCCCTCTCGGACCTCGAAGGCGACGATCTCGGCCATGCTGCGCGCGAAGATCCGCCCCCTCGCCACGCTCGCCGGTCCCCAGGCCTGGCTCGAGAACGCATCCACGCCTGAGAGCTCCTCGTAGCCTTCGGGCGCCGCCTTCGCCAGGTGGATCGAGCCCTTCTTGGCCACGATCACGAGGTGTCCGTCCACGGCCATCACAAAGCCGTCTCCCGGCCGCCGCGACTTCCAGTTGGTGGCGCCGGTAGCGGCGTCCACGCTGGTCAGGAAGCGGGCGCTGTAGCCGTACAAGTGGCCCTCGTGAGCGACCGCGGTGTCGTAGGTTCCTCGAATCGAGCCCGAGCTCCAGACCTCCCGCCAGGGAGCCTCGCCGTCCGAGCGCTCGAGCAACACCGAGCCAGCCTCCTTATGCGTGAGAAAGAGCCGGTCAGCGGCGATCGGCACCGGGTTCGCCGAGAGTCCGCCCATCGGAGAAGGGTCCCCGCCATGCTCGTACTCCCACACGACCCGGCCGGAGGCGGACTCGAGCAGAAACAACTTCCGGTCGGCCATCGCCAGCACCCGCGACTGCTCCCCGTCTTGGATCAGGATCGGAGACTGGTAGTTGATGCCGTCCTCGGCCGCGCGCCAGCGCAGCGCCCCGGTTTCGGCTTCGAAGCCCGCCAGCGCCTGCCCGCCCTCGGAGCCGAAGGCGACGACGACGATCTCGCCCACGGCGACCGGCGAGCTGGAAAAGCCGTAGTGGGGCTTGACCGCGCCGTAGCCGTCAACCAGCTCCACCCGCCAGACCTCGGCGCCGCTCGCGGCGTCGAGCGCCATCACCGATCCCCAGGGACCGAGCATGAAGACCTTGCCGGCGTGCACCGCCGGAGTCGCGATGGGGCCGGTGTGCGAGCCGTCGTGGCCCGGATAGGTCGGCCCGATGACTGTTTGCCAGAGCTTGTCGCCGGCGTCCGCGTCGAAGGCCACGACGAAGTCGGTCTCGCCGTCCGAGTAGGCGGTGATCGCCCGGCCGTCGGCAACAGACACACTCGAATAGCCCGTGCCCAGGTCCTGCCGCCAGGAGACGGCGAGCTCGGGCTCTTGGATACCGTCGAAGAGCCCCGTACCGTGAGCGCTGGTGTCCGAGTTCGGTCCCCGCCAGCGACTCCATTCCTCGCCCGAGCCGGGCACTGCCACGCTCAGGATCATCAGAACGCTCAGCAGACCCGGGAGGCTCAGCGTGCTCCGAAGCCACGGAAGTGCCCGAAACGTCGTCCGGCCGCAGTCGTCTCGGGAATCGGGAGCGTCAGAGAAGCTCGTGAGGTGCGAAAAGCACCGGGAGTCCGCCTGGGCCTCGCTTCGTATCCGTCCGCCGTACCGATTTCCGAATGCTTCCATGGTCCAGTTCTCCTGCCGGGTTGTTCTGGGTTGCTGTGGGGTTCGCGGTAGCGGCCGACGGCCGCGGTTGCCGAAGAGTACCCGATCCCGGCGGGCTCCCGGCGCCGGGTAGCGGTACGTTTTGGTCCGTCGCCGATCTCGTGGGCGACTGCTAATTTGAAAACGTGCCACTACACGGCGCCGGACCGTCAGCTCCCACGGGGCGCGGTCCGGTTGCGCCACCCTCCGGCGCCGGCTAGCATCCGGCCACCGAACTGCGACGGGCGGCCCCGACCGCACGACCGGCCGGCTACCATCCGAACGATGGCTATCGGCCGACGCATCCAGCCGCCCGTGGTAGAAACCCAAGTGGTTACGAGACAAGATTCTTCGATACGAATCCAAGGCGCAAGGAGACTCGATGCGATGTCATCGCGAACGGCAACGAACGCGGCAGAGCCGCCCTCATCCCGTCCCCTTGTGCCCGCAATGCCACCGTCTCGCCCTGGATCACCGACTGCTCAAGGAGGACGAATCGAGATGAAACGCTGGCGCAGCGTCGCCGGGGCCACCGCCGCTTGCTTGACGTGGGCAGTCGTCCCCGTTTCGGCTGCGGCTCCCCAGGTGCACGCCATTACCGACGTACGGATCGTGGTCGCACCCGGCCAAACCATCGAGAACGGCACCGTCGTCGTTCGCGACGGCGTGATCGCAGCCGTCGGCTCCGACGTCGCCGTTCCCGAGGACGCTCGGGTGTGGGAACGATCCGACCTGACCGTCTACCCGGGTCTGATCGAACCCTACGCGACTCGCTCATGGCCGGACAAGGCAGCGAGCGACGACGAGCCCTCCCCGGGAGCCCACGGCAACGAGATGGTGCGTCCAGAGCGCAGCATGGCGACCTACGGCATCGAGGAATCCCAAGCCAAGAGGCTCCGGGAGGCGGGCTTCACCACCGCGGTCGTGGCGCCCAAGGAAGGGATCTTTCGCGGCCGTAGCGCGGTGATGAACCTGGGCGCCGGGAAGGCGAACGCCAACCTGCTCATACCCGACTTCGCGCACAACCTGTCATTCGCCACCAACTCGTTCGGCGAAGGCTACCCGGTCTCCCTGATGGGCGCCATCGCTCTGATTCGGCAGACAATCATGGACACACGCTGGCACGGAGAGGCTTGGCGGGCCTACGAAGCGAACCCCGCTCAGAAGCGCCCCCAGCGCAACGCCGCCTGGGCCGCTCTGGCCGGCGTGGCCGCCGGGTCCGAAACCCTGGTCGTGGACACGGAGGAACCTCTGAACGCCCTGCGCGCCGGCCGGCTGGCGCGCGAGTTCGGCCTCGATGTGCAGCTCGTCGGCTCCGGCAAGGAGTACCGCTGGCTGGACGAGATCGTCGCGCTGGACACGCCGATCCTGCTTCCCCTGAGCTTTCCCGACGTGCCCAACGTCCCCGCCGACGGCGAGCCGGACGATCCATCCTTGAGCCTCGAAGACCTGCGCCATTGGGACGAGGCGCCAACCAACCCGAAGGCACTCCTCGACGCCGGCGCGACCATCGCCTTCACCAGCCACGGCCTCGACGACCCCAAGACCGTCCTGACCAAGGCCTACCTGGCGATCGACCGCGGCGGGTTGACGGCCGACGAAGCGCTGGCGGCGCTGACCGTGACGCCGGCGGCGCTCCTCGGCATCTCCGGAACCGCCGGCACCGTCGAAGTCGGCAAGATGGCCAACCTCCTAATCGCCGAAGGCGATCTCTTCGTCGAGGAGCCCAGCCTGCGTGAGGTCTGGGTCGACGGCGAGCGATTCGAGATCAAAGAGGCCAAGCCACCCGAGATCGAGCCCGCCGGCATCTGGGATCTGACCGTCCTGACTCCGGATGGCCAGAAGCTCCCGGCGACGCTGACGATCGAGGGCACGGTGCCGGATCTTTCGGGCACCATCTCCAGCCCCAGCGGCGACGTGGACCTGGACTCGGCCTCGGTGTCCGGCAAACGCCTCGAGATTTCCTTCAACGGAGCCTCCTACGGTATGCCGGGAACCATCGAGTTGCACCTCGAAATCGAGGGGAATTCCGGAACCGGTAGTGGCACTATCCCCGACGGCAGCAATTTCTCGGTCAAAGGAACCCGCACTCCCAAGGAGCCGGAGGTGAGCTCATGAACGAACCCCTCAGGACAATCACGGCCCGAATCGGAGGGTTCGCCGCCATCGCGACGGGCCTGGCGCTCGCCCTCGCCGGCGGCGCCTACGCCGCCACCGGCGATCCTTCGGCTTGGCGCAACCCGACGCCGGACCAGCCGGCGGTGGTTCTGGTTCGAAACGCCACGATCTGGACCAGCGGCCCCGAAGGCACTCTGGAAGAAGCGGACCTTTTGGTGCGGGCCGGCAAGATCGCAAGCGTCGGCAAGGGCCTCGCCGCACCGGACGATGCCGTCGTCGTCGACGCAGCCGGCAAGCACGTCACCCCCGGGCTAATCGACGCCCACTCCCACTCGGCCATCAATGGCGGCGTCAACGAAGGCACCAACATCACCACCTCCGAGGTCCGTATTCAGGATGTGGTGAACGCCGAAACCGTCAATCTCTACTGGCAGCTCGCGGGCGGACTCACCACCGCCAACCTCATGCACGGGTCGGCCAACTCGATCAACGGCCAGACCGCCGTCATCAAGCTCCGTTGGGGGGCGTCCCCGGACGAGCTCCTGCTCGACGGCGCTCTGCCCGGAATCAAGTTCGCTCTGGGTGAAAACCCCAAGCAGAGTAACTGGAACGTCGAAGAGCGACGCTATCCCCAGACCCGCCCCGGCGTCGAACAGTCGATTCGCGAGCGCTTTCGCGCCGCCGTCGACTACCGCCGCCGCTGGCAGGCGTGGGATGCCCAAAACCGCGGCACGTCCCGGACCTCCCGGCGCTCCGCTCCACGGCCGGCACAGGTGCCGCCCCGCCGCGATCTCCAGCTCGAAGCGCTGCTCGAGGTCTTGGACGGCGAGCGCGGCATCCAATCCCACTCCTATCGCGCCGACGAGATCATCATGCTGATGCGGATCGCCGAGGATTTCGGTTTCCGGGTGCAGTGTTTCCAGCACGTCCTCGAAGGCTACAAGGTAGCTGACGAGCTGGCTCGCCACGGTGCCGGCGCCTCGACTTTCAGCGACTGGTGGGGCTACAAGTACGAGGTGATCGACGCGATCCCGTACAACGGCGCTGTGATGTGGGACCGCGACGTGGTCGTTTCGTTCAACTCGGACGACTCGGAGCTGGCCCGGCGCATGAACCTGGAAGCCGCCAAGGCGGTTCGCTACGGCAACGTGCCCGAGGACGAAGCGCTCAAGTTCGTGACCCTGAACGCGGCCATTCAGCTCGGCATCCAGGAGCGAGTGGGCTCGCTCGAAGCCGGAAAAGACGCGGATTTCGTCGTCTGGAGCGGCCATCCTCTCTCTTCGTACTCGGTGGCCGAGCAGACCTGGATCGACGGCCGCAAGTACTTCGATCGAGCGGCGGACCTCAAGCGCCGGACCGCGGTCGCCGCCGAGCGTGAGGCGCTGATCGCCCGCGCGCGCTCGTTTCAAGAGGAGCCAGAGGACGAGGAAGAGACCGAAACCGATGAAGAGGCCGACGAGGAGCCCGCCGAGCCGGACGAGGAACCGGTCGGTGGCTCTGGTGCAAGCCGGACCGCCTTGGAGGTGAGCCGATGACCCGCCAGACGATTCGAACCTCGGCTTCTCGAACGCCGGGCCGAACCCTGGGCAGAGCTTTTGTCCTGGCGGCGGGGCTGACCGGCCTCCTGGCCGGCGCCCTGGCCGCGGCCACGGCATTTACCGGCGCCACCGTCCATCCCGTAAGCGGGCCGAGCCTCGAGAACGCGACCATCCTCGTCGAGAACGGCAAGATCCTGGCGCTGGGCACGGATGTCGTGATTCCGGCCGGAACGGAGACCGTGGATCTTGCCGGCCTCCACCTCTACCCCGGCTTTGTCCATCCCTTGAGCGCTCTCGGGCTGACCGAGGTCGGCGCGGTCCGAGCGACCCGCGACCACACCGAGACCGGCGACGTGAACTCGAACATTCGCGCCGAGATCGCCTTCCATGCCGACTCCGAGCTCCTCCCCGTCGCCCTCTCGGGCGGCATCCTGACCGCCCACGTCGCGCCTCGCGGCGGCGTCTTTCGAGGCACTTCGGCGGTCATGGCCCTGGAGGGCTGGAACTTCGAGGACATGACCCTGCGCTCGGGCGTCGGCATGCATCTGTCGTGGCCGATGAGCCGGCCACCCGCCAACGCCTTCAATCCTCCCTCAGACGAGGAGATCAAGGAGCGCAAGGAAAAGGCGTTGAAGACGATCAACGACACGCTGGACAACGCCAAGGCCTACGAGAAGGCTCTGAGCGCGTTTGCAGCCGGCAGCTCGGCGAAACCGGACTTCGATCCGCGCCTGGCCGCCCTGGTCGGCGTGGTGCGCGGCGAGCAGCCGCTCTTCCTGCATGCCGACGAGAAGTCCCAAATCGAGGATGCCCTGGACTGGTTGCAAGAGCGTGAGATCACGGCCGCGGTCCTGGTAACCGGGCCCGACGCCGCTTATCTCGGCGATCGACTGGCCGAGATGGACGTCTCGGTTCTACTAAACGGCGTTCATCGCCGGCCGGAGCGGGCCTGGGAGCCCTACGACGTCGCCTACACCGCCGCCAAGCGCTTGCACGACGCGGGCGTTCGGTTCGCCATCGGCGACGGCGCCAGCACTTTCGACGCGGCCCACGTCCGGAATCTTCCGTTCCATGCCGCCATGGCTGCGGCCCACGGCCTTCCCAAGGACATCGCCCTGCGCAGCGTAACCCTGAGCTCGGCCGAGCTTCTGAGCGTGGACGACCGCGTGGGCTCGCTCGAGCCCGGCAAAGACGCCACCTTCATCGCCACCAACGGCGATCCGCTCGAGGTGCGGACTCAGATTCTGGGTGCCTGGATCGCCGGCCAGAAGGTCGACTTTGACAACGACCGACAGAAGCGCCTTTACCGGAAGTACAACAACCGGCCGCGTGCCGAGGACGCGCTAAAGGAACCGACCGTCGAAGGCCTGGCCGATCCGGACAAGGGGTAGCCTGACGCGCCGATCTCGCGAGACCGGTCCTCAGACCAGGACGGCCACGCTCTTGATCTGGGCGTAGACCCGGAGTCCCGGCTCGAGTCCCAGCCGTGAGGCCGACATTGCGGTGATCCGGGCCAGGAGCCGGTCGCCGGCGGCCTCCAGCAGCACCGTGGCAGCTCCGCCCTCGCCCGACGCCACCTCGACGACCGTGGCCGGCAGCACGTTCAGGATGCTGCTCCGGCCCGGCCGGTCGAGCGCCAGGCTAACGTCCCGGGCCAGGACGCGAACGCGCACCTGAGCGCCGGCATCAACCGACAGCCTGGCGACCGTCAGCTCTCCGGTGCCGCACTCCAGAGAGGTCAGACCGAACTCCGAATCGTGCCGCGCCACCCGCGCCTCCAGCACCGCTTCGGCCTCCGCCGAGCGCGCCAAGGGCAGATCCAGCCGGGTCAGAATCTCGCCCACCCCACCCGTGGCCTGGACCGAGCCGGCCTCGAGCAAAACCATGCGATCCGCGAGGCGAGCGACCTCGTCGGCGGCATGGCTCACGTACAGAACCGGCACTTCGAGGACGGCGAAGACCCGTTCCAGGTACGGCAGGATCCGGCTACGGCTGTTTCGATCGAGAGCGGCCAGGGGCTCGTCCATCAAGACCAGCCGGGGGCTGGTCAGAAGCGCTCGACCGAGGGCGGCCCGCTGTCGCTCCCCTCCGGATAGCGTCTCGGGACGGCGATCCAGCAAAGTCCCGATTTCGAGCAGCTCTACGACCCGATCCAGCTCCAGGCGTCGCCGGCCGCTGGGAACCCGCTTCCAGCCGTACACCAGATTCTCTCGGACGGAGAGATGTCCGAAGAGACTCGCCTCCTGGAAGACGTAGCCCACCTGCCGCTGATGCGGCGGCACAAAGACATCCCGGTCCAGCCACACTTCATCGTCGAGTGCAACACGCCCACGGGCGCCCCGCTCGAGACCCGCGATCGTTCGCAAGAGCAGGGTCTTGCCCGCCCCGGAGGGTCCGAAGACAGCGGTAACCCCGGTGGATGGAGCCCGAAACCGCGCTCCCAGGGCGAAGCCTCCCCGTTCGAGCCCGACGTCGACATCCAGAGTCACCGCACGACCTCGAGCCGCCCCCGGCCCCATGTATAAGCCAGAACCAGCAACACGAACGAGCCCGTCAGCAGGCCACCGGCAAGCCAGTGGGCCTTGGCGTACTCCAGAGCTTCGACGTGGTCGTAGATGGCGATGGACAGAACCTGGGTCTCGCCCGGAATGTTGCCGCCAACCATGAGCACGACGCCGAACTCTCCGATCGTGTGGGCGAAGCCCAGGATCGCAGCGGTGACGAAGCCGTGCCGCGCGAGCGGCAGGGCCACCGACAGAAACCGATCCGTCGGGGCCGCTCGCAAGGTCGCCGCGACTTCCAGGGGACGCCGGCCGATCGCCTGGAACGCCGCCTGGAGCGGCTGCACCACGAACGGTAGCGAGTACAGCACCGAGCCCACCACCAGACCCGAAAACGAAAAGGCCAGCGGCAAGGGTCCACCCCGGCCCAGGAGAAGCAGGAGGTAGAATCCCAGAACCGTCGGCGGCAGCACTAGGGGCATGGCGACGAGAGCCTCGATCAAGGCCTTGCCCCGCCACCGGCTGCGAGCCAGCCACCAGGCCAAGGGCGTGCCGAGGAGAAGCAGAATGCCCGTGGTGACTCCCGCCAGAAGCAGCGTCGTGCGTAGCGCCAGCCAGTCGGCCGCGGTCGGCATCACGGCACCTCGTAGCCCCGTGCCACGAGGATCTCGCGCGCCGCCGGTGCGAGCAAATAGCTCGCCAGGAGTCCGGCCTCGGGCCGAGAAGACAGCACCACCAACTGTTGTTCGATGGGCCGGTGGAGCTCGGAGGGAACGGCCCACAGGGAACCCTGCGGCCCACCTTCGGGGGCGGCGAGCTGCGACCGGGCAACAAAGCCCAGCTCGGCATTGCCGCTCGCGACAAAGTGAAAGGCTTGGCCGACGCTTTCCCCGATCACCGTTCGATCAGCCAGCACCGGCCACAGCCCGCGCGCCGTCAGCACTTCCATGGCCGCGCGGCCGTACGGAGCAAGGCGCGGATTGGCTAGAGCCAGCCGTTCGAAGCTCCCGTCCTCCAGCACCCGGCCGCCGCCGTCCACACGGCCGGCCTCGCGGCTCCAGAGCGCCAGCCGCCCCAACGCATAGGTAGTCCGGCTGCCGGCGCGTGCCAGCCCAGCCGCCTCCAGCCGCGCGGGCGCTTCGGCGTTCGCGGCCAGGAATACGTCAAACGGCGCCCCCTGAACGATCTGGGCGTAGAGCTTGCCGGTCGAGGCGGCGGAGATCGAGACCTCGACGCCCGAGGCGGTCTCGAACCCGGCCGCCAGCTCCTCGAAAACGGTACGGAAGTTCGTCGCCACGGCCACGCGCACCGGCTCGATTCGGTCCGAACCGGCGACCACGCAGCCGGCGCCGAACCCCACGGGCACTCCCAGAACCAGGAGGACGCCGAGCAGCCCGAGGTAGAAGTCCAAGCCGAGCGCCGATCCGAGGATTCGCCGGTCCGCCCGCGACGTTCCAGTAGGGATTCCCCGCCCCGGCCACCAGGCCGGGCGCGAACGGTGACTCGATTGCCTCGACATGTTCCCAGGTCCGACCGGTCTTCGAAACGCGGCCGGACGGCGCTGAGTCTAGCCTTTTCGTCCCGGCACGACTCGCTACCTCCGGGTAGCCGGATGCCGCCGCAGCCAGTCAGGCCGCGCCGGTCCAGCGCGAGCCCGGTCCTAGATCAAGGACCGGAGGACCCAAGCTCCGTACGGACGCTCTACTGAACGGCGTGCGCCGGCTCGGCAGCCGGAGTCGCGGTAGCGACCTCAGCGGCCTGGCTGGCTCCCGCGTCCTCCAGGACCTGCCGCATGTCTCGCGAGATCAGGTTCTCGACGCCGGCGACCCCCGTCTCGATCCAGGCGTGCTCGCCCTCCATCACCTCAACGCCCAGCCGGTACAGATCAGCGTCGTCGTTCTTCCAGAGGTCCCGAAACAGCCCGCGCACCTTGCGAGCCGACTGGCGCGCGAAGAGGTCAGCCAGCCGGGCGGCGCGCTTGGCGTTCGGATTCCCGGCTTCGGCCATGGCGTGGGCCCGGGATACCGAAGCGGAGACCGCAAACAGCTCGTTGGCGATGTCCACGATCCGGAACAGGAATCCTTGCTTGTTCTGCATGCGCGCCTGGTGGACCATCATGCCGTGGAAGATCTCCCGAGCGAGCTTACGGGTCTTGCGGTCCACGAACCGGAGGTGTCCGGCGAGGGCGCCGAACCGGGAATAGCGCGGCCATAGGCTCCAGCCCAGCCAACGGGTCGGATACCAGCGTAGGTAGAAGAGAGCGCTCCGCAGGAAGGCGCCGGCCTTGCTGCCGAAGCTCTCTCTCGGATCAATGAGCGCACCGGCCACCTCTAGGTGCTTATCGACCGCCTCCCGCGCCATGAGCAGGTGCATGATCTCGCTCGAGCCCTCGAAGATCTTGTTGATCCGGTAATCCCGCATCATGCGCTCAACGCCGATCGGCTTCTCACCGCGATTGGCTAGCGAGGCCTCGGTCTCGTAGCCGCGGCCACCCCGCACCTGCATGGCTTCGTCGATGATGCGCCAGGTATGCCACGAGTTCCATTCCTTGGCCGCGGCCGCCTCGAGCCGGATGTCCCGATCGCCGGCGTCGGCCATCTCGGTAGCGAGATTCACGATCGACTCCATGGCGAAGGTCGTAGCCGTCATGTCGGCGAGCTTGTGCGAGATGGCCTCGTGCTTGCCCACGGGCTTGCCCCACTGGATCCGCTCCTTGGCCCAGCGCCGGCAGATCTCGATACAACTCTTAGCGGTGCCCACCGAGCCGTTGGGGATGGACAATCGGCCGTCGTTCAAGGTGGTCAGCGCGATCTTGAGACCCCGGCCCTCTTTGCCGATTAGATTCTCGGCCGGCACCCGCACGTTCTTGAACTCGATCACCGCGTTGGCGAGGGCGCGCAATCCCATGAAGTGGCAGCGATCCACAATCTCCACGCCATCCCAGCCCGTCTCGACCACGAACGCGCTGATCTTCTTGCTCTCGGGCTGCATGGCCATCACCACCAGCAAATCGGCGATGGTGCCGTTGGTGCACCAGAGCTTGACGCCGTTCAGGATGTAATCGCCCTCCGGGGTCTTCTCAGCGGTCGTGCCCAGCCGAGCGGGATCCGAGCCAACCTCGGGCTCGGTCAGCGCAAAGGCGGAGATCTCGCCCCTAGCGCAACGCGGCAGGTACTTGTCCTTCAGTACCTGGGTACCGAAGAGCTTGAGCGGCTGGGGTACGCCGATCGACTGATGCGCCGAGAGCAGCGCGCTCAAGTTGCCGTCCACGCTGCCGATCAGGTGCATGACCTTGGCGTACTCGCGGTTGCTGAATCCCTGGCCGCCGTACTTCTTCGGGATCTTCATGCCAAAGGCTCCGAGCTTCCGGAACCCTTCGATGACCTGGTCCGGATACTCGCCGGTGCGATCGATCTCGGCCGGATCGACCTCGCTCATGACGAAGTCCAACATCGCGTTGTAGAACGCCGTGAACTCCGGCCGCTCATCGGCGGCCAGCGGAAACGGATGGATCAGATCCAGGCGGAAATTGCCCAGGAACATCTCGCGCATGAAGCTGGGCTGCTTCCATTCCTTCTGCCGGGACGCCTCCGCAACTTGCATTGCCTCTTCTTCGGTGACCTGGGGAACCTTGTGCTCGCTCATGGACCTCTCCTTGCTTGCCTGCCGGCCGCACGGCGTGGTGGACTTCGTGCCGCGCTCTACTTTACCGATCAGTATACCACCACGTCGAGATTATTGCCGCACTGCGGTACAACTGTCAAGCACTCCGGCCCTCTCCCGACGGTCGTTTCTCAGGTGAAGATGCACGGAATCCCAGGGCCGCCGATCCCGACGGGTCCACGAAACTCTTCGCCGCGGTGCGGCATGCCCGTGCGCCAGCACCGACGGAAAAGTACGGCCGACGGCCTGGGCGACACCCGCCGCTACGGATAGATCTTGTTGAGCATCCGCGGGTACGGAATGGTCTCGCGCAGATGCTTCACGCCGCACATCCAGGCCACGAAGCGCTCGACCCCCATGCCGAAGCCACTGTGGGGAAACGTCCCGTACCGACGTACGTCCAGGTACCAGTCGAACGCCTCCTGCGGCAGGTCGTGCTCCCGGATCCTCTGCTCCAGGAGCTCCAGGTCGTGGATCCTCTGGCTGCCGCCGACGATCTCTCCATAGCCCTCAGGCGCGATGATGTCGAGCCCCAGGACAACCTTCGGGTCCTCCGGATCGGGCTCCATGTAGAACGCCTTGATCGCGGTCGGGAACCGACTGATCATCACCGGAAGCTCGGAGCCTTCGGTCAGAAGCGTCTCTTCGGCGCCCCCGAAGTCGTCGCCCCACTGGATCTCGTTGCCCAGGCCTTGCAGCCGCTCCACCGCCTCGCCGTACGTCATGCGCGGGAACGGCGCGATCACCCGTTCGAGTCCCGCCGCGTCCCGTTCGAGGACGGCCAGCTCGTCCTGGCAGCGGTCCAGAACTCGGGCTACCAGCGCGCACACGAAGTCCTCGGCCAGGTCGCAGAGTCCCTCGAACTCCAGGAAGGCGACTTCCGGCTCGACCATCCAGAATTCCATCAGGTGCCGGCGGGTCTTGGACTTCTCGGCGCGAAACGTGGGGCCGAAGCAGTAGACCTTGCCCAGCGCGGCGGCGGCCGGCTCGAGGTAGAGCTGGCCGGACTGGCTGAGATAGGCTTTGTCGCCAAAATAGTCCGTCTCGAACAGGGTCGAAGTCCCCTCGCACGCGGCGGGCGTCAGGATCGGAGAATCGATCAGAGTAAAGCCGTTGTCGTAGAGATAGTCGCGAATCGCCTGGCAGACCTCATTGCGAACCCTGAGCGCCGCCCGCTGTTTGCTGGAGCGCAGCCACAGATGCCGATGCTCCATCAAGAACGCCACGCCATGTTCCTTCTTGGCAATCGGAAACTCGTCGCTGAGAGCCTCGATGCCGAACGACGACGCCTGGATCTCGACCCCGCCCGGGGCGCGGTCATCCGCGCTCACCGTGCCGGTGAGACGGACGGTGGACTCGAGGGTCGCTCGCTCCACCGCTTCCCAGGAAGCATCGTCCACCTCGGCCCGGCTGAGCACGCCCTGGACCTCGCCGCTGCCGTCGCGCATCTGGACGAAGGCGATCTTGCCGCTCGACCGCTTGCCGATTAGCCAGCCCCGCAGCTCCACTTCGGAGTCAACGTGCTGCTCGAGCTCTTGGATCAGGGTCATGGTGCGTCTCCCGAGCGCCGGATTCTACGGGCTTCCGAAGCCCAGGCCAAGAACGCCGCCGACCCCTGCCGACTTCTAGCGGATCCCTAGGCCGAGTCCTCACGCTGAACCAGCACTTCGAGAGCGCCGGCGGCGGCTCGCTGCTGAGAGCGCTTCTTGGTGCGCCCGGCACCTCGAGCGAGAGGCTCGCCGGCCACAAGACACTCGGTCACGAAGGTCTTCTCGTGGTCGGGACCCCGGCTCTCGAGCAGCCGGTACTCGGGCAGCGCCAAGCCCCGCGCCTGCGCGAGCTCCTGCAGGCGACCCTTGGGATCCCGCTGAGCCTCGCCGGCGGTCTCACCCGCGGCCTCCCCCCCGCCGTCGCCATCGAGCATGGTCCGCACCAGGCGGCGTGCGACCTTCCAGCCGCCGTCCAGAAAGGCCGCGCCCAAGACCGCCTCGAGACAGTCCGACAGGATCGAGTCCTTGTCGCGTCCTCCCGAGCGCTCCTCGCCCACCCCCAACCGGACGAACTCGCCCAGCTGCAGCCCGCGGGCAAAGTCCGCCAGAACGGCCTCGGATACCAGCCGGCTCATGTGCACCGACAAGCGGCCCTCGGCCACGTCGGAATGTTCTAGGAAAAGCCACTCGGCGGTGACCAGCCCCAACACGGCATCGCCCAGAAACTCCAGCCGCTCGTAGTTGTGCTCCAGGCCCTGCTCGTTGGCGAAGGACCGGTGCGCGAGGGCTCGCTCCAGAAGCTCGCGCCGGCGGAAACGGTATCCCAGCCGCCTCTCGAGAGGGCTCAGCGCGTGCCGGCGTCGCAACATCGCCTAGCGGCCTCCGGGCGAAGTCAAGACGACCGGTTCGCGGGTCCGCCTGCGGCGTCGCCCGCTGGCAACCAAGCCACCGCATCGCCGCCCAATAGCCTCTGCCGTCTGCACGATCAGCCCTTGCCGCGCCACTCTGGTGACTTCTACCACGGGCTTGCTATCGCCTGCCGAAACGGGACTCGAGATCCGCGTCGCTCATCTTCAAGATCGTTGGCCGGCCGTGCGGGCAGGCGAACGGACTGTCGGTGCCGAAAAGCTCGGCGATCATCGCCTCCATCTCGTCCACCGACAGGGCCTCGTGCATCTTGACCGCCCGCTTGCAGGCCATGGAGGCGGCCAGGGCGTCCAGAATCTGCTCGGCCACCGTGCCTTGGCCGGACGGGCTCGAAGCGGCCAGCCTCATCAAGAGGGCTTCCGCCTCCCGAGGTTTCAACACCACCGGCACCGCCGCGACCGCCACCGAACCGTCGTGCAGGAAGGAAAGCTCGAATCCACTCTCCTCCAGCTCTGCCGCCAGCTCTTCGAGACGGGCGCTCTCGGCTGGCGCCAGCTCGAGCAGCACCGAGTCGAGCAGGCGCTGGCTTTTCGGCACCTCCCGCGCCAGCTCGGTGCGCAGGCGCTCGAAGAGAATGCGCTCGTGCGCGACGTGCTGATCTACGATGTAGAGCCCGTCCTCGCCTTCGAGCAGCACCAGAGTGCCCTTGTACTGTCCCAGGAGTCTGAGCGACCGATCGTCGCCGGACCGGCCGGACAGCGGCACCCGGCGGGGCGGTTCGGGAGCGTAGCTGACCCGGGCAAGAGAGTCGCCGGACGAGCCGGGTCCATGCGCTTCGGGCATCGTCGTGACCTCGCGGACCTCTCCGGCCGGCGAGCCAACCTCCGGGTCCCGCCGCAGCCGGTAGCGGCCGCCAAGACCCTGCCAGCCCAGGGGCGGCAGCTCGCCGCCGGACGCCGTTCCCAGAGGCCCCAGGGGCCGGGCGGGAGCCTCGCCTTCGCCCAGGCCGAGCTCCAGCGCCGCACGCAGGGCGCGGTACAGATCGCTCGCGATCGCGTTGTCCCGGAACCGGACTTCGGCCTTCTGCGGATGCACGTTGACGTCGACGGCGTCCGGCGGCAGATCCAGAAACAGGAACAGCGCGGGAAACTTGTCTCCCTTCCAGGTGTCCCGCACTGCACGGTAGAAGGTCGACAGAATCGCCTTGTCCCGTAGCATGCGACCGTTCACGAAGACGAAGTACCTCCGCCCCCGCACCGTCTCCGGCCCGCCCACGAAGCCCCAGGCGCGACCCGGGCCCACCGCTCGATCCATGGCCACAAGATCCTCGGCCACCGCCTCTCCGAAGATCTGGCCGACCCGCCGGCGCACACCCTCGGCGCCGGTTCCGGCTCGTGCCGCCCGCAGCAGCCGCCGCCCCCCGTGGCGCACCTCGAAACCGATCTCGGGGCGCACCAGCGCGTACCCCTGAAGCACCTCGTTGACGCGGCGGACCTCGGATGCTGCGGACTTCAGGAACTCACGGCGGGCGGGCACGTTGTAGAAGAGCGACGACACTTCGATGCTGGTACCGCGCGCCCTCGCCGCGGGCTCGAAGGCCACCTCGCGGCCGCCTTCGAAGAGCACCCGAACGCCTTCTCCATTGCTCTCGGCGGTAACGAGCTCGACACGCGCGACCGATGCGATCGAGGCCAACGCTTCGCCCCGAAACCCGAGCGTTCCGACTTGGAGCAGGTCGTCAAAGGTGGCGATCTTGCTGGTGGCGTGACGGGCAAAGGCCAAGCGAGCATCCTCCGACGTCATGCCACTGCCGTCGTCCTCCACCAGAATGCGTGCTTTGCCGCCGTCGTCCAGCCGGACCTCAACCGTGGTGGCTCCGGCGTCAAGCGAGTTCTCGACCAACTCCTTGACGATGGAGGCCGGCCGCTCGACCACCTCTCCGGCGGCGATCTGATCGATCAGCGGTTCGGGCAGACGCCGGATACGCGTCATGAGGCCTCGATTGTACGGTCGGCCGCCGGGACCGTCGACCGCGAGCCGCTGTCCCCTCCGCGCATCAGCCGCCGGAGCTGTCCGCAGGCGGCGTCGTTGTCCAGCCCCCGGCTTTCGCGCAGGTGGACGTTCACACCCCGACCACGCAGGATCTCGAGGAAGGCGTGGGCGCGGGCCCGGTCTGGGCGGGCGAAGTCGAGGCCCGCCACCGAGTTATGGAGCATCAGGTTGACGTGGGCGCGCAGCTCGCGGGCGATGCGGGCGAGGCCAGCGGCATCCGCCGGGCCGTCGTTGACGTCGCCCAGAAGGCAGTACTCGAGCGTCACCTCGCGACCGGTGGTCTCGAAATAGAGCTTGCAGGCCCGGACCAGTTCCGCCACCGATAAGGTCTCGGCCCAGGGAATGAGCTCACGGCGCAGCTCGTCGGTGACCGCGTGCAGGCTGAGCGCCAGGGTCACCTGGAGACGCTCGGCGGCCAGGCGCTCGATCTGCTTGGGCAGTCCCACCGTGCTCACCGTGATTCGCCGCTGGCCGATGCCCAGTCCCCAAGGCGCATTCAAGCGGCGAACCGCGGCCACGGTATTACGAAAATTGGCCAGCGGCTCGCCCATTCCCATGAAGACGACGTGGGTGAGAGCCTCCTCCCGCTCGGCCAGGAGGTCGTTCAGGACCAGGGCCTGTTCCAGAATCTCCCCGACCGTGAGGTTGCGCACGACGCCGCCCAGGCCGCTGGCGCAAAACCGGCAGCCCACGCCACAGCCCACCTGGGTGCTCACACAAGCGGTCCGGCGCCGACCTCGGGGGGCCGGAATCATCACCGATTCGGTCGTTGCTCCGTCCGCCCACTCCAACAGGATCTTGGTCGTGCCTCCGGGAGCGATCGAGCTGGCCACGAGCCTGGCGGTCCGGATATCCCAGGCCTCGGACAGGCGCGTTCTGAGCGGCTTACCCAGGTCGGTCATGGCCTCGAAGCACCGGGCCCGCCGCCGGAAGGCCCACTCCAGAATGCTCTGGGCTCGATAGGCGGGCTCGCCCCATGCCGCCAGCGCCGGCGCCAGCTCGGCTGGGGTCAGATCAAGAAGATGGAGCCGGTCGGCGTCCGCCAAGCTAGACCGCACCTTGCAACGGGACTCGAGTCCCGAGATCGCAAGTCCTTGACGAGGCCCGGCCACGCCGGAGATGGCCCCATGCCGCCGGGGACCCTCTGGGCGACAAGGCGTTGCGGCGCGTAACCGCCTGGACTTCGACCACGGCCTGTTAGAGCTCGGCCAGGAGCCCGATCAGGTCCACGACCCGGTTCGAGTAGCCCCACTCGTTGTCGTACCAGGACAGCACACGGGCGAAGCCGTCACCCCGGGTGGCGGTCGACAGTGCATCGAAGATCGATGAGTGCGCGTTGCCGATGACGTCCGAGGAGACTAGGGCGTCCTCACTGTACTGAATGATGTCGCTCATCGGACCCGCGGCCGCTTCGCGAACTGCCGCATTGATCTCGTCGCGACTGGGCTGGGCGTCGAGCCGCACCACCAGATCCACGATCGATCCGTCCGGCACCGGCACCCGCATCGCCAATCCGTCCAGCCGGCCTTCCAGATGAGGCAGCACCTTCCCCACCGCCCGGGCGGCGCCCGTGGAGGTCGGGATCACGTTCTCGGCCGCCGCCCGGCTGCGCCGGATACTGCGATGGGGAACGTCGGCCAGCCGCTGGTCGTTGGTGTAAGCGTGAACCGTGGTGATGAAGCCCTCCTGGAGGCCGAAGGTCTCGTCCAGAACCTTTGCCAGAGGCGCCAGGCAGTTGGTCGTGCAGGAGGCGTTCGAGACGATACGGTGTTCCGCGGACAGGCTCTCCTGGTTGACTCCCAGGACGATCATGGCATCGATCGCGTCCTTGGGCGGCACGGTCAGAATGACCCGCCGCGCACCCGCCGTCAGGTGCCCCTCCAGGGACTCGCGGTTGCGGAAGACCCCGGTGGACTCGACTACGATGTCCACGCCGTGCTCGGCCCACGGGATGCCGCTCGGATCGCGCTCGGCGGTCATCGCCACCCGAGCGCCATCCACGGTCATCCACGCCTCGTCCACCTCGACCGGCTTCTCGAACGGCCCCATGACTGTGTCGAAGCGCAACAGATAGGCAAGCTGCTCGTTGTCGAAGAGATCGTTGATCGCCACCACGTCGATGTCCGGCCGCTCGGCCAGTACCCGAAACACGCTACGCCCGATGCGGCCGAAGCCGTTGATCCCGACCCGAACGCTCATCGGTTCCCTCCGGCCACTTCGGTCAGGCGTTGCACCAAGTCCACCACCCGGTGGGCGTAGCCCCAGCCGTTGTCGTACCAGGACAGGGTCTTCGAGACCCGGTCCCCCAGGGTCATCGTGGCCAACGAGTCGAAGGTGCTCGAGTACGGGCTGTGCACGATGTCGCTGGACACGATCGGTGAGTTCTCGTAGCAGACCACGTCGCGCCAGTGGCTGGCGGCTGCGGTGCGCACGACCTCATTGACGGCGGTTTCGGTCACCGCTTGCTCATGCCAGCAGACCAGGTCCACGACCGATCCGTTCGGAACCGGCACGTTGATCGCCCGCGCCGTCAACCGATCGCCCAGATCGGGCAGCAGCTCGCCAATCACGTCGGCAGCGTTGGTCTCCTGCGGAATGATGTTCTCAGCCGCGGCACGTCCCCGGCGCGGGTCCTCGGAGGCAACGTCGGCCAGCCGCTGCTGATTGGAATAGGCGTGGACGCTCGAGATGAAAGCCCGCTCGACACCGAAAGCGTCCCCGAGAATCTTCAGAATCGGAGCAGCGCAGTGGGCCGTGCAGGAACCGTTCGAAACGATGCGATGCTCCCGGCCGAGCCGATCGTCGTTGACGCCCATCACCACCGTGATGTCCGGCGGATCCAGCGGCGGTGCGCACAGGATGACGCTTCCGGCGCCGGCCTCCAGGTGGGCCTCGAGCTCATCGCGGCGTCTCGGAGTGCCCGACGCTTCGATCACGATGTCTACCCCATGGTCCTTCCAGACGGTGGCGGTCGCGTCCTCCGGCTGAATCATCGCGATCCTGCGGCCCACGACGAAGAGGCCGCCATCCCGGATCGAAAGCTCCTCTGGGAAACGTCCCAGAATCGTGTCGAAGCGGACCAGGTACTCGATCGCCTCCGAGTCGGCGGGCTCCTCGATCGCCACGATCCGGATGTCGTCCCGGTCGTACAGGATTCTGAGGAGGTTCCGCCCAATGCGGCCCAAGCCCATCAGGGCGATGCGTACGGGTTCCATGGATAGAGCTCCGAAACGCCGATCTTACGGCGAAAGCCGGTCGAGGCTCCAGATCCTGTCGTGCTCGCCTTCGCGGCGCCGGTAGATGAATCGATCGTGCAGCCGGTTGGGCTGGCCCTGCCAGAACTCGATCGAGGCCGGCGTCAGCCGGAAGCCTCCCCAGTGCGGCGGCCGCGGCACGGGACCGCCCGCAAACCTGCCGGTGGCGGCCTCGATCGCGGTCTCGAGCACCGACCGGGAGGCTAGCTCCTGGCTCTGGGCCGAAGCCCAGGCACCAATCTGAGAGCCGCGGGGCCGGCTGGTGAAGTAGCGGTCGGATTCCTCTTCCGACACCCGCTCGCAGGACCCCTCGATCCGGATCTGGCGGGCCAGGCGGTCCCACCAGAAGGTCAAGGCCGCGCTCCCCGTCGCGTCCAGCTCGACCGCCTTGCGGCTCTGGTAGTTCGTGTAGAAGACGAAGCCTCGTGCGTCGTACCCCTTGAGCAGCACGACCCGGACGGAGGGCCGGCCGTCTTCATCGACCGTCGCCAGGGATGCCGCCGTCGGCTCCACCAGGGCTGCCGCGAGCGCCTCCTCGTACCAGCTGCGAAACTGCTCGAACGGATCCGCGGCCAGGGCCTCGCGCCGAAGCGGGACGACCTGGGGCTCTTGGCCGGCAGCCTCCGCCGCCGCGCCGTCTCCACGTGAGTCGTCGCGTTCGGACATCAAACCAACCGGCTCTTGATTCGGGCTCGCGCCGAAGCCAGCCGCGCCACCGGCACCCGGTAGGGCGAGCAGGAAACGTAGGCCAGACCGCAGTCTTCGAAGAACTCGATGGAGCTAGGCTCGCCGCCGTGCTCGCCGCAGACTCCGATCTTGAGATCGGAGCGAGTCTCGAGCCCCTTGCGGCATCCCATCTCCACCAATTGCCCGACGCCCGAACGATCCAGCCGCTCGAATGGATCGAAGGGCAGGATTCCGGACTCCACGTACTCGGGCAAGAAGCGTCCGCTGTCGTCGCGCGAGTAGCCGAAGGTCATCTGGGTCAGGTCGTTGGTGCCGAAGCTGAAGAAGTCGGCGTAAGCGGCAATCTGGTCGGCGATGAGGGCCGCACGCGGCACCTCGATCATCGTGCCGATCGGAATCTCCAGAGCCGTACCCTCGGCCTGGAGGACCCTGGCCACGACGTCGGCTGCCCGTTCCTGGAGGCGGCGCATCTCACCCTGGCTGCCCACCAGAGGCACCATGATCTCGGGCCGGGGGTTTAGGCCTCGCTGCACCAACCTGGCCGCGGCCCGGGTAATGGCCTCGACCTGCATGTCGTAGATCCCGGGCTTGGTCAGGCCGAGGCGGCAACCCCGATTGCCAAGCATAGGGTTGAACTCCGCCAGGGACTCGGCCGCCTGCTTGACCTCCTCGACGGGCACGCCCATCTGCTCGGCCAGCTCCCTGCGGCTCTTTTCGCCATGCGGGAGAAACTCGTGCAGAGGCGGATCCAGGAGCCGCACGGTCACGGGCAACCCGTCCATGGCGCTGAAGATCTCCTCGAAGTCGCCCTGCTGCACGGGCAAGAGATGCTCGAGGGCGGCGGCTTCCTCGGCTTCGTCGCCGGCCAGAATCAGGCGCCGCACCCAGGGGATGCGGTCGTCCTCGAAAAACATATGCTCGGTGCGGCACAGACCGATCCCTTCCGCCCCGAGAGCGCGCGCGGCGCGCGCGTCGTCGGGAGTGTCGGCATTGGCTCGCACCCGCATCCGGCGAGCCGCGTCGGCCCACTCCAGCACCTTCTGAAACGAAGACACAGCCGGGTTGGCGCCGGCATCCTCGCCTTCCAGCACCGCTTGCACGACCTCGGACTCCCGTGGATGAAGTCGGCCGGCCAGCACTTCGCCGGAGGTGCCGTCGATCGAGATCGCGTCGCCCTCGCTAAAGCTGCGGCCGGCGACCCGAAGCTCGCCGGACTCGCCGTGGACCTCCAGCTCGCCGGCGCCGACCACGCAGGGCTTGCCCATGCCCCGGGCCACCACCGCCGCGTGGGAGGTCATACCGCCGCGAGAGGTCAGGATGCCGGCGGCGGCGTGCATGCCGGCGATGTCCTCGGGCGAGGTTTCCTCCCGGACCAAGATCACCGCACCCTCGGAGGCCATCTCGGTGGCTCGCTCGGCGGTCAGCGCGATGCGTCCAGATGCCGCCCCCGGTCCCGCCGGCAGGCCCTTGGCGAGCAAGGCGCCATCGGCCAGGGCGGCCGCCTTCTCGCCCGGATCGAAGGAAGGCGCCAGCATCTGCTCCAAGTGCTCGCCCTCGACCCGTCGCAGCGCCGTGGTCTCGTCGATCAGCTCCTCCGCGGCCATCTCGCAGGCGATCCGTACCGCGGCCAGTCCAGTGCGCTTGCCCGAGCGGGTCTGCAGCATGTAGAGCTTGCAGTCCTCGATGGTGAACTCGACGTCCTGCATCTCCCGCCGGTGCCTTTCTAGTGTCGCGCACACCTGCTCCAGCTCGGCAAACGCCTCGGGGAAGTCCGAGCCCAGGTTCGAGCCGCCGTCGGCGTCCAGGATCGACAGCGGCGTGCGGATGCCCGCGACCACGTCCTCGCCCTGAGCGTTGATCAGATACTCGCCGTAGATGCGGCGCTCGCCGGTGGCCGGGTTCCGGGTAAACGCCACGCCGGTGGCGCAGGAGTCGCCCCGGTTGCCGAAGACCATGGCCTGCACGTTGACGCCGGTGCCGGAATCCTCGGGCAGGCCGTGGATGCGCCGGTACTCCCGCGCGCGCTTGTTGTTCCAGCTCTCCACCACGGCGCGGATCGAGCCGTCCAGCTGTTCGCGAGCGTCCTGCGGGAAAGCCGCTCCGGATTCCTCGATGTAGGCGAGGAAGCGGACGCAGAGCTCGGCCATCGCCTCGGGAGGCAGCTCGGAGTCCGAGGTGGCGCCGGCCCGGTCGCGGGCCGCGGCCAGCAGCCGCTCGAAGCCCGAGTGCTCGACTCCCAGCACGACATCGCCGTACATGGAGATCAGGCGCCGGTAGCAATCCCGCACGAAGCGCTCGTCCATACCGGCGGCGACCATGCCCTCCACCGCGGCGTCGTTGAGCCCGAGGTTGAGCACCGTGTCCATCATCCCTGGCATCGACACCGGGCCGCCCGAGCGCACCGACAGGAGCAAGGGATCCGAGCCGTCGCCAAACTTCCTGCCCAGCGCCTGCTCAAGCCCCTCCAAGCCGGCGTCGATCTGTTCGCGCAAGGTCTCCGGATACGAGCCGCCATTGCGGTGGTACCGCTTGCAGACCTCGGTGGTGATGGTAAATCCAGGCGGCACTGGGAGTCCGAGTCCGCTCATCTCGGCGAGCCCCGCGCCTTTGCCGCCCAGCAGCTCCTGTTGATCGGCGCGCCCTTCGGCGGCGCCGTTCCCGAAGGCATACACGTACTTCGTCATCTGTAGGGATCTCCTGATCCGATCTCGGCGACCGGACTCCGGTTGGTCCTCAGCGCTCGACCACCATCGCGGTCAAGCCGGCCGTCCGGGAAAGGGTTCGCTGGATGGCCTGCAGCAGGCCGATCCGGTTGGCGCGCACGTCCGCGTTCTCGTCCATGACCAGAACCTCGACGAAGAATCGATCCAGCACGTCGGCAAAGGAGGTCATGGTGCGCAGGCAGTCCTCATAGCGCTTCTTTTCTTCGGCTTCTCGAATCTCGCCGCGCAGGCTCTGGTAGGCCTGGAAGAGCAGTTTCTCGGCCGGTTCGTTGAGCAACTCCGGATTGAGCGTCTCTTCCGGAGCCTCGCGCAAGATGTTCGCGATGCGCTTCGCGGCGAGCACGACCTCGCCGAACCCCTTCTCGTCGCGGACCTCGTGCAGGGCTTTGACGCGTGCCTCCAGATCCGGCAGGTTTGCCGCTCCCACCTCCAAAGCGGCCTCGATCTCGTCATAGGCGAAGCCGCTCAGGTCCAGCACATGCCGGATGCGATCGAAGAGGAACGGCCGCCAGACCGCCAACACGTCCTCGGCGTTCTCTTCCAGCCGGCCTTCGTAGAGCTTGTAGGCCCGCGCCGCGGCCAGATCCAGGTCCAGCTCCAAGCCGCCTTCGAGGGCGATGCGCACGATGCCCTGAGCCGCGCGCCGGAGGCCGAAGGGATCCTTGCTGCCCGACGGGGTCAGGCCGATCCCCAGGATGCCGACCACGGTGTCCAGCCGGTCGGCCAGCGCCACCAGCTTGCCGGCCTTGGTCCCCGGCACCGGATCCTTGGTCCCCTGCGGCAGGTACTGATCGTAGACCGCCCGCCATACGCTCTTGGAGTAGCCTTCCTCGCGGGCGTAGACCCCGCCCATGATGCCCTGGAGGGACGAGAATTCCCCCACCATCTCGGTAACCAGATCGGCCTTGAAGATACCGGCCACCTTCCGCGCCGTATTCGTATCCCGCTTCCAGCCCAGCGACTCGCCCAGTTTCGCGCAGAGCTCTCCCACCCGGCGCGACTTGTCCGCGTAGCTCCCCAGCTTGGCGTGGAAATTGAGCCGCTCGAGCTCGGCAGCCCGATCGGCGAGCTTGACCTTCCGGTCTTCGGCGTAAAAGAAGGCCGCATCCTCGAGGCGCGCCGCCACGACCCACTCGTTGCCCTTCCGAACCAGGCCCCCGGGATCGTCGGGCCGGTCCATCAGGGTCAGAAACCCTGGCAGCAGCTCGCCGTCGCGCTCGACGGTGAACGCGCTCTGGTGGTCCCTGAGGCTGGCGACCAGGACCTCCCGCGGCAGCTTCAGAAAGCGCTCGTCGAAGCTGCCGGCGACGACGCCCGGGACGCCGCACATGGCGGTCAGGCGATCCAGGAGATCCGAGTCCCCGACCAGGTTTCCGCCCAGCTCGTCGGCGGCCTCGGCGAAGCCTCGCGCCAATCGTTCCTGGCGTTCGGCGAACACCGGGACGATGCCGCGCTCGCCCAGATCGGCAAGGTAGTCCTGCCAGCGGGGAGCCCGGCCGGACACCGAGAAGGCATCCGGAGACAACACCGGATGACCGATCGTCGTCGTGCCGGACCGGATCCCGAAGACTTCGCACTCCACCGCCTCGCCCTCGTACAAGACCACGAAACCGTGAATCGGTCGTGCCCAAGGGCCGGCGCCAGTACCCCATCGCATGGTCTTGGCCCAGGTGAGATCCGTCACCACCCGAGGCACCAGCTCGGCCACGACCTCGGTCACCGGCCGCCCCGGAGTCTTGACCGTGGCACCCACGTACTCCCCCTTGGCGGTCTCCATCCGCTTGAGATTCGAGACGTCGATGCCACAGCGCTTGGCGAAGCCCGCGGCCGCCGAGGTTGGTTTCCCGCCGCTGTCAAAGGCCACGCTCGCGGGTGGGCCGGTGACTTCTTCGACCCGGTCGGGCTCGCCTTCCGGAACCTCGGTCAAAGCGACCGCGAGCCGCCTCGGCGTAAAGCCCGTCTGGACCGCGCGCGGGGTGAGCTTCCGGTTCAGCAGCTCTTCGAAGAGCCGGCCGCCCAACTCGGCGGCGGCCGCCGACACCATGCGCGCCGGGATCTCCTCGCAGCGGACCTCGACGAAGACCTCGCCGCTCACTCCTCTTCCTCCGTCGCTCCCTGGTCCGTGCCCAGGAGCGGAAAGCCGAGCTCCTCACGCCGAGCCACGTAGGCTTCCGCGCAGGACACCGCCAGGCGCCGCACCCTCCGGATGAGGGCCACCCGTTCGGTCACCGAGACCGCGCCCCGGGCGTCGAGAACGTTGAACAGGTGCGAGCACTTGAGAGCGCATTCGTAGGCGGGCAGCACGAGACCAGCCTCCAGGCAGGACTGGGCCTCGCTCTCGAAGCCGTCGAACATGGAGGTCAGAAACGCTACGTCTGCGACCTCGAAGTAGTACTTCGAGAACTCCACCTCGTCCTGGTGCCGCACCTGGCCGTAGTCGACCCGTCCGGGCACCCAATCGATCTCGTACAGGCTCCGCTTGCGTCCCAGGAACATCGAGATGCGCTCCAGGCCGTAGGTGATCTCGGCAGCGATGGGATCCAGCTCCAGGCCCCCGGCCTGCTGGAAGTACGTGAACTGCGTGATCTCCATGCCGTCCAGCATCACCTGCCAGCCCACGCCCCAAGCCCCCAGGGTGGGAGCCTCCCAGTTGTCTTCCTCGAAGCGCAGATCGTGCTTCGCCAGATCGATGCCCATGGCCTCGAGGCTGCGCACGTAGACCGCCTGGACGTCCAGCGGCGAGGGCTTGAGGATGACCTGGAGCTGGAAGTGCTTGCCCAGCCGAAACGGGTTCTCCCCATAGCGGGCGTCGGCCGGCCGCCGGGAGGGCTGCACGTAGACCGCGTTCCAGGGCTCGGGCCCCAGCACGCGCAGGAACGTGTCGGGATGCATGGTGCCGGCTCCGACTTCCAGATCGTACGGCTGCTGCAGCACGCACCCCTCCTCAGCCCAAAACTGGGAAAGATTGAGAACAAGGTCTTGAAAGCTAGACATCTCGAGCCGGTTTCCGGCGGGCCGCCGGGCGGGGCAACCGCGCAAGAGTTTCCCGCATTACGCGATAGCTATTCAACTCTTGTTGCAGGAACGTCCGCCGGATCGCGCCGTTCGTGCTCTCGATCTCGTCGAGGACCGTTTGATCGATCGCGACCCGGGCCAACTCGGCCAAGCCCAGCCGGCGCATCAGGAGGTACACGCCCCGGGCGGCGTCGCTCAGGCGCTCGGCTCCGGAGCCGGCACACCTACCACAGACGATGGTCTCGGCCCCCGGCCCCAGCGCCGCCCCGGCCTCCTCCAGGGAGCGGCCGCAATTCGGGCAGGCGCCGCCATCGCCCAGGACTCCGGCCAGGCGCAAGAGCCAGGTCTCGTAGTAACGGGCCACCAAGCCCGGGGGCAGGCCTTGTTCCAGGGCGTCGAGAGCGGTCCGCAGCAGACGGTAAAGGCGCCCGCCGTCTTCGTTCTCCTGCGCGAAAGCGTTCATGTGATCGGCGAGATACGCCCGCAGCAGGAGATCTTCCAGGCTCGCTCCGGCTTCGAACGATCCGCCCAAGCGCTCGATCGAGTTGATGCGGCCCAGCTCGCGGCGGGGATGCTCGAACCACTCGACGCGCACCGTCGCCAGGAGCTCGATCTGGCCTCCGAAACGGCTGTGCTTGCGGCGGGCCGAGCGCGCCACCGCCCGCTTCTTGCCGTGCTCGGCGCTCAGGAAGGTAATGATGCGGTCGTACTCGTGAAGATCGAAGACGTCCAGGATCACGGCCTCGGCGGACTCGACTCCCATGGGCTAGCGGCCGCTGGGCGCGGTCAGCCGATCAAGTAGTCGATCAGAAGCGAGGCCAGACCGAAGTAGATGATGATGCCGCTGATGTCGTTCGAGGTCGTGACCAACGGCCCCGAGGCGACCGCCGGGTCGAACCCCAGACGCTGAAAGATCAGCGGTACGAGGGCGCCGTTGACCGAGGCCACGAGGATCGCCAGAAAGAGCGAGATGCCGACGACGGCGGCGTAGGGTCCGAGCGCCACCCCGGTCCCTCCGAGATCCAGAATGCCCAGCCTGGGCATCAAGTAGGCGGCACCCGCGGCCAGGGCCGAGCAGGCGAGGCCGATGATCGCGCCCACCTTGATCTGCTGCCAAAGGAATTGACGGGAAGGACCGCCCCGCTCCGCGATCCGGCCCGTCGCCAGACCCCGAACCGCGATGGTGGAGGTCTGGGCGCCGATGTTGCCGCCCATGCCCATAATGACCGGCACGAAAGGCAACAGGATGAGCGCCTGCTCCATGCGCAGCTCGAACCAATGGATCAGCAGGCCCGCGAGCCCCAAGCCCACGAGGTTGATCACCAGCCAGGGAAACCGGATGCCGAAGACCTTGAACGACCGGTCTTCGTAGACGATCTCGTCGTCCGAGGTACCGACCATCTTGAAGAAATCCTCGGTGGCCTCCTCGCGAACGACGTCGATGATGTCGTCCACGGTCACGATTCCGAGCAGCTCGTTGCCGGAGTCGGTCACCGGAATCGCCAGCAGACCATACCGGCTGGCGAGCTGAGCCACCTCTTCCTGGTCGGTGTCGATGTCCGCCTGGATGATCGACGTGGTCATGAGCTCGCGCAGCGGCTTCGACGGCGCGTTGAGCAAGAGCTGACGCAGCGAGGTCACTCCCACCAGGCGGCCGCCGTCGTCGACCACATACAGATAGAACACGTTGGTTCGATCAGTGCCATCCTGGATCGCCGAGATGGCCTCGCCCACCGTCGTATCCTCGGGCAGGGCCAGAAACTCCGAGTCCATGATCCTGCCGGCGGAGTCCTCCTCGTAGGTGAGGTGCTCGCGGACGTCCTCCAGTTCGGGTCGCTGCACCAACTCCATGATCTCGGCCTGGAGCTCCGGAGGCAGGTCTTCGACCACCCCGACGGCGTCGTCGATCGCCATCTCGCCGAAGAGCTTCGCGACGTCGGCGTCGTCCAGCTCCTCGATCAGCTTGGAGCGCTGCGCGGGTTCGAGATCGGTCAACACGTCGCCGACGGTCTCGGAGAAATCGGACAGCAGGATCCGGAAGACGGTCGCCTGCTCCGCCGGCGTCAGGCCTCGTAATTGCAGCGCCACGTCTTCGGGCCGCGTCTTGGCCAGAAGATTCGATACGTGGGCGTGGGATCCGCGCCGCACGAAGCGCCGAAACGAGGCTCCCAGGAGCTCCGCCTTACGGGGAGAAACCGTCGATTCCATAAGCCGCGAATGCTAGCATAGGCAGCCTCGCCGCCGAGTCCACAAAACCCCGAAAAACCCTTGAGTTATCGACAGTTTCCCTGCCCGTCTCCGCCATCTCGAAGGCGCGCCCCGCGCCGGCTTGCCGCGGTCCTGGGCGCTGTCGTGGGCCTGGCCGGAGCGGTTGCGGCGTTCGCCGGGATCCGCTCCTTCGAGATCAGCCAGACCGCCCTGCTCGAGACCCAACCGCCGACCCTCCGCGCCTACGCCCGCCTCCTGGACGAACGCAACCAGCCGATCGACGCCCTGGCCGGAGTCACCGTGACTGGAAGCCTGGGCGTCCGCGCCCTACCGCTCCAGGCGGTACGACCCTTCGCCGAGACCGGCCAGGGGGTCGCCTACGTCTTTCTGGTGGACATCTCCAAGTCGCTCAGCGAGCGCGAGTTCGGCTTGATCCAGAGCTCTCTGGAGGGCTGGATCTCCGGCCTGAAGCCGGCGGACCGCGCGGCGATCCTGGCTTTCGGCAACCAGAGCCGGCTGGTGGTCGACTTCACCTCCGACGCCGCCGCCCTGCGCAGCGGCATCGCAGCCCTTGGACCCACCGACGACCAGACCGTCTTCTTCGAGGCGCTCAAGGACGGCTTCGAGCTGGCCCGGCGCCGGGATCCCGGGCTGCCGGCCCGGCGCGCTCTCATCGTCCTGACCGATGGCCGGGACGAAGGCAGCGGCTGGGTCGTGGACGACATCCTGGAGGATCTACGCAATGACTCGGTGCCCTTGTTCGCGATCGGCCTGAGCCGGATCCGGGACCTGGACGAGCGCGAGCGCTACCTGAGACTCTTGCAGCGGCTGGCCACCAACTCGGGAGGCACCTACTTTCGGGGCACTACCCAGACCATCGACGCCTCGTACCGGTCGATCCGGGAGGCCGTGGAGACGATCTGGGTGCTGGATTTCGGCTGCGGCTCCTGCCCTCTGGACGGCCGCAACTACCGCCTTCAGGCAAATCTCTCCGAAGCCGGCAGAGTCTTCTCCGACGGGCGCAGCGTCCGCCTCCTGCCCCCAACCGGCCTGGCCGCGTCCGGCGCCGGCAGCGGATCGTCGCCGTCGGAGGAGGGAGCCGCGCCTCCCGCACTGGTCCCCGCCGCGTCCGCGCCAGCGGCGCCTCTCGAGACCGATCCGGGATCGGAGCTGGGGCCGGGCACGGGACCCGGTCTGGAGAAGCCCCGCCCCTCGGAACCGGCGCCGGGATCTGATCCCTCCCAGAAGCAGGACGCAGCGGCGGATCCTGACGGCGAGCCCGGGACAGCGGCCCCGGCCGGCCAGGGCACCTTGACCAAGCTGCTCGGCCCTGCGGTCGCTCTCCTGATCCTGGCGCTCGTCGGCTGGTGGTTCCTGGGCCGCCGCAAGCGCTCGCCGGTGACTTCGCCGCCCTCCGAGGCCATGAGCTCGGAGCCGGAAGCCGTGAAGGAAACCGCCTCTCCGCCTGCTGCCGGCCGGGACGAGGGTTTCCGGACTTCGGGAGGAGTCGCGACCACCCGTCCACCGCGGCCCTGGAAGCTACGGGTCGTGCGCCTCGTCGTGGTCCGGGGCAGCAAACCGGGCAAGCAATACACCGTGACCCTGCTGGAACGAGCCAAGGTCGGAGCCCGATCGGACTGCGACTGTGTCCTGGTCGGCGAGCCCGGGGTCGAGGCCGAGCAATTCGAGCTCTTCCAGCTCGACGGCAACGTCTTCGTCCGCAACCTGGCGCGGTCCAATCCGACCCTGATCGACGGCCTCCCCATCGAGGATCGCCAGCCCATCCAGAGCGATACCCTGCTCGGCACCCGGGAGTTCATCGTACGGATTCTCTTCGGCGAGGGCCGCGCCACGACCCGTGTCTGAATCCCGCCTTCGGCAACTCCAACGGGCCTGCTTGCCGCGGCTGGCCCGGATTCCGGTTGTGGACCTGACCGCGGGCCTGGCCGCGAGCCTCCTCGCGACGTTCCTGGGCGTCGCTACCGTGCACGCCTGGAGCGGCGACCCGGCGCCGGCGGAAGAGGAGGCCACAACCGCCACCGAGCCCGCGGCGGCGGAGACCTCCGAAGAAGGCGACCCGGACGGCGCCGTCACCGAGTCCGCCGGGTCTCCGACATCGCCTAAGTCCCGAAAGGCCAAGAAGGCCGGCAAGTCGCGAGACTCCTCCGACGACGCCGAATCCGCCGCATCCAAAACGTCTAAGAATTCCGATCGAACCGAGAAGCCCGAGGCGGACGACGAGAACGACCTCGCCGACGAGGACGCCGAAGAGCCGCCCAAGACCCGCGTCACCATCACCAGCGATGCTCCCGCCAACGTCTTTGCCCGGGGCGAGGCCCTCGGACCGGTCACTCCGAAGCACCAGTAACCTTCGAGGTCTCGATCGAGACCGAGACTCTTGTCGCCACCGCGGCCGAGGCCGCGGCGGCCAGGTGGACGCAGGCGGTCGAGCTCAGCGAAGACGAACCGGTCAGCTTTGAAATTCCGATGCTCGAGATTCTCGAGACGCTACGCAAGACCGAGCGTCGCGACAAGGTGTTTCGGGTGCTGGACGACGGCATCATGTGGACCAAGCAGGACAACGGCCGGGCCCTGCGCTGGGCCGAGGCCGTCGCCCACTGCCGCGACTCGCTCCTGGGCGGCTGGGACAATTGGCGCCTGCCCAGCCTGGCCGAGCTGGAGTCGCTCCAGGCGCTCTGGTCCTTGGCCGCGTACAAGATCGTCGGCGGCATCCAGATGACCGACTGCTGTCAGTGGAGCACCGACGCGGCTTCCGAGAGCCACGCCTGGAACTTCAACTTCCGTTTCCGGCGCGCCTTCGAGACCGACAAGCGGCTGGCCTCCGGACTGCGCGCGCTCTGCATCCGGGAGATGGAGGCCGACGAGCTGGAGGCGGCTCGCTACGCCGCCGACCCCAAAGTGCAGAAGCAGAAACGGCAGCAGCGCGAGGAGCGCCTGGCCACCAAGAAGGAGCGCCAGCTCGAGCGCAGGGCGCGCAAGAAGACGCGCGAAGCCGCCCGCGAGTCCGATCCGTCCAATGAGCCCGATCAGCCCAATCAAGAAAACCAAGACGATCGGGGCGTCGGTCCTGACGCGGGCCATGGCGACGCGGAGACCGGACCCGAGCCGGCCGCCCCCGCTGAGCCGGGCTCACCGGACGAGGCGGCACCGTCTCCCGAGCCAACGGAGCTATCCGAGCCAGCGGAGGCAGCAAGCGCAGCGGAGTCAGCTGAGTCCGATGACAGCTCCGAGTCCTCGGACCCGCCCGGTCGCAACTAGAATCGCTGCGGTAGACTCACAGAGCACGGGAGAGACCATGGCTGAGCTCGAAGAATCGTCCGCAAGCCGGACCAAGAAGCAGCGGGGATCGCGTATCCCCTTGGTGATCGGTTTGGCCGCCCTCGGAGGCGGCGCCTGGCTGCTTCTCAACTCCCGGGGCTTCGCCATCCCTCAATTCAAGGACCTCTGGCCTTTCCTGCTGATCCTTGCCGGCTTCGGCACCCTCGCCGACTACATGTTTCTGAGCCGGAGGCCGGGCTCGGCGGGTTGGTCGGTCGTGCTGGTCGGACTCGGCGTCCTGGCCTTCGCCCTGACCCTCGATTACACCACCTGGAAGCGCATTCTGGACTGGCTGCCCAGCTTCCCCACCATCATCGGCCTGGGGCTCCTGACCACCTGGATCGCCGGCGCCCGCGACAACGCCAACCTGCCGGTAGCGGGCATGATCCTCTTGAGTCTCGGCATCATGGGCTTCGGCGCCCGCTTCGACTGGCTCAAGGAGATCCTGCCGTCGGTTCAGGTCTTTTGGGCGATCTTGCTGGTCGTCGCCGGCGGCTACCTCGTCTATCGCTACGGCCGCGGGCGCGGCTAGATCCCGCCGAAGAGATTCTGGGATGAATCAGCCGTACCGTGTCAAGGGCAGCTCGATCCGGTCCAAGCTCGACTTCGTGCACGAGGAGCTGGGCGCAGAGGCCGAACAGAGGCTGCACGATAGGTTCGCCCAGGTCCAGGATCTCGAGTCCATCCTGGACTCGGCTTGGTATCCGTTCGAGCTCTACGACGGCGTCAACCGAGCCATCGCCGATCTCTTCTTCGGCGGCGACCTGAGTCAGCTCGAGCGGGTCGGCGCTTTTTCCGCCGAGAAGGCTCTGAGCAGCGTCTACGGCGCCTTCGTCGCCGGCGGGGACTTCGTCAGCTTTCTCAACCGCGCCGCCCTCCTGCATCAGCGGTTCTATGACGTCGGCACCACCGAGGTCACGATCGGCGAAGACCGCAAGTCCGCGACCATCGTCCATCGCGAAGCGCCAACCTACTCCCGGGCCGACCTCTTCGTGGCCTCAGGCTTCTACAAAGGCGCGGGGCGCAAGCTCGGCCTGGACGAAGTACGCTCCGAGTTCACCTTCGACGAGACCGGCGCTCGCTTCGAGCTTTCCTGGGACTAGCCGCCACCAGGCCGGAAAGCTCCTCCAGGGTAACCCCTAGCCGGCGGGCCGTGGCCGCCGCCAGAGACGTCCCCGCCACCCCTGGAACAAACTGGTAGGTGGAGCGCTCGCTCACCATCTCCACCTGCAGAAATTCGATACCGTCCACCGGCCGGTCGGCCTCGAGCTGGCGAGCGAAGTCCAGGAAGTGGGTGGTGATCAGGCCCACCGGCCGGACTCGCCGCAGGAGACGCAGAACCATCAGCACGATCTCTTCGGCCTCCGAGGGGTTGGTGCCGGAACAGAGCTCGTCGATCAGCACCATCGAACGCTCACCCACCGACTCGAAGACCCGGCGAATCCTCAAGAGCTCGGTGCCCAGCCGGCCCTCGCGCTGGTCGACGCTGGCGCGCTCGGCGGCCGAGGCCATCAGACCGTCCACAAGCGGCAGCCGCGCCTCTCGCGCCGGCACGTAGAGGCCCGATTGACCCAACACCTGGGCAAGGCCCACCGCCTGCAACAGCCGCGTCTTGCCGCCCGAGTTGGGACCGGTCACAAGAACGATGGGATCGTCGCGGGATGCCGCGAGCCGAGAGGCAACGGGGGTGCCCTGACGGAACAGCAGCGGATTGAAGAGCCCGTCCAGGTGCAAGACTCCGTCCTCCGGAAACCGGGCCTTGACAACTTCCAGGCCGGCGGCCCCGGCGCGCTCCCGAAAGGCGAGGGCGCCCAGGTAGAACGACAGCTGGCAATGCAACTGAAGAAGCGGCTTGATCCAGTCGCTCAGCTCCATGAAGACGGCGTGTACGACACGGTTCACGAGCTCCTTGTTGCTGAACTCGAAGCCCCTGCGAACGAGCTCGAACCTCTGCTTCAAGCGCTTCCAGGGCGTGAGGTAGAACGGGTTCGATTCGTTCTCGGCCAGCCGTTGCAACTCGAGGGCGCGAATCTTGCCGTCAGCCCCGATACGAATCCGGAAGTCCAGCCGGGCCAAGTCGTTCTCGAAGTCCAGCAACGCGGCCATCAGCCGGTACTCCTCACTCCCCTGCGCCGCCGTGCCGGTCTCGGCCAGGCGCGCTAGGCCCGAGGTCGCCGCCGCGAACCGGTCGGCCATGCCGTCGATGATCTGCTTGGCCTGCTCCAGGATCTCCAGGCGGAAGAGGGTGATGTCGAGCTTGGCCCGCTTGTGCGGCGCGCGAAACAAGGACAGCAGATGAAAAAGATCGCGCGACAGCCCGTCGACCTCGTCGCGAAGTGCATCGTCCGTCTCGAGCTCCAACAACACCGCTTGCCGGAACCGGATCGCGGCCAGGCTCCCCGGCGGCCTGGCCAGAATCGCCCTGAGATAGGCCTTGTTGACCGGTGTCGGCTGGCCGGCCGCGTCAGCCTCGAAGCACTCTTCCACCAGCTCGTCCAGAAAGAGCTCGTCTTCGAAGAGCTCCGGCTGCCAGCTCGAGCCCGTCACTTCGGGCTCGGCAAGGGCCCGCTCCAGCCGGTCGGCGGCGCCGCCACCCAGAAACGAGATCTCCATGAGCTCGCTCAACGCGGCGTCGTCGAGGGCCAGCCGGGGCCGCTCGAAGAGCAAGTCGGGCACCGGAATCCTGGAACGCCGCCGCCCCGGAGAAAGCGGCGCCTGCGCGGTGTCCGGCGGCATGGAGACCATGCTACTACTCGCCGGCAAGGGCCCGCCGGGGTCGGGCCGGGACAGACCAGGCGGGACGCGGGGGCTTGATACACTCTCGCCCGCCGCATGATCCGCCGGCTCGACCGTGTTCGAGCCCCCGCCCGGTCGGGCCATCGGCGCCTGGCGACGCGGCCTTTCCCTCTCTGCTGCCGTCGTCGCCTCCGAAGGGGACCGCACCATGGAGTTTTTTGAGCGCATCGTAGATATGGGACACGAGCGAGTGCTGCTTTGTTCCAACCCCGACGTCGGATTGCGGGCGATCATCGCGGTGCACTCCACAGTCTTGGGCCCAGGGCTCGGCGGCTGCCGGATCTGGCCCTTCGAAAGCGACGAGGACGCCCTGATCGACGCCCTTCGGCTGTCTCGAGGCATGACCTACAAGGCCGCAGCCGCCGGCCTCAACCTGGGCGGCGGCAAGGCGGTCATCATCGGCGACCCCAAGACCATCAAGAGCGAAGCGCTGTTCCGCTCCTTCGGCCGCTACGTCGAGTCCTTGAACGGGCTCTACATCACCGCCGAGGACGTGGGTACCGACATGGAGGACATGGAGCTCATCCTGACCGAGACCCGCTGGGTCACGGGAGTGGCGCCCGCGCATGGCGGGGGCGGCGATCCGTCTCCGGTGACCGCCCACGGCGTCTTCCAAGGCATCAAGGCCGCCGCGGCCGAGCACTGGGGGGAGCCCGGCCTAGCCGGAAAGTCGGTGGCGATCCAGGGTCTCGGAAGCGTCGGCTACTACTTGGCGAGCTACCTGCGCGAGGAAGGCGCAAAGCTCTTCGGCGCCGACATCGACCGGGAGCAGGCCAACAAGGCGGCCTCCGAGCTGGGAGTCGAGCTGGTGGCGCCGGACGAGATCCTGGAGATCGACTGCGACGTCTTGGCGCCCTGCGCGCTGGGCGCCATCCTCAATGCCGAGTCCATTCCCAAGCTCCGCTGCCAGATCGTGGCCGGCGGCGCCAACAATCAGCTCGCCGACGAGGAGCGGGACGGCTTGGCGCTCCACGATCGAGGCATTCTGTACGCTCCCGATTTCGTCATCAACGCCGGCGGCTTGATCAACGTCTACAACGAGCTGGGCGGCGACTACAACCGGGAACGGGCACTGCGCATGACGCGGGTGATCTACCTCAACTTGAAGCGCGTCTTCGAGATCTCCAAAGAAGAGCGTCTGCCTACCGGAGTCGCCGCCGACCGGCTGGCAGAGGAGCGCATCGAGACCGTGCGCAAGCTGGGCTCGCGGCACTGGGGCCGGTTCATCCAGGACCGCCCCACCTACGTCTGACGGGTCACTCCTCTTCGGAAGAACAGCCGCCGCCCGCTCCGGCCGGCCCCCCGGCCCTTCGGTCCGCCCCTCGGACGTGGGCGACGATAGTCTCGATCACCTGATGTGCCGAGAGCTCGCCGGTGTCGATCACGCGGTAGGAGTCGTCCCAGCGTAGGGGCGAGTCCTTGCGGTTGCTGTCGCGATAGTCGCGCTCGCGCACCTCCCGCTCGACCGCCGCCAGCTCGATGTCATCGCCTGCGTCCTGGAGTTGCAGCCAGCGCCGCTCCGCCCGCACCTCGGGAGAGGCCGTCAGAAAGAACTTGTGCGGCGTCTCGGGCACCACCCGGGTGCCGATGTCCCGTCCTTCGAGCACGCCGCCATGTTCGCGGGCGCAGCGTCGCTGGATCGAGCGCATGCGCCGGCGCACCCCCGGATACACGGAGGTCTTCGAGGTCGCGTCCGCGACTTCGAGGGTGTAGATGCGGTCGCCGACCGGGCGTCCGCTCAGGCGAATCTCGAAGCTGCCGCCATCGCCGGCCGCGACCCGCAAGTCCAGCTCCTCGGCCAGCGTCTCCACTGCCTCGCGGTCTTCGGGGTCCACGCTCCGCTCGAGTACCTCGAGCCCCAGGGTGCGGTACATGGCGCCGGTCTCGAGATAGGGCACGCCCAGGTACTCGGCGACCACCCTGGCGACGGTCGATTTGCCGACGCCGGAAGGGCCGTCGATCGCCACGATCAGCGGCGCGCTCACCGCCCCGCCATCCTGCCCCGCTCGGCCTCCGACAGCTCACGCAGCGAGCCTTTCGCCAACCGGCCGCCGGTAACGCCGCCGATGGCCACCCGGCGCAGGCGCAGGACCGGGTGCCCGACGCGGGCGAACATCTCACGGACCTGCCGGCTCCGGCCCTCGGTCAGCTCGATCTGCCACCAGGAGTTCTTTTCGAGCGCCCGCGCTCCCCGTACCGAACGGAGCGCCTCGATGCGAGCCGGCAGCGTGCGCTTGCCCTCCAGCACGATGCCGCGGGCTAGTCTCGCCACCGTCTTGGCGCTCGGCACTCCCTTGACCTTGACCTCGTAGGTCTTGGTACAGCCGAAGCTCGGATGACTCAGCTTGTGGGCAAAGTCACCGTCGTCGGTAAGGACCAGCAGACCCTCGGTGTCGTAGTCCAGCCGGCCCACCGGAAAGACACGGCGCTCGAGCGCCTTGGGCAAGAGATCGTAGACGGTGCGGCGCCCCTCGGGATCCGAGCGCGTCGTCAGGTAGCCGGCGGGCTTGTTGAGCAACAGGTACAGGCGCTCCCCGGCCGGCGGCTGCACCCGGCGCCGGCCCACTTTGATCGCGTCGCGCTCGGGATCCGCCTTGTCCCCCAGCTTGGCGACCTTGCCGTTGACGGTGACCTCGCCCTGGCGGATCAGCTCCTCCGCCCCGCGCCTGGAGGCGATGCCGGCGCGCGCCAGCACCTTCTGCAACCGCTCCCGGGACATCCTGCCTACTCCTCTTCCCGCGCCGGCTGGAAGGGGACCACGTTGTCCGGCGCCGGACCCTCGCCGTCTTCCAGATCCAACTGCTCGACGGTCTCGCCCGGCGCCGCGCCGATGTCGGGCACCGCCATGTCGCCGAACATCTCTTCGAATTGTTCCAGCGGCGGCAGGTCGTCGAGGTGCTTCAGACCGAAGTGCATCAAGAAGTCCCTGGTGGTCGCGTACAGGAACGGCTTGCCCACGACCATCTTGCGTCCGGCAATCCGGATCAAACGCTTTTCGAGCAAGGTCTTCAAGACTCCGCTCGAACCGACGCCGCGCAGCTCTTGCACCTCGGGCCCAGTGATCGGCTGGCGGTAGGCCACGATCGCCAGCGTCTCGAGAGCGGCATGGGACAGCCGGTTCTGGCCGGTGGCCTCGAACAGCTTGCGCAGGTAGCCGTTGAGCTCGGGCCGGGTGACTAGCCTGAGCCCTCCCGCCACCTCATCGACAACCACGCCTTGCTCGCCGTCTGACCCGTACTTCGCCAGCACCGCCGCTAGCGCCTCTCTCGCCGCCTCCCGTTCGCCCCGGCCGAACATGCCCAGCAGCTTGCGCGCCGGCACCGGCTCGGCGGTCACGAACAGGGCCGCCTCGATGGCCGCTTCGAATTCTTTGGAATTGCTCATTCTTCGTCCTCAGCCGGTGATCGCCGCCAGCTCTTCGTCGTCCAAGGCGCGCTCGGTGCGTGCCATCAACACGCTTCCGGCCTCGGTTTGATGGAGACGCACCAGACGCAGGCGAGCCAACTCCAAGACCGCCAGAAAGGCCGCCACCGCCTCCGCCCGGCAGGACCGGGTCGCCAGATCGTCGATCAGGTCGACGGGCCGTCCGCGGTCCATGGCGGCCAGCAGGCGGTCGATCTGTCCGCGGGTCGAAAAGCTCTCGCCCCGCATCTGCAACGGCGGCGGGTGCTCGCGGTCGTAGCGCACCAGCACGGTCCGCAGGGACTCCAAGAGGTCGAAGAGCGACACGTCGCCTAGATCGATGCCCCCTTCCTGATCGGGATGGATGTCCTGTTCGGGACGCGTCCAGACCGCACGGCGCAGGCTATGAATTTCGGCCAGCGAGCGAGCGGCTTCCTTGAGCTTCTGGTACTCCAGCAGGCGCTCCACCAGTTCCTGGCGCGGATCCTCGTCGTCTCCTCCGGCGGCCTCCGGCCGCGGCAGCAAGAGCCTCGACTTGAGCTGGATCAGGTAGGCCGCCTCGTAGATGTAGTCGGCCGCGATGTCCAGGTTGAGCTCTTCCATGCGGGCCAAGTAGGCCTGGAACTGATCGCAGACCAGCGCCACCGGAATGTCGGTGATCTCGATCTCGTTGACCCGGATCAGGTGGAGCAAGAGGTCGAGCGGCCCTTCGAACGCGGGCAACTCGACCCGCCAGGCCGCCGGCAGGCCCGCGCTCTCCGAGATCTCGGCCGAACCCTCGCCGGAGCCCGGAGTCTCGGAAGGCCCGCGGGTCTCAGTCACCGGCGGCTCCGGCAAGGCGATCGTAATCGAGTTCCATCGCGGAGCGGACCAGATCCAGGCTTTCGGCCGCCCGCTCCCGCGCCCGGTCGCTGCCCCGGCGCAAGATGTTCACCAGCTCACCCCGATCGCTCAGATACTCTTCCCGGCGTTTCCGGATCGGGTCGACCAGGGCGATGAGCTGCTCGGCGATGAGCTTCTTGTCGTCCACGCAGCCGATCTGGGCCAGGCGGCACTCCGCCGCCACCCGTTCCTGAACGTCCTCGGGCGAGACCAGCCGATGGAACTCGAACAAGTTGCAAGTGTCCGGATCGCCGGGATCGCTGCGGCGAATGCGCTTCGGGTCGGTAAACATCGATCGGCACTTCTCCCGAATCTCGTCCGGCGTGTCCGCCAGATCGATGGTATTGCCATACGACTTGGACATCTTGCGGCCGTCCAGCCCGGGCACCTTGGGAGTCGGAGTAAAGAGCGCCTTGGGCTCGGGAAACGTGGGCGCGTAGAGACCGTTGAAGCGCCGGGCGATCTCGCGGCTGAGCTCCAGGTGGCTGGCCTGGTCTTCGCCCACCGGCACGAAGTCGGCGCGGTACAGCAGGATATCGGCGGCCTGGAGCACTGGATATCCCAGGAAACCATGGGTCGAGAGGTCCTTGTTGCGAAGCTCCCGCTTCTGTTCCTTGTAGGTAGGGACCCGCTCGAGCCAGCCCAGGGGCGTCACCATCGAGAGCAGCAGGTAGAGCTCGGCGTGCTCTGGAACCAGGGACTGTAGGAAGATGACGCTACGCTCTGGATCCAGGCCCGACGCCAGCCAGTCGGCCGTAACCTCGAGCGAGTTACCGGCCACCTCCGAGGTGTCGTGGTAGTCGGTCGTCAACGCGTGCCAGTCGGCGATGAAGTAGTAGCTCCGATACTTGTCCTGGAGGTCCACCCAGTTCTTGACGGCGCCGAAGTAGTTGCCGATGTGCATGCGGCCCGTGGACCGCATGCCGGATAAGACGATCTTCTCTTGCACTTCTGTCCCCTACGCTTCCTCGCCGTCAACCCGAGATCTGGATCACGAGAGCGATAACAAAATACACCGGCAGCACCAAGATCGACAGGATGTTGACCGCTGCCAATAGCAGCACGATCATAAAGCCATATGGCCGCAATGCCGCAAGCCTTCCGGCCCAGGGCGGCGGCAGCATCTGAAGGGCCAACTGGCCGCCGTCCAGGGGAGGCACCGGCAGCATGTTGAAGGCCGCCAGGAAACCGTTGATCGACGCGAACTGCAGCAAGGTATAGACCAGAGCGAACTGGGGTCCCAGAGCCGCTCCCTCGACGTCCCCCATCAGGGCCATGCCGGCGGATCGCGCGGCCTCGGGCCCAAGGGCGACGATCGCCATCGCCAGGCCGACCAGAGCCAGCAAACCGATCGCCAGATTGGCGAGCGGCCCCGCCAGGGTGACCCGGATATGGTCCGCGTCGGGACGTTGCAGCTTGGCAACGCGCACCGGAGCCGGACGGCCCCAGCCGAAGAGTGGACCACCCGTAGCCAGCAGCACCGCCGGCACCAGCAGCGAACCGATGACATCGACATGCCGAAGTGGGTTGAGCGAGATACGGCCGGCCTCGGCAGCCGTAGCATCGCCGGAGCGAAGAGCGCTCAGCGCGTGCGCCGACTCGTGCGCCGAGATCGCGAGCAACAGAACGAGGTAGCGAATGCCCGCGGCGAAGAGTTCGTCGGGACTCAAGAAGCCTCGGCCGCCCGGACCGCTCGGTCGGCGGCGCGTAGGATCTTCTCGTTCTCGAACAGAACCTGGGACTCCAGGAACAAGGCCTTGAGCTGGGCGCCCAGCGACAAGTAGAAGAGGCCCCAGTGGATCCACTTGGGCAGCACCTGGGTCTCCACTCCGCCACCCAGAATGAAGGTCGCCATAGCCAGCCCCATCGCCAGCATCAGCCAGGGGTACGAGCGGTTCTTGAATTCCTTGGTCTTCTCGATCCACTCCTCGGGCAGATCGTGCTCGGCCACGGCCTCCTTGAGCACCTTCCCGGTGCCGATCAGGTAGAACATGATCCAGCAGTGGGAAAACAGCAGCAGGACCGAAGCGCCGATCCCCAGAAGGACGTGCTGATCGGCCGAGGCGGCATCCCCGACCATGTACCCGAAGACGCCGGTCGCGGCGAACGCGAGCGTGGCGAAGGCACCGACCATCAGTAGAGCCCGACCCATCATGGCGGCGCGATTATGGCATTCCCGGCGGGCCGCCGGGGTCCCCGTTTCGGCCGCCGGCCGCCCCTGCGGAACCGCCCCCAACGAGAGCGAGCCAGGTATCCGCTACCCTCTCGGGCCGGTACTTCCTCTCCAAGCGCTCCCGCCCCCAGCGGCCACGACGCTCGGCTTCGTCCGGATCCAGCGCGACCTCGATCAAGGCTCCTGTCAGTGCGGCCACGTCTTCAGGCGGAACGACCCATCCAGTCTCGCCGTCCAGCACGACTTCGGGAATGCCACTGACCGCGGCGGCGACGACGGCTAGCTCGCGTTCCATCGCCTCGAGCACCACCAGCGGCATGCCCTCGTAGGTGGAGGGCACGCACAGGGCGCGGGCTCGGCCCATCCGGTTGCGCACCTCGGCGCGCGGTCGCCGGCCCAGAAAACGCACCGCCTCACCCAGGCCCAAACGCCCGGCGAAGGCCTCCAGGGCCGCGCGGTGCTCGCCTTCGCCGGCAACGTCCAGGCGTACGGGCACCCGAGGAAACTTACGGCGCAGCTCCGCGAGCGCGGCCAGCAGCAGCTCCACCCCCTTGCGGATGCGCAAGCGGCCCACGAAGAGAAGGCGGACCAGGTCGGGATCCTCCCCGTCAGCCGTACTGCCGGCGGCACCGCTGTCGATCTCGCCGTCGGCTTCGCGGGCCATGGCATTCGGAACCACTCCGACGTCGGCCGCTCCGTAGTCCCCGGCCAACTCGCCGGCGGTGGTCCTGCTCGGGGCCAGGACGGTGTCGGCCAAAGCCACCGTCAGGCGTCCCAGGGCGATCTGTAGCGGTGCCTTGAGCCACCGGAAACGCCTCTCCTTCGCTCCCGGCCGGCCGAGGATGCGGCCACCGCCGGTGCGGCTCAGGTCGCGCAGCGCTCGCACCGCGCGCCGCTCTCGCACATAGCTCACCTGGAGCAAGGCGACCAACCGGGGCGAGGGAGCCAGAACCGGCGCCAGGATGCGGCAGGCCAACGCGGCCAGAGCACCGTCTGACTCGTGGACCTGGACGACGTGGGGACGGAAGGCGCGAAGCTCGCGCACGAAGGGCGGCACGATCGCCAGCGGAAAGAACAGCTTCGAACCCCGCGCGCCCTGCGCGACCCCGCCAGCCAGCCCGGTACCCCGGCCCCGGCCCTGGATCCGAACCCGGCAGCCACGGGCTTCGAGACCCGAGGCCAGCTGCACCACTTGCTCGCCCACCCCGGACAGATCCCGGGGCGGCAAGGTGTTGGCCACCAGCAAGACACGCAAGGGTTCGCTCACGGCGCCTATCCTGCCACCAGAGCGTCTTCCCGGCGAAGCCGTCCGGTCGCCTCCAATCGGCTCAGGTACTCCTGGGTACCCGCGGGCCGCTCCGCCAGCAGCCGCTCGGCGTCTTGACGGGCGCGCTCGATCCAAGCGCGGTGGCGGACGAGATCGGCGGCGCGGAAACGGCTCGCGACGATCTGGCCGGTCTGGCGGTCGCCCAGCACTTCGCCGGGGCCGCGCAGGGCAAGATCGGCCTCGGCCAGGTCGAAGCCGTCGGTCGTCGCGGCGAAGGTCTCGAGCCGGGAGCAAGCGCGCTCGGAGGCTTGACCGTGGATCGCCACGCAGCGGGAAGCGCGGCGGCCCCGGCCCACTCTGCCCCGGAGCTGATGAAGCTGCGCCAGTCCGAAGCGCTCGGCGCTCTCGATCACCATAGTGGTGGCCTCGGGCACGTCCAGCCCGACCTCGACCAGGGAGGTCGCGATCAAGACTCCGGCCGAGCCTTTGGCAAATCGCGTCATCGCTGCCTCTCGCTCCTCCGTTTTCATGCGCCCATGCAGAACCAACGGATCAAAGCCGGCGAGCCGGTTGGCAAGGCGGGTCCCCAAAGCCTCGATCGCGTGAGCCGCGACCCGGTCGCTGGCCTCGATCAGAGGCAAGACGACATAGGCCTTGTCTCCGGCCCGCAACGAGACCTCGAGCTCGCTGTATACGCCTTCCCGCTCCGCCTCGGAGACCACTCGAGTCGCGACCGGACGTCGGCCCGGCGGCAGCTCGTCGATCACCGACAGCGCCAGATCGCCGTAGACCGTCAGGGCGAGAGAGCGCGGAATCGGAGTCGCCGTCATCACCAAGAGATCTGGGTCGGGGCCCTTCTCCACCAGACGCCGCCGCTGACGGACGCCAAACCGATGCTGCTCGTCGATAACCACCAGCCCTAGGTGGCGAAACGCCGCCCGCTCCTCGACCAGGGCATGAGTCCCGACGGCTACGCCCACCGCACCTGATCGCAGCCGCTCGATCGACTCGGCGGATGCGGTCTCGCGCGTGAAGAGCTCGATCGAGGCCTCCGACCCGAGCAGCCCCCGCAGACTCTCTAGGTGCTGCCGGGCCAGCAGCGTCGTCGGCGCCATTAACGCGCCTTGCAGTCCGCTTCGCACGGTCGCCGCCAAGGCCAGAGCCGCGACTACGGTCTTGCCGGAGCCTACGTCCCCCTGGAGGAGCCGATGCATCGGCGCCGGGCGCCCCAGATCGGTCAGAATCTCGAGCAGGCTCCGCTCCTGGGCGGCGGTCAGCCGAAACGGCAAGGTGGAGCTCAGCTCGGCGGCCGGCGGCAGCTCCCCATACCCATGAGGCTTGGTACGGCGCCGGCGGCGGCGGCGCGCCCGCGCCAGGGCAATTTGTAGAGCCAGCAGCTCCTCGTACACGAGCCGCTCGTGCGCCGGGGTGCGGCCGCCGGCCAGAGCCTCGAGATCGCTGGAAGCGGTCGGTGCATGGAGCGCTTCCAGCGACTCATGAAGCCGCGGCAGCCGGCGTGCTTCGAGGACCGCCTCCGGAATGTCCGCTCCGCCGGCCGCATCAGGATCCAGGTCGGCCAGGGCCGCGGCGGCCAGCCGCCGCACCAGCGCCGGACCGAGCTCTCCCACCGGCGGGTAGACCGGCACGATGCGGGGTGGCGGCTCAGCGCCTTCGAGCCGCTCGACGCTCGGATTAACGAGCTCCAGCTCCCCGGCCCGCTCCCGGACCTTGCCGTACAGCAGATAGGAGGCCTCGGCCACCAACCGGTTGGCTAGATACGGCTGATTGAACCACGCCACCCGGACCGAGGCGGGCGCCTCGGGCTCGGCTGCGACCAAGCGGGCCCGAACCAGGATCCGGCGCCGGCCCAACCGAATCGCCTGGGCCTCTTCGAGCCTGCCGATCACGGTCGCCGCCACACCAGGGGTGAGGCCGGCAACCGGCGTCACCACCCGCCGATCTTCGTAACGGGCCGGCAGGTGTGCCAAGAGGTCGGCCACGGTCTCCAGTCCCGCGGCAGCCAGGGAGGCGGCGCGGACCGGGCCGACGCCCCGAATCCCGGACACCGGCGACGCCAGTGTCAGCAAGCGTTCGCGAGGCCGATCCGCGCTCATCGCGCGCCCGGCACAGGCCGGGGCCCGCGGGCGACGTCAGGCCGGCCAGCCCTCAACTCGCGAACTCGAGGGTGACCAGGCCGAAGCGGACGCGATCGCCGGGAACGATTCGCGCGGGCACCCCGGTCGCAAGCCGGCTCTCGTTGAGGAAGGTGCCGTTGGCGGTGCCAACCTCCTCAACAAGAAAGTACTCTCCGCCGTCCACGTAGATCCGAGCGTGTTGACGGCTGCTGGAGCGCTCTGGATCCAGTTCGGTCAGGTCCACCGTCGGCCGGATGCCGGTGATCGGGTCACTGCGGCCCACCGTCGAGTTGCCGTCACTCTTGAGCGGCGCCGTTCGCCCTGTACCGAGGTGCAGCAGGCGGGCACCGGTTTGGGTACCGTCTCCGGCGACCGGCGCCGGCTCGACCGCGGGGGGCCCCGCGACCGGCACCAGCTCGGTCTTGTCACGCCGTTCCAGCAACCTTTCGACGGTGCGGAGCCGGCGCGAGAGCTTGCGCATGATGCGTACAGCCACCTCGGGATCCCGCCGCAGGAGGGCCGCGAAGGTTGCCTCCGAGATCCGCACCAGCGTGCTGTCCTCGAGTGCTTTGGCGTCTGCGGTGCGGGCGGCACCTTCCAGAATCGCCATCTCCCCAAAGAAATCGCCCTTCTCTAGGATGGCCAGCGGCTCGGCCGAGACGCGCGCGTTGGCGATCTCGATCGAGCCCTCGTGAATCACGTACATCTCGGTGCCCAGGTCCCCGGCGCGAAACACGAACTCGCCGGCCTTCACCTCGAGCAGACGCCGCCCGGTGGTGGCGGTGCTGGTGGTCTTGAATCGTGCTCGAACCTTGGCCATGGCTGTGCTGCGGGCCTCAGGTCCGGTGGACGTACCGTAGCTTGCCCGCTTCCAGGTCGAGCCTAACCCGAAGCCCCAGGCCCAGGCTGTGATTTGGTCTACAGTGCCCGCAGGACAGATTCCAAGCCACGGGTACGCCCAGACGCTCGGCCCACTCGGCCAGCAGGCCTTCGAGCCCGCCGTCCGGATCGATCGTGCCCTCATCGGTCGCGGGCCGATCCGGGTTCCGTCCCACCACCATCCCGCGCAGCCCTGCCAAGCTGCCCGCCAGGGCGAGCTGAGTCAGCATGCGATCAATCCGGTAGAGGGGCTCGTCCACGTCCTCCCAGAACAGCACCGCGCCCTCAAGCCTGGGAGCGAAGTCGGTTCCCTGGGTCGCCGCCAGGAGACTGAGGCAGCCCCCCATGAGGATCCCTTCGGCGTCGTCCCGGACGGTTCCCGGGACACCGGCCACCCTGGCGACCGGCAGATCCTCCGGAACGCGGCCAGCCAGAAGGGCCAGCAGCGATGCCTCCTCGGATGGGTCGAGCCCTTCCGCCCATTCCACCGCGACCATGGGGCCGTGAACCGCGACCCAGCCGCAACGCTCGACCACACCATTGAGAAACGGCGTGACGTCCGAATAGCCGACATAGAAACGCGGCACGCTGGCGATGCGACTCCAGTCGAGAGCGTCCTGCAGCCGGGTCAGGCCGTAGCCACCGCGGGCGAAGACGATGGCCTTGATCTCGGGCCGGTCCACGAGGGCATGAAAGGCCTCCAACCGCCGGTGGTCCGGCCCCGCCAGGAATCCGCGCTTGCTGGCAAGGTTCGGCGCCTGAACCGGCTCGAAGCCGAGCGCCCGCAGACCGTCGAGGCCCGCCTCGATCCGCTCCGGCCGTACCGGACCCGACAGAGCCGCCACGCCCACCCGGTCTCCGGCAGCCAGCGGCGGCGGAAACTCTGCGGCCATGCGATCGGTCAACGTCTGCGGCAAGGATCGAAAGTGGTCGGAGATTCCCGTAAGCCGGATTCTGTACCCACCGAAGTGGGGGACGGTCATTCCTCTGGGAACGACGTTGCCGCCGTCCTCGTGCAACCTACCCGGAAATGCTGCCTCCGGTTGCCCGGAGACGACGGAACGGGCGACCCGTGAACATCTCCCTATTTGGTCTTGCTCCGCATGGGGTTTGCCGTGCCTCGTCCGTCACCGGCCGAGCGGTGCGCTCTTACCGCACCCTTTCACCCTTACCCGGGCGAAACCCGGGCGGTTTGCTTTCTGTTGCACTTTCCGTCGCGTCACCGCGCCTCGCCGTTAGCGAGCATGCTGCCCGTAGGAGTCCGGACTTTCCTCTCCCCGAGGGGAGCGACCGCCTGGAAATCTCCAACCGGGACCAGTGTACCGGAAAGAGCCGCCGGAACGTCGGCTAGCGCTGCCCCAGCTTCTGCTTGAGCTTGGCGAGCCAACCGTCGGGCTCAGCCGGCTGATGCGCGCGATCCAGCGACTCCAGGCGCGAGCGGGCCTCGCCGTGATCCGGCGCGACCTTGAGCGCGGCCTGGAACTCGGTCCGCGCCCGCGCCTTCTGCCCGGCCTGCGCGAAGACGGCCCCGAGACTCACCCGCAGATCCGGATCTTCCGGCGCCAGCTGCACCGCCCGCGAGAAGCTGTCGATCGCCTTGTCCAGCCATTGCGGATTCTGCGCCTGGCACTCGCCCAGGAGCCCGTAGTAATCGGGCCTGGCCTCCATCCGTACAGCCTGGTGCAGGAGCTCGATGGCCGAGAAGTAATCCTGGCGAAGCACGAGCTGTTTGGCCATCTTGTAGTTGTGCTCGGCGATCCCTTCGACCTCGCTCCGACGCTTCTCCTCATCAACGGCAAAGATGGTGCCGTCCGAGGTCACCACCTCCTGCATGTAGCGGCCGCGCCGATCCTCGTCGCTGAGCGTCAGGTACGCCTCGGTGGCCCTCTCGAAGAGCAGCTCGATACCCGCCTCCTTGCCGCGCAGCCCGAGCCTTTCGGCGTGCCGGGGATGGACGATCCTGGCCAGCCGGGTGTAGGCATCGTGAACCTCGTCGGCCCCGGCCCCTGGCCCGATCCCCAGCAGCTCGTAGTAGTTGAGGCCCCCGAGACGGGCGATCAGCGAGGCCAGCCGCTGGCGGTGGCGCTCGGAGTCCAGGTCCATGGGCTGCCGGTCCAGGTCCGCGCCGATGCGCTGCTGGAAACGGTCCAGAAGGCGGGCATCCAGGAGTTTGCTCTTGGGATCGGGCTTCATGCCCTCGAACGGCTTGATCAGCCGCACGGCGTAGAGCCGGCACAGGCGCTGGGCGGCCTCGATGACCGGTAGCTCGGACTGGCGCAGCACGTCACGGACCGCGGTGGGCTGCTCGAGACGGCTCAGGAAGAACGCTTCTTGCGGATCCAGGGAGACCCGGTGGATGGCCTCTTCGTCGTCCACCGCGACCAGAAGCTGGTCTTCTCCACCCAGAAGGCGCAAGAGGTGAAACTCATCCTGGTCGCGCACCGCGCCGCGCATGACCAGTGGCGCGGCCGCGATCGGCCCGAAGAGGTCGGTCGAGATCCCTTCGGTGCTCTCTTCGAACCGGTACTCCACCACGCCCAAGGCGTCGAAGTACGCCAGTACCTGATCCAGCCAGGCCTCATCGAACGGATCCTTTGGGGTACCCCGTCCCTCGGCATGCTGTGCCAGCGCATGCCCCGGATCCAGGTACAAGTCTCCGCTGACAAAGAAAAAGACGCGCTCCGCCGGCCCCACTTGGACGACGAGCTTGCCCGTCCGCTTCTCCAGAAGCGACTCGCGAACCAGGGCCAGCAGTGACTCCGAACCCTCGGGCGCAATCGGCTCGGCACTCATTCGCGCCGATTGTAGCTTGGATCCTGTCAGAAGGGCCCTGGCGATTCTCTGGAACGGTCAATCCGGATCCGGAGCGGCCAGAGCTCGAAAGACCCGCTCGCCCAGCATCGGCCCCAGGACTTCGACCAGCTTCTCAAGACTGGCTTCGCGCACCCCGGCGAGGCTGCCGAACCGCCGCAGCAGCTCGCGGCGGCGCTTCGGCCCAACGCCGGGAACCTCCTCCAGTCGGCTCTTGAGCAGCGAGCGCCGACGCCGACGGCGATGCCGGTCGACCGCGAACCGATGCGCCTCATCCCGGATTTCCTGAAGCAGCCTGAGCCCGGCATGGGTCCTCGGCGGCCGCAGAGGTTCGGGCAGATCCACGCGGTAGATCTCTTCTTCGCGCTTGGCCAGCGCCAACACTGGCGTCTCTTCGACTCCGAGCGAGCTGAGCGCCTTGACCGCGGCGTTGAGCTGGCCCCGGCCACCGTCGATCAGGATGACATCCGGCATCTCTCCGACCTCGTCCAGTCGGCGGCGGTAGCGGCGGAAGACCGCCTCTTCCAGCGAGGCGGTGTCGTCGGGACCGGAGACGCCCTTGATGTTGAAGCTCCGGTAGTCGGCCTTGCGCATCCGGCCCTCTTCCCAGACCACCAACGACGCCACGGTCTTGGCGCCCTGAAGATTCGAGATGTCGAATCCCTCGATCCGGCGCGGCGCTTCGTCCAGCTCCAGCAGCTCCCGCACTCCCTCCTCGCCCGCTCGCTCCAGGCTACGCTCCCGAAAGCGGCGCCCGTAGGCCAGCTTGGCGTTGCGCTCGGCCAGCGCCACCCGATCCGCCTTGGGTCCCCGGGCCGGCAGCCGCAAGTACACGCGGCCGCCCCGGCGTTGGCTCAGCCACTCGGTCAGGGCCTCGGCGCCTTCGACCGGAACCGGCAGATGAATCTCTCGCGGAATGAAGGTTGTCCGATCGTAGACCTGGGGCAGCAGCTCGGAGAGGACGGTTTCGGCCGCCAGCTCCGTCTCGCTCTCCCAGAAGAACTCGCGCCGATCCAGCACCTGGCCGCCGCGCATCACCAACACCGCCACCGCGGCGCGGCCGCCGGTGACCTGAATCCCGAAGATGTCCACGTCGTCGCCCCGAACCGAGGACAGCTTGCGCCGCTGGCTCGCGGCCTCGATCTCGCCGATCAGGTCCCGGACCCGCGCCGCTTCTTCGTACTCCAGCTCGTCGGCGGCGGCGCGCATGCGCCGCTTGAGCCCGGCTACCAGCTCCTGGCTGCGCCCCTGCAGGAACAGGCGCGCCTCGGCGGTCGCCTTGGCGTACTCCTCGCGGGTGGTGAGACCGTCGACGCAGGGCCCCAGGCAGCGCTTCATGTCGTAGTACAGGCACGGGCGCGGCAAGCGCCCGTCGATGGGGATGGTGCACACCCGAACCTGGAACAGCTTCTGGACCAGCTTGATCGCCTTGCGCGCGACTCCGGCGGGCAGATAAGGCCCGAAGTACTCGGTATTCCGGCCGCCGATGCGGCGGGTAAATCCGAGGCGCGGGTACTCGTCCCCGGTCAGGTACAGATAGGGATACGTCTTGTCGTCCCGGAGCAGGATGTTGTACCGGGGCTTGGTGCACTTGATCCAGTTGTTCTCCAGCAGGAGAGCCTCGGCCTCGCTGTCGGTGACCACGAACTCCAGATCGGCGGCCTCTTGGAGCATGACCGCCAGGCGTGCCTCCTGCCCACCCTTGAGGTAGGTCGCGGCGCGCTTGCGCAGAGACTTGGCTTTGCCCACGTACAGGACGTCGCCGCCGGCCGCCCGAAAGACGTAAATGCCGGGGCGGTTCGGGAGCTCGCCGATGCGGGTCGCGACTTGGGGGGCGATCATTCGGTAGAAGGGGTGACGGCCGCCGGGCGTCAGCCGCTCAGGATCTGCAGCTCCTTGAGCTCGCGCACCTTGTCCCGAAGGACGGCGGCCCGCTCGAACTCCAGATCCTTGGCCGCGGCCCGCATTTCCTTCTCCAGCTTCTGGATCCGGCGTGACAGCGGCAGGCCGGCGTCGTCCGCCTCGGCGACTTCGGAGATCAGGGACATGCCGGCATCGTGGTAGTCCAGATTGCTCATCTGGACCAGCGGGCTGTGAATGTCCTTCAAGATGGACTTGGGCTCGATGCCGTGCTCGCGGTTGTAGTCGGCCTGCTTGCCCCGCCGCCGCCCGGTCTCGGCCAGCGCCTTCCGGATCGAATCGGTCTCGGTATCGGCGTAGAAGATGACCCGCCCGTGCAGGTTCCTGGCGGCGCGGCCCGCGGTCTGGATCAGCGAGGTCTCGCTTCGCAGGAAGCCCTCCTTATCGGCGTCCAGAATCGCGACCAGCGACACTTCGGGCAGATCCAATCCTTCCCGCAGCAGGTTGATCCCGATCAGAACGTCGAACTCGCCCCGGCGCAGCGCGGTCAAGATCTCCACTCGCTCCAGGGTGTCGATGTCACTATGGAGGTAGCGGACCCGGACGTCCAGCTCGGTGAAGTACTGGGTCAGCTCTTCGGCCATGCGCTTGGTCAGGGTGGTCACCAGCACCCGCTCACCGCGCTTGACCACCTCGCGGATCTCGGCCAGGAGGTCGTCCACCTGGCCCTGGGCCGGCCGCACCAGGATCTCCGGATCCAGGAGCCCCGTTGGCCGGATGACCTGTTCGACCACCACCCCTTCGGTGCGCGCCAGCTCCCAGGGGCCGGGCGTTGCCGAGACCAGCAGCCGCTGCCGGCTGCGCCCGTCGAACTCTTCGAAGGTCAGAGGCCGGTTGTCGAGGGCGCTGGGCAGGCGAAAGCCGAAGTTCACCAGGGTCTGCTTGCGCGACCGGTCGCCATGGAACATGCCGCGCACCTGCGGGATCGTCTGATGGCTCTCGTCCACGACCAGCAGGAAGTCGTCAGGCAGGTAGTCCAGCAGGGTCGGCGGCGGCTCGCCCGGCGCCCGACCCGAGAGATGCCGCGAGTAGTTCTCGATGCCGTGGCAGAAGCCGACCTCGCGCAGCATCTCGAGATCGAACAGGGTGCGCTGCGCCAGTCGCTGCCGCTCCAGCAGCAGCTCGGAGTCGGCCAGCTCCCGCAGCCGAACCTGGAGCTCGTCCCGGATCCCGTCGATCGCCTTCAAGAGACGGTCTCGAGGAGTCACGTAATGGGTCTTGGGATAGATCGCGACCCGGTCCAGGGTCTCGATCGGATCGCCGGTCAGCAGATGGAACTTTGCGATCGACTCGATCTCGTCCCCGAAGTACTCGACTCGGGTGCCGACCTCTTCGTAGGCTGGGAAGATCTCGAGCGCGTCGCCCCGAACCCGGAAGCTGCCCGGGAAGAGATCCATCGGCGTGCGCTCGTACTGCATCTCGACCAGGCGGCGGAGCGCCGCCTCCATCCCTTCTTCCGAGCCCTGTTCGAAGAACTGGAGCATGCCGTAGAACGCCTCGGGCGAGCCCAGGCCGTAGATGCAGGACACCGAGGCCACGATCAGCACGTCCCGCCGCTCGAAGAGCACCTTGGTGGCGCGTAGCCGCAGCCGGTCGATCTGCTCGTTGATGCTGGTCTCCTTCTCGATATAGGTATCGGTCTGCGGGACGTACGCCTCGGGCTGGTAGTAGTCGTAGTACGAGACGAAGTACTCGACCGCATTCTCGGGAAAGAAGCTCCGGAACTCCTGGTAGAGCTGGGCGGCCAGGGTCTTGTTGTGCGACAGCACCAGGGTCGGGCGGTTGAGCCGCTCGATGAGCTTGGCGACGGTAAAGGTCTTGCCCGAACCGGTGACGCCCAGGAGCACCTGATCGCGCCGGCCGGCCTCGAAGCCGGCGGTCAGCTCCTGGATCGCCGACACCTGATCGCCTTGCGGCGAAAACGGCGAAACGACCTTAAAGGGAGGCATCGGGCACCGGCTCGGCGGCGGGCCCCGGGGCCGCGCCCGGGCTCGCGGCCAGAGCGTCCAGGATCTCCAGCAGCTCGCCGACGTCGCTGCCATCGACCTCGGCCCCGGCTCCGGCCATAAAACGTTGCAGGCGCTGGAGCGCGGCCAGGTCCACACGCCGCTCGCCGATGGCGGCCCGTGCGCCGCGAAAGGCCGCGTCCAGGCGCTCCAGCTCGGACGGCTCCAGCTCGTCCTCGACTTGCTGTATCACTTGCTGCTGGTACTGCCCCATTCCCCATTCCAGCAGCCGCCAGCCGTTCAAGATGAGCGTTACGCAGGCAGCGCCAAGCAGCGCCAGGAGAACCAGGCAGCCGACGACGGCGGGCTTGCCACAGCCTGCCAGATCGGCGGGACCGGGCTCGAAGGGCTGGGCTCCGCCGAACTCTGCGCCGGTCTCGGTACTGATCTCCGCGCCGGTCTCGGGAGGCTTGGAAGCGTCCTCGGTCACGCGCGGATCCTATCGCGAGGCTCGGTCCGTCTGCCGGCGGATCGGCGATGCGGCGGTCCCCGGAATCAACGGCGCGGCCGGCACCCGAGCCGCCCATATAATCGAGCCGTCGTGACGGATCGAAGCCATCGAAGCCATCCAGGCCAGGGCAGCCGAAGCAGCAAACGGAGTAGCCAGCGCCGGCGGCTGCCGCAGACCACCAAGGGACGCTGGCTCGCCGGCGGCAGCCTGGTCCTGGCCGCGGTGATCCTTGGCGGGCTCGCAGGGGTGGCCTTTGCCTCCATGATCAAGATGCCTCAGGTGGACACGCTCGCCGACTTCACGCCCAGTCAGATCACCAAGCTCCTGGATCGCGGCGGCGAGCCGATCGCCACCTTCGCCCGCGAGCGGCGGGTGCTGATCAAGGAGGGCGAGCTCCCGGAGCTGGTCCAGAACGCGGTACTGGCGGCCGAGGACCGGAACTTCTTCCAGCACGGCGGCGTCGACGCCGAGGGCGTGCTGCGAGCCATTCTGCTGAATCTTGCCAGCGGACCGCGCTCGTTCGGCGGCTCGACCGTCACCATGCAGCTTTCCCGGAGCCTCTTCCTGCATCCCAAGAAGCTCTGGCGCCGGAAAGTCGAGGAAGCCTTGCTGGCGGTGGAAATCGAGAAGAAGTTCAGCAAGGAGCAGATCCTGACGCTCTATTGCAACTTCATGTACCTCGGCCACGGCAACTACGGTATCCAGGCGGCGGCGCAATCGTTCTTCGGCAAGGACGCGGCCGAGCTCGACGCCGCCGAGGCGGCCGCCCTGGTCGGCATGCTGCAGCGGCCGTCCGACTACAGCCCGTACCGCCGCCCCGACCTGGTCGTCAAGAGACGCAACTACGTCCTCCGGCGCATGCGCGAAGAGAACTTCCTGGACGAGGCGACCTACCAAGAAGCGACGGCCCAGCCACTCGAGGTCTTGCCTCCCAGCCGGGAGTACGCGCTGGCGCCGTACTTCGCCGAGGAGATCCGTAAGGCGGTCGAGGACAGTCACGGCACACAAGCCATCCTGGAACAGGGCTTGCGCATCGAGAGCACGCTTGACACAGCGATGCAGGCGGCGGCGCAACGAGCGCTCCGGGACGGTCTGCGCCGTATCGACCGGCTCAAGGGTTGGCGCGGAGCGGTTGACAGCATCGGGTTGGGCGAGGAGCCGGTGCGTCTGGAAAGCTGGTCTCCGGCCGACTACCAGCCGGGAGCCTGGAACCTGGGGGTGGTGCTGGCGGCGAGCGACCGGGAGGCGACGGTCCAGATCGGCGAGCGCGAGTACCGGATGCCGGCCTCCGAGATGCGTTGGACGCGCAAGTCCAAGCCCAGTGCCCTGTTCGACCCCGGTGACGTCGCCTGGTTCTCGATCCTTCCGCCCGACGAGTCCGAATCCGAGACCGGGCCGCGGCGGGTCGCCCTCGAGCAGGAGCCCGAGCTGGAAGGAGCGGTCCTCGTCCTGGAGTCCGCCAGCGGCGCGGTACGGGCGATGGTCGGCGGTTGGAACTTCGAGGGCAGCAAGTTCAACCGGGCCACCCAGGCGCGGCGCCAGGTCGGCTCCGCCTTCAAGCCCTTCGTCTTCGGCGCGGCGCTCGAGTCCGGGTTCACCCCCGCCGACACCGTCTTCGACGCGCCCGTGGCCTTCCCCGGTCCCACTGGACAGGTGACCTACAGTCCGCGGAACTACTACCGGAGCTACTACGGCATCACCACGTTGCGCCGGGCTCTGGAGCTGTCGATGAACGTCACCGCGGTCAAGCTCCAGGATTTGGTCGGGGTGGAACGGGTCGTGGACTTTGCCCGCCGGGCCGGCATCGAGTCCGACCTGCCGCCGTATCCCAGCCTGGCCCTGGGCGCGGCCGACCTGTCGCCTCTGGAGCTGGCCTCGGCCTACGCCGCCATCGCCAATCAGGGCATCTGGGTGCGGCCGTACCTGGTCGAGCGAGTGGTGACCCCCGGAGGCAGGGTTCTCGAGGAACACGCCACCCAGGCGCGCAAGGCCACCGAGCCCCAGGTGGCCTACCTCTTGACCCGGATGCTCGAGGGCGTCGTGGATCGCGGCACCGCCACCGCGGTCAAGTCTCTGGACCTGGATCTGGCGGGCAAGACCGGCACCACCGACGACTACTCGGACGCCTGGTTCGTGGGATTTACGCCCAAGTACACGATTCTGAGCTGGGTCGGCTACGACCAGAAGCGCAAGATCGGCCGCAACATGACCGGGGCCGAGGCGGCCCTGCCCATCTGGCGAGCTGTGGTCGAGGCCGGCTTGGAAGAGGGCTGGTTGACCCCCGACGATCGTTTCGTTCAGCCGCCTGGAATCACGACCCAAGCCGTCGAGTACTACTCCGGCCTCCTGGCCGCTCCGGGCGCCGACAAGGTGCTGGACGAGGCATTTCTGGAAGGCACCGAGCCGGTCTTGCGCTTCGAGGCGGCTCTGGGCGGGGTCCACACCCTGCCCTGGTACCAGCAGCGGCCCTACTACGTGGCCAAGGCACGCGAGCGCATGCCGGAGCAGGTCGAGAGCTGGGAACCGATCCTGAGCTCCTGGTCGAACTAGGGGTCAGCCGCGAGCTCGGCTCGCCCCTCAGCGATCCCGGTCGTCGTTCCGAACCCGATCGATCTTCTGGTCCAGGATGCTGAAGAGCGCGTCGGTCTGTCGCGCCAGGTCGGCGAGACCCTGCTTCTTGAACGCCCCCAGGGATCGGTCCAGCTTCTTGAGATCGGCGTGGATGCGCTTGAGGTCGTCGTTCAGCTCGCCCTGAACGCCGCGGATGTCGCCCGCCAACTCGCCCTGAATCCGTTGCAGGTCCTGGCCCAGGGCGTCGATCTGCTCGGCGGCGCGCAGATGGGTCAGGACCACCAAGTTGAAGGCGCGCTGACGGTCCCAGAGATCCGCCTGCGGCGCCCGCACCAGGGGCCGGAACAGCCGCTTCAGACGGACGACGACCGCGCCCAGCCAGCCGCCGCGATGACTGGCGACCGGGAAGAGGTGATCCCCTTCCCAAAGCCAGCGCCAGTCCTCGATGGAATCTGTCTCACCGTCCAGAAATCGACCCAGGTCCGGCTCCGCCGGACCCTTGATCGGCCGTTTCCCGGACCCGGACATCGCCTCCGGCTACTGCTCGGGAACGACGCGGACGGTCACCTCGGCGGTGACCTCGGAGTGCAGCTCGATGCGGACGACGTGATCGCCCACGGTCTTGATGCCGCCGCTCAGGTCGATTCGCCGACGATCCACCTCGAAGCCCTGGGTCTCCAGAGCTTCGGCGACCTCGCTGGCCGTGACCGATCCGTACAAAGTCTCGCTCTCGCCGACCCGCTTCGCCACCTCAAGGGTGACGCCCGCGAGCTCGCCGGCGACCGTAGCGGCGCCGTCCCGCTCCCGTTCGTGACGCTGCTCGATCTTGCGGCGCTGCTGCTCGAAGACCTTGAGGTTCCCGGGTTTGGCCTCTAGAGCCATGCCCTTGGGAATCAGGAAGTTGCGAGCGTAACCGTCCTTGACGTCGAGCACCTCGCCGCGCTTGCCAGTGTGCCGCACGTCCCTCATCAGAATGACACGCATGATCCTACGTACTCCTCTAGTCGGACGTGTACGGCAGCAGCGCGATGTGACGCGCCCGCTTGATCGCCTGTTGAATGATGCGCTGGTGCTTGGCGCAGGTACCGGAGATCCGGCGCGGCAGGATCTTGGAACGATCCACGATGTACTGCTGCAGGACCTTGACGTCCTTGTAGTCCACGGTCTGGATCTTGTCCGCGCAGAAGCGGCAGACCTTGCGCCGCTTGAAGAAGCTCTTCCGCTTTCTTCCTCGTCTCATGACCGGGCCTCCTCGTCCTCGGGCGCGGCCAACGGCTGCGTCTCGCCGCGGCGGCGCAGGCGCCCCTCGTCCAGACGAACGGTGAGGTAGCGCAGCACCTTGTCGTTCTGGCGGAGCCGCTGCTCCACCTCGGGGAACGGATTCGCCTCCGTCTCGATGGTGTAGAACAGGTAGCGCGCTTCGGTCAGCTTGTTGATCGGATAGGCAAGCTTCTTCTTGCCCCAGCTTTCCTCTTTGGTGACCTCGGCATCCAGACTGCCCAGGAGACCCTTGTAGCCGTCGCTCAACTCGGCGACCTCCTCGTCGGGTAGACGCGGATCGACCAGGACGGCAAGCTCATACAGACCCATGATTCGATAACCTCCCTATGGCCTAGTTTCGGTCCCCTCTCCTTGGAGGGAACAGGGAGCCAGCCCGGGACGGGCTCGACTGGTTGGTGGGCGCTCGCAGCGCCCTGGAGCGGCGTATTGTATCCCCTTTTCCCGCGGAGACAAGCGCCCTTCGTACTGCACTGCCGACGAAACTGCGGCGTCGGCTCAGCCACCGAACGGACGCTGAGCCACTCGCAGGTGTTCAGTTGGACAGCAGGCCAGGAGCCTGCCGATCGCTTGGCATCTTCTCAGGATGCCAGAAGAAGTGAGCCGCCACGTCGAACTTGTGGGCAAACCGGAGCACCAACCGACGGGGTACCATTTCCGGAAGATACTGCACCTCGACGATAGATCCCTTGCTCAGAGTTACCTGGTGTGCATCCGGGTTGTTATCTGGAAATCCTTCTGCAACGGCGACATCGCAGCCACGGAGAACCGCGAGAACGGTTTCTCGTGGGACGAATCCTTCTTCGGACATGCGAAGGAGTCTATCCGACCCTCTCCAGTGAGTGGTAGTAGTTGATCTGCCCGAATGGGAAGCCCGGAGGCATTTCAAATTCGTGAGTTGAGACGGAACTAAAGAGCTCCATCTGACCGGTCTTGAGAAGGTCCCTCCAGTAGCTTGGCGGAGGCGGTGTAAGCAACTCGTCGATGCCACCAAACCGTTTGAAGTGTTCACCAATAGTCGCCGTGAGGCCGTTCTGAAACCGCTGCTTCACGTCCTCTTTGCTGTCGCCAGCTGCGGCGTAGTCGATCTCAAGAGCTTGCGCCACCCACTGATCACCATCGGGGGCGATGATTACTTGGAGGCCCAAGAGAGTCACCACGGCCGTCTCGCTCGCCATGTCGTGCACCGCTGATCTCCTTTTTGGTTCCCTGCCGAGGGAACTGTGACCACGAGTGTAGCACCCTGCCCCTATCCGCAAGGGAAAAATTGCCTAGCAGCCCACGGAGGAACGAGCGGGTCACACTACACAAACTCGACGATCGCCCCCTCGCTCAGCCCGACCTTCAAGCCCAAGCCGGCACCACCCGGGGTGGCCGGCGCCGCCCGCCGGGTCGAAGACTCGGCGAGCGGCTCGTCCGGACAGCCTGCCAGATCGCGCTAAAGCAATGGCGCGATCACCAGGGCCACCACGGTCATCAGCTTGATCAGGATGTTCAAGCTGGGACCGGCGGTGTCCTTGAACGGATCGCCAACCGTGTCTCCGACCACGGCCGCCTTGTGGGCGTCAGAGCCCTTGCCGCCGTGCGCTCCGGTCTCGATGTACTTCTTGGCGTTGTCCCAGGCGCCGCCGGCGTTGGCCATGAAGATCGCCATCAGCACGCCCGACGAGGTAACCCCGGCAAGCACGCCGCCCAAGGCCGCCGTGTCGTAGAACCCGACGACCACGGGCACGACCACCGCGAGCAGGCCCGGCACGACCATCTCGCGAATGGCCGCCTGGGTCGAGATGTCCACGCACTTGGCGTACTCGGCTTCGGCTTTGCCTTCCATCAAACCCGGGATCGTCCGGAACTGGCGCCGAACCTCTTCGATCATCTCGAAGGCCGCCCGGCCTACCGCCCGCATCGCCATCGAGGAGAACAGGAACGGCATCATCGCACCGATGAAAAGGCCGCCCATGACCCGGGAGTCGGACAGGTCGATGGTGTCCAGGCCGACCGTCGTCCGGAAGGCCGCGAACAGCGCCAGGGCGGTAAGAGCCGCCGAACCGATGGCGAAGCCCTTGCCGATGGCCGCGGTGGTGTTCCCGACCGCGTCCAGCTTGTCGGTGCGGGCACGGACCTCCGAGCCCAGGGCGCTCATCTCGGCGATGCCGCCGGCGTTATCCGCGATCGGACCGTAGGCGTCTACCGCCAGCTGGATGCCCGTGGTCGAGAGCATGCCCAGAGCGGCAATGGCGATGCCGTAGAGACCAGCCTGGTCGTGGGCGATCAGGATCGCCGCCACCAGCACGATGATCGGCAGCGCCGTGGAGCGCATGCCGGTGGCAAGGCCCGAGATGATGTTCGTGGCCGAGCCGGTCAGGCTGTCTTTGGCGATCTCCTGAGCCGGCTTCTTCGCCTCGGAGGTGTAGTACTGGGTGATCAGGCCGATGAGCACGCCGCCGGCCAGGCCGGCGACAGTCGCCAGAAAAACGCCGGTGGCGTTGAACTCCACCCCGGAGATCACGTAGCTGCCGTCCAGCATCCAGCGCGCCAGAAACCAGGTCACAAGCAGCATGACGCCGGCCGCGGTGAACGTGCCCCGGTCGAGCGCGTGGGCGGGGTTGCCGCCCTCTCGCGTCCGAACCAGGAAGGTCGACAGCAGGGAGATCACGATGCCGGCGCCGGCCAACACCAACGGCAGCATCACCAGCCGCGGGGTATAGGCGTCGCCGCCGCTGGTCGCGCTCAAGCCCAGGACCAGGGCGCCGATGATCGAGCCCACGTAGGACTCGAAGAGATCGGCGCCCATGCCGGCCACGTCGCCGACGTTGTCGCCCACGTTGTCGGCGATCACCGCGGGATTGCGCGGGTCGTCCTCGGGGATGCCCGCCTCGACCTTGCCCACCAGATCGGCGCCGACGTCGGCGGCCTTGGTGTAGATCCCGCCGCCGACCCGGGCAAAGAGAGCGATCGAGCTGGCGCCGAAGGAGAACCCGGTGAGCACGGTCACCACCCGCACCAGGTCCGACTGGGCCGCGCCCGTGTCGAAGAGGCCCGTATACACAAGATACAGAAGGGACAGGCCCAGAACGCCGAGGCCCACCACGCTGAAGCCCATGACGGCGCCGCCGGCGAACGCGATGCGTAGCGCCGGGTTGAGGCCGGAGCGGGCCGCCGCCGCGGTGCGCACGTTGGCCTTGGTCGCGATCTTCATGCCGAAGTAACCGGCCAGAGCCGAGCAGAAGGCTCCCGCCACTACCGACAGACCGATCAGGGCCGAGCTGTCGGCCTTGCCGGCGTTGGCCCAAGCCAGAAGCGCCGCCACCACGACCACGAAGATCGCCAGGACGCGATACTCGCGTCCCAGAAAGGCCATGGCGCCCTCCGAGATGTAGTTGGCGATCTTGGCCATGGTCTCGTCGCCGCTGTCCTGCTTGGCGATCCAAGCACTACGCAGCCACGCAAAGAGCAGCGCCGCAACGCCGCAAGCAGGTACCAGATACAGAAGTTGTTGGAGCTCCACGGAAGTTCCCTCCTAACGATTGAAGCGATTCATAGTCGTTTCGATACCGGCCTCGAGCCAGCTCTCGCAAGCGTCGGCCGCGCGTCGGGTCATCTCCTCGACCCGCTCTATCTCGTCTTCCCGGAAGGAAGACAGCACGAACTCCGACAGGTCGTCATCGTCCGATTCGGTATCCGGGGCGATGCCCAGCCTGAGCCGGGGAATGTCGTCGGTTCGCATGTTTCTGATCACGGACTCCATGCCGCGATGCCCACCGGGTCCGCCGCCACCCCGCAGACGCAGCCTGCCCAGCGGCAGGGAGATCTCGTCGTACACCACCAGCAAATTGCTGGGTTCGATGGGCATGCGTTCGGCCAGGCATCGCAAGGAGTATCCGCTTCGATTCATGTAGGTTTGTGGCCACACCAGGACGGCGCGGTCGGTGTGGACGACCAGAGCGTTGCAGTCCAGCCTCCGCTCGCCGGCGCCAAAGCGCTCCGCCAGCACGTCCAGGACCCGGAAGCCCAGGTTGTGGCGCGTAGCCCGATACTCGGCTCCGGGGTTTCCCAGCCCGGCGATGACGGCCGGTACGCTCGCGTCCTCTTCCGCCAAAGCCGGCGCTCCTCGGTCGCTCGCCTACTCCGTCCCCTCTTCGTCGTCCTCGGCGGTCTTGCCGATGACCTCGGGCTCGTCGACCTCGGCCTCGAGCAAGGTCTCGGCCGACTCCAGCCCTTCCTCGAACTCGGCCACTTCCTCGGCCACGCGGCTGTGGGACACGGAAGCGATAACCCGGTCGGCCTCCACGAGAGGCTCGACACCTTCGGGCACGTCCAGGTCCTTGACCTCGAGGTGATCGCCGATCTCGAGCTCGGAAACGTCCACCTCGATGTTCGCCGGAATCTTGGTCGGCAGGCACTCCACCTCAATCTCGCGCGTGATGAAGTCGAGCACGCCGCCGCTGTTCTTGACACCGGGCGACTCGCCCACGAGCACGAGCTGGACGGCAACGCGCACCGTCTCGGACAAGTCGATGCGCTGGAAGTCCACGTGCCGGATCTTCCGGGTGATGGGATCCACATCCAGATGCCGAACCATCGTGTGGCGGCTCTTGCCGGTGTCCCCCAGCTTCAGCAGGAACACGGCGTTCTCGCCGATCTTCAAGATTTCCTGGAGCGAGCCGCGCTCCATCTGGATCGCCACCGGATCCTTACCGCCGCCGTACACCACCGCGGGCAGCAAGCCCTCGCGGCGCAGACGCTTGCTGGCACCGGTGCCGGTGCTCTCTCGCGGATGCACTTCTAAGGTCAATTCGGCCATGGGAACTCCTCTCGGTGGCTCAGACGAACAGCGAGCTCACCGAACTGTTGGTATGAATGCGCATGATTGCCTCCGCCAGCAGCTCGGACACCGAGAAGGGCCGCAGCTTCGGGCAGAGAGCCAGTTTTTCGTCCAGGGGGGTCGAGTCGGTGATCAGGATCTCCTCGACCGGCGCCGCCATCAGATTGTCGATGGCCGGCCCGGACAGGAGGGCGTGGACGCCGGCGGCGAAGATCCGGTCCGCGCCCTTCTCGGAGAGCGCCGCCACCGTCTTGCAAAGGGTGCCGGCGGTGTCGATGATGTCGTCCAGGATGACCACGGTCTGCCCTTCCACCTCGCCGATGACGTGCATGATCTCGGCCTCGTTGGCCGCCACTCGCCGCTTGTCGACGATGGCCAGGCCGGCATGGAGGCGCTTGGCGATCGCTCGCGCCCGCTCCACGCCGCCGGCATCGGGCGAGACGATGGTGAGCTCCTCGACGTCCAGGGCTCGGATCGCCTCGAGCATCACCGGCGCCGCAAACAGATGGTCCACGGGCACGTCGAAGAAGCCTTGGATCTGGGCGGCGTGCAGGTCCAGGGTCAGGATTCGGTCGGCGCCGGCACGGGAGATGAGGTCGGCCACCAGCTTGGCGGTGATCGGAACCCGCGGCTTGTCCTTCTTGTCCTGGCGGGCGTACCCGTAGTAGGGCAGTACGGCCGTGATCCTGAAGGCCGACGCCCGCTTCAGGGCGTCGATCATGACCAGCAACTCCATCAGGTTGGCGTTCACCGGCTTGCAGGTCGGCTGGATCACGAAGATGTCGCAACCGCGAACGTTCTCCTGGATCTGGCAGAAGACCTCGCCGTCCGCGAAGTTGTAGATCTCGGCCTGCCCAAGCGGCCGATCCAAGCCGTCGGCAATTCTCTCCGAGAGTTGCCGGTGGGCGCGGCCGCTGAAGACCTTCAAGTCACCGTACATCGATTGGTTTCCGTTCATGGCTGGGGCGGAAGGATTCGAACCTTCGAATGCCGGCTCCAAAGGCCGGTGCCTTAGACCGCTTGGCGACGCCCCATCAGGTTCTGGAACTCGGCTTTCAAGTCCCCCAGAATGAATCCTTCAGATAGGTTTCGCCGACCTCCTCGAGGGTCTTGCCACCCTCGACGGGCATCGGCGCGGACTCGTCCGCGGCGTCCTGGGCCGGGCGCGGCTCGGGCTCTGACCGAGATCCTCGCGCCGCCGTGGAGCCAAGCTCCGGCGCCATGGTCGCCGCCCGCTCGGTATCGGAGAAGCCGGCTACGACGCTCTCGTAGCGCGCCAGGATCTGGCTCTCGATCGCGCTCCGGGTCTCATTGTTCAGAGGATGGGCGATGTCCTTGAACTTGCCACTCCGCTTGCGCCGGCTGGGCATACTGATGAACAACCCGTCCTTGCCCTGAATCACTTTGATGTCGTTGACCATGAAGCACTCGTCGAAAACGATCGAGACAAAAGCCTTGAGCTTGTCTTCCCCCAGCGGGAACACCTTGATGTCTGTAATCTGCATCGTTCTACTCGCGAACGACAGCCGACGCGGAGCGAACCGCCGGGCCACGCTCCCTTCCGGCCGGCTGCGTGCGCGCCTGCTCCCTCACCGGTGATTTTCCTGGTACCTCGAGAGATCGCGGATCCTCCCCGTCGCATCGACGAAACGGACTCGCCGCGAGCGCCAATGCTAGGCGTCGTGGGCTGCCCTGTCAACTTGAACGACGGTCCGAAACAGGCCGAGAGTAGCCATCCACCGAGAGCCCTGGCCCGCGAGGCTCGCCCACGCACGGACACCGAGCTGAAAGCCTCTCGATCGCCCCCGTTGCGCTTCAGCGGGCGCTTCGACCCGGCCCGAGCCCCGGCCGCTCGCCCTCGGTCGCAAGTTCCTTCTCTCCAGGCGGTTGCGAACTTCCCGACTCGAACCCTGCCGGGGGGGGCTAGCCGCCCGCGCCGCCGCTCGATCGCGCGCTCGAATCGAAGCCGGCGTCGGAGCCCACCGCCGATCCCCAATCCTCGCAGTCCAGCTCGCGGTACCCAGCCGGCACCCGCCCGCTTTCCGAATCGCTCTCCGCATCGGTTTCGCCACCTTCGAGGGATAGGCTCTCTTCAGCCACCCGGACCCAGCGAAACTGGCTGCCGCCGCGGTGCGACAGGACGCCCCCGTCACCCTCCAGCGGGCGCCACCACACCCAGGGCTCCCCCGCCTGCCACAGGGTCCAGGAGCGGAGCGCCCCGTCCTCGACCGAGCCGGTCCAGCGCCGGCCCTCGTCGTCCCGGTACTCGCCGGTCGCGTTGTCGACGGCTTCGAGATGGCCTGGTAGCCGGCCCAGGAGCACCGCCGCCAGCCCGCGTAGAGGCAGCGATTCGAGGGCCAGATCCGGCAAGCGAAGTCTGTCCCCCGACCGGCAGTAGCTCTTGTCCCGGTCGTCGATGAGGAGCGTCCCCTCCGGATCCACCAGAATGCGCCACAGGGCTCCCCCAAATCGGTCGCGAGCTTCTAGGGACTGAGACTCGGGCGCCGGCAGACGCAGAGCCAGCCGGATGGTGCCGCTGCCCTCCCGGCTCTCGATCCGAACTCGAAAAAGGTACTGCTTGGGGTAGGCGCCGGCCGGAACGCCGAGCACCTCCGGCGGCCCGGCCGCGGCGGGCGCTTCGGTGCCTTGGACGCGAACCGGGCCGGAAAGCGAGGCACAGCCGGCCAGCACCAAGAGTCCGATCAGGAGGGCCGGTGCGCGCGAAGCCGAAGCCTGCGGAGCGCCGGTGAGGCGCTGCCTAGCCGCCACTTCCGAGCTGCTCGAGCTTGGCCCGGACGGCCTCGGCGTTGTCCGCGTCGAGCTCAAGCGCCTTCTCGTACGCCGAACGCGCGCGCCCGGGATCGCCGATGGCCCGATACACGTCCCCGAGGTGCTCGTGCACGACGGCATCGTCTCCGACCAGCCGGACGGCCTTGAGCAGGGCTTCGCGAGCCTCCTCCAGCCGGCCCAACTGAAAATAGGCCCAGCCCAGGGAATCCACGTAGGCGCCGTTGTTGGGTTCGAGCTCTACTGCCCGCTGGACGAGGTCCATGGCTTCGTTCAGATTGCGGCCGCTCTCCGCGAACATATACCCGAGATAGTTAAGCGCTGGAGCGAACTCGGCATCCCTGGTCAGCAGTTCCCGGAACTCGCGCTCCGCGGCCTGGATCCGACCGGTGCGCTCGAGCGCCGCCGCGAGCCAGAACTGAATATCGACGGAATCCGGATCCCGCTTTCGCATGCCGCGCCAGACCGGAATCGCGTCCTCATAGAACTCCAGCCGCTGCAGAGTGCGCCCGGCCAGCATCTCTCGGCCCTTCAGCCCGGCCAGCGCCACCAGCTCGCGGCGAGCGTCCCCGGACCGCCCTATGCGCACTAGCGCCTCGGCACGGCCAGCCACCGCACGATCGGCGCTCTCGGCCAGCTCGGCGAGCTCGGCGAAGAGCGCCAGCGCCTCGTCTGCCCTGCCGGCACCGGCCAGAGCCTGAGCGCGCATCAGCCGCACGTCGGTGCGCCGACCGGGCTCGGAGTCCAGGACGGCGGCGCCCAGCACTACGTCGCTCGTCGCCACCGCTTCTTGCCAGCTCTCGACCCGTAGCAGAAGCTCCAGCGCCGCGATGCGAGCATCCCGCGCGGTGATCTCCAGCTCCGTGGCGGCCTCGTCGCTGGCCGGTTCGTCCGGCTCGGCCTCGGCAGCGGCCGCCACTGCCAGCAGCACGTCCCGCGCCTCGCGCCAGCGGCCTTGCCGCTCGAGGACCTGCGCCAGCGGGCGCCCCATGTCGAGCGAAGTCGGCGATTCGGCCGCCAGGGCTCGCAGCACGCGTTCGGCCTCTCCATGGTCACCCACCGCCATAAGGCTCAGCCCCAGGAGATACCGGGCCGGAGTCTCTTCGGGACTGGCCGCGATCCAGCGCCGGGCGGCGGCCAAGCTCTTGTCCCAAGCGCCAACCCGGTACAGCTCGAAGGTCAACACTCTGAGGACTTCGACCGAGGCCAGAGCGCCGGAACCGCCGGCTTCCAACACCGCCACGGCATCGCCGTGCCGTCCGGCTCGAGACAGGAGATTGGCAAGCGCCAGCCGGGCCCGCAGCCGGTCCGAGTCGCGCAGGAGAATCCGGCGCAGAACCGATTCGGCCTGGCCTCGATCCGAACTTCGTTCCAGCGCCTCGACCAGCATGCTCGCGATCTGGCCGTCATCGGGTCGGATCTCGAAGGCCTCCTCGAGCAGTACCGCCGCCTCATCGAACCGGGTCATGGCCATCAGTACCCGCGCTGGAGACACGCGCGACTCGACGTCCTCGGGATCCAGTTGCCGCAGCCGGCGGAAGTACTGAAGCGCCCGCTCGATGGCCCCTTCCGACTTGTCCGAGCGGCGGAACTCGATCCGGGCGGACAGGCGCCAGGGCTCGGTGGCCCCGGGCAGAAGCCGCCGCGCGGCCGCCGCCTGCTCGGCCGCCCGATCCAGCTTGCCGGCCTGGTACAGGAATTCCGCGTACCCGAGCCGAAGGTAGGGCGCGTCCGGTTCCAGCTCGACCGCTGCAGCGAAGGTCTCGTCCGCGCGCTGGAAGTCGGAGCTGTGGCGGTACTGCTGGGCAAGGGCGTAGAGGTAGTACGGATCCTGACCGCTTCGCCGCTCGGACTCCGCCGCACCCGAGGGCACGGTCGCCAGGCCGAGCGCGACGGCCGCCAGCATCAGCGCGCTCCATCGAGCTGGCCTTGGGTTCCGCCTCACGCGGCCACGATACCAACGGGGCCGTTTTCTTTACAACTCGAAACCAGCCTTCCTATAATCCGGACTGAGCGTGGTAACCACTGACAAATACGGACTTTAGGGCTACCGAGCAACGACCATGGCCAAGAGCGAGTTGGGAGTCGTGCTCTCGTCCCACGGCTGGATCACGGCCGACCAGCTTCGGGACGGGATCGAGCGCCAGCGGCACTTCGGTGGCCGCATCGGAACGTGCCTGCTCGAAACCCGTGCCTTGACCGAGGCCCAACTGCTGCAAGCTCTGTCCGAGCAACTGGACCTGCCTACCGCCAGCCGCACGGATCTGGCCCGGGCTCCGAGCGAAGTCGTCGAGCTCCTGCCTGCCGGCGTCGCCATCCGCTGCGCCGCGGTTCCCTTCCAGAAGAGCGGGTCCCAGATCGACGTGGCGCTCCTGGACGCCGGCGACCTGGCGCTCGAGGACGAGCTGTCGTTTTCGCTAGGCAGCCGGATCCGCGCTCACGTCGCCTCGGAGGCCGCGATCGTCGAAGCCCTCCACCGCCACTACGGCGCGCCGGTTCCGCTCCGCTTCCGCGCCCTGCTGGATCTGCTGGGCGGCAACGGCGCCCGAGCCCGAGCCGAGGGCGATGAAGGCGCCAGCGCCGCTCACACCCCCATCCCGGCGTCCCTTCGAGCGGACGCTCCGGAGCGTACGGAGCGCACCCTGACCAAGGCGCCGCCCAAGTTCGAGCGCCGCACCATCCCGCTGACCGATGCCGAGCGTGAGGCGCTCGAAGCCAGCCGGCTCTCGATCCAAGCCCCCGGGGGCGAGCTAGCACCGCCCGAGCCGGCGACGAGCGGCACGGCACTGGAGGCGGAGTTCGCGGAGCGCCTGAGCCGGGCCGAGACAGCGTCTCAGATCGGCGCCTTCCTCACCCGCACTCTGGTGCGGCACTTCGAACGCGTTCTTCTCTACCGCGTCTCCTCGTCCCGGGACGAGGTCTCGGGCTGGATTGGCGAGGGTCCGGGCATCGACTTCGAATGGCTGCGGCACTATTCGGTCGGCCTGCACCAAGCTACCGTCTTCCGGCATCTGGCCGAGGGGGCGAGGCTCTACGCCGGGCGGCTGGACCGAACGCCGGCACACGAGGCCCTGGCCCGCTGCTGGGGCGGCCAGCTCGACCACGAGTGCCTGCTGCTGCCAATTCGGGTGCGGCAGCGCCTTGCCTGCGTGCTCCTGGCCGACAAGGGCAAGCGGGGTCTGAGCGGGGTCGATCTGGACCTGCTGCAACGGCTCGCCACCAAGACCTCGCTGGCCTTCGAGCGCTGCATCTTGCGCCGCAAGATGCAGATCTCTTGACCGCGGCGACCGCTCTGGCCCGTTCGTTGACTCGTTTCTGAAGCCGCTGCTACACTCCACGCCCCGCCCATGATCAAGGTCGATCTCGTCAACAGAGTCGCTGAAGTTTCCGACGTTTCTCGGGTAAAAGCCGCGCTGGCGGTCGACACGATCTTGACGGCAATGAAGGAGGCTCTCCGGGACGGCAAGCGCATCGAGCTGCGCGGCTTTGGAGTCTTTCAGGTGCGGGATCGCAAGCGGGGCGTGGGCCGCAATCCCAAGACCGGAGTCGAGGTCGCGATCGAGCCCGGCAAGACGGTCCGCTTTAAGCCCGGCAAGGGTTTGCGCGATATCTAGCGAGCCTCGTCCCGGCGCCTCGCCCGGCCCGGCCCGAGCGCCGTACGGGCAGGAAGCCCCGGCCTCGCTGCCCACGGCCGGAGGCGGCCGACCGAGCGCTGGACAGCTGGCGCTCGCCGTCACCCTGTTCGCCGTCAGCCTGTTCTCGACGACGACCCTGGGCGCCGTCTGGACTCTCTTTACCCACACCGAGAAGATGACCGCCCTGCCGCCCTGGCTGGGTGCCGACGCGATCCGCGCGGTGTGGACGGATCCCGAGCTCCTGCGCCTGGGGCTCTCCTTTTCGATACCCCTGCTCTTGATTCTGCTGTGCCACGAGCTCGGCCACTACCTGCCTTGCCGGCGCTACGGCCTCCGCTCGACGCCGCCGTACTTCTTGCCCGCGCCGCTGGCGCTCGGCACGCTCGGAGCCTTCATCCGGATCCGGAGCCCGATTCCGGATCGGCGCCGCCTGCTGGTGATCGGCGCGGGCGGCCCGATCGCCGGCTTCGCCGCGCTCCTGCCCTTTCTGCTCCTGGGCGTTCTTTGGTCCGAGCCCGGCGGCTACGTCCCCGTTGCCGAGGAGACGGCGACCGCGACGCTCTTCCGGCCCGGCTCCTCGCTGCTCTTCGCCGCGGTCAGCCTCGCCGTCCACGGTCCCCTACCCGAGGCGACCACGCTCAACCTCCATCCCTTCGCGCTCGCAGCCTGGTTCGGTCTCCTGGCCACCGCCCTCAACCTGCTGCCGGTGGCTCAACTCGACGGCGGACACATCCTGTACGCTCTCGTTGGCCGGCGGCAGCACGCACTTCGCTGGCCGATCTGGGGAGCGCTCGCCGCTTGCGGCCTACTCTGGCCCGGGTGGTTCCTGTGGTGCGGTCTGACTCTGGCGCTCGGCCTCAAGCATCCGCCGGTACGGGATGAGACCGCGCCCCTCGGCCCCGAATCCCGGCGGTTGGCCTGGCTCGCCCTCGCCATTTTGATCTTGAGCTTCATGCCCATCCCGATCGAAGCCCTGCCCGTCGCCCACTAGGCGCTTGCCGCGAGAGGCTCCCCGCCAGCGGTCCGCAGCCGATTTCCTGGCGCCCTACGCCGCTACCCGAGGTCCAGAACGAACGTGACCGGACCGTCGTTGACCAGATCGACCTGCATGTTCGCCCCGAAGCGGCCCTCGGCCACGTCGAGGCCCCGTGCCCGCAAGCCGGCAGTCAGCTCGGCCACCAGGGTCCGCGCCGTCTCCGGCGGCGCCGCCCGCTCGAACGACGGGCGCCGGCCGCGGTCCAGACGCGCCGCCAGGGTGAATTGCGAGACCACCAGACAGGCGCCGCCGGCCGCGGCGACGTCCAGATTCATCTTGCCGGCGCCGTCCGGAAAGCATCGCAAGCCGGCGATCTTGTCCGCCGCCTTGCGCGCGGCGGCGGCATCGTCGCCGGCCTCGATCGCGACCAGCGCCAGGAGACCGGCACCGATCGAGGAAACCGTCTCGTCTTCGATTCGAACCGCCGCGCGGCGGACTCTCTGCAAGACTATGCGCACCGTATCGCGTCTCTTCTGGTAGGCGCCGGACCCGGCTTCGGCGGCGCCGGCGGCGGCCTCGGACGGGTGTTTCCGATCCGAGGCGCCGAATCCCGGCTCCGCTCGGGCCAGCGCCGACCCTGTGATACCTTACCCGCTCTTCACCACCACGATCCAACGCTTTCTAAGCCCGTTTCAGGAGATCTCGATGCTCAACAAAGTCATGCTCATCGGCAATCTCGGCCGCGACCCCGAGGTGCGCAATACCCCGTCGGGCCAGGCGGTCGCCACCTTCAGCCTGGCCACGAACCGGCGCTGGCGCGACCGGGACGGCAACCGGCAGGAGCAAACCGAGTGGCACAACATCGTCTGCTGGGGCCGGCAAGCCGAGATCGCCGGCCAGTACCTCGCCAAAGGCCGGCAGATCTTCGTCGAGGGCCGGCTCCAGACACGCTCCTGGGAAGACAAGCAGTCCGGTGAGAAGAAGTACCGAACCGAGATCGTCTGCGACAACTTCCAGATGCTCGGTAGCCGTAGCGACACCGGCGGCGGCTACGGCGGCGGCACCAGCGACTCGGGGCCGAGCTACGGCTCGGCGGGCGGCGACGCTGGTCCCGAGGACGACGACATCCCGTTCTAGTTTCGCCCTTCCTCCGGCTCTCGCCGGCGCCAACGTCGGCCGCTAGCCGTCTAGCCTGGCCTTCAAGGTTTGGAGTAGGTTCAGCGCCGCCAGCGGCGACAGCCGCTCCAGATCCAGCTCGCGCAGGATCGACGCCACGATCTGCTCCGGAGGCGCAAACAGGGCGAGCTGACCTTCCAGAGACGCGTCGTCCGGTGAGGCGGCCAGCTTGGGCTTACCGGTGAGGTCGTACTCTCCCGCCTCCAGGTTGCTCAACACCTGAGCCGCCCGGGCGACCACCGACTCCGGAATGCCAGCCAGACGAGCCACGTGGATGCCGTAGCTCTTGTCGGCGGAGCCCGGCATGACCCGGTGCAGGAAGACGATCTGATTGCGCCACTCCTTGACCGCCAGCGTGCGGTTGACGACTCGGGGCAGCAGCACCGCGAGCTCGGTCAGCTCGTGGTAGTGGGTGGCGAACAGGGCCCTGGCTCCGGTCTCCTCGTGCAGGTGCTCCACGATCGCCCAGGCCAGAGACAGGCCGTCGAAGGTCGCGGTTCCCCGACCCACCTCGTCTAGGATGATCAGGCTGCGGCCGCTGGCGTTGTGGAGGATGTTCGCGGTCTCGGTCATCTCGACCATAAACGTCGACTCGCCGCGGGCCAGGTCGTCGCTGGCTCCAACTCGGGTAAAGATCCGGTCCACCACCCCGATCTCGGCCGACTTCGCGGGCACGAAGCTGCCCGTATGCGCCATCAGCACGATCAGAGCGCACTGGCGGAGATAGGTGGACTTACCGCCCATGTTGGGACCCGTCAGGACGATGATGTCGCCGGCTTCTCCGCCCAGCTCCAGGTCGTTGGGCACGAAGCTGTCCGAGGAGCTGGCTTCGACCACCGGGTGGCGGCCTTCGACGATATTCACGGGCTCGCCCGAAGGCAGCATGCGCGGACGGCTATAGCGGTTGCGTTCGGCGAGCTCGGCCAGAGCCGCCAGGACGTCGACCGAAGCCATCGCCGAAGCCAGGTCCTGGAGTCGGCCAGCGCTCGCCCCGATCCGCTGGACCAGCTCCGAGAAATGCGCGGCTTCGAGCTCGAGCTGGCGTCCCTCGGCTTCCAGGATCTCTTCCTCGAGCTCCTTGAGCTCCGGGGTCGCGTAGCGCTCGGCGTTGACGAGGGTCTGCTTGCGAACGTAGTGCTCCGGCACCAGGCTCTGGTTGGCCTTGGTGACTTCGAGGTAGTAGCCGAAAACCTTGTTGTAGCGAATCTTGAGCGAGCCGATGCCGGTGCTCTCACGTTCCCGACCTTCCAGGGCGGCCAGGTGCTTCTTGCGGTCGCGCGCCAGCGACCGGCACCGGTCCAGCTCCTCGTCCACGCCGTCGGCAACGACGCCGCCCTTCTTGAGGGTCAAGGCCGGCTCCGGCGCCAGCACCCGCCCCAGCTCGCCCGCCAGGTCGGCCAGCGGATCGACGGCGGCCAGCTCGGCAAGAAGGCTCGAGCGCGCCCCCTGGAGCTCGGCCAGAATGGCGGGCACCACGCCCAGGCCCCTGCGCAGGCCATCCGCTTCCCGCGGCGTCAAGGTGCCCAGCACCGCCCGGGTTGCCAACCGGGCCGGGTCGCCCAGAGACCGCAGCTCGCGCCGAATGCGCTCCCGGCGCTCGGCCTCGTCCAGGAGCTCGCCCACCGCTCCCTGCCGGAGCTCGATCGCCTCGACCGACTGCAAGGGCCTGAGCAGCCAGTCGGCGAGCCGCCGCGCCCCCGGCGCGGTCTCGGTCCGGTCCATCACCGCCAGCAACGAGCCCGCCGAACGGGAAGTCCGCAAGTTCTTGAGGAGCTCGAGGTTGGCGACCGTGGTCGGGTCGAGCTGAAGATGACCGTCGGCGGCGCGCACCGACAAGCCGCGGACATGGGGCAGCTCGCTACGCTGGGTCTCGCGGGCGTAGGCCAGAGCCAGGGCGGCGGCCGCGACTCCGGGGTGTCCCCGATCGACCAGGCCGAAACCCTTGAGCGAGCGCGTTCCGAAATGGCGGCACAGGAACGTGAACTCCTTGCCCCGCGGAAACCAGGCCGCGCCGCCGGCCTCGCTGACACAAATCTGGCTCTTGGCCGTCCAGTCTCCGAGCGGCTCGGGCAACGCTTCTTCGACGTGCACGAGCTCGGCCGGCCGCAGCGCCCGGAGGTCCTGGACCGCGGCGGCGCCATCGGTCCACTCACGCAGGAAGAAGTCGCCGGTGGAAACGTCCAGAAACGCGCCCGCGCCGATGCCCTCGTAGCCGCCGTTGCCTCGGGAACCTCGAAAGGCCACGCCGGCGAGCAGATTGGGCTGCCTGCTGGATAGCAGATCCAGGTCGCTCAACGTCCCGGGCGTGACGATGCGGGTCACCTCGCGCCTGACCAGGCCCTTGGCTTCGGCGGGATCCTCGACCTGATCGCAGATGGCCACCTTGTACCCCGCCTTGAGCAGCTTGGCGAGATAAGCTTCGAGGGCGTGATGGGGAACGCCGCACATCGCCACTTCGCTTTCCTTGCCTTTGTGCCGGGCGGTCAAGGCCACCTCCAGGATCGGCGCCACCAGCTCGGCGTCCTCGAAGAAGATCTCGTAGAAATCCCCCATCCGATAGAGGACGATGGCGTCGGCGTGCTGCGCCTTGGTCTCGGCGTAGTGCCGGAGCATCGGCGTCAGCTTCGCTGGGGCGGGCATCGAGGCCGAAGTATAGCGGCGGTGTTGCCGGCAGTAGGGGTGGACGCCTTGGCACGGGCGTCCCGGCAGACAGGCACGGAAGGGGCGGCTAGGGCATGAACGGAGGCACCGATCAAGACCTGGGCGCGGGCGAACCGGCGGCCTCCGGCGTCTGCCTCCTGGCTCTCGACGCGGGCTCGCCGGCCGCGAGCGTCGCGCTGGCCGTGGACGGCGGGGTCCGGCAGCGCTCGTTTCCCGGCCGCGAGGCATCGACCCGCATCCTCGGGGACGCGGAGGACCTGCTGGCCGGCGCCGGCAAGAGCCTGGCCGATGTCACCGGCCTGGTGGCAGTGCGGGGTCCCGGCAGCTTTACCGGACTGCGCATCACCCTGGCTACGGCCCTCGGCCTCCACCAGGCTCTCGGCTGCCCGGCGACGACGGTGACGACCTTCGAAGCGCTGGCCGCCCAGGGCGGACGGCGGGCTCCCGGCCGGGCGGCGATCGTCCAGGTGGACGCCCTACGCGGCGAGTGTTTCGTGCAACGTTTTGGCCCCGATGGCGCACCTCGAACCGAAGCGGAGCTCCGCCCTTGGGACGCGATCGCCGGCAGCGGCGACGAGGTGCATGTCGGCTTCGATCTCGCCGGCCGGCCGCTGCCGGCCGATGCCGAGATCCTGGCGGCCGAACCACTCGCCGCCGACGCCCTGGCCTGGCTGGGATCCCGGGAGACCAACCGCTGGGACGCGGCCAGCCTTTGCGATCCGCTGTACCTGCGCCCCCCGGCAGCCTCGCCCCCGCGGAGGCGATAGTGGCACTCGCCTAGGCCGGCTTGTGACCGACCAGGCCGTAGTCCTGGAAGCCGAACAGAAGCTCGTCCAGTCGGTCCCGGATGGCGTTCATCCGGTCGGCCAGAGCGGCCTGCTCGGGAGCCACCGCCTCGACGTCGATCTCCGGCAGCCGGTCCTCGGCGGCAAACGGCTGGAGGTCGATCCGCTCCACCGGATCGAAACCGTTGAGCTCCATCAGCGTCTTCAAGCTCTCGGGATGCACCGGCCGCTTGTGGGTCGGGTCCAGCCAGAACCGGCTGGCGCCCACGACCAGCGACGTGGGGTTGGGCGTCTCCAGCACCAGAACCCCGCCGGGCCGCAGTACCCGCCAGGCCAACCGCACCAGCCGCTCCAGCTCCGCCGCGGGCAGGTGCTCGATGACGTGAAAGGAGACGACGCCACCCAAGGAGCTCTCGGACCGGGCTTCGAGAGCGCGAAAGAGGTCATCCACCTCGGCTTCCAGGCCCTTTTCCCGGCAGCGCTCCACCATCTCGACGTTGGCGTCCACGCCAGAGGCCTTGATGCCGGCGGCCGCCAGCGCCGCCAGCGCCTCGCCGCGGCCACAGCCCAGATCCAAAACGTCCGTACGACCGCCGAGGACGTCGAGATACGGGTCCAGGCGCCCCCGGATGTCCTCCTCGCTGCCCCGGAATCGCGCCTCGAACTCCAGGTACTTCTCGTCGCGGACCGCCCGCGCGAGCTCCTGACCGGGTACCGCCTCGCCGCCGGTGCGCTCGGCCACCGCCAGCAGGCCGCTCAAGCGGCCCCAGCGCTCGCGCGAGAGCTCGCGGTAGCGGTCCAGCTTCTCGTCCAGGCGGGTAAAGAGAGCCACGGTGTGGTCCTTGACCTCGTCGTAGCCGTCGTTGTGGAACGACTCCAAGTGGGTCAGGCGCCCGTCGTGCGATTTCACGAACTCCTCCTGAGCGTGGACGTAGGCCATGATCTCGTCGTAGGTGACTTTGAGCTCGCGCTCCCCGACCTCGCGCAGCCGGTTCAGGTCTTCGAGCATCTCCCGCTGGATCTTCTGCAGATCCTGGCCGAGCACGGAAGTATCGCGGGCCACCTCGCCGATCCAGCGGTGGTGATCGGCGGTGGTGTCGCTCAATCGATCGCCGAGTTCGGCCATCCGCCGCAGCCCCTCTTCGAGCTGCTCCTGAACCACGAGATTGTAGGCTCGCTGCCGCTCCCAGAGGTCGGCCTGGGGGGCTCGCACCAGACCTCGCAGCGCCTTCTTGAGGAAAACGACGACGCGGCCGGCAAATCCCCGGTGGCTCTCGATCGGAAACTCGCGGTCCTCTTGCCAGAGCCGTCCCCAAGACCCGAGATCGCGGTTCGAGCCGCTCCTCAGACCCTGGAGATCCAGGTCGGGTTTTGGTTCCGTCGCCGTCATGAGAAAGCAGGGCGAGCCGCCACGGCCGCCGAAGACCCTACCACGGGCGGCGCGACTCCCAGGGCCGCTCGAAGGCTCCGCTCAGGAGTTGTGAACCGTGACCTCGCCCTGCCAGAGCGGCTCGCCATTCCAGCTCTCGAACCATACGGTGCCGGCCAGGTTGAGGTCCAGGACCAACTGATAGCGGCCAGGCTTGTCCGGGAGCCGGACCACCAGATCGGACACGAGGTCCTGTCCCCTGACCACGCGGCCCGGAAACCGTTGCAGGCGCGCTCCCACCGGCTTGTCACCATCTCGGCGGGGCAAGCGGTAGAGGCGGTACCCCAACAGGGTCGGCACCATGTCGGCGCTCGACCAGAAGCGAAGCCCGGTGTTGCGCACCCCCACGGGCAGGGTGATGCCGCCGGCGGCGGCGCCGGCAAGAGGCGGGACCTCTCCGATCGCGGCGTCGGGAGACCAGGCCACGCCCGAGAAGAACTTGGGCACGAGGCGCAAGGGCCCCAGGTAGTGAAAATCGGCAGCGCCGGCCTCACCTCCATCGCCGCCACCCAAGTCCGACACCGAAAAACGATAGATCCGCGTCCAGGTGCGCTCTGGCGAACGAAACCAGTATCGATGACGCCGCCACACGGGATCGACCGGTATCTCGAGCAGCGCCCAGCCGCCGCCTTCCCCGGCCTGCGTCGAAACCCGGACCGGAGCCGCGCCCGGGGTCCAGTACGAAACCTCGGCAGCAGCCGAGTCCACACGCGCCAGATAGCGCACGACGCCGTCCTCGCGCGAGCTCGCATGCACCAGCTCGGCGGCCGGATCACCGGCCCGGATCCGGAAGCCCGAGGGCGATAGCTGCGAGTAGGGATCCACAAAGCGGAAGAACTCGTTGGTCCAGTACACGTCGCGCCGGCCGTCCAGGTTCCGGGCGGTGGTCTCGTACGGAAGCCACCGGAAGACGCCGGCGTAGGCGTGGTTCTGGCTCGAGGGCTCGGTCGCGGCGGTCCGCCGGGCCGACACCAGAGCCGAAGCAAAGACGACCACGGCCACCAGCCAGACGCCCACGAGCACCCGCATTCCGGGCAGGCGCCTCGGCACGAAAACCAACGCCATCGCTCCGGTCAAGAAGTATCGATTGCCCAGAAACGTGCCGCCCCCGAAGTAGTTCTCGGGCATCCAGAGCAGGTAGAAGACCGCCAGGGCCAGCACCCCGGCGAGGCCCGCCCAGGCAAGCCGGTCGGGCCGCCGGAAGGCCCACAGCAGCAGCACCAGCGACGCTGGAAAATAGGTCAGGAGACCCGTGTGCCGGCCGGCCAGGAAGTAGAGGCCGACGACCCCGTTGGTCGCGAGCTCGAACTCCGGGACCAACCCGACCCGCTGCCGCGCCAGCGCCACGTCCTCGCTGAACTGGCGCAAGGCCCGCTCCGCCCCCTCCCCTGCCGGATAGCCGCTGGCGGGATTGAAGGTCGCGCGCACCGTCTTGTACGGCACCCAGGCTCCGGTCGCGGCCCGGTTGAGACCCAGCCCGAGGCCCGCCACCAGAGCCACTACGGCGCCCAGAAGCAGAGCCCGGCGCCAACGCCCGGCCAGCAGATACGCCAGCACCGGAATTGCGGCGAGCGCGAAGTTCGGGAAGCGCATCGCGCCGGCAAGAGTCAGGAGCACGACGCCGGCGACCGGCGCCCAACGATGCTCGAGCAGGCGATCGACCGGCCCCCGGTCAGTTCCATCCTCGCCCGTGCCGCGAAGCTGGGCCAGCGCCAGGGCCAGACCGGCCAGCACCAGCGAGGCCTGGAGCGAATCGCTCATGGTCCAGACCAGGTAGCCGCAGAAGACGCTGGTCCCGGCGAGGGTCACGACCCAGAGGCCGGCCGCCTGGGCGCCCTGCCGGCGCAGGCAACCGGCGGCGAGGAGGACCGCGGCGGCCGCGGCCACGATGTGGAACAGAATCAGTCCCGACGGACCCGCCACGAAAAACCAGGGCGCCGCCAAGATCGGATAGAGCACCGGCTTCGAATACGCCACGCGGTCGCCCGCCCGCTGCAGAATCACCGCTTGCCGCCCCTTCTCGGCGGCTTCCTCCAGACGCTCACGGTCCCTGGTGTCGAAGACCAGATCCCGGTCGAAGGCGGCGCTCTCGGTCATGGCCAGGAAAGTGCCCTCATCTCCACGTACCAGTCCCGCGCTGCCGCGGGCCTCGAACAGGATCAGATGGGCGAGCCCGACTGCGACGGCCAGGAGTGCTGGCAGCAGCCGGGCCGGGCGCCAAGCCCTCGCTCGGTACCGAGCTTGCTTCGACGGTCGGTCGGACGGCCGGGCCGGCGACGCGTCGGATTCCCGAGCTCTCAGAGAGTCCCCCATGGCGACGGCTGAGAATACTATTCCGCCGGCCGGCGCGGCTTGCCGGCACCTCCGACCCCCTGGTATCCTGACGGCGTTCGCAGCGTTATGGTGGCTTTCACGAACAGGGTCACGCTCTTGGTGCCGCGCCGGCGAGGAGGGTGTCCAGCACCGTGACCACGGGGAGCCACATGCCGACGCCGCCGTGCTGTCTCGCCTATCCCTCGCCAAGACCCATCCCAACCACGGTCCATCGAAACCGCAAGGAGGAGCTCTGCCTATGCCGGACTCTGGAAACGGCCTCCGCGACGAGTTGATCGCCACCGACGACGAATTTCGCCGCCTCTTCGAAGAGCATCAGAACTACGAACGGCGGCTCGAAGAGATCCACCGCAAGGCGTTCGCATCCCAGGACGACGAGTTCGAGATGAAGCAGATCAAGCTCCACAAGCTAGCTCTCAAGGACCGCATGGAGGCCATCCTGCACAGCCGGCGCGAGGCCAGCGTACCCGCGTAGAGCCGGTCCACGAGAGCAAGACGCCGGCGGCGCAATCAGGCACCGCCAGCGTGCGCTCGACCGGCCGATAGATGACAGCGCCCTTGCCCGGACGCCGTCCGGCAGAGCGCTACGAGGAGTTCCTGCTCCCCAATCTCGGTCGGAACCCCTCCTCCGGCACTCCCATCCAAACCCGACGATCGCTCGTAACTGTCGCCGCATGACGGTCGCCCGATGACTCTCGCGAAAGAGGCCTGGATTTTCGTCCTGCCGTTCCTGGCCCTGGCCGGCCTGGCCTGGCTCGCCTCGTGGCCCCGCTCCGCCGTCGGGCTACTGGTGACGGCGATCGCGGTGGCGGCCTTCTTCCGCGTCCCGGCCCGCTCCTACAACGGCCCCGACGACCTGATCCTGGCCGCCGCCAATGGAGTGGTCACCGCGGTCGACGAGGTCGCCGTCCCGGAGCTGAACGGCCGGACCCATCGACGGATCGTGACCTTCTTGAGTGTCTTCAACGTCCACGTCCAGCGCGCGCCGATCGCCGGCACGGTGCGGTCGAGCACCTTCCGGCCCGGCCGCAAGGTCGCGGCCTTCCGCCCTGACGCCGGCGACGTCAACGAGAGCCACTTCGTTACTCTGGAAACGACCGGCGGAGGCGTCCTTGGGGTCAAGCAGATCGCCGGCCTCCTGGCCCGGCGAATCGTCAACGACCTTCGGCCCGGAGATCGGGTCGTTCGAGGCCAGCGCATCGGACTCATCAAGTTCGGCTCGCGCGTGGATCTGTTCTTGCCCATCGACGCCGAGATCCTGGTTGGCGAGGGCGATCGGCTGGTCGAAGGCCTGACGGAAGTCGCCCGTCTACAAACCCCGGGCGCAGCGGAAGGTGAGGCGTCGTGAAGAGCGTTGCAATTTGGAACAGCGAAAGCCTTCTGGGCAATGAGCTCAAGGAGCAGCTCGCCGGGCGCCGCGATCTGTGGGAAGACCTCAAGCTGCTGGCCCCGGGCGGTGACGATTCCGCCCGGGTGACCGACATCGGCGGCGAGGCCGCTTGGGTGCTGCCGGCCGACACCGAGGGCGCCACCGACGTGGACGTGCTTTTAGTGTGCCCGGCCCCCGACGGCGACAGCGGAGCGAAGACGCTGCCCGAGACCGGACCCACCACCACCACGATCTTGGTCTGCGGCGAGCGGCCCAACCCGGAGTTGCCCCAGTTGGTCGTCGGCGCCAACACGAGCGGCCTCGAGCCGGGCGCCATCGTCGCCAGCCCGCCGGCCACAGTGGTCTTAGCGGCACATCTCGCCCAAGCGCTTCAGCCGCTGGGCGTGATCGATCTGAGCCTGACCGCCCTCCTGCCGGCTTCGGGCCGGGACCAGGCCGGCGTCGACGAGCTCCTGGACCAGGCGCGCTCGTTGCTCTCCTTTCAGGAACGTCTACCGACTCGCGTTTTTGGGCGCCAGTTGGCTTTCAACCTGCTGTCCGAGCCCGGTCTCGGCCGAGAGCTGTCGCGCTCGCTCGCGAACGTGCTCTCAGAGACCGCTCTCGCGGTTCGTCTCCAGGCCATACTGGCGGGTAGCTTCCACGGCCTGAACCTGGCCGTGCAGGCGCGGCTGAACGACGCAGTCCAACCGGCCAAAGTCGAGGCCGCCCTGGCCTCGAGCCCCGTCTTCGAAGTCTCTGCCGAGACCTTCGCTCCAAGCCCTCTCGACGTTGGCGGCCGGCCCGTGGCCCTGCTGGGCGCCATCGAACCGGCCGGAGCCGGACCGAGCTCGGGAGATGGAATGGATGCAGTGCAGCTCCACGCGGTCGCGGACAACCTCGCCCTATCGGCGGCCAACGCCGTCGGCCTCGCCGAGGCGCTGCTGATGGCCCGCAACTAGCACTGCGGCGCGGGACGGCCTGGCGGCAGACGGCAGGCTCTTCCGCCAGCTAGCCTGCTCTCTCACCGGCGTTCGTCGCGAGAGGCCGCAACTGGCAGAGCGATGAGACGAGCAGACTAGGCCTCGTCGGCGTGCGGATCGCCGCGGCGCTCGAGGTACTCCTCGACGCTCAGCAGCTTGTCTTCGCCGGCCATCTCGACCACGTCCAGCAGCTCGCTCATGGTCGTGACCTCTTCGAACTGCTCGTTGACAAACCAGTCCAGGAAGCGAGTCGCGATGTGGTTGCGGTCCTCGTTGGCGATGGTGACCAGATCGTAGATCTGTCCGGTGACCCGCTTCTCGGACTCCAAGGCCAGAGCGACCGCGTCGCGGGCGGCGCCGAAGTCGCCAGTCGGGGCAGGGATGGCGGGAATGCTCAATTGGCCGTCGGAGTCCACGAGGAACTTCTGGAACCTCATGGCGTGGTCACGCTCTTCGTCCGCCTGGCGGTAGAAGAACGCCGCCAGGTTGCCGAGGCTGCGGCCATCGAAGTACGAAGCGATGGCCACGTACTGCATGGAAGCGGCCATCTCGTGCCCGACTTGGGCGTTTAGGGCCTCGTTCAAGGTGTCACTCAACATCATGATGCTTGCCTCCGACAATCCGCGCGGCGGATGATCCACTGGAAGAAAATCCGGCCTCGACGCGTTGCTATAGTAGCGCGCCGTACGAGCGGGCGATACCCACGAAATCCAGAGGACGAGGGAGATCCGGATGCCGGAACGCGAGGACGCACAGCACTATCAAGTTGCCATTTTGGGGTCGGGACCGGCCGGTCTGACCGCCGCCCTCTACGCGGCTCGGGCCAATCTCGAGCCGCTGGTCCTGGAGGGCAACCAACCCGGCGGCCAGCTCACCATCACCACCGACGTCGAAAACTATCCGGGGTTCCCGGAAGGCATCTTGGGGCCGGAGCTTATGGAACGGATGCGGGAACAGGCTCGGCGTTTCGGCGCTCAAGTCAAGTTCGAGCAAGTCACGGCGGTGGATCTCGAGAGCACCCGCAAGACCGTCATCACCGACGGTGGCAGCTACAGTGCCGAGGCCGTGATCATCGCCACCGGCGCTACCGCAAAGTCGCTGGGCCTGCCCTCCGAGGCCGAGCTCATGGGCTACGGCGTCTCCGCGTGTGCCACCTGCGACGGCTTCTTCTTCAAGGGCAAGGAGCTGGTGGTCATCGGCGGCGGGGACTCGGCGCTGGAAGAGGCCATCTACCTGACCAAGTTCGCCACCCGGGTAACCGTCATCCACCGCCGCGACGAGTTGCGCGCCTCCAAGATCCTGCAAGATCGCGCCTTCGCCCACGAGCGCGTTGACTTCGCCTGGAGCTCGGTGGTCGAGGAGATCCTGGGCTCGCGCGAGGATGGCGTCCATGGCGTCCGTCTGCGCAACGTGGACACGGGCGAGATCACCGAGTTCCCCTGCCAGGGAGTGTTCGTGGCCATCGGCCATCAACCCAACACCGCCTTCCTCGAGGGCCAGCTCGAGACCGACCCCGCCGGGTACCTGGAAGTCGACGAGCCCACGACCCGCACGGCTCTCGAGGGCGTCTTCGCTTGCGGCGACGTCGTCGATCCCAGCTACCGCCAGGCGGTTACCGCCGCGGGCTCCGGCTGCAAGGCGGCTTTGGACGCCGAGCGCTGGCTCGAGCACGCTTCCTAGCCTGCACGTTGCACACGCTCGGCCGATAGGCGGCTGCAAGCCGCTCCTACCTGGATCGGCTTGGCTGGCGCCCCGTCGGACCCCTCAAGGCAGTCGCGGCCACGCCCGCACGCCGAGTTGCCACCTCCCGGCCGGCGGTACCCGCAGTCTCGCCGCCTAGCGGATTTCCAGACGACCCTCGGCATCGACCGCGACGTCGAGCGTACGCCGCGCCGCCGGCTTGAGCTCGACGGCCATCGACTTGAGAGCGGTGGACCGGCCCGGCAACGCCAGATAGACCTTGAGATCGACAGGGCCGGACTCCACCTGGATCTCCTCCCGGAACGAGCCAGCAGCCGCCTTGCGCCGCAAGAGACCCTTCTTTTCGAAGAACCGGAAGGAGCGGCGCAACACCTGCTCGTCGCCGACGTAGACCGTCACCACACCGCGTGGCCGCTGCGAGCGAAACGCCACGGTCAAAGTCGCCGGCCCGGTTGGCACCACCACCGGCTCGACCGGGGGCTGGACCGGCTCCAACACGACCGCGGGCACCGGAGCCTCGACCGGCTTGGCCTCGGCTGCGGCGCTTTCGGCGGCCTCGCGAAGCCGGTCGCGAGCGCGGGCCAGGGAGCGCCTCAAAGAGCTCACGGCCTCGACCGGAGCCCCGAGCGCTACCAAGTCCCGCAACGTCCGTCCAGCGCCGTCCAGATCGCCGCGGGCTACCTGAAGGTGCCCTCGCTCCGAAGCCGCCTCGACCCGCTCGAACCGGTCCAGCGCGCGCTCAGTCGCCACCTGCCGCCGGGCTTCCTGGCGCAGCTCGCGGATCCTCCGGGCCTCCGGCGCCAACTCTTCGGCCTGGGCCAGAAGTCGCGCCGCGGCGGCGGCGTCTCCGGTCTCGTAGAGCGCCTGGCTCTCCGCCAGGAGCGAGAGATACTGGAGCCGTTGGGCATCGGCCTCGATCGCGGTTGCCACCCCTTCAGGCCCGGGCTCGGGCGACCGGGAGCCGCTCCCCCAGCCGACGAACGCTAGGCCCAGGGGCAGAGCCGCCAGCAGGAACACGCCTAGTGCCACGACCTCCGGGCGGGCGGCGAGCCGCCGATACAGCCGGTGTACCCAAGCCACGGCCGCCGTCCGTACTCGTTCGACGCCGCCGCCCCGCCGGGACACCGCGGGCGCTTCACGACCTGGCATTCCGGCCTCCGGCGGGCCGAGCGAGGCCCCAGCCGGAGCAGAGTCCGGAGCCGGAATCACCCCGGCCGGCAGCCGCGCCGTGGCGGCGGTACCGGAGCCAGTAGGGGTTGCGGTGCCAATGGCGGCGGCATCGGCAGCGGACGGGCCCGGGCCCGTCCCTGCCGGTTCGCCGTCACTGGCCTCCAGCACCTCCAGCTCGACCGGAGTGGCCAGTACCCGTGCCGCCGCCAGCCACGACTCGGTCGGCACCGTATCGTTCATCGCCGCCTGCGCTTCCACAGCCAGCCTTAGATCGTGGGCCAGCTCGCCGGCGCTCTGAAAGCGTTCCTCGGGAGCCTTGGCCAGAGCCTTCGCCAGCAGCCGGCGCAGCGAGGCGGTCAGATGCGGTGCATGGGTTTCCGGAGGCGTTGGCTCCTCGCGCAGGATCTTGCCCATCAGCTCGGACACCGCGTCCGCCTCGAACGGCAGATGGCGCGTCAAGAGTTCGTAGAGCACGACTCCAAGAGCGTAGACGTCCAGACGGTGGTCCGATGGCTGCCCCAGGATGCGCTCGGGCGCCAGATAGTTGGGCGTCCCCAGACTCATCAGCTCGGAAGCCAGATCCTCGTCCCGGAGGGCGCCGATCCCGAAGTCGGTCACCTTCACCCCTCCGTCCGAGGCCAGCAGGATGTTGGCCGGCTTGACGTCCCGGTGGACCAGGCCCTGCTCGTGAGCGTGGTCCAGCGCGGTCGCCACCGCGCCGACGATCCGCGAAACCTCTTCCAGCGAGATGGGCTCAGGCTCAGACAGGCGGCGCCGCAGGCTCTTGCCCTGGACGAACTCCATCGCCAGGGCCAGGAGGCCTCCCTGCCGATCTCCGACAACGTCGAAGACGCGCACGATCCCGGGATGCTCGAGGGTGCCGGTGAGCCGGGCTTCGTTGAGCAGCAGCTTGCGCATAACCGCCGGATCCAGACCCGAGCCCTTCTGCGGCACGAGCTCCTTGACCGCCAGCCAGCGGCCGATCAGCGGATCCCTGGCCAGATAGACGACACCCATCGACCCACGACCGATCTCCTCGACGATCTCGTAGCGGTCGATCTTCTCGGGCCGGTCAAATTCCGGCGGCACTGGCTCGGGCACGGCTCCCACAAGGATTCCTCGAACTAGGCTCTATGGGTACCAAAGCCGGCCAGACTCGGCAGTGGAGTCCTCCACTCGCCGGCCCACGGCCCCGCTCCCGCGAGCCGAATCCGCTATGCGTCGCTCGCCGGAATCGAGGCGAACCGGTCCAGCTCGGCCAGCCGTCCCCGATCCTCGCGCCAGTCCGGCTCGCAACGAACGTGCAGGTCGAGGTAGACCCGGCGACCCAGCATCGCTTCGAGCGCTTGGCGCGCCTCAATCCCGAGACGCTTGATGCGGGCGCCGCCCTTCCCCACGACGATCCCCTTCTGGCTGGGCTTTTCGACCAGGATGAGGGCATGGATCCGAGTCAGCTCACGGTCCTCCACTTCGTCCCAGCGCTCGACATCCACCGCGGTGGTAAACGGCAGCTCGTCCCGAGTGGCCCGGAGCAGCGCCTCGCGAATGAGCTCGGCGGCCAGGAAGCGCTCCGGATGCACCGTAAAGAGATCCGAGTCGAAGCGCGGCGGCCCCACGGGGAGCTGCTCGATCAGGAGACGCAGCAGCACGTCGCAGCCGTCGCCGTCGAGGGCACTGATCGGCACGATCTCTCGAAACAGCTCCGAGGCCGAGTAACGCTCGATCAAGGGCAGGATCTTGGGCTTGGCGACGGCATCAACCTTGTTGAGCGCGACGATCCTCGGCCGATCAACCTTGGCCAGCACCTCGAGCAGGTGTTCGTCGCCTCGGCCGAAGCGCTGGCTCGCGTCCACCAGCAGGCACACAACGTCCGCTTCGCGCAGGGCCTCATGGGCATGGCGGACCATTTGGCGGTTCAACCGGTGCAAGGGCTTATGCATCCCGGGCGTGTCGTAGAAGACGACCTGCGCGTGGTCCAGGGTCAGAATGCCCACCAGGCGGTGTCGGGTCGTCTGAGGCTTGTCCGAGACGATCGCCAGCTTTTCGCCCAGCAGCCGATTCAGCAGGGTGGACTTGCCGGCGTTGGGCCGGCCCATCAGGGCCACCGCGCCGGACCGAAACTCCATCAAGCGTCGCCGTTCGTTTCGGCCGGGCCCGGCTCGCCGAGCCACTCGACTCGGAGGATCTCGATGCGCCGATCGGCCACCCGCTCCACCGTGAAGCGGAGGCCGCGCACCTCGAGCTGGTAGCCGGGCTCCGGCAAATCGCCGACGTGACCGAACACCATGCCTCCGGCGGTCTCGTAGGGCTCGTCTTCGGTCGGCCAGTCGAAGGTCTCTTCCAGCCAGTCGATGGGCGTCCTGCCGGAAATGCGCCAGGCGTTGTCCGCCACCTGGACCGCCATCCGGCCGACATCTTCGTGCTCGTCGACGATCTCGCCCACGATCTCCTCCAGGAGGTCCTCGACCGTGACCAGGCCGGAGGTGCCGCCGTATTCGTCCACGACGATCGCCATCTGATGCCGCCCGCTCTGCATCTCGCCCAGGAGCTCGTTGATCGGCTTGGTCTCGGGAACGAAGTAGGCGGCGTTCGCGAGCGCGGCCGGCAACCCGGACTCAGAGCCCTGAAGCGACGCGAACAGATCCCGGATGTGCAGAATGCCCACGATGTCGTCCACCGACTCGCGATACAGGGGAATGCGCGAGTGCTTGGAGTCCAGGAACTGGCCCACCAGGTCTTCAACCGGAGACTCCGCGGCCGCCACGACCATGTCGGTACGCGGGGACATGACGCTGCGCACCAGCGTGTCGCCGAAGTCCATCACCCGCATGATGAGGTCTTCTTCCCCTGGCTCCAGGATCCCCTCCCGAGCCCCAACCGAAAGGAACTCCTCGATCTCGCCGTCCGATGCCTCGTCCTCGTCGCCGGCCGTCTCGCCATCTCCGGAAACACCTCCGAGAAGCGGTGCCAACACCGCGATTGCCGGGCTGCAGAACCACCGGGCTAGCCGGTAGGCCGGCGTCAGGCGTCGAAGTGCGCTTTCCGAGTCCCGGGAAACCAGCCAGCGGTTCAAGAGCTCGGCCGCGGCCAGCACCCCGACCACCAACAGCACCACCTTCAGCACCGCCGCCAGGCCGCGGTCGCCGCCCGCCGGCAGAATCCAGCCCACCGCCACGGTCGCTGCCAGCACCACGGGAGCCACCTTGGCCGCCAGGCTCAACAGGTACCGAAAGGCCTCGAAGCGCGGGCCGTCCAGAAACAGGGCCTCGAGCGCGCCGCCCGCCTCCTCCGCCCAGTGGCGCAACCGGATCGGGCCCGGCCGTTCGAGCAGGGCCGCCAGGACCTGCGCCGCGACCGTCAGGACCCCGAGAGCCAGCGTGACGACGACGAAGCCCATCATCCGGCAACCCACTCTCGGCGGAGGCGCCCTTCCAGGCGGTTCATGACGCCGTCATCGGCTTCGTGGTCGTAGCCGAGGCAATGGAGCGTTCCGTGCAGCAGCAGGATCTTGAGCTCGCGCTCGACCGAATGCCCGGCCGCCTCCGCCTGCCTGCGAGCGGCCGGTACCGAGATCGCGATGTCGCCCAGATGGGGCCCCCCGGGGCCGGCCGTTCCCGGGAAGGACAGCACGTCGGTGACGGCGTCGCGCCGGCGAAACTCGCGGTTCAAGCGGCGCAAGGCCCGGTCGCCGAGCAGCCGCACCGCCAGCGTACCGCGCCGCTCACGCGCCACCGAGCCGACCAAGTCTTCGGCCCAGGAGCGCAAGCGGCCGAGCCGGACCTCGGGATATCGATTCGGATTCTCGAGCGACACTCTCTGGGAGCGATCGCTGGAATTGGCGGGGTCGCCTTCCGTCATCAATCCGCTCCCTTGCTGCCCGAGGTCCGGCCGCCCTTGGCTCCAGGCTGCCGCTCGTAGCGGTCGTAGGCGCCGATGATCTTCTGCACCAGCGGATGCCGGACGACGTCCCGCTCGGTGAAGTGTACGAAGCCGATGCCGTCGACGCCCTCGAGCACCTTGCAGGCGACGCGCAGCCCGGAGGCGGTTCCGGCGGGCAAGTCCACCTGGGTGACGTCGCCGTTGACCACCGCCTTGGATTTGAAGCCGATGCGGGTCAAGAACATTTTCATCTGCTCGGTGGTGGTGTTCTGGGCCTCGTCCAGGATGACGAAGGCATCGTTGAGCGTCCGGCCGCGCATGAAGGCCAGAGGAGCCACCTCGATCGTGCCCTGTTCAAGCATGCGCCCGACCTTGTCGAAGCCGATGAGATCGTAGAGAGCATCGTAGAGCGGCCGTAGATAGGGATTCACCTTCTCGGCCAGATCGCCCGGCAGGTAGCCCAGCTTCTCGCCGGCCTCCACCGCCGGCCGGGTCAGCAAGATGCGGCGAATCTGCTTTTCCTTGAGCGCGGCCGCGGCCATGGCCACGGCGAGGTAGGTCTTCCCCGTCCCCGCGGGCCCGATCGAGAGCACCATGTCGTTCTCGGCCATCGCCTTCATGTAGATCTGCTGCCCGAGGCTGCGCGGCACGACCATGCGGCGGGCCGAGCTCAGGATGCCGTCGCCCGAGAAGAACTCCACCAGCGAGGCGTCGGGGGCCTCCCGCAGCACCCGGATGGCGGTGTCTACGTCGTTCGACCGCACTCGGTATCCGCCCTCCATCAAGGCCGAAAGCTCGGTCAGAAGATGCTCGACCACGCCGGCGTTGGCCGGTTCGCCCTCGATCATCGCCTGGTTCCCCCGGGCCGAAAGGGTCACGTCGAAGGCCCTCTCGATGCGCTTCAAGTTCTCGTCGCGCGCGCCGAAAAGCGCCTCGATACCCTCTTCAGCGAGGGTTACCTGGGTCATGGCGTGCGAGGAAGCGTCCGGGGAACCCGGGCGACCGCGAGAGGATGGAAGGAGTTCGGCAACGAGGGTTGGAAGGGGCCGGATCCGGTGCGCCGGCCGGGCCGGAGTCTAGCAGACGGCCGCAGCCTCGGCGTGCCCGACCGTACTCGGCCGGACCCGGTGCGAGCCGCGACCAGGCGAGCCGGTCCGGCCACTCCCCCACCGAGTGACTGCCTCTTTGGGCTTTACCGAACCGAAGTGGAAGCCAGCGAGAGCCTGCCGAGCCAGATCGGAGTTACCGCCGGTTGATGCCGCCCACGACCTGTTTCGCCTCGCCGGCCTTGACCACTCCGTCCACCGTCGTGTGGTTGATGAGCGCCGCCAGCTCGGGCTTGACGGTCGAGGGATAGCGGCGGTCGAATTCCGCGAAGGCCATGGCGCTGCGCAGATCGATCACTTTCAGCCGGGCCGGCTGCACCGACAGGACTCGCCGATCCGTAACTCGATCGAAGCTGCCGATGAATCCCAGGATCGGCCGGGAGTAAGCCGACCACCTGCTGGACAGCGTGTAGCCCAAGAGGCGGTAGGTCTTGTCCCCGTACCGAACGAAGGCCACCTGGCCGCGCAGGGAATTCTGCTCGCGGGGCACCTCGAAGGGCGCCGACACCGCCGGAAAGCCATGGATGTTGCCGGTGGACACCCGGCCCGCGCGCACGCCCTCCTGGCCCAGAAACTTCCTGGCCGCGGTCATGAGGTCGGCCTCCGCATCCAGGGTCAGGACCACGACCGCGTCCTGTTTCGGGCTCTGTCCCAGGACCGCCTGGCGCTGGTTCTGAGTCTTCCACTCGGCCGGAAATTCCAGCTTGAGAGCCAGATCCGGGTGCAGAAACACCTGGTCCTCGAAAAACCCTTCCCGCGGGTTGGGACCGAAGGTCATGCCGTCGATGCGTCCGAAGTACCCGGGCCGGTTGATCTTGGCCGAGGAAAAATCGTGTTCCAGGCTCTGGATCTGTTCCCGAATCCGGTCCTGCCGGCGCTCGGGATCGGGATGGGTCGAAAGCCAGTTCGGCAGCCTCCCCGCCCCCGCCAGATCGCCGACGTTCTTCAGCACCCCGAAGACCTCCGGCATCTCGCGCGCGTCCCAATTGCCGCCGATCGCGTACCGCAGTCCCAGGTCATCGGCCTGACGCTCGTCGTCCCGGGAGTACTTCAGAAACAGCAGTCCCAGCCCCTGCTGAGCCAGATCTCCGAACTGGCGCATCTCCGGCGAGACAATCATGCCGATCCCCAGCCCGAGTCCCGCCAACTGGGCCTTGCTCAAGCGGCTGGCGCCATGGCGACCGGTGACGTGACCGATCTCGTGCCCCAGCACCGAGACCAGCTCGGCCTCGCTCGAAAGGTGTCCCATGATGCCGCGGGTGACGTAGATGAAGCCACCGGGCAGAGCAAAGGCGTTGACGATCGGATCGTCGATGACCGTGAAGGTCCAGGGCAGCTCGGGCCGCTCGGACAGGGCGGCGAGCTCTTGGCCGAGCCTATCGACGTACTGCTGTGTGGCCTCGTCTTCGTAGACGCCCATCGAGGCCAGAATCTGGTCATGCGCTTCCCGGCCCATGGCGATCTCCTGCTGTTCGGTGATCAGCATGAGCTGACGCTCTCCGGTGGCGGGATTGACGGCACAACTTCCCCACAACAAAGCCAAAGCGCACAGGGCTGCGGCCAGGGACGGCGGAATTCGGCGGATGCGATACGACATGCAGTTCTCCTTCAACGAATAGGATGACGCCGGCTTCGATTCTGGTCTCGGGGCCCGCTCACAAGAGCATTGTAACGTTTGCCTCGATGCGACCCGAAGCTTCTTCCGCCGCGGCCGGCAGCGACGACCTCCACGTCGCCTTGGTCGCGCCCGAGATTCCCTGGAACACGGGCAACGCGGGCCGCACCTGTCTGGCGGCCGATGCGCGTCTCCACCTGGTCGGCCCGCTCGGCTTTTCACTCGCGGACAAGCAGGTGCGGCGGGCCGGGCTCGACTACTGGCCCGCGGTGGAGCCCCGCCTGTGGACCGACTGGGATGCCTTCGAGAAAGCCCTGCCCGGGCTCGGTACGCCCACGATCTTCAGCCCAGAGGCCGAGCGCACGTTCTGGGAAATCGATTTCCCCCGGCCTTCGGTCCTGATCTTCGGCAGCGAGTCCGCCGGGCTGCCGGCGGCCGTCCGCGCCACGTTCTCCGACCGCGCCGCCAGGATTCCCCAGCGCCCGGACGCTGTCCGTTCCCTCAACCTCTCGACCGCGGTTGCCTTGGGCCTCTACGAAGCGCGGCGCCGGTGGCTGAGCTGATCGTGCCTGAGTCCACAGCCGACCGTGGCGCGAGGAACTTCCACGACCACTTCTCGACCGGGGCCGACGCCTACCGGAATGCCCGGCCGCACGGACCGCGCGAGCTTCTGGACTTCCTTCTGGCGCGAACTCCGAGCCGCCGGCTGGCCTGGGACTGTGGTACCGGCACTGGACAGACCGCCCGCTATCTGGCCCCTCACTTCGACCGGGTCCTCGCCAGCGACGCCGGGCCGGCGCTAGTCGCGCGGATCGAACCGGCTCGGGTCGAACCAGAAACTCCCATCCGACCCTTGGTGGCCCTGGCCGAAGCCGCTCCGCTGGCGGAAGCTTCGGTCGACCTGTGCACCGTCAGCCAGGCGCTCCACTGGTTCGACCTGGAGCTCTTCTACGCCGAGATCCGCCGGGTGGTCCGGGCGGGCGGTTTCCTCGCGGCCTGGACCTATCATCTGCCCCGGATCGCGCCGGCCATCGACCGCCACCTGGACCGGTTGGCCCACCAAACGCTGGCCCGAGACTGGCCGCCCGAGCGCTCCCGGGTCGAAGACCGCTACCGTTCGATGCCCTTTCCCTTCGACGAGCTCAAAGCACCTGAGTTCACCATCGAGCGCATCTGGTCCCGGCGCCAGCTCCTAGCCTATCTCGGTACCTGGTCCGCTCTCGGCCGCTACCGGCACCGCACCGGCGTCGATCCACTACCGGAGCTGGATCGGGCGCTCGCCCCGCATTGGCCCGGGAGTGCCACCGTCACCTGGCCGGTGACCCTGCGCCTCGGCCGAATCGACTCCCGCGGGAGCTGAGAGCCCCAGGAATCCAAGACGGCCGACCGGCTGGAGCGGCCCCTTGGAACCGCCCTTCGCAGCGCCGGGCAAACCCGAGCCGGACCCGGCCGGACAGCGCGGGTACAATGCCGGGGACCCGACCCGCTCTCCCTGCGAGCCTTCCGACCCCAGGAGGTTGCACGATGACGAACGCCACGACTCGCCGACGGCCCGCTCGCGGGCCAGCCTTCGCCCTGGCGGCCTGCCTGCTTCTGGCAGCGGGCACCCTCCGGGCCGACACCGTGTCCACGGGCACCACTCCTGGGGGCGCTCACTATCAGATCGTGGTTCCGGACGCATGGAACGGCGGCCTCGTCATCTGGAATCACGGCTTCTCGCTCAGCGCCCCCGATCCGCCGTCCGACCCCGGTCCGCTGTCGGTCATCCACCTGCAGGAAGGCTATGCCGTGGCGGCCTCGAGCTACCAGCTCCCCGGCTGGGCCTTGTTCAAGACCAAGCAGGACCTGGAGGCCCTGGTGGCCCGGTTCACGGAGGAGTTCGGCGCGCCCGACGAGGTCATCCTGTACGGCGCCTCGCTGGGCGGCATCGTCACGGCCCACGCGCTCGAGAAGGCCAAGCTGGGCAACGTGACCGGGGCCTTGATGTTCTGCGGCGCGGTCGCGGGCAGCCGCAACTGGGACGGAGCCCTAGACATGCGGCTCCTCTACGACGCGGTCTGCTCCGACGTGCCGGACGCGGCGATTCCGGGCGGCGCCAAGGGCCTGCCCAAGAACACCAGCCTGACGCGAGCCGACGTCGAAGGCGCCGCCAACGCCTGCTTCGGCTTGGATCGCAAGAAGAAGAGGCGAACCGCGGGCCAAAAGCGGCGCCTCAAGAAGTTCCTGGAGGTCGCCCGGATTCCGGAGAGCTTCGTCCAGACCAACCTCTGGTACGTCACCTTCGGCTTGAGCGACCTTACCTACGACCGCAAGAAGATGCGGGGCAAAGTCGCGATCGAGAACAAGAATGTCCAGTACGGCGACGCCGAGATCGACGCCACCATCGAGCGGGTCGCCGCGCGCAAGGCGCGCAAGCGCAGGCTCGCCCGGAACTACACGCCGAGAGGCAACGTCGGCGACGTCAAGATCGTCTCGATCCATACCGATAAGGACGGTCTGGTGATCGTGGAGAACGAGAGCGCCTACGCCTCGGTGGTGCCGCCGGGCAACCTGACGGTGGGCGTCGCGGTCGAAAGGACCCCCAGCCACTGCATTTTCACGCCCTCGGAGATCGTCGGCGCCTGGGAAGCCCTGCGCGCCTGGGTCGGCGGCGAACCGCAGCCCTCGGTGGCCGATCTCCAGATCTCTTGCCAGGCCTGGCAGCCCCTCTTCGGCGGCGGCTGCCGCTTCGATCCCGACTACGTCGTCGGCAGCATCGACAACCGGATACGGCCGCGCTGACCGGCTAGGACCGGCCCGCTCGTTCGACGATGCGGCGGGCGTGATGAGCGTTGTGGTAGAGCGTGAAGTAGAGGATCTCGCGCACCGTCAACTTACCGATCAGCGGATGCGGCAGCCGGTACCGGTCGAGCGCCGCCCCAGGCCAGGTTTCGACCTGCCGCAGCAGATCCTTGTTGGCCTTGCGCCAGCGCCTCAGCAGACGCTCCCGCCGCTTCTCACCCGTGTCCGCCGGCGGCCGGCGCCGTGGATCGAACGGCCCCAACGCCACTGCGCCGCGGGCGAGCGCCGTTCGGTAGCCGTCTACCACCTCCTCGTAGGCTCCAGAACCGCCCCGCGCAAGGCCGAAGCGGAGCGCGAGCAGGAACCGCGGCCTGGCCATCGCTCCGGCCACCGCCCGTACCGCAATGGTCAGATGGCTCAAGTGCTCGGCCGGAGACCAGTGCTCGCCCTGCGGCTCCTCGAACACTGCCAGGTCCATCGAGCCCAGATAGTCTTCGATCTCGCCACCCAGCTCGCCGAGCGAACCCGTCAGCTCTTCCGTCGTCCGTGGCGGCTCGAACGCGAACATGCGCTCATCGTATCCGAGTCTCCGAAGCGCTCGGCCGGACGCATCTCCCATCGGGTACCGCTGGTAAGCTCGGCCCGACCTGAACCTCGCTCAAACCTGGGAGGAACCATGCACGATTCCCGCGCCGGCGGCGGCAAGCCGCTATCCCGTCCCTCGTTCGCCGCTCTACTCGCCGCAGGCTTGATCCTCGCCGCGTTGACGACTCCCGTCGTGGCCGAGGACCCCCGCTCGGGCCTCGATCCCGACAAGCCGTCCAGCTATTTTGACGCCATGCCCATCCAGAGCCGATCGACTCCGGTGCGCGAGCTTCTGGACGAGATCGACGAGACCTGTACTCGTATCAAAGCCTCCTGCGAAGCCGGCGCCCGGCTCCTGGAGCTCATGTTTCGCGGTAGCTACCGGGATGAGCTGCCCGATTTTCTGGTGAGACTCCACGGGGATGAGGGCGAGAGGCTGTCGCCCGGCCAGCCCGTCCTGATCTTCAACCGCAAGAACACGCCGTATCTGCTGGGCGTCCAGCACCTGACCGTGCTGGTCTTCTCGGAACGGCCCGTGGACATGCGGGCGCGCCTGACCACCATTCGTGAAAAGCAGGTCAACCCGTTTTCGGGTCTCCTGGGAGTCGTCGGTATCGATGCCGGCGAGACCAGTCCCACCGTCGACACTGAGGAGGAGGACCGGGAGTTGCGCTGGTCCCTTCTGAGTTCGGACCAGGATCCGGAGCCGCTGTACGTGGGCCGCGCGCGCCTGCCCATCCGCGCCGACATCATCGCCCGCCTGACCCTGATCCCGAAGGAGCTCAAAGACGTCACCTTCCAGTCGATCACCGGCCACCTCAGCAACTCTCGGCCCAGCGGCGCCGCCTTCGCGGTAGCCCTGGGCGCCACCTTCGGCGTCGATGACACCCGACTCGGCGAAGAGACCTCCGACCCGGCGTTCAACGGCTACGTGATGGCCAAGTTCTACCTGCCTGGACGGCGTCCGCTGATCGAGGTCAAACCCGGCAAGCGCTCCTTCTACCGCCGCTCCACCGCAGTGGTGTTCGGCACCAACGTGGTCTCAGACACCTTCGAGGAGATCGTCCTGGGCCTGTCCTTCGGGCACCTGGTGGGCAAGACCGGCCTCCTACTGGCAGCCAACTGGGTCACCGGCCTGGACGGCGAGCGCGAGGCCAAGATCCTCGCCGGCCTCGACGTCACTTTCTGAGCCAGGGGCTGGCCCGACCGCCTGACCGAGACTAGCCGGCGTCCGGAGTCGCGGCCTCCTGACGGAGCCTCTTGCTCATGAAGATCCGCTCGGAGCCAGCCGGGTAGTCTTCGAGCCGGGCGAACTCCCGGTATCCCGCCCGCCTGTAGAAGTCCGGTGCCTGGTACGAGAAGGTGTCCAGGTGGACGTGCTGGCATCCCCGGTCCGCCGCTTCTGCCTCGATTGTTTCCAGCAGGCGGCCTCCCAGTCCCCGGTCGCGCACCTCGTCCGAAACCCAGAGCAGCTTGACATGGAGCCAGTTCCAGTTGACGTGGCCGGTCACACCGGCCACTACCGAGCCAGCAGGGCCGCGCACGAAGAAGCCCACGGCCTCGAAGCCGGGGCGATCGACCGACCCCGTCGCGTGGCGGTCGAGCCCGGCGGCCAGGGCGGCCACGTCGGGCTCCAGCGGCGGTGCCGCGCGCTCAATCGAAAGGTCCTCCAACGGCTCGGCCACCGACGCCAGGTCGGCCGCGTCCATCGGCCCCGGCCTCAGGGCAGCGAGCTCCCGATCGTGTCGCCTGGCGAGCAGCAACTGCGCCGCCACCGCGCCCGAGAGCGCCAGGAACATGTCCCACTGCGTGTCCCAGACGTCGCCCTGCGTCGCCAGGAAATCTTCGGCCGCGCCTCCCCCGATCAAGGCGGTCCACCATTCTAGAAACTCGTACGCGGCGCTGATCGCCAGGCACACGGCGCACACGATCCAGACCAGCCACTTCCCGCGCCGCAATGGAGACCGCCTGAGCAGGATCTCCCGCGCAAGGATCGCCGGCACGAAACCCTGGGCGATGTGCCCAAGGCGGTCGTAGTGATTCCGGGCCAGGCCGAAGAGATCCGCGAACCAGTCCCCGAGAGGCACCCGGGAGTAGGTGTAGTGGCCCCCGACCATCAGGATCACCGCGTGGAGGAAGATCAGCCGGTAGGCCAGCGGGGTCAGCGGGAAGCGCCGGTAGGTCGCGATCAGAATGGCGGCGCCGATCAGAACCGGGGCCACCTCGAGCAGCCAGGTGACGCGCTCATAGGGCCGGTAGCCGGACCAGATGAGGACCGCCACGGTCGCCGCCAGCAACCAGAGCGGTTCGCGGCGGTGGCGTCCCCTAGCCGGCATGGCTCACCTAGCCCCCGCCGCCACAAAAGGCCAAGTCTAGCTCGGCCGCGAGAAGATCGGGAAACGCGGCCAGGGCACTCTGCACGTGCTCGGTCCCGAGATGGGCGTCCACCGCCTCCCGGCTGGCCCATTCCTCGACAAAGAAGAATCGTTCGGCTCGGTCGAGATCTTGCCAGAGCTCGTAGCGCACGCAGCCTGCTTCGGCGCGCGTCGGCTCCACCAACGCCTCCAGCACCACTCGTAGCGACTCGGCGCTGCCCGGCTTGGCTTCCAGTTGGGCGACTACTTTCAGCGTTTCAGCCATCGTATTTCCTCCTGATGCCACCCGCCCGACCGTGGCCTCAGCAGAAACCACCGGGGCGAATGAACGTCTCTCGTTCGGATTCGATGCGATCGTACACAAGACAGCCGGGCAGATGGTCGTTGACCATGCCCATCGACTGCATGAACGCGTACATCGTGGTGGGCCCGACGAAGCGCCAGCCGCGCCGCTTGAGCTCGCGGCTCAAGGCCTCGGACTCGGGTGTCGAGGCTGGGAGGCCTCGCCGGCGAACGGTGGGCTCGAACTTCCAGACAAAGGCCGCCAGGCTACCCGCCTCGGCCGTCAGATCACGGACCAGCTTGGCGTTGTGGATCACGGCCTCGATCTTGCCGCGATGACGCACGATCCCGGCATCGGCCAGCAACCGCTCGACGCTTCTCCGGTTGAACCGAGCCACCTTGCGGAAGTCGAAGCCCCGAAACGCCCGCCGGAAGTTGTCACGCTTGCGCAGGATGGTCAGCCAGCTCAGGCCGGCCTGAAACCCCTCGAGCGAGAGCTTCTCGAAGAGGCGGACGTCGTCGGCAACCGGACGGCCCCATTCCCGATCGTGGTAGCGAACGTACTCCGGGTCCTCACCGCACCACCAGCAGCGCTTGCGGCCGTCGCCGGCCGGGATCAGCCTGGGACCCGCCACCTCCGGCGCTCTCTAGTCGGTGCGCTCGGTGACTTCCACCAGATGGAAGCCGAACTGGGTCTCGACCGGGCCCTGGACTTCGCCGACCGGCGCCGAGAAGACGACCGCGTCGAACTCCGGGACCATCTGACCGGGGCCGAACTCGCCCAGCTCGCCGCTCTGTGCCCGCGACGGGCACTGAGAGTGCTCAGCGGCAGCCGCGCCGAAATCGAGGCCGTCTTGGATCTCCTGCTTCAGCCGCTCGCAGGCGTCGCGGCTCCCTACCAAAATGTGTCGGGCCTTGGCTCGTTTCATGATTCCTCCTTGATTGTTGCTCGTTCGGCTCCGGCCGCGCGGGCCAGGGTTTCCGGCTCGATCTCGAACACCGCATAGGGGCTCCCCGCGGCCGCCCACACGGTCGAATAGAGCCACAGGTCCTCGTCCATAAGAACCACCGCTTGCGGCCGATGGCCCACCGGTGGCACGCCGCCGATGGCGAAGCCGGTACGGTCGCGGACGAACCGGGCATCGGCCATGGCGACCTCTCCGCCAACGTGGCTTCCGACTCGTTCCAGGCTCACCCGATTGCCACCGCTCGCGAGAACGACGATCTCGATCTCGTCGGCCAGGCGCCGCAAGACGATCGATTTGGCGATGCGGGCCACCTCGCAGCCGACGGCGGCCGCCGCCTCGTTCGCGGTCCGAGTGGACTCCGGGAAGCGGGCGATCCGGCAATCCAAGCCCCGCTCCTCCAAGAGGGCGGCGACGCGTTCCGGACCGCTAGCCACCGACCGCCCCCGGCACGGCCTCGGCACCGCCTAGAAGCGCCTCGGCGAAGCGCCTCGGATCGAAGCGCACCAGATCGTCGACACCTTCCCCGACTCCGAGGTAGAGCACCGGAAGGCGCAGCTCGCGGGCAACGGCCACCGCGACGCCGCCCTTGGCGGTGCCGTCGATCTTGGCCAGCAGCACGCCGGTCAGCTCGGCGACGTCCGCGAACTGACGAGCCTGGACAATGGCGTTCTGGCCGGTGGTGGCGTCGATCACGAGTACGGTGCGCAGCGCCCAGCCCTCGGCCTCGCGCTCGATCACGCGCCGAATCTTGGCCAGCTCGGCCATCAGGTGCTCTTTGTTGTGGAGGCGGCCGGCGGTATCGACCAGCAGCTCGTCCACGCCCCGCGCCCGGGCCGCCTGAACCGCGTCGAACACAACGGCGGCTGGGTCGGCACCCGCGGGCTGCTTGACGATCTCCACGCCCAGCCGTTCGGCCCAGATCGAGAGCTGCTCGGCGGCCGCGGCCCGGAAGGTGTCGGCGGCCGCGAACAGGACCTTGCGGCCCTGCTGCTGGGCATGTCGGGCCAGCTTGGCCGCCGAGGTCGTCTTGCCCACGCCGTTGACGCCCACCAGCAGCGTCACCCTAGGGCCGTCCGGCTGCTCCGCCGGCTGAGGCGCGTCCAGAAGCAGTACCGCCAGCTCGTCCACGAGGCGCTCCCGCACGCGCACCAGATCGCCCCCTTCGAACCGGCGGGCGTCCCGCCGCACCGCCTCCACCACCTCGAGCGAGGTCTCGACGCCGACGTCGGCGGCAATCAACGCCTCCTCGAGACGCTCGAGCGTATCTTCGTCCAGGACCGCGCGCCCGGCCACCGCCGCCTCGACCTGCTCGAAGAGCTCGGTGTGGGTCATGGCCAGGCCCCGGCGCAGCTTGCGCCAGAACCCGCCCTGTCGCTCCTCCCCCAACGACGTCACCGCGGGAAGAGCTCGCGCCGAAGATTCACCGCGGCTTCAGCGAGATGTTTCCGAGCGAGAGCGGACAGGCCGGGACGAGCCTGGAGCAGCACCAGGAAGTAGTCATCCGGGAGGCACGCTGCGTAGACCTCTGCGCCCCGGTGACGAACGTGCAGAATCCGAACCTCGCCCAGGCCGTCCGCCGCGAAGTTGGATCGGAGCTGGCGCAGGGCGATTTCGAAGTAGGCGCCAAAGACCCGTAGTTCCTCCGGGGAATTCTCCGCACTGGCCAGATCGATGGTCTCCCCGGAGTCGTCCAAGAAGATCGCGCCGAGCGCGTTCGGGACCTTCGCCAGAAGGTCGGCGAGAACGTATTCGAACGGCATCCAGTAGCAGCCCGCGCTAAGTCGAAGCGACCGCCGTCAGGTCGGGTTGCTGGTCGGCCGGCGCCACCGGTGGCGCCTCCCGGATCTGAATCTCGCCGCTCTTGAAGGCCTGGAGAAAGGCGGTCACGACCTTGGCGTCGAAGCGCTGCCCGGCTAGCTCGGTGATCCGCTCCACGGCGAACTCGGGCTCGTAGGCTCGCTGGTAGGGCCGGTTGGTGGTGATGGCGTCGAACGTGTCGGCCACCGCCACGATCCGGGCCATCAAGGGAATCTCCTCGGCGCGGAGCCCTTCCGGATAGCCGGTTCCGTTCCAGGCCTCATGATGCCAGCGAATCGCCGGAATCATCTCGCGCAGCTGTTCGATTCGCTCCATGATGTCGGCACCGATGGTCGGGTGCTGCTTCATCTGTTCGAATTCGTCGTCGGTCAGCACCCCGCCCTTCTTCAGGATCCGGTCCTCGATGCCGATCTTGCCGACGTCGTGCAGCAGAGCGCCGACCCAGACTCGGTGCTGCGCCTCCGTGTCCAGCCCCAACCAGCGGGCGATGGTGCGGCTGTGCGCCGCCACTCGCTCGGAATGACCGCGTGTGTAGGGATCTTTGGCGTCAATCGCGGCCACGAACGCCCGCATCGAACCAATAAAGAGCTCCCGGTTGGCCTGGGCCGCCTGCTGCAAGCGCTCGACGTAGTCCTGCACCGTGAGGCTCATGCGGTTGAAGTCCCGCGCCAGCTGGTCGATCTCCACGCCCACCCCGGCAACCTCGACCCGCTCGCCGAAGCTGCCCTCGGCGATCTTGTGACTGGTTTCGGTGAGCTGCTGAATCGGCCGGCTAATGGCGCGAGCAGCGAAGGCCGCCATGGCCATCGCCAGGGCCACCAGGATCGCGGTCGAGATCGCGGTCTGGAGGACCATCTGCCGGACCGCGGCGAAGGCGGTGGCCACCGGCTTCTGGACCACGACGCCCCAGCCCGGCTCGGCCACCGGGCTGACCCGGCCCAAGACTTGCCGGGTGGCGCCGTCCACGGGGAGCGCGTACTCGGCGGTGAGATTGAGCGGCACGTTGACGAAGTCCTGGACCAGCTCGGAGGACGCCACCGCCGTGTCCGTGGCCTCGTCCGAGCCCACCGAGTAGAGCACCGAGCCTGACCGGTCGATAAGAAAGACGGCTACGTCTCCTTGAGCCTCTTCGCGAAAAAACGTGGTCATCGGCGTAACTTCGATGACGGCTTCCACCACTAGGCCGGAGCCGCCGGGCGCCACCGCGACCACCGCGACCGGAGCCTCATCCTGGCGCTGGGGCACAAAACGGTAAGCCGGCTGGCCGTCGGCTCCGGTCTCGGCAAACGCCGCCTGCAGTGCGGTCAGGACTTCCGGCGACAGGTCGACCGTGGCGTACTGGGGACCGGCTCCGTTAGCGTCCAGCAGGCGCAGCGCGACCAACTGCTGGTTGGTCTCCAGGAACGAACGGACCCGGTCGCCAACCCAGGACGGCGCTAGCTTCTCGGCCAGCGTGTCTCCCGGCAACGCGTCCACGGTGATGGCTAACTGCTCCACCTGCCTCCGGGTGTTGGCCAGAAAGCTGGACAGCTCGACCGACAGGAACTGAGCGGACCGCGTCAGGTAGCTCTTCTCCTGCGTCTCGAGAATCTCCCGGTTCTGCCGGATCAAGAGATAGCTGCTGATCGCCAGCGGCACGATGCCCGAGAGCAACAGAATCAGAAACACCAGGTTGCGAAGCCGGAGGCTGGAAAACGGTCGCATGGTCGCACTCGAGCGGGCCGGGAGCGGTCGAAGCCGTCCCGAGTTCCGTCGACACCTTAACGAATCATTGTACGGCCCCGTCCAAATAGCGCGCAAGAAGCTCCTGAACGCGCTCGGTGCTCACGGTCGACACCACCCGCGCCCTGCCCACGGCCGCCGGCAGCACCCAGGCGAGCCCGTCCTCGCGGGCCTTCTTGTCCCGAGTCATGGCCTCGACCAGGTCTGCGGGGTCGAGAACCGGCAAGGCCGCCGGGGTGGCGCGCAGGATCAGCTCCCGCATTCGACCCGACTCGTCCGCGCTCAAGCCGTGCTCGGCGGCCAGCTCCATCGCGAAGAGCATCCCGTGCCCGACCGCGTCTCCGTGGCGCACGATCCCGTGTCCGGCCACGGTTTCGATCGCGTGCCCCAGGGTGTGCCCCAGGTTCAGCAGCCTGCGACGGTTCCGCTCATCCGGATCTTGGGCGACGATCTCGACCTTGACCCGGGCGGCCCTCTTGACCGCCTCCGCGAGCCGGTCGGGCTTGCCGGCAAGGAGCTCTTCGATGCCTTCCTCGAGCAGCTCGAACAGAACCGGATCGCCCAGGATCGCGCTCTTGACCACTTCGAAGGCCGCCTGCCGCAGCTCCTCGGCCGGCAAGGTAGCGAGCACTCCGGTGTCGGCCACGACCAGACGGGGATGGTGGAACAGTCCCACCATATTCTTGCCCTCGGGCAGGTTGATGCCGGTCTTGCCGCCAATCGCGGCATCCACCTGCGCCAGCAGCGTGGTCGGCACCTGGACGTATTCCACGCCGCGCAGAAAACAGCCCGCCACGAAGCCGGCCAGATCGCCGACGCTGCCGCCGCCCAGGGCCAGGACGCGGCTGTCCCGCTTGCCGCCCGCCTCGAGCAGTCGTCCCCAGAGGTCGAGACTCACGTCCGGGACCTTGGCGGCCTCCCCGTCGGGCACTTCCAGATCCAGGACTCGGGCGGCGTCCGCGAGCGCCTCGTCCAGCTTGTCCCGATGCAACCGCCGGACGGGTGCCGACGTCACCACGAAAACACTCCGCCCTCGCACCCAGGCGGCGACGTCCGCGGCCGCCTGCTCGAGCGCCCCCGGACCGATCCAGATGGCGGTCTTGCCCGCCGGATGCGCCAGTCTCAGACGCGAGATGGCCGCCACGGGTCCGTCAGTCCCCGTCTCGGGCGAGCCGAATGCCCAACTCGGCCAGTTGCTCGGCGTCTACCGCCGACGGCGCCCGGGTCATCAAGCTGAGCGCCGAGGTCGTCTTGGGAAAGGCGATCACGTCCCGCAAAGACTTGGCTCCGGTCATCAACATCACGATCCGGTCCAGGCCGAGAGCGATGCCGCCGTGGGGCGGCGCCCCGAACGAGAGCGCTTCGAGCAAGAAACCGAAGCGCTCCTGGGCTTGCTCCCGGCTGAGGCCGAGCAAGTCGAAGACCCGCCGCTGGAGGTCGGGCTGGTGGATTCGAATGGAGCCGCCCCCCAGCTCGAAGCCGTTCAGGATGACGTCATACGCCCGCGCCCGAACCGCGCCGGGATCGTCTTCCAGAAGCCCCACGTCGTCCGGACGCGGAGCGGTGAAGGGATGATTGCAGGAAGTCCAGCGGTCGCCATCCTCGTCCCGCTCGACCAAGGGAAAGTCCGTTACCCACAGGAACCGGTACAGGCTCTCGTCGATCAGCCCGTACTCCTGGCCCAGGCGCGAGCGCAGGTCTCCGAGGGCGCCGGCCGCGGCGCGAGCGGACGCAGCCACCAGCACGGCGATGCCGCCCTCCTCCAGTCCGGTGCGTCCGGCAATGTGCTCGAGCTCGGCCGGGCTCAGTACGTTCTTGACCTGGAAGGCCAGCTCGCCGTCCTTGCGCCTCAGCACCAGGACTCCGGCGGCGCCGCGCTTGCGGGCGACCTCGGCCCACTGCTCTACCTGCTTGCGGCTGGCCGCGGCGGCGCCGGTCGAGCCCGGCAGGGCGAAGCCGCGCACCACGCCACCTTCGGCCAGCGTGCTCTGAAAGGCCCGGAACGAGCTCTCCGCCAGGCCGTCGCCCAGATCGCGGATCTCGCATTCGAAGCGCAAGTCGGGCTTGTCCGAACCGAATCGGAGCATCGCCTCGTCGTAGGTCATCCTTGCGAACGGTACCGGCGGATGAATGCCGACCTGCGGGAAGATCTTGGCGAAGAGCTGCTCGATGGTCAGGTACACGTCTTCTTCGGTCGCAAAGGACATCTCGACGTCGACTTGGGTGAACTCCGGCTGCCGGTCGGCGCGCAGGTCCTCGTCCCGGAAACAACGGGCGATCTGCACGTACCGATCGAGGCCCGACGTCATCAGGATCTGCTTGAAGAGCTGAGGCGATTGGGGCAGAGCGTAGAACTCGCCCGGCCGGACCCGGCTGGGAACCAGGTAGTCCCGGGCACCTTCCGGAGTCGAGCGGGTCAGGATCGGGGTCTCGACGTGGACGAAGCCCTTCTCGTGGAAGAAGTTCCGAATCGCCAGGGTGATGGCGTCGCGGAGCATCAGATTGCGCTGGAGCTCTTGGCGGCGCAGGTCCAGGTAGCGGTAGCGCAGGCGGGTCTCCTCGGCGACGTCCTCAACCGGCGTCTCGGGCAGAAACGGCAGCGGCTCGGCCCGCGCCAGGACCTCGGCCTCTTCGCACACCACCTCGATCTCGCCGGTAGCGAGGTCCGGGTTCACAGCCTCGGGCGCGCGCTCGGCCACCGTGCCCTCGATCCGCACGACCCATTCCAGCCTCACGGCCTCGAGCGCGGCCGCCGCGTCAGGCTGCTCGTCGGGACGGACCACCACCTGGACCACTCCGGAGCGGTCCCGGATCTGGAGAAAAATCACTCCCCCCAGGTCGCGGCGCCGGTGCACCCAACCTTCGAGGCGAACCCTCCGTCCCGCGGCGCCGCGATCGATCTCCCCGGCCATGCTCCGGTAGGTTTGCTGGCTCCGCTGGCCGTGAGAACCCTGATCCATTACCTAGCTCCTCCGGGCGCCGGACCCTCTCGGGCTTCCGCCGCCGCTCCCATCCCGAGAAGATCCTCGGCAAGAGCCTCTATCGGCACGAAGCGCTGCTCGCCCTCGGCCAAATCCTTGACGGTGACTCCGCCGCGCTCCAGCTCGTCTTCCCCGATCAGCACCGCCCACCGGCACTCCAGACGGTCGGCGTTCCGCAAGCCTCGCTTGACGCGGGCGGGAGCGAGCTCCACGAGGGTCGCCAGGCCGGCCGCGCGCAGCGCCTCGGCCACGCCTAACACGTGCGCGGTGGGCACGGGATCGATTCCCAAAACGAACACCCGCGAACCACCCAACGCCTCCGCCGCGAAGGACTCGGGCAGGGCCTCGACCAAGCGGTCCTCGCCGATGGCGAAGCCGATCCCCGGCAGGTCCGGTCCTCCCAAGCTCACCAGCAGCCCATCGTAGCGGCCGCCGCCGACCAGCGCGTCCTGGGCTCCCAGCCGATCGGAGACGATCTCGAAGACGGTGCGCGTGTAGTAGTCGAGTCCCCGCACCAGCCCCTCGTCGATCCGGTAGGCCACGCCCAGAGCGTCCAGCCCGCCGCGGACGGCTTGGAAATGCTCGGCGCTGTCCGAGGTCAGAAACTCCGTCAGCCGTGGCGCCCCGGCCAGGAGCTCCCGCTCGGCGGGGACCTTGGTATCCAGGATCCGGAGCGGATTCTCCCGCAAACGCCGCCGGCTGTCGGCGCCGAGGCCGTCGGCGTGCGGCTCTAGATAGTCGCGCAGAGCCTCCCGAAAGGCGGTCCGGCTGTCGGCGTCGCCCACCGTGTGCAGTAGGACGGTCAAGCCGGAAAAGCCGAGCGCTTCCAGAAAGCGCACCAGCATCGCGATGACCTCGACGTCCGACCACGGGCCGGGATCGCCGATCAGCTCCGCGCCGATCTGATGGAACTGCCGGTACCGGCCCTTCTGGGGCCGTTCGTAGCGGAAGTGCGGACCGATGTAGAAGAGCTTGGCCGGAAGCCCGCGGTCGTCGAGCCGATGCTGGACGAAGGCCCGCGCCACCGCCGCCGTGCTCTCGGGTCGTAGCGCCAGTTCGCGCCCCTTGCGGTCGTTGAAGACATACATCTCCTTGCCGACGATGTCGGTGCCTTCCCCGACCGCCCGCACGAAGAGCTCTTTGGGCTCGACCACCGGAGTGCGAAGCTCGTCGTAGCCGTAGAGACCGAAGACGCGCCGAGCCACGGCCTCGACCTCGGCCCACAATCGCGCCTCGGGCGGCAGCAGATCCCGCATCCCCTTGACGCTACGCACCGGCACGGCTCCCCGAGAGCGGGCTCGCGATGACGGGCGGCAGAGGGATCAGTACGTGGACCACGATTGCTGGACGTTCCATGGCGGACACCGAAAACGGTGGCGATCGAGCCTAGCCCGGATTCCGCCGGACGCCAAACCACCCGCCACCCGATTCGCGGCAAGCCCGCAGGCCGTTGGCGCCGTATCGAGCTATGACAGAGTCCTTGCCGCTGCGCTGGCAGAGCCCTTCCATGATCGTCGACGTCGTCATCCCCGCCTTCAACGAGGAACCCTCCTTGCCCCTGGTGCTCGGCGCCATTCCCAGCGGCCTCGTGCGCCGCGTCGTGGTTGTGGACAACAACTCGACGGATGCCACCGGCGCCGTCGCCCGGGCCGCCGGCGCCGTAGTCGTCGAGGAATCGCGGCCCGGCTACGGCAGCGCCTGCCTGCGCGGACTCGCCTGGCTGCGCACCCACCAGCCGCCCGAGGTCGTTGTCTTCCTGGACGCCGACTATTCAGACCACCCGGAAGAGATGGACTCCCTGATCGAGCCCATCGCCGCCGGTAGCGCCGATCTGGTGATCGGTTCGCGCGTCCTGGGCGAGCGCGAGCGCGGCGCCCTGCTACCGCAAGCCCGCATGGGCAACTGGGTTGCTTGTACCCTGATCCGCCTTCTCTACGGCCACGCCTATACCGACCTGGGGCCGTTCCGGGCCATCCGCTGGAGCGCACTCGAACAGCTCGCCATGCGCGACCCGGACTTCGGCTGGACGGCCGAGATGCAGGTCAAAGCCCTCCGCCACGGCCTCGTGACCGGTGAAGTCCCGGTACGCTACCGGCGCCGGATCGGGGTGTCCAAAATCACCGGAACGCTGCGCGGAACAGTGCTCGCCGGCTACAAGATCCTGACCACGGTGTTGCGGTACAGTCTGCCGCGATGACCGGCAGCCAGGGCGTGGAGGTTCCGATCGAGGTCCGGTACGCCGAGACCGACCAGATGGGAGTCGTCCATCACGCCGTCTACCCGGTCTGGTTCGAAGTGGCCCGGACCAGGCTGTGCGCCACCTCGGGTGTCGCCTACCCCGAGATCGAGCGGCGCGGCTACTACCTCCTGGTCACCGGACTCCAGGTCGAGTACCGGCGGTCGGCTCGGTACGGCGAGGATGTCGCCGTGCGCTGCTGGCTCGATCGATTTGCCAGCCGCGGCCTGCACTTCGCGTATGAGGTCCACGGCAACGGCCGGCTGCTCGTCCGAGGCCGCACGGAGCACGTCTGGGTTGAAGCGGCAAGCGGCAAGCCGTGCCGGATTCCGGATTGGGTCGAGCAGCCGTTTCGCGACCTGGCGGCGGCGGCGGAATCAAACGCGAGCGCCCCATGAGCCTCAGACGCCTCCGGCTCACGACCGCGGGCGAAAGCCACGGCCCGGGCTTGACCGCCGTGCTCTCGGGGCTTCCGGCCGGTCTCGCCGTCGACTTCGAAGCGCTGGAACACCAGATGCGCCGGCGCATGCACGGCTACGGCCGCGGCCGGCGCATGCAGATCGAGTCCGACGCCGTCGAGGTGCGAGGAGGCATCAGGGACGGTGAGACCCTGGGCTCCCCGGTCGCTCTCTGGATCGCCAACCACGACTACGAGACCTGGCGCCGGGTCATGTCGCCGGTGGCCGTGGACCCGGAAAGCGCCGGCAAGCGCCGCCTGCACGCTCCACGCCCGGGCCACGCCGATCTGTCCGGAGGCATCAAGTTCCTGCGCCGCGACCTGCGCGACGTGCTGGAGCGGGCTTCGGCGCGGGAGACCGCGGCCCGAGTCGCGGCAGGCTCTCTGGCCCGCCAGCTCCTGGCGGCCCTAGGCGTCGAGATCGCCAGCGGCGTCCGCGAGCTGGGCGGCGTCGGCGGCGACCGCCCGGTTCCCGACTGGAGCGCCTTGGCCGCCGTCGACGACGCCTCGCCCCTGCGCGCCATCCATCGCGACCTCGAAGCCGAGATGGTCGCCCTCGTAGACGCCGCCCGCAAGGACGGCGACACCCTGGGCGGCGCGGCCACGGTGGTCGCCCATAACGTGCCATCCGGCCTCGGCAGCCATACCCACTGGGACCGCAAGCTGGACGGGCGCCTGGCCCAGGCCATGCTCTCGATTCCCGCGGTCAAGGCGGTGGAGATCGGCGCGGCCGTCGCCGTCAGCCGCGGCCCGGGCAGCCGCGCGCACGACGGCATCGAGCACGACGGCTCCGGCTGGCGGCGGAGTAGCAACCACGCCGGCGGACTCGAGGGCGGAGTCACCAACGGCGAGGACGTGGTCATCACGATCTACAAGAAGCCGATCTCGACGCTACGCAAGGGCTTGCCCTCGGTGGACATCGACACCCGCGAGGCGCGTGTCTCGCAGTACGAACGCTCCGACGTCACCGCCTTGCCGGCCGCGGGGGTCATCGCCGAGGCGATGCTCGCGCTGGTGCTGGCGGACGCGGCTCTCGCCAAGTACGGAGGCGATTCGATGGCCGAGCTCTTGGCCCATTTCCGGGCCAGCCGCGAGCTCGAAGGCCGTTGGCCGGCCCCGGACGACGGGTCCTCGTAGCCCCGGCCGGATCGGGCACGAGGCCTCTTCCCCGAATCAGCGACGAGACCTACGAAGGACTTTCGCCGAAGTGCTTCTCGAGCAGCGCGAAGACCCGCTGGACGTCACGGCCGGGTTCGACGATGCGCCCGAAGAGAGTCTTGTAGGTCAAGCGCAGCGTCTCCAGATCCCGATCCCGGAGTAGCTTGACCACTTCTTCGATCGCCCGCTGCGAGGTCGGCCCGTAGGACGGGCGAGTGTACTCGCGCTCCAGAATCACGAGGCTGTAGAACAGAGGATCGGGCAAGGCATCGCCCGCGCCGTCCGCGTCCGCTCCAACCTTGGCCGCGGCGGCCGGTCGCGCTTCCTGAGGCGACACCGAGGGTTCCGGCCCTTCCTCCACTCCGGGAACCGGAGTGGCTTCGGGCTCGGCAGCCGGTCCATCGTCCAGCTGTTCGATGGTCTCGGGCGGCACGTCGGCGACCTCGGCCAGGAGCTTGCCGGTCTGTTCCGAAGCCTCTTCGGTGGCGTCCGCTCCGTCGGAGGAGCCCCCGACCTTGCGCCGCTCGGCGAACAGCGGCAACGAGCGCAGCTCGTTGGCGAACCGAGAGAACAGGACGAAGAGCTCCTTCTCGGTGCTGAAGTTCCCGACCAGGCGGGCGTTCTGGCCGACCTCGAGCCGCTTGGCCTCCTGGAAGACGATATTGGCCTTGGCCGCCTGCTCGAGCTGGATGGAATCGGCTTTGACTCGCCAGGCGGTCAGACTGCCTTCGACGTAGCAAGTCTCCGCGCACTGTACGGTCACCGCCTCGACCTGGGCGGCCGATTCGATCCGGATCGAGCCATTGACCGACTCGAGAGTGGCGAAGCTTCCCGAGTCCTGGATCACCAGGTTCCCCGGAGTGCGAATCGAAAGCTGGCCGTGGACGTCTACCTGAATGTCCGTCCCGGACGGGATGATCATCGTGGGAGCTTTTTCGGCTGTCATGGTCCTTCCTCGCGCCCGTTAGCGGCCCCGTTAGCGGCCAATAATCCGCGGTAGCGGCTCGTAGCCCCGGGCCTCCGGAGCCATGCGCGCCCGCACCAGCAGTTGCTCCTCGTTGCGCCACTTGTGATCCAGGATGTAAATCCTTGGATCCACGGGCTTGAAGTCGCCGGCCGCGGAGCGCGCCCGGATCTCGTAGTGCAAATGGGGGCTGGTGCTCCATCCGGTGTTGCCCACGGTGGCAATCACCGTGCCCTGCTCGATCCGCTGCCCGCTGCGCACGCTCACATCCTCGCAATGGCCGAACAGCGTGATGAAGGAATCGTCATGGCGAATCGCGACCAGATTGCCGTAGCGCCACCAGGAAACGCTTTGCTTCAGGGGGTAGCGTCCGGCGAAGACGACCACTCCGTCGGCCGGGGCGTAGATCGGCGTCCCGGTGGGGGCTGCCATGTCCAGGCCGGCGTGAAAGTCCACCTTCTTGGTGAACGGGCTCCGCCGCGTGCCGAAGGGGCTGGTCAGGACGAAGTCGGCCGAGCGCAGAGGCGAGATGGAAGGCGTGGTCCGCACCTGGCCGCCGTGGGCGCCTTCGAAGCTGTGCACCTCCTCCAGGAAGGTGTCCAAGACCCGAAGCTGCTCCCGAATGCCGGCTTCGAGGTCTCCCGCCCGCTCCACCGCGGTCGCATAGATCGAGTCCGGCATGGTCCGGCCGCGAAATGGGAACCCTCCCTGTCCGACCGATTCGTCGCCCTCGAGGCCGTAGGCGACGTAGACCCGGCTGATGCGCAGGCGCAGGTCCGCGCTCTCGCCGTCCAGGCGCCCCAACTCGTGGGTCAGCTCCTGCAACCGGTCGCCGAGGGTCGCGCGCTCGGCCACCAGCGTCTTGTATTCCCGACCACTCAGCAGGTCACCGACAACCTTGGGCAGAATCGCCAGGTTGAACAGCCCTGCGGCGAGTGCCGCCACCAGGCCGACCGCCCAGAGCCGCGCCTGCTTTCGGGTCAGGAAGAAATAGCGCACCCGCGACCGGATGTCGCCGGGGTGAAACTGAATCTCCAGAAATGGCCGCTGCTTCGACAACGCAAGACACCTTGGGCAAGCTGAATCAACCTAGCATGCCGGTCGGAAGCGCCCTGTGATTCAGGGCACAAGTCGATCTATCTTAGCCTCTCCGGCGATTTTCCGGGCCACTCTCAGCAAATCGCCGTGCACCCCGGGAGCGCCCGCCAGGACGTTGCCGCCCCGCAGAAAGCCGTCGCCGCCGTCCAGATCCGTAACCACCCCGCCCGCTTCACGAATCAAGAGCTCGCCCGCGGCCACGTCCCAAGCCGACAGCCGGTACTCGAAGAAGCCGTCGAAGACGCCGGCCGCGGTGTGCGCCAGATCCAGGGCCGCGGCACCGCACCGGCGCACGGCGCGGGCGCGCAGAAAGACCGCCTCGAACACCTCGAGATACGCGCCCAGGGCACCCCGGGCCTTGAACGGAAAGCCGGTCGCCAGGAAGGCTCCGTCCAGGCCGGCCCGCTGGCTCACCGCGAGGGCGGTGCCGTCCCGGTCGGCGCCGCGGCCGGACACCGCCCGGTAGAGCCGGTCCAGCTCGGGGTCGTAGACCGCGGCCACCACCGTCCGGCCGTCCCGCTGGCAGGCGATCGACACCGCGTAGACCGGCAGCCCCTGGAGGAAGTTGGTGGTGCCGTCCAGAGGGTCCACGATCCAGCGCCAACCGCCCGGGGTGCCGCCCGGCACGAATCCCGATTCCTCGGACAGAATCTCGTCCTCGGGAAACGCTCCCCGGACGGCCTCCAGGATCGAGCTCTCCGCGGCCCGGTCGGCCGAGGTGACGAAGTCGTGCTCGGCCTTGGCGCTGACTTCGAACGCCCGCGACCGAAAGTGGCGACGGAGGACCGCACCCGCGGCCCGCGCCGCCGACTCGGCGAGGGTGGCCCGGGCTTCGAGCTCGCTGTCCCGGACGGCTCCGTCGCGCGATCCACTGGCAGCTCCCCGATCCTGGGACACGGGCTGGTTAGTCCAGGACGCGGCCGCCGACGACCGTGCCCACGGCCCGCCCACGCAGCTTCCAGGCGCCAAACGGCGTGTTGCGGCCCTTGCTGGCGAAGCGCTTGGGGTTGATCGTGACCCGCGAGTCCAGGGACAGCAGGGTGACGTCGCCGGGGCTGCCCTCGGCCAGGCTGCCTCCGGGCACGCCCAGGATCCGGGCCGGCGCCGTGGACAGGAGCTCGACCAAACGAGACAGGGAGATCACCCCGGGCCGGACCAAGCGGTCCAGGCACAGGCTGACCGTTGTCTCGAGGCCGACGATGCCGAAGGGCGCGCACGAGAACTGCAAGTTCTTCTCGTCGGCGTGGTGGGGAGCGTGGTCGCTGGCGATGACGTCGATGGTGCCATCGGCGAGTCCCGCCAGAAGCGCCTGGCGATCGGCCTCCGCGCGTAGCGGCGGCTTCATCTTGGTATCGGTAGAGAGCAGCGAGTCCAGGACCTCCCGGTCGGTCAGGAGCAGGTGGTGCGGGGTCACCTCGCAGGTCACGGCCAGGCCCTTGTCCTTGGCCCGGCGCACCAGCTCAAGCGCTCCGCGGGTCGAGAGATGCGCGACGTGGTACCGCCCTCCGAAGTGCTCCACCAGCAGCAGATCGCGCGAGACGATGATGTCCTCGGCCACGCCCGGCAATCCGGGCAGGCCCGTCCGGGTCGAGAACTCGCCCTCGTGCATGACACCGCCACAGCCCAGGGTCAGATCCTCGGCATGCTGGATCACCGGCACGCCGAAGTGCTGCGTGTACTCCAAGGCCCGGCGCATCAGCTCCGAGCTCATCACCGGCAAACCGTCGTCGGACACCGCCACTGCGCCCGCCCGCACCATGTCCCCGACCTCGGCCAACTCTTCGCCGCTCAGGCCCTTGGAGATGGCGCCAATGGGATGGACCCGGGCCGCCGGGTGGCGCGCGGCCTCGACCAGGATGTGCTCGGTCACCGAGCGGCTGTCGTTGACCGGATCGGTGTTGGCCATGCAGGCCACCGCCGTGAATCCGCCCGCCGCGGCCGCCGCGACGCCGGTGGCGACGGTCTCCTTGTACTCCTGGCCCGGCTCGCGCAGATGGACGTGCATGTCCACGAACCCGGGAGCCACGACCAGCCCGCTGGCGTCGATCACCCGGTCGCGCTTGCCAATCCGGCCCGCCGAGCCCACTCGCAGCACCCGTCCGTCCCGGATGACGACGTCGGCGACGGCGTCCAGCTCCTGGCTGGGATCCACGACCCGGCCGCCGCGTAGCACCAGCTTGGTCACGAGTCTCCTCCGCCCGCCTGGGCCAAGAGATAGAGCACCGCCATGCGCACCGCGACGCCGTTGGCGACCTGGTCCAGAATCAGCGAATAGCGGCCGTCGGCCACGTCGCTGGCGATCTCGACGCCCCGGTTCATGGGCCCGGGATGCAAGATCACGGCTCCGCGCCGGGCCCGGCGCAGTCGTTCGCGGGTCAACCCGAAGAGATCGAAGTATTCGCGCACCGAGGGAAAAAGCATCCGGCTCTGGCGCTCCAGTTGAACCCGCAGCATCATCATCACGTCCGCGCCCCGGATCGCCTCGTCCAGGTCGTAGACGACGCGCACCCCCAGCTCCTGGATCCCCGCCGGCATCATCGTGCGCGGTCCCGCGACGGTCACCTTGGCGCCCATCTTGGAGAGCAGGTAGATATTCGAGCGCACCACCCGGCTGTGGGCGATGTCACCGACGATCGAGACGTTGAGGCCCTCCAAGCGTCCCTTGGCGGCCCGGATGGTAAACGCGTCCAGCAGCGCCTGCGTGGGGTGCTCCTGGGCGCCGTCGCCGGCGTTGATGACGCCGGCCTGGATCGTCTCCGCCAGCATCCTGGGAACGCCCGGGTGCCCGTGACGGATGACGATCAGGTCGGGCGCCATGGCCTGCAGGTTCCGGGCGGTGTCCACCAGGCTCTCGCCCTTGATCAGCCCCGAGGACGAAGCCGAGAAATTGATCGAGTCCGCCGACAGGCGCTTCTCGGCAATCTCGAAGCTCGAGCGCGTGCGTGTCGAGGGCTCGAAGAAGAGGTTGATGACGGTGCGCCCGCGCAGGGTGGGCACCTTCTTGATCGGCCGCTCGGCGACCTCGACGAAGGACTCCGCCGTGTCCAAGATGTGCTGGATCTCAGCCACGGAAAGATCCGCTATCGACAGCAGATCCTTCCGATCCCAGCTGGCCTCGGTCATTCGCCGTTCACCAGCTCCAGAATCGACACGCCGTCCTCGCCGTCGGTGGATTCGAAGCGCACCTCGACGACCTCATCGGCTGCCGTCGGCACCTTCTTGCCGACCACGTCTGCCTGAATCGGCAGCTCCCTGTGGCCGCGGTCGATCAGTACCGCCAACTGCACGCGCCGGGGCCGCCCGTAATCGACCAGGTGATCCAGAGCGGCGCGCACGGTCCGGCCCGTGTAGAGGACGTCGTCGCAGAGCACCAGCCGGCTGTTGCTCAAGGTGGTCGGAAAGTGCGTGTCCTTGACCACCGGCTGCGGCGCGATCGTGGACAGATCGTCGCGGTACAGGGTGATGTCCAGAACGCCGACCGGCACTTCCATGTCTTCCATGGCCTGGATTTGCTTGGCCAGGAGCTCGGCCAGCGGCACCCCCCGGGTCCGGATCCCTACCAGCACGAGGGTCTCTTCGCGGCCTTCGGCCTCCAAGAGCTCCCCCGCCATGCGCCGGATGATCCGGTGCATCTCTTTGCCGCCCAGGATCCGGCGTCGGTGCTTCAGCTTGTCGGCCAAGAAGTCTCCGTTCGGGTCGGCGGGATGCTACGTCCGAGGCGATGCCGTGTCAATTTCCCGGTCACTCAATCCCGTCGCCTCTAGGCCCATCGACCCTAGCCCCATCGACCCTTGCGCAATCCGGTCATCGGATCACGTGCCAAGCGGTTTGGCGGCCGGCGAGATAGGTCACGCGTTCGCCGTCGAAGACCGCGCTCTGCTCCAGCTTGATCTGGACGCGGGCTCCCTGCCACTCGGGCACCGCCACCTTGACGTTGCCCTCGATGGCGTACGCGGTGGCCGGCGCCAGCGGCCAGTCTCCCCGAACCGGCGTCGGTCCCTGGTTGTCCCACATGCCGATGGTCGGGCCGGGCGCGTGCCCGAAAAAGCCCAGCGGGTGGGTGTAGATGCTAGCCACGATACCTGCGCGCTCGGCCGCGGCCGCGGCCTCCGCCAGGATCTCGTTGCCGGTGCGACCCGTGCGAAACTCGCCCGCCAGAAGGTCCTGCCAACGGTTGCCCACCGCCAGAGCCTGGCGCAGGCCCGCGGGCACTTCGGACTCTCCCGGCCGCAGCACGTACCCCATCTCCTGGGTGTCGGTACACAAACGCAGATAGCAGATGCCGACGTCGGTGTGCAGCACGTCGCCTCGATGGATCACCCCGGAGGTGCCGCAAAACGGATTCTCCAGGCCGCACTCGGCGCTCGGCCGCTGGACGTTGACGTAGGGTTGAAACCAGATCGGCAGATCCAGCTCCGCGTACCGCTGGGCCAGAAACCAGGCCACGTCGTCGGTGGTCGTCACACCCGGGGTGATGACGTTCTCGGAGAAGGCCTCCGAGATCGCCGAGCGCGCCAGGGCCACGACGTGCGGGTAGACCGCCAGCTCGCGCTCGGTGCGGGTCTCGAGCCAACGCACCACGAGATCCTCGGCGGAGACGAGGCGCGAAGCCAACTCCTCGGGCAAGACCGAGACCAACCGGTCCCGCAGGCTGGCGGTCAGCCCGTCGGCCACCGGCCAGTCCCGGCTGACGTTGATGCCGATGCGGCGCGGCGCGCGCTCCTGGATGACTTCCGCCAGACCCCGCCACTGGGCGTCCAGATCGCCCCCCTTCCAGGCAGACTCGTACAGGCTGCGGAACGGGTAGCGGTTCACGGTCAGCCGCTCCAGCCCCTCGTCGGGACCGCGGTCGAAGAACACCAGCATGGTCGTGCGCCGGGCCGCGTAGACCGGCTCGGGCACCAGCGAGAAGTAGACCGGATCTTCGGCGTACTCCCGATTCATGACCAGCCACATGTCCAGGCCGGCCTCGCGCATCAAGCCCGGCAGCAGGGTGTCCAACCGGTCTTCCAGGATCTCGTTGACCGGAGCGACCCGGTCGCGCTCGGCCAGAACGGCGCCGGCGCTGGCGACGTAGCGACCCTGCTCGGGTGGGTCGCCGGCCGCCGCGTGGGGCGCGGCCGGCACCGTGAGCAGACCAACCAGCGCCAGAACGGCGGTCACGGTACCTTCCGAGACCGGACGGCGGCATCCAGGCGGCGCCGAATCAATCGTCGACATTTTCGCTGTCCTTTCGTGGATCTCGCCCATCGACGGTCGCCAGCTCCCGGGTGACGGCGCGGCGCACGAGGAACGCGGTACCCGCCCCCGCCGCCTCCGGCCGGGTCAGCGATTCACGTGTCACGAGGCGATCGATCAACTCCCACATGAGCTCATGGTAGACGATGACCAACGTCTGACCGGCGTCACCGAGGCCGAAGCCCTCGCTCCAGGACTCCACGTCCAGGTTCTGAAGCTCCTCGAGGAGGCCCTCGGTCAAGTTCTCGGCCGCCCGGAAAACCGGGCCACCGCCGGCCTCGTCCACGACCGGCACCAGCCAACGGCCGTCCGGATCCATGAGTCCGAGACTGTTGAGGTTGCCCTGCGGCCGATCCTCGGCTCCCGCACCGGCCTCATCCGCATCCCCGGCCGTACCGGCGCCCAGAGCCTGGCTCAGCTCGGTGGCAGCCGCGCGCCAGGGTCCGAGGTCGGGGGACGCCGCCCCGCCGGGAACGGTCATCTTGAGGGTGGCTGGAGAACCGCTCAGAACCAGGGTTCGCGGAGCCTCGGGACGTGGCGGCCGGTGCACCCAGTAGACGCCGGTCCAGTGCGGCGAGCGCGTCGACCGTCGGCGGCGATCGGGGACCATCCGGTACTCGTCCAGGAACTCCCAGACCATGCCGTCGAGGACGTACGAGAAGACCAGGGAATAGGCCCATCCCCGGTGACCGGCGGCGCGCACCGCCTCCAGGAACGCTCGGCTCTCGTCCCCGACCTCGAGCAGCGTGCGTCCGGCGAGCTCTTCGATCCGCCGCCGCAGCTCGAGCGTCGTTTCGGCGTCCAGAACCGGAAAGCCGGTGACGAGTCGCCCCGAGGAGTCGTCCTGGAGCATGCCCAGGGTCCGAAGGAGCTCCACCTGGCTGTCCAGGACGGACAGGCCCGAGGTCCGCAGCTCTTCGAGCGAGCACCCGTCGCGGCATGCCAGCAGGATCTCGCCGTTGGAGTCGAGCGCGGCGATCCCCTCCGGCGAGCGCTTGCCGACACTCAAGTACTGCACCATCCGGTAGGCATCCCAGGCGCCGGCGCCGTCTGCGGCCGCGGCAGCCGCGGCGGGAGCCGGACTCCAAGCCGCCGTCAGCACCAGCGCCGCGACGGTTCCGAGCACCCGGCAGGACCGGCGACAGAATCGGTTCAGGTACTTCATCCCAGCCTTTCGTAGAGGGTCACTTCCGAAGCCAGGAAGGCCACCCGCAAGGCGAACTTGCCGGCGAGCAGAAGCTGGGCGACGGCGAGCGCGACCAGGATGGCTCCCGGCCGCGCCTGGCCGACTCCGGGCGTGACGAACCAGTGGAGCGCCATCAAGCCGGCCCCCAGGAGGCCGTAGCCCGCGGCCACCGCCGCCAGCCGCAGCGGATGGCGGACCAGCAGCGCGAAACCCCGAACCAACCCGGCGAGGGCCGAGCGGCGCCGATCCAGCACCAGAGCCGCCTTGGCCAGATCCGAGGCCATCCGGATCGCGACCAGGAGGCCCACAATGCCCAGGGCCGCCGCTAGGTTGACCGCCAGCACCGTACGCTCGCTGGTCACGTCGATGAGCCTGCCGCCGAGCTGTGGAAAGAGCCAGTGAGCGAGCCGGAAGAGCCCGTAATAGAGCACCGCCGTTGCCAAAGTCAGGCGAGCCAGGCGCGGGAAGTAGGTCAGGCCGTCGGCCAGCACCGTCCCGAGCCGGGGCTTGGGCGAGCCCTCCCGGAGCGCCTCCAAGACCCCCCCCAGGACCAGCAGCCAGGCGACGGCGAAGAGCGCCCCCACGGCCAGCACGGCCGGCCCCAGCGTCAGCAGGGTTCCGTCCCACCACCGATCCAGGGTATCCAGCCAGGCGCCACGAGTCAGCGCAGAGACCGACATCGTCCCCGGCAGACCGGTGCCGCTTTCGGCGTATTCGGTGAGCCATCCCGTGTCCAGGCCGGCCAGGAGCTTGCCGTGCACGTGACTGCGGCCCACCGACCGTTGGATGGAGTCGCCCACCAGTACCGCCGCCGGCAGGGCGATCGCCACGTTGAGAAGCCAAACCAGCCCCACCAGGCCCGGGGCCCGCAGCATGCGGCGTAGGCCCTCGGCAATCGCGGATCGGCCGCTCATCGAGTCCTCGCTCGATTCGGTCCGGCCATCAAACGAAATACGCCACGGCGTGCAGCACGTCCTGAAGCCAGGCTTGCCAGCGCCCGGCCCACTTGACCGCCGGCCAGCGGCTCTGCTCCCGGCGGTAGCGGGTGTTGTTGGTGTAGTTGACGTCCAGCAGCAGGATCCGATCGGGGTCTACGGTCGCCGAGCGCACCCGGGAAGGCCCCTCCTCGACGAACTCCTGCCAACGATACTTGCCATCCCAGCGGCGCTCGACCGCAGTGCCGTCCTCGAAGTCGATCCGCACCCGCACCGGGAAGCGCCCGTCGCCCAGCCGCCGCACGACCACGCTCGAACGGTAGCGCCGGTCTTCGGCGGCCTCCGCGCCGTCGGTCGAAGCCAGCTCCAGGGCCGCCCCGGAACCGAAGTAGCCCGACGGCTCGATCGGCCAGCTCTCGACCGAATCGACGGCGTAGTCGAAGCTCCGAGCCGAGCGCACCACCTCGTCGAAAAACCAGTCCAGGTCCTCGCCCGCGACCTCGCTGGCGGTGGCGAAGAAGTCCTCGCCCCGGGGATGCCGGAAGCGCCAGCGCGCGTAGAAGGCGGACAACACCTCCCGCAGCCTGGGCCAGCCCAGGTAACGCTCCAGCGTATGGAGCCAGATCGCGGTGCGGCTGTAGCTGATTCCGGAGGCGGTAGCCGGATGGTAGCGCCAGGTAGGCCGGCTCTGCACGTCGGTCACCGCCGCCCGCCGGTAGCGCGCCCAGCCGTTGCCGTAGAGCTCCCGTGAGAGCTCCACCTCCCGGAAGACAACCGGGAAAAAGCCCCGGCGCTCGGGCACGCCTGGCGGTGAGAAATACCGCCGGCTTGGATGGATCGGGCCGTAGGCCTCGTCGTAGACCCGGGCGTCCGAGAACGAGTTGAGGCCCTCGTCGAGCCACGCCGCGTCGAACTCGTTGTTGGCCACGACCCCGTACCAAAACTGATGGCCGGCCTCATGGATGGTCACGCCCTCGGGGCGCCCGCCGCCGAATGGGTTCCAGAGCCGAGTGCCCGCGGTAAAGAGCGTCGGATACTCCATCCCGCCGGCGCCGCTGCCGTAGGCCGGGTCGATCACCGTCACGAAGTCGTACGGATACGGGCCGTACCAGCCGCCGTACAGGCGCAGGGCGGCGCGGGTGGCGTCGAAGTGCCGGGCCGCCTGGCGAAGATGCTCGGGCTGCATCAGCAGCCGGATCTCGACCGGCGGCAGCCCGGGCTCCTCGAAACGATCCCGAAACTCCACGTAGTCCGGGCTCGTCGTCCAGGCGAACCCGTGCACGTCCTCGGCCCGGTACCGGTGGATCTCGGTCCCCGGCTCGGGCCCCGCCCGGCGCTCGACCTCGCGGCCGGTCGCGCCCACCAACCAGCCCTCGGGAACGGTGAGGGACACGTCGTAGACGCCGAAGTCCGAGTAGAACTCGGTGGCCGAATGGAACTGCCGGCCGCTCCAGCCGCCGGCCTCGAAGACGGCCAGCTTCGGGAACCAGTGGGCCAGAAGAAAGAAGTTCCCGCGAAATCCCGTGCGGGCGAACGTCCTCGGGATCTTGGCTCGGAACTGGAGCTCGACCTCGATCGAGTCGCCGGGCGCGACCGGTGCCGGCAACTCCACGCCCGCCAGCGTCCTGTCCGCCGGATTGCCATCGTCCGGAGCCACGAACCGGAGGCCAGGCATGAGATCGACCGACGACTCGGATTCTCCCAGAGCCGAATCGTCGCTCCCTCCTCCGCCGCCGGAACCGGCGTCCGCTCCTTCGGCGCCCCTGGCGACAGCCACCAGGGTCATCGATTCGATCTCGAGATAGGCCCAGTCCTCGTCGGCGACGGTCCCATCGTGCTCGCTCCTGCCGCGGTGCCGATCCTCTCGAAGCCAGGTGCTCTCGCTGTTGCGCCATCCGTTCCAGTAGAGGTGGAAGCGCAGCTCCGAGGTCGGTTGCTCCTGGATGTTGCGCCAGCGCACCCGCTGCCGCCCGCGCAGGATCTTCTCGGCCGCGTCCAGACGGACGTCGATCGTGTAGTTGGCGTTCCTGGGCGAGAGTGCCTCGCTGGACGCCGCCACCGGAGCGCCGCCGAGCCCCGCTAGGACGCAGGCGGCGGCCACCGTCCAGAGCGCCCAAGCTGCCGCCTGGCTACGCGGGATCAGGGCTGACAAGCGGCAACGTCCATGGCGGTCTCGGGCAGGCTCAGAACGCGACCGGCGCGCTCCGATCCCAGGCTTCCTGGCGGAGCCGTAAGTTTATCCGACCCCTGCCTGCTTCCTGGCCGCCTTCCGGTCACCTCTGGCCGACGGTTGCCCGACCCTGGCCGACTCCCTCGCCGGTCGCCCGTTCCACGCCGGCCGCATGGGCGCCGGCAGCCCGAGTGCTGGTACGGTCGCTCCATGGACTACCGCAACCTGGGACCGACCGGCCTCAAGGTCTCGCCTCTCTGCCTGGGCACGATGATGTTGGGTGCCTGGGGGAACCCGGACCACGACGCTTGCGTGCGCATGATCCATCAGGCTTTGGATGCCGGCATCAACTTCATCGACACCGCCAACATGTATTCGGAGGGCGAGACCGAGACCCTCGTCGGCAAGGCCCTGAACGGGCGCAGACACGAGGCGGTGTTGGCCACCAAGGTGTACTTCCCCATGGGACCCGGTCCCAACCAGCGCGGCCTGTCGCGCAAGGCCATTCAGGAACAGGTCGAGGCCAGTCTCCGGCGGCTGGACACCGACGTCATCGACCTCTACCAGATCCACCGGCCCGACCCGACCGTGCCGTGGGAAGAAACCCTGTCGACGCTCAACGACCTGGTCCGCCAGGGCAAGGTGCGCTACCTGGGCTGCTCCACCAACCACTACCCGGTCGGAGACATTCCGTTACTGAGTGCCTGGGAGATCGTCGATACGTTCCGGATCTGCGAGCGCAACGGCTGGGAGCCCTTCGTCAGTCTGCAACCCCCGTACTCGATGCTACGCCGGACGATGGAGCGCGAGCACTTCCCCATGAGCCGGCGGCTTGGGCTGGCCAACATCGTCTGGAGTCCGCTCGAAGGCGGCTGGCTGACCGGCAAGTACCAACCCGGCCACGAGCCGCCCGAGGACAGTCCCCGGTTCGAGCGCTGGATCAAGGACCTCGACGATCCGAAGTTCGGTCCGCGGCGAGCCGCGATCCAGAAGCTCGGCGAGCTGGCCGAGGCCAAGGGGCTGGCGCTGGCCGACTACGCCCTGGCCTGGAACCTGGGTGAGCCGGCGGTCACCTCGGTGATCATCGGTCCGCGCACCCCGGAACAACTCGAGGCCAGCCTGGCCGCCACCGACCAGCGGCTCGAAGCCGACGAACGGCTCCAGGTGGACGCCATCGTGCCCCCTGGCGAGTCGGTCCTCTAGCAACCGACCACAACATCTAGCACTCACCCTCACCGGCAGCCACGAGGTCTTGTGGTTGCGAGGACCTGTTTGGTACGCTCCGAACGGCGGTTTCGGCCGCCAATTTTCGTATGTTCAAGCTAAGTCGGCTCGAGCTTTCGGGCTTCAAATCCTTCGTGGATCCCGCCGTCCTCGACTTCTCGGGCGGGATCAACGCCATCGTCGGCCCCAACGGTTGCGGCAAGAGCAACGTCTGCGACGCGGTCTGCTGGGTGCTGGGCGAGCGCAGCGCCAAGAATCTGCGCGGCGAGACCATGGAGGACGTCATCTTCAGCGGTTCGGCTTCGCGCAAGCGGCTGGGGTTGGCGGACGTCCAACTCAGCCTGACCACCGAGAGCTCGTACGAGCACGCCGAAGACGGCCGCATCACCATCGGCCGGCGGGTGCACCGGGACGGCGAAAGCCAGTACCTCTTGAACGGCAAGACCGTGCGCCTCAAGGACATCCGGGATCTGCTCATGGACACCGGCCTGGGGATCCGGGCCTATTCGGTGATCGAGCAAGGCAAGATCGGAATGATCCTGTCGGGCAAGCCGGTCGAGCGCCGGCGTCTGCTCGAAGAAGCGGCCGGTATCACCCGCTACAAGGAGCGGCGGCGCATCGCCGAGATCAAGCTCGAGGACGCCCGCGACAATCTCTTCAGATTGGACGACATTCTGGCCGAGGTCGAGCGCAGCCTGCGCTCGCTCAAGCGCCAGGCGGGCGCGGCACGGAGGTTCCACGAGCGGCGCGAGGCCTACCGTGAGCTTTGGCAGGAAGTCCTTCTGGGCCGCTGGAGCCGGCTCTCCGGCAGCCTGGCGGAGCTCGAGACCGGGCTGCGGTCGGCGACCGACCGCGAGGCCGAGAGCACCGCTTCGGTCCAGAAGCTCGAGGCCGAGCTCCTCGCCGGCCGCGAGGAGTTGGATCGATTGACCAAGGAGCTGGCCGAGCAACACCGCCTGGAAGCCGAGCAGGCCGCGCGCATCGAGGGCCGGCAGGAGTTTCTGGTCGGGTCCAGATCGCGCCAGACCGAGATCGACGAACGGGTCAAAGCCGGCGACCGAGCGGCGCTCGCGCGGGCGGGCAAGATCGAGACCCTGGAAGGCGCCCGCGCCTCCCTCGAGACCAAGTTGGCCGAGCTGGGAGGCGAGCACGACACCGCCGCCAGCGAGGTTTCCGAGGACGAGGTCAAGCTGGACGAGGTCATGCGCGCGGCCGGCGAGGCCGAGAGCCGGCTCGAGGCCCTCCGGGGACGCCTGCTCCAGTCGATCGGGGACGTCAACGGCCTCCGCAACCAGCTCCACCGAGAACAGGTCGAGCTCGAGAAGGGCGAGCTGCGCGAGCGCCATCTGGCCGAAGAGCTCGCCGCCAAGATCCAAGCCGTCACCGAGACGACGGCCGAGTTGGAAACCGCCGAGGCCCGCCACCGCGAGCTGGCCGCCGCCGTCGCCGAAGCCGAGGACTCCCTGGCCGAGCTCGGCGCCGACGTCGAGCGCCGCCGAGCCGCCCTCGCCGAGCTGGAGTCCCGGCGAAGCGAAGCGCTCGACGAGCTGCGCGCTCTCGAGACCGATCGGGACGTGCTGGAAGAGCTGGAGAGGGTCCAGGCCGCCCGCCGGCGCGGTCTCACCGAGGTCTTCGAGCGGGCCGACCTGGGCCATCCCAGCTTCCTGGCCGATCGCCTCGCCGTCCCCGAAGGCTGGGAGCGGTCGCTGGACCTCTACTTGGGCGCCCTGGCCGACGCCATCGTAGTCGGCGACACCGCCACCGCGGCCGTCGCGGTCAACGCTCTGGCTGATAGCGACATGACCGCCGGCCTCATCTCCACCGACGGCGAACGCCCGCGGCCGGTCGAGATCGACGACGCCAGCGTCGGGGCCAGCCTGGCCGAGGCTCTGGAAGTCGAGCCCGCGCTCGCCGCCTTCCTGCCCCCGGCTTTCCTGGTCGAGTCACCCGACGACGCCAGGCGTCTTGCCGCCGCCCATCCCGGAGTCTCGTTCATTACCCGCGATCGCTTCTGGGCCGAGGCCGGGGTCCTCCACATCCAGGGCCGCAACGCCCGCCCGGGCACCCTCACCCGAGAGCACGACCTCAACGAGATCCGCGACCGCATCCAGGAGCTGACCTTCCGCCGGGACGATCTGGACGCCGACATTGCCCAGCAGCGGGGCCGCTTGACCGAGGCCGAGGCAACGCACGGCAGCCAAGCCGACAAGCTGGCCGAGACCCGGCGCGAGCTGGCCGTGGCCGAGGCCCGCCGCGACGATCTCTCGGGGCTCGGCCAGCGCTTGACGGTCGAGCACGACACCCTCGGCACCGAGAGCACCGAGATTGGCACCGAGCTGGGCCTCCTCCGGGACCGGTCTCGCCGCCTGGAACGAGATCTGGAGCGGGCCCAGGAGCTGCACAGCACCCTGGAGGGAGACTTCGACCGGGCGCAACAGGACTACGATCGCTCCCGAACGGAGCGCGAATCGACCAAGACTTCGGGCGCCAGCCGCCGCGGCCGGCTCGAGCTCATCAGTCACCGCGTCGAATCCGTGCGGAGCGATCTGGACCGCATCGGCCGGGACCTGGAGGAAGCGCGGCACGCCGACCGCACCTGGACCGACGACAAGACCCGGCTCGAAACGCGCAAGTCCGATCTGGCAACCGCGATGACCACCGCCGAAGAGGAGCTCAAGGAGGCCTTGGAGCGGCGGGAGCAGGCCCAAGACGCGGCCATCCGGCAGCAGGAGACGATCGACGCGCACCGTTCCTCCCTGGACGAGTTCGCCGGCCGGCTGGAAGCCGGCCGCACCCACCGGGACGAATTGCGCGAAGAGATCGCGGCCCTACGGGTGCGCGAAGCGGCGGCCAACCAGGAAGCTACCCATCTGCGCGAGCAGTACCGCGAGGACTTCGAGGACGAGCTCCCCGCGGCCGCGCCGGAAGCGCCCGAGGACCTGGAGCGGCTCGAGATGGACGCGACCCGCGTCAAGGAGAAGCTGGACCGTACCGGTCCGGTCAACCTGCTGGCGGCCGACGAGTACGCCGAGCAGGAGGAGCGCCACGGGTTCCTATCGACCCAGCGTGCCGACGTGGCCGGGTCGATCGAGCGCCTGAAGGAGACGATCCGCGGGATCAACGCGACCTCCAGCCAGCGCTTCCTGGACACCTTTCTCCAGGTCAACGACTTCTTCGGCAAGGCCTTTCAGGACCTCTTCCGCGGCGGCCAGGCCGAGATGCGCTTGATGGACGAAGACGAGCCGCTGGAATGCGGCATCGAGATCGTCGCCCGCCCGCCGGGCAAGCGGCTCCAGAACATCATGCTCATGTCCGGGGGGGAGAAGGCCCTGACCGCGATCGCTTTGCTCTTCGCTCTGTTTCGAGCCAAGCCCTCGCCGTTCTGCATCCTGGACGAGGTCGACGCGCCGCTCGATGACCTCAACACCCTGCGCTTCGTCGACATGCTCAGGCGCATGTCCCAGGAGACCCAGTTCATCGTCATCACCCACAATAAGCTGACCATGGAAGCCGCCACCCGTCTCTACGGTGTGACCATGCAAGAGCGCGGCGTCTCCCGCATGGTCTCGGTCGAGCTGGACGACATCCATCCCGACTCGGCCCTCGGCGCCTAGACCGGCAGCGCTTGACTCGGCCCGCGGGCGGGTCCGATAATCGCCCTCCCGGCTCTACACGCTCCGCTTTCCGGCCCCGAATCCGCGAATCCGCTCCCATGGCAGAACCAACCGATCCGTCCCCAGCCGACGACTCCGTCCTGCCGGACGGGCAGACGGCCCCGGGCGCGGAGGCCGAGGCGCAGGCTAGCACCGACCCGCTGGCGGCCGCCTTGAGCGATCAGCAGCCGGTCCAGGGACGAGTCATTGGCTGGAACCACGGCGGCTTTCACGTTGTGGTCGACGGCCGCACGGGCTTCTGCCCGCGCTCGGAGATGGACGTTGGCAAGGAGCAAGCCCCGGAGAGCCTCGTCGATCAGGAGTTCGACTTCCGCATTCTCAGGATCGAGGACGGCGGCAAGCGGGTGGTCCTGTCCCGGCGCGCCCAGGTGCGTGCCGAGGAGCGCGGCGCGGTCGAGCAGCTCGCCAGCCGCATGGAGGCCGGCGCCGACGTCACCGGTCACGTGGCCTCGATCACCGACTTCGGCGCGTTCATCGAGCTCGGCGGCGTCCAAGGTTTGCTTCACGTCTCCGAGATCAGCCGCAGCCGGGTTCAGCATCCATCGGACGTCCTGGAAGAAGGCCAGGAGGTCAAGGTCCGGATTCTCAAGATCGAGAAGGGCGGCCGGCGCATCTCGCTTTCCATGAAAGCGCTGGAGCCCGATCCCTGGGAGGGGATCGAGGATCGCTTCCCCCAGGGAACCGTGGTTCAGGGCAAGGTCGAAAAGGCCGCCGATTTCGGAGCCCTGATCGAGATGGCGCCGGGACTGACCGGTCTCCTGCCGGTGTCGGTCATGGGCCTGCCGTCCAACACCTCCCCGCCCAGAATCTACATGCCGGGCAAGGAGGTAACCGTGCAGGTCATTTCCGTAGACCGGAGACGCAGGAGAATTTCGCTCGGTCTGGAGGGCTCCGGCACCGAGGCCACCAATGCCGACGTCAAGTCCTACCGCGAACGCCAATCCACTGAAGACTCGTCCTTCAACGCCCTGGCTGCGGCCTTCGCCAAGGCCGGCGGTGACGGCGCCGCCGAATAGCCCTCGCGGTTCAGGATCGGCGCCGGGCCGGCACCGTTTTCCGGCTAGCGGCCGCGGCTGCTGGAGACCGAATCCGTCGGGGCTTCGGCAGCGGTCCTCTTCCTCAAGCTAGACTAGGCGACACCACTGAACCGGTGCTGGTCCGGCCACCCATCGCGGTAGCCGGCAGAAAGGAGTTCCCATGTCCGACACGTCTCCACCGTCCGCTAAGCAGGGAATCAGTACGCTCGGCTGGATCGCGATCGGCTGCGTCGGAGTTCTCATCCTGGCCGGGATCTTGACTTTCGCCTGTACCGCGATCGTGGCCAAGAAGAGCAAGGACTTCCTCGACGAGGTGGCCGACAATCCCACGATGGCCGGCGCCGAGGCCCTGATCCGAATGAATCCCGAGCTGGAATTCGTAGACAAGGACGAAGCGGCGCAGACCATCACCTTCCGCAACCGCGAGACCGGCGAGACGGTGGAGCTGGACGTCGAAGACATCCTGGAGGGCAAGTTCGAGATGCGGCTGGACTCCGGCGAGACCGTGAGCGTGGATCTGGCGACCGAATCCGAGGGCGGTGCCACCGTGACCGTGGGCGACGAAGGAAAGCTCCGGATTGGCGGTGGCGACTCGTCGGACCTGCCCGATTGGGTGCCGGCGTACCCAGGGGTCGACGTACAGGTGCCGATGACCATGAGCGGCGACGATGGCGTCACCGGGACCGCCACCTTCGAGACTGGCGACACCGTGGACGAGGTCGCCAAGTTCTACGAGGACCGGCTGATCGATGCCGGTTTCGCCATCGATCGCAGTTCCTACGAAGGGGGAGGCAACCGCACCGTGATGCTGACCGGCGAGACCGACGACGGCCGCGGCATCATTCTCTCGATCTCGGGCGACGGCAGCGCGACCCGCGCCTCGATGAACTTCTCGGAAGAGCCCTAGCCCGACATCTGGCCGAGATTCCAGGCATCGCGAAGCTGCGGGCAGCCCCGCCGCTTCGCTCGGTCGGGTTCGAGATCCCGCGGCGCCCTAGGCTCCACCTCTAGGTGCCCGCCACCGCTCTCGCCTCGTTGCCGGTAGGACGCTGACGCCGTCGGCTCAGTGCTCCACCGGGCGGGCGCGGTCGCTCTCGCCCCTGCCCATGTGGGACCCGCCGTCGGCGACGGGACCGAGCCCGGGGATCGCCAGAGCCAGGACCTCGTCCAGACGCTCGACGGGATGAATGGTCAGCGTCCGCCGCACCTCGGCCGGAACGTCCTCCAGATCCGGCACATTGGCCTTGGGCAGAAGAACCTCGCGCAAACCGGCGCGCACGGCGCCCAGAACCTTCTCCTTGACGCCACCGATCGGCAGCACCCGGCCCGAGAGCGTAATCTCGCCGGTCATCGCCAGGTCGTGCCGCGCGGGCCTGCCAGTCAGAGCCGAGGTCAGGGCGGTCGCCATGGTGACGCCGGCGGACGGCCCATCCTTGGGCACCGCTCCCGCCGGGACGTGGATGTGCACGTCCCGCCCGCTCGAGGGCTCGGCTTCGAGCTCCCAGCCCAGCTCTCCGGCCCGCGATCGCGCATAGCTCCAGGCGGCATGCGCCGACTCCTTCATGACATCGCCCAGCTGGCCGGTCAGGACCAGGTTTCCCTTCCCCGGCATGGTGGTCACCTCGACGAACAGAATGTCGCCGCCGACCGGGGTGTAGAACATCCCGGTGGCCACCCCGACCTGGTCCACGGAGGCCGCCGTCTCGGGGTGAATCTTGGGGCGGCCCAGTAGCTCGCGGACCCGCTCCCGGTCCACCTCGACTCGCTCGTCGTCCCCGGCCGCGATGCGCCGGGCGACCTTGCGGCAGAGGCGGCCGATCTCGCGCTCGAGCTGGCGCACACCAGCCTCGCGGGTGTAGTGGGTCACGACCTCGGAGAGAGCCTCGTCCGCGAGCTGGATCTCGGAGGCCTCCAGGGCCTGCTGCCGGCGCTGCCGCGGCACCAGGTAGCGCTTGGCGATCTCCAGCTTCTCGTTTTCGGTATAGCCCGAAAACTCGACCAGCTCCATCCGATCCAAGAGCGGTCCCGGAATGTTCTGCAGATAGTTGGCCGTGGCGATGAAGAGCACCTCGGACAGATCGAAGGGAACGCCCAGGTAGTGGTCCACGAAGCTGTCGTTCTGGGCCGGGTCCAGAACCTCGAGCAGAGCCGCGGCCGGATCGCCCTGGTACGAAGCGCCCAGCTTGTCCACCTCGTCCAGAAGGAAGACGGGATTCCGGGTCCCGGCCTGCTTCATGCCCTTCAGGATCCGGCCCGGCATGGCGCCGACGTAGGTGCGCCGGTGACCGCGGATGTCGGCCTCGTCCCGGGCGCCGCCGAGCGAGATGCGAACGTATTCGCGGCCCATGGCGCGCGCGATCGAACGGGCGATCGAGGTCTTCCCGACTCCGGGCGGCCCGGCGAAGAGCAGGATCGGCGCCTGCTTGGGCTCCTCGTGCGCCGCACCGTGCCGGATCTCGGCATCGGCATCGACGTCGGCGGAGTCGCCGGAGTCGGCCGCCGAGACCTCCTCGACTTCAGGATCGCCTTCCAGCTCGCTTTCGAAATTGGCCTTGCGAACACTCCCTGTCTTGGCCGGCGTCTCCCGCCGCCGCAACTGATGCACCGCCAGGTACTCCAGGACCCGGTCCTTGACGTCCTGGAGACCGTAGTGGTCCCGATCCAAGACCGACGAGGCTCGGGGCAGATCCAGATGCTCCTCGCTGCGTTCGTTCCAGGGCAGCTCGGCAACCACCTCGAGGTAGTTGCGCAGCACCTGGTACTCCATCGACTCGCGGTTCATGCGGCCCAGACGCTTGAGCTCGCGATCCACCTCCTTGCGGGCCGCCTCGGGAAGCTCCAAAGCGTCGAGCGTCTCGCGCAGCTCGTCCACCTCCTCGGCGTCGTCACCCTCGCCCAGCTCGCGCCGGATCGCCTTGAGCTGTTCCCGCAACACCATCTCGCGCTGGCGATCGCCCAGCTCCTGCTGAACCTGGTTCTTGATCGACTCTTGCGCGTCCAAGACGCCGATCTGGCGCTGGACGTGCACCAGGACGCGGCGCAGCCTCTCCTCCACCGACAGGGTCTCGAGCAGAGCTTGTCGATCGGCTGGCTCGATCTCGAGATAGCTGGCCACCAGATCGGCCAAGCGTCCGCCCTCGTCGGTGGCGTCCAGAATCTGCGCCACCATCTCCTCGGGCAGACCGGCCTTGCGGCCCAGCTCGGCGGCCCGGTCGCGGAGCTCCCGGTAGAGCGCCAGGTAAGCAGCGTCGGCAGCGTCCGACGGCTCCATCTCCTCGGCCGGCCGCACCACCGCTTCCAGATACCCGTCCCGCTGGCTGATGCGGAAGGCGATGCCGCGCTGATCCCCCTCGAGGAGAAGCTGCACCATGTTGCGGCCTTGCTGCAGATGGCCCACCCGGGCGATGGTACCGATGGTGTAGAGCGACTCGGAGCTCACCTCCGAAGCGTCGTCGCGCTGGGCGACGGCGAAGACCAGCTTGGACTCGGCGGCGACCGCGGCTTCGATCGCCTTCAAGGTGCCCGGGCGGCCGGCCCGGATGGGCGCGGTGACTCCGGGAAACATCACGGTCGCCCGCAGGGGCAGGACCGGCAGGGTCAACGTATCCGACATGATGGACCTTTCTCGATCTTTCTTGATCTTGTTCCTGGCATCCCCGACCTGGCGCTTCTTGCCGCCTCCGCGGGGCTAGGTGCGCCTGAAGAAGGAGCGCCCGCGCGGCGCGGTGCCGCGTACCCCACTACAAGCTGCCGCTGACGGGAAAAATTCCCAGACCGGAGCCAGCCGGAGCCAGCGCTAGAATGCGCCGATGCGCTACGCCAGCCACGCGTCCGGAGGCGGCTTCGGCCTGACCGGGCCGGTGCCGACCGACGTCTGGGTCCTGCTGGGAATTCTTCTCGCCACGCTCTCCTGCCGCTTCTTCAGCGCCCTTGCCTGGCTCCCCCGGCTGCTGGAGCTGGCCTCCACGGCCTGGAGCTCGAGCCAGATCTGGAGGATCGCCACGTACCCGTTCGCCGCCACCGGCTCCGCCGGCCTCTGGTTCGTCCTCGAGCTCCTGATCCTGTTTCTCTTCGGCCGCACTCTTGTCTACCAGCTGGGCCGCAAGCGGTTCTGGCGCTTTCTGGTGATCACGTCGATTCTGGCCGGCGTGGCGGCGGTGGCCGTGGACGCCGCCGGCCATCTGCTCGCGGGACCGTCCGCGTTTCCGTTGGCCTTCGTTCTCATGCAGGGGCAGCGCATGGTCCTGGCGCTACTGGTCGCGGCCTTCGCGCTCCTAAACCGCAACGCGACCATCCTGCTCTTTTTCGTCCTCCCGGTTCAGGCCAAGTGGTTCCTGCTTCTGGAGGCCCTGTTCGCGTTCCTGGGTTTCTTGACCACCCACGACCTACCCGGACTCGTCGGATTGTGCGCGGGCATCGCGGCGGCCTGGCTGCTCCTTACCCCGGGCGCCTCGGTGGCGAGCGCGGCGCGCGAGCTCTGGCTGCGGACCCAGGAACGCTGGTTCCGCTTCCGCCTGAATCGCCTCAGGAAGAAGCGCGGCTTCGAGGTGCTCCAGGGCGGCCGCGACGACGACCGCATTCACTAGTGCACGGCTAGGACACGGCCGGCGGGCCCCCGAGCAAAGCCGCCGCCTCCCGGTCCAGAAGCCACTCCGAAGCCGGCGCCTCGGCGGCAACGCGGGTCGCAGGTAGCACCGGATCCTGGGACACGAGCGCGCCGAACACCGCTTCCGCCTTGCGCCCGCCCCGGACCAGAACGACCACCCGCCGGGCACGCCGGATGAGCTCGTAGGAGAAAGTGACGCGCTCGCCGACGCCGGCGGGACTCGACCCGGCCTCCACCAGGGCGCCGGTTTCCCGCCGGTCGGCCGCGACGGGCGGCGCCGGCGGAAAGAGCGAGGCCACGTGACCATCCTCGCCCAAGCCGAGCAGAAGTAGATCGAAAGAGCACTCGGACGTCTCGGCCTGCTCGCGGATCTCGTCCTCGTAGCGCCGGGCACACTCCGGTGCCGAGCGATCCGTCATGGGGACAAAGATCCGCTCCGGAGCCACGCCGAGCGGACCCAGGACCACGGTCCTGACCATGCCCACGTTGCTCTCCGGGCTGCTCTCGGCCACCAACCGCTCGTCGCTCCAGAAGTAGCGGCAGCGCCGCCAGGCGCTCAGCTCCTCGGGATCCGTGGCGAGCCGTTCGGCGATGCGCCGGTACACGTCAACCGGCGTCGAGCCTCCGGCCAGGGCCAGCAGCGGCTCGGACCGGTCCGCCGCCGCCCGCGCGACCAATTCCAGCAGTCTTCCCGCGGCTGCGTCCACGAACGCGATTCCGGAGCCGAAGACACGAACCGAGGCCACAGCTGCGAGCCCGGCGTCCGATCAGCGATTCAGTAGCTGGCGGAGGAGAAAGAGCGCCCGGCGCACGTCGCCATCGGGCTGCACCCGCACCAGGCGCCGTCCGGCGGCGACCAGCGCGGCGGCGTCGCCGTCGGCCTGGGCGGCCACGATCTTGCCCAGGGATTCCTCCCGGCCCGGAACCAGAAGATCGGCCATCGGCGCCGGCTGGATCTGCAAGAACACGCCCTGGCTCCCGCCGCCCTTGTGAAGCTGCCCGCTCGAGTGCAGGTAGCGCGGGCCGTAGCAGGCGGTCGTGGGCCGCCCCGACAGCTCGTGGACCCGGCGCTGGAGCTCGGCAAGCTCCCGGTCCATCTCCACCGACGGCGGGGCGTAGGTGAGGATGGCGAAATAGTCGCCTTCTCCGGCCGATCCCAGCCAATCGGTTAGAGCGACGGACAGGCGATCCCGGTCGCCGGTCGAGATCGATTCAGGTAGCGGCTCGGATTCCTGGTCGGCGGGGTCCGGACCGTCCAAGACCCGCTGGGTCGCCTGCTTGGCGGCCTCGACGTCGGGCTGATCGAAGGGATTGACCTCCAGCACGGTCGCGGCCATCGCCACCGCAAGCTGCCAGCGAAAGAACTCGCCGCCAAGATCGTAGGGATCGCGCAGACGGACGGAGATCGTCGGGTGCCCTCGCTCCTCCAGCTCCTGGAGCCAGCCGGCCAGGGCCTCCGGGGGGTCGCCGAGAGTCAGACTGACGAAGATCCGGTCGTCGCCGTAGGCATCGGCTGCGGCCCTGGGTTCCCCGACGATCGGCACGAGGCCCTTGCCCTCCTTGCCCAGGCTCTCGGCCACGAGCTGGTCCAGCCACAGGGGAAACGCAGTCAGGGGCGGCGTTGCCAGCAGGGTCAGCTTGTCCCGGCCCGCCAGCGCCAGCTCGCCCAAAGCGGCACCTAGCTCCAACCCCGGGCTGGTCAGGTTGCGGAGGCACTCGTCCTCCATGGCGTGCGCCCTGCGCAGGATCTGTTCGATATCCAGGCCGCTCAGCGCGGCCGGCAGCAAGCCGAACACCGAGAGGGCGCTGAAACGCCCGCCCACGGTCTCGTTGCCGCGGTAGACGCCGCGGAACTCGTGCTCAACGGCAAAGTCCTCGAGCGGCGATCCGGCGTCGGTGATCGCCAGAAAGCTCTCCCCCGGCCGGCTCGACCAACGGCCGAAACAATGCAGCAGCACGTCGGCCAGCGCCCGCGTCTCGAGTGTGCTCCCGGACTTGCTCGACACCACGCACTGCCAGCCGTCGCGGCGAACCTGGTCCACTAGCGGCCGGACCGAGTCGGGATGGGTCGTGTCCAGAACCGTCAACCGCCGCTCCGCCGGTGGTCGAAAGCAATGCTCCAGAACCAGGGGTGCCAAGGACGAGCCGCCCATGCCTACCAGAATCGTGTGCTCCACGCCCCGCGACCGAGCCTCTGCGGCGGCCTCGTGAAAGCCATCCAGCTCGAGCCAAATGTCCTGGGGCAGATCCAGCCAACCCAGCCGCGAGCTCACGGCCTCGGCGTCGGCATAAGGCCACAGGCTCGGATCCTTGGCGCGCAAGCAGCCGCGAACGTCGGCCGCCTCCCAAGCGGCCAAGCGTTCCTTCACCGCTTCGCCGAAAGAGCCCAGGCGAAGCCACTGCTCCGGAACCGTCGCGCGCATCAGACCGTTACGCTAGCGCTGGAAGCTGCCAAGGCGGTTCTCTTGGCCTCGAGCGCGGCCAGCAGACGATCGAACGGCACCGCGAACTTGGCCAGCCCATCCCGTTGCAGCTCTTCGGTGACCGCCCGCAGATCGATTCCCAGCTTCGTCAGCCGGTCGAGTTGGCCGCGAGCCTCGGCAATCCCTTCGGTAAGGGTCGCCGCCGCCTCGCCATGGTCGCGAAAGGCGGCCAAGGTCTTGGGCGGAATGGTGTTCACGGTCTCGGCGCCGATCAGCTCTTCCACGTACAGTACGTCTCGGTAGGCCTCGTTCTTGGTCGACGTGCTGGCCCAGAGCACCCGCTGCGGCCGGGCGCCGCGGGCCGCGAACGACTCGAAATCCGCTCCGTGGAAAATCTCCAGGAAGCGCTGGTAGGCCATCTTCGAGTTGGCAATGCCTATTGCGCCGAGAAGCTCGGCGGCGGCGGTATCGGTCGCGGCGGCTAGCTGTTTGTCGATCGCCGTGTCGACCCGGCTGACGAAAAACGAGGCTACCGAGGCCACCCGTGACGGCTCCTCGGCCCCGGCGAGCCCCCGCAGGTAGGCCTGGGCCACCGCCTCGTAGTGCTCGAGCGAGAACATCAGCGTCACGTTGACGTTGATGCCGCCTCCGATCAGAGCCTCGATCGCGTCGATGCCGGCGGACGTGGCCGGCACCTTGATCATCAGGTTGGGTCGGTCGACCTCGGCCCACAGACGGCGCGCCTCCTCGAGAGTGCCTCCGGTGTCGGCGGCCAGGTGTGGCGAAACCTCGAGGCTGACGTAGCCGTCGGCGCCGCCCGTGTCCCGGAAGACCCCGGCCAGCAGGTCGGCGGCCATGCGAATGTCGTCGATCGCCAGCCGCTCGTACAGGCGGACGCCATCGATGTCGGGCTCGCCGGCGAGAATCTCGCGCATCGCTCCGTCATACAGATCGCTCTGGCCGATCGCCTGCTCGAAGATGGCCGGATTGCTGGTCAGACCGGAAACGCCGTCCTCGGCGATGAGGGCAGCAAGCTCACCGTTCTGCAACAGGTCCCGCCGGATGTAGTCCAGCCAGATCGCCTGCCCGCAGCGGACCAGCTCCTGCAATCGATTCATGTGATCTCCCGGTGTCGATGACGTTGGCCGCGCGGCTCGGCGTTTCCGACAGCCATCCAGACAGCTATCCAAGCAGGCGCCTGCCGCGCCGTCGCGCTACCGCAGCGATGGTACCACCGCCGCCGGCCCCCCAGATCGGTGGCCCGGCCGCTAGAGCCGCACGCGCCGGAGCCGGAGCGCGTTGCCGATCACCGAAACCGAGCTCAGGCTCATGGCCGCACTCGCCAGCATTGGCGACAGCAACCAACCCAGTACCGGATAGAGCGCGCCGGCAGCCACCGGAACGCTCAAGGTGTTGTAGGCAAACGCCAGGAACAAGTTCTGACGAACGTTGGTGAGGGTGGCCCGGCTCAACCGAACCGCCCGGGTCAATCCGTCGAGATCGCCGCCAGCAGAGTCACGCCCGCACTTTCCATCGCCACGTCGGTGCCGGTCCCCATGGCGATGCCGACGTCCGCCCGAGCCAGAGCGGGCGCGTCGTTGACTCCATCCCCGGCCATCGCGACCACCCTTCCAGCCGCCTGCAACGTCTCCACGATCTCGAGCTTCTCCTCCGGAAGCCGCTCGGCCTCCACCCGCTCGATGCCCAGCCGCTCGGCCACCGCGGCCGCGGTCGCGGCGCCGTCACCGGTGACCATGACCGGTTCCAGGCCGAGCTCCCGGAGGGCGGCGAGACTTCCGGCGGCGCTTGCCTTGATCGGATCTCCGATGCCCAGAATCCCGGCCAGCTCGTCGTCCACGGCCACGAAGACCACGGTCAGGCCTTGGCCCCTCCAGGCGGCGACGCCGCCTACCGGCGCCGGATCCACGCCCAGCTCGCGGCACCAGCGCTCGCTGCCCACGGCCACGCGCCGGCCGTTCACTCGCCCCTGGACGCCCCGCCCGGTCTCGGAGGCGAAGTCTTCGGCGACGAGGACGCCGGCGGCGCCTTCCCGCTCGGTTGCGGCGCGGACGATGGCCTGCCCGAGGGGATGCTCGCTCGCCCGCTCCACCGCCGCGGCCCATCGCACCACCTCGTCCTGCGTCCAGCCCCCATGGGCCTCGACGCCCTCGACTTCCGGGCGGCCCTCGGTCAAGGTGCCGGTCTTGTCCAGTACAACCGTATCGGCCTTGCCCAGGACCTCCAGGGCCTCGGCGTTCCGGATGAGGACGCCACTTTGAGCGCCTCTGCCGGTTCCGACCATGATCGACATCGGAGTCGCCAAGCCCAGTGCGCAGGGACAGGCGATGATGAGGACCGCGACCGCATTGACCAGCGCGGTCGTGAAGCTGGGCTCGGGACCCCAGAGCAGCCAGACCCCGAAGGTCACCGCCGCGACGGCCAGAACCGCGGGCACGAAGTAGCCCGCCACCCGGTCGGCCAGCCGCTGAATCGGCGCCCGCGAGCGTTGCGCCTCGGCCACCAGCGCGACGATTCGGGCCAGCAGGGTGTCGCCGCCGACGTGGCGGGCGGTCATCTGGAACGAACCGGCGCCGTTGACCGTGCCTCCGATCAAGGAGTCGCCCTGGGTCCGCCGTACCGGCACCGGCTCGCCGGTCACCATCGACTCGTCGACGTGGCTCTCGCCCGACAGCACGACGCCATCCACCGGTACCCGGTCGCCGGGCCGCACCAGCAGGCGGTCCCCCACGGCGACCTCGGCCAGCGGCACCTCGACGGCGGAACCGTCACTCCCGACCCGGCGAGCCACGGGAGGCGCCAGCTGCAAAAGCTCGCGCAGAGCGGCGGAGGTCTTGCCCCGCGCCTTCAACTCCAGCACCTGCCCCAGCAGAACCAGGGTCACGATCACCGCCGCCGCCTCGAAGTAGACCGGCAGCCCGCCCTCGTGTCCCCGCATCGAGGCCGGAAACAGGCCGGGAGCGGCGAGTGCCGCCAAGCTGTAGAGAAACGCCGCCCCGGTGCCCAGCGCGATCAGGGTAAACATGTTGAGCCGCCCCGTCCGGACCGACTGCCAGCCGCGCTCGAAGAAGGGCCAGCCCCCCCAGAGCACCACCGGCGCCGCCAGCACGAGCTGCGCCAGCGCGAACCAACGCCCCGGGAAGAGGCTTCGGACCGCAAGCCCGGGAACCATCTCGGACATCGCGAGCAGTAGCAGCGGCAGGCTGAGCGCGGCCGAGATCCAGAACCGGCGGCGCATGCTCACCAGCTCGGGACCCTCCGCGGGCGCCGCCTCGACCCGGCGCGCCTCCAGGGCCATGCCGCAGATCGGGCAGGCGCCGGGGCGCTCGGACACCACCTCGGGATGCATCGGACAGAAGAACTCGGCCGCGGGCACGTCGATCGCCGGCACCACCGGCTCCAGAGCCATGCCGCACTCGGGACACGCGCTCGGGCCCAGCGACTCGACCTCGGGATGCATCGGACAGGTGTGGAGGACGCCGGCGAGCTCGGCATCGGGCCTCCCGCGATCGTCGCCCGCCTTGGCGGGATCCGCCGCATCCAGATACCGGCCCGGCTCGAGCTCGAACTTCTGCAGGCAGGATTTGCAACAGAAACCGTACCGCTCGCCTTCGTGAACGGTCGCGTGCCGGGCGGCATCGAGGTCAACGGTCATGCCGCAAACCGGGTCGCGTGTCTGGCCGGCCCCGCGGCTGCCGCAGCATCCGTGCTCCTCCGCTTGCTTCGTGACACTCATCGGTAGGGCTTCCTTGGACCTCTCTCTTGTTCGAGCGCCACCGGGGCGTAGGCCAGCGCGCTCGGACCTGCCTTCGTTCAACCGTCTCCTCCTCGCAACAGATCCGGCGCCGGCGTCATTCCCGGGCGCGCCGGCTTGACGACCCGAGCCTATCTGGAACTTCCGGTCCGGATCCTCCGATCTGGATCTTTCGGTCCGGATCGTCCGGTCCGCATCGTCCAGCCGACATCCTCAGAGACCGGAGACCAATGCGGCTCCGCCGAGCGTATAGACTTCGACCGCGCTTCAAGCGCTATGGAGGCATCATGAATCTCGACCCAAAGTTCCCCCGGCGGTTCTCCGCCAAGTTCCGACCCTCGATCGCGCTGGCCGCGGCCGCGCTGGCGCTCGCCGGCGCCGTGGCGGCGGCCGAGACACCAGCCCCCGACGCCCTCGAGACGGTCGTCGTTCCCGCTACCGACCTGGGCGCGGACACCCTCGCCGCGCGCCGATCCCGGCAGGTCCAGTCGGCGGCGCACCTCGCGGTGCGCCACGACTTCCAATTCAGCGACCGCCGCGCCGAGAGCGGCATCGACTTCCGCAACCACGCGGTGCTGAACGCGGCCAAGCGCCACATGATGGTCCACTACGATCACGGCAATGGCATCGCGGTCGCCGACGTGGACGGCGACGAGCGCCTGGACGTCTATTTCGTCAATCAGGTCGGCGGCAACCAGCTCTGGCGCAATCTGGGCGAGGGTCGTTTCGAGAACGTCACCGAGGGGGCGGGAGTGGCGGTCGCCGACCGCATCTCGGTGAGCGCTTCGTTCGCCGACGTTGACAACGACGGCGACGCCGACCTCTACGTAACGACCGTGCGGCAGGGCAACCTGCTCTTCTTGAACGACGGCCGGGGCGTCTTCACCGACGCCACCGAGGGTTCAGGAGTCGGATATGTGGGGCACTCGTCAGCGGCCACGTTCCTGGACTTCGACCTCGACGGTGATCTCGATCTGCTGCTCGCCAACGTCGGCCAGTACACCATCGACACGGTCCTTCCAGATGGTTCCTTCCAGGGCATCGACGACGCCTTCGGCGGCCACCTCGACCGGACCCGGCACGAACGCAGCCTGCTCTTTCGCGGCGATGGAACCGGCCACTTCGAGGACGCCACCGATGCCACCGGACTGATCGACTTCGGCTGGACCGGGGACGCCACCTTCACCGACGTCAACGGCGACCGATTCCCGGATCTCTACCTTCTCAACATGCAGGGCGACGATCACTTCTACCAGAACCAGGGGGGAACGCGTTTCGAGGAGGTCACCTCCGACTTTTTCCCCAAGACCCCTTGGGGAACGATGGGGATCAAGTTCTTTGACTACAACAACGACGGCCGTCAGGATCTTTACCTCACCGACATGCACTCGGACATGGTCGAGGTGGTCGAGCCCGAGCGCGAGAAGCTGAAGGCGGTCATGACCTGGACCGACGAGCATCTGCAAGGAGGCGACGACAACCTCTTCGGAAACGGCTTCTACGAGCGCCAGGCCGACGGCTCCTTTGAAGAGATCTCGGATCTCGTCGGCGCCGAGAACTTCTGGCCCTGGGGTCTGAGCGTCGGCGACCTCAACGCCGACGGCTTCGAAGACGCCTTCGTCACCTCATCGATGAACTACCCCTTCCGGTACGGCATCAACTCGCTGCTCTTGAACGACGCCGGCCGACGCTTCGTGGACGCCGAGTTCCTCCTGGGGGTCGAGCCCCGCGCCGACCAGCGCATTCGCCGCGAGTGGTTTCGGGCGGATTGCGGAGGCGACGACGACGAACACCCCGCCTGCCAGGAAAGCTCGGGGCCGATCTCGGTCCTGGGCAACCTCGGTACCCGCTCCTCGGCTCTGTTCGACTTGGACGGTGACGGCGACTTGGACATCGTCACCAACGAGTTCCACTCGGAGCCCCAGGTCCTGATCAGCGACCTCGCCCAGAAGCACGAGGTGCACTTCGTCGAGATCGAGCTGGTCGGCAGCGCCTCGAACCGCGACGGGTTGGGGGCCTCGGTCACGGTCATCGCTGGCGATGAGACCTGGACCCGCTACGCGGACGGCAAGTCCGGCTACCTCTCCCAGAGCCGGATGCCCCTCTATTTCGGACTCGGAGGCCACGACGGCATCGATTCGATCCGAGTCGATTGGCCCTCGGGCCGCTCGCAGATCCTGACCCAGGACCTCGCCATCGACCGCCGCATCCAGGTCGTCGAGCCGACGGGTTCCGGCTAGGAAGCGTCCAGCGCGGATCGGCCGGCGGATCAGGCGTCCGAGCGGGCCCTCGCGCGGGCCGCGGGCACCTGCCGGACGACCTCCGCGAGAAACGCCTCGGGCGGATTCGGACTCACCACCCACGTCCGGTCGGGAAACCTCAGCACAACCGCATCGGTGCGGTTCGTCATCCAGGCCCGGTACCGGCCCAGCTCCCGGTTCCAGAACAGACCGCTGAACGAGAACAAACCGCCGTTGCCCAAGAGCCTCAAGGACTTCGCCACGGCCTCTGGCGCCCACTCCGCCGACTCGAGCTCGGACAGGTCGAGCTCCGTCGTCCAGAGCAAGCGCTCCACGAGCACGTGCCGTTCCCGGAGGCGGTACCCGCGGACGGTGAAGAGGGCGCAGACACCGACCACGGCCAGAGGCAGGAGACCCAGCAGACGGACTTCGCCGGGCAGTCGCGTAGAGAGTCCCACCGCTACCGCGAGCGAAAGTCCGGTCACGAGCACGGAGACCGCGATCAGGGATCGGCTCGAGTGGGCCGCGTAGCGCACGCCCCGATTCTATCCGCCCAAGCTCCGCACCCGGTCCCTAGAGGCTTGCCGCTCGGGCCAAGTCGTGCTGCAGCAGGCCGCAGCCTGTCGCAGCATGTGCAGGCTACAATCGAGCGCGCACGATTCCTACGTTTCCACTCGAACGACGAAAGGCGGCCCGATGAACACCGATCTGGGGCTTCTGTTTCTCCGCGTCACCACCGGCTTCCTGATACTGACCCACGGCTGGGGCAAGGTTGCCAAGCTAGTCTCCGGAGACTTCTCGTTTCCGGATCCCCTGGGCATCGGCGGCGCCCCGAGTCTGTTCTTGGCCGCGGCCGCCGAGTTCGGCTGCGCTCTCCTGGTGATCGCCGGAGTGAAGGTCCGATGGGCGGCGATTCCCCTGGTCATCACGATGCTGGTGGCAGCCTTCGGCCACCACGCCGCCGATCCGTGGGCCAAGAAGGAGTTCCCCCTGCTCTACGCCGTCGTCTTCGCGGCCCTGATCCTGACCGGCCCCGGGCGGCACACCCTGCCCGCTCTCTTGAAGAAAAGCGAGTAGCCGGCCGCCGGCGCGGCTACTCCTGGCTCCCGGAGGACCGGGAAGACCGGTCCGCCAGCTTGGCTTCGACCTCGGCGGCCGTTACCTCATCTCCCGACATCCGAGCCGCCCGCATCAGTCCCACCAGCGCCGCCGTCCGTCCCGGAGTGCGCTCGAGTTGGCGCTCGAAGGCAACACGCGCCTCGGCCGCCTCGCCTCCCTCGAGAAGCAGCTCGCCGAAAAGCTCCCAGGCCGGCTTGGGCAGAGTCGGGGGCCCAAAGGCGAAGGGCAGATCGTCCTCGAGCTCCGCCGCTTTCCGCAGCATCTCCAGGGCCCTCGAGCGCTCCCCGGCGGCAGCAGCCGCGAGAGCTCCCGCTATCCCCCGGGCCACCTTCCAGCCGCCTTCACGCGCCCACTGGCGGGTAGGCTGGTAGGCATCGACCTTGCCGACCGCCTCGGCCAACGCCTCCGCGTCGTTCCGGCTCCTCGCCATCAGGGCCTCGGTCAACGCGGTGGCACCCGCGCCGGCCGAAGACGCGGAAGCGTCCTCGGGTAGGCTCCAGCGCTCCAGAGCCGCGACGTCTCCGGCATCCACGGCGTAGCGAGCCCGCATCATGCGGAAGTGCCAAATCTCGCCGTCGTCCGGACGATCGCGAACCCGCTCCTGGCAGGCGTCGAGGACCTCGGCGGCTCGCTCTGGCTGGCCGTGCTGCAGGTAGCCGTACAGCAACCAGTACGGGTAGTGCGAGCATAGCCGCGGCCTCTTCCCCAGCTCGGCGAGGCGGGCGTTCTGGACGTCCCGCGCAGCGATGTTGGCGTCGATCACTTCCTGCCAGTACCCCAGGGCCACGAAGATGTGCGAGGTCATGTGCTGGGCGTGGGCCGCGGCCGGCGCGATCCGAGCGTAGACCCGAGCCATCGGCAAGCCCAGCGGGGCATGCACGGGATCGTCGTACGAATGGATCAGGTAGTGCGCCGCACCGGGGTGCTCCCGGTTGCGCTCCCAAACCTCATCGGCCACCGCCGCCGCTCGCATGTAGGTCGCGAAGTCGCGACCGCCATGGGCGGCACCCAGGATCGAGAGGGCGTAGAAGGCGCGCGCCTCCAGGTCCTCGGGATTGCTCTCCACGAGCCGGCGCATCGCCTCCCGGTAGCGGACGTCCCGTTCTTCCTTGGGCAGGGAGTCGGTCTCCGGGGCAGTGCCGAAGAGCGTCTCCGCCGCGGCAAGATAGCCTCGCTCTCGCTCGGTCGCCGCCCGAGCCGCGCGGGCTTCGGCGGTGGCGTCCAGGCTCTCCAACACGGTCCGCGCCGCGGCTCGATCCTGCTGGGACCAGAGCGGGTGGTTGTGGGTCATGGCTTCGCCCCAGTACGCCAGAACGAAGTCCGGATCGATCGCGCGCGCCGCCCGGAATCGCCGGGCGGCATCCTCGTACTCGAAATTATGGAGATAGAGGACGCCCTCCACGAACTCGTCCTGGGCCTCCTCGGCGCCCGAGTTCGGAAAGGAGATCTTGCCCAAGAGCTGGGCCTCGATGGGCGCCACCGCCGGGATCAGAAGGCCCACCGCGACAAGCAGAACCGCCGCGATCCGGCGAGCGCGGGACAACGGCCGGGAACCAGCAACAACTGTCACTCTGAGCTCCTCTCGGTTGCACCCGCGCCCTCGGTGGCTGTCTCGACGGCGGGGGCGGGCCCGGCAGCGATGCATTCCAGCTCGACCCGAGCTCCCAGGGCCAGCCCGGAGACTCCCATGGCGCTTCGGGCCGGCAGGTTGCTCTCAAAATAGGAACTGTAGACGGTATTGAATGTGGGCCATTCACCGATGTCGGCGAGCATCGCCGTGCACTTGACCAGGTCTTCCGGGGTCAAGCCCTGGCGGGCCAGGGCGGCGGTCATGTTGGCGAAGATCTGGCGAGTTTCGGCCTCGATGCCTCCCGGCGCCAGAGCCAGGCCGGCAGTCCCGGACGCGCCGGAGTCCCAGACCACGCCGATCTGTCCGGACAGGAAGACCAGCTCGCCGACCCGGACCGACTCCGAAAACGGCAGCCCGTCGCGGCCGGGGATGGGTTGGTAGACGACGTCGCCTCCGACCGCCACCGGTGCCGGCCAGGCGCCGGCGCCCAGGATGATGGCCGTCAGGATTGTCCGCAGGGTTGCTCTCTTCATCATTCCTCCTAATCCGAACCGTCGGCGTGCCGCCGGCGGATGCGCTCCAGTTGCGCCAGGTGAATCAAGTCGTGACCGGCATAGAGGCGCAGCATCTCGGTGAGGGACTCGCGCCCGCGCTCGTCGTGGCGTCCGCTTCGAGCCAGCTCGTCGGCATCCAGGCTCTCGAGCAGCGCCAGGTTCCGCTCTCGCTGGAAGCGAAAACGCCGCAAGTACTCGTCCGCGTGCCCTTCCCGGTACCGCAATCGCTGGGCCCAGCGGTCCTGGTCGAAGCCGTTGAGCACCGGATCCCGCTCGGCGAGGACGACCCGCATCCGGTATGCCCAGACCAGCTCCCCGTCCGCCAGGTGGCCGAGCACCTCGAGCATCGACCACTTGCCTTCGGCTTCGGGCCGGCGCAGGGTTTCGTCGCTCGACCCGCCCACGATCTCTTCGAGAGCCCGGCTGGTGGCGGCCAGAATCTCGAGCGGATCTCGGCCGCCGACCAAGTCGTTGACGGCGGTGACGTACGCCTCCGCGCCTTCTACGGCACCAACCTGGCGATTCGAGAACACCGACATGTCATTTCTCGCAAACGGGGTCGGGCCTTGGCATCTTAGCCGATCCTCTCGGACTCATCGCGGCACTCGCTATCAACGTTCGCTCCGGATCCAGCTCGCGACCAGCAACAAGGCGACACCGATGGCCAAGACCTGGATGCCGAAAGGGCTCAGGCCCGACGGTCCGCCGAAGCTCCCGGTTTCCAGGACGAAAGCTCCAAGAAGGAGGAGGGGCGCAGCGAGCACCAGGATCGAGCCGACCAGGGACAGCCAGCGCAAGTGGCCCTCGAAGCGAGCCAGGCCGAGCGCACCGTTCACCAGGGCCGCCGCCAGCAGATAGATATGCCGCGAACGAAACAGCATGCGCAGCCCCCGCTCGAGCTCGTCCATCGCCGGATCGTGCCGGCGCATGTACCAGCCAGTGGCGGCAACGGCAAAGAAGGCCACCCAGCCCACGAGAGCGTGAGCTTGCGCCCTCCTCGGCAGCCTCATGGCTCCACGACCCAAGCCTCCGGCGGTGCGTCCGACCGGACCGCTGCCCAGTAGGCCAAGGAAAATCCGGCCCTGGGCGGCAAGGGGCCCGCATCCGCGCCCAGCGGCCGGTAGCCGACCGCTCGGGCCGCAGAGTCTCCAAAGAGGCAGTTGAAAACGGTCGGGACGTGCTCGCTCCCCCGGTGCGGAGCCAGGGCCGCCGCCACGGCTTCTCGCTCGTCGGGTGCGAGCTCGGGCAGGTCTGGTGGGGCACCGTGGGGCGAAGCGAACCGCAGGGCCCGACCTTCCTGGACCATCCGCTCCTCCAGCGTCCTTGGGAACCCATGCCGGACCAGATGCGCGGTCCGGTAGCAGGCCCGCAGAACCTCGAGCCGGGTCACGTCGGATTCGACCGGCTCCGCGGTCCAAAGCAAAACCGCGCCCCAGCCCCGCGCCAACTCGCCCCGGGGCGCGAACAGGTGCTCGAACTCCATTTGGTGGCGCTGGGTCCAGCCACCGCCGAGGTCGTCGGCCAGAACGAAGCCGAACCCGAACCCGTCGAGAGCGGCGCCGAGACGAGCCGCCGCCTGGGCGTGTGCTTCGCGGCCGAGTTCTTCGAAGGACCGGCCCAGAAGCTCGTCCAGCCTGGCCGGGACATGCTCCTTGCCCATGGGATTGAATCGACTGAGCGGCAGGGCCAGATCGCCGCGATCGTCGGTCAGGATCCTCAGGTACTCCTGGAAGCGTGCTCGCGGCTCGTCAAGGTCGTAGAGCCGGCGCTGCGCCTCGAGCAGCGACACCCACACCGAGGCCGCGACCGGGCCTCCAGAGCGCGCCGCCTCCTTCAAGGGGCTCTCCAAGAGCATCGCGGAATGATACCTTTCCGCCGTGGTCAAGCTCGCGGTCGACCCGGATCGGGTCTTGGCGGAACTGGACGAGCTGGCCCGAATCGGAGGCGACGGGCGGGCGGTCCACCGTCCGGCGCTGTCGCCGGGCGACGTCGCCGCCCGGCTCTGGCTGGAAGAGCGCATGGCCGCAGCCGGCCTCGAGACCCGGATCGACGGCGTCGGCAACGTCTTCGGCCGCACCCCCGGAGCCCGACGGCGCCTGCTCCTGGGCTCGCATACCGACACCGTGCCCGGCGGCGGACGGCTGGATGGCGCGCTCGGCGTCCTCTACGGCCTCGAGATCGCCCGTGCCTTCATGGCCGCCGGCGGCGGGGATCCGGGCCTCGAAGTGATCGACTTCTCCGACGAAGAAGGGACTTTTCGTCCCCTGCTGGGCAGCCGCTCCTATGCCGACTCGCTGGATGAGGGCTCCGGCGTCCGGAGCGCCGACGGACGGTCGCTACAGGAGGCGCTCGACGCCACCCCCTGGTGCGGGCGTCCGCCGGAACGCCTGGATCCACAAGCCCATCTGGGATACCTCGAGGCCCATATCGAACAAGGCCCCACGCTCGAAGCGTCCGGCTGCGACGTCGGAGTAGTGGACGCCATCTGCGGCCTCGCCCGGCTGCGCGTCGTCTTTTCGGGCCGCGCGGACCATGCCGGCACGACCCCGCCCGAGCTGCGCCGCGATGCCGGCAGCGCCGCTCTGACGCTGGCCGCCGAGGTTCCGGACCTGGGCGCCACCCACGATGCGGCCCTTTGGAACGTGGGCGGTGTGGACCTCGAGCCGGGCATGTACAACGTCGTCCCGGCTCGAGCCGTGGTCCTGATCGAGTATCGCGGGCACCGGCCCGACTGCCTCGAGAGCGTCGCCGCGGCCACTGGCCGCCGGGCACACGAACTGGCCGAAGCGAGCGGCCTCACGGTCGAGGTCGAGCGAGGCGCGATCGCCGCGCCGGCCCGGCTGGACGAGGACTTCGGCCGCGCGCTCGAGAGCGCCGCGCGTCAGACGGACGCGAGCGCGCGCCGGATGGTCAGCGGCGCCGGTCACGACGCCATGGCGATCGCTCCCCACCTGCCCGCCGGCCTGCTGTTCGTTCCGTCCGTTGGCGGACGCAGCCACGACCCCGACGAGGACACCCGTCCGGAGGACATCGTGCGCGGACTCAAGGTCCTGACCCGGGCGGTCGAGATCATTCTCGCTGACTCGAGGGCGGGCTCGGGGGCTAACTCGACGGCGGGCTGAGCCAGTCGGGGGCCACCCGCACGGCGACCACCGAGGCTTCGGCCAACATCCGCTCGCCGACCGCCACCGAAGCTTCCACCCGGCTCTTGCGATCCGAAACCTCGACCACCCGCGCTCGCAGCTCGAGCGTGCGGCCGATCGGGGCCGGCCGGTGGTAGCGCACGTCCAGCCGGCCGGTGACGAACCAGATCCGCGGCGCCGAGCCCGGTTCGCGGCCTTCCCGCCGGTAGGCGTCGGCAACCGCCGTGCAGATGGCGTGGCAGTCCAGAACCGTCGCCAGGACGCCGCCGTTGACGACGTGGCGTGGCCCGGCGGCGTGGATCGGAGCCGGCCTGAAGCGCGCGACCGCCTCCTCCCCGGCCCAGCGACTCTTGAGCCGCAGGCCGTCCGGGTTGTCCGGACCGCATCCGAAACAGAAGTTCGAGCCGATGAGATCCTGGAAAGCGTCCGTCATGAACGGCATGGTACCGGGGTCCGCTTGCACCCGGGCGCTCGATCGAGGACGATGTCCGAAGCGATGACCTACCGCTGCTTCCGCCACTCGTTGTTGGCCGGGACCGGTCCCGGCGACGCGGGCGGTGAATTCTCGCGCCCGGCCGCTCCGCCCTCGCGGGCCTTGGCGACCCTTTGGGCCCTGGCAGCGGCGTTGGCGGCCCTGGCGCCGGCCCCGCTAGCTGCCGGGACCCTGGGACCCTTTGCCGACTTCGCGGCGGCGGAGGCGTTCCTGAAGGAGGCCGAAGTGGTATCCATGGAGCCGTTGGGAGAGGGCGTCACGCAGTCCTCCAAAGCGGTCCTCTCGAACGGCGCGACCACCGCCGCCGCCGTGTGGAAGACCATCGACGAGTTCCGTCCGGTGATGCGCTTCGACGACGGCGGCCCGCCCGAGCTCGGCTTCCGAGACACCTACAAGAGCGAGATCGCGGCCTACGAGCTGGACCGGCTCCTGGAGCTGGGCCGGGTGCCGCCAACGGTTCCGCGAACGATCCGGAAGCGGCAGGGCTCGCTCCAGCTCTGGCTTACCGGCTGTATCTCGGAAGCCGAGCGGCGCCGCGCGGGCAAGAAGCCGACCGACGCGCTCCGGTGGTTCCGGGAGGTCGCCCGAAGCCGCGCCTTTCTCCAACTCGTCGGCGACGCCGATCATCAGAACCAAAGCAACCTTCTGGTCGATCCCGAGTTCCGCATCTACGTGATCGACAGCTCGCGGGCCTTCCGCACGCACAAAGACGTCCTGGACAGCGACTCGCTGACCCGCTTCTCCCGGCAACAGCTCGACGCGCTCCGGGCCCTGGACGAATCGACCCTCGAGACCCGGCTCGGGCAATGGCTGTCCAAGGGACAGCGCGCCTCCCTGCTGAAGCGGCGGGACCGGATTCTGGAGCGCGCCGCCGAGCTGGTCGCCGAACGCGGCCCCGAGGCCGTCCTTCTTCCCTGACGCTCTCCCCTGACGCCATCGCGAGGGGCCACGGCGGGCCGGCCGCGACCTCCTACGAGGTCGCGATAGCATCCCGAACATGCCGAAATTCGAATCCCACCCGAACGCCGCCAGCGGGACCCATGGCTTCGCCGCGGCTCTCCTGCTCGCCCTGGCCTCGCTCCTGCTTCCCACTTCTCTGCCGGCCCGCGCCGAGCTCGCTCAGCAGGCTCAACCCAGCGAACTCGATCCCAGCGCCAGCACGCCCCTCGGAGCGCTCGTGGTCCTGGTCGTCCGGCATGCGGAAAAGGCCGGCACCGACGCCGACCCGGCTCTGACCGCCTCCGGGCGCGAGCGCGCCGAGCGCCTGAGCCGCTTGACCTCCGCGTCCGGCGTCAACGCCGTCTACTGCACCCAGTTTCTGCGAACCCGGCAGACGGTCGAGCCGATCGCCTCCGCGCAGGACCTAGAACCGATCGAGGTCGATGCCCACGACACGCCCGGTCTCGTCCGGAAGCTGTTGGCACACCCGCCCGGAGACGTGGTGGTCGTCGCCGGCCACAGCAACACTGTCCCCGACATCGTCGCCGGCCTCGGCGCGCCACATCCTGGCCCGATTGACGAATCCGACTACGACAATCTCTTCATCGTCACGGTCTTCGAGAACGGCAACGCCGGCACCCTCCGCCTTCAGTACTAGTGTCGGGGCCACGATCTGGCTAGGTCTCGGACCTGAGCTAGACGACCGCGGTATGGGTGTTGCACCGGCAACCGGCACGGGCAATGAGCCCGCGAGCGATCCCATGCAGCTCTTCTTGCCAACCAACGCCTCCACCCCCCCTCGCCGGCGCGCGACCGGGCTGGGGGGGCTCGCGCCGTTGCTTCTCGCCGCCGGCGTCCTCTCGGCTCCGGCCGGAGCCATCCGAGCGCCCGGACCGGGCGCTCCGGAGCAGGTTCCGCGCCTTCTCGTCGAAGCCGCGGAGGGGCGGAATCGAGCCCGTCTCGAGCGCGCGCTCGAATCCGGCGAGCTCGGCGCCGGGACGATCCCGATTCAGGCAACCCTCGACGCCACGCCCGCGGCCGGCGGGCTTTCGATCCAAGTCTCAGTGCGGCCCGACGCCCCGGCGGGCCCCTCGGCGGTCTGGCTCCTCAGTGCCGCGGCGGCGTCACCGGACGCCAGGCCCGCCCTCGTCCACCGCACCGTGACCTGGAGCCCATCGGTCTCCCTGGCGGGAGCCCCACAGACGCCGACCGGGGGGTTCCGGACCTCGCTTGTTCTGCCGCTGATGGACGATCTTCAGGAGGCAGCGGTCGCCCTGGAGCACCTGGACTCGGGGCGCTGGGGCGCCGCCTGGATCTCGGAAGCCGCCACGGAAGGCCAGGGTGACGAGCTCAGCGCCGATCTGGAGATACTCGGCCCGGCCGAGAGACCGGAGCCGGTAGACCCGGAGACTCCTCTCGCCGGCCGGGCTCCCGCAGCCGGAAGCTCGCACCCGGGCGACCCGTCTTCGAACCAGCTCGCGGTGGTCACCATCCTGCCCCCTCGAGACTCGCCCGCCGTCGGCCGCCAGCGCATCCGGACGGTGGCATCGCTCGACGGCATCCGCAAGGTTCTCTTCTTTCTGGACGGCCGGCTGGTGGCGACCGACTCCCGGTCGCCGTTCGCCGCCACGCTCGACTTCGGCCCCGAGGCGGCCGCTCATCTGGTCGAGGTCCGGGCACTCGGCTTCGACGATCTGCTGCTCGGAACCAGTAGCCTGCGGGTCAACCCCGGGATCGAGGCCTTCGCCGTCTCCCTCGCCGTTGCCGAGGTCGAGAGCGGGCTCGAAGTCGCGGCCCGCGTGACGGTCCCGCCCTGGAGCGAGCTCGCCTCGGTCGAGTTCTTCGCCGGCTCCAACACTCTCGGGCCGCAAAGGGAGCCGCCCTTCTCGGCCCTCCTTCCGGAAGGCTTGGACCCGTCCACGGTGATCCGGGTGCTTGCCCGGTTTGCCGACGGCACCGACCGGGAGGACGCGGGACTGCTTCGGGACCTGCTCCGCGACGACACCTTCAGCGAACGGGTCGAGGTCAACCTGGTGGAAGTCTACGCGACGGTTACCGACCGGGACGGCCGGCCGGTCCCGGACCTCGAGGCGTCGGCCTTCCGCCTTCGACTCGGCAAGCGCCCGGTCCAGATCGAGCGCTTCGGAGCCGCTGGGGACCTGCCACTGTCACTCGGCCTCATCGTGGACAGCTCCGAGAGCATGGATTCCCTGATGACGGCAACCCGGCAGGCCGCCGCCCAGTTCCTGGCCTCGTCGCTAGGCTCGGAGGACCGCGCCTTCCTGGTCGATTTCGACAGCCGGCCGAGACTTGCCCGGAGCATGACCGGTGAGCTGGCTACCCTGCTCGAGGGCCTGGGCCGCCTCCAGGTCGGCGGCAACACCGCCATCTACGACGCGGTCGCGTTCTCGCTCGCCCAGTTCGATTCGGGCGCCGGACGCCGCGCCCTGGTGCTCTTGACCGACGGACGTGACTACGGCAGCCGGATCGATAGCAGCCGGTGCCTGGCCGAGGCGCGCAAGCTGGGGGTACCCGTCTACGTCATCGTTCTGGCCAACCAGCACGCGTATCTCCCGGGCGCCGGACTCCCCGGCCGCAAGACTCCGAAAGCGCCGCCCGCGGACGCCTTCCTCGAGGCCTTCGCCGAGAAGAGCGGCGGCCGCCTGATCTCGGTTACCGATGTCGCCGCCCTGGCGGCCGTCTACCAGGACATCGGCGCCGAGCTCCGCAGCCAGTACTTCTTGGGCTTCACAACTCCCGAGCGCCTGAACCAAGACGCGATCGAGTCGCTACGCCTCGAGGTCGCGGGCCGCGGCTTCGAAGTGCGCAGCTCGGTGCTGGGCCGCTAGCAGTCTGTACCGGCTTCGTTCTACTTCGTCGAAGGTCGGGGCCGTTCCCCCTCGTCCGGCTCGGCCTCGAGCTCGACCCCGAGCCCGTCGGCGATCCGGTTGACGAAGGCGAAGTAGGCCACGATCGAGCAGATGTCGTGAATCGCGCGCTCGTCCCAGCCGGCCGCCCTGAGCCGGGACACGTCCCCGGCGCCAACGGTCCACGGCTCGCGCGTGAGCACGAGCGCGTAGTCCAGCATCGCGGCCTCGGCCTCGGTCACCGGGGCCCCGATCGCATCGGTCGGATCGGGCGGATCGGGCGGATCGGGCGGATCGGGCGAGAGAGCCTCGATCAGCCGGTCCTGATCTCGTTCCGAGACCTTCTTCGCCGTCAGCAGCCTACGGAGACCCGCCCCGTGATGGTGCAGTCAGTAGTGGCAGGCGTTCGCGGCCGAGACCGCCACCGCCAGCATCTCGCGCTGAATCCGGGTCAGCGGCCCGGGGCCGTACATGAGCTGCCGGTACAAGTCGTAGTGCTGCCGCATGACTCGGCCGTTCACGGAGTGGATGCGTAGGATGTTGTCGGTGTCCGGGACGCGCTCCTCGGCGGGCAGTCGATCCAGATCGCGATAGTCGATATAGGCCATAGGGGTCGAATCCTACGACGATCGGCCGGCGGGAGCGTGGGCGCCACGCAGCTCGGTGACCGCCGCTCGGATGTCCTCCAAACACAGCTCCATCCGGTCAAGGTGGGTGCGAAAGTTGAGCACGCAGATCCGCAGGACAAAGCGGCCGTCCACCAGGGTCTCGGTCAAGAAGACACGCTTGCGCTCGTTGATCCTCCGCAACAGCTCGCGGTTGAGCTCGTTCTCCTCCTCCAGGCTGGCGCCGGCCGAACGCAGTCGAAAGCTCACCAGCGAGAGCTCGGGCTCTCCCAGGGTCTCGACGCCCTCGACGGCTTCGAGCTCATGGTACGCCCACTCGGCCAGATCCAGCTTTTCGTCCAGAACCGCCCGAAAGCAGTCGAAGCCGTAGAGCTTGAGCGGCAGCCAGACCCGGAGACCCCGGAAGTCTCGCGACAGCTCGGGCGAGATCTCACAGAAATCCACCAGCCGTTCGTCGTCCTGGAGCGGTGGCATGTAGTCGGCCTGGACCGTGTGGGCGCGCCGGAGCGCCGCCTGCTCGCGTACCAGCAGGCACCCCGTGCCGTAGGGCAGGAACAGCCCCTTGTGCGGATCCAGGGTCACCGAGTCGGCGCGCGCGAGTCCGGTCATACGCTTCCGGCCGCGTTCGGTCAGGGCGAAAAAGCCGCCGTAGGCCGCGTCCACGTGGAACCAGAGCCCTTCGCGGGCGGCGACGTCGGCCAGCGCCTCGAGATCGTCGATCGCCCCGGTGTTGGTGGTGCCGGCGCTGCCCACGAGGAGGAACGGCGCTCGGCCCGCGCGCCGATCCTCGACCAGGGTCCGTTCGAGAGCGTCGATCCGCATCCGCTGGCGGCCGTCCACCGGAATCGAGCGCACGGCCTCGGCCGGAAACCCGGCCAGAGCCGCCGCCCGCGTGACCGAGTGATGGACCTGGCTCGAGACGTAGAGGGATCCGGCCAGGAAATTCTCCGGCAGCCGCTCCCGCCTGGCGGTGAAAACGGCGCTGAAATTGGCGACCGAGCCGCCCGACGACAGGAAGCCCCCGGATCCCGGCGGCAGGCCGAGAAGCTCGCAGAACCAGCGAATGACGTTGATCTCGAGCTGCGCCAGTCCGGGTGCCGCGGTCCACACCGTGACGTACCGGTTGATCCCGTTGGCCACCAGGTCGGCGACCGCCGACTCGAACAGCCCACCCCCGGGGATGTACGCCAGGAACCCAGGTCCGGCGTTGTTGAAGCTGGTGGGCAGCGCGCGCTCGAAGACGAGATCCATGAGCTCGGCAAACGGGGCGCCACTTGCCGGAGGCCCTTCTTCCAGCGAGCGCGCCAGCTCGTGCGCGCCGGAGATCTCGAATGCCGGCGCCTCGGGCAAAGCCTCGAGGTGGCGAACGAGCCTCTCGGTCGCCTCCGCCACCATGGTCCGCATCGCCGCCGCCGACGGCTCCATGCGGTGCCGTTTCGGGTCCATCGAACGATGCTACTCCGTTCAATTGGCCGTGGCGACTCCGGCGGCCCCGATTGCTCCGACGGCCCCGGCGGCTCCGTCTAGGCGAACGCCGCCCGGAAGCGTTCACCCACCTGGCGCAGCCGCTCCACCGGCTCATTCGAAAAGACGAGACGCAGGTAGCCCGCGCTGCGCTCGGACCCCCAACCGGTCATCGGCGTGGCCGCGACCTTGCCCCGCTCCAGCAAGCGGTCCGAGGCCTCGCGGCCGGACAGGCCGAAGCTCGTGGCGTCCAGGAGCAGAGACCAGCCGCCCTCCGGCCGAATCGCCGCGTAGGGCGCGAGCTGGTCCAGCAGCACGTCCCGCCGGCGTTCCAGCTCGGCCGTCGCTGCGCGGATCCCAGGCCGCTCCGAGCTCAAGGCCACGGCTGCGCCCGCGAGAGCGATGCCGACGTTGGCGACGACGTTCGAGATCGACACCAGGCCGACGTCGTCGATGATCCCTGCCGGCGCCACGATCCAGCCCACCCGCCAGCCGATCATCCGGTACTCCTTGGACACCGAGCCGATGGTGATGGTGCGCTCGGCCATTCCCTGGCAAGAGGCAGGATGGATAGGCGCCAACCCGTCGAAGAGCAAACGCTCCATGGCGCTGTCGTAGAGCAACCAGGCGCCGGCGGCACGGCAGGCCCCGGCGACCGCCTCCCAGTCCTCTCGGTCCAGGACCGCCCCCGACGGCATCGCCGGGCTCATCATCAGGAAGGCCCGGGTGCGTCCTGACACGGCACCGTCGAGGCTCTCGCGGTCCAGGCGCCAGCGGCCGCCGCGCACCTCGCAGCGAACGAATCGCGGCACCCCTCCCGCCAGTCGCACCCGATTGACCAGGCCGATGTAGATCGGGTCGGGCAGCACCACCTCGTCTCCGGGCTCCAGAATCGCCAGCAGCACGTCCAGAATACCGTTCAGGCCGCCGGCCGCGAGAATCGTCGATCGACGCCAGTCGTAGGCCACCCCGGAGCTCTCCGAGACGATTCGGCAGGCCTGGCGCCGCAGCTCGTCGGTTCCGAGAAACGGCAGATAGCTGTTGGCGTCGTCCCGGCCGACGGCCTCGCGCGTGGCTTCCACGACCCCGGCCGGCAAGGGCAGATCGGTATCCAGGTTCTCCAGACGAAGCACCTCCGGATCGGCGGCCCCGTCGGCCAAGGCGCCGAGCCGGTCGACTCCGATGCCGGCCATCCCGGCCAGGCGGGAAACCGGCATCGTCAGCGGCTCCGGGCCGTTCGGCGACAGGGTCCGGGCGCGGGTCGGGAGAGCAAGCGACCATCTTCCATAGTGGCCAACATGCTATCGCCAGCGGTTGGCCGGCTATCCACCGAACCAGACGCTCGGATACTCTCCGGACAATGCTGGATCGAACGCCACCAGGCCGCCGTCTGCTCGGACGTTCAGCGGCGGCCGTGGCCCTGTGCCTGCCACTGTGCGTACCCTTGTGCTTGCCCTTGTACTGGGCGCCCCCCGGACTGGCCCTCGAGCCGCCAGTGCCGGCGGCGCCGGAGGCCATCTCGCTGCTTGGCCGGCCGCTTGCCCGGCCCGAGCTTCCCGAGGAGTTTCGCGCCCGGCAAGAGACGCTCCTCGCCGAGGCCCAGGATCGGCTCGCCGCGCGGCCGGACGATCTGGACGCGCTCATCTGGGTCGGTCGCCGTACCGCCTACCTGGGCCGGTACCGCGAGGCGATCGAGACCTACACTCGCGGGCTCGCGGCGCATCCGGACGAACCCCGGCTCCTGCGCCATCGCGGGCACCGGTGGATTACCGTGCGCGAGCTGGACCGCGCCATCGAAGATCTGGCACGAGCCGGCGACCGGATCGAGAACGGCGAGGACCGCGTCGAAGAGGATGGGCTCCCGAACGAGCGCGGCATTCCGACCAGCACCCTGCACACGAACGTCTGGTACCACCTGGGCTTGGCGCACTATCTCAAGGGCGAGTTCGAGCCCGCGCTCGAGGCCTACCGCAAGTGCCTGGCCGCCGCCGGCAACCCCGACATGCGGGTCGCCGCCTCGTACTGGCTCTACCTGACCTTGGCCCGGCTGGACCGCGGCCAGGAAGCGCAGGCGATCTTGCAACCGATCTCCACCGAGCTCGACGTCATCGAGAATGCCGACTACTACCACCTCCTCCTGAGCTACAAGAACCAGGTCGACGCCCACGAGCTCTACGCCCAGGCGCTGGCCGAGCCTCAGTCGGTCTCGGCGGCGACCGTCGGCTACGGCATCGGTGCCTACCACCTGGTCCATGGGCGCCCGGCTCGCGCCCGGCCGCTGCTCGACCAAGCGGCGGCGAGCGCCTCGTGGGCGGCCTTCGGCACCCTTGCCGCCGAGGCCGAGCTGGCCCGCCTTCGGGAGGAAGCCCCGCCCCGTCCATGAGCTCAGGCGTCGTCAGCCTGCTGACCGACTTCGGCACCACCGACTACTACGTCGGCGCGCTTAAGGGCACCCTGCTCCGGCTGGCGCCGGACAGCCGCATCGTGGACGTCTCGCACGAGGTGGATCCCGGCGACGTCGAAGAGGGCGCGTTCCTGCTGGGCGCCTCCCATCGCCACTTCCCACGGGGAACGGTCCATCTCGCGGTGGTCGATCCCGGCGTCGGCGGGCACCGACGCATCCTGGCGTGCTCGACCGGCACCGATTTCTTCGTCGCGCCCGACAATGGGCTTCTGTCCTATGTCCTGGACGGCGCGGAGGTTCGCTCGGTCGAGGCCCAGGAGCTCTTCCTGGACGCTCCCGGCGAGACCTTCCACGGGCGCGATCGCTTCGCGCCGGTAGCGGCGTACTTGGCCCGGGGCGAGTCCTTCACGAAGTTGGGTCCAGTGGCCGAGAATCCGCTCCGTCTAGCCATCGGGCCGCCCCAGCGGGACGGGAACGGTCTTTCCGGTACCGTCGTCCACGTCGATCGCTTCGGCAACTTGATCAGCGATATCCCCAGCCGCTGGCTCACCGACGACCGGCGCTTTGTGTGCCGGATCGGCGCTCTCGAGGTCACCCGCATGGTCAGCCACTACGCCGCGCTCGAACCCGACGAGGTCGCCTTGCTCCCCGGATCCCTGGGAACTCTCGAGGTTTCGATGAATCGCAGGAGCCTAGCCGACAGCCTGACGCTCGGCCGGCGCGAGCCCATTCGCATCGACTTTCGCTAGAATGACCGGGAACGACCGGTTCGACAATCGGCGCAAGGAGGTCGCAATGACCCAATGGGAGTACAAGATCATCAATATCCGTAGCGAGAACTATCGCTTGGATCCCAACGCCGCGACGCAGTTGAACGAGCTGGGAGCGGAAGGCTGGGAGCTCATCTCGATCACGTCGGTCAACTTCAAGAGCGGTGCGACCGACAACATCGCGATGGTCTTCAAGCGCCCGGTCGGCGGCTAGCCCGACGCTCTCACCGGCGCGACGGGAGAGCCGAAGGCTAGCTCTCGAAGTCGTCCGCGGATTCGGATCGCGGCCCGTGTGCGGGGTCTGGTCCGCTCTCTCGAGCCGATCCGGCCTGTAACGCGACTCGCCGCTCCCACCAGTTCCGGTGCTCGTCCAGACGTCGCCGCACCGTCCCCAGCGGCGTCTCCACGCTCCGGAGCCGGCGCCGAGCCACGATCACCAGCACCCAGGACGCCAGCAGAAAGACGCCCAGCACCGACACCGCCGCCCCCCAGCGCGGCAGCCACAGAGCCGCCACCTCGACCAGCACATAGGCCAGAGCGCCAATCGCCCAGAACAGCACGAAGAGAGCCACGGCCAGCAGCAGCAGGGCGCGGACCAGCACTCGGCTCGAGCCCTGGAGCTCCGAGTTGAGGGCGCCCAGCTCGGCCCGCAGCAGCTCGACGCCCGCCTGGCCTAGAGGGGCCAGCGCCGAGGTCCAGCGCAGCGGTTTCATCGGCCACCGGTGGCGCCGGTCCGGGCGGTGCTACCGGCCCGAATCGACTGGGATACCACCGACTGAGTGGCTCCGACCTCGTCCCGCACGGCCACGGCCAGCCGGTTCTCTCCCGCCCGCATCTGGAGCTCCACCTGGTAGATGTACGCCTTTTCCAACGCGGTCTCGATCTCGGCGTTGGGAATCCGGATGTCGAGCGGAACCTCCTGCACGCCCGAGGTCCTGCCTTCCCCATCCATGGCCGCGAAATAGACCTTGACCCGGCCGTGGAAAAACTCGTCCCGAGGCACCAGCGACAGCTTGCCCAGGGGCACGAAAACGGCGATCGGCATCAAGAAGTGGCCGCCGTCTCCGGGACTGCCCTGGCCGACCTTGACGGCGATCGACAGCGGATTGCGCTCGAAGCCGTACATCAAGGTCGAAGCGGTCATGTCCGCGACTCGATCCGACCGGGACTTGTCCCGGTAGCCGTGGCGGTAGCGCAGGCGGACCCCCTTGCGCTTCTCTTTGAGGCGAACCTCGATGCGGTGATACCGCCCGTCGCCGGCGTGGGAAGGCTGGTAGCCGAGTGAATAGTAGGTCCCGAAGTCCCGGGCCACCCGGGTCAGGCCCTTGCGCGGATCGTTGGTGTTGTAGATCGCCTGGCCACCGGTGCGGTCGGCCATGAAGATCAAAGGTGCCTGCAAGTTGTGGAAGTAAACGCTGTCGATGAGCGTACCGAGGCCCGGCGTCTGGACGCCCTGCTGGTCGGCCGAAACCGTGCTCGCGACTCGCAGGCCCGCCGCGTCGATCGTGTAGAAGCTGATCCGGTTGGTATTGGCCTGAGCCGCCAGCTCTTCGAAGGTGCGCTGGGCGTTGAAGTCATGGGCCCGCATCAGAACCGAAGAGTCGTTGAACTTCTGCTGCATGGCGTAGAAGAGATCCTCGCCCTGCATCATCTCGATGCCGTCGCTGACGTAGAGAATCGCCTTGCGGCCCTCGATGCCTCCCAGCGACGCCACCATCTCCTTGAGCGCCGTGACCGAGAAGCTCATGTCGTTGTACATCGACTCGGCGTACTGCGTCACCCGCCACCGCACCTCGTCGATCGACTCGGCCTCGTCGATGTCGCGCAGGAGGTCGCGCCGGTCGGAGTCTTTGTGGACCGCGTGCCCGGTCAGGTTCTCAAGCTCGAAGAGCGACCGGGCGATGATCGCCGGATCGTTGGTGAACGGGTGCCGGATCTTCAAGGACCGGTCGTAGGAAACCAGCATGACCTGGTCGACCGCCTCGGTGTTTTCCCGCAAGAAGTCGCGAATGCTCCGGAAGACCCGGTTGCGGTTGAACGGCCGGATGTTGAAGTTGTCCACGTACACCACCAGGTACAGCTTCTGTTCCTCGGGAATGAGCTCCATCGGCGGCGCGGTACCGGGCACCAGAGGCTCGGGCGCGTCAACCTCGGGCGTGACCGGAACCTGGGGCGCGCCGCCCTCGGTCACGTAGAAGTTGGTGATCGCGACCGGGCGCCGGTCTTCCAGGATCTCGAAGTCGTCCTTGGTCAGACCGGTAATCGGCTCGCCTTTCTTGTCGGTCACGTAGACCTCGACGTTGACGACGTTGACGTCCACCGTCTCGAAGAAAAACTCGTCGGACTCTTGCTGGGCGTCCTCACCCTCCTGGGCGACCAGCACGGCGGCGCCCGACCCGAAGGCCAGAAGCAGCCCCAGGGCGAGCATCGGAATCACGGAAGCGCGAAATTGGACCATCATCACAGGAACCTGCTCTCGAAAAGGGGTTCGAAGGAACCGATCGGTGGATCTCAGGGATCGATGTCGAACCCGGCCGACAGAATTCTACCACTGGCCGGATCGTGGACCGCGACGACGCCGGCGTGGGATCGGCGGCGCAGCTCGAGCTCGGTCTCGTAGGTACCGATCTGGCCGGCCTCGGGCTCGGAGGAGAGCTGGAGATCCAGCGGAATCACCGGAATCGGCGCCTGATCCCCGTGGTCGTCCTGGACCGCAAGCCGGAGCTCCAGCCGGGCGACGTAGCCGTCGGCGGCCGGCAAGAACGTGACCTCGTCCAAGGGCACGAGAATCTTGAGGGGCACCGCGATCCTGCGCCGGCTCTTGGTCACCGGGTCGCCGACCTCGATCGCCAGGGTGCTGGCGGCCGCGGCGTTGCCAAAGAGCAGCGTGCTCTCGACCGCCATCGACACCTCGGACGATCTGGATGAATCCAGGTAGCTGCGGCGGGAGCGAACTCGGAAGGACGGGTCGCGCAGCACCACCCGGACCTGGTGCCGCGAGTCGTCCTCGGCCTTGGCCGGGCTGAACCCCAGCCAGTAGTACGAGTCGACGTCCCCAGCGACGCGCTCGAGTGCCTGGACCCGGCCCTGGTTCAGGATCGCGCGCCCACCGGTCTGGCGGGCCAGGTACGTCAGCGTGGCATGAGCCTGGCCCTCGACCTCGAAACCGAAGTCCGCCCGCGAGTTGACGTCATCCGGCAGCCGCGCCACCGACGCCTGGCCCGCGAACTCCCGGTCCAGACCGGGCACGTCCACCGGATAGATCGTGTACCCCAAGAGATTCGCGGTCTCGGTGAGGCGGTTGTAGAGGTTCCTGCCATACGGCCCGCTGCGCTCGAACAGAACCGTGCTGAGCCCTCCCAGGAGATAGTCCGCGGGGACAAAAGGCCAGCCCCCGGACAGGAGCAGCAGCACCTTCCGCCCCGGAGGCTTCGCGAAGCTCCGAAGCGTGGCCGCGGCCGCCGCGATCGAACGATTCAACTGGCCGGTCAGCTCGCCGATGTAGGCCCGTTCGTCCGGTCGCAGGTTGCGGTGGAACTCGGAGAATCCCAGCTCCTCCTCGCGTCCGACTTGCCGGGCGAGGCCGTCGAAAAGGGTGAAATTGGCCCGCTCTCGCTCGACCCGGCGGCGCAGGCCGTGGGCCGGCCGGCCCATGGCGTCCTGGAAGGCACGCTCCAGCACCGGCTCGAGGTCCGTCCACGAGGTCAGCATGTCGAGGTCCTTGCCGTCGTAGGCAACGACCGCCATGCGGTCCTCGGGCCGCAAGAACCCGAGGTTGGCGGCCAGCGCCTCCAAGACGCGGTTCCGGTCCGGTTTCAAGCTGAAGAAATCGTCCACGAAGACCAGATAGCTGACTCCGACCGGCTCCCCCGGAGCCAGGGACGGCACCGCCGGCGGCGCGGCGGCGGATTCGAGCGCTCCAGGCTCGGCAGCGGGCCTCGCAGCCGGACGAACGATTCCGTTCCGAATCTCGCTGAAGTAGTCGATACTGACCGCCTCGCCGTCCACCAGAAGCTCGAAGTCGCCCGGTCCGAGGCCACGAATCGGCGTGCCGTCCTTGTCGGTGACTTGGACTTCGATGTTGATCACGCGGACGTCCAACACCTCGCTGAAGATGCCGGGCATGGCCGAAGGCTGTTCCTGCGCCGCCAGCGCGCCCGCGCTGACGCCCCCGAGCATCCCGAGAATCCCGACCGCTGCCACCGCCAACCGTGCCGCCCATCCCCGTCCAGAGCCCGCCGTTCGTTGTGCGCGCACCGTCGTCCTCCTCGTCATGAACTCGTTAGGTTCTGTCTCATCGTTCCGCGGGTACGAAACCAGCAATTCACGTGCCGTCGCGCAGGCGGCGGGCGACGTCGGCCACGACGCGGTCGGCGTGGACGCGGGAGTTCTCGATGAAGAGCTTGCCGATGTCGCGTCCGACCTGGATGGTGCCCGCCAGGTACAGGCCTTCGACGTTGGACTCACAGGTTTCCGGATCACAGGTCGGCACCAGGGTCGCCGGATCGAAAGTCACGCCGCAGCCGGCGGCAAGCTGGGTGTCGGGCTCGTAGCCCACCAGGACGTAGGCGGCGTCAACGGCGACGGAGGTCTCTCCGTCGGGCCCCGCCAGATCGACCAGGCGGCGGGAGCCCTCGCTCCGGAAGGCGCGCACCGTGGTTTCCAAGTGGGCGGCGATCGAACCCTCGGCGATCCGGTTCTCGAGATCCGGCTTGAGCCAGTACTTGACCGTGTCCTTGACCCGGTCCCGCCGGTGGACCAGGGTCACCCGGGCATGGTTGCGCCAGAGCTCGAGCGCCGCCTCGATCGCCGAGTTGCCGCCACCCACGAGCAAGACCTGGTCCTCGAAATGCCCGTACGGCTCCAGGTAGCGGCTTCTGACCCAGGAGGCATCCTCGCCGGGAACGCCCAGCCGCCGGGGCCGGTGAAAGTAGCCCTGGGCCAGAGCCACCGTCCGGGCCCGGCGAACGACGTCTCCGCCCCGGGCGCGGCTGTCGATGCGGAACCCACCCTCGGCCGTGGCGAGGCCGACGACTTCCTCGCGCAGTGCCAGGGGAATCTCGAAACGGGCGGCCACGGCCCGGTAGTACGCCAGCGCCTCCCGCCGGCTGGGCTTGTCCCCCGGGGTGGACATCGGCACGCCGGCGATCTCGATCAAGTCGCGCGTGGTGAAGAAACTCATGTACGTCGGAAAGCCCACGAGCGCGGCGGCCAACGGCCCGCGGTCGATCAACAGCACGTCCAGGCCGGCCTGGCGCGCGCGAGCACCGATGGCGATGCCGGTCGGACCGGCCCCGACCACCGCCAGATCCAGAACGCTCACGCCACCGGCTCCTGGAACCAAAGATGATTCACCGGCCCCTGTCCGCGGCCCAGCGGATAGGCCGCGGCCAGTGCCTCCTGAAGATAGGCGATCGCCCCACGCACCGCCTCCGGCAGGGAGTCTCCCCGGCCCAAGCGAGCGGCGATCGCCGAGGACAGCGTACAACCCGTGCCGTGGGTCGACGAGCCCTCGACTCGAGGATGGCGGATCACTTCGGTCCGTCCCCGATCCACCAGCACGTCCAGAACCGTGGCCCCGGGAGCGTGCCCGCCCTTGAGCAGCACGCTGGGCCCGGCCGCCGCGATCCGGGCGGCCAGCTCACGGCGCTCGTCCTCGCCGGTCGCGGACAGCTCGGCCTGCGGCACTTCGAGAGCCAGGACGCCGGCCAGCACCAGCGCCTCGGGGAGGTTGGGCGTGACCAAAGTCGCCAGCGGCATCAGGCGCTCGACCAACGCTTGCACGGCCTCCTCGGCCAGGAGCCGATCGCCGCTCTTGGCCACCATCACCGGGTCCAGCACGACCGGCGGGCGCTTGGCCGGATCCAGCTGGCCGAGCCAGGCGGTCAGACGCTCGGCCACCGCGCCGATCACGGCGGCCGAGGCCAGCATCCCGATCTTGACGGCGTCTACGCCCAGATCCGAGAAGACCGCGTCGATCTGGGCGGCCACGATCTCGGCCTCGATCTCCCGCACCGCCACGACGGCCACCGTGTTCTGAGCGGTCACGGCGGTCAGGACCGACATACCGAAGGCGCCGTGAGCGGCGAAGGTCTTGAGATCGGCTTGAATTCCGGCGCCTCCTCCGGAGTCCGAGCCGGCGATGGTCAGCAAGCGGGGAGGAGCCGGGCTCGGGCTCACGAGGCTTCCGCGGCCGCGCGCCGAGAACGCAGGGCCCAGAGTCCAGCCACCATCAAGAGCAGCAACACGCTGATCACCTGAGCGCCGGTGAAATCGCCGAAGATCCGGTCGTCCTTGGCCCGCCAGAACTCGATCACGAACCGTTCGACGGCTAGAAGCCCCAATACCACCAGCGCCGCGGTGCCCGGGCGGGCTCCCCGCTTGACCAGCCACACGCCGACCGCGCAGGCCACCAGAGCCAGGCCGGTTTCGTAGAGCTGGGTCGGATGGACGGCGACCAGCTGGTTGGCCGGCACGTCCGCCGGCAATGTGGCTCCGTACTCGCGACGCATGAAGCCGGCCGTCGTCGGCGCGGGCAGTCCGTGAGGAAACTTCACCCCCCAGGGCATCGAGGTCGGCATGCCGAAGTCGTCACCGACAAGGAAGCATCCAACCCTCCCAACGGCGTGCCCGAGCGCGACCGCGGGCGCGGCGACGTCCACAACCGGCCAGATCGGCAGTTTCCGCCGGTGCAGTGTCCAGACGACCGCGAGCGCGCCACCGATCAGTCCTCCGTACCAAACCAGACCGGACCGGGAGACCAGCAGCGAGGCATCGCCGTAGAGAATCGCGTAGTACGCCTTGGCGCCGACGATGCCGCCGATGCCAGCCGCCAGCAACAAGGCGCTCGCATCCTCTTCGTCGCCGATCCCCTGGTACCTCATGCCCCAGCGCAGCAACGCCCAGGCGCCCAGGAAGGCGAAGACCAGCATCACCCCGAAGGGGCTGATCGACAGCGGCCCGATGCTGAAAAGCTCCCGAATCATGGCGCGGCCCGCGCTCCTTTCGTGATCGGCGGGCGCCGCATGCTAGCACCGAAACCGCGCTAACTCCCGGCCTGCTCCCTGGCAACTCCTGCGGCCGCCGGACGGCGCCGAGCCGAGCCCCGGCCGGACGCTAGGCGCGAGAGGTCCGCGACCGGCGGGCCCTCAGACCGCCAGCGACTCGATCTGGTCGAGCAGAAAGGCCTCGAAGCGCTTGCGGTCGGCCGGAGGCATCTCGGCGAACCGGACTCCGACCCCGTCGCTGCCCTCGACGCTCTTGACCGCCTTGCGCACCACGACGCCACGGGCTGAGACCGGATCTTCCTGGCCGGGCACCTCGATGCGCAGCTCCAGCTCCGTGCCCGGCGGCAGCTCGTCCTTGGTCCGGACGAAAAGCCCGCTGGATGAAGCGTTGAGGGCTTGCGCCACCCGCAACAGGTTGCCCGCCTCCAGCTCCACCGTCATGCGCACCATCACCCGCACCGCCGGCCGCGGCGCCTGGCGCAGGAAGCGCATCAGGTCGGCGGCAAGCTCGGTATCGGTACGATCCAGACTGACCACGGGCACGCCCGCGTACTCCAGCGGCTCCACCGAGGGCCGGTCGCCCAGACTGCTGAGAACCACCGTCATCGGCAGCTCTCCGGGCTCCAGCCGATCCCGCAACTCGCTCCAGAAGGTCAGCGCGTCCGAGTCCTCTAGCGGATGCACCAGGACCAGAAGCTCTGGCCGCAGCGCGGACAGAAACTCGAGTGCCTGGGCCGCGCTCTCGACATGCTGCAACTCGGCCCCGGCGGACTCCTCGACGATCGGAATCACCGACTCGAGCAGCTCCGACTTGGAGACGATGAGAACGTGCTGTTTCACGACTTCGAGGAGGAACCCGCGCTACCGGCTAGCCCTGGAGCACCGCGGCCGAAACCGGCCGCCAACCCCATTCGCGCACGGATCCTATGCCGTCGGAGCACTCGCGTGCAAAGACCTTCATCACAGAGGGCCAAGTCCGAGGATCGATTCCATTTCCTGGCTCGAGCCCAGCCTCCCTTCCCGCCGATGCCGGACAAAGCCGTGACAAGGCGCCACGACACCCGTGCAGGCACCGATCTCACTCACGGATGGCCCCGGAGCGGCGAACCTACCTACCGGTCGTTGAGGCTCCAGTCGTAGTCTAGATACCGAACCGAGGGCCCGGCCCGGCGCAGCGTGTCGGCCAGGTCGGCCGGAAGCTCGGCCAGCACCCAATCCAATACCTTACCCCGGGCGAAAAACGCCACCACCGTGCTGCCGCCGGTGAAGTCGCCCGCGTACCACTTGAAGATCGAGGACAGCCAAAGCTCGTTGCGCTGCTGATCGTAGCGCAATCCCTTGCCGGAATCACTCAGGAAGGCCCGAGTCTGCTCTTCCAGCTGGCGCTCCAGGTCAGCGGCCCGGTACGGCTCGAAGCGCAGATCCGGACAGCTGTGGGACGCGCACACGACGGCGAAATGGACCCGTGCATCGCCCTCGTCACGAGCCCGCGTCTCGATCTCGTCCAGGGTCAGCTCGGTACCGGCGATCGGAAACGTCAGCTCGTCGAAGAAGCCCTCGACGTCCCGAACGGACTCGATCTCCGGATAGCGGTCCAAGACGAAACGCGCCACGACGGCGTTGTAGGCGTTGCTGTAGAAGGCGATGCGCCCGGCCCGGCCGGCCTCCTCCGGCCGCGCGTCCCGCAAGCTCGCCAGATAGAGATCCAAGTCCTCGGAATCGGCGGCCAGAGCCGCGTAGTCGAGGCCGCCGTCGGCGAAGCCGATCTCCAGGGCACGGCTCCAGGGCTCGGCGCTAGGAAGGAGCACGCCATCCCTCCCGGCGGCGGTGTCCGCCCGCGCGCAGCCGGCGCCCAGCGCCCAAACCCAGCTCGCCGCGACCACCAGGGCAAGGCTCCAAGCCCGGCGCGCAAAGCAAGCCGGGGGCGGCGCGATCCGGGGTCGTCGTACCGAGGTTTCGTGGGCCATGGGTCTCCCTTCGTTGGTGACGGGTATATGCCGCTACGGTCCTCCTGGAGGACCGGTTTCGAGCTAGGTACGCAGCGGGCATCGATCGGGATTTCCGGCTTTGGCGGAGCCTTTCCAGGCCCTCCCGCGGCCGCTCGCGCTCCAAGGCAACTGGTACTATGCCATCCCCATGCTCACCGATACGACGCGCCGGCGTTACGAGGAGTTCGCGAAGCTCATTCGCGGCCGCTCCATGGCCGGCAAGTGGATGATCGTCACCCACGACAATCCCGACCCGGACTCGATCGCCTCGGCCGCGGGCCTGGCCAAGCTGCTCAGGCGGGGCTTCCGGCGCCAGGTGACGATTGCCTACGGTGGCATCATCGGACGCGCCGAGAATCAGGAGATGGTCAAGGTCTTGGACGTCCGTCTGAGCCACATCCGCCACCTCAACAAGGACAGGTACCGGCATTTCGCCCTGGTCGATACCCAGCCGGGGACCGGCAACAACCAGCTCGACGGCATCCGGCCGGACGTGGTCTTCGACCATCACCCGGTCCGCAAGGCGACCCTCGAGGTTCCATTCTTCGACATCCGCACGGAATACGGCGCCAGCGCCACGATCATCGCCGAGTACCTGGCGGCCGCCGGCTGGGACCTCACCAAGCGCGAAGCCACCGCCTTCGTCTACGCCGTGCGCTCGGAGACCCAGGACTTCGGGCGAGAGTTCTCCCCGGCCGACAAACAGCTCTACGACGAGCTCCAACCCCTCGCCGATCCGCGCGCCCTGGCCAAGATCCAGGCGCCGCGGCTCCCGATCTCGTACTTCCGTACCCTGCACGAAGCCCTCGAGAACCTGCAATCGGCCGGCTCCCTGGTCGTGAGCCACCTGCGGGAGATCGACAATCCCGACATCGTCCCCGAAATCGCCGATCTGCTGCTGCGGATGCACGGCAAGACGTGGTCGTTTTGCACCGGCGTTCAGGGCGAACGTGTTCACGTCTCCCTCCGGACGACCAACGCCCGGGCCGATGCCGGACGCCTGATGCGCCGGCTGCTCGGCAGGCGGGGCAAAGGCGGCGGGCACGGCATGATGGCGGGCGGCTGGATCGAATGGCCGGGAACGCGCAGCGGTACCCCGGAGGGCCTGCAGGACTATCTCGCCACCCGTCTGGCGCAAATCCTCAAGAAGAAGCCTGGGCGCCTCAGTCCGCTCAAGCTCAGCAACGGGGCTTGACCCTGGCGGCCAGATCGCTTCCAGCTGGCCTCTCCACCGAGCCCCATTCGGTTGCTATTCCCATTCGATGGTGCCCGGCGGCTTGCTGGTCACGTCGTAGACCACTCGGTTTACCCCGGGTACCTCGTTGACGATGCGGTTCGCTACCCGCCCCAGGAGCTCGTGCGGCAGGTGGCTCCAATCCGCCGTCATGAAATCCTCGGTCCCGACCGACCGAAGAGCGACGACGTTCTCGTAGGTCCGGTTATCCCCCATGACGCCCACGCTCTTGACCGGCAGCAGCACCGCGAAAGCCTGACTGACCTGGTCGTAGAGCTCCGCGGCTCGGAGCTCATCCAGGAAAATGGCGTCCGCCCGCTGCAGGGTGGCGACGCGCTCGCGCGTCACTTCGCCCAGCACCCGTACCGCCAAGCCCGGACCCGGAAAGGGGTGGCGGCCGATCAGCTCGTCCGGGAGACCCAGTTCCCGCCCGAGCTGCCGCACCTCGTCCTTGAACAGGGTCCGCAACGGCTCGACCAGCTCGAAGCCTAGCCGCTCGGGGAGACCGCCGACGTTATGGTGGGTCTTGATCACGGACGAAGGTCCTTTGACGGCTTCGGACTCGATGACGTCGGGATAGAGCGTGCCCTGCGCCAGGAAGGCGACCTCCTCGAGCTTGGCCGCTTCCGCTTCGAAGACCTCGATGAAGACGCGGCCGACGATCCTGCGCTTCTCCTCCGGATCGGAGACTCCGGCGAGGGCGTCCAGGAAACGATCGGCGGCGTCCACGACCACCACGTCGATCCCCAGGCCGCCCACCAGACTTTTCTCGACCTGGTCGCGCTCGCCCAGGCGCAGCAACCCGGTATCGACGAACACCGCGGTCAGGCGATCCTCCACGGCCCGGCGTAGGAGGGCCGCCACGACCGACGAATCCACCCCGCCCGAGATGCCGCAGAGCACCCGCCCGTCCCCGACCCGCTCGCGCGCCTCCTGGATGGCCTCCTCCCCGTACGAAGACATGCGCCAGTCGCCGCCTGCTCCGCAGATGCCATACGCGAAGTTCCGCAGCATCTCGGTGCCCGCCGGAGTGTGGGAGACCTCGGGATGAAACTGAACCCCATAGATGCGCCGCTCCGAGTCTTCGAAGCCGACGATGGGTGCGTTCTGGGTGGCCGCGATGGCCTCGAACCCGTCCGGCAGGCGAACCACCCGGTCGGCGTGGCTCATCCACACCACCTGCCGGTCGGCGATCCCTTCGAACAGGGCGCTTGCCCCGCCGACCTCGACCTCGGCGCGGCCGTACTCCCTGCGGCCGGCGGCTTCCACCCCGCCGCCGAGCTGGGCCGCGATCAACTGAAGCCCGTAACAGATCCCCAGAACCGGCACGCCCAGATCGAAGAGGGCCGGATCCATGGCGTGGGCATCGGTGTCGTAGACCGACTGCGGGCCTCCCGACAGGATGATCCCAATGGGCTCCAGCTCCCGGGCCTCGTCCGCCGAGGATCCGCAGCCGTGAACTTCCGAGTAGACGCCGATCTCCCGCAGGCGACGGGCGATGAGCTGCGTGTACTGGCTACCGAAGTCCAGCACCAGGATTGTCTGATGCCCCCCCTGTCGCCCCGGCCGCCCGCCGGCTTCGTCGATGCCAGCGGTATCGACCGCTCCTAGCGTTCCGCTCATAGCTCGTGCTCAGCCTTTCGCTCCCGGGCCATCAACTCGCGCAACGCCTCCGGCGGCGTCACCCCGTCGTACAGAACCCGCCGCATCTGCTCGATGATCGGCATCTCGATCCCCAGCTTCTCCGCCAACCGGGTCAGCGAGACCGAGTTCCGGATGCCTTCGGCCACCATGATCGACTCGGCCTCGATCTCGGCCAGGGTCTTGCCCGCCGCCAGGTCCATTCCGGTCTGGCGATTCCGCGACAGCCCGCCGGTACAGGTCAGGACCAGATCGCCCAGGCCCGCCAGTCCGCGCGGCGTCTCCGGCTGGCCGCCGCAGGCCATGCTGAGCCGAGTGATCTCGTGCAGGCCGCGGGTGATGAGAGCCGCCAGCGTGTTGTGGCCGAGGCCCAGGCCGCTGACCACCCCCGCCGCCACCGCGATCGGGTTCTTGGCCGCGCCACAGAGCTCGACGCCGACGACGTCGGTGGACGAGTAAATCCGGAAGCTGGGAGTTGCCAGCCGCTCCCGCAGCCGCCGCGCCAGCTCGGCGTCGCTCGACGCCACTACCGCCGCGCTCGGCACATCGCGGGCCAGCTCGGCCGCGAAGGTCGGTCCGGACAGCACGGCGAAGCCGAACGACGGGATCGTCCCTCCCGCCTCCTCTGCCGCCACCTCGCTCATCCGGGCGGTAGTCTCGGTCTCGACGCCCTTGGCCGCCGAGATCACGACGAGGGGTCGGGAGGGCTCACGTAGGGCAATCAGCGACCGCAACGCCTGGCGGAACCCGTGCGAGGGGATCGCCACGATCGCGGTCTCGACCTCGGCCAGCTCGGAGAGATCGGTCGTGGGGCGAAGACGATCCGGCAGGGCGACCCCGGGCAGGTAGCGCCGGTTTTCGCGCTCCCGAACGAGGAACTCCACGGCCTCGGCGTCCCGCCCCCACAACAGCACGTCGCCCTCGCGCTCGGCCGCCGCCGCGAAGTGCGCGGCCAGGGCGGTGCCCCAGGAACCGGCGCCCAGCACCGCCAGGCCGGCCGAGCTCACGCCGCCCCACCCCTTCCGAGCCGAGCTTCCCGTCCCGCCAGCAAGCGAGCCAGATTCGAGCGATGGCGGACAACGACCAGGAGCGCGATCGCCACCGCCGCCGTCAGGCCGGCTTGGTCGGGTTCGTAGCCCCGCCAGCGGTCACTCAAGATCCAGAAGACCGGCACGCTCAAAACCGCCGCGATCGAGCCCATCGAGACGTACCGGGTCGCAAGCACGACCACAAGGAAGACTCCCACCGCGCCCAGGACCGCCAGCGGGTGCAAAGCACCGAGAGCGCCTACCGCGGTTGCCACGCCCTTGCCTCCCTGAAAGGTCAGAAACGGCGAGGTGACGTGGCCGAGGACCGCCGCCACCGCTACGCCGGCCACGATTGCCTCATCCAGAGGGATCCAGCGCGCCAGCCACACCGGCACGTAGCCTTTGGCAACGTCCAGCGCGAGACCGGCCAGGGCCAATGCCGGGCCGGCAGTGCGCAGGGCGTTGGTCGCTCCCGGGTTCCCGCTTCCCACCAGCCGCAGGTCGCGCCCCGTGCGAGAGCGAACGATCCAGAAGCTGAACGGAATCGCGCCAAGCAGATACGCCGCGCCTATCGCCAGATAAGGAGTCATGTGGAGCCGGATCGAGCCTGGATCGCCTGGACGGCAGAGCGCGCCCCGTTCGAGCCGCGCCACGTTGACGATAGCAGAGTGCCGTACGCGGGCGGAGACGCCATCGAGGCCCGATGCTACCCCTCCGCGCCTGCGGCCAGCGTCCGGCGCAGCAGATCCAGGGCTCGAATCGCGGTCAGCGTGCGGACGCGCTCGCGGTCTCCGGGAAGCCACATCTTGCGGTGGCGAGTCTGGCCCTCGCCGGGCCCGGCCAGGGCCAGGTGTACGGTTCCCACGGGTTTAGGCTCCGTACCCCCTCCCGGGCCGGCGATGCCGGTGACGGCAAGCCCGAAGTCGGCCCCGAGCCGATCGCGGGCGCCTCGAGCCATGGCCAGGGCCACCTCCTCGCTCACCGCCCCGTGCTCGCCCAGGAGCGCTTCCGAAACGCCCAGCATGCGCTCTTTCAACTCGTTCGAATAGGTCACGGCCGCACCTAGAAAGTAGGCGCTGCTCCCGGCGACGGCGGTGAGCCTGCGCGCGATGCCGCCCCCGGTGCAGGACTCGGCGGTGACCAGTGTCCGGCCGGCGGCAAGCAGGAGGCGAGCCACCTCCTCTTCGAGCGTGACCGCCTCGTCCCGGGCGTAGACATAGCCGCCGACCGCCTCGTCCAGAGCTTCGAGGCGCGGACCGAACCAGGCATCCAGCGTGCCCGCCTCCCCGATCCGAGTCAGACGCACGGTGATGAGACCCGGTGACGGCAGGATCGAAAGTCCTTCCTTGCCGAAGCTCTCGTAGTAGCCGGCCAGACGGTCCTCGATCTCGGACTCGGGAACCGAAGCCAGCTTCAAACTCCGGCGCTCGAGGCGAACATCACCCGCCCGCTCCGCCAGCCAGGGCTCGAGCGAGCTTTCGATCAGGCCTTCGAGCTCGTGCGGAACGCCGGGAAACAAGAACACGGCCTTGGCGGCATCGGCCTCGACCCTAAGTCCCGGAGCGGTTCCCCTGGGATTGGTCAGAACCGTCGCGCCTTCGATGACGTCGCCCTGCTTTTCGTTCGACGCCGGCATGTCGAGACCGAACTTGGCGAAGCGACGGCACAGATCCTCCACGATCTCCGGGTCCCGAATCAGCGGGCGTCCCAGGACGCGGGCCACCACTTCCCGGGTCAGGTCGTCCTGCGTCGGGCCAAGCCCGCCGGTCAGAATTAAGAGGTCCTCGTCGGCCAGGGCGCGCCTGATCTCACGGGCCAACTCGTCTTCGACATCGCCGACCAGGACCTTGCGCTGCACCGCCACGCCGTAGCGTCCGAGCGCGCCGGCCAGGCGCAAGGAGTTGGTGTCGGCCCGATCCGCTCCCAAGAGCTCGGAGCCCACCGCAAGAATCACCGCACGCATCCTCGCGATGATACCGCCCTGGCTCGGATCCGGGCGGCGCCCGCAGCCACCCGGCAAGGCGTTCGCGCGCTCCGCGTTGACTCCATCCCGGCACCCGCATAGGATCCCTCGGAGCGCCATGAACAGCCCTGGAAACTTCCTTCGTTCGGCCGCTCTCCTGGTGCTTTTTTGCGGCACTGGCGCGACCCTCGCTGCCACCGCCGAAGGTCCGGACGGCGAGGGCCGCGGCACGAGCGGCCGGATATCGGCGGCGGTGGCGGCACCGGTGGACGTCGTCCAGCCCGCGGTTTCCGAGCGCGGCCTGCTGCTCCTGGCCAAGCCGGGCTGGGCTCGCCTCCGACAAGGACGGCGCAGCCGGCCGGTGGCCGTTGGGGCCGGCGACCACCTCACCCAGCTCGTCGAGCTCGGCCACGGCTGGGCCGCCGCGGGAGTCACCCGGGATGAAGCCGGGAGCTCGGTGTTCGCGGTTCGGGGCGCCGGCAAGTCGATCGAGCGCCTGCCCACGCTTGGCCGCTCCGCGGCCGTGCAGCTCCGGCCCGTCCTGCTCGAAGCCGCCGGCGAGCTGGTTGGAGCCGCCTGGCTCGAAGGCCCGACGCCGCGATCCATGGCGGTCCGCTACCGGCCTTGGAACGGCCTCGACTGGGGCCCAACCGAAACCGTCGCAGGACCTGGCCCGGGCAGCCAGACGGCTCTTGCCGGCGTCGCGCCTGCTTCAAGAGGCCCGCTCCTGGTCTGGAGCCGGTTCGACGGGCAGGACGACGAAATCTTCTGGTCGCGCCGTAGCCAATCCAACCAGTCGGTGAGCCAGTCGGGTTGGAGCCGGCCCGCCCGGGTCGCGCCTGACAACGCGACACCGGACGTAACGCCGGCCTTGACCCGGGTGGGTTCCCGGGTCGTTCTGGCCTGGAGCCGGTTCCAAGAAGGACGGTTCCAGGTCGTGACCAGCGCCCTCGACGGCGACAGCTGGCAAAGCGCCCGCGCCGTGAGCCGCTCGGGCGGCCTCTTCCCGACCCTGGTCACCCAGGGCGCCAGCGCGCGGCTCCTCTACCGCAGCCCGGTCCCGCGCGGCTGGGGCCTGGTCGAATGGCGCGAACGAGACAACCAGCTTGCCCCGGCGCGCCGGGGCCTGGTCCTGGCCCGGAACGCTAGCAACCGGGAGGGCACTCCCGCCGTGGTCGCCTCGCGACGCGGCCGCACGTCTCTGGTCTGGGCGGCCACCCGAGCCGGCAAGAATCCTGCGGCCGGTTCGAAGCGCGCCGGACGCGTTCGGCTTTCCCGGCGAACGGTCGCCTGGAGACCGGCGGAGTGATCGGAGCCGGCCCAGCGCGACTCGGCCTGCCACGGCGGGCGGGTCTCTGGGCGGCGGGCGCCGCCGCCTGCTTCGTCCTGGCCGCCCCGGCGGCGGCCATCGACGTCCTGGCGATGGGCGACTCGATGACCGCCGGTATCGGGGACCCCAGCGGCCGCGGCTACCCGCAGAAGCTTCAGCGCAAGCTCAACCAGCGGGGAGAGTCCTCCACGGTCCGCAAGTTCGGCATTCCAGGCGAGACCACGCTCGAGGCCGTTAGCCGGGTCGATTCCGTCCTCGCGACCGGCGGCGACGTTCTTCTCTTCATGGAAGGCACCAACGACATCAACCTCATCGACCAGGGCCTCTTGTCCTTCGAGACCGTCTTCGACAGCATCAGCACGGTAGTCTCGAAGGCCAAACAAGCCGGTGTCGAGCCGGTTCTAGCCACCACCGTTCCCCGCAGCACCAAGGCGCAGCGCGATCGCCAGAACATCCTGACCCGCTTCCTGGCCGGAGAGATTCGCGAGCTGGCCCACAAGCGCAGCGTCCGGCTGGCTGACCCGTTCGAGATCTTCGATCCGGCTCTGCACCCCAACTTCGTTAGCGAGTACTACGACATCGATCCCAGCGATCCGGTCGGGCACCTCGACGAGGTCGGCTACGACAAGCTGGCCGATCACTTCGCCGACGTCCTGACCGAGACCGATCTCTTGCCCCCGGTGCTCGGCAACTTCGATCCGGGCCCGATCGTGACCGAGATCTCTCCAAACGAGACGATCCGGATTCCGGTCTACGAGCCCGAGGGCTCTTCGGGCATCGCTTTCGCCGAGACCCAGCTCAAGATCAACGGCCGCGTTGTTGCCGACGGCGATTCCAGCTCCGGCGGCCAGCGCCGCATCGAGCTCGAACACCAGGGACAGAAAGCACTGGGCTGCCAGGCCGTGCTGCTGGTCGTGACCGAGGACCGCGCCGACCCTCCCAACCGTTCTGAGCGCATCCTCGCCAACTACCGCATCCAGGGCCGCCGCATCATCGACGGCGACGTCGATTTCGACTGCCGAGTTGACGGCTTCGACCTGATCTCGTTCGCCCTGCGTTTCGGTGCCAAGTCCAACAGCGAGCGCTACAACATCCTGTTCGACTTCAACCGCGACGGCATCGTGGACGGCGAGGACCTCTCGGTCCTGGCTTCGAACTTCGGGAAGTCCAGCATCTAGGCGAACCCCGCGGTCGCGCCGAGCGCTCGGTCAAGAACTCGGCCTGACTGACGCCCGGGCAGACGCTCCGAGACGTTGCCAGCCAGGTCCGATCCGGCCCGAGTCTCTCGCCGGCGCTGGCGGCCGGGTTGCTGGCACGCTCCGGCTAGGCGGGCCGCATCCGCTCGCCGATGAGCGCGGGGGCGGATACAGGCTCCGGGGAGATCTCGAAGCAAGCCGCCACTTCCGCCACGATGCCGTCGTCGGCCGAGTGCAAGTAGAGTCGAGCCAGTTCACGGCCCGGGCTCACCGGCTCGCCCAGCGAGCAGCGCCGCTCCAAGGACACGCCCGGGTGGATCGCGTCCCCCTGGCGGACCCTGCCCCCGCCCGCCCGAGCCAGCGCCAGCCCGAGCCGCTGGCACGCCACCGCGCCGAGGTAGCCTTCGGCCCGCGCCAGAATCGGCGCCTCCTCTCCGGCTAGCTCCACCGGCCCGTCGAGCCACTCCGGCCGCCCGCCTTGAGACTCGACCCAGGTACCGAACCGCTCCCGGGCCGCCCCCGAGGCGACGGCCCGCTCGAGCTCCGAACGGGTCAGACCGACCCCGGTCAGCGCGGCCACGTCCTGGCAAAGCTCGTAGACGACCGTCATCAGGTCGTCCGGCCCCCGGCCCTCCAGGCAGGCGACGGTCTCGGCCACCTCGGCGGCGTGTCCGACCCAGCGGCCCAAAGGCTGGCTCATGTCGGTCAGGAGAGCCGAGGCCGGTACACCGAGAGCGGTCGAGGTTTCGACCAGGAGGCGAGCCAGCTCCGCGGCCCGCTCGATCTCCGGCAAGAAAGCGCCGCTCCCGGTCTTCACGTCGAAGGCGATGCCGGCGGCGCCGGTCGCCAGCTTCTTGGACAGAATGCTGCCCACGATGAGCGGAATCGAGTCCACCGTGGCGGTCACGTCCCGAAGCGAGTACAGCTTGCGGTCGGCCGGCGCGATCGATCCGGTGGCCATGCCGATGGCCATGCCGCAGCCGTTCAGGAGCTTCGTGGTGCGCCGGCGATCCAGCGCCAGATCCAACTCGGGGATGGTCTCGAGCTTGTCGGCGGTGCCGCCGGTGTGCCCGAGTCCCCTGCCGGTCAGCATCACCACCGGCTGACCGCAGGCGGCCAAAATGGGACTCAGGATCAGCGACACCTTGTCGCCGACGCCGCCGGTCGAGTGCTTGTCACCGACGGTCGGGAACTCGGCCGCCAGCTCCCAGCGGTCGCCGGATTCGAGCATGGCCACGGTCAGGGCCCGGGTCTCTTCGGCATCCAGTCCCCGGATCGCGGCCGCCATCAGGAACGCGCCGAGCTGGGCGTCGTCCCAGCTCCCCGAGGTCGCGCCTTCGACGACGTAGCGAACGTCCTCGACGCGCAAGCTCTCGCCCCGGCGCTTGCGGGCCAGCACCGCGTACGGTGTGGTCAGGATCCGCTCCTCCCCACCGCGGCCCCTCCCTAGAGCTGTTCCAGCCGCTGACGGGCCTCGGACGCGTACCCGGATTCCTGGTGCTCGTCCACGATCTGCTGATAGACACCCCGTGCTTCGTCGGACTTACCCGCCATCTCCAGCGATCGGGCCAGCTCGTACAGGGTCACGTCCGTGGGCAGGCTCGTCTGCGGGTCGGCCAGCTCGGAGCGCAGCTCCTCGGCGACCGCCTCACCTTCTCCCTGAACCCGCCGAAGCTCCAGGAGGTTGACCCTAGCCCGCTGGCCGACCAGGGTGTCGGGGGCCTCCTCGGCCACCTGACGCCAGTATTCGGCGGCGGCTTGGATCTCCCCCGCTTCGGCGCTCAGATCCCCGAGGTGTGCCGCCGCGACCGCGGCCAGCCCACCGCCATGCCCGTCCAGAACCTCCTCGAAAGCGGCGATGGCGCGCTCGCGCCGGCTCGCCGCGTCGGCGAAGGAAGGCGCCGCGTCGTTGTCCGGATCGGGGTTCTCGACGTCGATCGGAGCGGCGACGACGGTCAGGGCCCGGGCCAGAAGCTCGTTCCCCTTCTTGGCCTTGCCGCTCCGCCAGGCCTGCAACCCGGCGAAGACCACGACCGCCACGATCAGGGCGACGGCGGCCAGGGCCAGGGTCCTGGCGTGTTCTTCGACGTAGGAAACGAGGCTGCGGGCGGTTTCCGCGACCTCGTCGCGTTTCATGGATTTTCGTGACAGTCGGCTCATGGTGTCTTGGTATGAGTTGGCGTTGGAGGGCGATCCTTGGTGCGGCTGGGAGGACTCGAACCCCCGACCTAGAGCTTAGGAAGCTCCCGCTCTATCCAGCTGAGCTACAGCCGCTCGCACAAGGGCCGGATTATATGGGACCCGATCAGTACGTGATGAGGGATTCCACCGAATGCCCGGCGAGCAGCTCGCGGCCGTTCAGGAAGCTGAGCTCGATGATGAAGCCCAGCCCGACCACCTCCCCGCCCTGGGCCTCGACGAGATCGGCGGTGGCCCGAGCGGTACCGCCCGTGGCAAGCAGATCGTCCACGATCAGGACCCGGTCGCCTTCGCGCACCGCGTCCCGGTGCATCTCCACCCGGTCCGACCCGTACTCCAGGTCGTAGGACTTGCCCACCGTCTCCGCCGGCAGCTTGCCGGGCTTGCGCACCGGGATGAAGCCGGCGTTCAGGTTGTAGGCCACGATGGGACCGAACATGAAGCCGCGGGACTCGATGCCCACGACCTGGTCGACGTGGTTCTCGAACAGCCACACGAACCGATCGACGGTCATGCGCAGCGCCAGCGGATCCTTGAGCAGAGTCGAGATGTCGTAAAAGAGGATGCCTTCCTTGGGGAAGCCGGGCACCTCGCGGATGTATTTCTTGAGATCTTCCATAACGTTGGGAACTCCTGATGCGTCGAGCCGCGGTCCTACTCTCCGGCGGCCGGATCGGACAGCTCGCTACCGGCGCCGGCATCGGGCTCGGAGCGCGCGGCGGCGCGGGCCTTGCGGCCGACGAACCAGAATCCGGCCGCGAGAAGGATAACAAAGGCCACGGTCAGCCAGCCCAAGTGCTTCTCGATAAAGAGCTTGGCCGAGTCGCCCAGCCACATGACAAGGGCCGAGACCGCCATGAAACGCAGCGTCCGGGACAGGATCGACGCCAGCAAGAAAATCTTGAAGTTGATCCCGAAGGCGCCGCCGCCAATGGTGAATACTTTGTACGGAATGGGCGTCAGCCCGGCGACGCCGGTCGCCCAGGCGTTGTACCGATCGTAGTAGGAGGCCACCTTGGCCACCAGTTCGGGCCGGAACATCCGGCGCAACAGAGGCCGCCCGCCGACCCAGCCCAGGCCGTACCCCGCCGCTCCGCCCAGCACCGAAGCCACGGAACAGACCAAGCCGAACCACAGCGCCCGGTCCGGCTGGGCGACGCAGAGGGCGATGAGCAGCGGATCGGGCGGAATCGGAAACACGCTGCTTTCCACCAGGGCAACGCCGAAAAGCGACCAAGAAGCGTACGGCGTTGCCGCCAGACCCTCGACCCAGTGAAAGAGCCAGCGCACGAAATCCAGCACGTTCAGTCCTCTCTCCAACCGTGCCGGCCCACGAGCGGAACGAAGGCCACCGCGCCCGCCTCCCGGCTGCGGTAGCCACCCCCCTTGAGCTTGCGGCAGACCACCAGCCTCTGCTCGGCGCGGTCGCCCATGGGCAGCACCAGGAGGCCACCGTCCACGAGCTGATCGATGAGCGGCCCGGGCACCTCCGGCGCGCCCGCGGTCACCAGGATGCGATCGTAGGGCGCCGCCTCGCTCCAGCCCAACGAGCCATCCAGACTATGAATCTTGACGTTCTGAACCCCCAAGTCGCGCAGGCGGGCGATCGCCTGCCGGGCCAGCGACGGCACCCGTTCCAGGCTGTAGACCCAGCGCGCCAGGCGCGCCAGGATCGCCGTCTGGTAGCCCGAGCCGGTACCGATCTCGAGCACCGAGTGCTCGGGCCGGACGTCCAGGAGCTCGGTCATGCGCGCGACCACGTAGGGCTGGGAGATGGTCTGCGCCGCCTCGGTGGGCAGGGCGAAATCAGCGTAAGCCTGGTTGCGAAGGTGCTCCCGGACGAACCGGTGCCGCGGAACCGCCGCCAGCGCCTCGAGCACCTTGGGATCGCTGGCCGCTCCGGCCGCCTCGAGCTGGCGCACCATGTTGCGCCGCTGATACTCGAACTCGCCGCCGATCACGACATGGCCTCGGCGATCTCGACCAGCTCGGGCTCCAGCCACTCCATCCGCCCCAGCCCCCGATAGTCGGTCAGATCCAGATGGAGGGGCGTGATCGAGATGAAGCCGTCCGAGACCGCCTCGTGATCGGTCCCGGCGTCCCGTTGCCATTCGGGCGTGCCCGTGATCCAGAAATACCGCTTGCCGCGCGGATCCAGCTTCTCGACCACGGCCGGCTGATACACGCGGCGGCCGAGGCGAGTCAGCCGCACGCCGCGCATCGACCCCGCCGGCACGTTGACGTTGAGCAGCAGATCCTCGGGCAGTTCGTGCACGAGCAGCTTCGCCACCAGCTTGCGGGCGAAATCCGCGGCTCCCTCGAAGGTAAAACCCTCGCCTACCTCCTGGCTGAAGGCCACCGACGGGATGCCCAGCAGGGTGCCCTCGAAGGTCGCCGACACGGTGCCCGAATAGGTCACATCGTCGCCGATGTTGAAGCCGAAGTTGATTCCGGACACCACCAAGTCCGGAGGTTCGTCCCGCATGAGCCACAACACACCCAGGTTGACGCAGTCGGTGGGCGTGCCGTCCACCGAAAAGACCCCCTCCTCGAGCCGCTGGAGGCGAAGCGGCCGGGTCAGCGTCAGGGCGTGCCCGGTGGCGCTCTGCTCGCGGTCGGGAGCCACCACGGTAACGTCCGCGATCTCGGCCAGGGACTTTCGGAGGAGATGCAGCCCCTCCGAGAAGACGCCGTCGTCGTTGGTGATCAGAATACGTTTCACGAGCTTGGCAAGTAGGGTCCGACGATCGGATCGAGCGCCTGGCGAGTGGCTCCGGGGATGCGGTCGGGATCGGTGATGAGCGCGTGGCGCAGGCTTCCCTTGTAGGGGCTGTCCCGGTCTTCCTCGATTCGGCGTACCGAGAGGCGTACGACTTCCTGGGCGGTCGCAACGTTCCGGGCCAGCACTTCCAGGACGGCCGTCCCGCTGACGTCGTCCTCCTCCTCCCGCCAGCAGTCGTAATCGGTGACCATCGCCAGGGTGGCATAGCTCATCTCGGCCTCGCGGGCGAGCTTGGCCTCCTGCAGATTGGTCATGCCGATGATGTCGAACCCCCGGCGCCGGTACTCCTGCGACTCGGCCAGGGTGGAGAAGGCCGGACCCTCCATATTGACGTAGACGCCGCCCTCGTGAACCGTCGCGCCGGACTCTCGCGCTCCATCCCCGAGCCAGCGGGAAAGCTCGGCGCACACCGGATGGGCAAAGCCCACGTGAGCGACCAGGCCCTCGCCGAAGAAGGTATCGGCGCGATGTCGAGTTCGGTCGTAGAACTGATCGGGAATGACGATATGCGTCGGCTCGTACCGGCGGCGCAGCGATCCCACGGCCGACACCGACACGATCCACTCGACCCCGAGAACCTTCATGCCGTAGAGGTTTGCCCGGAAGTTGAGCTCGGACGGCAGCAGCCGGTGGCCGCGTCCGTGCCGCGCCAAGAAGACGACCTCCTTGCCCTCGAGGCGTCCGATCACGAACGGATCGGACGGAGCCCCAAATGGGGTCTCGACCTCCCGTTCTTCGAGCACTTCCATGCCCGCCATCCGGTACAGGCCACTACCGCCGATCACACCGATCCTGATCCTGGAAGCTCCGGTCAAACTCGCTCCTTGCGCAAGGCGCCCGGGCCGTCGCTAGGCCAGGGCCCGAAATCCGTGCTGCGCGATCTTCTCACCAACCGTCAGCGCCGTCGACAGGGCTTGCCGGCCCTGTGCTCCATCGACGAAAAACACGTCCTCGCCGCTGCAAGCGGCGAGAAAGGCCGCAAGCTCGCAGCGGAGCGGCTCGTCTCGCTGGATCGCCAGGTCCACCTTCTCGAGGTCTCGAACCTCGGCGTCCTGCCGTAGCCGGTAGCCCTTGATTTCCTGCGCCTGATAGTCGAGGGACAGGTAGGCCCCGGGCACGATCAGGCGCAGCTTCCGGACCTTCTGGTCGGATACCCGGGAGGCGGTCACGTTGGCGACGAAGCCGGAGGCGAACTCGAGCCGCACATTAGCGATATCGAACCGATCCGTGAGCACGTTGACGCCCACCGCCGACACTTTTTCGAGCCGGCTCCGATCCAGGCTGTGGAGAATCTGCAGGTCGTGGATCATGAGATCCAGAACCACGTCGATGTCGAGGCTCCGCGGCGAGAACGAGCCCAGGCGGTGGACTTCGGCAAAGCCCGGCGGCAGCCCCATCCCGAGCAACGCCTGTACCGCCGGGTTGTAGAACTCCACATGACCGACCGCCAGGACGCGATCCCCGGCGGCGGCAAGCATGCGATCGGCTTCTTCCAGATCCCGGGCGATCGGCTTCTCCACCAGCGCGTGAACACCGCGCTCCAGAAGCTCGCAGCCGATCTCACAGTGGGTGGACGTCGGGGTCGCAACCACGGCGGCTTGGATCTCACCGGCAAGCTCGTCCCGGTTCTCGAAAGCGCGGGTGCCGAACTCGGCCGCCACCGCTTGCGCCCGCTCGCGGTCGAGGTCGTGGACGCCGATCAGATCGACCCCGGTCAGGTCGGCACTGGCCAGTCCCGCCAGGATCCGTACGTGGTGGCGTCCCAGCGCTCCGGTGCCGAAGACGCCGACGCGGAGGGGCCCCCTGCTGGCCTCCAGCCCAGTCATCCGGGCTAGCCGGCGCCGCTGCCGCGGGCGCTCCGGGTGCCGGGCAGGGCCTTGACCACGCCGCGCTCCGAGGAGCGTACGAAGTCCACCAGCACGGCTACGTCGGCGTCGCTGCCGAGCTCGTCCTGGATGCGTTCCAGGGCCTGGGTGGTGTTGAGGCCGGAGCGCAACAGGATCCGCGCCGCCGCGCCGATCGCCTTGACCCGGTCCTCGTCGAACCCCTTGCGGGTCAGACCGATGGAATTGACGCCGAAACACGCCGGCTTGACCCCCACGGTCTTCATGAAGGGCAGCGCGTCCTTGGTGACCACCGAGTAGCCGCCGATGTAGGCGTGCCGGCCGACCCGGCAAAACTGGTGAATCGAGCTAAAAGCGCCGATCGTAGCGTCGTCCTCGACGTCGACGTGTCCGGCCAAGGTCGCCGCGTTGGTCATCACGATCCGGTTGCCGACCTGGCAGTCGTGGGCGACATGGGTGTAGGCCATGAAGAGATTGTCGTCGCCGATGCGCGTGTCGCCTCCGCCCAGAGCCGTGCCCCGGTTGATGGTGCAAAACTCGCGGAAGGTGTTGCCCGAGCCCACCGTCAGCGTCGTGCGCTCACCCTGGAACTTGAGATCCTGGGGATCGGTGCCGACGCAGGCGTTCGCGTACACCAGGTTGCTCTTGCCCAGGACCATCGGGCCGGCGAGCTGCGCGGCCGATCCGATCCGGCAGCCGTCCCCGACCGCCACCTCGGCGCCGATCACGGCGTAGGGTCCGACCTCGACGTCGGTGCCCAGCTCGGCTCGGTCATCGACCACCGCGGTGGGATGAATCACGACTCCGGCCATGGCTCTATCGCTTCACCATCGCTGAAGTCAGCAGGGCCTCGGCAACCACCTCGCCGTCCACCGACGCCTTCCCCTCGATCTTGGCGAACATCCGTCGCGCCTTCTGCACCTCGACGTCGAAGACCAGCTGATCCCCCGGCACGACCGGCCGTCGGAAGCGCACGTTGTCCGCGCCCGCCAGGTAGATCAGCGAATCCTCGCGGTCACCGCGGTCGTGCAGCATCAGAATCCCGGCCGCTTGGGCCATGGCCTCCAGAATCAGCACCCCGGGCATCACCGGACGCTCGGGGAAGTGTCCGCCGAAGAACGGCTCGTTGACCGTGACGTTCTTGATCGCCTGGGCGCTCTTGCCTGGATCCAGCCGCGTCACCCGGTCCAGCAAGAGGAACGGGTACCGGTGCGGCAGCACCGACTTGATCCACTCGACGTCGTAGCTCTCCGAGCTCAGAGCCTCAGCTCCCCTGAGATTCCTCGGACGCCGACGAGGAGTCGAATCGGGCCAACACGAGGTCGGTGATATCGATGGCCTCGTTGGCGAAGACCAGGCCGCTCTCGTACTTGTTGAAGATCATGGTGTAGCCCATCTCGCTGCCGACGGCCTGGATGATGGGCATGACCTCGCGCTGGATCTCCTCGAGCATGTCGTTCTGCTTGGCGGCGAACTCGCGGTTGGCATCATCCCCGAACCGCTGCATGGCGACGAGTCTCTCCTCCAAGTCCTTCTGAAGCTCGGCCAGCCGTTCGGCCGAGAGGGAAAGCTGGCCCTCGGTGATCTGCTTGCGCAGCGCGGCGGCCTCGTCGCTCATCTGCTTGCCCTCGGCCTGCTTGGTCTCCTGCCAGGTGCGCAGGTCCTCGATCGCCGCCTTGCCGGTGGCGGACTCTTCCAACAGACGACCGACGTCAATCACGCCGACCTTGAGGCCCGAGCCGTCCTGAGCGGCGGCCGGTACTGGTGCGACCGCGAGGACGGCCAGAATTCCGGCAAGCGCCGCGAGGCCTCGGATGTGTACGAATTGTGTCTTCATTTTCCTGTCGACTCCTAGAAAGTGGTTCCTACGCTGAACTGGAAGCTCTCGAAGCGGTCGTCGAGGAACTCGTCCGGGTTGTAGGCATAGATAAAACGAAGAGGTGCCCCGAAGATCGGCACCATGACCCGTAGCTCGAGCCCGAGGCTGGAGCGCATGTGGCTCAGGTCGATCGACTGGTTCTCGGCGAACACGTTGCCGGCATCGAAGAAGGCCAGCAGGCGAAACGGGCCGCCCAGAACGAAATGATACTCCAAGTTCATCTGGAAGAAGCTGTCGCCACCAAGCGCGAATCCCAGCTCGTCCCGTACCGTCTGATCGTCTTCGTCGCGAACCCAGATGCCCCGGGAACGAAAGCCCCGTACGCTGTTCTCGCCGCCCATGAAAAAGCGGTCCAGGAAGAAAAGCTCCTTGCCGCCGAACGGGGTGATGTATCCGGCCTCGACGTTGAGGCCGGCGACGGTCTTCAACCGGTTCTTGGTCACCGGACGGTAGATCGAGAAGGCCGCCCGGGGGCGGATGAAGTTGGTATTGCCGCCCAGAGCGCCGCCGGCGTACTCGACGCCCATCGAATAGCGAATGCCACGAGTGGGCTCGAAGCGGCTGTCACGCCGGTCAAACGCGTGGTTCAAGCGAATCGTAGAGACGCTCCGGGTGAAGTCTCGCTGCACCAGCTCGCCGGTCAAGGTGAACTGCCGCTGCACGTCCCGGGAATCAAAGAAGCTGTAGCTCACCGACAGGTTGCGGAACAGCCCCAGGTTGCGGCCGTACGTCAGGGTTGCGCCGGTCGTATCCTGCTGCACGCTCTGCCCTGAGAGCAGGGTGAAATCCAGGTCGCGGGCGAAGAGCTGGACGCCCACCGACTGCGGCCGATCCAGGAACCAGGGCACGAAGTAGGACAGATCGAGCACGTCCTGGCGGCCGCCCGACTGGACCTGCACGCCCAGGGTCTCGCCCCGGCCCAGGAAGTTGCGGGTACGGAACGAGAACTGTCCGAAGAAGCCGTCAAGCTCGCTGAACCCGGCGCCGAACTGCATCTCGGTGCGGTCGCCCTCTTCGCCCTTGATGGTGAGATCAACCTTCTTTTCCTCGTTGTCGACGTCGATGGTCACCGGATCGTTCTCATCGATCTGGAAGAACTCCAGCTGGCGGATCCGTAGCAGGCTGTTCTTGAGGGCGCCCGAGCTCATCACCATGCTCTCGTGGATGCCCAGCTCGCGGCGCAACACCTTGTCCTTGGTCTTGCGGTTGCCCTCGAACTCGATCCGGCCCACCCGGTACTGCTCGCCCTCGGTCACCAGGACTTTGACATCGGCGGTCTCGTTGTCCACTTCCTCGATCTCGGAATCGACCCGGGCGTAGATGTAGCCCGAGTTCTGGTAGATCTCATCGACCTTTTCCAGGCCCTCGTCGATTGCGGTCGAACGCAGCCAGCCGCCGCGCGGCTTCGGGAACTGCGCCTCCAGCGCCTCTTTCGGGAACTTCTCCGAGCCCTCGACCACGACCTTGCCCAGCTTCCAGCGGTTGCCCTCCTCGATGGGCAGAGTCAGAAAAAGGCGCCGCCGTTGCTCTTCCGCAATCGCGTTGGGGCGGGTGGCGCGCACCGCCACCTGGGGCTCGCCGATCACCACGTTCTTGTAGCCGGCCTTCTTGTAGATTGTCCGGACCTTGTCCAGGTCTTCCTCGAGAACGCCCGGCTTATAGACGTCCTTCTTGAACAGGCCCGAGATCGGCCCGCTCTCCTTGGTCTTGCGCATCGCCAGGCGCAGGCGGCGGTCGCTGAAGACCGTGTTGCCCTCGAAGTCGATGTCGGCGATCTTGACCTTGTCGCCCTCGTCGATGGTGAACGTGACCCGGCGCTCGGTCGGGGACACCGCCTCGAGCAGATAGTTCGCTTCGGCCAGGCGGTAGCCCTTCTCGGCGTAGAGTTCCTCGATCGCGGCCTTCAGCCGGTTGAGCTCGCCCAGGCTCAACGGGTCGCCTTCGCGTACGTTGATCGCGTCCTTCGACACCCGGTCGGAGACGTCGGTCCGGCTCACCCGCTTGAGGCCGACGTACTCGACCGAGCGCAGGATCGGCCGTTCCTGAACCGACACCGTGAGCCGCACGCCTCCGTCCACCGGTTGCGCGTCCACGGCGATGTCGTCAACCAGACGCTTCTCCCAGAGCTCGTGGATCTTCGCGTTGAGGAGCGCCGGCGAGTAGGGCTTGCCCACCGCCACCTCGAGATAGAACTCCAGCGACTCGGCGGCCAGGCTCTGAAGGCCCTCGAAGACTACTTCGCGAATCTCGGAGCCCGCGAGACTCGCGCTCTCGGTCTGGGCCGGTGCGACTGCCGGAACCAGCAGCAAGGCCGCCAGACTAAGAGCCATGGCGGCGGCTAGCAAGCCCCCGGGTGCCGATCTGGCCGAGCTTCCAAAGCTCCGGATCCGGGGTCCAAACCGGAGCGCGCGCACAGCGTCTTGATAGGGCTTCATCGTCGCGAACTTAGAGCAATTCTCGAGCCAGGGGGGTGGGGGACGCGGCTCGACGTCAGTGTTCTTCCAACGCTACCGTTTTCAGGCGCGGAAAGAAACGGAGCTCCCCGTCCTCGACCCGGACGGCGATCTCGTCGATCTCGGCCTCGGTGCGCGCGATGAGAACCTCCGAGACGGCATCCTGGACGTGGCGCTGCAAGACCCGGCGCAGCGGCCGAGCTCCGGTGGACGGATCCAGGCCGGCCTCGTCCAGCAGCCAGTCGAACACCGGCTCCTCCAGCACCACCTCGAGTCCGCGCTCGCCCAGGGTTGCGTTGATCTCGCGCATCAAGATTCCGACAATCTGGCGCAGCTCGGCTCGGCCCAGGGGCTTGTAGACGATGAGCTCGTCCACCCGGTTCAAGAATTCCGGGCGGAAGGACCGCTTGAGCTCGGCCAGAAGCTCTTGCTGCAGCTTCTGGTAGTCCTGCTCTTCGCTGGCGCTGCCGAAGCCCATGCGCCCGCCGCGCTCGATCAAATTGCCGCCGATGTTCGAGGTCATGATCACGAGCGTGTTCTTGAAGTCCACGTGGTTGCCGTACGCGTCGGTCAGAAGGCCGTCTTCCAGAATCTGGAGCAAGAGGTTCGAGACGTCGGGATGGGCCTTCTCGATCTCGTCGAAGAGCACCACCGAGTAGGGCTGCCGCCGGATGCGCTCGGTGAGCTGGCCGCCCTCGTCATGGCCGACGTAGCCCGGTGGCGAGCCGATCATCTTCGACATGGCGTGCTTCTCCATGTACTCGCTCATGTCGAAGCGCACCAGCGCCTGCTGGCTGCCGAACAAGAACTCGGCCAGGCGGCGGGCGGTCTCGGTCTTGCCCACGCCGGACGGCCCCATCAGGATGAATGAGCCCGACGGGCGTTGCGGGTTGCTGACACCCAGGCGCGCGCGCCGGATGGCTCGCGAGATTAGCTCGATGGCGTGGTCCTGGCCCACGACCCATTTGCGCAGCGCGCTCTCCATGTTCATCAGGCGCTCGGCCTCGTCACTCCGCAAGCTCGATACCGGGACACCGGTCCAGGAGGCGATGACGTCCTCGATGTCCTTGGTGGTCACGACCATGGTCTCGGAGTCATCGGTCTGGAGGGTCAGACGCTCCAGGTCGTCGCGCAGCTCGATCTCCCGCTCGCGCAGGGTGACCGCGTTCTCGAAGTCCTTGGCCGAGATCGCGGCCTTCATCTCGGAGACCACGTCCTGGATCTCCTGCTCCAGCCGGCGAACGTTCTGCGTATCCCGCACTCGCCGCAGCTTGACCTTGGCCCCGGCCTCGTCGAGCACGTCGATGGCCTTGTCCGGCTGTTGCCGATCGCTGATGTAGCGGCCCGACTGATAGATGGCGGCGCGCAGAGACGCGGCGCTGTAGCTGACCTTGTGAAAGGCCTCGTAGCGGGCCTTGACCCCTTCCAGAATCGCCAGCGTCTCCTCGTCGGTGGGCGGCTCGATCTGTATCGACTGGAAGCGGCGCAGGAGCGAGCGGTCCTTCTCGATGTAGCGCCGGTACTCCTTCAGGGTGGTGGCGCCGATGCACGAGACCTCGCCCCGCGACAGAGCCGGCTTCAAGATGTTGGCCGCGTCCAGGGAGCCCTCGGCCGATCCCGCGCCGATGAGCGAGTGGATCTCGTCCACGAAGACGATGACGTCTTCGTTCTCCTGCAGCTCCTTCAGGATCGACTTGAGCCGCTCTTCGAACTGGCCGCGGTACTTGGTCCCTGCCACGATCAGCGACAGGTCGAGGGCGTAGAGCTTCTTCTGGGCCAGGAAGATCGGTACCCGTCCCTCAATGATGCGCTGGGCCAGGCCCTCGACGATGGCCGTCTTGCCGACGCCGGGCTCTCCCAGCAGGATCGGGTTGTTCTTGGTCCGGCGCGACAGGATCTGGATGATCCGATCGACCTCGTCCTCGCGCCCGATGAGCGGATCGAATCCGCCCTGCGCGGCCAGCAGGTTGAGGTCACGGCCGAACTCCGACAGGACCGGAAGCTCCTTGCGCTGCAGGTTGGCCTCGCGCTCCTTGGCCAGGCTCATCACTTCCTCGCGTACCCGCTCGAGCTCCAGGCCGTGCCGCGCCAAGAGACGCATGGCGACGCAGCGCTCGACCCGCAGAATCCCGATCAGCAGGTGCTCGGATCCCACGGTCGAGTGCAGCATACTCTCGGCCTCGTGCGAGGCGTAGGCCAGGATCTTCTTGGACTCTTCGGAGAGCGGCAGCTCGGCCGTCGACGAGATGCGCTCGACGAAGACCCTCTCGCCCTCGATCTCACGCCGGAGATCATCCGGCTTGACCTGGAAGCGCTGCAACAGCTCGCTGACCGACTCCTCGCCCTCGCGCAGGACGCCCAGCAGGATGTGCTCGGACTCGATCACCCGGCTGCCGAGCTTGCTGGCCTCGTAGCGGGCGAAGAAGAGCGCCCGCCGAGCCTTCTCGTTGTATTTCTCGAACATCTCGCCAGTCTTCCCCGCCGCTGCCGGAGCGATCAGGCGCCGGCGCCCCGGCCGCCCCGTTCCAAGCCGCGAAACGGCCCCTACGAGGCGACCACGATGCCCCGATCCAGCGTCAAAATCCTAGCACAGCGCTTGGCCAAATCAGGGTTGTGGGTGACCACGACGGCGGTCGTGCCCCGCCGGTTCTGGAGCTCCACCAGAAGGTCGAAGACCTGGTCTCCGATGTCCGGATCCAGGTTGCCCGTGGGCTCGTCGGCCAGGAGCAGGGGCGGCTCCAGAAGCAACGCTCGGCACAAAGCGACGCGCTGGCGCTCGCCGCCTGAGAGCTGCGAGGGAAAGTGCTCACGACGGTCGGCGAGGCCCACCTCGTCCAGGAGCCCCTGAGCGCGAGCGCGCAGCTCCCCTCCCTCGAGCCCGGCGATTCGGCCCGGAAGCATCACGTTCTCGAAGGCGGTGAAGTCGGCCAGGAGCTCCTGGAACTGGAACACGAAACCGATTGTCCGGTTCCGGAACCGCGCCAGCTCTTCCGGGTCGAGCGCGCCCAGCTCGACATCCCCGATCCGCACGCTGCCCGCGTCCGGAACGTCCAGGGCGCCGAGCAGATGGAGCAGCGTCGACTTGCCGGCGCCGGACGGGCCCACGATCGCCACCAACTCGCCCGGCGCGACCTCCAGGCTCGCGCCGCGCAGCACCTCGACCGCTCGTTCTCCGTCCCGGTAGGCCTTGAAAAGCTCGCGCCCGAAAATCGCCACGCTCATTGGTGGAGAGCCTCCACGGGCCGCAGAGCGGCCGCCGCCCGGGCCGCCAGAAGCGCCGCCGTCACCGCCGCCGCCAGGCTGGCGAGAACCACCGCGCCGACGTCGGCGGCCTCGAGCTGGAAGGGCACGTGATCCAGGAAGTAGACGTCGGCCGGCAGCCGGATCACCCGGTACCGTCCAAGGATCCCGGCCAGGACGACCCCCGCTACCGCTCCCAGAGCCACCCCCGCCGCGCCCAGGATCGAGCCCAGGATCACGAACACCGAACGCACCAGCCGGGAGCGGGCGCCCATGGCGCCCAGAATGCCGATCTCGCGCCGCTTGGCGGCGACGATGAGGTGGACGTTCGAGACCAGGGCCAGAGCCGCCACCGCGACGATCAGAAACACCGCGCAGAAGATCAGGGTCCGCTCCAGCTTGAGGGCGAAAAAGAGCGGCCGGTTCAAGTCCTGCCAGGATTGCACCTCGATTCCGGCCTCTCCCTCAGCGGCCGAGGCGGCCGGCATCCCTGGAGCCAGGGGAGCCGGGGAAGCCGGCTCAGAGGCCAGCTCGGACGGCAACTTCGAGGCCAAGGCCGCGGCCTCCTCCAGACCGTCCACGTCCAGAAGAATGCGGTACCGGCCCGGACCCAGGAGGGCATCCGCCAGGCTCAGGGGCAGCGCGACCCGGAGGCTCTGCTGGGTGACGCCGTCGCTGAAGGTACCGGCGACGCGGGCCCGAACCGTCCGTGGCTGCGGGCCAAGCGGCGTTAGCGTGGGCCGGCTCGAGGCGAGCTCCAGGGCGTCACCCACACCGACGCCCCAGGTGTCGGCCAGGCCCTGCGGCAGGTAGACGCCGCTGGCCCGGGACGCCGGTCCGGCCTCCCCCGCCGGCGGAAAGATGGGCGGCAGCTCGCCGGCAAAGCCGACCAGATCGACCGCCCGCACGCTGCCCTCGAAGGCGATCCAGCCCGAGCCCTCCCGCGTCAAGTGCGCGGCCGCGATCCGGGGATCGGGGCTCAGCCGCGCCAGCACCGCTTCGGCCTGCCGCCGGGTCTCGGTCGAGACCGCGATCTCGGGGGTGCGCGCCATGACTTCCTCGCGGAGGGCATTCTGAAACCCGCCGAGCGCCGCGAGCGCCAGGATGAGAGCCGCCACCCCCACCGCCAGGCCGCCGCCCGCGAGGGTCGAGAGAAAGCTCACGAACGAGTCCTTGCGGCTGCTCTTCAGGTAGCGCAGCGCCAGGGTCAGAGCCAGAGGCGCGCGCGAGAGATCGGGCACCGGATCCGCCCTAGTCGCCGCCCTCCGAAGCCCCGTCCTCCAGGACTTCGGTGGCCGCGGCATCCGCGGCATCGGAAGCCGCCTCGGGTCGGAGCTGCGGGAACAGAATCACGTCCCGGATCGAAGGACTGCCGGTCAGCAGCATGACCAGCCGATCGATCCCGATGCCCTCGCCGCCGGCCGGCGGCATGCCGTGCTCCAGCGCTTCGACGTAGTCGGCGTCAAAGCGATGGGCCTCGTCGTCTCCGGAGGCCCGGGCCTCGAGCTGCGCCCGGAAGCGCTCTGCTTGCACCTCGGGGTCGTTCAGCTCGGAGAACGCGTTCGCGATCTCCATGCCGCCGATGTAGAGCTCGAAGCGCTCGGCGAAGCGGGGGTCGTCGGGCCGGGTCTTGGCGAAGGGCGACACCGCCACCGGATAGTCGGTGATGAACGTGGGGCGCACCAGGCGCTCCTCCACCGTCGCCTCGAAGAGCTCCATCAGGAGATAGCCGTACCAGTGACCCGGAATCTCGAGACCGCCATGCTCGCCCTCGTACGCTTCGATCGACAACGCCGCGAGTACCGGGTGCTCGGTGTTGTCGATCTGCACCGGCCAGGACAGCTCGCGCTCCCGGAGCGCGCGGGCGACGCCGGCGGGATGCTCCAGCTCCTCCCGCGGAACGCCCGCGTACTCGACGATCGCATCCACCACCGAGTAGCGCGGCCAGGGCGGCAGCATCTCGATGCGCTGCCCCTTCCATTCCAGCGTGGGCGAGCCCAGCACCGCGTCCGCGAGCCCCGACAGTAGCTCCTCGGTAAAGTCCATCAGCCTTTCGTAGTTCGAGTAGGCCCAGTAGAACTCCAGCATCGTGAACTCGGGGTTGTGCCGGGTCGAGATGCCCTCGTTGCGGAAGTTGCGGTTGATCTCGTACACCCGGTGCAGGCCGCCCACCAGCAGACGCTTGAGGTAGAGCTCGGGAGCGATGCGCAGATAGAGATCGACGTCGAGGGCGTTGTGGTGGGTCACGAACGGCCGCGCCGCCGCGCCCCCCGCCAGCGCCTGCATCATGGGTGTCTCGACCTCGAGAAAGCCGCGGGCATCCAGCTGCTCGCGCAGGTACCGGATGACGCGGGCGCGCGCCTCGAAGGTCGCCCGGGTCTCGTCGTTGACGATGAGGTCCAGATAGCGCTTCCGGTATCTGGCCTCGACGTCGGCCAGCCCGTGCCACTTCTCGGGCAGGGGACGCATCGCCTTGGCCAGGGTGGCGAGCCCGCGCGCTTGAATCGTCAGCTCGCCGGTCCGGGTGCGGATGAGCTGGCCCGAGGCCAGCACGTAGTCACCCAGGTCGAGCTCGCCGAAGACCGCCTCGGAGGTCTCGTCCAGACCGCCGCGGCGGACCATGACCTGAACCTTGGCGCCACCGCCGTGGAGATCCACGAACGACGTCTTGCCGTGCTTGCGAACCGCGCGCACGCGGCCGGGCACCCGCAAGGCAAGCTCCGCGGCTTCGAGCTCCTCGGCGCTCCGATCGGCGTACCGGGAATGGACGTCCACGGGCTCCAGGTCGTACTCGAGGCGGGCCGGATAGGGCTCCAGTCCCCCGTCCCGGAGCCGATCCCGCTTCCGGCGGCGGTTCTCGATCTGCTGTTCGAGCTCGGACATGCGTCTGGGTCGTGGGCGCGGACTTTCGGTTGCAGGGGAGCCGCCCGGCGTCGGCGCGCGAGCGAGGGCAAACGATATCGAACTTGAGAGGCTTCCCACCAGGGCCGGCGGCAATCCACCGGTGGGTCCCTGCCCGCTCTCCGGCCAATGTCTGGCCAGCCTTGAGCCAACCTTGAGCCAGCCTTGAGCCGGCCTCGAGAAGGCACGCACCGCTAGAATGCCGGCCATGGACCGGCATCTGGAGCAGCTTCATGCCGCCCGCCAAGCGTGGCGGGCTCGCGAGTGGCCGGCACCGGAGCTTCTGGTGGTCTCTGGCTCCGGCCTCGCCGTCGAGCTCCCCGGAACGACCGAACGGGAGGCACCGCTTGCCGAAGTGCTGCCCTTCCCGATCCGCCCGGTGGTCGGGCACCCCCATACCGTGACCATCTTGGAGCCCCTTCCCGGACGCTTCGTCGCCTACCAGCGCGGACGGCTCCACTCCTACCAGGGGTACGACGCCAACGAGACCGCGTTCATGGTGCGGCTTGCCGCTCTCTTGGGGGGGCGCAAGCTCATCCTGACCAACGCCGCGGGCGGCATCCGCCCCGATCTAGGTCCCGGCGATCTGGTGGCCGTAACGGACCACATCAATCTCACCGGCCTCAACCCGCTGCGCGGCGAGCTGCCCGCCGACTGGGGGCCGGCCTTCCCCGACATGACCGGCGCCTACGATCCCGACCTGCGCCGCCTGCTCGCGGGGCACGCCCGGCGCCTCGACATCGCGCTGGCCGAAGGCGTCTACTGCGGCCTGGCCGGTCCCAACTTCGAGACCCCGGCCGAGATCCGCATGCTGCGCTCGTTCGGCGCCGATCTGGTCGGCATGTCAACGGTCCTGGAGGTCGTCGCCGCCCGCCACCTGGACGTGGCGTGCCTGGCGGTCTCGATGGTGGCCAACGCCGCCGCCGGGGTCGGAGACGGGGCCATCGACCACGAAGAGGTGCTGGCGGAGGCCGGGCAGAGAGCCGAGATCTTGCGCCGGCTGCTGGGCGCCCTCCTGATCGACGAAGACCTGTATTCGCCGTGAGCGGCGCGGCGAGCGGCCGAGCCGTGACGCACGAGGTGGGCCGACCGAGCGCCCACTCTGGCGCCTGATCTCGCGCCTACTCCGAGCCCTGGACCGGACCCGAATCGCGATCGGCCCGATCGGCCCGATCGGCCTGATCGGCCCCACCAGCCCGGCCAGGAGAGCCGTCGGCGTTGGGCGCCGCGTAGAGCTCCAGCCAGCAGGAAGCGTGCTCGCGGGCCAGGCGCATGCGCGCGACCTGGACCGACCGCAGCTCGTCCGCGTCCTGGAGCTCGCCGGTGGCCAGGCCGTCTGCCAGCAGCGCGTCGAACCGACCCAGGCATCGGCCGGCTAGGCGCACCAGGTCCCGGCGGCGCTCGGGTCCGGCGCTCTCGGCACCGGCCGCCATCTCCCGTCGCAAGGAGAGGCCGGCCAGCACCAGCCGGTCGACCTCCGGCGCGCGGCCGATCTCAGCCCCGGCCTCGGCCCCGGCTTTCGGCCCAGCCTTCGATTGGAGCGCGCGGCGCTCGAGCTCATCCAGGCCGTCCAGCGTCTCCTTCGAGCGCGCCACCTCGCTCAGAGCGTCGAGGTCGGCGTCGGGTTCGGTTCCGGACGGCTCGAGCGGGGCCGGTCGAGCGCCCGGGGCGCCGGCCGCCGCCAGGCCCGCGTCCACCCGCGCCATGATCCGCCCCACGAGCTCGTGGATCCGGCTCATCTCGTCAAGGCGCAAGCTGCCGGCGCTGACGTTCTTGCGAAACCGTCCCACGAGCTGGTGCAGGTCGCGGACCTCGTCCACCAGATCGCGCGCCAGGCGCCCCTCCTGCTCCAGCTCGGAGACCAGCTCGTAGTCGGCGAAGATCCGGCGCTCGGCCTTGTGGGTCAGCTCGGCGATGCGCTCGGCCAGGAGCAGATTGGTCTCGACGATCGCGGTCAGGATCGACGGCTCGAAGGTCATCGCGCCCAGCCCGTGCTTGACCTTGCGGTAGTGCGCCACCAGATCGCGCTCGGTCAGCTCCTCGAAGGTCGCCACGCGGCCGATCTCGGCGCGCACGCCCTCGATCAGGCGGATCCGGTTGGCCACCCGCTTGGCGTCCAGCGGGCTCGCCGGAGCGGCGTAGGCGCACAGCCCCTCGAGCACCCGTGCGAGACGCAAGCGGTCGCCGGGCCGATCCGGATCGGTCACGGTCTCGGCCAGGCGGCTCATCAGGAAATCGACCTTGTCGGTGCGCTCGTCGCTCCAGCTCCTGCCGCGCTGGATCTCCAGATAGAAGCGAACCAGCTCGATCAGAATGCGCTCGTCGTGGGTACGCACGCGCTGGAAGAAGAGCCGGACGAGGGACGGGGCGATGCCCCGGTCCTGGCGATCCAATGAATCCATGAGCTCGACCAGAACCGTGCGGATCTCGGCCAGCTCAGCACCCACCGGTTCGCTGTCCAGATCATCCAGCCGGACCGAAACCGCGCGTAGCGACCGGTAAAGGTCCTGAAAGGCCTCCGAAAGGTCCTCGATGTCGTCGGTGCCGAAGAACTTCCTCAGCCCCTGGAGGAAGCGATGAAAGGTCCAACCCGCCTTATAGCGGTTGGACAGCTCCAGATACAACTGGTTGACCGGATTGACTTGGTCGGCTAGAACCACGAAACGAGCTCCCCGAAGACTCAAACCCTGCGATACCCTTGCGGCCCTGCGATTCTAGAGGAAACGACCGAGGACGACCGAGGAGGCTGGAAGAGGATGGGAAACCAGGAGCGCGATCTGCCCCGGGTTCTGATCTCCGAAGAGGACCTGCAACGACGCATCGGCGAGTTGGCCGACGAGATCAACCGCGACTACGCCGACAAGGGCTCGGTCCTGTGCATCGGCGTGCTCAAGGGCTCGGTCTTTTTCATGGTGGATCTCCTCAAGCGGCTGACGATTCCGCTCACCGTCGATTTCCTGCAGACCTCCAGCTACCGTTCCGGGACCAACCCCGGTGAAGTGCGGATTCGCAAGGACTTGGACCTGCCGATTCGAGGCCGGCACGTACTCCTGATCGAAGACATCGTTGACACCGGGCACACCCTGACGACCGTGCTGGGCCTCTTCCGCTTTCGCGGCGCGGCCAGCGTGCGGCTGTGCGCCCTGCTCGACAAGGTCGAAGCACGCGAGGTCGCGGTCTCGGTCGATTACGCCGGCTTCCCCATCGACAACGTGTTCGTGGTCGGCTACGGCCTGGACTTCAACGAGCGCTACCGCGAGCTGCCCTACATCGGCGTCTACGAAGGCCCCGAGACCGAACCGAATCCCGAACCCGAGACGGACGCCGGCTAGCCGGCACCGGCCCGCTGTCCGCATCTCTCGAAATCCACGAGGACCCACCGATGCGATTCATACATTCCGACCAGGCCCCGGCCGCCATCGGCCCCTACTCTCAAGCCGTCATCCAGGACGGTTGGCTCTTCACCTCCGGGCAAGTCGCCCTCGACGCCGGCAGCGGCGAGATGGCCGGCGAAGACTTCGACACCCAGGCGCGCAAGGTTCTCGCCAATCTGGAAGCGGTCTTGGCCGCCGCCGGCTGCACCTTCGGCAACGTGGTCAAGACCACGGTCTTCGTCACCGATCTGGCCGACTTTCCCCGTCTCAACGAGCTCTACGCCGAAGCCATGGGCGAGCATCGCCCGGCACGCTCGACCGTCCAGGTGGCCGGCCTGCCCAAGGGCGCCAAGGTCGAGATCGAGCTCGTCGCCCGCGTCCCCTAGCTACGGCCCGTGCTAGAGGTCCGAGGGATCGCGTTGCGCACGACCCAGTGCCTTGGATCCGCCCCCGTGCCGCGGGAAGCTAGAAGCCGAAGCCGACGCGCACCACCGCCTGGGTACCCTCGGCGCGCTCGATCGCGAAGGTCAGCCGAGGCAGCAGCATGTGGAGCACGACGCCGGCGAAGGCCGTGGTCGTGGTCTCGTCGAACGAGGCCGGCTCGATCGCGTTCGGGAAACGGCCCTCGCTGTCCAGAAGGCCGATCCCGGCATACGGCGTCACCACCGCCAGCCCCTTGCTGGCCATCAGCTCGACCGAGCGGATCGAAAGATCGTAGTCCCCGGGCGAGAGGGTCTCGGTGACGCTCACCCGGAGGGCCAGAGCCGGTTTCGTCACCCCGCCTTCCAGAAGAGCCCAGGACGCCTCGACCGCGGCCAGCTCCACCTCCTCGTCGAGGCGGGCCAGAGACACGCCGACCCCCAGCCGCTTGCCCAGCCCCTTGCGCGCCCCGACCCGGAGCACGCCCAGGAGATCCAGCGGCGCGCTCCCCTCGACCGCCGGCGTCGAAGCCCCGCCGAAATCCTCGGACACCGCCAGGTCGGCAAAGACGTCGAAGCCGATCCAACCCAGGGGGCCCGCTCCGTGGCGCGGGTAGAAGTGGCCCGCGCTCGCCAAGCGTCGGTGGAGATCCTCCAACTCGGCCGGGGTCGCCCCCGGATCGATCTCCCAAGCCACCGCCGGTGACGGCGGCAGGGCAAGCGCCAGAGCGCAGCCAGCGAGTGCGAGAACAAGGCCAGCGCGCATCTTCGACGGGCCCGGCCGCTCCGACGTCTTCGCGGCCGTCATTCGAGCGCGCCTCCCCGGTAGGCCGCTTCCAGCTCGACCGCCAGCTCGGTGGTCTCGCCCGCCACTCGCGCCTCGAGTTCCTGGCGGCATTCGACGCTCAGCCAGGGCACGACGTTCAAGTTGCCGGCGGCAACCAGCTCGGCCACGTCGGTGCTCTCACCGTCCACCCAGCGAGCCGCCCGGAAAAAACCCAGCGCCTCGTCCTCGGATCCTCCGGTGGCGAACAGCAACGCGCCGACCCGATGGAGGGCGCCCGCCAGCTCGCGGTTGCGGTCCCGGCGCCGTCCGCCGGGCAGAGCCGGCCGATCGGGCAGGGACGCAAGCCCGAACTCCGCCGCGATCCGGCCGAAATCGGCCAAGAGCGGCGGCTCCCGGTGGAAGACCTCCTGGTAACCGGCCCGATCGGAGAGTTCGGCCAGCTCGCGCCGCTCCGCCGCCGTCAGCTCGGGCGCCACCGGCAGAACCGCCACGACCTCAGCCCGCGCCAGCGCTTCGAGCCCTCGTCGGAGGACCTCCTCGCGACCCGTTAGGCCCGGCACCAGGGGCCACACGGCCGCAAGCCCGGGCTCGGCCGCCGCCAGCCGGCCGGCGTCGAACGGCAGAAGCGCCGGCGTCAGGTCCAGGACCGCGATCCCGGCTCCGGCGGGAACTTCCTCGCCCACCAGGAACTGCACGAGCGGCGGCACGCCACGCTCCGCCAGCGACGCCCGCAGCTCCTGGCGCCACCAACTCCGTACCGCCGGCACCGGCGGCAAGTAGACGATGTCGTCCAGCTCCGAGTCCAACTCCGCGGCCGTGGGCGCGGCCCTCGGGAAGGAATCGTCGGGGGCCTGCAACGCGGCGCCGGCCAGCCGTCCCCGCGCCAGATCCAGCCAGCGGCCCGGCGGCCCCGGCCAGGTGCGGGGCGCGTGGCCGATCCAGGCGCGAAAAAGCTCCGGGAAGACGGGATCGAAGCGCGGCGCCTGCACGGCCCAAGTCTATCTCGCCCGAACCGCCGGCAACACCGGCCCAGACTTCCCGGACTGACGCCGCGCGACGCCCAGGCGGGCCGCTCGCAGGTCGACCGGTGCCAGGCCCCGTGCCAGCCAGTGCCAGCCAATGCCGCGCCAGGGCCGGGCCAGCGCCGGGTCAGCGCCGGGTCAGCGCCACGCGCCCACGATAAGCTCCCGGCCGGAGGCAACCGATGGACCGAACCGCAGCGCTGGAGCTCATGCAATCCAAGGTCGAGGCCGAGGGCCTGCGCCGGCACATGCTGGCGGTCGAAGCGGCCATGGGCTTCTACGCGGCCAAGCTGGACGAGGAGATCGAGCCGTGGCAACTGGCCGGTCTGCTTCACGACTTCGACTGGGAGATGCATCCCACGCTCGAAGCGCACCCCGCCGAGGGCGCGCCCATCTTGCGCGAGGCCGGCTGCCCTGAGTCCGTGGTCCAGGCCATCCTCTCCCACAACACCGTGGGGACCGGCGTCGAGCGCACCCGGCCGATCGATTTCGCTCTCCTGGCCTGCGACGAAGTCACCGGCCTGGTCATCGCCTCGACCCTGGTGCGGCCCTCCAAGGACGTTCGGGACGTCAAGCTCAAGTCCCTGCGCAAGCGCTGGAAGGAAAAGGCGTTCGCCCGCGGCGTCAACCGCGAGGAAGTCGAGCACGCCACCGCGGACTTCTCGCGCGAGTGCTTCGACGGCAAGCTCGAGCTCTGGGAGCACGTCCAGAACGTGCTCGAGGCGATGCAAGGAAGCGCCGCCGAATTGGGTCTCGACGGCCGTCTGGCCGCCTCCTGAGCCATCGCACTTCATGACGGCGACGACCACGCGGCGCTTGGCGCACTCGACCGGCGCGGCCACCTTCTCCCAGGCCTGGCGCATGGGGGTGACCTTTCTCACCACCCTGGTCCTGACGCGGCTGGTCTCCCCGGGCGACTGGGGTCTCTACGACTGGGCGATCGTCGTCTTCATGGTTCTGGGAGCGGTACGCGACCTGGGCCTCGGGTACCACATCATCCGGCTCAAACCACGACCGTACGGCAATCTGCTCCTGGTCGAGCTGGCCTGGGGCGCGGCCCTGGCCATCCTGGCCTTCGTCTGCGCCGACTGGATCGCGCTCGCCTTCCGCCGCGCCGACGCCAACCTGGTGCCGGTGCTGCGGGCCCTGTGCGCATATCTCTTTCTCGAGGGCCTGGCGACGGTGCCCCGCATCTTCTTCGACGCCGAGCTGCGGGTTGGCCGCACCGTCCTCCCCGAGGTCGTCCGCAACCTGCTCTTTGCCGGCACGGCCTTGGTGCTGGCGATTCTGGGCTACGGCGTCTGGAGCATGACCCTCGGCCTCATCGTCGGCACCGCGTACTACGCGATCCATCTCTGGGTCCGAGCCTGGCCGGTGATGGAGCTCAACTTCGAGCGCGGCGCCACCCTCGCGCTCATTCGTCCCAGCCTGCCCCTGGCGGCGATCTGGCTGCTTGCCATCCTGGCCCGCCACGTGGATCCGCTGCTCCTGGCCCGGGTCTTTACCGAAGACACGGTCGGCCAGTACACCCGCGCCTACTTCTTCGCCTTCCTGGTCATGATCACCCTGGTCCCGGCCGTCACCCGCGTGCTTTACCCGGCTCTGGTCGAGTACGAAACGCAACCCAAGAAGCTGTCCGAAGCCTACCGGCTGGCCACGGTCCTGGTCCTGACCTTCGAGGTCCCGCTGGCGGCCTTTCTCTTTCTCAATCCGAGGACGTTTTTCTCCATTTTCGGCAGCGAGTGGATCGCGGGACCGGCGCCGCTCTTCCTGAGAGTGCTGGCCCTGACGCCACTGGCCGATCCCTTCAGCCGGCTGGGCGGCGAGATCCTCAAGGTCTACCACCGAGACCGGATCTGGATCGCCTCGCTCCTGGTAACGGTTCTGACCTTCGCCGGCGCGGGCTTCCTGCTCATCCGCTCGATGGGCGCGGTAGGCATGGCCTGGGCCAACTACCTGCCCCTGGGCGGACTCATCATGGCCTGGGGCATCTCCAAGATCGCTCCCGGGCCGTTCTGGCGGCTGGTGCGGGACATCGTCTGGATCTACCTCGTGCCGGTCCTGCCGTTCGGCGCCGTCTATCTCACGACTCAGGACAGTCCCTGGTGGCGCTTCGGCCTCTCGATCCTCGCCGTTCTCGTCTGTTGCGGAATCTACTGGTGGCGCTTCGGCGCGGCGTTCCTCGAGTTCTTCCGCCACCCGGCCGAAGCCGCTGCCGAGGTGCCGGCCGAGCCCATTGCCGGCCCTTGACGCCCGCTGCCCTTGAAGGCGCGGCCGGATGGACTAAACTGGAATTCTCCGGCGCCGGGCCACTCGACTCGCTCCGCCCCTCTCCAGGCGCCGACTCCGAGTTCCCCGCGACGACCCGCACCGATCACCGATGACCGACTACGTCTGGCAACCTCCGCAAGAGTTGATCGACGGCGCCAACGTAACGCGCCTCATGAAGGCCCACCGCCTGCGGTACTTCGACTCCCTGTATCGCAAGTCGATCGAGGACCCGGCCTGGTTCTGGAAGGCGGTGGTCGAGGATCTCGACATCCGCTTCGAGACGCCGTTTCACGCGGTCTTCGACGCCCGGCGCGGGCTCCCCTGGACCGAGTGGTTCGTGGGTGGGAAGCTCAACATCACCGCCAACTGCATCGACCGGCATCGGGAGGGGCCTGCCGCCGACCGGACGGCACTCATCGCCGAGCACGAAGACAGCTCCTTTCGCACCTACACCTACGCCGAGCTGGCGGCCGCGGTCGATCGCTGCGCCACCGCGCTCAAAGTCGCCAAGGTTCGGCCCGGCGACCGGGTCGGCGCGCTCATGCCGATGACCGCCGAGGTCGTGATCCAGATGTTCGCGACCTTGAAGATCGGCGCTATCTTCATTCCCATCTTCAGCGGCTTCGCGGCACCCGCCGTCGCCGAGCGCTTGAAGGACGGCGGCGTCAAGCTGCTCTTCACCGCCGAGGCCTCCGGCCGCCGCGGCCGCCCGCTGCCGCTCCGGCCCACCTTCGAGGAGCTGGCCAAGACCGTGCCCTCGCTCGACACCATCGTCGTCCTGGGCCGGGGCGAGCCGCCGCCGCTGGCGCGGCTCAAGAACGAGATCCCCTGGTCGAGCTTCCTGGCCGACGCCGAGAAGGCCGAAGAGCCGGCCAAGACCGTGCCCGTGCCGTCCATGGACCCGGCGATCATCCTCTACACCTCGGGCACGACCGGCCGGCCCAAGGGCACCGTCCACAGCCACGCCGGCAGCCTCGTCCAGATCGCCAAGGAGGTCGCTTACGCCTTCGACGTCAAGCCCGAGGACCGGTTCTTCTGGCTGAGCGACATCGGCTGGATGATGGGGCCCTGGGAGCTCATCGGTGGCCTCTTCCAAGGCGCGACCGTGGCTATCTACGAAGGCGCCATCGACTGGCCGCGCCCGGACCGCCTGGGCGCGTTCTTCGCCCGGCACCGGATCTCGGTGGCCGGCATCTCGCCCACCGCGGCCCGGCTGTTGCGCAAGTCCGGCGACGATCTCCTCGACGGCCACGATCTCTCGAGCCTCAGGATCCTGGGCTCGACCGGCGAGCCTTGGGACGAGGAGTCCTGGACTTGGTACTTCGAGCGCGTCGGCGGCAAACGCTGCCCGATCATGAACATCTCGGGCGGCACCGACATTATCGGCTGCTTTCTGTCGCCGCTGCCGCTGCACTCGCTCAAGCCGTGCTCGCTGGGCGGCCCGGCCCTGGGCATGGCCGTGGACGTGTGGTCGGAAAAGGGACAACCGGTGCGCGGCGAGCTCGGATATCTCGTCTGCACTCAGCCCGCACCCTCCATGACCCGGGGCCTGTGGAACGACGCCAAGCGCTACCTCGACACCTACTGGCGGCGCTGGCGTGGCGTCTGGGACCAGGGCGACTGGGCGATCGTGGACGAAGACGGATCCTGGTTCCTGTACGGTCGTGCCGACGACACGTTGAACGTCGCCGGCAAGCGCGTCGGACCGGCCGAAGTCGAAGGCGCCCTGATCGACTCCGGCAAGGTCGTCGAAGCCGCCGCCATCGGCGTCCCCGACGAGCTCAAGGGCGAGGCGATCGTGGCCTTCGCGGTGCCGGTCTCGGACGTCGAGGCCGACCCGGAGCTCGAGCGCCAGCTCATCGCCGGCTGCGCCGACAAGCTGGGCAAGCACTGCCGGCCCAAGGCGATCCTCTTCGTGCCCGATCTACCCAAGACGCGGAGCGCCAAGATCGTGCGCCGGATCGTGCGCGCCAAGTACTTGGGCGAAGAGGACCTGGGCGACCTCACCTCGCTCCAGAACCCCGAGGCCATCGAAGCCATCGGAGCGGCCCTCGAGGGCGCGGTCGGCAACGGCCGAGCCGGCGAGCCCGGTCCGCCCCCGGACGAAGTACCCGGCGCGGAACTGGAAGATCCCCAGAGCCCCCAATCCTCGCCGGATCGAGCCGGCACCTCGCCAACCTAGGCCGGTCTTCTCGCCGCGGCTCGATCCAGCGGCCGCAAGAGGCCAACAAGACCGTCGGAGCCGCCTAGCCGCCGGCGCGCTCGGCCAGGCGCTCGACCCCGGCTTCGGTCAGGAAGTAGAAGTTGCCGGACTCGCTGGCCTTGAGAAGTCCCGCCTCGACCAGAGCGTCCAGGCCCGGCTCCAGGTCGGAATCCCCCGCGTCATAGAGGATCGCCTCCTTGCGCAGGACGTAGCCTTTGCGCGGTCCGCCGGCCATCCGGCATTTTTCGTAGTAGCGATCCAGAATGATGTCTTCGGCGGTGCCTTGGGCCACAGAGTTCCTCCCCCAGCGTTCGGTGAGGCGTCATTGTACTCCGCCCGCCCGGCGCGACGCGTGCCGCCGGCTGCCACCGGCCCCTGGGCGCCCGCTCCGGCGGCCGCGCGACGCTAGGCGCCAAACACGTGAGACGTTCGTAAGGTTGCGTTCCCCCGGCACCCAAGTAGGCTTGGGAGGCGGGCTCCCCGCGGCGGTTCCGTCCTGATTCGGACTGGGTCCGGTCTTGATCCGGGTCTGAACAGACCTTGATCCGGTCTTGATCCGATCTGGGGGGCCGGTCCCGAGTTTGCACGGAATTCTCCCCATGACGGCTACTTACGCTCCTCGAAGCTTTCGCTCCGGCAAACGGATCGGCGCAGTGCCCGTCTTGATCGGAACGTTCCTCGCGCTCCTGGCCCTCGCGCTTCCGGCCGCATCCCAGGCCATGACCGGCGGCCTGCTCCGCGTGCATCCCGACAATCCCCGGTACCTGACCAACAAGAGCGGCAAGGCGATTCTTCTGGTCGGTCCGCACACCTGGCACGTCTTTCAGGACTACGACGACGAGCGGGCCTCGGTCGAGTTCGACTACGACGCCTGGCTCGACGAGCTGCGCCGCGAGAAGTTCAACTTCTTCCGCGGCTGGACCTGGGAGGACGGCTACTACTCGCCCATCGCATTCCGGCGCGTCACCGTCCAGGGACGCCGCGTCTACGCGCTCGACCGCTGGAACGCGGCCTACTTCCAGCGCATTCGCAACCGCGTCGAACAGGCCGGCAGGCGCGGCCTCTACACCAGCGTCATGCTCTTTCAGGGTTGGAGCGTAGACAACCGCAAGGGCTTGCGGCGGCCCGACCCCTGGCTGGTCCACCCGTTCAATCCGTCAAACAACTCCGACCGGAGGGCCGTGCCAGTGCATCGCGGAACCGAGCTCGACCCGGTCCACGACGAGTACCTCCAGCGCATGGTTGCGGCGCTTTGGGACTTGGACAACTTCATTTGGGAGGTGGGCAACGAGCTCGACTCCCGCTCCGCCCCCTGGAAGCGTCAGGTGATTCAGCGCGTGAGCGAGCTCGAAGACGCGATGAGCCTCGAAGCCGGCCTGCCCGCCAACGCCCCCCGCCGCCATCTCATCTGGGCGAGCTGCATCGGGCGCAAGATCCCGATGCCCGCCTACGGCGCCGACATCATCTCGCCTTGCAACGTTGACGGCTACGGCCCCACGCCGGCCCGGGCCTGCACCTCGATCCGGCGGCGGTCCAACCCGCCGGCGGCAAGTGGCTCACCCGGCTCCCCGATCGTTATCAGCGACTCCGATCACTTGGAGCCGCTGGCGGTGGACCTGCACTGGGCCTGGCGGAGCTTCATCCGGGGTCTCCACCCGATCGTGCTTGTCGCGCCCGAGGGCCGCGACAGCCTGCCCTGGTTCCGCGGGCCCTGCAACATCGACCGGGGCCTCGAGAACCTCGAGGAGATCCGCGCCGCTCTGACCGTCATCCGGAGCGTCGCCAAGCGCTTCGATTTGGCCCGAGCGGTGCCGCAGGGCAAGGCCGCGGCCGGCAAGCGGAATCCCGTCTCCTCCACCGGCTTCGCCCTCTACACCTCCCGCAGCACCAAGACCTCGGCCAAACCCGACGGCCGGCAGTTCCTGGTGCTGCAACCGGCGACCGCGGGCGCCGCGGAGCCGGTCACCATCTGCGGCTTGAAGACCGGCCGCACCTATCGCGCTACCTGGCGGCGGCTCACCAACGGCTCGATCTTCGGCCAGGGGGACCGCTCCCGGGTCAAGAGCTGCGAGACCTACCGCGGCTCCTCGGCCGGCGGCATCCTCGAGCTCAAGCTCAAGAACTGAAGCCCAAGCTCGATCGACCCAGGCTCGGCCGAACCGACCCGAGGCCGAGGCCGTAGCAGGATTTCGAGCCCGCTCAGTCGAGCGGCAGCCGGCTGCGCCGGCGGATCAGCCAACCAATGCCGGCAACAGTGGCGATCGGCGCCGCCACCAAGACGTAGGTCCCGTTACGGAGTCCCCCGGCCAGCACCCGGCCGGCCTCGGAATCCAGGACACCCTTGCACAGCGGACACGCCGCCGCGGGCTCGGCGGTGAGAAGGGCGACCGCAAACCCCAGGGCGAACGCCGCGACGACGCCGCGCCCGACCGAACCCGACTCGCTCACAGCGAGCCGCCCAGCGTCATGGCCAGGATGCGCTTGGCGTCCGGAGCGATCAGGGCGAACAGAATCGCCCCGTTCACAAACAGTCCGAAGACCACCGCCATCTTGAGAACCATGCTCTCGTAGCGCAGGTGCATGAAATATCCGACGATCAGTGTCGCCTTCACCAGCATCGCCGCCAGCAGAACCAGGATCATGAGTCCGCGCGGACCCTCGACCTGGTCGAGGAAGATCATTCCCAGGGTCAGCGCCAGCAGCACCAACCAGATCTTCCAGTATCCCGCGTAGCTCGTGCCACTCATGAGGCCCCCCTTAGAGCAAGTAGAACAGCGTGAAAATGAACACCCAGACCAGATCCACGAAGTGCCAGTACAGGCCCGCGATCTCGACGCCTCCGGCCCGGAGCGGATCCTTCCGCGTGTTGAGCGCGGTCACGACGAGCACGATGAGCCCGGTCAGAACATGGGTGCCGTGGAATCCCGTGATCAGGAAGAAATAGGCGCCGAACAGCGGCACGTTCCAGGGATTTTCGGTGAGCGACACGCCCTGGTGGATGAGATGGCTCCACTCGTAGGCCTGCATGCAGAGAAACACCAGGCCGCCGAGGATCGTCAACCACAGGTACCGGCGGGTGGCGCCGCGGTCGCCCTCCTGAGCGGCCCGCACCGCGCTCGCCATGGTCGCGCTCGAGGTAATGAGCACGAAGGTCATGATGGCGATGAAGGTGAGATTGAAGACGTCGTCCTGGTTGGGCCAGGTCGCGCTCGAGAACTTGGAGAAGCCGTAGGACGCCAGAAAGCCGACGAACAGGAGACCGTCGGTCACGATGAAGATCCACATCATGACCTTGCGCCAGCCGGCGTCGAACGGGCAAACGCCGCCGCTCCAGTCCGCCGGCTTGCCGCTAAGACTTGCTTGGCTCATCCGATCCCTCCTTCATTCGGCTTCTCCGTCATCAGACTCCTCCGTGGCGCGTCTCGAGCATCGGCCTAGGCGGTCGCGAGCACCGCGAAAAGCACTACCCAGGCCAGCGCCAGGAAGTGCCAGTAGGCCGCGGACATCCGCAGCAGCCGGCGCGGCCGGCGTCCTTCCGGCGTTCGGGTCACGATCCGGAGCGTCCAGGCCAGAAGCACCAGACCTCCGGCGACATGGAGCGCGTGGGCTCCGGTCAGAATGTACAGAAAGGCCGGGTGCGGCCCGGAGCCGAGCGAGATGCCCTGGCTCGCAAGCTCGCGCCAGACGACCAACTGCCCGGCCACAAACGTCACGCCCAGCGCGAGCGTCACCGCCAGCCATCGCCACGCGACCGCGGACTCAGTCCTGCGAGAAAGCTCGAGGGTCGCGCTCGAGGCCAGGAGAAGCGCCGAGTTCCACCACAAGAGCGCTGGAAACTCCACCGCCGACCAGTCGGCCCCGGTGCGGCGCACCAGCAGAGCGCTGACGAAAGCCGCGAACAGCATCCCCGCGGTGCCGAGAAAAAACCACAGCCCCAGCTCGTTCGGGTGGACCCCGTGCGAGAACCGCGACCGCACCGGGCTACCGGATACGGCGGACGCCGCGACGCTGGCCGGTTCGGTCATCCAGGACCTCACCACGTTACCGGCGCATCCGCCGCCGACACCGTCTGTGGCGTGAAGTCGGACGCCTGGCCCTCCAGGCTGTACTCGTAGGCCCAGCGCGCCACGTTCGGCGCCTCGGTGCCCCAGTTGCCATGAGGCGGCGGCGAAGGCAGCGTCCATTCGAGCGTCGTCGCCTGCCAGGGATTCTCTTCCGCCCGCCTGCCGGCGAAGGCGCTCCAGGCGAAATTCACCAGGAAGATCAACTGCGCCGCCCCCAGCAAGAAGGCCGCGATCGTGATGAACATCGTGTAGCCGCCGATCCCCTCCAGGAAGTCGTACGAGATGAAGGCGTAGTAGCGCCGGGGCGTGCCGGCCAGGCCGACGAAGTGCTGAGTCAGAAACACGCAGTAGTACCCGACCAGGGTCATCCAGAAGTGGATCCTGCCCAGCCGGTCGTTCATCATGCGGCCGAACATCTTGGGAAACCAGAAGTAGACCGCGGCGAAGGCGCCCAAGAGCGTCACGCCGCCGATCATGAAGTGGAAGTGGCCGACTACGAAGTACGAGTCGTGTAGCTGGATGTCGGCGGTCGCGTTGCCCAGAAACAGGCCGCCGAAGCCGCCTAGGCCGAAAAAGGCGATGAGGCCCAGGCAAAAGAGCATCGGGGTCGTGTAGCGGATCCTGCCCCCGTAGAGGCTGCCCAGCATGTTGACGCCGATGATCGCCGACGGAAACGTAATCACCAGGGTCGCGATCGAAAAATACTCGCCCACGAACGGGCTCATGCCGCTGACGAACATGTGATGGCCCCAGACGATCATCGACATCCCGCCGATCGCGAGGTAGCTGATCCAGGTCAGCCGGTAGCCGAAGACCGGGCGGCGGGTCGAGCTCGCGACGATGTCGAAGACGATGCCCAGAGCCGGCAGGATCAGGACGTAGACCTCGGGATGACCCAGAAACCAGAAAAGATGCTGCCAGAGAAGCGGCGTGCCGCCAACGTTCGGCAGCAACTCGCCGCTGATGACGAGCCCGGACGGCAGAAAGAAGCTCGTACCGGCGTGCCGGTCAAAGAGCAACATCACCGCAGCGGCCGTCAGGGCCGGGAACGACAAGACGCCGACGATCGCCGAGACGAAGTACGCCCAGACCGTCAGCGGCATCCGGGTCATCGACATTCCCGGTGCCCGCAGCGACAGCACGGTCGCGATTACGTTGAGCCCGGACATCGTGAACGACACGATGAAAAGAGCCATCGCCAGGATCCACAGGGTCTGCCCCATTCCCGAGCCGGGGACAGCCTCCGGCACCGCGCTCAGTGGCGGGTAGGCCGTCCAGCCCGAGGCGGCGGCTCCTCCTTGGGCGAAAAACGACCCCACCATGACCAGCGCCGCGACCAGGCCGATCCAGTAGGACAGCATGTTGATAAAGGGAAACGCCATGTCCCGCGCGCCGACGTGGAGCGGCACCAGGTAGTTGCCGAAGCCGCTCACCAGCACGTAGGAGATGAAGAAGAACACCATGATCGTGCCGTGCATGGTGACCAGCGACAGATAGAACTCGGGGGTCATGATCCCGGACAGCATGCCCTCGGGAAAAAGCTTCTCCAGAAGCGGCCAGGGCCGGCCCGGCCAGCTCAACTGCAAGCGCATGAGCATCGCCAGAAGCCCGCCCACGATCGCCATCAAGAACCCGGTGACGATGTACTGAATCCCGATCACCTTGTGATCGGTGCTGAACACGTACCGCCGCACAAATCCCAACTCGTGCTCGCTCATAACCTCTCCTGACGGTTTGCTCCGCGGCCAGCCGGGCTAACCACTCGCGCTCCTCTGCTCGGCTTCCCAAGCGGCGAACTCCGCGGCCGGCAAGACGTGCAGAAACGCCCGCATCCGGTAATGCCCGAGTCCGCACAGCTCGGTGCATGCCAGCTCGTACTTGCCGGCCCGGGTCGGCACGAACCAGACGTCGACCGCCATCCCCGGCACGGCATCCTGCTTGACCCGGAAGTGGGGCAAGAACAAGCTGTGAATCACATCCTTCGAGCGCAGGGTGATGTGGACCGCCCGGCCCTCCTCCACGTACATGTTGTTGACGAACTGCCAGTCGTCGCGCCCGGAGGGATCATTGGGATCCAACCCGAGCGGGTTGGTCACGTCCATCAACTGCGGAAACGTCTTCCCGAACTCGCCATCCGAACCCGGATAGCGCATGTTCCAGGCGAACTGCTCGCCGGTCAGCTCGAGGCGCACCGCGTCCGCCGGCGGCTTGGCGGCGTAGAACTCCCGCCACGCCGACATTCCCATCGCCAGGACGCCGCCCTCGGCAATCACCACGATCAGTAGGCCCAGCCCGATGGCCAAGCGCCGCTCGAGCTTCGCCGTCGCCTGCCGCGAGGTCACCCGATCGCTGCCGCCGAAACGCCAGATCAAGTAGCCCAGTACGGCGTGCCCGATGACCAGCATCGATCCCGTGGCGACCAGCAGATACTTGAGGGTGCGGTCGATACCGGCTCCGTGCCGCGAGAAAAGCGGCGGCAGCCACTCGCGCAAACCCAGCCACAGGGCTCCGACGGCGATCGCCCAAAACGCGACGGCAACCCAGCGCGAAGTTCCTGAATGTTCTTGAGGCAAAGTCGTCCTCCGTCCCTGGCGGGCGTCTTCGATCCGAAGCGGCTTCGCAACCCGAATCCTGCGCCCAACTTGTTCTACTCCCACGCGGATCGTAGGCCACCCTCGGACGCGGGGCACCACCCGTTGGGGTGGGGGCCCGCCAGAGCAGAGAGCTTCCCTACCGGGGGCGGCCAGCGAGCGAAACGCCGGATCGAGGTGCGGCTGAGCCTCGCCTCGCGAGCACGCAAACCGGACGCGGCAGAGGAAAGCTAAGCTCGGGAAACTCCAAAAGGCTCCGAGTCGAGCCCCGTACCGAGGGCCACCGGAACGTCTCCAGCCCGTTCCCTCCGACCCAACGAGCTCGCTCGGTGCTGGCAGCCGCCGAGCCGAGCTGACCCACGATTGACATCAAGCCCTCGGCTGACCGGATGAAGTGCTTCCTCCCCGACGTGCGAATCGGCAACTCGACCTACCGGGCGGTTCCCGGACAGTCGGCAGGACCGAACGCCGCAGCCCTCCGGCCTACCCAACCACGGGTCCCCGGCCTGCAGAATGCCCTCGGGACTCAGGCGACCTACTCGACCGCGAGCGTGTCCTCGCTCATGCCGCCGCAACCGTTGTTCCTCCATGCCCGCGAGCAGCCGCCCGTGTAGCAGATGTCGCCCGAGAACTTCTCCGGCCCGACGAGCTCGAACCACTCCGACACCACCGACTGGATCCGCTCGACGTCGGCCGCCTCCTCGGTGATCAGATACTTGGTCAGACCCCACCAGCTCTTGGCCAGATTGCAGGGACAGCAGCAGGTATAGGCCGAGCGGTCCGAACAGCAAGGCGCCGGCATCGCCGTCAACGCCTCCTTCATCAAGGCGTCCTCGGCCTCGGTCAGAACGATCTCTCGATTCCACTCCAGAAACCGCTGGGCGTCCTCCGTCGGCGTCGTGAACTCGAACGCCGCCGCCGGCTGACTACAACCGGCCACCGAACCCGCCAGGACCGCGAGCCCCAGACCGATGCCAAGAACCATCAAACGCACACGTCGAACAACCATCGGACTACCTCCTACGCGCCTAGTCTACAGCCGCCGCTCCCCCTCCGGCACCACCGTTCCGGGCGGGCCGGCGGCCCGCGCCGAGGCCGGGCTTGCGGACTGGCTCGGCACCGGCAACTCGCGCCGAGACCGGGCTTGCCGGCCGGCGGCCCAGCACCGGCACCATCGGTTCCGTCAAACCTGCGGTCCTTGCCAAGGCTGAGCTTGCTAGGCCAGGAGTCACCGGTGCCAAGCGAATCGAATCCCAATCGAGACCCCCGGCCCTCCCCGCCAGCCCCACCACCGAACCCTTGCCGTTTCCCCCGCGACTGCCTACAATCTCCCTCCCACTCGCCGGCCCCCAACCGGCACCCGAGCCGACGTAGCTCAGCTGGTAGAGCAGCTGATTCGTAATCAGCAGGTCAGCGGTTCGAGTCCGCTCGTCGGCTCCAGATAACACCCCAAAGAATCAGCTACTTACGAGCAGTCGCCGACCCAAGAGACGCCAGTCCCGGCGCACGCTCACCCCGTACTTTCAACACGTCCAGTAGCGACCATCAGACGAGCAGATGAAACTCTCACACCCAACGCAATACCTTTCGGAGGCCAGTTCAACCTGATTCAAGATCCTCCGGCACGAGGCGGCGCACGCCTGCAAACCCCTTCGCCTTCTTGAAGTCCATCCGGTGAACGAAGTTCTCCAGAGAATCGGACGGGTCGATCAGCTCCAGATTGAGGCCACGGATCGTTTCCCGGGACACAGCTACCGAGAGAATCGGTGTCTCTTCGAGATGCCCAACCTTGGTGTTGAGCAGCTTGTCCACGGCCGTAACGAACGCCAGTTCAATCGGCAGGATCGCGAATAGCTCGTTGGCAACGCGCAAGACGCAGCTGCACACGTAATCTTGGTACAACTCGAAGAACTTGCCCTTCGGCATCTGCTTCACGGACAAGCGGCCACTCTTGAGGAGGCTCTTGGTCTCCTTGGGAACAGCATCCTCGCCGTGAACGTGAAGCGTCGCTTCGATCGCTCCCGAGCCCCCAACCTCGAACGCTAGACGCGCGCCGAGTTCGCTTATGTCGGAGAAGGGGCCTAGCTTCTCAATGGCTTCCAGCATTGCCTCTGGTTCAGTCGCCAGAATCCGTACGGCCAGATCACGGCCTTCCTTCCAGTCTCGATGCTCTTCACGCCAGCTTCGCAGCGCAGCTCGATATCTCGCTTCGTCGATCTGAATCGCCTTCTCAACCTCCTCGCCTAGCCAGGAGCGCTTCTTCTGCTCTCGCTTCATCGTTCGATCTAACAGCCCCGGCTGGTAGTCCTCCAGTTCTTTGCGTGCTGCTTGCTCGGCAACGGACTGCCGCACTGGCTCAGTCGGCTCCACTGCTGCGGCCATGGCATTCCAGTCCAGGGTCGGACTGCGCTCCTTGTGGACCGATAAGAGAAGCTGGATCCGGTTCTCGTGCACGTCAACTTCGTACGCGGCTCGCTCGAGCTCTTGCATCCGTTCGTACTCTTTCGTCTGTCGTTCGAGCTCGCGCTGCCGGCGCTGAGCATCTCGCTCTGCTTGGCGGTAGGCGGCCTGAACTGAGCGCAGTGTTCCCTTCCAGCCCATGCGACATTGACCTCCAGTGGGGCGGTCAACGTGCCGACGCCCCTGACTCCGGGCGAACGGACGCCGATCAGCACACCTTCAATGGGTCAGCTATTGCGTCAGCCTATCAACCTGGGTTGCTGGCGGTCCACTTCGCTCCTCCGATGGTGAGTAATGCCGCTGAGTGCCTAGCCGGGTACCCGGCCAGACCAAATCCCACCCATTTGGAAGACGTCAACTACTGACGGGTTCTCCCGAAGAGGGCTGCACCTCTCGTACCTCTGGCCCCGAGAGTTGAGGTTCGGGGATACCATCTTGGCGGTGGTACAAGATGCCAAGAACTGAGCTAGCTGTTCATCCCTTGCTACAAGGCTGCATTTCCGAGAATTCGTCGGGCAGCCGGAGTTTGCCCGCTCGTTGGGTCTCCGAAACGGCCCGACTTGGCCGGGCTACCCATTGGGTGCTCGGGGTCGCAATCGTACTCGCGCTGTTCGGACACCTTCTCGGCGCAGTTCCGGCCCAATCGCTCGCATCCGATTTCAAGGCTCTGCGCGAGCAAGTCAAGAAGACGCACCTCGATACGTCGAACGCCGTTTCGGCCTCTGGTCTCAAGCTTAGGGCGGGGCCCGCACAAATTTCGTTGCGCTCCGGAATTCTGGTGCCTGCGACGCCCGTCGGAGGAGAGGTTCGCGAGTTGGTCTTCCTCGGTGAGGGCCTAGTCGAGCTTGCAGCCGCCAACAGCATCGAGGCCCAGCAGCTCGAACTCTTTACAGGGGCAGAGGCAGTCGAAGAGGAGATCTCCTCTGCCGTCCTTGTCGTCGCCAAGAACCCTGCCTTGAGAGAGCTGCTCCGGAGGGAGCCGCCGAGTGCCGTTGCTCCGAGTGAACTTGCTGAAGCCCAGGCCCTGTTTTCTGCCTGGCAGACCAGCGGTGAGCGGCGGTTGCTACAGGTGGAATCGGTGGTCCTAGCCGACGCTCTGCATGATCGTTTTGCTGCCAGCTACTTTGCTGGATGGTTCGAAAGCGAGGATCTCGGCAAGTTCCTCTACGTTTTTGACCCTGGGGCCTATGAGCAAGTCTTGATGGGCCAGTTTGTCGCCCTCGAGCGATCCGACAAGGAAAAGAGGAAGCTGACTCGTCGAATCGCAAAAGAGCAACGCCAGGGGCGCTTCCTCGGACTCGAACTCGGCGATCTTGGCCAATGGGATACCTGGACCTCGGCGGCCCTTGCAAGGAACGGAGAAGTCCACCACGGCGGCAGCCCCGTCGATGTACTGCACTATTCGATCCACTTGTCGGTGGAGCCCCGCACACTGGTACTTCAGGCGGTCGCTCGCATCGAGCTTCGATCGCTGGCCAGCGGCGCCAGACTCTTGCCGTTTGCTCTACAACGCGACCTGCGCGTCGAAAGCGTGCGCGCAGGCTCCGCGGACGATGTGCCATTCCTCCAGCAAGGAGATCAACTTTCCGTCTACTTGCCCGAAGGAACGAAAGCCGGCGAACAGCATTCTCTCGAGATCTCGTATCGAGGCGTGCTGGTCGAGGAAGTCGAACGGGCTCGGGTCCTGACCACCACAATGGGCTGGTATCCAAGAGGCGACGAGACCGACCAGGCTACGTTCGATGTGACGCTGCGCTGGCCTGATCGGCTCGACCTTCTGGGTTGCGGCCAAGTCGTGGACAAGGGGCGGAGCGGAGGACAGCGCTGGGAACGCCGCAAGACGACTCGGCCCGTCCTCGGTTTTACATTCGAAATCGGCCGTTTTGAAACGCTAGAAACCAACGCCGGCCACATCAAGGTGACGGTCGGCTTTGACCCGACCTCCGCCTCTGTCATCAAACCCGACACTCGCCAAGAACTCCTGAACACACTGCGGGACGCCCTCCTCTACTACCAGGAGGTCATCGGGCCGTATCCGTTCGACAGCCTCGTCGCAGTCTCATCTCCGCGCTGGTTTTCTCAGTCGTTGCCAGGTTTCATAACACTCTCCACCGCTATGGTTGCCGACGACGTCTGGCTGCGCTTGATGAGAGGTTCTGACGCTCGAGCCACCGTGGCTCATGAGGTGGCGCATCAGTGGTGGGGACACCTGATCGGTTGGGAGGGGTACCGCGATCAATGGTTGAGCGAAGCGCTAGCGGAGTGGTCGGCACTTGCTTTCGCCCGAAACCGCCTCAAGTCAAGAGCCGCGGGGCCCCTTCGAGGCTGGAAATCATCGCTACTCGCTCTGTCCGAGGACGGACGTCCCGTGGAGTCGCTAGGGCCGGTCGTGCTCGGGGCGCGACTCGATTCCAGCCGGTCGCCGGGGGCCTATTCAGCGATTGTCTACAGCAAGGGTGCCGTCGTAATCGACATGCTGGCCAAGCAGTTCGGAGAGGAGACGTTCCTGAGGATACTCACGTCCTTGATCAAGGGACTCGGCGGCAGGAAACTCTCGACCAAGGACTTCTTCGACGCCATCGAGCGAATAAGCGACCACGACCTGACTAGCTTCACACGACAATACGTCTACGGCACCGGCATTCCACAGGTCTACTACGACTATTCAATACTGAAGACGCAGCAAGGCTGGCGTATCGAGGGTGAAGCGACCCAAGTGCCGAGCTACCGGTTGGACTACAAGATCGTCGAGCTGGGCCGAGGCTACTCCCTCGCCCGCGAGCGCATTGATCTGATCGATACCGAGGATTCGAGAATGGTCGTTCCGGTTCAGGTAAGCGTCCTGGATCCCTCACAATCACTACGTGATGGGCAACCCGAGCGTGGCAATGTGGTCATGGTTACGACACTGCACCTCAAGGGCCCCACGACTCCAATTGAGCTAGACCTTGCGCTCGAACCCAAGCATGTCTGGCTGGATGGTCTTTCCGAGGTTCTTGGAAGGTTCGTTAACAATAAGCGCGACCCGAAGAAGGTTCTTTACTACCAAGGGCTGCAGTTCGCCGCTTCGGGTCAAACCGCGGAAGCCGAGGCAAAGTTCCGACAAGCGCTCAGGGTAGAGTCCATGCCGGGACCAACCCTCCAAGGTGAACCAATCAGCGAGAAGGCGGCAAGGCTCGATGGCCTCGGCACCGACTCGGACATCAACTACTCACTGTGCCGCCTCTACCTGGACGCCGGTCGAATCGATGCAGCGGAGCGGGCGCTCGAACTCGGCAACGACCTCGACCGCAGGTACGACAAGCTGAGCTTGGGCATCCCCGGTCGACCGGCTTTCGCTGATGTCCTCGAGGCTAGGATAGCCCTCCGCCGCGGCGCGGCCGAGCAGGCGTTCCAGCTCCTCAACCGCGTCGTCAGGAAGCGACGGAGGATCAGCAACCGCGAGTCTCTAATGGCGTTGGCAATCGCCGCGAAGGCAACCAAGCGTAGCGAGGTTCTGGCGGAGGCCTTAGACCTCGCCGAGAAGATGGGCGGGGACGTTTCGGTGTTGCGATAGGCGACGCGCCCTCGCCCTGCTACCGAGCGGGCTCCGAGATCGCCCGGAAGGGCCCCAGGCCAAGGTTCTACCCACTTCGGAAACGCCAATTGCTGATTAGCATTCAGGTAGAGGGTGGGACCTCTAGAGAGAGCTCGAGAGACTAGTGCGCCGCAGTAGATGGCTCGACAACACCACCCGCGGACTTCCCGGGACGTTTCCGCGGAAACGTTTCTGACGGTGGGCCAGCCGAGATCGCGGCCAGTCCAGCTCGCGGTCATCTTGGCTCGTTACTACCTATACACGGTCTCCGCGTGCCACCCCAAGAGCTCGCGGCAGGGCCTCTCGTCCAGACGAGGCGGAATCCATTGCTCGCGACCATCGAACGGGCAGGACGGCTCACCGTTGTCGAAGTCGGCTTGCAAGTGATGGCTCACGGGAATCCGGTCGTCTGGCGACAGAGCCACGTAGCCGGCATCGAACAAGCGTGAACATCAGATCGTGGCAGTAGGCCGTTCTCGACCAGATGTCGCCCGCCATCCTTGACCGAGCGAATGTGCGCAGCTTCTAGAGCGGGCAGGGCTCTTTCGCCTGGCACCGCGCAATAGCGCAATGTCGCTCGTAGGTATCGATAATGACAGTCGATCGGACCGAACATAGCAGCTGGTGACTCGGTGACAGGCTACTCATTTCCCGGAAGCCTCGACAGATTCGTTTGAAGGAGGATCTGGGGGCACAGGACGGTGTGCTCCACGAATTGAGTAGCCTGTCACCACTTTGGTCGCACGTGGCGCCCCCCAGGCCCCCCCAGGCCTACGTACCACCCACTTCGGAAACGCCAATTGCTGATTAGCATTCAGGCAGAGGGTGGGACCTCTAGAGAGAGCTCGAGAGACTAGTGCGCCGCAGTAGATGGCTCGACAACACCACCCGCGGACTTCCCGGGACGTTTCCGCGGAAACGTTTCTGACGGTGCGCCAGCCGAGATCGCGGCCAGTCGACAGGGACAAGGCCCGGAGCGTCCACAACGGTCCAATCGGTTTACGGCTGCGCCGGCGGCGACACTCCGTCGCTGCCTAGCAGGCGGCGCCAGGCCCAGGGCAGCCAGCGAAGCAACCGCGCGGAGAGCCACAGTGCCCAGAGGAGCATGAAGATTCGGAAGACCCAGAGGGGCAGCCACAGCACCCAGGGCCGCGGGAGGGCACCGGAAACGAGATCTCGATACCAGGAAAGTGAGAGGTCCCCACCGCCCGGGCCAGCGATCTGCATCTCCGGCCGGCCCAGTAGACCGGTGTGGATCACCAAGTACAGGACCCCGAGGGCAGCCAGCCAAAGTGCACCTAGGAGAACGTACTGCAGATTGCGGGGCCATCGGCCGTCGGGGGGCCAACGATCCCGCAGGCTAAAGACCACCAACCAAAGCACCACGATGGCCGCGTACACGAGCCGAACCTGAGTCAGGCCAAGCCCAAGGAGCAGCCAGTCAGCCCAAGTCAAGGGTGCAGCGCCCCAGCGACCGAGCACCCAGGCGCCAACGACAAGCAACGGCAGGTACAGCCACAGCGTCACGACGGAACCCCAGCGTGGCCCGCCCGCCCACAATAGCCACCGGTTCGCTGGCACCAGAAAGTCGACGGCTACGTTCGCCGCCGGAGAACCCAGGACGACTTCCGGCACCACCTCCACGAGATCCAACCCGTCAGGCTGCCGCCAAACTGCATGAACTTCGTGGCTTCCGGGCTCGACACTAAACAGCAACCGCCCGTCCTCTACTTGGGCAGGCTGGGGCTCTCCATCGATCTGAAACTTCAGGAGCTCCGCTTTCTCCGGCAGCGTCAGGACCTCTTCGCCACCCTGACTGGTGCGCAGCTCGAGGCTCAGCTCGCCGCGGAGGAACCGGCGGCCGGGTCCAACCCTCAGTCGGACGGCGTCCAGAGTTGTTGTTGCACCCGGAGCCGCAGCCGGGCGTGTCAGTCGAAGCGTCAGGCTCTCTCCAGGCCAGGGCCTCCATTCCGGGCGCCAGGTCGCATTCTCCATGTAGCGTGACGGGGCAAGCCCCCCGGCGCTGCAAGTCCAGATCGGCGAGCAAGCCAGTACCCAGCGCTCCAGCCATGGACGGTCCTCGGGAGCCTTCAGCACGAGGGAGTCCGTTTCGTCAAGGGTGGAGTCCCAACGGCGTTCCGTCTCGCCCCGCTCCAGGGTGATCGCGGCCGTGTTGTCTTCGACTCGGATTCCCCCAGTGGTCACTGACTCCCCGGGAAGCAAAGGTATCGAGACGGCTACCGAGCTATCCGAGGGTCCAAGTCGTTTGAGCTCGCTGTGGACCAACCATGGGATGCCGAGATCGAGCTCCCGAGTCAGCTCGAGCCAGGGGGCAAGCTCTGCGACGCCTACGTCCGCAGCAGTCGGGAGGAGGCGGTCCAGACGCACGGAGGCCGGAGGCGGGGCGTCCGGTCGAAAGCCGGTGATCGACCAACCGTCTCCCCGCCATTCCATCGTTCGAGGCCGCAGCGGCATCTGCAGGGTCAGTGTGTCGCGAGCCGGCCCAGATAGGGCGACCTGGTGCGTTCCCGGTTCGAGCCGCAGCTCTAGAAAACCATCCGTTCCACGCCGCAACGCCGCCGTCGGCTGGCCGTCAAGTAGAACTCGCTCGGGCATCCACGAGGATACGGGGCCCGGAAGAGGCCACGCGGATCTAGCGCTTGCATGGACCTCAGCGTCAATGCTCACGCCTTCGCGATTTGCCTGGAGGGACAAGGCGGCAACCTCCACACAATTCGGGTGGCATGCCGGGGCAGCGGTCAGGCGACGCTCTAGCTCAGTCAGGACGCCATTCGTAGGCGTCTCGGGTTCCTGCGCCAGAGCTGGAACGGTTAGCAGTAGAAGGGCGACCGCCGTCACGGTCGCTGCCAGCTCGCTCTCCGCCGCCGATATGCCTTCGGCGGGGCCCGGGTGACGCCGCGAATCAAGAAGCCAGAAGGCGAGCAACAACATCCCGACAATCCTCGCCAGCGAGAGCAGCCGCTCAACGCCTGGCGAGATGAGCAGCAAGCGTAGCCGCTGCTCCGGTGCCACCGGCCCCGACCAAGTGAGGGAGTAGACGTGCCAAGACCATCGCGGCACACCAGGTCCGGTCTGGACCACAGCGGCGGCATCGACCAGGCGAGAACGCTTGCCGTAACTGGTCGATCCCGAATCGATCTCTTGCTCCTTGTCGGCCAGGTCGCGACCCTCGATCGCATCGACTCGCGGGGCACCGTACCGTTTCCAACTCCCAGTCGCCACCGGGCCGGACAGGCCGGCCTCTGCGAGCACGTCTCCTTGCCCGGTCATGCGTTCGAAGGCCGTGAACTCGGGTTCGGCAAGAGGAGCTCCGCTGCGCCAGAACGTCGACGAATGCTCGAGCTGAGGGAAGACACCGGACCGCCACTGAGCCGAACAGAACAAGACGAGCTGCAGGACGAGAGCAACACCTACGGCCCACCGTGCCCCGCTGACAATGCGCGCTGGCCCACCAGTCGGAAGCGCTCGTAGCAGCGCGAGGAGCGCCAAAAGCGCCAGCACCCAAAACACGAGCGGCGGCGCGTGGGGCTCGTGCCACGCGAGACCGAACACCAAGAAGGCAAGCACTCCCCACCGCCAGTTGGCCAGTTTCCAGACGGCGAGAGTGATCAACAGCAGAAAGAAGAAATCGAAAAGACTCCAAGCATCGGCAAGGGCACCGTGAGTGCGATCGGCTCCGAGCGCCGCCAGCAGCAACCACCCAGGCGGCACGTTCAATCTGATACTCAGTGACGGCGCGTACCGGTCCCATCCGACGGCGGGGAGCCCATCCCGTCTCGGATACACGAGCTCCGCACGCAAATCCAGATCCTCGCCCCTCACCTCGACTCCCGGAAGGCCGCTTTGCTCCCCGACGGTGATCACCTGTTCCGCGGTGACCTGCCCTAAGGCCACCCTGCCGAGCTCGGCTGGCTCAAGTACCTCGAGACGGCCGCCGGTCTGAAGGCTCCCCCGTAGGTGGTCGCGCGAGGTAATCAGATCTCCGCGCTCGGACAGCCACCACTCCCGTCGCACGTCCAGTGAATCAGGCGGCGGTGGTGCCCGTCCACGGCGCAACTCGCTCAAGATCAGCGTGCCGCCCTTAGCGACTCGAAACGCGGGTAGGGACCACCATTCAGCAGGTAGCGGCGTGCGCTGTGGATCCACTCCTGGCGCACCCTCGACTCTCACCGAGCGAGTGGAAAGGTCCGCTTGGAAAACCCAGTACTCTTCATCGGGCCAGGGATCCGGTCTCTCGGCAAGGTTGATCTCGGAAACCGGGTCGCGGCTGCGGGCTTCGAGGGTGATCAGCCATTCGCCAGGACGCAACTGGGTAAGGAGGCGGCGGCCGTCACTGCTGTTTCCGACCAGCCGTACCGGCAAGGAACTGGTAACCGCAGTCGGCAGAAAACCCGGTGGCAGAGGATCACCAAGGTCGAACTCCCGCGCCCGGCCCGAAACGCGGAGCTCAAGCCGCACCGTCATGCGCACGGGCACCCCGTCGTCAATGCGCCGCACCACCTGGACCGCCACTCGATCATTCTCGATCTCAGCCCGAGTACCGGCGAGCCAAAGGAGCCCTCCCTCTTCGCGACGCGGGAAGGGCACGTTTCGACCACTCACCCGTAGGCGTATGAGGCCGATCTCCGGCGGCACCGCCAGCCCCTCGGGAAGTCGGCTCCATTGAAATCGACCGCTCAGGCGGTGGTGCCCCCTCGCGAGCGCTACGGCCGGCTGTTCACCTACGCGCCGCAATAGAGCTGGACGCCCGTCGACAGTGACACGGCGCGGCCAGTGGGACCTATCGCCGGGGAGGGGAAGATCCACATCGCGATCGGCGAACACGTCGAGCCGAAAGGAGCCTCCCTGCCCCGAAAGATCGAGCTCCAAGCGGCCAGGCCACGCACACAGACGCTCATCCGCCACCAACGGGCAGGGCATGTTTGGATGCTTGGCGAGAACCCACGGCACCCACGGCCTCAGCGGATCCGGCACGGCCACCTCCGGTGGCTGGGCGCTCAATGGCCCCGTGGCAAACAAGAGCAGCGCCGCCAGCGGCCTGGCTGGACTCGCCCTTCCTATTCGCCTCAAGTTGGAGAACACTAGGTGCCAGAGTATACGAGTTTCGTCTACTCTCGGCGGTTGGCACGCCCCCTCGACCAGCCCGTGGGTTTCCCCCGCTCACCTTCCGCTGGACCATGTCTCTCACAGGCTAGCGCGTCTACTCCCCGGCAGCCACGGACCGCCCCAGCCGCCCCCCAGTCCCCACACAATCCTCCGCGCTACCTCCCCACCCTACCCACCGCCCAGAGGGAATCCCTTCGGCCACGGGCCGGTAGACGGTCCGGGGCCTGAACCGCGCCCGGGAACCGACGGATCCCAGGGACAGCGCCCATCCTCCGACGACATGTACAAGCACTGCTTCCGCCGCCAGAAGTCGAAGGCGTCATCCGGTGAGATCGGCTGAAAGTTGGCGCAGCGAAACTCGCCGTCCACGCCGTAGGCGACCTTGCGTTGCTCCTCGCAGCGAACGACCTCGGCAACGGCCCGTTTCTGCTCTTCGGTCATCGGGACGCTACAGGTAAATCCCCGTTCGGGATCGGGCCTGACCTCGGCAGGGTCGGGACAGTTGTTCATGCCACTCACGAGCGCCTTGCACTTGTAGAGACTCCAGTTCGCCCGGTCGCACTCGGCCATGAACTCCTTCCAGGCTCGCTTTCGTTCCGCGCAATAGTCCCTGCAGGTCTCCTCGACGCACCGCGTCACGCCGGGTTGCGGGTTGGGACCCTCGGGTTCGGGGTCCGGCTCGGGCTTGGGATCGGGATCGGCGGGCTTGGGGTCCGGTTTCGGGGTTTCCTTCTCGATCTTCTCGAGGGTGGCGCAGGCGCTGGTGTTTCCGGCCTTGCACTGGGCCTCGAGCACCTTCCTGCCATTGTTGTACTGCTGGCCGTACGGCGAGGAAGTTCCGCTCCAGTCCTTCATCTTCTCCTGAGGCGGCTTGCCCGCGAACACGTCTCGAGCCCCTCGACGAGAAGCTTCCTTGGCCCGCTGCGCTTTGGCCATGTTGTACGGGATCTTGAAGATCTCGGTCGCCACCTTGACGGGGCTCCAAGCGACCCACTGATGGACCGACGACTGGCAGTTCTCGAGCTGCTCGTTGATCTTCTTCTTGGTCTGGTCGACGGCGTTGGTGTAGGTCGCCCCACCTCCGGCAATGTCGAATTGATCCTTGAGTCCGTCATCCAGCAAGACCTCGCACTTCTTGCGGATGGCGTCGCGGTCCTTCTTGGAGACGTCGGTTGGCTCGGGCCGAGGGGCCGGCTCATCGGACGGTGTACGAGGGGAATCTCCCGGTTCGAAGACGACGGCCGCTCCTGACGTGCACTCGATCAGGGCCTTGCCCGTTCGCACGGCATAGTGGGATTCGAGCTCGTCCAGAATCTGTCGAAGCTCGTAGGCCCGCGCCGCGCCCTGGATCGCTTCCAAAACCTCGTCGATCTCGTCTCGCGACACACACTCCACGTCCCCGTCGCCTTCGACCCAGCAGAAGAGCGTCTCGGCGAAGACGGTGCTTGCGCCCGAGAGCAGGACGAAGGCACACAAGAAGCCGACGAGTCTTGGTTTGCGCGTCATGTCACTCCTGCGAAGATCCCTCTCCCCACCGCAGGAGCGAAGCTCTGTGAAGACACCAATTCCGTTCGACTAGGCCTAGTCTATGCCGCGCTTTGGTGGCGGGCGCAGGAGAGCGTGCGGTACTGCCCAAGGGGATCGTCGAAGCGACCCGTGCGGGGATCGGGAAGATAGACGGCCGGCGGATAGTCGAGCGGCCCGGCAACGTGTCCCACGCGCCAGACCCGCGAGCCGGACTTCAGTACGCGCTCTCCAGGAAGGAGATCGCCGTGGGCACGATGTACCGACATTCCTCCGGCGTCGTCGCGTCGTGGAGAACGACGGCCGGAGCGGTGTAGTCGAGAAACGAGCTCGTCCCGAGGAACCAGGTCCGGGCCGTCTCGTCCCCGATCTGTTCCACGAGCAGTCGCGCGGCGTCGTAGGCCGACCGGAGCCGTACTTCGCGGGTGAAGGCAGGCTGGATTCTCCCCGACGCCCAGCGGCCGACCGTCTTCGGGTCCCCGACTCCGGCGAGGAACGCCGTGAGCTTCTGCCCGAGATGCTTCTGCAAGTAGCCGGCAACCTCCGCCAGGGCGGGTGCTACCTGTTGTGGGGGCTTGGTTGCTAGCTGCGCGTGGGCCATGGGGAACCTCCTAGGGTCTGCCAACGGATCTCAGCCTGGCAACTCGCCCCCTAGTACGCAACCTTGTACGCCGCCCAATACGCTCCCTCTCTAGCCAAAGCCACCGCCCAGCACTCGCGCCGCCGCCCGCAGCAGATTCGAGGCACCGAGGCCGAGGGCGACGAGGGTCACGAGGGTCATGGAGGCGTTGGCCCAGGGGCCGTTGACGGCGTCGCCCAGAAGGTCGCGGTCGTTGACGGCGGCGAGCAGGAAGACTGCGACGACCGGCAGCAGGATGCCGTTCAGGATCTGAGCCGCGAGGATGACGGGCACGGGGCTCGCCCCGGCCAGGCCGAAGGCGAGGCCGACGGCGAGGACGCCCAACCAGACGGCGCGGAACCGGACCGAGCGGTCCCTCCAGAGCGGATCGTCGCTGCCGCCACGGGTCCCGCTACCAAAGAGCCCCCGAGCGGTGATCGCCGCCGCCAGAGGTGCGGTGACCGCCGAGGACAGGCCGGCGGCGAAGAGTCCGGCGGCGAAAAGCCCTCGGGCCCACGGGCCGAGACGGCCGGCGAGGACGTCGGAGAGACCAGCGAAGGAAAACGGTCCGTCCAGTGCCGCGCCCACGACTAGAACGCCCATCGAGATGATTCCGCCCAGAACGACGGCGACCGCCAGGCCGAAACGCAGCTCGCGGAGGTCTTGGCCGCTAGCTAGCCCGGAGCCCAGAAACAGGTTGTAGGGCACCACGGTGGTGCCGATCAGAGCGACGACCAGAAGGCCGGAGCCGGCCGGCATCGAGGGCTTGAGCGTTCCCACCACAAGCTCGCCCAGGGGCGGTCCCAGACGGAGGGCGGTCCAGAGGAAGGCAACGCCCATGACCGCCACAAGTGCGCTCAAGCAGTAGGCGATGCGCCGGGGCGAGTTGAGCCACAGCAGCACTGCCGCGAGAGCGACGATGGCGACGGTGAGCTGACGAGGCGACAGGGGCAAGGCCAGGGCCGCGCCCGCCACGCCCCCGAGGATGTTGCCGGCCTCGTAGGCGGCGCAGCCCAGGATCACGGCCCCGGAGACCAGGATGAGGATGGCCGCGCTCCTCCAGCCGGCCGGATACCGGTCCCGGAGGGCTTCGCCCAGGTTCCGTCCCGAGACCACGGTGAGCCGGGCGGCCGCTTCCTGGAGGACCAGGCACGCGAAGGTCGAGAACGCCAGCGCCCAGAGAAGCGCGTAACCGTATCCGGCGCCAGCCGAGGCGGCGGCCGTGACCGTGCCCGGACCGATGAAGGCCGCAGCCACGATCGACCACAGGAGGATCGAGGCCAAGCGGCGCCAGGGAGCTGTCGTCATCAAGTCGGCTCCGGATCGATCTCGTCGGTCCTGACGGCCTCGGCCCCGGACTCCACCGGACCGTAGCCGCCGCCGCCCGGGGTTTCGAGCACCAGCCGGTCTCCGGCTTCGACCTCGCAACCATCGATCGGCGCCAGCGAGACGATCTCACCGGAGGCCCGAAGGACCCTCTGGCGGCCGGCCCGGCCCGGCTCGCCGCCGTCGAGGCCAGCCGGCCGTTGCGCCCGCGACTGGGTCACCACCGAAAGCGAAAGCGGCTCCAGGAACTCGATCTCCCGCACGATCCCGTCCCCACCGTTGTGTGTGCCGGCTCCGCCCGAACCTTGCCGCACGCCAAGACGGTGCAGGCGGACCGGATAGCGCTGTTCGAGGATCTCGGGATCCGTGATCGCGGTGTTGGTCATGTGGGTGTGGACGGCCGAGGCGCCGTCAAAGCCGGGGCCGGCGCCCGCTCCCCCACCGACGGTCTCGTAGTAGGCGAAGCGCTCGTTGCCGAACAGAACGTTGTTCATCGTACCCTGGCTGCCGGCCACGACGCCGAGGGCCGCGAGCAGGGTCTCGACCACCCGCTGGCTGGTCTCGACGTTGCCTCCGACCACCGCCGGGGCGAGCGCGGGATCGGATGGGAACGGAGGATTCAGCAGCCCTTCAGGGATCACCAGCTCGACGTTCTCGAGCAACCCCTCGTTGAGCGGCAGCGGCTCGTCGACTAGCAAGCGCAGCACGTAGAGCACGGCGCTCCGAACGATGCCGGGCACGGCGTTCAGGTTGCCGGGGTGGACGCCGGCGGTCCCGGAGAAATCGATCCGAACGGGCTCGCCGGCGCCGGCGGGCACGTCGATCGCGACCCGAATCTCGGAGCCGTCGTCGAGCCGGCCCTGAGCTCGGTACCGCCGGCCCGCGAATCGGCCGAGAGCCTTCGCCAGACCGGACGCGGCTTGGCGGGCGAGAGCCGTCATCATGCGCTCGACCGTATCGGCGCCGCTGGTGTGGGCCAGTTCCACCAGGAGCTCGGCGCCGCGCCGGTTGGCGGCGACGGCGGCGGCCAGATCGGCCAGGTTCTCGGATACCGCCCGCGAGGGATACGGTCCCGAGGTCAGAAGCGCGCGCACCTGATCCCAGGCGAAGACGCCGTCGCGAGCGCCCATCTGATCCGTGGCCTGATTCCCGGCCTGGGCACTGGCCTCAGCCTCGTTCGGAACTCCGTTCGTATCGCCAGCCCGAGCCAGCAGCATCGGCTCGATCACCACCCCTTCTTCGGCCAAACTGGCGGCATCCGGAGGCATCGAACCGGGGCGGCTCCCGCCGATCTCGGCGTGGTGGGCCCGATTGGCGACAAAGCCCAGAAGCCGGGAGGTCCCGTTGTCGCCGCCAACCCCGGGCGACACGAACACCGGACTGACCACGGTCACGTCCGGCAGGTGCGAGCCGCCGAAGGCCGGATGGTTGGTGACCGCGACGTCGCCCGGCCGCCAGTCGAAGCGCGCGGTGAGCGCGCGCACACACATCCCGAGCGCCCCGAGATGGACCGGGATGTGGGGCGCGTTGACCACCAGCCTGCCTTCGCGATCCAGAAGCGCGCAGGAGAAGTCCCGGCGTTCCTTGACGTTGACCGAGACCGCCGTGCGCTCGAGAAGCTCGCCCATCTCGCTCACTACTTGCCGGAACCGGTTCGTAAAGAGCTCGAGCTGAATCGCCTCGGATCGGCTCATCGGGTGAGCTCCACGGTGCCGCCTGGGGGCCGGTGGGCGCTCCACCCGGTCTCCACGACCACCACGGTGTGGTCTTCAGCGACCAAGCAGGGGCCGGTCACGGCCCGCTCCGAAGACAGATCGGCGCGCTCGTGGACGGGCACCGAGCGCCAGCGCCGACCGTCGAAGAAAGGGCGCGCTTGGGGCGGGGTTCCCGGGTTGGGATCCGGGCTAGCCGGGCTGGAATCGTCAGCGATCGAGGCGGCGGGCTCCGAGCCGCCAGCCGGCCGCGCCCCCACGTCTCCAAACACTGCGCGAGCACGCCGCACCAGGCGCGCGCTCTCGATCTCGACCGCCCCGGGATTCTCGGCATTCGCCGGCAGATACCCAAAGAGGTCCCGGTAGGCGGCCAGGAACCCCCGGAGCAGGTCCTCTTCCGCCGAATCCTCCCGCCACGTGACGGCCAGGGTGGATTCCTGCCCGGCGAAGCGCAGAAAGAGCTCGGCCGAGGTCTCCGCGGCAGGAGCGGTGGCGTCGGTCCAATCCACGGTGCCGTTGGCGTGGGCCCCAGGCGCCGCGTCCGCTAGTCCTTCGGCCGCCAGCTCCTTGGCGGCCTCTTGATCGAGCGACCGCCGCAGCCGCCCCAGATCGGAACCGAAGCCCGCAAGCGGGGCCAGCACCTGACGCTCCACCCGCCGCTCGATCGCGGCGGCCGCCAGCCCGACCGCCGAGAGCAAGGCGCCATCGGCCGGGACGAGAACGGTCGTGATGCCCAAGAGCTCGGCGATCGCGCAGGCGTGTTGGGCACCAGCGCCGCCGAACGCCACCAGGGCGTAGTCCTTTGGATCGTAGCCCTCGCGCACCGAGATGCTGCGGATCGCTCCAGCCATGCGCTCGTTGGCGATCGCCAGAAAGCCCGCCAGCCACGCGTCTAGAGGAGAGGGAGGCCGGACGTCCGAGGGCGGTCCGCTGGACGGCTCGCCGGCGTCCGACTCGAGCGCGGGGTCCGGGGCGGCGTGCCCGGCATCCACGCCCAGCTCCCGGGCCCGCGCTCGAGCCGCCTCCGGATCGACCCGGAAGGGAAAGCGCTCTGGAACCAGCCGGCCCAGGAGGAGATTGACGTCGGTGATCGTGAGCGGACCACCGCGGCCGTAGCAGGCCGGGCCGGGCAGGGCACCGGCGCTTTCCGGCCCCACCTTGAGCTGGGCGCCGTCGTACCAGCAGCGCGAGCCACCGCCCGCCGCCACGGTCTCGATCGCGACCGAGGGCGACAGCAGCAGGGCATCGCCGACGCGGGTCTCGGAACGAATCGCCAGGGCGCCGTCGTAGCGGCTGACGTCGGTCGAGGTGCCGCCCATGTCGAAGGAGAGCACCCGGAGCGAGCCGTCTTGCCTCCCAGATTCCCCCGCGATTCGTGACTCGTTCCCGCCTCCCGCCCCGCGCCCGACTCCGGAGCCACTTGGCGCGGCCTCGCGAGCCACGCGGGCCGCTCCGACGACTCCCGCCGCCGGTCCCGAGAGCAAGCAGTCCTTGGCTCGGTAGTCACCCGACCGGGTCAGTCCGCCGGCGCTGGTCATGACGTGAAGGCTCCGGGGGGCGAGAGTTCCGGCGACGCCCTCCAGGTAGTCGCGGACGATCGAGGCCAGGTAGGCGTCCACCACTGCCGTGCGCGCGCGGGGCACGATCTTGATTCGCCGGCTGAGCTCGGAGGACCGAGCCACGTAGGCAAACCCGGCCTGGCGCAGAACCGCCGCCACCTCACGCTCGGCTGCCGGTTCCCGATAGGCGTGAAGCAGCGCCACCGCCGCCGAGCGCACTCCCGATGCGACCAACTCACGGGCGGCCTGCATGAGGGCCTCGCGATCCAGGCCATCCAGAGCCCGGCCTTGGGCGTCCAGGCGGCCATCGACCTCGACTGTGGCGACATGGAGCGATTCGGGCTTGCGAATTTCGAGGGCGAAAAGGTCCGGGCGTTGCTGGGTGCCGATGGTCAGGAGATCGGCGAAGCCCCGGGTGGTGACCAGGGCCGCCGGACTGCCCTTGCGCTCCAGGAGCGCGTTGGTGCCGCGGGTCGTCGCCAGCCGGACCGCGAGCGGCGGAAACCGGGCGTCCAGCCGAGTGCCGGTCACGAGCCGGACGGCGACCACGGCCGCTTCCTCCCCGGTCCAGAGCTCGAGCTCGACCGGCTCGCACTCCGACGGCTCGAGGTCGGACCGCGGCCGCTTCGCTCCCAGGCCTGCCACCGCGAGGGCAGGCTCCCCGTCGCGCCCAGCCGACACGACGAGAGACTCGGCAGCGACCCCGGATCCGGGGACGACGCCGTCAGCGGGAAGCGCCAGGTGCCAGCCATGAAAGAAGCCGGCCGCGGCCAGCGCGCGGTCGGCCGACCGGAGTGGCTCGAAGACCGGTCCCTGGGCGGTCTCGCCAACAGCTGGACCAACTGGCGGACCGCCTGCCGGACTCACTGGCGGCTCGATTGGCGGCTCGATTGGGCGGGCGACGACTCGAACCCGTCCCGACGACAGCACCTTGGCCCGATGCCTGCGTCCGCCCGAATCCCAAGCCACGCAGTCCGTGAAGGTGCCGCCGGTATCGACGGCGACCCGCCAGGGACGGTCCCGGTCAGAGGCGCGGGCTCCGCTCATTGCGCCAGAGTCCCGGCGATTCGCCCGGGGCAGAAACCGGCTCGGGCCCCGGCGCCGATCTGAGAGTGGCGCGCGGCGTTCGGGTCGGCTCTAGGGAAACGCCCCGTTGCTGCGTTCAGGCGCTTGCCGGTCGTCGGCGCGTCGCGCGCCGCATGCGCCGTCCCACCAGCACCAGGAACAGGACAACGAAGCCGATCGCCAAGAGGGGCGCGATGATCGAAAGCACCGAGACCATGAGCGAGCCGCCCGTCTCCATCGTGGAGACCAATGGATTGCCCAAGCCTGCCGTGGTCACTGTCGAGGCTCCCCGGGTGCCGGTGGTCACGATTTGGACAGCGCCGGCCAGCCCGCCGCCGGCGATCACGGCCAGCGTCCACTTGAGGTAGGGATCCATGTTGGTGATGACCGACGCGGACGCCACCACTCCGGCGACAACCGCGGCCGGCGAAGCGATCGTATCGAGCAGGTTGTCGACCCAGGGGATGTAGTAGGCGGCGATCTCGAGCACCGTGGCGACGATCAACGTGATGAGCACCGGGGTCGAGCCGATCCATTCGAACCGCTCGGCGATGCCCAGGTGCCCGCCGTGGCTGGCCGCCGAAATGACGAGCAGGGGTACGAAGACACGAAAGCCGCAGGCGGCCGCCAAACCGAGTCCCAACGCGATACTGAGCACGCTTTCCATGCGGCAATTGTACCAGTTGCGCGTCCATGGCCCGCCGGAGCCCGGTTCTGAGCGGTGGGACTACTCGTCCAGGCCGGCGCCTGGTCTCTCGTCGGACCCGTCTAGCCCCTCATCCGGCCATTCGTCCAGCAGCCGCAACCGTTCGACGTGGCGGCCACCTTCGAAGGGAGTCTCGAGCCAGATCTCGACGATCCGCTCCACCAAGTCCCAGTCCAGCAGGCGCTGGCCGATCGAGATCATGTTGGCGTCGTTGTGCTCCCGGGCCAGGCGGGCCGTCTCCTCGCTCCAAACCACGGCGCAGCGCACGCCCTGGATCCGGTTCGCGGCCATGGCCTCGCCGTTGCCGGAGCCGCCCAGGACGATGCCCCGGTCGGCTTCACCAGCGGCCACGGCTTGGGCTGCCGGCCGGATGAACCTGGGATAGTCGCAGGACTCGGTGGAGTCGGTACCGAAATCGTCGACCTCGTACCCTTGCTTGCGCAACAGGTCCACGAGCCGCTTCTTGTAGCGGTACCCGGCGTGGTCCGAAGCGATCGCGAGCTTCACGGCCGGAGCCTCCTTGCCTGACGTCCTGGTCTCGAACTCGTCCATTGCATACATCCTGCTCTTCCATCTCCGAGGTTGGATTAGCGCTTCGAGGAGCCGCGCCCGAGAGTCCTGGACAGGTCTTCGGCCTCCTCCACCCGCTGGAGCTTCGACAGAAGCATATACAACGAGCCGTAGGCACCCACGACCAAGATCGCCCGGAGCGGCAGCCAGAGACCGGCGGCGAGGCGCTCGGTGAGCAACCACAGGCCCAGCGCGAGAGCGCAGGTCGCAAGCGCGCGGAGGAGGCACGCCGCGGCGAAGCGCACCGGCCAGCGGATCTCGGAGCCACGGCTCCTGAGAACCCGGCGCAGCGAGGTCACCTCGTAGTAGGCGCCCAGGACCGAGCCGGCCGCCAGACCCAGGCCGCCCAGAAACAGGGTCTCCCCTTTCGGGCCGACCCCGGCGACGAGGTCCCCCACCGCGAACCGGTCGCACCAGAGCATCGCGGCGCCCCCCACCAAGGCCGAGAGCGCCATCCGTTGCACCGAATACCGTGCCGGCGTGCGCGTGTCGCCCTCGGCGAAAAAGACGTTCGACAAGAGCTTCGACCAGCTCGAAGGCAGCATCCCGAGTGTGTAGACCGCCAGGATCAGGTACACCAGCCAGTTGTCGGCCAGCTCGAAGCGGCCGCGGCGGAAGAGGGCCCCGACGATGAGCAGCCCAAAGGCGATGAAGCCGACCTGGGCGGGTACGACGAAGAAGGTGATCTGCCGGAGGGCCTTGGATGCCCGCGCACCGCCCCGCCCGGCCGAGTCGGCGACTCGCCGTGACAGCTCGGGCAGCTCGGCGGCCGCAATCGAGCCGGCGAAGAGAGCCATCGGCACCAGATAGATCGTCTGCGCCAGGCCCAGCGCCGCCGGCGCGCCGGCCGCCAGGAGCGACGCCAGCACCATGTCCAGATAGCTCGAGAGCTGAGCGGCGCCCCGGGCCGCAACCGCCGGCGCGAAGTTGCGTATCGCGGTCCTCACCCCCGGGGCCCCGAGCGCGAAGCTGGGACGGAAACCGCCCAAGAGACGCAGCGCCAGCGGCAACTGCGCGAGAAACTGCAAGCCTCCGCCCAGAAGTCCTCCAAAAAAACCCGCCACCAGAATGCGGCTCTGGGCGTCGGCGCCGATCCCTTGCGGCAATCGGGCCGCCGGCAAGTGCTCCCAACCCACGTAGAGGAGCGAGCCGATGATGGCCGTGTTCCACAGTACCGGCGCGACGTACGGCAGAAAGAAGCGCCGGTGGCTGTTGAGGACGCACAGGGTCCAGGCCGAGAGGGCGAAGAACGCGGTCATCGGAAACAGAATCCGGATCGCGGTCACCGCCAGCTCGAAACGGTCCACCGAGAGCTCGTCGGCGGCCACGCGCGCGGCATCGCCCACGAATCCCGGCGTCGTGAGCGTCACCAGCGGGCGGGCGAAGATCATGCCCGCCAGAGCCACTGTCGCCGCCGCCGCCAGCACCAGGCCGAAGGTGGCACCCGCGAACCGCCGGGCGTCCTCCTTGCGGCCTTCTTCAAGGAAGCGCGAGTAGATCGGGATGAGCGAGGCCGAGAGGCTCTGCTCGCCCAGCAGCGTCTGGATGATGTTGGGCGCCCGAAACGCGGTCCGGAACACGTCCAGGTGGGCGCCGACGCCGAAAAAGAACGCCACCGTGACGTCGCGCACGATGCCGAAAACACGGCTGGTCAGAATACCGGCGGCCACGCGGCCGGCGCTGCCGATCCGCGGCTGCCTTCCGGTCACAGGTTCGGTCATCAAAGGGCTCCGGGCGGAAGATACGCGAATCCCGGAACCCCGACAACACGGCCCGGTCCTCTCGCGACGGGTTCATGGACTCCCGCGGGCGCTGGTAGCATCTTGCCCCGTGCCGATCTACGAATTTTTCTGCTCCGACTGCAACACGCTCTACAGCTTTTTCTCCGCGGGAATCGACACCCAGCGGCACCCCGACTGCCCCAAGTGCGGCCGGCCGGAGCTGGAGCGGCGGCCCGCCCGGTTCGCCACCCTCAGCCTCTCGCGCAGCGACGACGAGAGCGGCGACGACCCGTTCGACCAGCTCGACGACGAGGCCATGGAACGGGCCATGATGGACATGGCGGGCGAGCTCGAGGGGCTCGACGACAGCGAGGATCCCAAGGTCTACGCTCGCGCGCTGCGCAAGATGGCCGACGCCACCGGCCTGGCCATGGGACCCAAGATGGAAGAGCTCTTGGCGCGGCTCGACTCGGGCACCGATCTGGAGGAGCTGGAGGAGAGTTTCGGAGACGGCGACGGCGGCGAGGACGAGGACTTCGAGGAGTACTTCCAGCTCAAGAAGAAGGTCGCGCTCCTGAGCCGGCGTCCCAAGGTCGATGACGAGCTGTATTTTTTCTAGGGGCCTGCTGAAAACCGGGGGAACTTTTCTATGCTGATCCTGCTGTCACCCGCCAAGACTCTCGACTTCGAGCCTTCGGAGCGCCGCGTACGGCCCAGCCGGCCCCGGTTCGCCGGCGACACGCGCCTCCTGCTCGAGCGTTGCCGCCGCCTGGACGTCAAGACGCTGCGCCAGCTCATGAAGCTGAGCGAGCCGCTGGCCGAGCTGAATCACGGCCGCTTCCAGTCGATGGAGCTGCCCCACACCGCCAAGAATTCGAAGCCGGCCCTGCTGGCGTTTCGGGGCGACGTCTACAGGAAGCTGGACGCCGCCAGCCTCGAGGCCGGCGACGTCGACTGGGCACAGGAGCGGCTGCGCATCCTGTCGGGCTTCTACGGCATGTTGCGGCCGCTCGACCTCATCCAACCGTACCGCTTGGAGATGGGGACCCGTCTCGACACCGAGCGCGGCGCCAACCTCTACGAGTTCTGGGGCGAGCGGCTGGCCCGGCGCTTGAACCGGGACGCGCGCGCCGCCGGAGCCGACTTCATCCTCAACCTGGCTTCGAACGAGTACGTGCGCGCGGTGCCGGCGGCGGCCCTCGAAGTGCCGATGGTGACCGCGGTCTTCGAGGAGATGCGCGACGGCAAACCCAAGGTGATCGGCTTCTCGGCCAAGCGCGCCCGTGGCCTGATGGCTCGCTGGGCGATTCGGAACCGGGTCCGGACCCGAGCGCGGCTGAGGAAGTTCGCCGAGGCCGGCTACACCTTCGATCCCGACCGCTCGGAGCGCGACCGTTTGGTCTTCTTGCGCGGCGGCCGGTGAGCGCGTACGCCGGAGCCGGCCGCTCGAGTCCGACAATGGACCCAGACGCCTCCAGGCGACTGGACGAGCTGGCCGCCGCCTGCTCGGACGCCGCCGGGCCGATCGCCTGCGTCACCGGCGCCGGCGTCAGCGTCGCCAGCGGCATCGCGACGTTCCGGGGCTCGGATCCCGAGGCGGTCTGGAAGGTCCAGGACGTCGAGCTGGCCACCGTCGACTACTTTCGGCGCGATCCCGTCGGCCAGTGGTCCTGGTACCTGGAGCGTTTCGCCCGGGTGGACTCGGCGCGGCCCAACGCCGCCCACCGGGCCATCGCCCGGCTCGAGGGCCACTTCCGGCGGCACCGCGGGGACTTCCGCCTGGTGACTCAGAACATCGACACCCTGCACGAGAGCGCCGGCAGCGCCGACCCGATCAAGATCCACGGCTCGGCCGACCGCGTGCGCTGCGCCACGGCCGGCTGCGACCACGGCGCCCCGGCGGGCTCGCTCGAACGTGCCAGCGTGGACCTCGGCGCCTTCCGGCGCGACGCCACGCTCGAGAACCTTCCCCGGTGCCAGGCCTGTGGCGACGTGCTCCGAGCCCACGTCCTGTTCTTCGACGAGTACTATCAGGAGCACGACGACTATCGCTTCGGGGAGGCCATGGACTTAGCGGCGCGGGCGAGTGCGTTTCTCTTCGTCGGAACCTCGTTCTCGGTCGGGATCACCGACATCTTCCTACGCGCCGCCGCCGAGCGGAGGGCCCCCGCCTTCTCCATCGATCCAGGCCTGGTACCGCCGGCCGGAACCCGGGTGCGGCACGTCGCGGAGCCAGCCGAGACCGCCCTGCCCGAGCTCGCCCGGAGGTTGGGCGCCGCGGGAGACGACGATGCCGGATAGCCTGGAACGGCTGGGTTCCCTCATGGAGGGCGGCTTCGAGCCGAGCTGGATCACCGAGCTCCTCCGCCACTCCTTGCGCTACGGCTCGCCGCCGCCCGAGCGGCGCGTCTTCGTCAACCGCACGCTGCGGATGCAGACCATCCGGCACGTAGGTTTCGATCTGGACTTCACCCTGGCCGACTACGAGCGCGAGCCCATCGAACGCACCACCTTCGAGCTCGCCATCGAGCGGCTGATCGACGATCACGGCTACCCGGAGTCCATCCGGCGTGCCGAGCTGCGGCCTGACTTCCCGCGCCGCGGCCTCTTGATCGACAAGCGCACCGGCACGGTCTTGCGCATGAATCGCCACCGCTACGTGGGGCAGGCCTATCTAGGGCGCAGGAAGCTCAGCCGCAACGAAATGATCCGGTTGTTTCGCAACGAGCCGCTCAGGCCCTCGAACGAGCGCTTCTACCATGTGGACTCGCTCTTCGAGCTGCCCGAGACCAACCTCTATGCCGAGCTGATCGAGCTGCGCGAGGGTCGGGACGCCGTCGAGCTGCCAGAGCCGGAACGGCTGTTCGAGGACGTCCGGGCCGCCGTCGATCAGGTGCACGCGACCGAGTCTCTGCAACGAGCCATCCTGGACGATCCGGGATCGTTTCTGAGCCGCGGCCAGGAGCTGCCGCTCACGCTGCTCCGTCTGGCGCTCAGCGGACGGCGCCTGATCCTGCTGACCAACGCAGGGTGGAGCTTCGCCGACCGCATCGGCTCCTATCTGTTCGACGAAAGCCTGCCCGGTCTCGATAGCTGGCGCCGTCTCTTCGACCTGATCGTCGTGCGCTCGGGCAAGCCCGGGTTTTTTCGCAAGGACAAGCCGTTCGTCGAGCTCGACCCTTCCGGCGAACCCATCGGCGAGGTCCAAGAGCCCGCTTGGGGCGGCATCTACCAGGGTGGCAACCTCGGCAGCCTGATGCGGCTCCTGGACTGCCGCGGCGAGGAGGTCCTCTACGTCGGCGACCACATCTACGGCGACATCGTGACTTCGAAGCGCAAGTCCAACTGGCGCACCGCTTTGATCGTGCGCGAGCTGGAAGAGGAGTTCCACCGCCGCGCCGAGCTCTCGCTCGACATCGCCGAGCTGACCCGGTTACAGATGGCGCTGAGCGGCGCCGGCCACCAGATGGACCAGCTCAGCGACGTTCTCACCCTCTACCGCAAGGCGGTCGAGACCGGAGCCGATTTTCCGACGGAGACCTTCGCTACCATCCGCAGCCTGCTGGAAGGAATGAAGGACCGGCACCACGGCCTCCTGCGCCGAGCCAGCCGGCTGGGCGAGGAGGTCGCCGAGAGCTTCAACCCGTACTGGGGTTCGTTCTTCAAGCAGGGCGGCTCGAAGACCCTTTTCGCGAACCAGCTCGAGGCCTTCGCCTGCATCTATACCTCGCGGGTGGTGAACCTCGGCCTCTACGGCACCAACCATTACTATCGAGTGATCCACGATCCGATGATGCACGACTGGGACAGCGGCACCAACGGCGCTTACTCGGGAGACGGACCATGAGCGACACCACCGCGACCGGCAAGACCCTGGCCGGCAAGACCCTCTTCATCTCGGGCGCCAGCCGCGGCATTGGCAAGGCCATCGCACTGCGGGCGGCGCGCGACGGCGCCAACGTGGTGGTCGCCGCCAAGACCACGGCTCCGCATCCGAAGCTGCCGGGCACGATCCACACCGCGGCCGAGGAGATCGAGGCCGCCGGCGGGCGGGCTCTGGCGGTCAAGACCGACATCCGCGACGAGGCCCAGGTCGAAGCGGCCATGGCGGCCGGGGTCGAGCGCTTCGGCGGCCTCGACGTCCTGGTCAACAACGCCAGCGCCATCTATCTGGCTGGAACGCTGCAGACTCCGATGAAGCGCTACGACCTGATGCACCAGGTCAACGCCCGCGGCACCTTCCTGTGCTCGCAGAAGGCCCTGCCCCATCTGCTCGAGGCCGAGAACCCCCATATCCTCAATCTCTCGCCGCCGCTGGGCATCAAGGCCAAGTGGTTTCAGAACCACGTCGCCTACACGATGGCCAAGTTCGGCATGAGCATGTGCGTTTTGGGCATGGCCGCCGAGTTCGCGGGACAAGGGGTCGCGGTCAACGCCCTGTGGCCGCGAACCGTCATCGACACGGCGGCCCTGGCGATGCTGCCCCAGGACGTCGTCGATCGGAGGCGCTGCCGGATGCCCGCGATCGTGGCCGACGCCGCCCACGCCATCCTCTGCCGGAACAGCCGCGCCACCACCGGCAACTTTTTCGTGGACGAGGACGTGCTGCGCGAAGAAGGCGTGACCGACTTTTCGGGGTACGCGGTCGATCCCGGCCGAGAGCTCCTGCCCGACTTCTTTCTGGACTAGCCTGCCGTCGCCGCCGAGCCGGACCGGGCACGTTCCAGGAGATCGGTCAGATCGGCTCCGACCTCCAGCTCGATCGGCTCGTCGCCGCGGGCGAACCAGCGCGCGCCGTTCGCGCCTTCGAGGACCGCGCGTCTGTCCTCGACTCGCAACCAGGCGCCCTCCCGCAGGCCCAGAATGGGCGTCGCGTTGTCCTCGTGAAACTCCCGGAGGCGCTGTTCGCGGGTTTCGCCCATGTGTTCGTCCGAGGGATCCGCGTCCACGAAGTGGGGGTTAATCTGCATCGGAACCAGAGCCAGGGCGTCGAAAGACCCGGGCTCGACGATCGGCATGTCGTTGGTCGTCCGGATTGTCGGACAGGCCATGTTGCAGCCGGCGCTCGCACCCATGTAGACCATCCCGTTCCGGACCCGGGACCGGATCCGATCGAGCAAGCCCGACTCGCGCAGCAGCTTCAATAGCCGGAAGGTATTGCCGCCGCCCACGAACACCGCGCCCACCCGGTCGATAAGCTCCAGGCCGGCGGTGTCCGGTGTCGCCACCTCGACCTCGATCCCTTCCCGGGCGAAGCGGTTGACCGCCGCGGCGCCATAGGCGGCGCGGTCGTCGAGAGCGAAGGGCACGAAGGCGAGCCGGTCGAGATCCCCGAGAACCGCTCGCATCGCGCCGATACAATGATCCAGGTAGCCCTCGCCGAAGTTGGTGGAGTTGCTGATGAGGAGAAGCTTCATGACCCTGAGTGTACCGATCCGCCCGGCCAGGACAATCCCGCGAACCGTCCTGGGCACCCGTACCGGCGCTGGAGGCCCGCGATGAGCTTCAACCATCGCCTGGGCCTCGCGCCGTCGCCCGACGGCGAGGCCGTCCAACTCGATGCCGGCGACGAGCACCTGATCGCGCCCGACACCGTGCACTTCGCGGTCCTCACCACCCTGGGCGAGGTCGCCGCCGCCCAGGCCGCGGCGGCCCCGGTGGTTCCGACGGCGGTCTCGGTCCAGCTCATGCGCCGCGCCCGGACCGGGCGCCTCGAGGCGCGCGGCGAGGTTCTCAAGGCGGGCCGCAGCCTGATCTTCGCCGAGGGCACGGTGCGTCAGGACGACCGCCCGGTGGCGAAAGTCAGCGTGACCTTCGCGCGAATCTAGTTGGTCTGAAGCCCGTCCGCCGCCGCGGCCGACAGGGTCTCGGCGGCGCGGTCGCCAACCGGCTGGAGCCAGTGGTTCCAGTCCGCCAGCTCGCCGCGCACCGCCTGGAAGAAACGCTTCTGGAGCCGCAGCGTCACCGGACCCGGACGGCCCTCCCCGATCAAGCGGTCGTCGACCTCACGGATGGGGGTGACCTCGGCCGCGGTGCCGGTGAAAAAGGCCTCGTCGGCGACGTAGAGCTCGTCCCGGGTGAAGGTCCTTTCCCGCACGTCCAGTCCCTCGGCTCGTGCCAGGTGCATGATCGTGTCCCGGGTAATGCCTTCCAGAACGTTGTTGAGCGGCGGCGTCATCAAGGCGCCGCCGCGAACGATGAACAGGTTCTCGCCGCTGCCTTCGGCCACGTTGCCGCTGCCATCGAGCAGAATCGCCTCGTGGTAGCCGAGGCGCACCGCCTCGCGCTTGGCCAGAATGGAATTCAAGTAGTTGCCCGAAGCCTTGGCCTTGAGTAGGGACGAATTGGGGGAGTGGCGCTGGTAGCTCGACACCTTGGCGCGAATTCCTTGCTGGAGCGCTTCGTCGCCCAGATACGCGCCCCAAGGCCACGCCATGATGCCCACCTGGACCGGGTTGTCTTTCGGATAGACGCCCATGCTGCCCGCGCCCAGCACCGCGATGTGCCGGAGATAGCAGGATTCGAATTCATTGCGCCGCACCAGCTCCACAGAGGCCTCGCGCAGGGTGTCCCGGTCGTACGGGAGATTGATCTCGACGATGCGAGCCGAACGCTCGAGCCGAATCAAGTGGTCCTCGAGGCGAAAGACTGCGGTTCCGCCCTCGCTCAAGGCGTATGCCCGCGTTCCCTCGAAGATCCCAAGACCGTAATGCAGCGTATGGGTTTTCAGATGCAACCGGGCCGCTTCGGTGGGAATGAACTCACCGTCGAACCAGGTGTACTTGGGATTTACTCGTTCACTCATGAAGGTCAGTTTAGCAGACGGTTCTGGGGCACCTCGCGGTGCCGTTGCGGCCCGAAACTCCGCGGCGGCGCCCCGTGCCGGGGCCTGCGATAAGCTCCGAAGCCGGACTACTGCCTCGCCCGCCGCGCCGGGCCGCCGATCCAGAACAGCCCAGCCGGGAGACCTTGGATGATGATCGCTACCTCTCTATTTGAACCCGAGCGCTCGGCGTCCCGAGCAGCCGAGCCCCTCGTGCTGCTCTCCCTTCTGCTCCTGCTCTTCCCGGCGGCGGCGTCCACCCAGGACTGGACCGGCAACGCCGCTCTCGGCGTTCAGGTCCGGGGCGGGTCCGGCAAGCCGCTCGCCGGCGCCGAGGTCGAGATCGCCGCTCGGCACGGCGGCCAGGTAGGGGGACCGGCAGCCCGCCGGACGGACTCGCGCGGCCAGGCGAACTTCGTCGGGATTGCCCCCGGCACCTGGAGTCTCGAGATCCACCATCCCGAGCATCTCTCCTATGTCGCCACGGTCGTTATAGACGGACGCAAGAAGCCCGAGATCGTCACCCAGTTCCTGGAGGTGCGCGGCACCGGACGGGGTACGATGAAGGTCAAGTTTCTGAAGAGCTCGCAAGCACTCGGACAGCCCCTGGCTCCGAGCGAGATGCCTCCGGCACTCCCGGCAGCCGAAGCGGCAGCCACAGAACCGGAACCGGCCGAACTGCCCCAACCGGATCCCCAGGAGCCGGTCGAGCCGGAACCGGCGGCACCGGCCCCAGTTCAGCCGGCTCCGAGCGAGCCCATTCCAAGCGGATCTACCCCGAGCGAATCCACTCCCACCGAACCGGGCCCGAGCGAGCCGGCTTCGGTCACGCCCGGATCTCCTGAGCCCGTGGAGACCGCGCCGGTTTCGCGCGTTGCGGAAGCTCCGGAAGCTCCGGACGTTGCCGCCGCCGCCGAGACTCCAGCCGTCGAGCCGGAGCCGGCGGTCGCCGAAGTCGATGCACCAACCCCGCAGCCAGAGGCGCCAACGGCCGAGGAGGCCGCCGAACCGGTGAGGGTCGAGCCCGAACCACCGGCTACGACGGCTCCACCGAGCCCCGAGATGACGTCCCCGGCAGTACCCGCAATCGACGAGCCCGTGGAGGATGCCGTGTCTCAGGTCGCCGCGGTCGCGGAACCAGGAGCTCGGGAGCCCACGGCGGCACCGGTCGAACCCGCGCCGGCAGTGGCTCCGGAGACCCCGCCAGAGACCGAGACCGGAGCAGAGACCGCGGAGGTAGCGGTCGCTGAGGCCGACGCCACGGAGGACGTCTCGAACACGGCTTCGGCCAGCGCTTTGGAGACGGCGGCGGAAACTATCGAGGCGGCAGCGCCCGCGACCCCGGATCCGGTCCCGACTTCAGCTGCGGACACGGCACCCCCGCCAACTCCGAATTCGGTAGCTGCACAGTTTCCGGCTCCGACGGATTCCCCGCCAGAGTCCCCCGCCCCGACATTCACGGTAGCACCCGCGCCAGGGGACGCCACTCCAGCCGAGCCCGCCGAAGCTGAGACCGAGGCCGAGGCAATGGCCGCGCCAGACGCCCAGACGGAGGCTCAACCACTGCGCTCGTACGCGACCCGGACTTGCGCCGAATGCAAGCCTGGAGAATGGGCCGCCGACGCGACCGTCGCGGTGGCCCCCGGAAGCGCTCCGTGCCGGGCAACCGCCGAGCGCAGCGTGCGCCGGGCCATGCGCGACGTGGGCACCATCGCCAGCGCGCCGCTGGCGAACTCCGCCGGACCGCTCGAGTTGGACCTGAGCGCCGAGCCCTTCCGTTCGGTCACGACCGCGGCGCGGACCACCCTGGCCCCGTACTTGGATCCAAACGCCAACTGCCGGTTCGTCGGCGTGGTGCTGCCGGCCGGCGCCCGCTTCTCGGGCTTTCGCTCGCAGGCGTCCGACACGACCGGCGTTTCCGAGTGCCTGGGAACCCAGGACTGCGCGATCGGCGGCGCGCGGTTCGTCTTCAGCCCCGGTGTCGTGCGTGGCGAGGGCGCCACGCTGGTCTTTACCCTGTTCGAAAACACCGGTACCGCCCGCCGCAACGCCTCGCTCTCGGCCTACTTCGAGCCGACGGGCACCTGGCGGCCCTAGGGGTCTAGCGGCCCCAGAAGACCCGCGGGACACCCGGCCGCCGTTCCGGCGGTCGCGAAGCGTTGTGAAGTCTGCAATAGGCGCGGCCGCCATCGGCGCCTATCCTTACCGGCGTTGGCCCAAGTCACAGCGTACGCACTGGGAAAGGACGCTCTTTCGTGCCAAAACAGCTCAAGCTCCTCGTCATCGGTCCGGAAGACCACCTCCCGGACAGCGCTCACGAAATCCTGCGGCGGGATGCGATCCGCATGCATCGGGTGCAGACGGCCGCCGAGGCGCTCATCCTGACCGGCAATATGCCCTATGACCTCCTCATGGTGGCCGAGCCCCTTCCGGATCTGGACACTGCCACGATCCTGGGATCCCTGCAGTCCCTGGACTGGACCAGCGCTGGCGCGCCGGCGATGGTCTTCGTGAGCCCAGCGGCGATCGAAACCGCCGCTACGGGACTGCAACGCTTCCCGGTCCGGGTTCTGTCTCGCGACACCGAACGCGGTGAGATTCAGCAGGCGATGGCCGAGCTTCTGGGCGTAGCCGTGCGTAGCTCGATGCGTATGATCGTCAACATCCAGGTCGAGCTGGAAGAGGCCGGCACGCTCCGCTGCTTCCAGTCGGAGAACCTGTCCGAGTCGGGGATGCTGCTACGGGGCGCCCGCTCGATTCCGGTCGGAGCTCCTCTGCGAGTGGCCTTCAATCTCCCCGACGAGACAGACCCGATCACCGGCAAGGCGATCGTGGTGCGCCACACCGGACCCGGTGAGGCCGAAGGCATCGGTATCCGCTTCGTGGATTTCGCCGAAAGCCATGTCTTGCGGCTGCGGCGCTTCGTGGATCAGTCTCTCGGAAACGTCGCCACCGACGCCAGGCCCGGGGAGCGACCGCACTCCACGCCCGCGCTCTGAGGTCGGTCGGACCGGACCGTCAGCGCTCGTCGAAGACGTCCTGAAGATCCTGTCGGAGGCGCTCCATCGCTTCGGTGAGGCGCTCGCGGACCGCTTCCTGCTGAACCTCGAGCTCGCGGCGCAGCTTCTGAAACTCCCCGCGCCGGGACTCCATCTCAGCCCGTAGCCGATCCGCCTCGGCCCGCAGCTCGGCGAGAGTCTCCGGAGAGGGTCGAAGCTCGGCCGTCTTGCGGCGAATCTCCAGACGGAGGTGGCGCCGCTCCTCGGGGTCCTCGGCCGACTCGACGCGCCGGGCCATGGCCTCCAGCTCCCGAGAAGCCGCCTCCAGGCGCCGCTCGAGCTCGCGCTCATGAGCGAGCAGCGTGCGCTCGAGCTCACGCTGCCGCCGGCCGTCGAAAAGCTGCCGAGTCTGCCGCTCGAACGTGGTGTGCAAACGCTCGAGCTCGCGACCGTAGCGGTCCTTGAAGGTCCGCATTTCGCGCTCGATGCGGGCCAACTCCCGCTCACGCTCGCGATCCGCTATCTCACGGGCACGGCGCCGCTGCTCGGCGCGCTCACCCGAGGCTTCGAGATCGGTGGCGAGGGCTTCGACCGCCGTCTCGAGCGCCTCGGCGGTGTCCGCCGCCAGCAGCGCTAGCTCGCCTTCCTGAAGGGCCTCGAAGTCCAGCTCGACGGCACTCAGCGCCTCTTCGGCGGCACTTGCCGCCGCCACCCAGGCATCCACCAAGTCGTCCTGGAGGAACTGCCAACCCTCGGTGTCTTCGCGCTCGTCTCCCCTTTCGTCCGCGGCTTCGTCCTCCCAGACCCAGTCCTCGCGGGACGAATCCGAACCGTCAGCGTCGGCGACGAAGGGCGCCAGCGCGGCCACGACCGGAGCCGGAGCGGGCTCGAACTCCTCGACCAGCCACCGCACTACCGGTACCACCGCGGCGGCGGGAGCACTCAGAACGGGGTCGGGTGCCGCTGCTGGAGCCGGCGGTGCCGGTGGAGCCAGTGAAGCCAGCGGGCGCACGACGGAGGCGGTCCAGGAAACGGGCTCTGGCGCGCCTCCGCGGACTTCGTCCACCTCTTCGCACGGTGACTCCGCCACCTGCGGCGCCACAGGCGGCGACGGCAGCCCGCGCACGGTCCAGGCTCGGTCATCCGGCCGAGTCGACGGCGCCAGCACCGCCACCGCCCGGACCCTCGGAGCAGCCTCGCGCGCTTCGACTTGCGCCGGAGGCGTGGGCGCCGGCTCCTCCACGAGCCGGCCGGCGCTCACCACCGACGGCACCGCCGCGACGGTTAGCAGCAGCACGGGGAGCACCGCCACCTGCAGCCAGCGCGGCACCTCGGCTCGGGGCAATGGATAGTTGCGGTCCAGGAGTCTCCGCACCCGCGCGCCGAACTGGGACGTCGAGGAGCTGGCCATGGTCGAGGCCTGAAAAACGGTCGCGTCGGCCTGGCGCCAGCCGGCAACCCGGGTCAGGCACTTGGCCAGGGTGATCGGCCGTCCAGTCTGCTCCACCGCCCAGTCGTCACACTGAAGCTCGGCCAGGTGGCGGAGGCGGGCCGCCGCAACGAAGTTCAAGGGCTGAAAGAAGAGGAGCTGGCAAACCACGCGCAGACCCAGCTGCCAGGCGGTGTCTCGCCGCACGAGGTGCGCCAGCTCGTGGGCCAGAACGATCTCCTGCTCGGCCTCGTCCAGCTCGTCGGCGGCGCGGCTGGGCAGGCAGACCTCCCAGCGCCGGATGCCGCGGGCGAGCGGCGTCCACAGCCAGCGGCAAACGCTCAGGGCAACGTGCCGGCGAATCCCGGCTCCCTGCCGAAGCCGGTTCAGAAGCGAAGGCACCGGTCCCCGGTCGAGCGGCTGGCGGCCCAGCAAGCGCTGGCAGAGCATGCCGTAGGCGGTACCGAGGCGCATCAGCAACAGCATCGCGATCGCCAGCCACGCCCCGACGGCGACCGCGGCGGGCCTCGCCCGGGTGGCGGCAAGAACGCTCGAAGCGCCCGCGGCCAGGCTTCCTGCCGCTCCTCGGGCAAGCCGCCGCAGGGTACCGCCGTCAACGGATCCTGAAGGCCCGGCCACGGCCAGAGCTTCCTCGGGCAGGGTGCCGGCTGGCAGCGCGGCGGCGGACGCCGCCGTCCGGGCGGCAGGCCCCGGAGTCGCGATGGCCCCGCCGGCAACCGGGCCGGTCTCGGCGGCCGAGTTCAAGACGATCGGAACCGTGCCGCCAAAGGGCCGCCAGTCTCCCACGCCAGCGAGGCCGAGCTGCAAGCTCGTGGTCAGAAGAGCGCCCACGAGCGCGAGCCGCCAGATCCGTTCCTCGAGCGCCGCGTTGCGCCCCGCCAGCACGGCCGACAGCGCCCAGGCCGACAGCAACAGGACGGTGCTGTGCAGCCAGTAGGTCAAGAGCCACGACAGAACCAGATCCACCATCAAGCTACCCTCGGCTTTCCTTGTCGGCGACCAGCCGGCGGAGCTCCGCCAACTCGTCCGTGTCGATTTCGTGCTCGGAAATGAGATGACTGACGAGTGCCGCCACGTCGCCCCGGAATAGGCGGTCGGTCAGCGTCTCGACCATGCCGCGGCGCACGCCCGCCTCGGTCACCGCCGGACGGTAGATGAACCGCCGGCCCTCCGCGCGATGGGCGACTACGCCCTTGGCCTCCATCTTGCGCAACATGGTGGCGATCGTGGTGGGCGCGAGACCGCGCTCGCTCAGAAGCTCGGCATGCACTTCGGAAGCGCTGGCCTCGCCTCGGGTCCAAAGCACCCTCATGATCGCCAATTGCAAGTCCCCGAGCTGGTGTTTTCGACTCATTCCGTACCTCCGGCGGTTGTCAACGACCCCGATAGTACTACCGTAGTAGTTTTCACGTCAAGGCCGCCGCTCGAGTCATCCAAAAAAAAGAACCCCCTCCCAGTCCTACGACCGGGAGGGGGTCCGGGTTCTGACGAAAGCGACCGCTGCTAGAAACGGTAGGAAAGACCGATCGTGCCGATCAGGGGATCGACATCGAAGTCGGCGTCGCTCGAGTCGGCGCCGGCGGTCAGGTACCGACCGGTAATGCTTAGAGCCCACGGACTCTGCCAGCCGAAGTAGATGTCGGCGCCCACCTTGGCCCCAAAACCCACTTCGCTGTCGAAGTTCTCGCCGTCGTTGAGCGACGAGCCTCCGAAGTCGATGAAGCTCACGATCGGACCCAGATAGACGTCAACCAGACGGTCCAGGCCGAAGTGGTAGTTGAGTCCGAGCTCCAGCGGCTCGAAGGAGACTTCCTCCGTGCTCATGAACCAGTCCTCGCCGATGTCGATGACCAGATTGCCGTCGAGATCCAGATTCATGTAGTTGACGTCGAAGCCGAGCTTCTCGCCAAAGAGGTACTCGACGCCGAGGCCGAAGCCGTCGCCGCCGCTAATCGAGCGCTTGATCCGAGTCTCTTCGATGCCGGGACCACCAAAGGCGGTCATCACCGCGCCCGTGGAAACGTCGGCCCGCGCGAGGTAGCCACGCACGATCCAGTTGCCGCCACGCGGGTCGCGGGTGGCCGTCATGGTGATCGTCTTGGTCTCGGTCATGCCGTTGTGCTCGGTCACGACCTCCACCTGATACTCGTAGTCGCCCGGCTTGGCCGGCAGTGATGCGCTGGGATCGAAGGTCCACTGGTTGGGGCCGGTCTGCACCAGGCCCTCGGTCACGGGCTGGCCGTCCGGTCCGATAACGCTCTTGATCGAAACGTCGCCGGTGCTGCCGGAGCCGTCGATCGTCAGGACGCCGCTCTCGGGATCGGTCGTGATCTCGAAGACCCCTTCGGGCTTGATTCGCTCAACGTCCACGCCGGCGCTGGCGGTTGCCGTCCGGCCATCGTCGCAGACGCCGGTGGCGGTGAACTCGTAGCGCCCGTCCGCGGTTGGCGGATAGGTCCAGGTCCCATCGGCACCCCCGACCTTGGCCAGGTCGCCGGCCCCATCCGGCTCTTGCACGTCGGTGATCGCCATGCGCTCGCAATCGGTGGTACCGGTCAAGTCGATAACGTCACCCTCGGCGTCGAACGTCGCACTCAGCGACGCCGTCGGCGGCGGATCCAGACGCGTTGTGCCGCGCTCGATGGCCAGATTCAGGCAGGCCTCGGGGACGACGAAGTTGTAGCTGTAGCCGTTCGACGACACCTGGATGTTCCAGGCCGGAAAGGGCTCCTTGCCGCGCCACAGCAGGTTGTTGACGCAAGCCGCCTCACCGCGCTTGCGGTAGGCCATCCAATCGAATTCGGTAAGCGGCTCGACCGCCCGCGCGGAGACGCCTTCACCGCTGGCAACGGCGGCGAACAGATCCTCGGGGTCGCCACCCCAGCGAGTCAGAGCGAGCACGCGCTCCAAATCCGCGCGGTGCTCGACAAAGAGCCGCTGCAAATCGGCCATCGTGTCGGCGGACTCGGACGAGAACGTCGTCCGCGGATTACCGAACCGGGTAACCGCGGCAACACGGTCGCCTCCGGTGCAATCATTTTCCTGGGCCAGCGCCACTTCGGTGGCAAGCATTCCGAAGCCAAACGCCAGCAACAGAGCGAAGACCATCCTACGGAGAACTTGAAGTTTCATCGTAAACCTCCCGCGTATCAACGCGTTTTCTTGCTTTCTAGTTGAGCCGGCCCTCGCTCCATGGGCTCGACGCCCCATCATGTGCCGAGGTCGGCGGCAAGTCAACGTTTTCAAAGAAATTTCCGGGTACTCCGACGCTCGGCGAGCCAAAGAAGTGCCCACGCCACAAGGACGGCAAGAAAGAGCGGCCAGCGCGGCACCGGCCGCCAAAATCGGGACGGCTGGACCGCCTCGTCCTCGTCCCGCGGGCCCGCTTCTCCGCCCGGCCCGGCCATGCCTCCGAGGACGGCTCCGGCACCCAGAGACCGAGCCCGCAGGCCCACCGCTCGGCTCTGGTCCAACCAGCCCCGGTGCCGGTCCGAAGGGGCTACCCAGAGCCACGCCTCGCCCGCCTCGGAGCCCGCCTCGGCATCGGTGGCATCGGAAGCATCGGTGGCATCGGCGGTCACTCGCAGCCGGTGCCAGCCGGCCTGCCTGGGCCAGAAGGTAAGCCGCCAGAGCAAGGGATCGGCCAGGTCTTGGACCACGGGCACCGGATAGGCTTCCTCGCCGGTTGCCACCGTCACTCGAGGCAGAGTCCCGGCGCCGGCGACTCGAGCTGCTAGAGCCCCCCGCAACGTCAGCTCGACTTGAGTCGGTCGGCCGACCAGGACAGGAGCGGCCGGCATCGACCAGGCGAGTAGTTCCGGGTTTCGCGCCACCTCGTTCAGGACCCGGTTCCAGAACGCCCGGTACGCCGCGCGCTCGCCCGCTAAGGTCCACCGGTAGAGGTCCTCCAGGACGGTGACCGCCAGCCGGCCGCGCCCCCACGGCCGGACCGCGGCCACCACTCGCCCGGCCTGATCCCGAGCCAGCGGACCCAAGCTGAAACCCAACCCCGACGCTTCATCCGCGTCCGAACCCAAGACGAGCTCCAGCGGAGGCACCTCGAGCGGCGGCAATGGCTCGACGCCGGGCCAGGCAAGGCGAGCCGTGAGCGTCTCGTCGGCTACCGCCCTCCGCACCGCGGACCCGAGAAGCGGATCCAGGCCGGCAGCGGCGCTTCGGCCCCGGACCGCGTGGAGCCACACTCCGACACCGTCGGCGCGAACCGCCTCCCGGAGCGTCTGCCGGCCGGAGGCTCCCAGAGCCGCCAGGGATCTCGGGTCCACGACCACCAGATCGAAAGACGCCAGGCCGGCCCGGTTCAGGCGCACCGGAGTCGCCGGAGCCAGGTTCACCAGCTCGGTCCGGTACCGTCCCAGGCTCACTCGCGAGCGCACCACCATCTCGAAGCCGGCGTCGCCGAGCCAGTTCTTGAGATGCCGGGCCTCGAAGCCGGGCGCCTCCTGGAGCCAGAGCACCCGGCGGCGCGAGGCCGCTTGGACCACGACTCCAAAGGGCTCTTCGACCAGTCTCCGGCCGTTCCGATCCTCCACCCGCACGCGGTAGACGTAGCGGCCCACGCGCTTGGTAGGAATCGAGACCGTCACGTCGCCGAGCTCGGAGTCAGCCTCTTGCGGCGCGCTTGCCTCAGCATCCAGGTCGATCCGGGCCTCCTCGCCTCCTGGACCGGCGACCGTAACGGCGCCCAGGTCCCGCCGCGGCTCGAGCTGGATCCGAAGGGCTATCGCCTCGCCCAGCGTCACCCGGCGCGGGACCGTCAGCGCTCGCACCACCGGCCGCTCTCCGGCCGGCACGGGTTCATGCTCGACGGTGACCCCGGCCAGGCGCTCCAGATCCCACGGATCGAGGCCGGAGCCGTACACGCGCACCGCCACCAGGTCCGGCCGTTCTCGCGCCAAGAATCCGGTATCGGCGATCCGCCGTACCGACTCTGCCACCGTCCTCGCGCCCTCGGAGTCCGAGCGCGGCTTCTCATCTTGGCCGTCGCGGCCATCGCCGGGGTCGCTCGGATCCCGGGGGGCTGGTGCTCCCGCCAGGACGAAGGTGTTGCCGGCTCCAAACCGATCCACTGCCTCGTTCCGTTGCTGGCTCGAGGCTCGGTCGGTCAACAGCGCGCCGCCGCCCGCCGGGCGCTTCCCGGGTACGCGAGGCTCGACCGCGAGGAGCCAAAGACCGGCCGCCAGCACCGCCCAGAGCGCCCGACGCCAGACCGGAAGGCGCCTCCGCGCTTCGGCGCGCCAAACCAGGACCAAGAGCACGATCAAGGCCGCCGCCAGGCCGGCCGCGAAGAGCGGCGGCACCCCCAGCCAGCTGCCACCATCGACCGCTCCCGGCAACTCCAGCAAGCCCGTCAAACCATCGCGGTTCACTGGAGCTCCTCGGCGTAGGCATCGAACAACGACGATCCCGTCCGACCCGCCGCCGGTGCCGGCTCTGCCTCGGGCAGGCGCCGCCAGAGCGCCGCCAGCACGGCCTCGATCTCGACGGCCGGCACGGTCTCGCCCGCCGCCGCCTGGGCGGTCTCCCGCGCCAGCATCTCGAGCAGGGCAAGCTCGTCGTCGCCTCCTCCGCTGGCCGTGGCTCCCGCTCCCGCCCCCTGGGTGTCTGAGCCAGCTGAGTTACTTGAGCCTGAGCCGGCACCCGGCCGGGCACGCGACAGGCCCCCGGTCTCGGACTCGGCCAGGATGGAGCGCGCCAGCAGACGCCGAGCCCGGTCCAGGGTCCCGGCGAGCTTGTCACCGGAGCGCGCCCGAGCCGGTTCCGCCGAATACTCCGACAGGGAGTCGAAGATCTCGCTCAGCTCGACCGAGTCCCGCCGCGCGGCACGGCGGCGCACCCGCGTGCTGCCGATTCGGTCCAACTCACCGGAGAGCCTACGCCCGGCCGGATCCAGCGGCGGCGCCTCGAAGCCCACCTTCTGCACGTAGATCCGCGAGCGCTCCTGGGCTTGTTTCAACAGATACAAGGCCCGGTACTCCGACGGCAAAGCCTCCCGGGGCCTGATCGACCGCAGGTTCCCCTCGGCGGTCCACATCTCCGCCAGTGCCGAGCGCAGCCGGGTACGCACGCCGGCGTCGAAAAAGGTCGCCAGATCCTGGACGTCGTGTTCGTGGAGGACGCCCTCGGGCAGGATCGAGGCCAGCCCGCCGTCGTCGTCGCCGTGTTCGTCTTCGTGTTCGGCCTCGTCTTCCGCGTCGGTCAGGGCGCGGCCGTCCACGAACTCCTCGCCCAGGAGGGTGCCGTAGCGCATGCGCAGCGCGCGCTGGTCGAAGCCCAGGGCCTGGCTTCTGCGTGCCAGCTCTTCCTCTCCGAGGCCATCGGCCTCGGCCAGCAGCCTCTCGGTGTCCAGGATGATCTGGCGCTGGCTCCGGAAGAGATCGGGGACGGCGAACACCGGCAGGCCCTCGCCCAGGCCGGCCGTAGCGCCCGACCCACCGGGCCGGCGCACGATGTGCGTCGTGCTTCGGGCCCGATTGGCCACCGGCGTCCGGTTGTCGGCGGCCTCGACGTGGAAATAGAGATCGGTGCCAGGCACCACGCCCAGCTCATCCAGGTCCAGCGCGGTTCGATAGATACCGTCCGCACGGTCACCTTCGCGACGCGGCAGCCCGAACGAACGCTCCCGAAACTCCACCAGCTCACCGGTCCCAGAGGCCACCGTGACCACCAAGCGTGTTCGGACGACGGCGAAGTCATCCTCGATCCGCGCCTCGACCGCAAGGCGACCGGCGTCCGCGCCTTCCGGGACCTCCAGCAACGTGAAGGCATCCGGATGGGCCACCTGAATGCGAGGCTCTCGATCGGCGATCATCTCGAGCTTGGCCGGCTTGGTGCGCGCCACCGCGACCTCTTTCCGGAGCCGCTCGGCGAAGACCAGGCGGGATCTCTCGAGCACCAGCTCCGCGCCTCGCCGAGTGTTGGACGAGGCGCCGACTTCGCTCTCGGACCCGAGTGGCAGGCGCTCGTCGTCGAAGACCGCCACCGCTCTCTCGCCCGGCCCCACCGGCCCGGCGTCGAGCCACAGGCGGGCGCCTTCGGGAATCCGGATCCGCCTCCCGCCGGCATCGGCCACTCCCCAAGGCTCGAGCCCGGTGTATTCCGGCGGCTGGATCTCGAGCCCCAGTCGGAGAGCGGACTCGGACGCCGGACCGGCGCCGGGAGCGGCGATATCGGTCGGCGAGCCGCCACCTCGGGCCATCCCGGCCGGCGGCAGGAACGACACCGCCCCCCAGGCGGCGGCCGCGAGCCCGAGACCGACCACCGCCAGAGCCGCGGCGTGCGATCCGGAAAGTCCCGGCAGCGGCACCGCCGCGACCTCGAGCCCGGACAGGGCCCTATCGATTCGCCGGCGCTGCAGACGCTGTACCGGCATCAGGTCCGAGGGCTCAGCCACCAGAAGCTCGGCGCTGTGCTCGAGCTCCGGCACGCCGCAGTCCAGTCGTTCCAGAAGCCGGCTACGAACGGGCGGCCGGCCGGCCCAGGCGGCGCAGGAAAAAACGATTGCGGCGCCGATCGCCGGTAGCCACCACCACGGCAGGCCGGCCCAAGCGGTTACCAGAACCGCGAGCGGCGCCAGGGCCACGGCGGCCGGCACCACCATCGCAGCCACGCGGCGGCGACGCCAACGCCGTTCCAAGCGGGCCAAGAACGCCGAAACGCCGGTCATGCGGGAGCCTCGTCCGGAACCTTGGTCTCAGCTCGATTCCCTGACCTAGCCGCGGCCCGGTCAGCGGTTCTTCCGGCCCAAGTCGGGCCGGCGGGCCGGCCACGACCCTCGCCAACCCCCAGGCTCCGATAGGCCAGGAGGCGCTCCAGCCCAAGCAACGTCACCAGCATCATCCAGAGTGCATCGCGAAGCCAGAAGGTGTCCCGGCGCAGCCGGGCGGGCGCGCCGACGACGGGCTCTGCCTCCCCAACCGAGTCGGTTCGTACCTGCTCCCAGGCAAGCACTTCGAGCCGCGAACCGTCCAGGCCGGCGGGCCGCACGCGACTCGCCGGCCTCTCCGCCTCGAACCCGCCCGACTCTTCGGCCCAAGACTCGCCCGCGCCGGCGAGATCGAGAAGCAGGTCCTCGAGCCAAACCAGAAGCTCCGGGCTCGAGACCAGCGAGGACCACTGCGGATGAAAGCGTGAGTCGAACTCGAGCCGCCGGACGCCAGCCCACCGGCGAACGGCGAGCACCGCTTCTCCGGTCTCCAGGCGCCATAGTGGGAGCGGCGCCTCGGCGCCGGCGTCGTCCCGGCCTTGCCGGCGGCCACAGCGGGCAAACTCGACCCGGTCCCGACGACCCGCCCACAGGCCCCGGCAGGACCGCCACGGCGCCACGCCGTCAGTCACCAGCCATCCTCCGGGCCGCAGCTGGAGCGCCTCGGCTTCGGGCGCTTCGTCCGCCAGCCAGAAGAGGAGGTGCGCGACTTCGTCCGCAGCCGGGTCACCCCCGCTCGCGGCCGGCGCGAGCGGACCGTCGACCGTCAAGGTCAGCGGCAGCCGCCTACCCAGGACGGTGAGCGCGGCTGCCAGATGCCGAGCGTCGGTCGCGCGGTCGGGATCGGCGACCAAATGGACGGCAATCACGGGCCCGTTTCCCGGTCCGGACCAGCCGTCGTCCGAGGCGACCTGCCCGCCGTCGGCCAGCGTCAGGGTCGCCCTCGAGGCTGAGCCAGAAGGGCTTTCGGCGGTCAGGACCTCGACGGCCGGCCGCCGATCGAACCATCGCCCCGCCGCCGAGCTCGCGCCCACGATGACTTGCGCCGACCCGTCGACGGCTGACCCAGGTGGACCGAGGCCGGCGATCCAGTAATTGACCGAGTCCGCGTCCGCAGCCGGTACCACATCCCAGGACACGCGCGGGCCCAGCCGGGGACGGGCACCGCGGAAGCCGGAAACGCGGCCGGAGGACAGCACCCGAATCTCGTGTCCCGGAAACTTCGCCTCGGCCTCCGCAGCCAGCGACCAGGCATCCACGTCGCGACCGGCGCCACTCGCAACGGGACCGCCGGCCGCGGTGATCTCTTGGAGCTCGGGGAAGCCGGGAGCCAGAAGGCGAACCTGAGTGCCGGCCGGCGGCTCGCCGGTTTGGAATCGCTCCGCCAGTACCGGATCGACCAGAAGCAGCTCGTTCTCGACGGCGGCGGGCTCCGCGGCCCGGCGCAAGGTTGGCCCGGCCAGGACCGCGGCCAGCACCGCCAGCAGCAGACACCGCACAGCCAGTAGCGGAAACTGACTTGGACTGAGGCGCCGCAGGTTCCGGCTCTCGGGACCCTCGAGAAACCGCGTGGTGCCCAGGCGGACTGCCCGCCCGCGCCCCCGGCCCAGAAGATGGATCGCGATCGGCACGACGATCGCCGCCGTGCCCAAGAGCCATACCGGCGCAAGCCAGAACCAGGTCACGCGGCACCCCGCCGGAGCAATACGCTCCGGAGCACGCCGTCCAGTGGCTCGGTGATGTCTGCCAGCCGGTAGACGGCGCCGCGGGCCAGGGCCCGGTCCCGGCACGAGGACAGAAATGCCTCCAGCCGCTCGCGGTAGCCGGCGGCAAGCGCGCCCGCGTCTCCGGTCAGCCGCTCGCCGGTTTCGAGATCCACGAACTCGAAATCGCCGCGCCGCGACCAAGCCCGCTCCTCGGCCCCAACGAGCTGAAGGACGTAGACATCATGGCCGAGCGCGCGCCAGGTCTCGAGCGCGGCCCAAAACTCGCCATCGGCGTCGTAGAGATCCGACAGCAGCACGACGATCTCGCGCTCGCGCCGGTTGCAGCAGGCCGCGCACAGCGCTTCCCCGGAGGGCACGGACCCCACAGCCTCGGCCGCCTCGAGGGCCGCGAGGACGCGAGCCACGGCGGCTCCCCTGAGAGACGGCGCGAGGTCAACCGATGCGCCCCGGCCCAGCAGGTTGAGTGCCACCCGGTCTCCCTGACGGTCGGCCAGGTAGGCCATGCAGGCGGCCAGGTAGCGCGCGTAGTCCAGCTTGCTGGTCCCGCCTTCTTGGTAGGCCATCGACGCCGAAGCGTCGACCACGAGCCGCACGGTCACGTCCCGCTCCACCTCCGCGTCGCGTACGTACAGGCGCCCGCTCCGCGCCAGGAGCTTCCAGTCCAGGCGCCGGGGATCATCGCCCGGCTCGTAGCTACGGTACTGCTGGAACTCAACGCCGGGCCCGGGCCGGCGATCGGGATGCTCGCCCGACAAGAAGCCCTCCACCACCACCCGGGCGATGAGCCCCAAATCGCCGATCGCCTGGACGGCTTCCGTCGGCAGCAGGCGGTGGCCGGGCGTCCGCCGCCGGGCCTTCATCGCTCGCTTACCCCCGCCGGCGGCGGATCGATCCGGGTCGGGGACACGGCGGGCACGGTAGTCAGCTCGGCGCCGGCGTCGCCTCGAGAACGGCGGCGGCGACCTCATCGAGCGATCGTCTCTCCGCTTGCGCCTTGTAATTGACGACCAACCGGTGGCGCAGGACCGGCGGCACGACCTCGCGCACATCGTCCCCCAGCACCGAGTAGCGGCCGTCCAGGAAGGCTCGGGCCTTGGCCGCCAGCACGACCGCCTGGCCGGCCCGTGGACCGGCGCCCCAGTCGACGTAGTCACGCACGGCCGCCACGTCGCTGTCCTGGGGACGAGTTGCCCGCACCAGCCGAGCGATCCAGCCTAGGAGCGGCCTGCTGACGTGGACCTGGCGCACGAGAGCCTGGGCCGCCAGCAGCTCCTCCGCCGCCATCACCGCCCGCACCGGGGCCGGGTCTTCCCCGGTCGTGGCCGCCAGGATCTCGACCTCGGTCTCCGCATCGGGATAGGTCACTTCGAGTTGCATCAGGAACCGATCCAGCTGCGCTTCGGGGAGAGGATATGTCCCCGTCTGCTCGATCGGGTTCTGGGTCGCAAGCACGAAAAAGGGACGCTCCAGCGGATAGGTGACGCCGCCATAGGTGACCGCGTACTCCTGCATCGCCTCGAGCAGCGCCGACTGCGTCTTGGGAGGACTGCGGTTGACCTCGTCGGCAAGTACCAGGTTGGCGAAAACCGGGCCTCGATGAAAGCGAAAGCTCTTGTCACCCCGATCTCCTGGCACCAGGATCTCGGTTCCCAGAATGTCGGACGGCATCAGATCGGGCGTAAACTGAATGCGTTTGAAGCCGAGCTCCAACGCCTCGCCCAGGGTCCGGATCATCAGCGTCTTGGCCAGCCCGGGCACGCCTTCCAGCAGGCAGTGCCCGCCCGCCAAGAGCGCCACCAGAAGACCGCGCACCACCTCCCGCTGGCCCAGGATCACCTTGCCGATCTCGGCCTCCAGCTCCGACACCGTAGCCGCGATGCGTTCCACTTCGCGTTCGTCGACGCGTGCCGGGGAGCCTTCGATCAGAGCCGAATCGTCGTTCATTCCGTTGGCATCCTACGCGGTCATGGCGTAGACAACGACGTTGATTCCGAACTTGGTGTTGTCCTCGGCCAGCCAGCGCTTGTTGCGGTAGTCGTAGTCCCACTCGCAGCCGTAGTCCTTGTTGCTGTAGAGGACCCCGATCCGCCCGTCCACCTCGATCGCCTTCAGATAGTCGTGCACGAGGTCGTCTCCCCAGCCGTTGAGCTCGAACGAGGTCGTCGGCGGACCCTTGGGAAAGTCGAAGAAGCTCGAGTAGAGCTCGTGATCGTTGGGAATCTTGCCGAGCGAGCGCGAGCCGAAGATTCCGGCCATCTGCTCTTCGAACGAGCGGGCAAAGAGCCCGTCTACGTCGTGGTTGCAGTCGTCCACGAAGACGAAGCCGCCGTTGGCGACGTAGCGCTCGAAGTTGGTTCGCTCCTGCCGGTCGAACTCCACCAGCCTATGGCCGGCAAGATAGGTAAACGGCGCTTCCAGCATGCGCCGATCCCGCAGCGGTACGATCGCCTCCTCAGGATCCACCCGGAGGGTGGTGTACTCGATTAGAGAGTTCAGCAGGTTGGACGGCATGCGCTGGTCCACGTCCCAGTCCCCCGAGTCGTACTGGAGCCGGGTGAAGCGGAAGTCGGTCCCGAGCCCCATTAGCGCATCATCCCCGCGCCTTGACCCGACGGCCGGCTAGACCGCGTCCGACAGCGACGAGAAGGTGAAGTCCCGGATCTTCATCGGCGGAATCAACATGCCGCCGATCCGTTCCGGCCGGCCCAACGCCTCGATGTTGTTGAGCATGATCACCGGACTCTCGTTGAATCGCATGTTCTTGATCGGATAGGCGATCTTGCCGTTCTCGACGAAGAACGTCCCGTCCCGCGTCAGGCCCGTGTAAAGCAGGGTCTGGGGATCCACCGTGCGGATATACCAGGTCCGGGTCACGAGGATACCCCGCTTGGTGTCGGCGATGAGATCCTCGAGCGACCCGTCGCCTCCCTCCATGACGCCGTTCTGAGGCTGCGGCACCGCGGCGACCTCGTTCTTCTTGGCCCAGTACCGCGAGTAGTACATGTTGCGCACGACGCCCTTCTCGATCCAGAAGGTCTTGTCGCGCCGCCGGCCGTCTTGCGCCCAGGGCGAAACCGGAATCCGGGAATGCGTGGGATCGGAATACATCGTGACCCGTTCGTCCACGATCTTGTCCCCGAACTTGGTGCCGCCGCCTTTCCTTGCTAGAAAGCTCCGGCCCTCGGCGGCCTGGCGCGCGCCAAAGTTGAACATCATGCGCTGAAGTAGCCCCGAAGAGGCCGCCGGCTCCAGAATCACGGTGTACTTGCCGGGCTCGATGGCCCGAGCCTCGCGGCTCCCCACCGCCTTCTGGATCGCGACCTCGGAGGCCGCGGCCGTGTCCAGGAGCTCGAGATCGTTGTAGTCACGGGTCGCGTAGCCCGAGCCGGTGCCGTCCTCGGTGCGCACGGTGACCGAGAAATCGACGCCCGTGTAGGGATGGTAGGCGAACAGACCCTTGCTGTTAGCCATCGCGTCGAAGCCGGTCGAGTCCTCCAGGAAGCCAGCCGCGACCAGGCTCTTCGCCCGCGACGGACCGATAGAATCGGCCGCCGCCTTGGCCCGAAACTCCGGACTGATCGCCGCGGTCGATTCGAAATAGGCGTTCGACTTGAGGTACTCGCGCGGTCCCAGAACCTCGACGAACTCGGGGTTCTCGGGCGCCAGCTTGGCCAGCTCCTCGGAACGCTGAACCACCTTTTCGAGCGAGGCGTCGTCAAACTCGTTGATGGTCGCGGTCCCCATGCGCTGGCCGAAGTTCGACTGCACCACAAGCGTCAGGTCGTCAACGGTCCCACTGGTGCTGACGGTATTGCGGGCGTAGCGGATATTGCCGTTGGTCTCGCCGTTCAGGTTCGCCTCGCAGCCGTCGGCTTTGGAAAAACCGAGGACCTTGTCCAGGATCGCCTTGCACTCGTCTCGACTCAGAATCACGCCGTCTTGCTTCATATCTTGCGCTCCGTGTTAATCACGTTGACCCCGTCAAATCGGGCGGTCGGACAGCCGTGCGAGACGGCGCTGATCTGGGAAGGCTGGCCCTTGCCATCGAAGAACGAGCCGCCCAGCCGGTAGTCGCTCTCGTCGCAGAGCTGCGAGCAAGAGTTCCAAAACTCCTGGGTGTTGGACTGGTAGGCCACGTCCCGCAGCATGCCGGTGATCTCGCCGTTCTCGATCTCGTAGAAGAGCTGGCCGCCGAACTGAAAGTTGTACCGCTGCTGGTCGATGGAATAGGAACCGTCGCCGATGATGTAGATGCCCTTTTCGACGTCCTGGATCATCTGTGCCACCGAGCGAGGCGTGGTGCCGGCCGCGAGCGAAACGTTGGGCATGCGCTGGAACTGCACCGAGCTCCAACTGTCGCCGTAGCAGCAGCCGTGCGAGGCTTCCTCGCCCAGGATGTGGACCTGGTCGCGGATGGCCTGGTACCCGACCAGGACGCCGTCCTTGACCAGATCCCAGCGCCGGCAGGCGACGCCTTCGTCGTCGTAGGCGACCGCGCCCAGCGAGCCCGGCTGAGTCTTGTCCGCGAACAAGTGGACCAGGTCCGAGCCGTACTTGAAGGACCTGCTCTGCCACTTGTCCAGGGTCGCGAAGCTGGTGCCGGCGTAGTTGGCTTCATAGCCGAGAACGCGGTCCAGCTCCAGCGGGTGCCCGACGCTCTCGTGGATCGTCAGCCAAAGATGCGTCGGATCCAGCACCAACGTGTACTTGCCCGGATCGACCGACTTGGCCTCGTGCATCTCCTTGGCCTGGCGGCCGGCGGCGATGGCGTCCTCGACCATGTCGTAGCTGTTCCGGTACAGGGGTGTCACCGCGTCGATCTTGTCGGCGGCCTTGCCGTCCATGTATTCCCAGCCCATGCCCATGGGCGAGCCCAGAGCCTGACGGGTCCGGAACTTCCCGGTCTCCTTGTTGACCGCGGTCACAAAGAAGTTGGGCCAGATCCGATGCACGTCCTGGTCGATGTACGAGCCGTCGGTGGACGCGAAGTACTTTTGCTCGTTGACCAGGAAGAGGAAGGAGTTGATAAAGGAGGCGCCGTTCTCCATCGCGGCCTCGTTGACCGCCATCAAGAGATCGACCTTCTCCGCGATCGACACGTCGGCGATCGCGTCCTTCTCGATCGGCGTCTTCCACGACACCTCCCCGACGCCCGGAGTCGGCGCCAGCACCACCGGCTCCTTCTGGATCCTGGCGTTGGCCTTGGCGATCGCCACCGCGCCCTCTGCCGCCTTCGCGATGGCATCGGCGGTCACGTCCGAGGTCGCGGCGAATCCCCAGGTGCCGTCGGCCACGACCCTGACGCCGGCACCGAAGGACTCGGTGTTGACGATGTTCTGGACCTTGTCCTCCCGAGTGATGACGAACTGGTTGAGGTACCTACCGATGCGAATGTCCGCGTAACTCGCGCCCTTGCCCCGGGCGGCGTTGAGCGCCACGTCGGCCAGGGCCTTGCTGTCGCCAGTCGGCACCGCTCCGGTCGCGCCAAACGCGCTCACCGGCCGGCCCAGGACCGGAACGACCAAGGTCCCCAGTCCGACGCCGCTAAGGCGCAGAAAGTCTCGTCTGTCCACGATCAGCCTCCTTGTTGCTCGCGGGTCTCAACGGCGACGACCCGCTTCCAGATACGTACGCAAGCCGCCCCAGCTAGTTTTGGCCTCGTCCGGAAGCCCGGGACGCCTGGCGCTGACATCGCTCGTCTCAAGAGGCCGCCATTGTACCGTGCCTCCAAGACAGCCAACCGGTTCCGGGACACCGCCGACAGCTCACCGCCCACCGACGATCCCGGAAACTGGACGGCTGGGGTCCAACCTTTCGAAGCCGCCTCGGCGCCCAGCCGGATGGAACGCGGCGCCGCAAAGCCTTGCCGGCAAGTGAGATACGGCGCGCACCGCCACGATCGCGGGCTCGGGCGAGACCGGCGGCACGGACCTTGCTGTTACGGAATACCGCGCCGCGGCAAGGTCCGCGGACTCCGGTCCCGGACCCAGCCACGGCGCGCTCACCTGGCTCGGACTCCCGAGCCGACCCGCCCCGCCCAGTCTCTAGCCCCCTTTCCTCTACCCCCGCGCCGGCCCCCTGAACAGGGCGGCCGGCCCCGCCTCGTCTAGGGGCAAGCCCTTGCCGCCGCGATCGGCTCCCGGACCGGTACAATCGTGGCGCCATGAGCGCGCAACCACTGCCCGACCCGGATCCCCACGACGAGCTGGATCAGGCCCTGGCCGAGTTGGCGAGCTCGGGCCGGCGCTGGCTGGGGTTGCCGCTGGGACGTAAGACCGAATACCTGCGCGGCCTGCTGGACGGAATCCGCAGAACCGCCGTGGGCCAGGTCGAGGCCGCCTGTGCCGCCAAGGGCGTACCCTTCGATTCGCCCTTGGCCGGCGAGGACTGGATCGGCGGCCCCTACATCGTGGGCCGCACGGTTCGCTTGCTCATGGACTCACTCGAGGCGTTGCGGGCGACCGGCGAGATTTCGATCCCGCCGTCCCGGATACGCACTGGACCAGGAGGACGCGCGATCGTCCAGGTCTTTCCGCTGGACACCTTTGATCGGCTCCTCTACCGCGGCTATCGCGCCGAGGTCTGGATGCAGCCGCACGTCACGCCGGACACCCTGCGCGACCACATGGGCGGCGTCTACCGGCAGAGCGAGCCGCAGGCCGGCGTCTCGCTGGTTCTGGGCGCCGGCAACGTCGCCAGCATTGCGCCGCTGGACGTGGTCCACAAGCTCTTCTACGAGGGCCGGGTCGCCCTTCTCAAGCTCAACCCGGTCAACGACTACCTCAGGCCGTTGTTGGAAGACGCCTTTCGCGACCTCGTGCGGGACGGGTTCGTGCGCATCGTTACCGGCGGCGGCGAGGTCGGCTCCTACCTCTGCCATCACGACCTGGTCGACGACGTCCACATCACGGGCAGCGCGGCGACCCATGATCTGATCGTTTGGGGCTCGGGGGCCGACGCCGAGGGGCGCCGGGCGGAAGGTCGGCCGCTTCTCGACAAGCCGATCACGAGCGAGTTGGGCAACGTCAGTCCGGTCCTCGTCGTCCCCGGCCGCTGGAGCCAATCCGACCTCGACTTTCATGCCGAGAACGTGGCCACGCAGATGGTGCAAAACGGCGGCTTCAACTGCAACGCCGCCAAGGTGCTGGTCTTGGCCCGGAGCTGGCCGCAGCGCGAGGCGTTTCTGGAGGCTCTACGCCGGACCCTGCGCTCGGTTCCCCGCCGCCCGGCCTACTACCCTGGAGCCGGCGAGCGCTGGCAGCGGTTCGTGGACGCCTATCCACATGCCGAGATCCTGGGCGAGAACACCGGAGACCGGATCCTGCCGCCCGTACTCTTGACCGATCTGGACCCGGCCGACACCGGACAGCTCGCGTTCCGGGAGGAGTCTTTCTGCACGGTCACGGCCGAGACCGCGTTGGAAGCGACCGGGCCGGCCGCCTTCCTGGAGCACGCCGTGGACTGGGTCAACGATTCGCTCACCGGCACCCTCAACGCCACCATCCTGGTGGATCCGCGGACCCGCCGCGGACTCGGCACAAGCTTCGAGAGCGCGCTCGACCGGCTCCGGTACGGCGCCGTCGGCATCAACCAGTGGGCCGCCGCGGCCTTCGCCCTGGGCTCGACTCCCTGGGGGGCCTATCCCGGGCATACCCTCAAGGACATCCAGAGCGGCATCGGCACGGTGCACAACACCTTCCTCTTCGACGCCCCGGAAAAGAGTGTCGTGGACGCTCCCTTCCGCGTCACGCCCAAGCCGCCCTGGTTCGTGACCCACTCGGGAGCCGCTGGCGTAGGACGCCGGCTGGCTGCCTTCGAGCCCGATCCGAGCTACGCCCGGCTACCCGGAATCGTGCTCGCCGCCTTGCGCGGCTAGCGGCCCGCCACGAACCCCCGAATTCGGGGCTCGCGACCGAAGGCCGCACGGCGCCTGCCGCTGCCGTCCCGTCGAAACCTCCGGCCGCACCGGGCGTGAGGCGGTTAGTCCGAGACGCGCTCGACGTAGGCGCCGTCTTCGGTAGATACCCGGATCTTCTGACCGATCTTGATGAAGGGCGGCACCTGCACGACCATGCCGGTGTCTAGGGTGGCGTCCTTGGTGACGTTGGTGGCGGTGTTCCCCATGTTCGGATTGTCGATGGTATCGACGACCTCGAACACCATCTTCTGAGGTAGCTGGACGCCGATCGGTTTGCCCTCGTACCGGGTGACGTCGACCTCGGCGTTCTCGGTCAGGAAGTTCGCCGCGTACCCCATGAGGTCGCCCGCGACGTTGATCTGCTCGTAGGTTTCGAGGTCCATGAACACGTAATCCTCGCCCTGGCTGTACAGGTACTGCATGGTCTGCACCTGCACGTCCGCGGTCTCCATCTTGGTGCCGGCGCGCACGGTGTGGTCGATGACCTTGCCGTTCACGATGCCCTTGAGCTTGAAACGGACGAAGGCTCCGCCCTTGCCCGGCTTGTGATGCGAGCGCTCGATCACCGAATAGAGCTCGCCATCGAGCAAGATCTTGGTGCCCGAACGGCACTGATTAGCATCCATCATCGCCACGTTGAAACCTCCCGAAACTGCGTCTGGAACGTTGGATCGGCGAGCGGTTCACCGCGGCGCGGTTACGCTTCGCCGAGGCCGTATTCTTGCAGAACTCGTTCCACGAGCGAAATCAGCTCGCCAGCCTCGAAAGGCTTCGGAAGGTAGCCGGAGGCTCCCAACGCGACCAGCCGCTCGGAGACCTCGGCCTGCGGCCGATCGCCGCTCAAGACCCAGGGCAGATCCTCGCGTTCCCAGCGCAGACGGCGCAGCTCAGGATCGGTCTCGGCGCTCGTGAGATCGGCGATCACCGCGGCCACCGCCTGGGTCCCGGCAAGCACTTCAGCCGCGTGACGCGGACTGCCGGTGCGTATCGTGTCCCTGCCAGCACTCGCCAAGAGACCCTGAAGGGCGGCCAGAGTCGCCGGATCGGGCTCCACGAGCAGAATCCTCCCCGGAAGCGCGGCTTCCGCATCGGCAACCCGCTGGGGCGCTGCCAAGGCTCCCATCTCGACCACCTCACCCAGCGGCACCAGCACTCGGATGCGGGTACCGCCGGCGCCGGTCTCGACCTCGATGGCGCCGCCGTGGCCGCGCACGATGCCGAGGGCGGCCGCCAGACCTAGACCACGGCCTGTGAACTTGGTCGAGAAGAACGGATCGAACACCTTCGGCAGCACCGCGATGTCGATCCCCGGGCCGTCGTCCTGCACTTCCAGCGATCCGTACCGTCCCGGGCGCAAGGGCTGGCGTAGCGGCCGGTAGACCCCCGCCGGGGCGCGGTCGCCGGCGGCCACCGAACGCTCGGCCAGGCACACCCTGACTCGGCCCTGCCGTTCGCCGACGGCTTCGAGGCTGTTGTCGAGGAGATTGCGGACGACTTGGCGCATCTGGCCCTCGTCGCCCAGGATCGACAGCTCGCCTTCGAGCTCGAACTCGACAGCCGACGGAGCCCGTAGGCGGAGCTGTGCGATCTCGGTGGCGACCAGGCCGTGGAGATCCACCGCCCCGCGCTGGAGCCGGGCCTTGCCCGAGAAAGCGAGCATCTGGGCGGTCAGCTCCGCGGCCCGGCTGGCGGAGGTCTCGATCTCGCGCAAGGCGATGGCTTCGGCGCTGTCCTGGCCGACGTCCTCGAGCGCGGCGGCGGCGTTGCCCAAGATCACCATCAAGAGGTTGTTGAAGTCGTGGGCGATGCCCCCGGCAACCAAGCCCAGACTCTCCAGCTTGCGACCCTGCTGGACCTCTCTCTCGAGACGGAGGGTCTGACGCTCTTCGCGGGCACGGCGGATGGCGTTGCCGAAAACGTGGCCGGCGATGTGGCCGAGAGACTGGTGCGCCAGATCCCAGTCCCGAACCTCGCCAACCGACTCCAAGAGGAGCACTCCGATCAGGCCCTGGCGACCCGATATTGGAATGGCCAGCACCGATCGAGCCCCGTCGCCAAGCAGCGCCGCCAACTCGGCCCGGCCTTCCGCCTCGAGGTCCTGGAGACGCTCAACCGCAATTGTCTCGAGCTGCCGCAGGCGGCCAAAGAGCCAGGACAGCTCGGCCGGCCGGGGGATCTCATCGCAGTCGCGCCACTGCGGTGCCGCCGGCTCTCGCCGCCACTCGAGGCATTCGGTAAACCGGGACTCGGCCTCGTTCAGCACCAGGAAGCAGCCACGATCGCACTCCAGAAACCCGCCGATCTCAGCCAGGGCCTCCTCGATCGCGGCCGGAATTTCACTCGAGTCGAGATCGATGAATCGGGTCGAGATCGAGACCATGAGCTGCTCTTGGTCCACCCGATGGCGCAACGCGGCCCGTGCCTGGGATTGCTCCGTGACGTCTCGGGCCACCCCGCGCACCACCGGTCGATCGACGCCTTCGACCCGCAGGGTGTTGTGGTACTCGACGATCCTGGTCTCACCCTGGGCATCGTCGATCGCGACGAAACCGCGGGCGCGGCCGTGGTCGAGGAGCTGCCGTCGGTACTCGTCCCAGCGCTCCGGCGGCTCGCGCGGCAGGACCCAGCGCAAATCGGTTCCGATGAGCTCGGAGCCGGACCGCCCCAGCAGCGTCGCCATGGTCGGGTTCACGGACAGCACTCCGCCCTCGAGGTCGTGGGTCCAAATTAGGTCGGCGCTGTTGTCCACCAGGTCTCGGTAACTGGCCTCGCTAGCGCGTAGCGCCTCCTCGGTACGCCTGCGCGCGGACATCTCTTCTTCCAGGCTCCGGTTCACCCGTAGCCAGTGATCGCGTGCGGTCTTCTGAGCCAGGATGAAGAACGTGGTCATCACCGCCAGGGCAATGATGACCGCCAGGCGGTTCAGCAGACTCTGAAGAGAGTGCAGGTCAGGCGGCACGACGTTGGCGACCGCTCCCTCTGGTAGCCACCAAAGCACCAGGGTGACCACGATCACCAGCGCGACGAAGATCCACATGGCGCGCAAGTCGACCAGGAACGCTGCGGCCAGCGGCACCACGAAGAGCCACGAAAAGCCCGGGTCGTAGAACCCGCCCGTATTCAAAACCGCCACCACGGCTACGGTCAGCAGCAAGGACGAAGAGACGTAGCCGGCGACTCCGATCCTGCCGCTCCAGCGCAAGAAGACCAGGTTCAAGCCGGCGAGAGTCAGCGTGACCAGCAGGGCCCAGACGACCTGGGTCGCGCCCAGCATCCAGTACTCGACCAGGAACAGAACGCCCAGCAACATCACCGCCACGTTGCTGGCGGCGATTAACCGAATGCGGCGCCGGCGGCCGGCACCGCTCTGCTCTGAAGGGGCGGGCAAACCGACTACAATCGTAGCATCGGCCGGTCAGAGACGGCCGGAGAAAGCGAGCCCACATGCTCACCTGGATCGTGGCGGCCCTGACCGCCGTCGTCGTACTGACCGCGTTCTACGACCTGACCCAGAAGCGTCACGCCATCCTGCGCAATTTTCCGATCCTCGGACACTTCCGCTACTGGCTCGAAGCCATCGGCCCGGAGCTGCGTCAGTACATCGTCACTAGCAACGACGAGGAACGGCCCTTCAACCGGGACCAGAGACGCTGGGTCTACGCTTCGTCCAAGAAGCAGAACAACTACTTCGGCTTCGGCACCGACAACGACCTGGAACGCTCTTCCAACTACCTGATCGTCAAGCATTCTGCGTTTCCGCTGCCGTCCATCTTCCCGGGCCAAGACGGGTACGATCCTGCCCACCCGCTGCCGGCCGCCAAGGTCCTGGGAGCCGCCCGCGGCCGAGCCCGGGCCTTCCGTCCAGGCTCGGTGGTCAACATCTCGGGGATGAGCTTCGGCTCGCTGAGCGCCCCCGCGGTCGAGGCTCTCAACCGCGGCTCGGCCCTCGCCGGCTGCCTGCACAACACGGGCGAAGGCGGTGTCGCACCGCATCACCGCAAGGGCGGCGACCTCGTCTGGCAGATCGGCACCGGCTACTTCGGCTGCCGCGCGGCGGACGGCGGCTTCGACCGCTCGCGCTTCCTCGAAACCGTCGACAGCGCGCCGGTGCGCGCGATCGAGGTGAAGCTCAGCCAGGGGGCCAAGCCGGGCCTGGGAGGCGTCTTGCCCGCCGCCAAGGTCACCGCCGAGATCGCCGCCATCCGCGGCATCCCCGAAGGCAAGAGCTGTCTCAGCCCGTCCTACCACCAGGCCTTTTCGGGCGTGGACGGTCTGCTGGATTTCGTCGAGGATCTGGCCGAAGCAAGCGGCTTGCCGATCGGGATCAAGTCAGCGGTCGGCGATCTCGGCTTTTGGACCGAGCTCGCACACCGCAGTACAGCCACCGGCCGCGGAGTCGACTTCGTCTCCATCGACGGCGGCGAGGGGGGCACCGGCGCCGGACCGCTAGCGTTTACCGACCACGTTGCCCAGCCGTTCAAGATTGGCTTCGCTCAGGTCTACGCCATCTTCGTCGAACACGGCTTGCACGAGGGAACGGTCTTCGCCGGCTCCGGCAAGCTGGGCTTCCCCACCGACGCGCTACTGGCGTTCGCTCTGGGCTGCGACCTGGTCAACGTCGGCCGTGAGGCAATGATGGCGATCGGCTGCATCCAGGCCCAGCGCTGCCATTCCGGCCATTGCCCGACTGGTGTCGCAACCCAGAACCGATGGCTCATGCGCGGTCTCGACCCGACCTCGAAGGCCGCCCGCTTGGCCAACTACGTGGTCACTCTGCGCAAGGAGCTCAAGCAGCTCGCGCACGCCTGCGGCGTCGCCCATCCGAGTCTGGTCACCCTCGAGCACTTCGACGTCCTGGACGACCGCTACGGATTCCGGCCCGCCAGCGAGGTCTTCGGCTACGAAGCCCAAGCGTGCCTGCCCTGCGCCGAAGACCGCGCCCGAGTCGAAGAGCTCATGGCCGATGGCGGCCCGGCGGCGGCGAACTCGGCTCAGCCGCCGATATAGGACATCTCAACCCGCGGGCCGGGGCGAGACTTGAGGGAGCGAAGCTCCGAGTACCGATCCTCACGCTGGCGCCAGCGGCTCGCGATCAGCTCGCTGAGGTCGGACTCGCTGGCTCCCCCGCGTAGAGGCTCGCGTAGGTCGATACCTTCCCCGGCGAACAGACAGGTGAACAACCGGCCGTCGGTGGCCAGCCGGGCCCGCCGGCACTCGCCGCAGAAGGGAGCCGAGACCGAGGCGATCACCCCGATCTCGGTGCCGTCGTCAACGAATTGGTAGCGCCGCGCGACCTCGCCCGGATACCTGGGGGCGATCGGCTCGAGCTCCCCCAAGCCTCTGACGATGCCGAGGATTTTCTCGGCCGGGACCACCTCGCCCGGGCTCCAGGAGTTGGTGGTTCCGACGTCCATGAACTCGATGAAACGTACGACGGCGCCGGTACCCCGAAAGTGCCGCACGAGGTCCCTGACTGCCCCCTCGTTGACGCCTCGGCGAATCACGGCGTTGATCTTGACCGGTCCCAGGCCGGCCTCCTCGGCCGCCCGGATGCCTTCCAGGACACGCTCGACCGGCACCGTAGTGTCGCTCAGACGCCGGTGGACGTCATCGTCGAGGCTGTCCAGACTGACAGTCACCCGATCCAAGCCGGCGGCCGCGAGAGCGGCGGCCTGGTCGGCCAGGAGCGCGCCATTGGTAGTCAGAGCCAGGTCCAGATCGCCGGGGGCGGCGAGCATTCCTACCAGCCGGTCGAGGTTGCGGCGCAGCAACGGCTCGCCACCCGTAATCCGCACCTTCACCACCCCGAGGGTCCGGAAAACGCCGACCAAGCGCGCGATCTCCTCGAACGAGAGAATGTCGGCGCGCGGCAGATACGGGTAGTCCGGGCCGAAGACCTCCCGGGGCATGCAATAGGTACAGCGAAAGTTGCACCGATCCATCACCGAGACCCGTAGATCCCGAAGGGGGCGCAAGAATCGATCCCGAACCGTCACGTGACGATTCTACTCTCGCTCTCTGGTACCGTCGGCCCATCCATGGAGTGGTTGTGGCGCAGAGGCGGCGGCAAGGCGGGAGCGTCCCGATTCGGGACCGCCGGCGCGGCGGCCGGCCTGCTAACCACCCTCGGGCTGACGGCGGGCGGATCGGCGCTGGCGGCCCAGCCAACATCTGCCGAAACGCCACCGCCCCCGACCGAGCGTTTCGGGGAGGCTATCGACGTCCGCATCATCAACCTGGAGGTCCAGGTACGCGACCGCGACGGCCGGCCCGTCGTCGGGCTTCCGGCCGACGCCTTCCGGGTGGCCGTTGGCGGTGTCGAGGTTCCGATCGCCCACTTCGAGGAGATAGCCGACCGCCGGCTGACCGATCCCCTCGGGCTGCGCGGCGAGCCGATCGAGGAGCTTCCGGACACCCGTTCTAGCTACCTTTTTTTTCTGGACGACGAGCTCAACCTCAAGACCCGGAGGGATTTCGTGCTGCGGTTCCTGCGCGGCGAGCTGGACCGGATCCAGCCCGGCGATCGGGCCGCCGTGGTCGCGTTCGACGGTCGCAAGCTGGAGGTCCTGACCCAGTGGACGGAGTCGATCGCCGAACTGGACGACACCCTGGCCCGGGCCATGACCCGGCCCGCGGACGGCATCGTGCATCTGGCGCGCCGTCGGATGCCAGGCTGGGTCGCCAACTGGGAGGGCAACGCCGCCCGGCGTAGTGTGCTGGCGGCAGCGTCCGCCCTGCACTCACTGCCGGCGCCGCCCGGGCGTCGAGTCCTGGTCTTGGTGGCGGGCAGCTGGGACCCGATCGAGCTGTCCAGAGCCGACCGCTTCGCCTCCTGGTGCGTCGCCGACACCTGCGACGGCCTTCTGATTCTGCGGGTGCTGACCGACACCGCCAACCTGCTCGACTACTCGATCGTCGCCGTGGACGTGGAGGGCCGGGACGTGGACCTCAACTGGGAGCGGGAAAAGCGGCTCCACGAGGTGCTGCGTTGGGTCGCCGGCGAGACCGGCGGCGAAGTGTTGTTGAACGGCAAGCGCAAGGCCATGCTCCAGCACGCCTCGCGCGCCGGCTTCAGCTATTACTCGCTCGCTGTCTATCCACCGCCCGAGGCCGGCCCCGATCGGCTCGCCGTCCAGGTCCTTGTGGACGGAGACCTCACCGCACACGCCCGTCGCACCTTCGTCAATCTCGAAGGCGAAAAGCAGGAAGAGCTGGAGGTGTTGAATCAGCTGCTCTTCCGCCATTCCGGCGAAGGCTCCTTCCCGCTCACGATCGGCCAGCCGGAGACCCGCCCGGCGGGCTGGGCTCACGTCCCGTTCTCGGTCGCGGTGCCGCTCGACCGGCTCACCTGGCTCCCGGACGGCGACGAGTTCGTCGCCCGTTACGAGATCCAGGTCGCGACGCAGGACGGGCGCGACAACTCGAGCGAGGTCGAGCGCCATGCTTTCGAAGCCCGGCTGGACCGTCCGGCACGGCCCGGCGACTTCGACTTCCAGGATCTCGCGGTCTCGGTCCGCCGGCGCAAGCAAACGCTGTCGGTCGTGGTCCGCGACCGGCAGGGTGACGAGTCCCTTTCCGTCGTTCTGCCCTTCGAGCCGCGTCCCAAGCGCGCGGCTCGGGCGGCCGCCCGAGGCTCGTAGCAAGGCTCTCGCCGGTGGTCCATCGGTGGCTCCGAACCGCTGCTCAGGACGACGATCTGCAATCCGGTCCCGAGTACCGTCCGTACCACCTCCCGAGGAACCGAGACCATGGACAGCAATTCCGTCTTGCCGACCCTGACCGTCGCCGGCATCGCCGCCATCACCGCCACTGCCGGACCCTCGGCGGCCGCCGAGACGCCGCCTCCGGGCGTCGAGCAGCTCCTGCCGCGAGGACGAATCGCGGCGATCTTCGCCCCTCAGTTCGTTGCCGCGAGCGAGGCCGTCATCTCCGACGACGCCTGGATCCTGGGAGTCGCGCTGGACGGCGAGGCCAGAGCCTACAGCCTCAACCTCCTGAACCGGCACGAGGTCGTCAACGACACCATCGGTGACAGGAACTTCGCCGCCGTCTGGTGACCCCTCGCCAACACGGCCGTCGTGTACGACCGCGATGTCTCCAGTAACGAGACCGGCTCCGAGGCGGCCGCGGACGCCGCCAGAGTCCTGAACTTCGAAGCGTCCGGAGCGCTCAAGCAGGCCTCGCTCATCATGCGCGACCGCGAGACCGACAGCTGGTGGTCGATCATGACTTCGGAGGCGATCGGGGGCGAGCTCGCGGGCACCGAACTGGTCGAGCTTCCGGTGAGCGAGAAGACCACCTGGGGCGATTGGGTGGAGCGCCATCCGAACACTTTGGTGCTGTCCGTGGACGGCCGCGAGCACGTCGACGTCAACCCGTACGACAACTACTTCGCGTCGTCCGGAACCTTCCGCGATCTGCAGATCAAAGACGATCGACTGCCCCCCAAGGAACCGATCTTCGCCGTCTGGGGCGCGGACTTCGGGCTCGGCGGCACCACCTTCGTGGTCCCGCATGCGGTGGCGAGCGGCGGCGCCGTGCTGCCGGTGCCCGGCCTGACCGATGCCGTCCTGGTCGTCCAGAGGCAGGCGAGCGCTCCGCTTTTCGCGTCGACTGCGGCCTGGCTGGTGCCTCGGGAGACGGCCGCCGGGCGGACCGCAGGCGAGCTGGCCGAGGGCCTCGGCTCCGGCGATCTCTCCGCTCCCCCGGTGACCGGCATCGACACCTTTTGGTACAACTGGATCGCGGTCAACGAAGGCGCCGTGATCCTGGGCCGGGACTGACCCGAACGGCAGTCGAGCTCAGCGCGGCGGGCGGCGCCGGCCCAGGCCGACCCGCAAACCTTGGAGACGCATATACGCCTTGAGATGGGCCAGGGCCCGGGCGCTCTCGCCCTCGTCTTCGAGCAGCACCGCCAGATTGAAATGGGCGTCGGCCATGGCCGGATCCGACTCGAGGGCGCTCCGGTAGCAACTCGCGGCCCGGTCCCGTTCGTCTCGATCCTGGAGCGAGACCCCCAGGTTGAACGCGGCGGTGGCGTCCTCGGGCCGCCCCGCGAGAGCGGCCTCGTAGTGCTCCGCGGCCCGGCCCGGATCGCCGCCGAGGTGCAGCAGGCGGCCCAGATTCAGATGGGCGTCGGCGTGCGCCGGATCTAGATTCAAGGCCTTCCGGTAAGCGCCTTCCGCCTCCGCGATCGAGCTGGCTTCGAGTTCGAAACCGAGCTCATACCAGTCTTCGGCGCCTAGAGCCTCGGGCGGTCCGGCGCGCTCGACCAGCCGTGGGGCCAGGGGCTCCGCTCGCGCTGCTAGCTCGGCGACGTCGAACGTCAACAGACGCTGGCCCGACTCCGCCTCCCAGGCTTGCCCGCACGCACGCACGATGAAGCGCGAGCCCTCGAAGGTCACGCTCAGCTCGGCCAGTGAGCGCCCTCGCGGCAGATCCTCCCGCAGCTCTCGGAGCACTCGGCGTAGTCGCCTGCTGGGAACCCCGTCGTCGGCCAGCGCCAGCGCCGCACGCAGGACGACGAGGTCCTGAAACCGGAAGCGATACTCGCGCCGCGGACCTCGCCCGGGCTCGAGAAAGCCGGAGCGCACGAACGAGCGCACCCGCTCGCCGTTGGTTCTCAGGAGCCGGGCGACCTCTCCGGTCGTGTATCCCAGAACAGACGCGGGGCGGGACAAGGTCTCTCGAAATGGCAGCTGGGGCTGCGGGGAGAGCACGCTACTTCGCCCGGGCCGCCTTCTTCTTGGTCTTGCGCGCGGCCGGCTTGCGCTTCGAGCGCTTCGGCGGCTTGCGGCCGTCCTCTTCACCCAGGCTCGCCTTGAGCGCCTCCATCAGGTCAATGATCTGCGCCTTAGGCGCCTCCTGCGGAGCCGCCACGATCTCTTCGCCGCCAATCTTCTTTTCGATCAGCTCCCAGACCTGATTGCGGGCCTCGTCCTCATACTGCTCGGGCTTGAATTCGTCGCTCGCGCTCTGCTCGACGATCTGGCGAGCCAGCTCCAGCTCGGCATCCGCCACCTCGGCATCTTCGATGGGCACTTCGCCGAAGTCCCGCAGGTCCACCGCATAGCGAAGCTGCTGCATGATGAGGCCGTTTTGAAACGGACGCAGGAGCACGATGTAGTTCTTTCCGCGAGCGGCGTACTTGGCAAGAGCAGCCCGGCCGGTCTCGGTCAGCGCCGCCGTTAACAGCTTGTAGGGCTTGGCCCCGGCCTTGCCGGGTCCCAGGTAGTAGGCCTTCTCGAAGTAGAGCGGGTCCACCTGGTCGATCGGCACGAACTCCTGGATCTCGATGGCGTTGGTCGGTTCGGGATCCAGAGCCTTCAGCTCGTCGGGCGAGAACAAGACGAACTGCCCTTTCGAGAACTCGTAGCCCTTGGTGATGTCGTCGCGCTCGATCAGCTTGTCGTCGGTCGGACAGTAGTAGCGGTACTTGACGCGCGAGCCACACTCCTTGTGCACCATCGAAAAGCTCACCCGTTTCTGGGTTTCGCCGCTCGAGTAGATGTGGACGGGTATCGCTACGAGACCGAACGAGATCGTGCCGGAGGCCATGGATCGTGCTGCCATAATGCTGGCAGGCTACCACAAGTCCCCATGAACAAAGGACTTTGCCCGCTCGTCAACGCTTCTTGGAGCTCAGGGCGCGGAGCGCGTCGATGGGCCGTCGATCGGGCGCCATCAGTTTCACCGACCGCCGCAGCGAGGCTTCGGCGAGCTCCCGGTCGCCGGCGGCCGCCAGAACCTGCCCCAGGTAGTAGTGAGCGAGACCGCAACCCGGATCGATGCGAACCGCTTCCTCGAGGTCGCCGATCGCCTGACTCCGGTGCCGGGGCGGGTCGAAGCGGTCCCGCTGAAAGGCCAGTTCGGCCCGGTAGAGGGCGTTTTGAGGATCGCAGTCGGCCGCGAACGCCAGAAACTCCAGCGCCTTGCCGGGCTCGCCGGCCTCGACCAGGGCCCTGCCTTTCCGGAACTGGGCTTCCGAGTCCAAGAGGTCGGTCTCGATCTTGAACTCGGCCTGGCGCCTCTTGGCCCGCTCATCTCGCAGCACCTTGCGCCGGTGGATGAGGGCGTTGCGGGTCTCGCTCACGGCCAGCTCGGCGTACGCCCGGGCCGAGTGCAAAATCAGCAGGCGCGCCTGCTCGACGAAGTCCGCGGCGCCGCCCCGCTCCAGGGCCCAGGGCGCGTAGGTTCGGGCGGCTTCCAGATAGGCGTTCTCGATCTCGTTCGGAGTCGCCCCTTCCTCGAGTCCCAAGAACTCGAACGAATCGCGGCGCTTGAAGGACAGGAAGGCCTCGACGATCTTGCTCTGGCGCAACAAGAGATCTTCGTCCGGCGGCTCGGCCGCCGGAGCCGGCTCCGGCCCAGGTCGATCCCGCTCGGGTCGATCCCGCTCGGGTGATTCCGGCGCTGGACTCACCCTCGTCGCTGCAGCATCGGCCCCAACGGTCTCCAGCAAGCCCACCAGGACCAAACCGTACAGCCGGCGGTAACGCTCTCCGGTGGTGCCAGAGAGAACCCGGACCAGCTCGGCGCCGCTGGCCGGCCCCGAAGTGAGAGCCCCCGACACCGTCTCCCAGCCCGAGCCCTCGGGCAGCGGCTTGCCGGCGAGAAGGGACTCGGTGCCGGGCGCGAACCGGGCCGCGTCGAGCTCCTCGCGCACGGCGAGGATCTCGGCCCGCGGAGTCAGCTTGAGGACGCCGGTGAGGATGAGCCGAGCCACGTTCACCCGCACCACGCCCTCGGCACCGGCCTTAGTCTCGACCAGGTCGTACTGGCCCCGATTCCAACCGAAACCGTCCAGGAGACGCCGGCCGAGGCTCTGCTGAAGACGATTGTAGACCCCCTGGGGCGTCATCAAACCGCGTTCGATCAGGATCTCGCCAAGCGGCACTTCCCGCTTCAAGGAGTCCGAAAGCGCCGCGTTGAAGTCCTCCTGGCCGATGACGCCGGCACTCAGCAAGAACCTGCCGAACGTCTCATGCGCGAGATTCGACCGGCAGCTCGTGGGGACGCCCTCGACCACGCCGATTTGCTTCGCGACGGGCGGCCGGTCCAGGCGGATCTCGAGGCTTCGCTTGGCCCGTGCCAGCGCGGCCAAGAGCAGCGCATACGACGTTTCTCCGAGATCTCCTGAGGGGCGCCGCGCCAACTCCTGCCACTGCTCCTGGGTGGGTATCACGGCATCCTCCGTCGGTTCGGCGTCCCTGCCGCGGCATTCTACCGGGCACAACGGCCGAAATCGCGCCGGCACGGCGCCCGGTCCAGCCCTTGGCCGGCCGGTAAGATCCTCCAACGATGCAGGACAAGCTCGTTGAATACCGCCGCAAGCGCAGCGCCTCGGCGACGCCTGAGCCGTTCGGCAGCGAAGGGCCCATCGCGGCGGGCTCGAGCGCGTTCGTGGTGCAGAAGCACGCGGCAAGCCATCTGCACTTCGACTTTCGACTCGAGATCGGCGGTGTCCTGGTGTCCTGGGCGGTCCCCAAGGGACCGTCCCTCGACCCCGAGGACAAGCGTTTCGCCATCGCCACCGAGGACCACCCGCTGGAGTACGGGGACTTCGAAGGCATCATCCCCAAGGGCAACTACGGCGCCGGTGCGGTGGTGCTCTGGGACCGCGGCCAGGCGGACCATCAGATCGAACCCGAGGAAGGGCTGCGGGACGGCAAGCTGCTCTTCGAGCTCTACGGCTACAAACTGCGAGGCCTCTTCACGCTGGTGCGCACCCGCAAGGCCAAGGAGTGGCTGCTCATCAAGAAGCCGGATGGCGCGGCACGGCCGGCCGGAGCTCAGGCACCGAGCGAGCAGTCCATCCTCTCGGGCTTGACGGTCGAAGAGCTTCGCGACGGTTCCGATCGGCGCGAGCGCATCCTGGGTGAGCTCGACCGGCTCGGAGCCCGGCGCCGGGAGGTCCGGGCCGCCAAGGTCAAGCCCATGCTCGCCCGCCTCGAGCGGGAACCCTTCTCCCGCCCGGGCTGGATCTTCGAGCTCAAGTACGACGGCTACCGGGTGCTGGCCGAACGGCGCGGGGCCGGAGGCGCCTCGGCCGGCGTCCGGCTCCTCTACCGGAGCGGCCGCGACGCCACCCCGAGCTTTCCCGACGTCGAACGGTATTTTCGTCCCCTGCCCTGGGACCTGGTCGTGGACGGCGAGGTCGCGGTCCTGGACGGCGAGGGCCGGCCCAGCTTCCAGCGGCTTCAACGGCGCGCGCTCCTGACCCGAGCGCCGGACATCCGGCGCGCCGCCGCCGCCTTGCCCGCCTGCTTCTTCGCCTTCGATCTTCTGGGCCTGGAGGGCCACGATCTGCGTCCCCTGCCTCTGATCAAGCGCAAGGCTCTGCTACGCGAGATCCTGCCGGAAGCCGGGCCGATCCGCTACGCCGACCACGTCGAAGAACGCGGTCAGGCCATGTACGAACAGGTTCTGAGCCTCGGCCTCGAAGGCATGGTCGGCAAGGACGCCGCCGCTTCCTATCGCGGCGGCCGTTCGGGCAAGTGGATCAAGGTGCGCTCGGAGCTCACGGGCGATTTCGCGGTCGTCGGCTTCACCCGCCCCAAGTCCAACCGGCCGGGTTTCGGAGCGCTGCACCTGGCGGTGTTCGACGGCGAGGGTTACCGGTATGCGGGCGGCGTCGGCACCGGCTTCGACGATCGCTCCCTAAGGAGCTTGCGGGCCGAGCTGGACCGCATCGTCCGGCCGCGGCCCACCGCCTCCGGAGCCCTGCCAACGGGCAAGGAGAACGTGTGGGTCGAGCCCGAGCTGGCGGTCGAAGTGCGCTTCATCGAGTACACCCGCGAAGGGCACCTTCGCCATCCCGTGTTTCTCCGCCTGCGTGACGACAAGAGGCCGTTCGAGTGCGTTCGGGACGACTCTCCGCCCGAGACCGACGTCGACCCGGAAGACATCGGCAGCGGGGTCGAGGCGCCGGAGGGCGGTCCGGAGCAGGCGGTCGAGGTCTCGCGGCCCGAGAAGGTCTTCTGGCCTGTGGACGGCTACACCAAGGGCGATCTGGACGCCTACTACCGGACGGTCTCTCCCTGGCTCCTGCCCTTCCTGGCTGACCGGCCGGTGGTGCTCGACCGATACCCGGATGGCATCGACGGCAAGTCGTTCTTCCAGAAGAACGCGCCCGACTTCGTTCCCGATTGGGTCGTCACCGGTGAGATCTGGAGCGAGGAGGACGGCGGCCGCGAAACCCGCTACTACCTGGCCAACGACGCCGAGGCTCTCCGCTACGTGATCAACCTGGGCGCGATCCCGCTCCACGTCTGGCACAGCCGTCTGGAGGCTCTGCAACGCCCCGATTGGTGCGTCCTCGACCTGGACGCCAAGGACGCTCCGTTCGCTTCAGTGGTGCGAACCGCCCGTGAGATCCACCGCCTGGGCGGCGAGATCGGTCTCGAGACCTTCGTCAAGACCAGCGGCGCCACCGGCCTGCACGTCATGATCCCGCTGGCGGGCCTGCTTACCTACGATCAGTCGAAGCAGCTCGGCGAAGTCCTGGCCAAGGTCATCTGGCAGCGCCTGCCCGACGAGACCTCGATCGCCAGGCTGCCCTCGCAGCGCGCCGGCAAGGTGTATCTCGACTTTCTCCAGAACGGATACGGAAAGCTGATCGTGGCTCCCTACTCCGTGCGGCCGCGTCCGGGAGCGCCCGTATCGACGCCGCTGCGCTGGTCCGAGGTCACCCGGCGCCTGGATCCGGCTCGCTTCACCCTCGCCAGCGTCCCGGCCAGGCTCCGGCGCATGAAGTCCGACCCCTGGGCGGAGCTCCTCGACTCCCGACCCGACCTGACGGCCGCGCTCGACCGGCTGGCCGCCCTGTCCGATTGACCGATGGCTGGCGACCTCTTGCGCAATCCTCTGGGCAGCCTGCGCGCGGCGTTGCGCCTGGCCGCCGCCGTCACCGCCTGCGCGGTCCTCTACCCGGTCTTGCTGGCGGGCAAGGCAATCTTGGCGGGAGCCCCGGAACACCGGGCCCGGTGGCGGGCATGCGCTCTTCGCCTCTGGTGCCGAATCCTGCTCGCCATCTTCGGCGCCCGGGTGGTCGAACAGGGCTCGCCGCCCGAGCCGCCCTTCCTGATGGTCGCCAACCACTTGAGCTACATGGACATTCTGGTGCTGGCCAGCCGCCTGGACGCGGTCTTTGTGGCCAAGGCCGAGATCGCCTCCTGGCCGGTCCTCGGACCCATCTGCCGGTCGATGGACACTCTGTTTCTGAACCGGGCCCGGACCCGCGAGATCCCCGAGATCCTGGAGCGGATCGAAGCCTTGCAGCGCAACCGGCAGGGTGTGATCTTCTTTCCGGAAGGCTCGACCAGCGATGGCAGTTCGGTCGTCCCCTTCCGGCCGTCGCTTCTGGCCGTAGCCGCCCGCAGCGGGCGGCCCGTCTCCTGGGCTTGCCTCAGCTACCGCACGCCGGCCGGCTGCGAGCCAGCCGGGCGACGGGTCCATTGGTTCGGCGGCGCCGGCTTCATCGGCCACCTCGTCCGGCTCGCCGCTCTGCCCGGCTTCGAGGCACGACTGACCCTGGGCGAGCGGCGATTTCGGAACAGCGACCGCAAGGCGCTCGCGGACGAGCTCTGGAAAGCCGTGCTGGCCGCGTACCCCCCCACCAAGACGGGCGAGCCAGACACTCCCGGCGATCGCGCCTGCTAGCCTCCGGTCATGGGTACGACCAAGCGCGTCTGGACCAAGGTTCTGGAGCTCGACGAGCTCCGGTCGGGACGGGTCAAGCCCGTGACCTGCGGGCACCGGACGCTGTGCCTCACCCATCACGAGGGCGCCTACGGCGCGCTCGACAACCGCTGCTCGCACCAGGGAGGCCCCCTGGGCGAGGGCTCGATCGAAGACGGCCTGCTGCGCTGCCCCTGGCACGGCTGGGATTTCGACCCGCTCACCGGCAAGGCGCCCGGATACGACGACGGCGTCGAGGCCTTCCCGGTCGAGGTCCGCGATGACGGCGTCTACGTCGCCCTCGAGCCCGAGGACGACGAGGCCGCGTTCCACGGCAGAACGGTCTCGGACGTTCTGGCGGAAACGCTCGTGGCGTGGGGCGTGCGCCACGTCTGGGGCATGGTCGGGCACTCGAACCTGGGCATGGCGGACGCCCTGCGCCAGCGCGAAGAAGCCGGCGAGCTCGCGGTATACGGCATCCGCCACGAGGGAGCGGCTTCGTTCGCCGCCTCGGCCTACGGCAAGCTGACCGGGCGGCCGGCGGCCTGCCTCTCGATCGCCGGTCCCGGCGCCACCAACCTCCTGACCGGCCTCTGGGACGCCCACGTCGACCGCTCTCCCGTGCTGGCCCTGACCGGGCAGGTGGACACCCAGGTACTGGGCCCGGGCGCGTTCCAGGAAGTCGATCTTTCGGCCGCCTTTGGCGGCGTCGCCCAGTGGAGCCAGACCGTCTTGCCTTCCTCGAAACCCGCCGAGCTCGGCAACCTGGCGCTCAAGAGCGCAATTCTGAATCGCGGCGTCTCCCATCTCATCCTGCCCGACGAGATCCAGACCCTGCCCACCGAGGAAACCTCCGCCGGCGAACCCGAGGGGCGCTTGCCGGCGCTGGCGATCTCCCCCCCGACCGAGGCCCTGGAGGCGGCCGTCTCCTTGCTGGAGCAATCCCGCCGGCCGGTGGTCATTGTCGGCCACGGCGCCCGCTTCGAGATGGCCGCGGTGCTGCGCTTGGCCGAGCGCCTGCAGGCCCCCGTGCTGACGACGTTCAAGGCCAAGGGGCTGGTCTCGGACTCGCACCCGCTCGCCTGCGGCGTCCTGGGACGGAGCGGCACCCCCGTCGCCAGCTACTTCATGAACGAGTCGGACGCGCTCCTGGTCTTGGGCGCCAGTTTCTCTAACCACACCGGCATCACTCCCAAGCGGCCCACCATCCAAGTCGACTTCGACCCGATGGCACTGGCAAGGTTTCACGCGGTGGACGTGCCGGTCTGGGGCGAGATCGGGGTCACCGCCGAGAGCCTGCTCGAAGCGCTGCCGGGCGAGCCCTGGACCCGGAACCGGCTCGAAGAGATCGCCGACCGCTGGCGCATCTGGCGCGCCGAGAAGGGCAAGCGGGAGCGCGAGGGCGGGGACTCCGGCCTCGCTTCGGCCGCGATCTTCGAGGCCCTCGCGCGGCATGCGCCGCCCGACGCCATCTTGTGCGTCGACGTGGGCAACAACACGTACTCCTTCGGGCGCTACTTCGAATGCGAGCGGCAGTCGGTACTCATGTCTGGATACCTGGGCTCGATCGGCTTCGCGCTGCCGGCCGCCCTCGGCGCCTGGGCCGCGACCCGCGAGCCCGGAACGCCCTGGACCGGCCGCAAGGTCATCTCGATCTCGGGGGACGGCGGCTTCGCCCAGTACATGGCCGAGCTCACGACCGCGGTCCAGTACGACATGGACATCACCCACGTTCTGCTCAACAACGGTGAGCTCGGCAAGATCTCGAAGGAACAGCGCTCCGGCCGCTTCGACGTCTGGAAGACCGGCCTCTGGAACCCCCACTTCGCGCTCTACGCCCGCAACTGTGGCGCCTTCGGAGTGCGGGTTCAGGACGCCGAAGAGTTGGACGAAGCGCTTCGGCGCGCGCTCGCCCATCCGGTGGCGTCCCTGGTCGAAGTGATCTCCGACCCCGGACTCGTCTAGAGGCCTGCTTCTCGTCCACGCCGGCGCCGCTCAGGGCGCCGACGTACCGCTGCCGCCCAGCTCCACCGCGGCCGGACTGCCCGCGGCTCCGTGCCGAATCGAGAGTTGGGCACGGCGGCTTCCGGCCGCAACGGGCACGAAACGGATCCCTACCGTGCAGCTGCCGCCCGGAGCGACCGCGCTGGCGCCGTCGCAAGTGCCGGCCACCATCTCGAAATCCTCGGCGTGCTCGCCACGCACCGAGATTCCGCGCAGCGGCAGCCACTCCACTCCCGGATTCTCGATCGTCAGAGTCTCGATTCCGCTCCGGCTGCCCACCGCGACCCGGCCGAAGGTGAAGGCCTGCCTGGAAACGCGGAAGGCGGCGGTGCGCTCGCGCCCTGCCCCAGCCACCTGGATGCGCGCCGGGCTGTCCGGTCCGTTGTGCTCGACGATCAGCAGCGCACTCGTCGGGCTGAGCTCCGTCGCGACGAAGGCCAGGTCCACGGCACAGCTCGATCCCGGAGCCAGGCCCGCGTCCAAGGTACAGCCAAGACCCGCGACCCGAAACGCCGACGCGCCCTCGCCGGTGAAGCGAAGGCGCGCGACCGTGAGCCGCGCGTCGCCGCCATTGCGCAAGACGATTCGCCGCTTCGTGGCCTGGCCGACATAGGCGCGGCCGAAGTCCACCCGCGAGGTGTCCACTTCCAGGGCCGACACGATCCCCCGTCCGCGCAACGCTACCGGCACCGGATCCAGCCCGAATCCCGGTTCCAGCGTCAGCACGGCGGCGCTCTCGCCGGCGCGCCGCGGCCGGAAGGCCACCCCGAGCCGGCAGCTCTTGCCGGGCGCCAGGGCCCGGCCGGTGCACGCGTTGTCCCGGATTCGAAACGCCTCACCTTCCGCCCGTACCACCGCCGGGCCCGGCGTCAACGTGGCGGTGCCCGTGTTTCGAAAGAGGACGGCGTGGGGGGAGCTCTCGAAGCCCGAGCGCTGCTCGGGGAAAACCAGCTCCCGCCGCTCGGCCGCCATCCTCGGGGTCACGCCGCGGCCGCCGAGCTCCACCCGGGTCGTTTCGGTGGCGCCCGCGGCCGAGAGCTCCAGCACCGCTCGCTCCCGGCCCTCCTCGATCGGCAGAAAGGTCAGAGCCAGGATGCACTCGCCGCCGGAGGGAATTTCCCGGCCGCGGCAAGCATCCTCCACGATCGCAACGGTGGCCGTGCCTTCGACCTCGGTCGTCTCAACCGCCACCGTGCCGCCGGTCCGGTTGACGAAGCGCAGCTCGCGCGGCGCGCTCCGGATCCCGACCGGCTGTTCCTCGAAGTCCAGCCGGTCGCTCTCGGGATCCAGCGGCGGCCCCTGCCACAGGCCGGTCCCGGCCAACTCGAGCGTGGACCGTCCGCCGAAAGCGTCGCTATCGACCAGGACCAGAGCCGTGCGCTCTCCCGACACGGCAGGCAGGAACCGCACGTCGAACGTGCAGGTCTCGCCCGGCTCCAGGGTGGTGTCCGGACAGCGCCGCGACCGGCTGAACTCGTCGGCCGCCGCCCCTTCGATTCGAATCCGGCCGAGTTCGAGAAGGGCCGAGCCACTGTTGACCAGGGTGACCTCGCGCTCCGCTGCCTCGGCCTCCAGCGGGACCACGCCGAAGTCGAGGCTGGCGGGCCGGATCTCCAGAGCTGGAGCGGTCGCCGTCGCCCGCACCAGGAGCTGCGGATCGGTCCGGTCGTTGCCCACGACTCGCAGCCCGGTCGCGTGATCTCCGGGGCTCTGCGGACGGAAGCGAAGCCGGGAGGCGCAGGAATCGCCGGCCAAGAGCTCGCGGCCCACGCATTCCGAGTCCACTTCGAAATGGGCGGCAGCGGGTTCCGGGAAATCCAGAGCCCGTATCCGCAGCCGCCGCTCACCCTCGTTGCGGAGCTCGAAGGCAAGCTCAGGCCCGGTCTCTCCCACACGGACCGATCCGGCATCCAAGACGTCCGGGACGAAGGCGGCGCGGGGCGGCGCCGGCAGGAGCACCCACGTCAACGCCACGAGTGCCACCAGCGCCACTAGGATGAGCGGCCAGCGTCGCCGCCTCCGTACGTGCCGTGGCGGCGCGCTCGCCGATCGAACCGGAGTTTCTGCTGACCGCGACGGCCTGGCCGGACCGTCGGCTCCGGCCAGATCGTGGGCTCCGTCCTCGAGAGGATCGAACTCGAGATCGCCTCCGGCCGCATCCCGGCCGCCATCGCGGAGAGGCAGGTCGACGAGGTCTCCGTCGTCCAGCGGGAGGCCGTCTCGCTCTTCGTCAACGTCGCGCACGAAGGCGAGGCTACTACAGGCCGCAAGCGCCACGACCCCTCGCTGGCGCAACCTGTGTGAAACAATGGGCAGCCGAGGAAAGCACGATGCTTAAAGGAGAATCTCTTCCGGTGGCGAGCCAAGAACCGGCGGATCAGCCGATTCCCGACCGGCTCCCGATCTATCCGCTGGTGACGACGGTCCTCTTCCCCTCGGGCGTGGCAGCGCTCCAGATCGCCGACGAGCAGAACCTGCTGCTGGCCGAGAGCCTCGAGGAAGAGCGGGACCTGCTGGGCCTGTTCTGTCTGGCCGGCGGGGGCCGCAAGGAGCGGCGGCCCCAGGATCTGCAGCCGGTGGGCGTCGCCGCCCGGGTCGTCCAGAAGCTGAGGCTGGGCGACCACCGCCTCCAGATCCTGTGTCACGGGATCGCCCGGGTCGAGCTGGTCGACATCGAACAGACCAAGCCCTACCTGGTGGCCGGCGTGCGCCCGGTCGAAGCGCAGGTCGCTTCCTCGCGGGAGGTGGATGGATGGGTCGAGCGGGCGCTCGAGCAGTACCAGCGCCTCACCCAGGTCGACAAGCGCTACAGCCCCGAGACCGTCGAGGTCTTGCGCCAGAACCGGGCCAGCGGAGCCAGCTTCTTCGCCGACCTTCTGGCCTCCTTCCTCAACATCGCACTGGACGAGAAACGGGTTCTGGTCAGTACGGTCAGTCCGCGGGCCCGGCTCGAGCTCCTGGTCGACATTCTGGAGCGAGAGCTCTCCCGGGAGGCGGTGGAGTCAGACATCCAGCGCAAGGTCCAGTCCAGCCTCGAGGAGAAGCGGCGCGAGCAGGTGCTGCGCGAGCAGCTCAAAGTGATCCGCGACAGCCTGGGCGAGAACAGTGGCCCCAAGACCGAAGCCGAGCAGTACGAGGCCTTGATCGAAGGCCTGCCCCTGGACGACGACTCCAAGCGAACGCTCGAGCGCGAATGTAGCCGGCTGGCGATGATGTCCGAACAGTCTGCCGAGTATCCGGTGCAGAGCAGCTACCTGGATACCGTGTTCCGCCTGCCCTGGTGGGAGCGCACCGACGACACGCTGGATCTCGAGAGGGCCGAGAAGCTCCTGGCCAAACACCACCACGGCGTCGATGAAGTCAAGGAGCGGCTGGTGGAGTTTCTGTCGGTGCTCAAACTCAAGGGCACGGTGGGCGGCTCGATTCTCTGCCTGGTGGGCCCGCCCGGCACTGGCAAGACCTCCCTTGGGCGCTCGATCGCCGAAGCCATGGGCCGCAAGTTCGAACGCATAAGCCTGGGCGGAATCTCGGATGAGAGCGAGATCCGCGGGCACCGCAAGACCTACGTCGGGGCCATGCCCGGCAAGCTCCTGGCCGCCTACGACACGGCCGGATCCCGCAACCCCGTGATCCTCTTGGACGAGATCGACAAGCTGGGCAAGGGGTTGCGCGGAGATCCCTCGGCGGCCCTGCTGGAAGTTCTGGATCCGGAACAGAACCGGACCTTTACCGACCACTACATCGGCGTACCCTTCGATCTGTCCGAGACCCTGTTCGTGGCCACCGCCAACGTGCTCGAGGAGATTCCGGCTCCTCTCCGGGACCGGCTCGAAGTCCTGCGCATAGCCGGCTACACCGAGGCCGAGAAGGTCACCATCACCAAGAAGTTCATGCTACCCAAGCAGCTCGAGGCTCACGGCCTGGACCGCGGTGCCATCGGCATCTCGAAGGGCGCGATCGAGCACCTGATCGGCGCCTACACCTCGGAGGCCGGCCTGCGCGATCTGGAGCGTCAGCTAGCCACCATCTGCCGCAAGGTCGCCCGCCGCCGAGCCCAGGGCCAAGGATCGGAAACGATCCGGATCCGCAAGTCGGACGTCGCTTCCTATCTGGGCCCAGTGCGCTTCGAGCAGGAGTTCGCCGGCCGCCGCCCCGAGGTCGGGCTGGCCACGGGTCTAGCTTGGACCGGTGCCGGCGGCGCCATCCTCTTCATCGAGGCCACTCGGATGGAGGGCGACGGCCGGATCCGGGTCACCGGACAGCTCGGCGACGTCATGCGCGAGTCGGTCGAGACCGCCTTCTCCTACGTGAGGGCCCACGCCGAAGAGCTGGACATTCCGGCCGACCGGGCTCGTTCGAGCGACATCCACATTCACTTCCCCGCCGGCGCTATTCCCAAGGATGGTCCGTCGGCCGGGGTCGCCGCCGCCACCTGCCTGGCATCGCTGCTTTCCGGCCGGCCGGTTCGGCACGACGTGGCGATGAGCGGTGAGATCACGCTCCGGGGCAAGATCCTCTCGGTCGGAGGGATCAAGGAAAAGGTCCTGGCCGCGCACCGAGCGAGGATTCGCAAGGTGCTGCTGCCCATCGGCAATCGCAAGGACCTCGGCACCGTTCCGGACGATGTCCTCGAAGACGTGGAAGTGGCCTTCGTGGACCGCGTCGAGGACGCCTGGCGCGAAGCGCTCGTGCCCCTGCTGACCGCCACCGAGGCCGATCTCGAACGCCTGTCCTGAGACCGCTCCGCCTCGGCCTGGACCGGGCCCAAGGCGGCCCCGAGCCCCTAGCGATAGGGCTTGTGCTCGCGGGAGAAGTACTCCCGAGCCATCGCCACCGTAGGTCCAGCCAGCAGCACCAGCGCCAGCAGGTTCGGGAACGACATCAGCCCCAGAGCCACGTCGCCGAAGGTCCACACCGCCTGTAGCGGCAGGATCGCCCCCAGAAAGAAGAAGCCGACGTAGATCCAGCGGTAGATCGGAATCCAGCGCGATCCGAAGAGGTACTCCGTGGCCCGGTCCCCGTAGTAGGACCAGGAGATCGCAGTGGAGATCGCGAACAAGAGAACCGCCAGAGTGACGATCATGTCGCCCTGGGTCCCGGGTAGGGCCTTGCTGAAACCGTGCGCGGTCAGCGGCGCTCCGGTCAAGAGCGCCCGGCCACGGATCTGAGCTGGCGGCCCGTCCACGATCGACAGAACGCCGTCGCCAGAGACCGCCACCTTGCCGTTCCAGGGCTTGCCGGACTCATCGACCAGGAGGACGTCGTCCACCGTGGCGCCCAGGTGGGAGAACGAGACCCGGCCCGGAGCGCCGCCCACGATCTCGAGCGGCTGAGTCGAGTCGGCCGGAAGGTTGCCGAAGGCGGCCACACTCGCCGCCGCGCCGTCCAGAGGGAGGCTGGTCTCCACCTTGTCCCGCCAGGCGCCGGACATCAGGATGACCAGGCCGGTCATGGTGCAGATCACGAGCGTGTCGATGAACGGCCCCAGGGACGCCACCAGTCCCTCGCGCACGGGCTCTTTGGTCTTGGCGGTGGCGTGGGCGATGGGCGCGCTCCCCTGCCCGGCCTCGTTACTGAAGAGGCCGCGCCGTATTCCCCACATCAACGTCATCAGGAAGGACCCGGCCGCGCCGCCGGCCAGAGACGTGGGCGCGAAGGCCTCGCTGATGATGGTCGCGAAGGTGCCCGGAATCTGGCCGAAGTTGAGCGCCAGCACCAGCAGCGCACCGCCGACGTAGAGTGCGGCCATGCCCGGAGCCAGCACCGCTGTGACCTTGCCGATCCGCCGGATGCCGCCGATGATGACCATTCCCACGATCGCCGCCGCGATCAGTGCGGTCCAAATCGTGGGCACGCCGAAGCGGGCCTGAACCGCGTCGGCCAGGGTGTTCGACTGGTTCATGTTGCCGCTGCCGAACGAACAGATCACCGCGAAGGCGGCGAACGTCGTGGCCATCCACTTCCATTTCGGCCCCAGCCCTAGCTCGATGTAGTACATCGGGCCGCCCGAGACCGAACCGTCCTTGTGGACCTTCCGGTAGCGCAGCGCGAGCGTGCACTCGACGAACTTGAGTGCCATGCCGAAGAACGCCGTCACCCACATCCAGAAGAGCGCTCCGGGGCCGCCCATGCGGATGGCGATGGCCACGCCGGCGATGTTGCCGATACCGACGGTCGCCGACAGAGCGGTGGTCAGAGCCTGGTAGTGCTTCAGGTCTCCCTCGTCTTCGGGGTCGTCGTACTTGCCCGAAGCGATCGCCACTGCGTGGGTAAAGCCGCGGACCTGGATGAAGCCTAGACGCAAGGTCACGAAGAGCCCGGTGCCGAGCAGGACGATGGCCAGAAGCGGCGCCTGCTCGGGCCAATTCCAGACATATCCCTCGAGGAAGCTGGCAACCGGACCCAGCCACTCTGTGACCGCACCGGAGACGGACTGCGAAAGCGATTCGATGAACTCAAGCATGGAAATCCCCCGAGGGTCGAATGGAAGAGCCGTGTGGAGAGCGGGCGCAGTGTAGCACGCAGTTTCGACGCGCCTGGAGCCCTCGAGGGCCCGGCCGCCTGCCCGCTCACGAGCCCGATTTCGGCGCCCGCGGCCGACGCCACTTCGACCCGGCCGCGTCTGCTTGAGCCTAGGCGAGCAAGGCGCGGAGTGCTCCGGAATCCGATGCCGGCCGCACCAGTCCGGCCAGCCCGCGCGCCGCGACCGCCGCGGCGATCTCGGCCAGGGTCTGTCCCGTCTCGGGATGCACGCGGTCCGGTTCTACGTCCGCAAGCGGCACCGCCACGTGGGCGGCGCTCAGGATCTCCGGGTCCGGAATCACGATGGCCAGGGGCTCGCAGTCCAGGATCGCGTCGCCGTAGAGGCCGACGTCCAGATCGATCGGCCGCGGCGCGTTGCGATCGGCGCTCCGGCGCCGGCCCAGGCCAGCCTCCACCGCGCGCAGTACCCGGTACTTGAGCACCGCCGGACTGAGCTCGCTGCGCACCGCCACCGCCGCGTTGTGAAACGGCGGCGTTCCCGCCGTGCCCGCCGGCCCTACCGCATCACTCTCGAAGACGGTCGACGCCGCGACGACCTCGACTTCATGGGCAAGCCGTCGGACCGCTTCGACCAGGTTGCGCTCGGGGTCCACGTTGGAACCCATCGACACCAGTACCGACCGCGCCCTCGGCGCCGACATCAACCCGAGCTTCCGGATTCCTGAGGCTCGGCGGCCGGGAACTCGGAACGGCCGCGCTCGATCTCCACACCCACCGAATCCGCGAACCGCAAGGCGCCGGGCTTCTCGACCCGGACCCGCACCCGGGAAGCGCCGAAATCCACCACCACGATCCGGGCGATCTCGGCCGCCAGCGCCTCGACCAGGTAGTAGCTGGAGGACTCCACCAGGGCGATGACGGCCTTGGTCACCGAGCGATAGTTGAGCGTGTCGGCCACGTCGTCGCTGCCACCCGAGGCGCTGAGGTCAGCCGCGATCTCCAAGTTGACCAGAATGTCCTGGCGTTTCTCGCGCTCCCAGTCGTTGAGACCCAGAATGCCCCGCAGCCGTAGGTTCCGAATCAGAATGCGGTCGCCGTTCGTCGTCATGATCCAGGTCCTTTCATCGGGCCACCGCCAGGTGGGCGCCGCCGTCCACCGGCAGTACCGCTCCGGTGATGTATTCGTGCCTGGCCAGAAACAGGATCGCCCGAGCCACGTCTTCGGGCCTGCCGGTGCGACCCAGCGGAATGCCGTCTCCCCGCCGCGTCCACTCGGGGTCGCGCTCGCTCGTACCCGGAGGCGGCAGGATCGCGCCCGGCACCACGCAACTGACCCGGATCTCGGGTCCCAGCTCGCGCGCCGCCGAGCGCGTCAGGTGAATCAGGCCGGCCTTCGCGGTCGCGTGCTGCGCAAATCCGTCCCAAGGCATCAAGCCGCTCAAGTCAGAGATGTTGACGATCGCCCCGGTTCCCGAGGTCTCCAGAATCCAGCGCGCTCCTTCCTGAATGCACAAGAAGGGAGCGCGCAGGTTGACGGCCAGGGCGACATCCCAGGAGGCCGCCGAGATCTCCAGCAGGGGCCCCCGTTCGAAATTGGCGGCGCTGTTGACGAGCAAATCCAACGAGGGCACTCGCGGCCGCAGCCCGGCAAAGAGCGCACGCACTTCCTCTTCGTCGGCGAGGTCCGCCCCCGCCGTCCAGGCCTCGACGCCCAGCGCTCGAATCTCCTCCGCCGTGGCGTCGGCTCGTTCCCGGGAGCGGCCGAAATGCACGATCACCGAAACACCTTCGCCCGCCAGGGCCAACGCCACAGCCTTGCCCAGACGATGTGCCGCTCCGGTAACCAGAGCCGTCTTGCCCGCCAGATCCATCACGATCGATGATGGGCAAAAGGTCGGGCGAGTGTCAACCGGACCACGACGCCGCTGATAGATTCGGCCGCAAACCCTAACTCCTGGGAGGCCCCTCTGCAGCACGCCATCTCTCCGGCTCCGGCCGCCCCCCGATTACGCAAGCCGCCGGCTCCAGCCGCCGCAGGCCAGCACCGTTTCGCTGGCGTCCGCTCGCGGCGGCCCTGGCGGTGGCCTGCTCGCGTTTCAGAGCACCCGCCGAGATGGCAAGTCCAACGACGTCTGGGTCCTGGATCCCGACGAGCCCGACTCCGCGCGATTGGTCTTCGAGGCTCCCGGCGGTAGCTGGTACGCGGCCGCCGATTGGAGCGCCGGCGGTAGCCAGCTCCTGGTCATGCAGTACGTCAGCATCACCGACTCCCGGATCCACCTGCTGAACCTCGAGACCGGAGAATCGCGCCGCATCGCCGTGGTCGGAGAGGCACCCTTGCAGCCGAGGTAGGAGTCCAGGTGGTCGGGCCGCTTGGCGCTTTCGGCTGTGGGCTAGTCCGCGCCGAAAAGTCGAGAGTTCGGCTATACTTACGACCCTTCGAGCCCCTGCGGCAGCCCTTTTCCCATGACCAACGCTAGCAACCGCCAGGCGTCGATCGACTCGCGGCGAATCGACCTCGAACGGGAAATCTCGATCCGAGTTCCCCGCTTCGATACCTTTGTCACCGAGTACTCCCAGAACATCTCGACTACCGGGATGTTCATCGTCTCCGAGCAGCCACAGCCTCCCGGCACCACGTTCTCGTTCGAATTCAGCGTCGCCGACGACTGGAAGCTGATTCGCGGCAAGGCCCAGGTCGTCTGGACCCGGTACCGGAGCGAGGGCCCCGAGCGCCCGGCCGGCATGGGCGTGCGCTTCGTCGAACTGGACGCCCAAAGCCGGCGGCTGATCCGATGGATCGTTGAAAAGCATATCCGGGAAGGCGGAACGCCCTTCGAGCTGGACGATCTTCGTAACGTCATCGACGAGGCCCTCGAGGAAGTCGAGCCCTTTGACACCCCGGCCGGCTCGACCGCCGCGTTGCGTCCACCGGCCCCGACGCGCCCCAAGCCCGAGGCCCGGCCCCGGCCGACCACAATGGCGAAACCGGCGACCACCGCCAAGCGCCCTCCGGCCAAGGCCGGGACGGGCAATGACCGAAACATGGTGCCCCTTCTGGCCACGGCCGGAGCCGTCGTCCTGGCCCTCGCGCTGCTCTTCTGGCTGACCGAGTGGATCCCCAAGATCGGGGCCGAGACAGCCAGCGAGGAGTCGTCCGTCGCGGGTACTCCTGACGACGCCGAGTCCACGCCGGGCGAGCAGGACGCAGCCGACAGCTCGAACCCGGTACTTTCCGCGGCCGCCCGCTCAGGAGAGCCCAGCGCCGAGATCAACACCGAACCGACCGCCGAAGTCCCAGCCACCCCGGAGGAGGGTCCCTCCGGGGTGGAGGTGGCGACGGCAGTGCCCGAAGCGCCAGCTTCGGTCGCGATGCCGCCCCTGGGATCAGCCTACCCCGGCGTACGCGACACGGTTACCTCCTGGGCCGACGCCTGGTCCGCCCAGGACGCGGATCGGTACCTGGAGCACTACTCCGAGGCCTTCGAGCCCGGCGGGGCGCTCAGCCTGCCGGCCTGGAGGAGCCAGCGGCGCCAGCGGCTGGTCGCCCCTGAGTTCATCAACGTGTCCGTCTCCCAGCTCGACATGCAGCGAGTGGACGACGCTCGGGTCCAGGTCACCTTCTTCCAGGCCTACCGCTCGAACCGCTTCAGCGACGAGGTGCAGAAGACCTTGGATCTGGTCTGGGAGCGCGGCGCCTGGAAGATCTGGCGCGAAGTCAGTCGATAACCGGCTCCGGCTCCCGCCCGAAGAGGAACCCGCCGCGTGGCGGCTCGTGGCCGTCGCGAAAGATCTCCCGGTAGGCACCGCGCCGGAACGAACGAACCCGCCGGCCGGTGGCCGGATCGATCCAGCGCTCGACGAGCCCACGCGGGCCTGCGGCGGTGGCGGCCGGTACCGCCGGGGCCAGCGGAGCAACCGCCTCGGCGAAGGCTCTCCAGATGGGAGCCGCGGCTTGGGCCCCGCTCGAGCCCAAGGGATGGCCGTCATCGTGCCCCACCCAGACGACCACGACCACCGAGCCGACGGTACCGGCGAACCAGGCGTCACGCCGTCCGGATGAGGTCCCGGTCTTCCCCACCACCCGGCGGCCCGCCACGCGCGACCGGCCGAGGCTTCGCTCCGAGGCTTCACGCAAGAGGTCCCGCACCAGGTAGGCCGACGCCGCCCGAGCCACCCGCCCGCGCCGGGAGCGCTCGCGGCCGAGCGTTCTGCCCGAAGGTGTGGTCACGCGCTGGAGCGCGACGGGCTCACGCGCCCAACCCAGGTCCACGAAGGCGGTGTAGGCCTGCGCCAGCTCCAGCGGCGAGGTTTCGAGCGCGCCCAGCACGAATGAAGGCGGCGGAGACTTGGCCACCGACAAGCCGGCCTTGCGGAAGCGCTCGGCCGTGGCCTCCCAGCCGCAGTGCCGAGCGATGCGAACCAGAGGCACGTTCAGGGACTGGACGACCGCGGTCCGCAGGCTGACCACGTCCCCATACCGGCCATCGGAGTTCTCCGGCCGCCAGGAGCCAGCTGGCAGCTTGAGCTCAAAGGGACGGTCCACGATCCGCCGCGCAGCGTGCAGGGCCTCGCGGCTACCGCAGCGTTCGAGTGCTTCGAGCACGACAAACGGTTTGACGGTCGAGCCGGGCTGGCGGCGCGCCAGGGTTACGCGGTCGAGCTCCCCTCCTCCCCGAGGATCGCCACCGACGGCGGCCAGCACCCGACCCGAAACGCCATCGACCGCGATCAAAGCCGCTTCGGGCCGACGCCCACGTCGCGCCAGCCGGTCGAGCCCAGCCCGAACCGCCGCCTCGGCGGCCCGCTGCATCGAGGGCTCGAGCGTCGTTTCGAGCACCATGCCGGTGCCGTCCTCTGATCGGCGCGGCGCCAACTCGGAGACCTCCCGCCGCAGGAACGCCAGCATGGACTGCGCCAGCTCGGGCGCGGGGCGGCGGGCCGGAGCGCTGGGAAGCGCCCGCCCGCGGGCCCGGGTCGCGGCACTCTCGTCGGCCCAGCCCAGCTCCTCGAGGCGGCTCAACACCAGATCCCGGCGTTCCCGGGCGCGCTCAGCGTGCCGGAAGGGGGCCAGCCGGTTGGGTCCCTGGATCAGAGCGGCGAGCAGCGCCCCTTCAGCCAGATCCAGCTCGGCCACCTCGTGCCCGAAGAAGGCCCGAGCCGCGGTTGCCAGGCCGTAGATGGCGACACCGTCGAGGTGCCCCATGTAGACCGAATTGAGATAGGCCTCGAGGATGTCTTCCTTCGCATGCTCGGCCTCGAGGGCAAGGGCGCGGGCCGCCTCGGAGACCTTCCGGCCCAGAGTCCTCTTGGGGCTGAGGTCGCGGATCTTGATCAACTGCTGGGTGATCGTGCTGCCGCCCTGAGTCACCCGCCCGGCGCGCGCGTTTCGGACCAGGGCACGGGCCACCGACCTGGGATCCACTCCGGAATGCTCGAAGAAGCGGGCGTCCTCGATCGCCAGCACCGCGCGCCAGACATGCTCCGGATAGCCCTCCAGGTTCGCCCAAATTCGCTTCGCCCGGGGGCCCGCGAGGCTCTCGGCCAACACCACCGGTGCCAGCTCGACCTCGCTTCGCTCCCTCGGTCCGCCGTCGTGTGCCCGGATGGCCAGAACCCGCGCCGAGCTCCGCTCCAACAGGATTTCCAGAAGCGGCGAGTCGCCGGTTCTGGCGGCGTCCTCCGCGCTCAGGTGGATCCAGAAGCGCTCGTGCCCCCAGAAGAAACCGCCGGGCGCCGCTGGCTTGCCGCGAAGCCGCGAATATCCCTGCCGGGTGAGACGCTCGGCGAGGGCCGCGGCCGCCAGGTCCTCGCCCACTCGGATGCGTACCGGCGCCGACAGCACGCGCACATCGTTCCGCCCGAGCTGGCCCCGGAGGGACCCCGCCTCGGCCAACGCCGGGACCAGACCGGCCAGGGCCAAGACCAAGACGAGCAGCCTACGGACTGGCCCCAACGAGACCGTCCGCCGAGCGGCGAACGAAAGGTTTCTGGCAACGTTTCGAGCCACGACCGTTGTTCAGGCAACCATCATGCCAGGGGCAACTTGTAGAAGCGGCACGCGGTCTCGAAAGTCGTCTCGGCCACCTCTTCGACGGACAAACCCTTGAGCTCGGCCACCGCGGCCGCCGCCCGAGCCACCTGGGCGGGCTCGTTGCGGGCATCCACCTCCACTCCCAGCACGGGACTGTCGGTTTCGAGCATCAGGTGGGAAAGCGGTAGGCGCCGAGCCAGCTTCTGCTTCTGGGCTGAGCGCACGACCGACGGCGGGACCGAAAACACGAACCCAGCCTCCACCGCCCGCTCGGCGTGCACCGCCTTGCCGTCGAAGGCATGCATGTGCACCCGTTCGGAGCCGTGCTCGAGCAGGAAGTCGATGGTGTGGTGCCCGGCCGAGCGCGAGTGCACGTTGAGGGGCAGGTCCAGCTCACGGGCCAGCGCCACGAAACCCGCCAGGATCTCTCGCTGTAGCTCGCGGTCGGCGGCGTCCTGCACCTTCCAGTAGTCCAGCCCGACCTCCCCGATCGCGACCAGGCGCCCGGCGTGGCCCCGCACGAAGGTCTCCATCTCTTTTGCCGCCCGCCGGTCCAGGATCGTGGGAAAGAGCCCGGCGGCGGGCAAGATCGCCGGGCGCCCCTCGGAGAGCTCGAGGTTGCGGCGCGCGTCCGCCAGGGTTTCGGAAACCGCCACGACGCCGCGAACGCCGGCCTCAGCCGCTCGCTGCAGAACCTCGTCCAGATCCGGCACGAACGCCGGATCACACAGATGAGCGTGGGTATCGAGAAAACGCACGGGCTTTCGGCTCCAGCCGGGAGGCAGCGGATTCCAGTCTCCGCTACAGACCCCGCACTCGCTCCGAGCCCGTATACACGTTGAAGCGACCGTCGCGCAGAAAACCGACCAGAATAAGTCCGCAAGCGGCCGCGGTCTCGATCGCCAGGCTGCTCGGCGCGCTCACCGATAGGAGCGCTTCCGCCCCGGCCCGGACGGCCTTCTGGACGAGCTCGAAGCCGGCCCGGCCGCTCACCACCAGCATCCGGTCACTCGCCGGAATCTCGCCGGCCAGCAAAAGGTTGCCCACGACCTTGTCAACCGCGTTGTGGCGACCCACATCCTCGCGCAGGACCTCCAGATACCCGGATGCGTCAAAGACCCCGCAGGCATGGAGCCCACCTGTGCGGGCGAAGACTCCCTGCGTCTCGAGCAACCGCTCGGGCAACGCGTGCAGCAGGGCGCCGTCCAGCTCGAAGCCGGACTCTCCGGCGAGAGGCCGCGGTTCGACTCCGCGCAGAACCTGCTCGATGGACTCCTTGGCGCAGACGCCGCAACTCGAGGACGAGATTGCGTTGCGGCGGTGCTCGGCGGAATCAAAGGCGACACCGGGCCGAAGATGCACGTCAACGACGTTGCCCGGATGAAGCGTCTCCGAGCAGTGGTCGATACGCCAGATCTCATCGGCGGTCTCGACGATGCCTTCAGCAAGGACGAAGCCGGCAGCCAGCTCCAGGTCGTGTCCCGGCGAACGCATGGTCACTACCAGCCGGTCGGTACTCGGAGCGCCCGCCTGCTCCGAGACAATGCGGATCTCCAGTGGCTCCTCCACCGCCACCAGGTCGTCACGCTCTTGGGCGTCCTCGGCAACGGCCACCAGCCGGACCCGCCGGCTGGCGCCGGCGGCCGCCGGCGTGACCCGAGGAGCATGCCGTGACTCTGGATCGCGGCTCATCGCACCCGCTCGGCGCTCAAACGCTCCTCGCCGTCGCGCCGGGAAATCCCGGGACTCCCATTCCGTTCACTGTCGGGATTCTCCAGCAGGTCTTCCGCCAAATCTTCCGGCGCGTTCACGTTCTGGAGAAGGCGCGGATGGTACAGAGGCGCGCCAGGCTCGACATCGAGCCAGAGGACTCCCAACTCGTCGAGAGCGGCCGCCACGGCCAACCGGTTGCCATCCAAGCAGGCTCGCACCACGGGCAGGCAGCTCACGGCGTAGAGACCGCAAAGGGGCTGGATGCGGCCTCCGGACCGAAGCACGATGGCGTCGGCAAGCGAGCTCGTATCGGACGAAGGTCCCGCCGACGGCAGCTCCCGATGGCGCTCGACCAGGGCCTCAAGCACCTCGATCGTCATCCCAGGAAGATCGCAGGCCAGCACCAAAGCCGGACCTCCCTCGCCGGCCTGGAGCCCCGCTTCGAGACCCGCTAGCGGCCCCCGGTCCGGCAACCGGTCGGAAACGGCCGAAACTCCGGGCGGCAGCGCCAGGCGCCTCGACCCGACCGAGACCACGACGCGGCCGCAGACCGCGGCCAGCTTCTCGACCCCCGATTCCAGAAGCGTCTTTCCAGCCAAGCGGACAAGAGCCTTGTCCCGACCCAAGCGGCGGCTGGAGCCGCCCGCCAGCAGAACGCCTGTCACCTCGGGAGCGGTCATGGACATCATGCTAGCAAGGCGGATCGCGCGCGATCTGGCCCGGGAGCCCAGGCGGCGGGTGGTACGATCGGGCGGGTTGGCTATAAGGTAGATGGTGATTCCATGACAACGGTTCTTCTGGTCGATGACGAGAAACACGTCCTCAACGTCGTCGGCGCGATGCTGGCAAAGCGCGGCCTGCGCGTGCTCTCAGCGCCCAGCGGAGAGGAGGCCCTGGAACTGCTCGAGCACGAAACTCCCGATCTCGCGCTCCTCGACATCGTGCTGCCGGGCATCGACGGCGCCACGCTGGCCCAACGAATTCAGGACCGGCCCGAGACCCGTCATGTACCGGTCGTTTTCTTGACCGGGCTGATCAACAGCAACGAGATCCATCGTGACGGGAATCAGATTGGGGGACGCTACTTCCTGGCGAAACCCTTTGACGCGAACCAGCTCTTCGAGGTCATCGAGCTGGCCTTCGGCGGCTAGGTCTCCGCACGGCTCCGCTCCGAGCCCCGCGCTCCGGGAACGGCGTCCGACGCAGAGGCTGCCGCCGAGCCGCGAGTCCGTCCGCACCCGGCGTCGCGTCCCGGCCCTCCTGCTCGGCCTCTCGCTCAGCCTCTGGGGGCTGACGGCGCCCCTCGGCGGCGCCGGTCCAATCGCCCCGCCGGAACCGGTGCCCGTCCAGGAGCTGGCGCTCGCCAACGGCATGCGCTTCTTGCTGGTCGATCGACCGGAGCTGGCCGTGGTGCATGCGGGCTGGGTCCTGGAGGTCGGCTCGGCGGACGACCCGCGTGACGGCCGCGGTTTGGGGCATCTGCTGGAGCACGTGCTCTTTCAAGGAACCGAAACCATCGGGACGCGTTCCTGGACCCTGGAGCAACCGCTTCGGGAGCGCTTCGAAGAGCTCCAGGAACGGCAGCGCAAGGCACGCGAGGCCAGGCCCGGTTCCCGGGCGGCGCGCAAGCTCCCGGAGTTGGCACGCGAGCTTCAGGCGGTCCAGGCCGAACTGGACGTCCTGCTCCGTCGTGGCGAGCTCTCGCTCCTGTACTCCGAAGCCGGCGGCACCGGTCTCAACGCCCACGCCTTCAAGGACTTCACCATGCACTTCGTGAGCGTTCCGGCCGAGAAGCTGGAGCTCTGGTTCTGGCTCGAATCGGACCGGCTGCTGGCTCCGGTGGTCCGAGAGGTCGAACGCGAGGTGCGGGTCGTCCGGCAAGAGTACCGGCAGCGGGTCGAGTCGGTTCCGACCGGCCTCGCCGACCTTGCCGTGGAAGCCCGATACTGGGGCAACTCCCCGTACGCTCACAAGCCCCTCGGCAATCCGGACGAGGTCAGCGCCTTGAGCCCGGCGCGGATCCGGTCGTTCCTGAGTCGCGAGTACCGTCCCGGGCGCCTGACCGCCGTCCTGGTCGGCCCGGTCGGCAAGCATGACGTCGCCGGCCTGGCCGAGACCTACTTCGGCCGGCTCGGTGGCTCGCCGGCCACGACCGAAAACGCCGACAACGCCGGCGAGCCAGCCAGCCATCCCACCGGCACCTTCGAGGTGCCCTGCCCGTGCCCGGACCAAGTTCGCATCTTCTACCCGACGGTAGCGCTATCCGATCCGGACACCGCCGCGCTCCAGGTCCTGGCGGGCGTTCTCAACGGCCGCTCCGGACGCCTCTTTCGCCATCTGGTCGAGCCCGGCATCGCCTTCCGAGCCGCGGCCCAGCAGCAACCGTACCGGCACGCGGGCTTCTTCCTCTACTCGGCCGAGACCACGGCCGACAGCACCGTCGAAGACCTGATCGCCTCCTGGGACGCCGAGGTCGCGGCACTCCAAGCCGCGCCGCCCGCCGACGACGAGCTGGAACGCGTCCGCAATCAGCTCGCGGCCAACGCCTACCGCCGACTCCAAGACCCGTCGAAGCTGCGCACGCAACTCCTGGTCTACGCCGGCTTGGGCCGCTGGCAGACACTTCATCTGGGACCGGCCCGGCTCCTCGCGGTCCAGGCCGGAGACGTCCGGCGCGCCGCCGTCCGGTATCTGGCCGCCGAGCGCCGCTTCGTCGGCGTCTACCGCGACTCGCGGCAACCAGCCGGAGCCATCGATGCCGAGCGCTAAGGCCTGCAACGCCGCCTTGGTGCTGGCGGCCACCTTGGCGGCCACGGTGCCGGCGGCGCGGGTCTCGGCCCAGGATCCAATCCAGATTCCGCCGCGGCATCCAAGCCAGCTCCGCTACCCGACCACGGACTGGAGTCCGCCGGCCCCGGCCGCCGCGGCCCTCGAAGGCTTCGGCACCCGCTCGGCATTCTTGGCCCAGGACGAGCTCCTGCCCCTGGCCGAGATCACCCTTGCCTTTCCGTCGGGCAGCGCCGACGATCCCCCGAACGCTGCCGGGCTCGCGGTCCTGACCGGCGAAGCCATTCGCCGCGGCGGCAGCGCCGACTTGGCCCACGACGTTCTGGATCGGAAGATCGAGAGCGCCGGCGCCCGGCTGCGGATCGCGACCCGGTCGCACCGAACGGTGGTCCACTTGAGCGCCCCCGTCTGGTCCCTGGACGACGCCGTGGCCTGGACCCTAGACCTGGTCAGCAGACCGGCCTTCGCGCCGGCCCAGGTCGAACGCACCCGCCGCTTCCTTCTGGACAGCCTCGAGCGCCGCAACGACGACCCCCTGGACGTGCTCGAACGCGAGTGGTTCTGGTGGACCTTCGGCCGGGATCACGCGGCGGGCCGGGCGCCCACCGCCGGCGACCTGGCCGGCCTCCGGATTCCGGATCTGCGCAGCTTCCATCGCTGCCACTGGAATCTGGAGCGGGCCGTGATCGCGCTCTCGGGCAACTGGCCCCAGCCGTCCCTGGAGCGGCTTCGCGGCCGCCTGGCCACCGAATTGGACGAACGCTCCGGGAGCTCCTCCCCCGGCGCTGCCGCCATCGGGGCCCCATGTCCCGAACCGCCACCGGCCAACCCTCATCCGCCCGCGCGAGAGATCGCCGTCGTCGAGCTGGCGCGGCCAAGAGGGCCGTCCTCCGGACAGGCCTCGATCCTGATCGGCCGCCACCTCGGCGACGCCGGCGAACTCGCCGAGACCGAGCGCTGGGCGCTCGAGGTCGCGGCCGAGATCTTGGGCGGGCGGGGCGCGGTCTCCCGCATCAACGGTCGGCTGCGCACGAAAGAAGGACTCGCCTACCGCGCCAACACCGACCTCGACCTGGCGACCGTGGGACAGGAAGAGTTTCGCGCCTTCCTCGAAGTGCGGCCAGCCATGGCGGCCCAGGCCGTCCGCATGGCCTTCGAAGAAGTCGGGCGCCTGGGCCGCGAGCCGCCGCACGAGCGCGAGTTGGCCGTCGTCAAGGCCACCCTCCAAGGGCGGCTCCAGAGCCGGTTCGACACCGCCGAAGAAACCGCAGGATACCTGGCCGAAAACGTCCTCTTCGGTCGCTCACCCGACTACTGGACCCGGTACCGTGACGGCATTCTGGCGGTGACCGCCGAGGCTGTCCGGCAAGCGGCGGCAAAGCACCTGGATCCACGCCTCCTGACGGTGCTGGCCGTTACCCCGGATGCCGGCGCCATGGAGCGCCTGCCCGCCTTGATCCAGGACTCCGGCGCCCGTTCCGTGACCATCCTGCCAGCGCGAGACCCGGCGACCCTCGAGCCGCTCCGGCCCTCGGAGCCCACGGAGCCCTCGGAGCCCTCGGAGCCCTCGGAGCCAGGACCCTAGCCGGACCGAGAGCCGTGGCGCCTAGCCTGAGCGGCTGACCAGCTCGGACGAAACCGGTACGAGCCGCGGGCTAGAGGCGCGCGAGCTCGAGGGCGGCTCGCACGACGTCTTCCGCCCCGGGCAGGAAGTCGTGCTCCAACGGCGGCGCGTAGGGCACCGGCGTATCGGGGGCCGTCACCCGCCGCACGGGCGCGTCCAGGTCGAAGAAGCACTCCTCCATCAGGACCGCGGCCAGCTCGCCGCCCAGCCCGCCGGTGCGGGTGTCCTCGTGCAGCACCAGGGCGCGCGCGGTCTTCGCCACCGAAGCACGAATCGCCTCGACGTCGAGCGGCGCCAGGCAGCGCAGGTCGAGCACTTCCACGCTACAGCCCTCTTCGGCCAGCCGCTCGGCCGCCTCGAGAGCGGTCCACACCATGGCCCCGTAGCTCAGGATGGACAGGTCCTCGCCCTCCCGCCGGATCGCCGCCCGACCCAGCGGCAGCTCGGCCGCCGTGCCCAACGGCACCTCTTCGCGCAGATCCGTACGGAAAAAACCATAGAGGCCCTTGGCCTCCAGAAAGACCACCGGATTCTCGTCCCGGATGGCGGCAATCATCAGGCCCTTGGCGTCCGCGGGGGTCGAGGGCGCCACGATCTTCCACCCCGGAGTGCGCAAGAACCACATCTCGGGACACTGGCTGTGGTACGGCCCGCCGCCCAGGAGCTTCTTGAGGTCGCCAGTGGCGCCACCGTAGGGCAGACGCACGACCAGCGGCACCGGCCGGCCCCAGCGCCAGTAGAGCTTGGCCGCGTTGTTCACCAGGGAGTTGAAGGCGGGGGCCAGGAAATCGGCGAACTGCATCTCCACCACCGGCCGGAAGCCCACCAAAGCCGAGCCCACGGCGCAGCCCACGATCGCCGACTCGGCCAGGGGCGTGTTGAGGCAGCGCTCCTTGCCGAAACGTTTGGCCAAGCCGCGGGTGACGCCAAAGGCGCCGCCGTAGCGCCCACCCACGTCTTCCCCGAGCACGAAGACCCCGTCGTCCTCTTCCATCATCTCGACCAACGCCTGGCGTACGGCCTCGTCGTAGGCCATCTTCCGGGTGCCAGGCTCGGCCGCGGCAAGCGGCTTGGGTAGCACGCGCGGGGCGAAAACCCGCGCGCGGTACTCGGCCGGTTCCGGCCATGGCAGAGATTCGGCCCGCGCCGCCGCACGCTCGACCTCGCCGGCGGTCTCGGCCCGAATCTCTTCGATCTCGTCCGTCGTCACCAGGCCTTCGCGACACAGACGCTCGCTGTACAGATCAATCGGATCGTGACGCTCCCAAGCCCGCCGTTCCTCGACGAACTCGTAGCCCGGGATCCGAGCTTCCTCGGCCCCGTGAAAGCGATCGTCGTCGTGGTGGGCGTGGCCGCTACGCCGGTAGGAGACCAACTCGACCAGGGTCGGACCGTGGCCGGAGCGAGCGCGATCGGCGGCCCAGGCCATGCCCGCCGCGACTCCGTCCGGATCGTTGCCATAGAGCGTGACACCGGCGATGCCGTAGCCCGCCGCGCGGCTCGCGAACCGATGGGCCGCGGTCTGCTCGCTGACATGGGTGCCCAGGGCCCACTGGTTGTTCTCGACCACGAACACCATCCCGAGCTTGGCGACGGCGGCGAAGTTGACCGCCTCGTGCCACTCCCCCAAACTCGCCCCGCCATCTCCGATGAATCCCACGCACACCCGGTCCTCGCCCCGCAGCTTGAAGCCGTAGGCCATGCCCACCATCGTCTGGACGCCAAGGGCCAGCGGCGCCGCAGGCGGCACCACTCCGTAGTCGATGTCTCCCACGTGCAGATCCCGGCCGCCGACCGGGGTCCCGGACTTGCCGTACTGCACCGCAATCGAATGCAGCGGATCCGGCTTGAACATGACCAGCGCGCCCAGGTCCCGGATCAAGGGGCAGATGTAGTCCCCGTCGTAGTCCGGACCCGCCGGGTAGCGCGGCGGACGGCGCAGCCGCAAGGCGGCGCCTACGACCGCCTCCTGACCGGTCGAGCGAAATCCCTTCTGCGGCGAGGGGTAGTCGCCCCAGGCGATCTCCTTGCGATCGAAAGCCGTTTTCAGGAAGTTGTCGATGGCGCGGGTGAGCAGCATCGCCCGCAGCATCTCGAGCTTCTCGCCGGCCTCGATCGAGGCCCGGATACGGCGGCGCTCGAAGAATCCCCGGATGGCGATCTCGAGTGCGTCCCGCCCCCAGGCCACCGCCCGCCGGTGGCTGACCATCGGGAACAGCCGCTCCTCCGAGAAGTCCGGACCGGTCTGGAACCGGGCTTCCACGCGTTCGAGGAGCGCCGCTTCGAGCTCATCCTCGCTCCGCACGCGGGCGGGAAGATCCCGGATCAGGAACGGAGCCTCGAGGCTCAAGAAGCCGTGGAGGTCGGCCAGGAGCTCTCGGGGCAGGGCGCCCTTGACGGTACCTGCGGATTCCTTGACTGGGCTCATGCGTTTCCGAAGTATAGAGCGGCGCCCGCCGCTCCGGGGCGCTCCGGGGAGCGGGCGCGCCGGCCCTCAGTCCACCAACCGGCGCTCGATACGGGGGCCCAGACGGGTCAAGATCTCGTAGGGAATGGTGCCGGCGGCCCGAGCCACGGCCTCGACCGCGTTGGCGGCCTCGGGGTCCGGATCCAGCACCACGACCTCGTCGCCCACCGACGCCTCTGGCACCTCGCTCAGATCGACGACGAGCTGGTCCATGGAGATCGCGCCCCGAACCGGTGCCATCCGGCCGCGAACGCGCACCGCGAGGGCCGGGGCCAGCGAGCGGGACAAGCCGTCGGCGTACCCGAGCGGCACCACGCCCACCCGAGAGTCGCTTCGAAAGACATGGTCGCGGCCGTAGCCGGTACTCTCGCCCGCGCGCACCTCCTTGATGAGGAGCAGGCGCGACACTAATCGGAGTGCCGGGCGGAGTACCGGGCCCAGCGCCGGACGAAGTGCCGGCCGTGGCGAGACGTCTCCGGACTCGCCCGCGTCTGCGGACTCCGGCAGGCGCCCCAGCTCCGGTGCCGGCAGGTAGCCGTAGGTGGCGAGCCCCGGCCGCACCAGGTCCAGATGGGCGTCGCCGAAGGCCAGGACCCCGGCCGAGTTGGCCATGTGCCGCGCGACGCCGTCCCAGGGACCGTGGGCCTCGAGCCAGGAGCGAAACCGCCCGAGCTGCTCGCGCGCGAAGACGGGATCGGTATCGGCGGTAGCAAAGTGGCTGGCGATCCCAGTCAGATCGATCCCGGGCTCGGCGCGAAGCCGCTCCAGCAGCTCCGCAGCGCCTTCGAGCCGCACGCCGCCCCGGTTCATGCCGGTGTCCACCAGCAAGTGCAGCCGGATCCCCGCGCCATCCGCAGCGTCCGGGCCGCCAACGTCCCGGCCGGCTTCGACCAGCACCGCCACGTCGTCCCAGGACGACACCATCAGCTCGAGCCGCCGGCGTACGAGCGCACCGGCGATCCCCGACCGCTCCGGCTCGGCGAGGCCGGTGGGCGGCATCAGCACGAGAGCCGGGCCCGCGTACCCCCATGCCCGCAGCTCCAACGCCTCGGCAGCGGTCGCCACGCACAGCCCGTCCGAGCTCTCCGCCAGAAGCGGCCAGAGGCGCTCGAGCCCCAGCCCGTACGCGTCGGCCTTGACCACCGGCCACAGGGCGGTCCCAGGACCGATCCAGCTCCTTAGAGCGGCCAGGTTGCTCTCGAGCGCGCTGGTCGAGATCTCGGCGACAGCCTGGGCTCCTCCGGCAAGCATCGAACGCGATGATAGCCCGGATCCTGGCGGTCGCCCTGGCCGCAGGCCGCCGGCGGCGGCCGCCTACGGACGGCGTGCCGGTTGATTCGAAGCAGGCCCAGAGCAGGCCAAGCAGCAGGCGCGCTAGGCCGAGGCCACGGGATCCTCGACGCTCACCGCCGAGCCCTTGCCGACGCTTTCCGAGGCTCGCCAGATCCTCTTGAGCCAGGCCACGAAGCTCTCGATCAGCACGTTGACGTAGGGCAGCACCAGCAGGGTCAGGAAGGCCGAGGACATAAGGCCGCCGATCACCGTGCGCGCCAGCGGGTAGTAGAAGATACCGCTCGTCGCCGGCCCTCGCACCGCCAGTGGCAGCAGGCCGATGATGGTCGTGGCCGCGGTCATCAGAATCGGCCGCAGGCGCTCCCGGCCGGCTTGGATGATGGCCTCGTCTGGCTCCAGTCCGGTCTTGCGCAATTGGTTGACGTGGTCCAGGAGCACGATGCCGTTGTTGACCACGATCCCCATCAGGATGAGCAGGCCGATCTGAGCCATCAGATTGAACTCCGTGCCCGTGATCGCCAGCAGCCAGGCAACACCCGGGATCGCGCACAAGATCGAGAACAGGATGGCAAACGGCTGCGCCAGGGACTCGAAAAGCGAGGCCATGACCAGGTAGACGAGAACCAGAGCCAACAGGAAGTTGACCCCCATCTGCGCGCTCTGCTCGCTCTGCTCGATGATGCGGTCGTTCCAGGACCAGGAATAGCCCGGGGGCAGATCAAAGGCGTCCATGAGCGCGGCGATCTCGTCCTGGGTGTCCTTCCAGTCGTCACCCTCATAGGTGCCGCGCACCGCCACCCGCACCTTCCGGTTCTCCCGCTCGATCTGGCGCGCCCGTGGCACGATCTCGAAGGCTGCGATGTCGCCGAGATAGATCGGCGTACCGTTGGCGCCGCCCCCGACCTGGAGCTTCTTGAGATCGTCCAGATTCTCCCGGTCCTCGATCCGGAGCGCTAGCCACGTCTCCACCTCGCGCTCGCCAGCGTTGAAGCGAGGCAGGCGCATGGCGCCCAGGGTGAACGAGAAGATGTCGGCCATGTCCTGAGCGTCGAGACCGTTCCGCGCCGCCTTCTCCCGGTCGATCTTGACCCGCACCTCGCGCTGGGTGTCCCGAAAGGAGGTACGGAGATCCTGCATGCCGTCCAGGGTCTCGATCCGGCGCAGCGCCTCGGTGGCGTAGCGCTCCAGGAGCGAGCTGTCCTGGCCGAAGAGCTTGACCGCGAAGAAAGTGTTGTCGCCGCCGGTGTCGGCGTCGTCGTCGAAGTACAGACGGACGCCGGCCAGCTCGGGCAGCTCTTCCCGGACCTTCTTCTGCAACTCCTTGACCTCGTCGTCGGTCATGTTCTTCCGCGCCAGCACCATGGTGGTCTCGGCCCGGTTCTCCATGTAGAAGCTGTAGAGCGAAGCCACCTCGAAGTCTTCCTTCCTGTCCCACAGGAAGGGCTCGACGTATTCGACCGCCTCGCGGGCCTCCGACTTGTAGGTATGGTCGGCGAACTCGTAACGTAGCACCAGCCGCTCGTTGATGGTGCCCGAGAAGATCGCGCTCTTGATCATGCCGGTCGCGAACGGCACGATCCCCAGTCCGATGACCAGCAAGAGCAAGGCTCCGGTCTTCCAGCGGTGCTTGAGGGTCCAGGCCAGGGTCGCCGCGTACTTGCCCTCGAGCCAAGCGATGGACTTGATCTCCTTGGCCTTCTTCCGGCCCAGGAAGTGCGCCGACATGAGCGGGATCAAGGTCAGCGACGAGAACAGCGAACAGGCCAGCGCGATGGTGATCGCGATCCCGATCTCCTTGAGCCAGGTGGTCAGATCGGTGCGGGCACCGATGATGAGCGGCAGAAAGACGATGAGCGTCGTCAGGGTCGAGGCGCTGACCGCCACCGCCACCGAACGGGCGCCTTCGAGCGCCGACTTCTCGCGATTCGACTCGGTCCGGTGCAGGCGATCGATCGACTCCAGGACGACGACGGCGTTGTCCACCAGCATACCGACCGCCAGCATCAACCCCATCATCGACAAAACGTTGAGCGACTTGCCCAAGAAGTACATGACGCCGCAGGCCGCCAGGATCGAGAACGGAATCGAGAGCGAGACGATGAAGGTGGAATCGATACGGCGCAGGAAGAAGTACAGGCTGAAGATCGCCAGGAACGCGCCGATCACTCCCGCGGTCAAGAGACCGGTGAGGCCGCCCATGATCTCCTTACCCTGGTCCTCCCACACGAACAGGCTGACTCCCGCCAGCAGCGGATCGTTGTTGATGTCGTCCTGGATCACCGCCATCACGTTTCGCACCACGTCCACTGTGTTGGCGGTCGATTCCTTGAACACGTCGAGGCCGACCGCGAACTGACGGTCCAGGAAGCGCCCGTGCGGAATCGGCGGCTCTTCGTAGGTGACTTCGGCGATGTCGCGAAGCCGCAGCCCGCGCTCGTCGATAACCAGGTTCTCGACCTCGGCCACCGATTGGAACTGGCCCACAGCTCGAGCCGTAAAACGCAGGCCACCCTGATCGACCTGGCCGAGCACCAGGTTCGACGAGGCGCCTTGAAGCTGCTGGATAAGCCCGCCCACGTCGACGCTGTGCTCGCGCACCCGGCTCAGGATCAGATCGATCGAGATCTCCCGCGGCGCCACCCCGTCCAGAGTCACACGGGCCACTCCTGGCACCCGGCGCAGGCGATTCAGAATCCGGGCCTCGATCAGGTCGTAGGACTCGGAAAGGTCCACGCCCTTGGCCGAGACCCGCGCCTGGACCACCGGGATGTCGTTGGTATTGAACGAAAAGATCACGATCTCGCCGATCCCGGCCGGCAGTTCGCCCTTGACCTGATCGATCTTCTCGCTGACCTGCATGCGGACGATGTCCAGCTCCTTACCCCACTCGAACTCGAGAAAGATCTGCGCCTGGTCGGGATCGGCCTGGCCGTTGAGCGTCTTGACGCCTGGGATGGTCGCCAGGACCTCCTCGACGGGCTTGACGATCTCCTTTTCGATCTGCAGGGGATTCGAGTTCGGGAACGGAATCTGGACGCCGATGAAGGGCGCGTCCACCTCGGGGAGATAGGCCAGCGGCAGGCGGGCGAGCGCGATCCCGCCCACCACCAGGATGCTGATCAGGATCATCGCGGTCGTGATCGGCCGCGTGACCGCGAGCTTGGGTAGCTGCATCTAGGCGACCTCCCCTACGGGCTCCGAGTCCAGCCGGTCCGGCCTGGCCTCTTCCATCTCAATCGCCCGCTCGGTGGCCGGCAACTCCTCGCGCCGGTCCATGAGCGAATAGACCACCGGAATCACGACCAGGGTGAGAAGAGTTCCGAGCGCCAGACCGCCGATCACGGTAATCGCCAGCGGCGAGCGCAGCTCGGCGCCTTCGCCCAGCCCCATCGCCATCGGCAAGAGCCCGAAGATGGTCGTGGCCGAGGTCATGAGGATCGGACGCAGCCGGTCCCTGCCGGCGGCGAGCAGGGCCTCCTGCTTGCTCATGCCCGATCGGCGCCGCTGGTTGACCGCGTCCACCAGGACGATGGCGTTGTTGACCACGATGCCGGCCAGCATGACCGCTCCGATCATGGCCACGATGTTGATGCTCCGGCCGGTGAGAGCCAGCGCCAGGACCACTCCGATGGCCCCCAGCGGCAGGGTGAAGATGATCACGAACGGGTGCAGAAACGATTCGAACTGCGAGGCCATGACCAGGTAGACCAGGAAGATCGCGAGCCCCATGGCCATCAGGAGCGAGCTCTGGGCCGCGGCCCGTTCCTCCTCCTGCCCGGACAGCGACGCCGTCACGCCGCCCGGCAGTGCCACCCCAGAAAGCGCGCGGCGCACGTCGGCTGCCACCGCCCCCATGTCCCGCCCGTCGATGTTGCCGGAGACGATGCCGGCCCGCTTCTGCCCGATCCGCCGGATCTCGCTCGGACCCTCGGTCAACGCCACGTCGGCCACCGACTTGAGATAGATCGGAATGCCCTCGCGCTGGCCGACGATGAAATCCTGAACGTCATCCACCGAAGCCCGTCCCAGGTCCACGGAGCGCACCACGATGTCGATCTCGCGATCCCCTTCGGTGAACCGGGTCGCCACCTCGCCCTGCACCTTGTTGCGCACGGTCTCGGCGACATCGCCCAGGTTCAAGCCCAGCCGCGCCAGCTTGTTGCGATCGAACTGGATCTGCAGCTCCGGATTCCCGAGCTCGGCGGTGGACTTGACGTCCACGAGCCCGGGGATCTCTTCCAACCGCTCCCGGATGGCGCTCGCGGCGCGATGCAGCTCAGGCAACGCATCGCTGTAGACCTCGACCTCGATCGGCGTACGGAAGCTGAAGAAGGTGGGGCGCTCGAACTTGTAGCGGGACAGGCCGGACTGTTCCAGACGGTCACGCAGGCGCTCGGCCACCGCTGCTTCCTGCTCGGGCGTCGTGCCGTCGGCCATGCGCACCTGAAGGCGGCCGGTGTTTTCCCCTTCGGTACCGGTGTTGGCGAGCGACAGCCCGCGGCCGCCCACGATGCCCGAGTAAGAAGCCACCTCGTCAACTCCGTCAAGAGCATCCTCGACATCCGCCAGGTACCGGTCAGTAGCTTCGAGCGGCGTTCCCTCGGGCAGCTCAACCAGGAAGCTGAACTCTCCCTGCGAGAAATTGGGGATGAGATCGAAGCCCAACCGCGGCACCAAGGCCATGGCTCCGGCGAAAGCCAGCAGTGCCACCGCCAGAACTACCGGGCGCGCAGCCAAGGCACCCTTGAGCAGATTCGGGTAGGCGCTCGAAACGACTCCTAGGGCCTTGTCGAAGAGCCACATAAAGGGCTTGGCCACGAAACCCAGCAAGGCCACGAGCAGCAGGAGCAGCTTGCGCACGCCGAAGACGATCCATGCCGGCAGCGTCACGAGGACGAAGCGGAAGAACTGCCGGACCTGGCCTCCGGAGGTCTCGACGACCGGAGCGGTCGCGTTCTCGGCCCCGCCCATAACCGCGGCTAGCATCGGGATCAGGGTGAGCGCCACCGCCAGCGAAGCGATAAGCGAGAACGACACGGTCAGCGCCATGTCCCGGAAGAGCTGGGCGGCGATGCCTTCCAGAAACACCACGGGCAGGAAGACCGCGACCGTGGTGAGTGTCGAGGCCGCCACGGCCTTGCCCACTTCGGAGGCGCCGCGCTCGGCCGATTTGACCGCCGAAAGACCCCGCTCCTGGTGCTTGAAAATCGCCTCTAGGACCACGATCGCGTTATCCACGAGCATCCCGACCCCGAGAGCGAGGCCGCCCAGGGACATGACGTTGAGGGTCGTCCCGGTCCGATACATCAGAAAGAACGTCGCGACGACCGAGATCGGAATCGAAACCCCGATGATGAGAGTGCTGCGCGGATCCTTGAGGAAGAACAGCAGTACGAGAATCGCGATGCCGCCACCGATCAGCGCGTTCATCAGAACTTCGTCGATGGAGGCCTGAATGAACTCCGACTGATCGATGCCGACGACCACCTCGATGCCTTCCGGCAGCTCCCCTTCCACCCGGCCCAGCCGGCCGCGAACGGCCCTGGCGACCTGAACGGTGTTGGCGTCGCCTTCCTTGTAGAGCGCCAGCTCCACTGCCTCCTCGCCGCCGAAGCGGGTCACCACGTCGCGTTTCTTGTGCCCGCGCCGTACGGTGGCGATGTCCGAGACCTTGACCGACCGGCCCTGGTGGTTGAGCATCACGGTGTCGGCGATATCGGACAGATCCACGAACTCGTTGTTCGAGCGCACCAGGTACCGGGCTTCCTCTTCGTAGAGGCTGCCCCCGGCCTGGTTCACGTTCTCGCGCAGCAGCTTGGTGTTGACGTCCTGGATGCTGAGGCCGACGAGCGCCAGCTTGCCCTCGTCCACTTGGACTTGGATCTCCTCTTCGTAGCCGCCGTTGACATTGATCGCGGCCACGCCCTCGGTCGACTCGAGATCCTTCTTCAGAACCTCCTCGGCCACGTAGCGCAGTTGATAGAGATCCCGCCCGCCAGATACGTACAGCCTCAGGATCGGATCGTTCGCGGGATCGAAGCGCAGGATGACAGGCTTCTCCACCTCTCTGGGCAATCGGATCAGGTCCAGCTTCTGGCGCACGTCGAGCGAGGCGAAGTCCATGTTGCGGCCCCACTCGAACTCGAGAGTCACCTGCGACAGTCCCGGCCTCGACACCGAGGTCAGCCTCTTGACCCCGGCCACGATACCCACGACCTCTTCGATGGGCCGCGAGACCAGAGCTTCGATCTCGGCCGGAGCGGCTCCGTCCAGCCGCGTCTCGACCGTCAGGCTCGGATAGGAAAGATCGGGCAGCAAGTTGATCGACAGGCGGCCGAAGGCGACCATGCCGAAGAGCATCAGGGCCACGGCCACCATCGAGATGGTGACCCGCCGCCGCAGGGAGAATTCGACCAGTTTCATCGACGCTAGCTCGCTTCCGCGTCGGCGTCGGTGGCCGCATCGGCGGCCTGGTCCCCGACCAGCTTGACCGGAGCGCCGTCCTTCAAGCCGCCCTGTCCGGCCACGATCACCTGCTCGCCCGGAGCGACCCCGGAGCTAGCCTGGACCCAAAGGCCCTCCTCGAGTCCGAGTTGGATCTCTTGCTTCCGCGCTTGCCCGTCCTCGAACAGGAAGACGTGCGCGCTCTGGAGCTCGCGCAGCACCGCCTCGCGCGGCAGCAGGATGGCATCCGTCCGGGTCTCACGCACGATGTCGATGGTGACGAAGCTCCCCGGCCGCACGCCCTCGGGAGGCGCCACCGCCTCGATGGTCAGCTTGATCGTGCCCGTCGCGGTGTCGACCACCGGACTGACCTGCCGGATCGAGCCGGCAAAGCGAGTCTCCTCGTCGGCGTTGAGGGTAATGCGCACGGGAGCGTCCGAATTGAGACCGAGCACGTCCCGCTCGGGCAGGAAGATGCGCGCCACCAGCGGATCCAGATCGGTGATCTGAAACAGCTCGTCCGAGGGCCGGACGTTCTGGCCCACCTGAATCATGCGCTCGCTGATCTGGCCGGTGAACGGGGCGCGGATCGTCGTCTTCTCGAGCATCCAGCGCGCCTCGGCCAGCTCCTGGCGGGCGATCTCGTAGTCCATGGTGAACTTATCGAACTCCTCGCGGCTGATGAGCTCCTTACCGATCAAGTCCTCGCCGCGCTCGTACGCGAGCCGGGCATTGGTCTCTTTGAGCCCGGCCTTGGTCACCGCGATCTGCTCGTCGTCCCGGACCAGGGTTGCCAGTACCTGGCCCCGCCGCACGAAGTCCCCTTCTTCGACCAGGAGCCGGCCCACCCGGCCCTCGACCTCGCTCAGCATGCGTACCTGGTTCTCGGCGACCAGGTTCGCCGTCGAGGACAGATAGGCCGAGATCTCACCGGCGGCGACCTCGGCGACCTCCACCGGGACCGGAGCCTTCTCTCCCTCCCCGCCTTCACCTCCCGCCTCGCCCTCACCCGCCGCGGCTCCGTTCTCGCCATTCTCCGCGGACTCGGCGGCCTCGCCTTCCTTGCCGGCACCGTTCGCTTTGGCGGCGCTCAGGTTCATAAACACCAGGCCCGCCACCACCGCTACGATCACCGCGGCTACCAGCCATACGAAACGCTTTTTCTTGCTCATCTCGACGTCGCCTCCCTCGGCACGCGATATTCAATTGTCTTGGTCCGGCTTGAAGCGGCTCTCGTCGATGACGCTGCCGCACTTAGGTAGGAATACGCATCGGCGCGAAGGAGTGTTTCAGCGTTTCTCTCGTTTCTGGACGGCCGATTCCCGCCCGGAGCGCGTGCTAACATTTTTCGCGCCCCCCCGCCGACGCGCTCTCGCCAAAGCCCGGTAGCCAATGATCGAGACGACGGAACTTCTCACGTCCTACGTCCGCGGAGTTCGTCGGCTGAGTGGGGCCGAGGCGGTAACCCTGTACCTGCCGGCCGCGGTCACTGGGCTGACGCGCCCTCTTCTGGTCCACGACGGCGGCGCCGACCCGCCCGAAGAGCTGGCCACGGTCGAGCAAGCCGCGGCCTTCGCCGACGAGCCAGTCCCGGCCGCCGAGGAATTTCGAACCGGCACGGAGGCCGGTTGCCTGCTGGTGCCGCTGGACTTCGAGGGCGGAGCGACGGAGGGCGCGCCCCGGCGCCGAAGCACCGACGCCGCCGGCTCCACGACGACGCCGCCGGCTTGGCTGGGTCTTCGCTTCCCGGAGCCGGCCGCAGCCGAGGCTCCCGAACGCTTCCTGAGCGATCGCCGGATCTTCGAGACCGCCACCGAAGACGCCCCCCGCTGGTGGCGCTGGCTGTTTTCGCTGGGCGGAGCCCTGGCCAGCCATGCATCGCAGATCGCCTCGGTGCTACGCGATCCGGTCACCGGGCTTCCCGACCGCACCGCCTTCCAGGCAATCCTGGACGAAGAGGTCGACAGGGCACGGAGAGACGGGGCGGTCCTGAGCCTCATCCTGATCAATCCCGACGAGTTCGCCATCATCAACGAGCGTTTCGGACGGGAGGCGGGCGACCAGGTCGTGCGCGAGATCAGCCACCGTCTGCGCTCCGGCTTGCGCAGCTCGGACCCCCTGTCGCGCTACGGCGGCGTGATCTTCTCCGCGGTGCTCCCTGGAGCCGATGCCGCAACCAGCCGCAGCGTAGGCGAGAAGCTGCTCTCGGCGCTGCGTGAGGCTTCGTTCCTGGACGGCGCGGTCCGGCTCGGCTTCTCGATCGGAATCGCCTCATGTTCGATCGACGAGCTGGAAGCGGTGCCTCCGATCGAGATCGTGCGGCGCGCCGACCAGGCCCTCAACGCCGCCAAACGGCTGGGCGGCGGCTGCATCGTGGACTGGAGCGAGCGGGCCGGCATCGAAGAGTCGGGCGCGTTCGACCGCCTGAGCGGCATCTTCACGGGCAACATGGCCAAGGACTACCGCAACATGGTGTTGTTGTGGGACGTCATCGACACGATCGCCACCAATCACGACTTCGAAGGGCTGTCCCGCGAAGCGCTGGACAAGCTCTACTCCACCTTCAAGCCCAACCGAATCGGACTATTTCGTGCCCAGGACGACGGCACCCTGGCGCTGGTTCACGGCTTCACCCGTACCGCGGGCGGCGGCGAGCTTCAGCGCCGGATGGAGACCGTGGAGCCGGCCCTCGAAGAGACCAACCTGATGCGTCTGGCCATCGCCGCGGGGACGCCGCGCGAGCTGGCGCCGCCCGATCGCGAGGAACTGGGTTGGCCGGCGTACGCGGTGCCCCTGCGCACCAGCGGCTCGGCCCTGGGGGCGTTGCTTCTGGCCGACCCCCACGAAGGCCAAAGCCTTGACTCCGCGGATCTGGTCTTTCTGCACGCTCTCGGCAGGCAGCTCGCCGTGGCTCTGGATCTGGCCCGACTCGCCGCCTTGAACCACGAGCGGCAAGAGGGCGAGAAGCGCAAGCTGATGGCCGAGCTCAACCAGCTACGCCAGGCCCTGCAGCAATCGAAGCTCCTCTACCGCTCGCCCGAGATGGACGGCATCGTCGCCACCGCGCGGCGGGTGGCGCCCACCGACGCCACGGTTCTCATCACCGGCGAGAGCGGTACCGGCAAGGAGCTCCTGGCGCGAACGGTCCACGAGCTGAGCGACCGGCGCGACCGGCCCTTCGTCGTGGTGGACTGCGGCTCGATCGCAACCACCTTGATCGAGAGCGAGCTCTTTGGACACGAGAAGGGTGCCTACACGGGAGCCGAGGGCCGGCGCAGCGGCCGCCTGGCCGAGGCCGACACCGGCACCGTGTTCCTGGACGAGATTGGAGAGCTGCCGCTGGAAGTCCAGAGCAAGCTCCTCCGCTTCGTCCAGGAAAAGCAATTCGCTCCCATCGGTGGTGGCAAGAACCGGCGCGTGGACGTCCGCATCGTCGCGGCCACCAACCGCAACCTGGCCGCCGAGGTTACGGCCGGGCACTTCCGGGAAGACCTCTATTACCGCCTCAACGTGGTCCGGCTCGAGGTGCCTCCGCTCAGGGAGCGCCCGGACGACGTGCTGCACCTGGCCCAGCACTTTCTCGAATCCTTCGCCGTGCAGTACCAGAAGAGCGTCCGCCGATTTTCCGAGCGCGCCGAGCAGGAGCTCACCCGGTACGGTTGGCCCGGCAACGTTCGCGAGCTCCAGAATCGCATCATGCAAGCGGTCATCCTCTGCGATCGAGACGAGCTCGACGCGGACGGCCTGAGCCTGCCGCTCGAACCCGCGGCGGCCGAAGCGCTGCCGCCCTCCTGGCCTGGAGGCGAAGCGCCGGCACCGGCACCGGCGCCCGCGATCGCCGGGCCCGAGATCTCGGGAGACAGCTGGGAGCGCCTGCGGGTCGCCCTGGGCCGCGAGCTGGACGTCGCCCTCGCCGGCGAGCGCGATTTCCTGCATCCATTAGGCACCTGGATTCGCGAGGATCTGATCTTGGAAGCCGATCGCCTCGCGGGCGGCGTGGCCCGCCAGGCCGCGCAATCGGTCGGTATTCCCGAGACCACGTTTCGACGCCGCCTGGCCAAGGCCGTCCGGCAGCGGAAAGCCGGGCTGCTGGCCCGTTCCGGCCGCTGGAATGAGGTGCAGGCGGTCCTGGCCGAAGTCATCCGTGCCGGCGCCGACGGCGGCGCCGACGGCGGCAAAGACCTCGTTCGACGCGCTCTGCGCGTCTTGCTCGGCGAGATTCTGGAGCGGCTCCCGGACGACGTGCCGACCGGATCGCAGCTCCTGGGCGTCACGCCGCCGACGTTTCGAGCCCGCATTCGCGAGCTGGTCTAGGCATGCCGACCGTCCGGCTCGGACGCAGCGTCGAGGGTCGCAACTGTTGAAATGCCATTGACTTTGCAGCGCCGGAGCGTAGGCTGGCTCGGTGACTCGTCCCTCCGCAGGAAGGCCGCCGAGCCCGTACGTGGGCGAAGCCTCGTCGGCCGCGCCCGCGCCCACGGTTCTCTTCGTCGAGGACGATGAGAACCTGCGCCTCCTGGGACGCCGGCGGCTCGAAGCCATCGGTCTGAACGTGGTCGAAGCCGGCGATGCCGCCGGCGCTCTGGAGCTCTACATCCAGCAGCCACCGGCGCTCGTCCTCCTGGATGTGGGCCTGCCTGATCGCAGCGGCCTCGAGGTCTGCGGCACGATCCGCGCAATGCCCGATGGCGAGGAGATCCCGATCCTGATGCTGACTGGTCTCGGCGATTCGGAGACGATCGCCGAGGCCTACCAAGCCGGAGCCACCGATTTCGCGGTCAAGCCGGCCAACTGGACCGTGCTGGCGAATCGCATTCAGTACATGGTCAGCGCCGGACTGGACCGGCAGCGCTTGCTGGCGAGCCGGAGCAAGCTTGCCAAGACCGAGCGCATCGCGCACCTGGGCACCTGGGAGCTCGAGTTGGGCCGGCGCAGGTTGAGCTGGTCGGCTGAGACCGGCCGCATCCTGGGCCTTCCCGAAAGCGGCACCGCCGCGCTCGAAGAGCTCATCGAGCGCGTCCATCCCTTGGATCGCGCCCGCGTGACCGAAGCCTTCGACACCGCCGTCACAGGGCAGACCGAGATCGACGTGGATCACCGCCTCCTGTGCAGCGACGGCAGCATCCGCATGGTCCACCACCGCGCCGAGATACGCCGTGACCAGGGCGGCCGGGCAGTCGCCATCCACGGCGTCACCCGCGACGTGACCGACCGGCGGCGGACCGAGGAACGGGTCAAGCAGCTGGCCAACTACGATCTCTTGACCGGCCTGCCCAACCGGCACATGTTCCTGGAGCTGCTGCGCAGTACCCTGGCCCGGGGCGAGCGGAACGACTCGCTCTCGGCCGTCGTCTACCTCGACCTGGATCGGTTCAAGACCATCAACGACACGCTCGGCCCGGAGGCCGGTGATGAGCTCTTGACCAGCGTCGCCGACCGGTTGCGAGTCTCGCTGCGCCGCAGCGACTACATCGTGCGCGAGCCGGGACCGACGGTGGCACGCTGGGGCGGCGACAAGTTCCTGATCCTGGTGAGCGACCTGGAAAGCGTGCGCGGCGCCGCGCGCGCCACCCAGCGGCTGCTGAATCAACTGTCGATACCGTTTACCCTGCGCGGTGAAGAGACGTTCCTGACCGCCAGCGCCGGCATCGCCGTCCACCCACCGGACGCCCAGAGCGCCTTCGACCTGCTCCAGCACGCCGAGTCCGCTATGTACCACGCCAAGGAAGCGGGCAGGAACCGTTTCCAGTTCTACAGCGAGTGGATGAACTCGACTTCGACTCGCAAGATGGAGATCGAGCGGCACCTGCATCGGGCCGTCGAGCTAAACGAGCTGAGCCTGGCCTTCCAGCCTCTGCTGTCCTGCGCCGATCTAGAGGTCGTGGGCGCCGAAGCCCTGGTCCGCTGGACCAACGCCAAGCTAGGGCTGGTGCCGCCCGACGAGTTCATCCCCATCGCCGAGGAAATCGGCGTGATCGAGGAGATCGGAGAGTGGGTCCTGCGGACCGCCTGCGCTAGAGCCGTGAGCTGGGCCGGACTGACCGGTTTCCCCGAACGGCTGGCGGTCAACGTCTCCACTCATCAGCTCCGGGAGCGCAACTTTGTCGGCTTGGTCGAGCGCATTCTGGACGAGACCGGACTCGATCCGGAGCGCCTGGATCTCGAGCTCACCGAGCGCGGTGTCACGCTGGACGACGCCCGCTCGGCGGCACACCTCCAACAGCTCCGGACCCGGGGCGTCCGGATCGCTATCGACGATTTCGGTACCGGCAATTCAGCGCTGTCCTACCTCAAGGCGTTTCCGCTCGACCTCTTGAAGATCGACCGGTCGTTCGTGCGCGGCATCCAGTCCGGTGGCACCGACGCAGCGATCATCTCGGCGGTGATCGCAATGGCGCACCGGTTGGGCTTCGAGGTGGTGGCCGAGGGGCTCGAATCCGAGGCCCAGCTTCGGTTTCTGGCCGCCGAGCGCTGTGACTACGTCCAGGGTTTTCTCTTCGCCAAACCGCTGCCGGCTGAGGAATTCAGTAGGATGTGCCGGAGCGGCGGTTTCTCGACCCTCCGCCGCTAGCCTCTAGGAACCTCATGCCTCGACACCTACGCTGGAGCCGCTGGGCGGCGACGCTCGTCCTCCTGGCCCTGGCGACCGCCGCCAGCGCCCAGGAACGGAGGATTCCATTCGACCACGTTGGCCTGCAGGAGGGGCTGCCTCACAGCACCGTCAACGCCATCGTCCAGGACGATCTCGGCTTTGTCTGGTTGGGGACCCAGGACGGCCTCGTGCACTGGGACGGCAACGCGTTCACCGCCTACCGCCACGAGCCGGGCAACCAGGGATCGCTTTCCAATAACTGGGTCTGGACCATCCTCAAGGACAGCACGGGCCGCCTCTGGATCGGCACCAATGAAGGCGGCCTCAATCTCTGGGAGCCGGCGACTCGCAGCTTCGTCCAGTACCGAAACGACGAGATGGACCCCGCTTCGCTCTCCAACAACCGGGTCCGGGCCCTACTGGAGGACCGAAATGGGCGCATCTGGGTCGGGACCGAATCCGGCCTCAACGTCTTCGATCCGATAGCCGGCCGTTTCGACCGCTATTTCCACGATCCGTCGAATCCGGACAGCCTGTCGCACAATCAGATCCGCACGATCTTCCAGGACCGCCGCGGCTCGATCTGGGTCGGCACCAACGGAGGCGGCCTGGATCGCTTGGATGACGCCGGTGGCGTCTTTACGCACTTCCGGCACGATCCGGACGATCCGGCCAGCCTGAGCCGCGACCGAGTCCGGGTGGTCTTCGAGGACCGGTCCGACCAGCTCTGGGTCGGAACCTATGAAGGCGGCCTCAACCGCTTCGACCCCGCAACCGGCGCCTTCACTCGCTTCGCCGAGGAGCCGGGCCGGAGCGGCAGCCTGCTGGGCAACCGGGTGACTTCGATTCACCAGGACTCGAACGGCGTCCTCTGGGTCGGCACCTTCAGCGGCCTCAACGAATGGCTCCCCGAGCGTCAGGCGTTCACCCGCTACGCTCACAACCCGGCCGATCCCGCCAGCCTGAGCGACAACCGGGTCATGACCATCTTTCAAGATCGGGGCGGCGTGCTCTGGGTCGGCACTCAGGGCGGGATCAGCAAGTGGAACGCCGTAACCGGATCGTTTTCCGGCTTCCGGCACGACCCGGCTGCCCCCGATCGCAGCCTGATCAGCAACACGGTCAACGCCCTGGCCGAAGACGCTCAAGGCCGGCTTTGGATCGGCACCTACGAGGGCCTGGACGTTCTCGATCGCGGCACCGGCACCGTGACCCACCACCTGCGCGACGACGCCGTGCCCGGAAGGCTGCGCGACGACCGGGTCATGTCGCTCCACGTCGATCGCGGAGGCACGCTCTGGGTCGGCACCTTCGAAGGGGGATTGCACCGGCGACGAGCGGACGGCCGTTTCCGCAACTACCGGCACGATCCCGACGACCCAGCCAGCCTCAGCCGGGACGCGGTAACCGCGATCTTGGAAGATAGTCAGGGGGTGGTCTGGGCCGGCACCTACGGCGGCGGCCTCAACCGAGTCAAGGCAGACGGCTCAGGATTCATCCGCTACCGCAACGATCCCGACAACGTCACGAGCATCGGCAACGACAAGGTGCTGGCTCTCCTCGAGGCCAGCGACGGGGCCCTCTGGGTCGGCACGGACGGCGGCGGACTCAGCCGGCTGGACCGGCGCCAGGGCACCTTCACCCGGTACCGCAGCAACTCGGATGCGGAGTCCTCCCTGGGGGCCGACACGATCTTCTCGCTCGCGGAGAGCTCAGACGGGACCCTGTGGATCGGCACCCAGGGCGGCGGCCTCAGCCGGTGGCTCAAGCAGGACCGCATCGCAAACCGGGTCCGTTTCAAGACCTACACCACCAGCGACGGTCTGCCCAACGACGTCGTCTACGCGATCCTGGAGGACGAGAGCGGCTCGCTCTGGCTGAGCACCAACGACGGCCTGGCCCGTTTTGACCCCGCCACCGAGACCTTCCGCAAGTACGGCACGACCCACGGGCTGCTCAGCACCGAGTTCAACTTCGGCGCCTTTCTCAAGACTCGTGACGGCGAGATGCTCTTCGGCAGCGACCAGGGCGTGAACTTCTTCCAGCCGTCCCGGATCCACGCCAACGACCACGCTCCTCCGGTGGTCCTGACCTCGTTTCTCAAGTTCAACCAGGAGGAACGGCTCGAGATCCCGACGCCCGAGCTGCGCGAGCTCTACCTGACCCACAAGGACTACGTCGTGTCCTTCGAGTTCGCCGCCCTCGATTTCTCGGCTCCCGAGCGCAACAGCTACGCCTACATGCTGGAGGGGTTTGATACCGGTTGGAACGAAGTCGGGAACCTGAACCGCGCCACCTACACCAATCTGGACCCCGGCAGGTACACCTTCCGGGTCAAGGCCAGCAACAACGACGATCTCTGGAACGAGAACGGGGTGGCGCTGGCGATCAACGTGGCACCCCCTCCGTGGCGAGCCTGGTGGGCCTATCTGGCCTACCTGGCCGCGGCCCTGGCGGTCCTGCTGGCCGTGGTTCGCCGGCAGTCCGCGATCCGTGTGCGTGAAATCCAGCAACGCCGTGAGCTGGAGGACCAGGTCGCCCTGCGCACCACTGAGCTCGCCGAGCGAAACCAGGAGTTGGAAAGCGCCATCGACCGGCTCGAGCACGCCAGCGTCACCGACGCGCTGACCGGGCTCCGCAATCGCCGCTACCTGGTCAACAACATCGACGCCGATCTGGCGCTGGTGGACCGGCACCACGAGAACCTGAAGCGCCGGCCCAAGGTCGCGGCTGAGGGACCGCCACCGGACTTTCTCTTCCTGCTGTTCGACCTGGATGGATTCAAGCAGGTCAACGACACCTACGGGCACGCCGCCGGCGATCTCATCCTGCTCCAAGTGACCGAGATCCTGCGCGGCGCCTGCCGCGACGCCGACACCGTCATCCGTTGGGGCGGAGACGAATTCCTGATCGTCGCGCGCAACGCCACTCCCAAGACCGCCGAAGACCTGGCCGAGCGGATCCGCGCCGGCATCGCCGGCCATCGTTTCGAGCTGGGTCCCGAGACCTCGGTCGAGCTGAGCTGCTCGATCGGCTTCGCCTCGTATCCCTTTCTGCGAAAGTTCCCGCGTGCGTTCACCTGGGAACAGGTGGTTGCCGTCGCCGACCGCGGTTTGTACTTCGCCAAGAAAAGCTGCCGCAATGCTTGGGCCGGAATCTCCGAGAACCACCGGGTGGACACCGTCCACCCGTCCTCGCTGCTCCACCAGATTAACCACGAGTTGGAGCAGTTGGTCCAGCTCGAAGTCGTCGAGCTCAGGACCTCGATCGAAGACGAGGCGGAGCTCGTCTGGGGCTGGACCTAGCCCCCGGTCTCTTTACCGCCAATCCGGTCGACAATGGCTCCGACCGCCTCGGGCAGCGCGTCGAGACTGTCGGGCAGCACGAGCTCCACGGCGTCAACGGCGGGGGCGGCTCCAGTGAAGAGATCGAAGGCCGCCGCCCTGAGCCATTGGGCAAAGAGACTCGATGCCGTGAGGTTGGCGAGAATCCGGGTCACGGCCTCACTTGGCGCCAGCGGCCGGACCGTGGGCGCCGACACGTCGGGCCTGCGTCGCGGAAAGACGATCGCGCCGAGCGGCGCGCTGGCCGGTTCGAGCGGCTGCTGGTCCGGCCCCATCTTGAGCTGGGGAAATCGCGGCAAGACCTTCAGCCCCGGCCCGGCCCCCGCCAGAATCACCTGATCGTCGGCCAACCTCGTGTGCCCCGCAGCTTCGGCAACACGCGCGAATGTGGACTTCCCCGCCCCGCTCTCGCCGGCTGCGGCGACCACCCGATCCCCGATCTGAAAGGCCGAGGCGTGGAGGCTCCAGCGCCCACAGGCGGCCAGGGCCAGGGTCAGACCGGGGCCGAGCGCGGCGTACCGAGCCTGATCCTCGGACCGGGGGCCCTCGATCGTGAGATCCACCGCAGGAGCCGAGAAGCGGCATCGGAGCCACTGCCGACCCTCGAGCTCCAGCCTGGCCCCCTCGTCGCCTGTGTGGATCAGGTACCGGGTCCTCCGGCCGGCCAGCCAGTTACGCCCCGCGAGGGTCTCCAGCATGGACCGGTGCTTCCCCGCCGGAGCGTCCGGCTTCGAAAACTCGACGCCGAACAGCGTGAACGGCGTCAGCTCGCGCACCGTGCCTGTGGCGCTCACGGTCAGTCCGGCCAGGCCGTAGTGGCGCCAGCGCGGCTCTCCGTCTTCCTGAAACCAGAGACGTACCGTCTCTCCGTCCGGCACCTTCATCAAGCCAGCTCCCAACCGTGACGGCCGCGCCAGAGCTCGAAGGACGCGCATCGCCAGAGCAGCGCCTTTTCCGCCTCCGACGAACGGGGCCCAACGGCCTCGACGGCTTCAGGGCGGACGAACTCCGGCCAAACCGCCCGCCTCCGGCCCAGCAGCTCGGCAATCGGTCCGGACTCGCGTTCGAAGACTCCCCGATCGAAGAGCGGCGAAAGATTGGCGGTGGTCTGGTTCCGGACCACCGCGTCCGGCAAGCGGCTGGTCATCGCCCGGCGCATCAGATCCTTGGCGCAACCTGGCCTGGCGATCAGAAAGCTGGGGAGCGCCAGCAGGAGCTCGACGAGATCCGGGTCGAGATACGGCGAGACTACACGGACCCCGGCGTGGGACGCGTGCACCGCCTCGATCGGAAGTCCCCTACGCTCGAGATCCAGATAGGGCCGCACCAAGCGCGCGCGCGCGCCGGTGTCCTGCCCATCCTCCGGTGCCCGAGCCGATCCCGAGCTCGCGGCCACCCCCGGGCGGAGCCAAGCCCGGCTCGCGCGCGATGCAACCCGAGCCATGCGCCCGGCCGGACTTCCGATGCGGCCGATGGCTCCCAGCGCCTGACGCGGCCCCCGGCCACGGGCGATCTGGAGGATCGCGGCGGCGGCGCGGGCGAAGTGTCCGTGGCGCACGAGGTCCCGTACCAGGAGCTGCTGTACGCCGCGGTAGAGAGCGTCGGCCGGTCCCCCGTTCCAAAGCACGCCGACGCCCGCTTCGGCCGCCCTCCGGTACAGGCGCTGCTTGAGGCCCCGATAGGGATTCTCCTCGGGATGGCCCGGTTCGAGGCCGTAGGCGTCGGGGTCGGCAAGGGGCCAGCAGTCATCTCCGGAGACGCGCACGGCCGTGAGCCTAAGGCTCTCCACGACCGCGTCGATACGCTCCCTTTCGTCGCACGTCCTCAGCTCGTCGAAGATCCAGGAAGCAGCCACCGGCCGGCGCCCGGCCTGCTCAGCGTACTCGGCGGGCGCGGCAGGTTCGAACCGGGCCGCGGCGGCCGCCGCCAGGGCTCCTGAGTCGATTCCCCCGCTCAGCATCAGGCCAAGCTCACCGTCCGGCGGCGTCCAGCGCGCCGCCGCCGACTCGAGGGCCTTCCAGAGGCGCTCGGCGGCCTCTTCCGGCGAAAGGTCGCTCAGCGCGGCCGAGTCGGGCGGCTGGCCGCACGTCTCCAGCCGGCCGGGCTCGTCCGCCAGACCGCTCGGATCCGGCCGTGGGCCAGGCGGCGATCCGACGGGAAGCCGCACCCGGCAGCCGGCCGGCACCTCGAAGACTCCTCGGAAATGCGTCCGGCCCACCGTGGGGCTCTCGAGCGCGAAGAAACGAGCGAGCTGACCTCGATCCAAACCCGGCCGCACCGGCAGGGTCGCCAGCAAGTCACTCAGGACCGACGACGAATAGAGCCGGCCCCCGGCCCGCGCGTAGTAGAGCCCCTCGGCACCGCTAGCGCCTCGCGCCAGGGTAACTCCTTCACCGTCCGGGTCCAGCCGAGTCCCGGTTTCGGAAAGAGCGCCGGGTTCCCGAAGCCGCCGCCGCCCGGGATGCGGCTCGGAGGCGGACGTGTCGACCCCGAAGCCATTCCTGGCCTGCATCCGGGTACCGGTGGCGAGGTCGAACACCGCCGAGCGCGACATCGTGCCCGAGCCTACCTTGCGCCTAGGTCCGACCGGACCTGTCGCGACCTGCCAGCCCGCTAGCCCTGGAACGGAGGGTTGAAGGCAAACGGATTGCCCGAGTCACCGACGCCGGGAGAGCCGCCCAAGGTCAGGCTGGCCAGCGAGCCGTAGCGCACGAGAGTCGGCTGGCGATAGGGCCTGCGGCCTTCGAGCGGCCGAAGTTCCGCCCCAGTCCGGTGAGCCGATTGCCGGCGCACCCGCGAACGCTCGCTGGCCTTGTCCATCAGGGCACGATTGTCATCGTCGGGTCGCCGAGAAGCGTCCATCCGAGAATAACATCCAAGCGACCCGGATCGCTCTCGGCCAGATCGCGCTTGGCCTCGACCACCGCGCCGCCAAGGCGAGCACCGGGGCTCGCCAGGCGGTCGAACACGCGACGTCCCAAACGCTGCTCGGAGAGGGCCTCGGTCAAGGTCGCGGCACCCAAAACCGCCGCCGCGCCCGTATCGGCCTCCAGCAGAAGCCGGTTGCCCAAGGTCTCGTAGGTCGGCAGCACGTGGTAGGTGTTCCAGCAGCCCCACTGGGTCACGACGGTCGGCTTGCCGCGGTTCTCGAGCCGATCGACGTCCGACGAGCGGAAGAGGCCGCTGAAGCTCCAGACGGTCAGGCCGGAGTGCCCAAAGTAGCTGGTGATTGCCGGGCCCTGGCCGATCTCGCGCACGAGCGCCTCGCGGGCATCTGTAAGCGGCATCTCGTCCAGATAGACCCGCTCGAGGGACCAATCGGAACCCAGGAGCGCCCCCATGGCGTCGCTCTTCTGTCCGAACGAGAACCCAGTCGGCGCGTCCCGCTTGTCCGCGGCTAGAACCGCGGTCAGCTCGCCGCCGTCGTAGAGCAGCGTCTTGTCGATCACCGCGGCCAGCTCGTCGAGAGTCCGCACCGGCCAGCGGCCCACGGCCACCTCGGGGATGAGGTCCCCGTCCACGTCGCCGTACAGGGGATCCACCGGCGCGTAGCGGACGATCGCGTCGGTCTGGAGATACGGAGTCGGGACGAAGCTCATCGAGCCGACACCCAGATGATCGAAGTAGTCGTAGGTGTCGCCGCCCACCAGCAGCAGATACCGTGTCCCGAGGCTCTTGTACGCGTCGCGGACGTAGCTTCGAATCGCCTCCGGATCCACAATGCCATTACTGTAGGCAGCGTAGACGTCGTCCACGTCGACGGTCCGGACCGCCAAGCCTTCACCGCGGCGACGGCTCTCCCAGCGGCCCAGGCCGTCCAGGAAGTCGGCGTGCGCGATCACGAGCACGTCGGCGGGCGCGTCGCCGAGATCGCTGGCGGCGCGAGCGGCCTCGATCGCCGGAACGCGGATCGAGCCGGCTCCGACCGTCCAGTACTCGGCATCGGCGGCACCCAGTCCCGAGAACGCAGCAGCGTAGCCTCCCAAACCGTCGGCCACCGTCGCCGCCTCGAGACGCGCCAGCGTGCCGGCGGTTCGTCCGTAGGCCACGACGTCGGTCGAAGCAAAGCCGCGCACCAGGAAACTCCGGCCGCCGGACGCGAAGCTCAAAGCGTCGGCCCGGGCCACGAAGTCTCTCGGGTACCTGACCGTCAGGTGGTCGTAGTTAACAAGATCGAACTGGGCGCCCGTGTCATGCGGCAATAGCAGCCTCATCGTGTTGCCGGCCGGCGCCAGGAGGGCGTCGCTCAAGACCGCCGAGATCTCGGGTTGGTAGAGCCCGTCGAACCATTCCTCGGCAACCAGGCCGCCGTTGACCTCGACGACCAGATGGTGGTCGGGTGCCTGCGGCAGGTTCGTGACGCCGTAGGCCGACACCTCGAGGGCCACGTCGGCGGCTCCGGGCAGCCAGTTGTCGAGGTCAAACGTCACCGACGTCTCGACAGGCTTCGTAGTCGCGAGCAGGCGCCGGTCGTACCACGGATCACCGGTCGGCGAGGCGAAGTTGTACTGGCGCTCGACCTCGACCTTGTGGGTCTCGAGGTAGTAGGGCTCAGCGGCGCCCGCGCCGGAGTACGGCTCGATCTCCGCCCGCAGCGCCCGGTCCCGATTCACGCTCAGTCGATAGACGTTGGTCCGGGTGTAGAGGCTGTCGTCGACCGGCTCGCCCACGAACTCGAGAGACGAGCCGGGACCGAACGGACCCTCTCCGGACACCCAGAAGGGGACCGGCTCACCGCCGCTGGCCAGGCTCAGCCAGTCTCCTCGAATTCCCTGGAGGCGCACTCCCGCGGCTGCCAGATCTTCGTAGGTGACCCGGTAGATACCCGCCTCGGAAACCTTGAAAGTCGCCAGCTCGTCACCACGGCCCGGCCGGCCCGAATTCGAGCCACTCGAGCCTCCGTTCGAGCGCAACGCCCTGCCGCCGAACTCGATCGCGCCTCCGAGATCGGCCGAACCGGCCTCGGGCAGCACGCCGGCGTTCCGCCGCGCGGCCTTGCCCGCTTTCCGGCGCGCCTTGGCGTCCCGGATCTTGGCCCAGGCAACAGGTTGCGCGGAAACCACCTCCGACCCGGCGGCTTCATCCGCGTAGAACGGACCGTGGTGTCGAATGACGCCGTTGATATCCACGTCCTCCAGAAGGAAGGTATCGCCTGCGACTCCGGCGGCCGAGAACTCGTACACCTGCGGCTCGAGCGAGTCCACGACGTGGGACGGGATGAGCTCGTCGTTCAAGCGGCGCAAGCCGTCATCTTCGAGCGCGTAAAGATTGAAGCCGAGATTCCCGACCTCGGTCGAGGTCATCCAGCGGAAGTCCACCGATCCGCGTCCGTGGGCTTCGAAGTAGGCCAGAGTCACCGGCGTCGTGGTCACGCCCCCGTTCCAGAAGCCGAAGTCCTGATCGGTGACGTTCGAAGAGACCAGAGTCACCGGCTGGACCCCGCCGGTCCCGGCTTGGGTGGTCTGGACGAAGCCGTCGACCAAGGTGCCCTCGCTGTCGGCGTACACCAGATAGTCGCCCGGCGGCAGGTTGTCGAAGCTGTAGGTACCGTCGATCGCGGTCACGGTGGTCGCGACCAGGGGATCGTCCGGATCGATGACTCCGTCGCCGTCCAGATCCTGATAGAGGTACACGGTTACCGAGGGCACCACCGGCTCGAGTCCGGTTCCCGCGAAGGAACCGTTGGCATCGCCGTCCTCGAACACGGTTCCGGAGATCGAGAGCGCGCCGGTCGGAAGGACGAAGCCGAAGTCCGCGGTGAAGTTGGACGAGTTCAAGGTCAGGGCGTACGGGTTGGTCTGATTGTTGTCGTCCTGGCCGGGGTTCGGACCCAGAACGGTAGCGGTCAGGCCAGCAGTCACGCCGTATTCATCGGTGAGCCGCGCGATGTAGTCGCCGGAGGGAATGCCCTCGCAGTAGTACTCGCCGGCCTCATCCGTCGTCTCGGTCCGGATCAGGTTGTCGGTACCGTCGATATCCAGGATGCCGTTGCCGTTGACATCGTGCCAGCATTCCAGTGTCACGCCCGAGATCGGCGGCTCGCCAACCTGATAGACGCCGTCCAGATTGGTATCGAACCACACCAGATTGCCAATCGAGCCCAGCCCGGCCTCGGGGCCGTAGCCAAAGTCGGCGGTTGCCGTAGAGCCCCCAGCGACCGAGACCGAGGTTTCCTCGTCGCAAGTCGAGCAGGTCCCGGACTCGTCGGGATCGCCCGTCTGCTGCAAGCCCACCAGAACGCTGTCGACGTCGGTGACCTCTACGGTGTAGGTGCCGTCGGGCACGCCGGTGAACTCGTAGTCGCCGTTTGCATCGGTGGTCGTCGTGGCGATGATGTTGCCCGAGCCATCGACCAGGTTGACGGTCACGCCGACGATGCCGCCCTCGCTTCCACCTTCGACGCCGTCGTTGTCGCCATCGTTCCAGATCGTGCCCTCGATCGTATTGACGACGCCCCCGTCGTAGCCGAAGTCCAGCGTCGGCACCACGTCGCCATCGGCCAGGGTCAGTAGGTAGGTATCGTCACCGCCGTTGTTGGTCGGCGTGGTCGTGTAGCCGAGCGCGGCAATGCCGGCCGAGTCCACGGTCACGATGTAGTCGCCGGGCAGGAGGCCCGTGGCCAGCCAGGTCCCATCCGGGTTGGTGGTCACCGTGCAACCGGTCGGACACGACGGACCCTGGATCAAGATGTCGATGCCGCCGATACCGACCTCGCCTTCGTCCTGGATGCCATCGCCGTCGGCGTCGTACCAGACGGTGTCGCCGATGGTGGCCGTGCCCGCCGTCGGCACGTAGCCGAAGTCGGCGTCGTTGTAGTCCTCGCCGTCCGAAAGCGCAATCGCTGTCGTCGTGTCGCCGCCGGTCGAGGAGGTCAGGCCGGTGGGCGCGGTCGGAACGTCCACGTAGTAGATGCCCGAGTCCAGCCCGCCAAAATCGTACTGACCGTTGGCGTTGGTGGTCGTCGAGCCCACGAAGACGTCATCGGCGGTGCCGACGATGCCGTCCGGACCGGCGTCATAAAGATCCACCTGCACCCCGGAGATACCGCTCTCGTCGGGGCCCTGGACGCCGTCGCCATTGGTGTCCAGAAAGACCGTGTCGCCGATCGAGGCCGTGCCGGTGTCCTGGACATAGCCGAAGTCCACGTCGTCAATGTCGGAGCCGGCCAGGGTCACGTCCAGCGCGTCGAGTCCGCTGGTCAAGGTGTAGCCGTCGAGCACGTTGTCGGTATCGGTCACCACCACCGTGTAGTCACCGTCGGGAAGATCCGGAAAGCTGTAGTCCCCGTTCGAATCGGTGACAGTGGTCGCGATGACCGCGCCGGTGTCGTCCAGGAGCTCGAGGGTGACGCCGCCGATTCCGGCTTCGGTGCCGTCCTGGATCCCGTCGGTGTCGGTATCGTTGAACACGGTTCCGAAAACGTCGGCAAGAGACGTGTCCTGGTAGCCGTACTCGATTCCGGTCACGCTCTCGCCCGCGTTCAGGGTGACCGCAGTCGTGGTCGTACCGTCGCAGACCGTGCAGGTTCCAGACTCGTCGGGGTCGCCGGTCTGGGAGCCGCTGGGCGCCGCGCCCACCGTCACCACGTAGTTGTCGGGAGCCAGGTCACCGAAGGAGTAGCTGCCATCAGCCGCGGTAGTGGTCTGGGCCACAAAGTTGGGGCTCGACGGATCGCAGGGACTCGCGGGATCCGTACAGAGATAGATCGGCACGCCCTCGATTCCCGCCTCTTCCGGGTCGTGGACGCCATCGCCGTCGGCGTCGCTCCACACGGTTCCGGACAGAGTGTCCGGCTCGTTGTAGCCGAAGCTGGGCGTGCCGCCGTCGGACGGAGCGTTGAGGACGTCTCCGCCCGAGACCACGACGTCCTCGACGCCTCCGGTCGCGGTGGTCTCGGTAAAGCCGTCGAGCTCGCTCGCCGTATCCGTGACCTGAAGCTGGTAGACGCCGTCGGTCACGCCGGTGAACGACACTTCACCGTTCTCATCCGTGATCGCGGTCGCGATCGTGGTGTCGTCGGCAGCGTTGGCCCCACCGCAAATGCCGTCGGCGCCGCAGTCGACCAGATCCACGGTGACACCCGGGATCATCTCTTCGCCGGGATCCAGCACGCCGTCTCCATCCGCGTCATACCAGACCGCGTCGCTGACCTCGTAGCTCGTTGACGTATCGAAGCCAAAGTCGACGTCACTGATGATGTCGTTCTCCAGTACCGAGATCGGATCGCTCTGAGTAGGACTGGTCTCGCAGCCGGCTACCGGGTCGGGACTGCAAAACGCCACCAGCTCGGGGTCGGTCGTGTCTACGACGACGATGTACTCACCGGGCGGCACGTCGGTCAGAAGATAGGAGCCGTCCGGTCCGGTGACCGCGGTGATCGGCTGCCCGCCGGAGTCAAGGACCGGCGTGCCGTCGGGATTCAAGAGCTGCACGGTTACACCGGCGATGCCCACCTCTCCGGGATCCTGAATCCCATCCTGATCGGCGTCGCTCCACACGGTCCCTTCGATGACCGCGGTACCTGAATCCGGGACGTACCCGAAGTCTGCCGTTTCCGTTTCTCCGGCCGCCAGCGTCAGGGTGCCCGAGTTGCCCGCCACGTTGCCCGGCGATTCTTCCAAGCCATCCAGGTCGCCACCGGTCAGTTCGGCCGGTTCGACCTGGGTCTGATAGTCGCCCGCCGACAGATCCGGGAAGCTGTAGTCGCCGGCGGCGTCGGTCACCGCGGTGGCAATGGCGGTCGAGGCGTCGCAGACGGGCTCGGAAGCCTCACAGAGATAGACCGTAACGCCATCGATCCCGGGCTCGCCGATGTCATGGACACCGTCACCGTCGGTATCGAGCCAGACGGTCCCTTCGATCGCCGAACACGTGCTGCCGCCATTGCCGATCGTGTCCAGATTGTTGCCAGGATTCGGATCGTTGTTGTCGGCCGTGACATACGCCACGTTGTCAAATTCGCAAGCCCGCGCCACCGGATTGCCGGCGACGTCCCCGTCCGAGTCACTGTTGTTGGACGTATCCTGATCCGCCTCATCGGCGCTCACGGTGACCACATTGTCGAACGGTCCCGAGGCATCGATCGTCGCAATCACAGTGATCACTTCGCTAGCGCCGGACGCAAGGCTGGGAATCGTACAGGGCAAGGCACCGCAACTCGCGCTCGAGACGCTGGTGATCGTGAGATTGCTCGCGACGTCGGTGACCAGCACGTTCGTGGCCAGAGAGGGACCGTTGTTGGTCACCACCATCGAGTAGGTCACGGTCTGGCCGGAAACGTAGGGGCCGGCGGTGATCAGGGTCTTGGTAACCGCGACGTCGGCCCCGACCGGATTGACGGCGTCGTCCGAGATCGGGTCAATCCCGGTCGCCGAGGCCTCGGCCGTGTTGGTCAGCTCGGTGATCGCCGGGTCCAGCGGATCGTCTACCAGAACCTGAAACGTCACGGTCAGAGTCTCGCCTGGAGCCAGCGTGAAACCGTCTCCCGACTCGACCAGGCTCGGCGGTGTGCCGTCCACCAGGTCCATGTTCGTCCCACCCGGTACGTTGTCTTTGGTCGTCGTGCCCGAAGCACCGTGGGCTTCGATGACGATGTTGTCGAAGTAGACGTCTTCCGAAGAGCTGGTCGTACCCGACCGCAAGCGGATCACGGTGCTCGCATTCCCGGCCGTGATCGACACCGACTCCGTCCCCGACTGGTTGTCGTCCTCCTCTGGACACACCTGGGTCCCGTCACGGCTGAACACCGTCGAGAACGTCCCTCCTCCATTGGTCGAGACCTGGACGTCCAGAAAATCGCTCGACTCCCAGCCGCTGCTGGTGTCGTTGCACTCCCAGGTGAAAGACAACGTGGCGCTGGTGTAGGCGCTCAGGTCTGCCGACCTGGAAGCCGTGCCTGACGAGCCACCGTTCATGAACACCGCATTGGACAGACCTCCGGGAGAGGTCGTCTCGATGCTCGAGCTATTGAACGTCCAGTTGCCCGACCAGCCGGTTCCTCCAGTGCCGTCGCCGCTCGAGAAGTCGTCGCTGATGGTGGCCGAGCTGTCCACCGGACCCGTCGCCGCCGTGCTCTGCGCCACGTAGGTGACCCCGGTCGGCAGCGTGTCGGTCACCACCACGTCGTTGACGTTACCGGGACCGCTGTTGGTCACCTCGATCGTGTAGGTGATCGTCTCCCCAGGCTGAACCGAACCACTTGGACTCGCCGTCTTGACGATCGACAGGGCCGGTGGGACGTCCTCGACGCAAAGCGCGAACCCGGACAGACGAACCGCGTGTCCGTTGCTCTCCCCCGTACCGCTCTCGTTGGTCGCATCGTCCGGACCGTTGTTGTATGTGAAGTTGAGCGTGTCGAACGCCGCACCGCTGGACACGGTCAACGTTCCGGCCGCATCCCCTGGAGAGAGGTTCCCATTGACGCCGGGCGCCACAATCGCCGTCGCCGTCTGACCCGAAACGGTCATGTTGCTGCCGCCGCTCAAGGTCAGGGGAACATTGCTGCCCCCGTCCGAGGCCGAAAAGGTCAGCTGATCCTGAAACGACTCTTCGGGCTCCGGCGCCTGAGCCCCGAACCCGACGTCATCGATGTCACCAAGCGAGAAGTCGTTCAGGATCACCGACTTCGAGAACGTGAAATCGAACCCGATGGTGTCGCTCACCGAGTTGACGCTGGCCATCTTCACAGTCAGGAAGCCCGAACCGAACGCCCCGTTGGTCTCGGTCTTCGTCGTCGTCGGATTGTCGCAGCCATTCGATAGCGCCGCCGGACACGAGAAGTTGTCGTCGTAGTTCATCCCGTCCGGATCCTGCAGCGTCACCGTCACGTCCAGCGTGTTCGGGTTGCCGTAGGCGTCCGTGTAGGCGACGGTGTAGATCTCCGACGCCCCAGTCGTGTTGTTAGCGATCGTCCACTCGTTGCCCGTACCCGGAGACGTTGACCAGTCGAAGGTCGCCGCCGCCGTCCCCGACGGGCAGCTCTGGGCTACCGCTTGGGCCGGAGCCAGCAACCAGCCGAGAGCAAGAGCCGGCGCCAGGCGCAGCGCCAGGCCCGGCCATCGCCTCATCGACCAAAGGTCCGTCATTGGATAGTCGCCGTCACAGTGAGAACGACGGTCGCTCCGGCACTAAGATTCGGGATCACACAAGGAAGGCTGGCGCAGCCTCCGCCCGACACCGAGTCGATCGTGAGGTTGGTCGGAGCGTCATAAACGGTCACGTTGGTCGCGTCCGCCGGGCCGGCGTTACTGACAATCAACTCGTAGGTAATCGTCTGGCTTGAGGAATAGGGCCCGGCCGTAACGAGGTTCTTGACGACGCTGACGTCGGCATCCGTCGCCACCGGATTGACGGCATCGTCGGAGATCGGATCGATCCCGGTCGCCGAGGCCTCGGCCGTGTTGGTCAGCTCGGTGATCGCCGGGTCCAGCGGATCGTCTACCAGGACCTGAAACGTCACGGTCAGAGTCTCGCCGGGAGCCAGCGCGAAATCGTCTCCCGACTCGACCAGGCTCGGCGGTGTGCCGTCCACCAGGTCCGCGTTCGTCCCACCCGGTACGTTGTCCTTGGTCGTCGTGCCCGAAGCACCGTGGGCTTCGATGACGATGTTGTCGAAGTAGACGTCTTCCGAAGAGCTGGTCGTACCCGACCGCAAGCGGATCACGGTGCTCGCATTCCCGGCCGAGATCGACACCGACTCCGTCCCCGACTGGTTGTCGTCCTCCTCTGGACACACCTGGGTCCCGTCACGGCTGAACACCGTCGAGAACGTCCCTCCTCCATTGGTCGAGACCTGGACGTCCAGAAAATCGCTCGACTCCCAGCCGCTGCTGGTGTCGTTGCACTCCCAGGTGAAAGACAACGTGGCGCTCGTGTAGGCGCTCAGGTCTGCCGACCTGGAAGCCGTGCCTGACGAGCCACCGTTCATGAACACCGCATTGGACAGACCTCCGGGAGAGGTCGTCTCGATGCTCGAGCTATTGAACGTCCAGTTGCCCGACCAGCCGGTTCCTCCAGTGCCGTCGCCGCTCGAGAAGTCGTCGCTGATGGTGGCCGAGCTGTCCACCGGACCCGTCGCCACCGTGCTCTGCGCCACGTAGGTGACCCCGGTCGGCAGCGTGTCGGTCACCACTACGTCGTTGACGTTGCCGGGGCCGCTGTTGATTACCTCGATCGTGTACGTGATCGTCTCACCAGGCTGAACCAAACCGCTCGGACCCGCCGTCTTGACGATCGATAGGGCCGGTGGGGTGTCCTGGACGCAAAGCACCTGAAACCCGGAGATGCGGACCGCGTGCCCGTTACTCTCCCCCGTGCCGCTCGAGTCCGCCGTGTCGTCCGGACCATTCGAATACTCGAAGCTGAACGTGTCGAAAAGGCCCGTCGATGACGCCGTCAGTGTGCCCGCGGCGTCGTCGGGAGTCAGGTTGCCATTGACCCCCGCCACCACGATCGCCGTCGCCGTCTGTCCCGAGAGCGATATGTTCGAGCCGCCCGAAAGGGTCAAAGGAACGTTCGCACCACCGGCCGAGGCCGTCAGTGTTACCTGATCCTGAAAGGACTCCTCTGGCTCTGGCGCCTGCGCGCCGACGCCCACGTCGTCGATGTCTCCGATCGTGAAGTCGCTCATCGACACCAGCTTCGAGAAGGAGAAGTCGAAACCTACCGTGTCCGTCACCGAGTTCACACTCGCCATGCCCACGGTCAAAAAGCCCGAACCGTACGACCCGTTTGTCTGGGTGTCAAAGCCTGGGTCGCAGCCGTTCGACAAGGCCGCCGGACACGCGAAGTTGGTGTCGAAATTCATCGCATCCGGATCCTGGAGCGCCACCGTGACGTCCAGCGTGTTCGGATTGCCGTAGGCGTCGGTGTAGCCGATCGAATAGACCTGCGAGTTGCCGTCCGTATCGTTACTCGACAGCCACTCGTTGCCCGTACCAGGGGTACTCGACCAGTCGAACGTCGCCGCCGCCGTGCCCGACGGGCAGCCTTGGGCTACGACATCTGAGCCCGGGACCAGTCCTAGTACGGCCCCAAGCAGGAGGCTCGAGACCACACGCCGCCGCCGGCCCGAGGAGCCGGGCGGATTCTTGGGAGGTACACCGGGGGAAAGTTCGTTCATCGGAGATCGCCTGGGTCGGCTTATGGTCGGGCCGACCGAACTATACCTGTAATCATGCACCTCAAGTGCCACTCGGGCCCGCAACGTCAAGCTCTTCTATTGCAAGAGTTGCTGCGCAACCCGGGTCGGCCCCGCTACGCCGGCCGGCACTCAGCGCCCGTCACCTGCCAAAATTCGTCACCTACCGGCGGCCGCCCGGGCTCGCCGCACCGGACATGCTTCCCGATCCGCTCGTCTCCGGACCCGGGTAACTTTCCCTACGGAAGCCGACCCGAGCGCCTGGGATGCTACCGGCCTCTGGCGCCGGTCCGCGGCTCGTGGGCGGCTAGTGGGCTGCTAGAGGCCTTCTTCGTAGAAGATGCGCCAGCGTCCGCCTTCCTGGCGCCAGTACTGGTGCTTGCGGCGCTGGGCGCGAAAATTGTCGGACTCGTAGCGCTGGACGAAGTCCACCAGGACCAAATCGCTTTCGCCGGGATACCGATACATGCCGACCTCGGCCAGCTCGACTCGGATGTAGCGCTTGGAGCTGTTGACGCGGCGCTTGTGGTTGGCGAAAGCGGTTCGGCTCATGCCGGGCGTGCGGAACTCGCGAGAGTAGTGACTGAGATAGCGGTCCGGATCGCGACTCTCCCAATCCCGCCGCCACGTTTCGAGCGCCTGCTCGAGGTTCCGGCGAGCGACGCCGTGCTCATCCTGCCGGACCCAATCGATGGTCCGCGCCACGATCACCGGGGTTCGATCCACTCGAACGTGCCTCTCAAGCAGTTCGAAGTCTCGATTGCTCAGAGTCACACAGCCCCGGCTCGAAAGCGGCGGCCGGCTATAGCTCGTGAACTCGGTGCCGTGAATCCAGATGCCGCTGCCGGTGCGACCCTGGAGCCGGTCCCACGCATTGGGATAGTTGATCGGGAACGCACCGACTCCGTAGAGGTCGGGCAACTCCTTCTCGGGCAGGTAGTCGTTGACGAGATAGACCCCGACCGGCGTTTTCTCGTCTCCTTCGCGCCGCTTGTCGCTGCCGCCTTTGCCGATCGAAACGTAGAAGTCCCGGGTGCGCACGAAGCGGTGGTCGCGCTGCTCGAAGAGGAACAGCCGATAGCCTTCCAGGTCGATGACGATGGCCGCGGGGGTGCCCGCCGGCAAACGTAGTAGCTCTGCCGGCACCGCGTCGGGCGGAGGGGACTCCAGATAGCGCTGCAGTCGAGCGCGCGCTTCGTCGAGGTGCTCGGTAACCCGGCCGCCCGCCTTACCGTTGCCGGGTCCGGACAGGATCTGCGCGTGCGCGCTCAGGAGATCCGCGTAAAGCAACTGCGCCAATCGGAAGTCAGGCTGCTCGCGAACCAGAAACGACACGTTGCGCAGCGCCTCCTGGATGCGTCCCTGCCGCAAATCGAAGAGGCTCTGCATCAGCCGGCGCTCTTCGAGCGTCGTCGGGCTGCGGTCGGCCGCCGGGGCGAATCCGGCCCCCCAGGCGGCGGACGCAATCGTCCCGGCTACCCCGAGAGTAGCGACCCATGAAGCTCGCTTGCACATCAGCTCTCTGAGATCGGGCCGCTCAGGACTCGACGGTCTCCGCAACGATCTTCCACTCGCCACCCTCCCGCGCCAGCTCCAGGGCCTTGGTGACCACGTCGCTGAAGGTGTTGGACTCGTAGGACTGGTTGAAACGCACCACCGCCCGATCCTCCTCGTCCAGCTCGAAATCCAGAAACGCCACCGAGACCTCGATGTACTCGGGCGCGGTCAAGCGCTGCCGCCGGAGAGACTCCCACGCCTCCCGGCTGGAGCCATCGGTGGGCACGAAGTCGCTGGAGTAGAGATAGAGGTAGTCATCGACCCGCTGGTCGGACCAGGCCTTGGCCCAGGCTTCGACCACAGCAGCCAGATCCGCCGGATTGGGCAAGAGGGTCTCAGACTCCACCGGGATCTCTTGGACGACCGGTTCACGCACCGTTCCGAGCATTGGCTCGGTTGGAGCCTCTTCCTCGACGACTTCCCCGGCGGCCTCCCGCTCGGCCCGGGCTCGGGCCAGGGCTTCGGCGATCGCCTCCTCCGGCGACGTGATTGGCGGGCCTTCGTCGGCCGGCTCGCCCCCGTCGTCGTGGGGCTCGCCGCCTGCTTGCGTCTCCTCGACCGGAGGACCCACCGGATCGCCCGCCTCTTCCTCGAGACGTGCGGCTTCCGAGCTAGCTACTTTGTCGGGCCTGTCCTCCGAAGCCTTCGCCGCCGCCAGCACCGCCATCTCGGTCTCCGGCAGGATCATCTCGCTCAGCATGACCAGTTCCACCGCGGACCGATCCCGCACCTGGTCCACGTTGAGCGCCCTGCCATAGGCCTCGCTTGCGAGCTGGCCGTAGATCTTGGTCAGATTCTCGTACACCGTGCGATAGGCGGGATCGGTGCGCAGGGCTTCCTTGAGGGTCTCGACCGCCAGCTCGTAGTCCCCGGCCGCGGCCTGCAGGACCGCCAGGTTGTTGTACGGTTCAGGACGGTCCGGCCGCAGCTCGGAAAGCTCTTCGTAGACCCCCTGGGCCTCTCCCTCCTTGCGCGACTCCGCCAGCATCAGGCCCCGCAGAAACAAGGCGTGCGGATCGTGCGGATTGTCCCGAAGATGCTCCGCTACGAGCCCCAGCGCTTGGTTCACCTTGCCCCGCTGGGCCAGGTCGCGGGCCTCTTCCAGGTCCGCCAAGGCCGGAGCCGACAATGCTCCGGCAAGCACAACAGTGAGAATCGCCTGGCGACAGCGCTGCATCCGAGCTACTCCTTGGTCCGGTATCGAGATCCGGGCATTCCGGTCGGTTTGGAAGACATTTCGGCGTTGGACCGTCGAGACCGAACCTCCGGCTCCCGATCCCCCGCTTCGCCAAAAATCCTAACATGGCCGGCCGGCCCTGGCCCAATGCCCCTAGGGGCATCAAGAGTCCGCACTACGATGGAACTTTGTGCGCCGCCAAGCGTTGTAGACCATAGGTACGGAGAGCCCTGTCCGTGTATGCCACCCTCGAAGCGCCCCAGCCGACGATGACCACCAGCGACGGCGAGCTCTTCGAGCGATCTCGGGAGGGCAGCGAAGCCGCCTTCACCGCCCTTGTCGAGCGCCACAAGGATGGCTTGGTCGGCTATCTGTTTCGGCTGGTAGGCGATCGCGAGCGGGCCGAGGACTTCGCCCAGGAGGCCTTCTTGAGGCTGTACCACCGAAGCGGCTCGTACCGGGAGCAGGGCCAACTCAAGGCCTACCTCTTCCGGATCGCCACGAATCTCGTGCGCTCCGAAGGGCGCCGGTCCCAGCGCTGGCTCGCGGTCCGGTCCTTGCTCGGCGGCGCCGAGATCGCCCCCGATCCGAGTCCGTTCGATCGAACCGCTCGTGCCGAGCTCCGGCAGGCGCTCGAGAACGCGCTGGTCGAGCTGCCCTTGCGATACAAGGCCCCAATCGTGTTGCGCGAGCTTCGCGATTGGTCCTACCAGGAAATCGCCGAAGCTCTGGACTGCTCCATCGGCACCGTCAAGTCCCGCCTGCATCGCGCCCGCCGCATACTGCGGGAGCGCTTGGAGTCCGATTGGCCCGGCAACCGCGGCGCAGGAAACTCCGGCAGCCTGTCATGAGCTCGGACCGCGACTTTCTGAAGCCTCTGCTCGACGAGCTGGATGACGTCGGTGCCTCTCCCGGGTTCGCCGAACGGACGCTGTCTGCGGCCCGCAAGCGGGACCGCGCCGGCCGCGTCGGACGCCGGCTGGTGCCGGCAGTGGCCGCCGCCCTCGTCTTCGGCACGTTCGCTCTCGTGGTCTCGAGTCAGCGCAGCCAGCGCCAGAGCCTGGTCGAGGAGGCCCGCTCGCTTCGATCCCAGCACCGCGAGCTGGAGCGCGAGCTTTCGGAGCTCCGAGCCCGCACCGTGGACGTCCTGCCCGTGGTTTCCCTGGGTTCTCATGACCGGGTGGAGTACGTCCTGGACTTGACGCCTTCGATCGACCCAGCGCTCGGAGGCGCGGAGAACCTCCAGATCGTACCGGCGGCCAACGCTTCGCTCGCGACCTACTGACCTGTCACTCTGACCCAGCACTTCACGAAATGAACTCCCGTCTGGAGCCGAGGACCGACACCATGCCTTGCCGAATCACAGCAATCGCTCTTATCGTCGCCAGCGCGCTCCTGCCGGCCGTCGTCCGTGCCCAGGATCCTCAGCACGAGCGGCACGTTCTCCGGGTTGTGACCTCGGACGGGAAAACCACGTCCAGCCAACGCTATGTCGTCATGGATAGCGATGGGCCCGGAACCCGCGTCCTGGCGGCACCCGGACTGGCCTTCTACTCCCGGGGCTTTCTCGGCGTCCAGGTGCTCGACCTCACCTCCGAGTTGAGGACCCATTTCGGAGCGCCCACCGATCGGGGCGTCCTAGTGGCCTCGGTGACGACCAACGGACCGGCGCGCAAGGCGGGAGTCGAGGTCGCCGACGTCCTGACCGCGATCGACGGCAGCCCGGTCTCGAGAACGCTCGACATTCCCATCCGCTTGGCCCGGCTGGACGAAGGCACCGGCGTTGCGCTCGAAATCTGGCGCGACCACGAGCCCCAAGTGCTGCACGCCAAGATCCAGTACCGGCCCGGCCCCCCAGGGGGAGGACCCGGTACTCACCTGCGGCGGCGGCAGGTCGTCGTGAGCGAGAGGGAGGGCGGCACCGTGCGGGTTTTGGACATCGATCCGGAAGCCATCGACCGGACCGTGCGCGAGTTCGAGCAGAAGTTCCAGCGCGGCGAAATCCGGGACCGCCTCCACGCGATCGGCGCCGATCGCCGGGCTCTCTTGGAGCGCATCGAGGAGCTGGAGACTCGCCTACGCCAGCTCGAGGCGCAGCTCGACCGGCTGCCCGAGCGCTAGCCCGACTCCAGATCGGCCCTCGGACCTGTCCCCGGACCCGTCTTCGAACCCTGCCGATATCCGGCCCGTCGCCCGACTCGGCGCTCGGCCCGGCGTTCGAGTGCGGCCGCGATGTCGGCCCCGACGAAAACCGAGGCGGCCGATAGGTAGAGCCAGAGCATCCACACCAGGATGCCTCCCAGGACACCGTAGACCAGCGTCAGTCCCGTGGCCCGCTCCAAGTAGTAGCGAAACAGCAGCGTACCCACGACCCAGAGCACGGTTCCCGCGGCCGAGCCGAGCGCGATCGCCCGCAGCGAACGAGGATGCTTCGGTACCGGCAGCACGTAGTACAGGATGCCCAGCTCGATCCCCATGCCGATCCAAACCAGGGGCCAGCGCAGGCTTCCGGCCAGGGCCTCGAGGCCCAGCGCGACCGCCAGCCTGGGTCCAGCCAGGACCAACACCGCGCCGACGATCAGGAAGGCGGAGTTGCCTACGAGCAGCAGCAGCGCCAGCGCCTTCTTGCGCCACCAGGGCCGCGGACGCCGGGCGCGGTAGGCGCGGTTGATGCCGTGCGCCAATGAGTCGATGACGTTCGAAGCGCCCCAGAGGCTCAGGAGCGCCGAGAAGGACAGGAAGCCGGCGCTCGAAGCGGTCTTGATCTCCTGAATTAGAGCGGTCACGACGGTCCGGGCCTGGGGCGGCAGCTCGTCGGCGACCGAATGAACGAACCCTTCCAGGGCCTCCTGGCTGCCGACGAGCCCCGCAAACGAGAAGACGACCATCAGCGCCGGAACCGTCGACAGCGACAGGTAGAAGGCGGCGCGAGCCGATTCGGCCGAGCCCAAGCCCTTCTCGGCCGCCACCGCCACGATCCGCACCGCGTCGCGAAGCGGGACCAGGAACCGGCCGGCAGAGCCGTTTCGAGGAGCCACCGGCGGTTCGGTCGCGGTCATGGTCCGATAGGATACAGGGCCCTGAGCGCCCCTTGGGGCAACGCTGCAAGCCGCGCCGCCCATAGGCACCACGCTCCCGACCAAAATGAGAATTTACCCCTTTCAAGGCGTTCGCTACTCGGGTTCCGAGCCCGGACGCCACGCCGCGCCTCCCTACGACCAGATCAACGACGCGCTGCGGGACCAGCTGCACGCCGACGAGCTGAGCTTCGCCCAACTCACGCGCCCGGCGGCCACGAACCGATCCGAGGGGCACGCCCGCGCCGCGCGGACCCACGCCGACTGGCTCGCCTCCGGAGTGATCGCGGTCGACGACGAACCCGGGCTTTACCCCTATCGCATCGAGCTCGCCGGCGGCGGCGAACGGTTTGGCCTGGTGGCTCTCGTCGGCATCGAGCCGCCCGACTCTCTGGTCATCCGCCGCCACGAACACACGATCTCGAAGACCGTTGACGAGCGCTTGGAGCTGGTGCGCACGCTGCGCGCCGACCTGGGACCGGTTCTGCTCTTGAGCGAGGACGACGGCAGTCTGGACGAGCTGCTGGCCGCGGATTGCGCCGACGCCCCCCTGGCGGAGCATCAGGACGCCGACGGCAACCGCCACTTCCTCTTCCGCGTCGCCGACAGCGCCCGTCTCGAAGCCTACCGCCAAGCCCTCAGAGAGGCTCCGGGCCTTATCGCCGACGGCCACCACCGCTACAAGGTCGGTGGCCTGTTCGCGCGCGAGGCCGGCGCGAAGCCGGGCGAGGCCGCGGCCGCGAAGCTGGCCGTAGTGACCAGCCTGCGCTCTCGCGCGCTCACCATCGACCCGATTCACCGGGCCTTGCCGGTGCCGGTGCCGCTCGCCGGCTCCCAGCTCGAAGGCCTGGTGCTCGAGGAACGCCCCACCGAAGCGTCCAGTGGCAGCGCTCTGGCGGCCGCGGTGGCCGAGGCCGGCCAGCCGGCCCTTGGCATTCTCGACGCACAGGGCGGGCGAATCTTCCGCTTGGAGGCCGGACACGGACCGAACGACCTGCCGGCGGCGGCCTCAGAGCTCTCGGTGGTCCTCCTCCATCACGCGCTTCTGCCCCGGCTCGGTTTCGCGCCCGGGGCCGCTACAGACGGCACGATCCTCTACCGCTCGGATCCCGACGAGCTTTGGAGCCTGATCCGCCAGGCCACCGATGGCAACGCCGGTATCGCTGACGGAGCGCCACGAACCGGTATCTTCCTGCCGCCCATGAGTGCCGAGGGCTTTGCCGGTGCCATCGCCGACGGAGACATCTTGCCGCCCAAGTCGACTCGCTTCCTGCCCAAGGTGGTGAGCGGCTTGGTGTGGTCCACTCACGAGTCGCGGCTCGGCTAGACGGCCGAGCGCGTTTTCGACAACGACCCGGTCCGAGCCCGAGAAGCCTCTGATGCCGACGTTCAAGCGGCCCGACGGCAAGCCGCAGGTTCACTTCGACCCGGCTCTGGAGATCACTCCGTTCACGCTCTACCGGCGCTTGCGCGACGGCCGCGCGCCCGTCCTCGTCGACGCTCGGTCTGAGCCGGCGACCCCGCGCAGCCTCGCCGGAGCCCTGCACCGGCCTGACGCGGGCTGGCGTCCGGCCGGCAAGGACGTGGACGTGGTCGTCTTCGACGAGGACGGCTCGGAAGCGATGGACTGGGTTCTGGAACTCCAGCACGAAGGCTACAGCCGGGTGCGCCTGCTCTTCGGTGGACTCGACCTCTACGAATTCTCGCTCGATCCCGAGGTGGTGGGCGACGAAACCTTCCTGAATGGCACTGGCCTGATCGACACTGGCTAGGCCGCAACGCCGACTGAGCGCCGGCGCCTACGTCGACTGAATGCTTCCGTCCTCGCCCACGGCCCAAGTCTCACCAGCGTAGATCAGGTCTTCAAGCGTGCCGTGCCCGCTCGATTCGACCGCGTCGTCGATCTGATCGACGACGCCGACCTCGTAAGCCGGCTGCTCGACCGCGCGCAGCACACCCACCGGCGTCGGGAACAACGGCGCGTCGAGCTGCGCCAGCAGGAAAGCCAGACCGGGGTTCTGCTCGGTCTCGTCCCAGACCAGACAATCCTCCTCGGAGAACTCGCCTCCCAGCTCGATGACCTCGAGCCGGCCGCCTGTCAAGCGAATACCGCGCTCACGCTCGGCTCCGAAGACCAGGGGCTGGCCGTGCTCGAGGTACACCGCCTTGGCGTGGCGGGACGCCTTCTCGGTCATGTACTCGAAGGCCTTGTCGTTGAAGATATTGCAGTTCTGGTAGATCTCGATGAAGGCCGAACCTTCGTGCGCGGCGGCTCGCCGTAGCGTCTCCTGCAAGTGCTTCTGGAAGATGTCGACGCTCCGGGCCACAAACGTGGCGCCCGCGCCCAGAGCCAGGGCCAGCGGGTTGAAGGGATTATCGAGCGAACCATGGGGGGTGGACTTGGTGCGCTTGCCCACCTCGCTCGTGGGTGAGTACTGTCCCTTGGTCAAGCCGTAGATGCGATTGTTGAACATCAGGATCTTGACCCCGACGTTACGCCGCAACACATGGATCAGATGGTTGCCGCCGATCGACATGGCATCCCCGTCTCCGGTAACGACCCACACGCTCAAGTCGGGCCGTGTGACCTTGAGGCCGGTCGCAATGGCCGGCGCGCGGCCGTGGATGCTGTGGAAACCGAAGGTGTCCATGTAGTACGGAAATCGGCTCGAGCAGCCGATGCCGGAGACCACGACGAATTGCTCTTTGGGGATCCCCAGCTCCGGCAACACGGTCTGCACCGACTTCAGGATGGCGTAGTCACCGCAGCCGGGACACCAGCGGACCTCCTGATCCGACTGAAAGTCCTTCTTGGTCAGCACCGGAAGCTCAGTTGGCATCTTCGTCTCCTTGGAGGATCGTCCGGATGCGGTCGTATAGCTCGCTCCGGAAGAAGGGCTTGCCTTCGACCTTGGTGTACGAGTGGACGTCCTTCAGGAACGTGCCGCGTAGCACGAAGGCAAGCTGGCCCATGTTCATCTCGGGTACCAGGACGCGCGGGTAGCGCTCCAGCAGAGCACCCAGATTCCGGGGAAAGGGGTTCAGATGGCGCAAATGGGCACGGGCGACCTTGAAGCCGTCCTTGCGGGCCAGATTGACGGCGCCGGTGATGGCTCCGAGGGTACTGCCCCAACCCAGCACCAGCAGCTCCGCGTCGGCGTCGCCGGCCACCTCCAACTCGGGAAGATTATCGGCGATCCGCGCGACCTTCTCGGCCCGCAGGTCGGTCATGAGCTGATGGTTGGCCGGATCGTAGGACACGTTGCCGGTCAGGTTCTCCTTCTCGAGGCCGCCGATGCGGTGCTCGAGTCCCGGAGTACCCGGAATGGCCCAGGGACGTGCCAGCGTGTCCTCGTCACGCGAGTACGGCTGGTAGTTCTCGGGATCTTGGTGAAAATCCCGGCGCAGGTCGGGGAGATCCTCGATCTTGGGCAGCATCCAGGGCTCCGAACCATTGGCGATGTAGCCATCCGAGAGCAGCATCACCGGCACCATGTACTTGAGCGCGATACGGCAGGCTTCGATGGTGGCCTCGAAGGCGTCGCCTGGAGTCGCGGCGGCCACGACCGGCAGCGGGCACTCACCGTTACGGCCGTAGAGGGCCTGCAACAGGTCGGACTGCTCGGTCTTGGTGGGCAATCCGGTCGAGGGTCCGCCGCGCTGGATGTTGCAGACCACCAGGGGCAGCTCGACCATAACCGCCAGCCCCAGAGCCTCGCCCTTGAGGGCCAGGCCGGGACCACTGGTCGTCGTCACCGCCAGGGCGCCGCCGAAGGCCGCGCCCACCGTCGAACAGACAGCGGCGATCTCATCCTCGGCCTGAAACGTGGTTACTCCGAAGGACTTGTACCGCGACAGCTCGTGCAGGATGTCGCTGGCTGGGGTGATCGGATAGGACCCGAGAAAGAGCGGCAAACCGCTCCTGCGGCTGGCCGCCACCAGTCCTAGCGCCACTGCGCTGTTGCCCATGACGTTGCGGTAGGTGCCCGGGGGCAGGGTCGCTGGATCCACCTCGTAACGCGTCTGAAACGCCTGGGTGATGTCGCAGTAGTTGTAGCCGGCCTTCATCGCCAGGATGTTGGCCTCGGCGATCTCGGGACGCTTGGCGAACTTCTTGCGCAGCCAGTCGATCGAGGTGTCCAGCGGCCGGCTGAACAGCCAGTAAACCATCCCCAGGGCCAGAAAGTTCTTGCACCGGTTCTTGGTGCGACCGTCGAGGTCGACTTCCTCGAGCGCGCGCATGGTCATCTTGGTGATTCCGGCCGTATAGACCCGGTACTGCGCCAGTGAGTCGCCTTCGAGCGGACTGGTCTCGTACCCGGCCTTCTTCAGATTCCCGGCCTTGAACTCGTCGGTGTTGACGATCAGGATGCCGTTGGGCTTCAAATCCCCGATCGATTTCTTGAGAGCCGCCGGATTCATCGCCACCAAGACATCCGGACGGTCCCCCGGCGTGTGGATGTCGTAGTCCGCGATCCGGACCTGAAAGGCCGAAACCCCGGGCAGAGTGCCCGCTGGGGCGCGAATCTCCGCCGGGAAGTCCGGCAAGGTGGCCAGATCGTTGCCAACCAGTGCGGAGGTGCTGGTGAACTGGCTCCCGGTCAACTGCATGCCGTCGCCGGAGTCTCCGGCAAACCGGACGACGACGTCGTCTAGCCGCTCGGCGACGACGTTTCTCGGGGTCGACTCTTCGGCACTCGTCTCTGTCATGAAAGTCCTCGGATGCTCGTTCCGAGCCGGCGTCAGGCCGCCGGGCTCTGTTGGTCGCCCTGGCGGCGCCTGGCCTCGGCGACAAGGTCGATGATGCCTTCACGGATCAGGGCGCGTTGCGCTTCTTCCTCGGGATAGCGCGGGCGGTAGCCGAGCTGGCTCGGGTCATAGGTGTAGGGCTTTTGCAGCTCTTCTTTGGTGGCGATCGATTGGTCGCGGCTGAAATAGGCCATGTCGTAGTTGTTGCTCATGATGATGGCTTCTTCTGGGCAAGCGTCGACGCAGTACCCGCAGAAGACGCAACGCAGCATGTCGATGTCGTAGACAATTGGATACTTCTCCACGTTGACGTCGGGATGTTCCCCGGCCTCGATGTGAATGCATTCGGCCGGGCAGGCGGTCGCGCACAGAAAGCAGGCCACGCAGCGAAGCGAGCCGTCCGGCCTGGTGGTCAGGATGTGGTGGCCGCGAAAGCGGTGGGAGTACGCCCGGCGCTCTTCCGGGTAGTGAATGGTGTAGCTCCGTCCCCGGCCCAGGAGGTTGCGGACGAAGTGGCGCATGGTGATCCACAACCCCTTGACCAGGGGCAGGTACAGCCTCTCGGCCAGTGTATAGCGGTACGGGCGGGTCGCGGTCGGATGAGGCGAGCCGGTCATCGTTCCAGCTCCCCGGCAATAACGTTGAGACCGCCAAGAGAGACAACCGCATCGGAGATCGTGCCCCCTTCGATCAGACTCGAAAACGTCGAGAAGATCGGGAAACACGGCGGCCGCACCTTCAAGCGATAGGGCTTGCCGGAGCCGTCCGAGACGGCGTAGAAGCCCAGCTCGCCGTTGGCGCCCTCCACCATCGAGTAGAGCTCGCCGGGAGGTACCTGAATGCCGTCCATGATGAGCTTGAAGTGATAGATCATCGACTCCATGTGGGTGTAGGCCCGGTCCTTGGGCGGCAGCGCCACATGGGGATCGTCGACGATGTGGGGCCCTTCGGGCATGCCCCGGTCCAGAAGCTGGCGGATGATCTTGAGGGACTCGCGAGCTTCGGCCATGCGCACGCGGTAGCGGTCGTGAACGTCGCCACCGTGGAGCACCGGAACGCTCCAATCCACGGTGTCGTAGAGATCGTAGGGATGGTCCCGCCGGACGTCGTAGTCGACCCCTGAGGCCCGTAGACACGGGCCCGTCCAGCCCCAGTTGACGGCGTCCTCGCCGCAGATCGCGGCCACGCCCACCGCGCGGTCGAGCCAGATCCGGTTGCGGGTGATGAGGCCCTCGACGTCGTCCAGAAAGGCCGGGATGGTCTCCAGGAGACGCCGGCTGCGCGCTTCGAAATCTGGCGGCAGGTCGTTGGCGAGCCCACCGATGCGGCAATAGGAAACCGTGAGCCGCGCCCCGGCGCAGGCCTCGAGTAGGCCGTAAATCTCCTCCCGCGGTTGAAACAGATACCAGAAATTGGTCAAGGCACCGGCGTCAACCAGGGTCGATCCGTTGCACACACAGTGGTCCATGATCCGGGAGAACTCGGACAGAATGGTCCGCGCCCAAGCCGCCTTGGGCGGCGCCTCGATGCCGAGGAGCTTCTCGACCGTTCGGCAGTAGGCAACGTTGTTGATCAATGACGAGCAGTAGTTGAGGCGGTCGGTGTACGGGATCACCTGCTGCCAGGTATGGGTCTCGGCCATCTTCTCGAAGCAGCGGTGCAGGTAGCCGATCTCGACTTCGCTGGCGGTGATGATCTCCCCGTCCAGGTTGGCCACCACGCGGAAGGTCCCGTGCATCGCCGGATGCGAGGGACCGATATTGATGGTCATCTGCTCGAACATGTCGTCCGGGCTCTTGACCTCAGGCTCGGGCAGGGGCCGGTAGACCTTGTCGTCGGTCAGGATCCAGCGCCGGGCCGGGTCGTAGTCCTTGCGTAGCGGGTGGCCCTGAAAGGCATCGTGGGTCAGGATCCGGCGCAGGTTCGGATGCCCGTCGAAGCGGAGGCCGAACATGTCCCAGGCCTCGCGCTCGAACCAGTCGGCGGCTTTCCAGACTTCCGTGAGCGACGGCAGCACCGGATCCTCTTCGGGCACCGGAACCTTGAGGCGCAAGCGCTCGTGGCGGCTCACCGAATAGAGGTGGTAGACGGCTTCGAAGCGGTCTTCCCCGCTCCCCGCGCGCTCGGGATAGTCGACCCCGCACAGGTCCAGCAGCAAATCGAAGCCACGCTCCCGGTCGGCCTGGAGGGCGCGGGCGACGCCGGCCAGAGCCTCGCGCCGGACGATCCAGGTCGGCTGGTCCAGGCCTTCGAGCTGGGTGACGCCGTCGCTGGCGACGCCGTCAAGCAGCGGCGCTGGAGCCGTTTCCGTTACCGGCACTTGGACTCTTGGCTTTCCTCGAGCGCTTCCGGTCGCGTTCGATCTTCTGTTTGAGCTGGAGAATGCCGTGAATCAGCCCCTCCGGCGTGGGCGGGCAGCCGGGGACGTAGACGTCCACGGGCACGATCTCGTCGATGCCCTGCATGACGTGGTACGCCCGGTAGAAACCTCCCGAGCACGCGCAGGCTCCCATCGAGATAACCCACTTGGGATCCGGCATCTGGTCGTAGATCCGGCGCAGCACCGGTCCCATCTTGTCGGTGATGGTGCCGGCGACGATCATGACGTCGCTCTGCCGGGGCGAGAACCGGACGACCTCGTAGCCGAACCGGGACATGTCGTAGTGGCTCGACACCGTGCCCATGAACTCGATGGCGCAGCAAGCGGTGCCGAACGGCAGCGGCCAGAACGAGTTGTTGCGGCCCCAGTCTTCGAGCTTTTCGAGCGTGGTCGTTACCCAGGATTCGCCGATCACGGCCGCTCCTCTCGCGGGCAGCTTAGCGCATGTTCGTGGCGGTCACAAGCTAGCTCGCGGGCTGCCACGGACTCATAATAGCGTCCGTTTGGACCACCCTGAGAGGGCCCCGTACCGAGCTCGCTCCGGGTCTGCTCGAGGCTCAATCGGACGGATCTTGGGCAGCTCCGGACGCCGTCGCGAGGCGCTCCTCGAAGCGCCGAACCCTGGAGTTCTCGGGATCCTGCTCGAGAGCCCGGTCCAACCAAACCCGGGCGCGCTCGAGGTCTCCCCGAGCCGCGGCGACACCACCCAGCGCGACCATCAACTCGGGTTCTTTCTTGCCCAGGCGCCGGCCCCGCCGGTAGAAGCGCTCGGCTTCATCCAGGGCCCCGCGCTCGAAGCTCAGGTCGCCCAGCGCCAGGTACACGAAGGGGTTCTTGGTCTTGAACCGATCCAGGAGATCCAGGAGCTCGGTCGCCCCTTGCCGGTCGCCCCGAAGGTGGTAGAGAGCCGCCAGGTTCTGGTACGCGGGCAGGAAGTCGTCTTCGACCTCGATCGCGCGCCGGTACGCGGACTCGGCCCGATCCGGCTGGCCGAGCCGGCGCGCCGCTACTCCCAAGTTGACCCAGGCGTCGGGCAGCTCAGGCTCGAGCTCGACGGCGGCCTCGAGCCAGGGCAGCGCCCGCGCGGCGTCGCCATCCCGCAGCAACTCGGCGCCGCGGTTGCTGTGGTAATACGCACGCGCCATCGCGTCGGTGATGCGCTCGGCACGCCGGTAGTCGACATCCGGCCCGACTTGAAATTCCAGAATGCGCCGGTCGGGGCCGTCATCGAAGCCCACCGTGACATGGCCGGCGACGATCACCAAGTCGCCCTCCTTGCGGTAGGTCTCGCGGTCGCTGACGTCCATGTAGAAAGCGTCGATCTCGAGCTCCCGCGCCAGGGCCACCACCAGGTGGCTGTAGGCAAGGCAGTTGATCCGCCCGTGCCCGAACGCTTCCTCGGCGGTCGCGGTATGACCCTCAACGTAACGGATGCGCGGACCGGTCGGGTCGTACTGAAGAGCCTTCAAGAGCAGAGCCAGCCGGTCGAAGCTCCTGAGACCTGAAGGCACCACTCCAGCCGCCCAGGCGCTCATCTCCGCCGTGACCATGTCCGGCCGGATGGGTAGCTCCGGCAGGCGAGCTTCCAGGCCGGAAGCGGTCGCGGGGGGGCTGTCGGCGGCCGGGACCGGCCAAGCGGGCATCGGCGGCACGCCCAAGAGGCACGCGCCGAGAACCGCCACGAGCCTCAGCTCAGTCGATGTCACCTCGCGCGCCCTGGAGACGCTGCTTGAGCTCGGCCAGAGACGCTACGTGCTTCTCCTGCTTTCCCACCACCGTCCGGAACACCTCCGCGGCCTCCTCCCCGTCCACGTCCCGAATCATCTTGGGATACAGAACCTGATTCTCGTAGCGCTCCTCGGCCAGGGCGTCGGCAATCGAGCGCTCGGCCGGGCGCACCTGGCCCGCCGCCTCGAGCTGGCGGATGGCGAGAGCGTCCTTCTCGTGAGCCAGCTCGAGCCAGCGCTTCGAGAGATTCGCACGGCCCTCGCGCTCGGCGGCGCGGGCGTACGCTCGAAACTTGGCCGCGGCCGCGGCCTCACAGGCGAAACCGGTCTTCAGATGCTCTCTTGCTCGGGGTACTCGCGACACGCGTTGGCTCCTCGCCGCCTTCGGCTCTCCGCTAAGATCCTGGCAGGATCGTCCTCCTCGTGCAACTCGGAGGAATCGGGAGTCTACCAAGACCGGACCCTCTCCGAAGAGAATCGCGATCCGAAGAAAACGCAACTCGGAAAGGCCCGATCTCGTAAGGCGATACAGTGGCTACCTCGCACTCCAAGCACCCCTGGCTGCGCCGGATCCTGCTCCTTGCCGCCTTTCTGGTCGGCGCCATCGCCTTGGTCTCGGGCCTGGCCGGCTATCTGTTCGGCTCGTCTTCGATCATACTGGCGGCGGAGCTCCTGTTCGCAGGCGCCTTGTTGCTGTTCCTGTTCTGGGGCTCCTGGTGGCTGATCCGCAAGTTCCTCTGGCGCGTCGGGCGCCGGCTGGCGTTCTCCTACTTCCTGATCGGAGTGCTGCCCATCCCTATGGTGGCGGCCTTGACTCTGCTGCTCGCCTATTTGATCTCCGGGTTCTTTCTGGGCCACGTCTACCGCGACACGATGGCGGCGCTCCAAGACGACCTCGCCGCCACCGCCGAAGCCTTGGTCGAGGGCCGCGAGCCCACCGAACGAGTTCCCGGCACCGAGCGCATGACCGCTCTCTACCGGGATGGGCACCGCGTCTCCGGTGCGGCCAGTCTGCCGTCGCTTTGGCCGGAAGCGCTCGATGGCTCGAGCTACCTCGAAATCGGCGACGGCGAAACCACGCTCATGGGATCGGCCCAACGCGGCCGGCACCAAGCCCTGGTGGTCTACTCGGGCGATCTGGCCGCCGAACTGAGACGCAGGGGCAAGATCTGGGTCGATTTTTCCCGCTCGGACGACCCCGAGCGCAAGTCGCGCGTCCGCATCAACTGGAATGGGCGCGAGTACGCGCTGCAGCCGCTCCTGGCAAGCCGCGGCTCGAAGGAGCGCGCCCGGTATTTCGCCGGCCAGGCCAAGACCAACCTCCTCGCCGATCAGCCCATCCTGTGGTGGAGCGACGTCTCGACCGCTTTGCCCCGGCTGGCGACCGGCGACACCACCGAAGAGTCGGTCACCGCGACCTTGAACGCCACCCCCCGCGCCGTCGCCCGCTACCTGCACTCCAGCTCGGCGGAGGTGGACACCGCCGCCTGGGCGGCCCTGATCTCGGCGGCCAGCCTCCTGACCGCCATCTATTCAATCGCGGTGGCGATGGCGCTGTTCATGATCTTCACGGTGAGCCGAGCCGTGAATCGCCTCAGCCGGGCGACCGAAGCGGTCCAGGCCGGCGACTTCTCCACCCGGATTCCGGTACGCCGCACCGATCAGCTCGGCGAGCTGCAGCGCTCCTTCAATTCCATGGCCGGCAACCTGGAGGAGCTCGTCGCCACCTCGGCGCAAAAGGAGATCCTGGAAAAGGAGCTAGCCATCGCGCGCGACTTGCAGCAGAGCCTGCTGCCGTCCAACCTGCCGCGCTCGGAAGCGGTCGAGTTCTCGACCCTGTTCGAGCCCAGCGCCGCCATCGGCGGCGACTACTTCGACATCCTCCGCGTGGACGACACCCGGATCGCGGTGGTGATCGCCGACGTCTCGGGCCACGGCCTGCCCACCGGCCTGCGCATGGCCATGATCAAGGCCGCCCTGGGGATTCTGGTGGAGGAGGAAAAGGAGCCCCGGGAGATCCTCAGCCGGCTCAGCCACATGGTGCGCTCGGAACGCGAGGACCGCTTTTTCGTTACCGCAACCGTTGCGGTAGTGGACTTCGCCGACGGCACCGTCGATCTCACCAACGCCGGGCATCCCCCCACGTATCGCGTCCGGGACGGCGAGGTCGAAGAGATCTTGCTGCCCGGCAATCCTCTGGGAGCGCTAGGCGAGGACTACGGCAACGACCTTCTCCGGCTCGAGCCCGGGGACCTTCTCGTCTGGCTGTCCGACGGCCTCATCGAGATCGTGGATCCGGACGGCGAGCCCTTCGGCTACGACGGCATCGTCGAGGCTCTCTCGGGCGTCGAGGCCAGCGCCGAGATCGCCCGCAACCGCATCGTCCAAGCGGTCGAACACCACGCCCAGGGACTTCCCGCCCAGGACGATCAGACACTCGTGGTGATGCGCTACAAAGCGGCGACGCTGTCCGGCGACAGCCCCAAGAACCCGTAGATCCGCCGGATGTAGGTGCGGGTCTCGCGAAATGGGGGCACGCCGCCGTAGCGCTTGACGTTGGCTTCGCCCGCGTTGTAGGCAGCCAGAATGCGCGGCAGATCGTCGCCGTAGCGATCGATCAGCCAGGCCAGATAGGTGGTCCCCGCTTCGATGTTGGCTTCGGGGTTGAAGAGATTGGCCGGCGAGACGCCGAAGCGGTGGGCGGTGGCCGGCATCAGCTGCATGAGGCCTCGCGCGCCCTTGATCGACACGGCGCGCTCGTCGAAGGCGGACTCGGCGCGCACGATCGCCGCGACCAGGGCGGGATTCAGATCATGCCGCTCGGCCGCGGTGAAAATGAGCTCGCCGAAGGGCGTCTCGGGAACCGAGTCGTCCTGGGTAAAACCCAACGAGATAGACGTGGCCTGACCGGAGTCACCGGCGGGCGCGGCGGCCTCTGGCTCCGGCCACTCCACCTCGTCGTCCACGATGCGCTCGACCGAGCCCAGGCCCACCCGCATCGCGCCCCCGGAAGCGAAGCGCAAGACCACGGCCTCGCCTTCGACCCGGAAGCCCTCCACGCGCAGGAAATGTCCGCCCGAGAAGACCACCAGGTCGCCGGCGCTGGGCAACGCCGAGAAGACGAGAGCGGCCACGGCCACGAGCAACCTGGCGGGGGGCTTTCCCATGCGGCCGATTCTACTGAACCGGCTTCCGCAAGCCCGTCGCGGCGACCCAGCGAATCCCAATAGCCGAAAAGCGTTCCTGTTCTCCCGGGCCTCCGGGTGGCTCCAGGGGGCCGGACGGGACGCTAGGAGCGCGGGTGAAACCGATCGTACAGGCTGCGCAGCCGTTGCTCGTGAATGTGGGTGTAGATCTGGGTGGTCGAGATATCGGCGTGGCCTAGCATGGCCTGCACCGAGCGCAGGTCGGCGCCGTGCTCCAGCAAGTGTGTCGCGAAGCTGTGGCGCAGGACGTGCGGCGAGAGATCGGGTACCCCGATCCTGGCCCCGTAGCCGCGCAGGATCTTCCAGAAGCCTTGCCGGGTCATGCCTCGGCCTAGCCGGCTCACGAAGACCGTCCCGTGGCGGCCCCGAGCCAGCTCCGGGCGCACCTCGGCCAGGTACCGGCCGACCCACTCCTCGGCCGCCTCCCCCATCGGCACCATGCGCTCCCGGCTGCCCTTGCCCAGCACCACCACGAAGCCCAGATCCAGCCGCACCTGAGAGACTTCCAGTCCGACCAGCTCGCTCACGCGCAAGCCACAGGCGTACACGAGCTCTAGCATGGCCCGGTCGCGCAGGCCGAGCAGAGTCTCGACGTCCGGCGCGGCCAGCAAGCGCTCGACGTCGCCCTCGCGCAGCACCCTGGGCAGGCGGCGCCAAAGCTTCGGTAGCTCCAGATTGACCGCGGGATCATCCGTTCGGTCTCCGATCTCGACCAGGTGCGCGTAGAAGCCGCGAACGGCCACCAGAGCCCGGCGTACGCTCGCCGGAGCGAGGCCGCGCCCCCGTAGCCCCCGCAGATGAGCGGTCAGCTCCTCGGTCCGAGCCGTCAGTAAGTCGCCGCCGGCCTCGTCCAGGGTGTCCGCAAGTTGGCCCAGATCCCGCCGGTAGGCGAGCACGGTGTTGCGGGCCAGGCCGCGCTCCAGAGCCAGGGCTTCCAGGAACCGCTCCAAGGCCCGCCTGCCGGGCGTGTCTCGCGGCCGCGAACTCGCCTCGCCGGCGTTCCGCCGCCCGGTCAAGACCGCGGCCGGGCGCCGTGGCGCGCGCAGATCGCGGTGATGTCGGCTTCCGCCAGCACGGTCTCCGAATCCTTGGCGCTGCCGAAGATCTCGGTCACCAGGGCTTCGGACGCCTCATAGCCGCGGCGTTCCAGCCAGTAGACGACATTCGACTGGCCGCTCATCGGTCCGATCTCGATCTCCTGGTAGCGGCCGATCCAGGCCGCGGGCACTCCGGAGTAAATCCGGTCGGCCAGCCAGTCGTCTCCTTTGGCGTGGGCCTTGATAATCGCCGCCGCGTGGACGCCGGTGCCGGTGCGAAAGGCGTCCCGGCCCAGCACCGGATAGTTGTCGGTCAAGGGCACGCCGGTCGCCCGCGCCACCAGCTCGCAATAGGCGGGAAGCTCGGTCAGATCAGAGTCGATCCAGCCCAGAAGCTTGAGGTTCACCAGGAGAAGGTCCATGGGCGTATTGCCCACGCGCTCGCCAATGCCCAGAGCCGTTGCGTGCAGACGGTCCGCACCGGCGCGAGCCGCGGCAATCGAATTCTCGATAGCCAGGCCCCGGTCCCGGTGCCCGTGCCAGTCGACGGCGACGCCTTCGGCCACCTCGTCCACCGCCCGGCGCACGAAGGCCACCACCCGGGCGGCTCCGCGGGGCGTCGCGTGCCCGACCGTGTCGGCGACGCACACCCGCCGGGCTCCCGCCCGGACGGCGGTTTGGTACAGCTTCTCGAGGTCCGTCGGGGCCGCTCGGGTGGTGTCCTCGGTCACGAACATGCAGGGCAGATCGTGGCTCACGGCCAGGCCCACGGCCTCTTCGGTCAACTCCAGGAGCCGGTCCAGAGTCCAGTTCTCGGCGAACTGGCGGATCGGGCTGGAGCCCAGAAAGCAGGCGACCTCGATCGGCGTTCCAGCCGCCTGCGAGCATTCCACGATAGGCAGGATGTCCTGGCGCAGCGTGCGGGCGGCGCAGTTGGGCGCCAGGGCCAGGTCATGCTCGACGATCTCTCGCGCCAGGCGAGTCACCGAGCGGACGACGTGGGGCCCGGCTCCCGGCAAGCCGATGTTGGCCGAGTGGATGCCCAGCTCGGCCATCTTGTGCAGAATCTCGACCTTTTGCTCCAGGCTGGGATCCAGCACCGAAGGCGACTGCAACCCGTCCCGGAGGGTCTCGTCGTTGAGCTCGACGGCGCCGCCGAGCGGCGGCTCCTCGCCGCCGCCGGCCTCGTTCCAGTCGTGAATCAGGGCCTCGTCCGGTCCGGACATCGAACCGATCTTACAGGGAAGCGGCGGCGGACCCGGGAGCCGGGCTCAGGAAGCCGGAGCGGTCTCGGCCGCGGCCAGCGCCGCCGCCAGGGCGTCTCCGACCTCGGAGGTGGTCGCCTTGCCGCCTAGATCCGGAGTGGTGAGGCCCGCACGGATGGTCTCGGCTACTGCCTCTTCCACCGCCGCCGCCGCCTCGGCGTGCCCCAGCTCGGCCAGCATCAGGCTCACCGACAGAACCGCGGCAACCGGATTGGCGCGGCCCGTGCCCACGTACTTGGGGGCCGAACCGTGCACGGGCTCGAACATCGAGGTCCTGCCGGGATGCAGATTGGCCGACGCCGCGATCCCCAGCCCGCCCTCGAGCGCGGCGCCCAGGTCGGTAACGATGTCCCCGAACATGTTGGTGGTCACAATGACGTCGAAGGACTCGGGCCTGCGCACCAGTTGCATGGTGAGCGCGTCCACGAACAGGTGCCGCGGCTCGATCTCGGGATAGCGTTCCGCGACCTCGTAGAAGGTCCGTTGCCAGAGATCGTGACCGTAGCGCATGACGTTCGACTTGTCCGACATGCACACGCTCTTGCGGCCGTGCCGGCGAGCGTACTCGAAGGCCGCCACCACCACCCGCTCGACCCCCTTGCGCGAGTACACGCACTCCTGAAGCGCGATCTCGTCGGCGGTGCCCTGCTTGAAGTTGCCGCCGACGCCGACATAGGCGCCTTCGGTGTTCTCCCGGAACACCACGAAGTTGATGTCGTTCTTGGTCTTGCCCTTGAGCGGGCAGAGCCGGTCGTCGAGCAGCTTGATCGGGCGGAAGTTGATGTAGAGATCCAGCCCGAAGCGGATCCCTAGCAGGATGTCCGCCGCGTGCTTCATGTCGGGCACCCTGGGGTCGCCGTAGGCGCCGATGAGGATGGCCTCGAAGTTGTCCCGGAAGTCCTCGAGCGCGCCGTCGGGCATGGTCTCGCCGGTCTCGAGGTAACGATCCGCGTTCCAAGGCAGCTCGACGACATCGAAGTCGAGATCCCAGCGCCCGGCCACCGCGTCCAAAACCTTGAGAGCCTCGCGGGTGACGTCGACGCCGATGCCGTCGCCGGCCAGGACAGCGATTCGTTGGAACTGCTTCGAGCCGGTCATTCCGCTCAGCCTCCTCCGACCAGCCGGCACAAGTGCCCTGTCAGGATCGCCAGGTAGTTGCCCAGCGCATACCCGATGAGCGCCATCAGGATCGAGGCGGGCACCAGGCTCTCGCGATGGTAGGCGGCGACCACGGGCGCGGACGCGGCGCCACCGACGTTGGCCGCCGAGGCGATCGCCGCGCTATGAACGTCAACCTTGAACAACCAGGCGCCGGCGAGACAGAAGAGGCCGTGAATGGCTATCCAGATGGCGGCTCCAGCCAGAAAGGCCGGCGCCTCCCGAAAGCCGGCCAGCGACGCGGTCGCGCCCATGCGCGCCACGAAGACGTAGAGGATGGCCATGGCCAGCTCGTGGGAGCCGGGAATGGACTTGGCGGCCGTAAACGACAGAGCGATACCCAGCGTCGTGACCAGCAAGACCACCCAGGTCGAGGTCGAGATCACGGTCTCGCCGCCGAGCTGCACCTCCGGCAGCCGCGGCGCCAGCCAGCCGGAGAACCAGGTCGCCGCCATGGCGATGACGCCCAGATTCAGGTAGTCCTTGAAGTTCGCGGGCCGGGCCTCGCGCACCTCGGCTTGAGCGGCGGCCTCCATGCGCGCAATCCGGTCTTCGGCGACGCCGGTCCAGCGGTTGAATCGGTCGGCGAAGTTCTTGGACAGCAGCAGCAGTGGCAGCCAACCGACGTAGATGACGGTGTCGGCCAGGACCGCCAGACCGAACTGATCGCTGGGCGTCTCGAGGGCCGCCGCCGCCGCGGCCATGTTGCCGGTCCCCCCGATCCAACTCCCGGCCAGTGTCCCGAAACCCTTCCAGGTCTCCGGACCCAGCCAGGCCTTGACCGCAAGAAACCCGACCGGAGCGCCGACCACGATTCCGACCGTGCCCAGGAGCATGACGAAGATGCCCCGGCCCATGATCCGGACCGCCGCCCCGACGTCGACCGAAAGGAGCAACAGCACGATGACCACCGGCAGGCCGTAGGTGCGCAGCACGTCGTAGGCCGGCGAAGAATTCGGCAGCACGCCCACGTTGCGCAGGACCACCGGGATCGCGTAGATCCAGATTAGCGGCACCACGTACTGGAAAAGCCGCCACCCGGTCGTCTTCTCGAGCCAAAAGAAAAACGCCGCGATCCCTATCAGCGCGGCCATGACGGCTCCAGGCGACTCGATCATGCGGGCGGAAACATATCAGAGCGGCCCTTCGGCGCGCCCACCCTCACGTCGATCGCCGGCTCGCCTCAGCCGACCGCCGGGATCCCGGGGCCCACTGCCGGCTCGGTCTCGGCCAAGTACTCGAAGGACGCCTCCAGCCGACTCTCCAGCCAGGCCGAGTGCACATGGAGCCCAGCCGCCGCCTCGGGCTCGCCGCCGGCCGCCTCTAGGGCCGCCGGGACCAAGCTGGTGCCAGCCAAGTCCACCGCTAGCGGCAGAGGCGCCGGGGCATCCGCGGCGATCTCGGTCCGCCGAAGCCTGCCCCGCGTCCAGCTCACGTCGGCCCGCGCCCGGAAGTAGCGCACCGTCCGCTCCCAACCACCCCCGAGAGGCTCGGATGGAACCTCGGGAGGCGCGGGCCGGGCCCGGACGTCGAGCGTTGCGCCCGCCGCGACCGACCAGCTCCAGGAGTCGCCGCGCGTGCCGGGAGCGCCGAGCTCCGGATAGGCGAACCGCGCCGCCCGGGCCAACTTCCCGGCCACCAGGCGCGCGCTGGGAAGCACCCAGTGCGGCAGGTAAACGGCGAAGACCCAGGCCAGGGGCGTGCCGTCGGCGGCCGTACAGCAAGCTTGCAGCTTGCACTCAGGAACGTTCATCCGTGTCAGCGCCGCCGGCGGCAAGGGGCTTTCTTGGCGGAAGAGCAGGGCGGATACGAAGACCCGAGGATCTCCGGTGCCGGCCGGCCGGTCGTAGCGCAGGCCGGGAGGCGGATCGGGCAGAACCTCCGCCGCCAGCGCCCAGTTGATCCTCAGGCAGTCATGAATCGCGGTCCGGAACACCAACGCCGGCGGTCTCCACTCCTAGCAGCTCGTCGTACACGTCGAAGGGTCGCATCGTTTGCGCTACGGCACTGGATCTCGGACGCCGCACGCCCGGTCCAACCCCGCCTCCGCGCGGGCGGCCCGCTTCCTTATTCGGACTCGTCTCCGCCATCCGCCTCGACAGGCAGGTCCTTATGGGCCCCGTCGCAGTAAGGCGGCCCGGCCGTGTGCTTGCACTGGCACAGGGCGACGCGCTTGGGCTCGTCCAGATCGAACCGCATGGGTCGAAACGAGGTCCCCTTGTGGGAGCCGTCGCAAAACGGCTGCCTGGTCGAGCGGCCGCACACGCACCAGAAGTGCCTTCCCGCGTCGAGCTCCAGAACCGCCGGCATGCGCGCCGCGATCTCCGGCGTTTCGTCTCCGGCTTCGTCCTTGATCTCTAGGTCAGCCATCGGCACCTCCTTGGTCAGACCGAAAGGATATCGCGGCTGTCCAGGCCGACCTCGGCGAAGCCGGCCAGCAACCGCTCGCGCAAGGCCGCCCGCTCGTCGTCGGCCGCAAAGGCATCGGCGGCCGCGTCCAGGGTCAAGGCCGCGAGGCCGGCGCCGCCGAGGCCGGCGAGGGTGCCGGAAGCCAGCAGCTCTCCGGCCAGGTCGCATCCGAAAAACTCCGGATCGTCTGTCGCCACGGACCAGCGCGCACCCGCTCGGGCGAGCGAGCGCAGCGGATGGCTCGTCATCTCGTCTACGAGCCCAAGCTTGAGATTCGAAGTCGGACAGAGCTCGAGCGGCAGCTGGGCCTCGACCAGCTCGGCCACGAGATCGCCGTCCTCGACGCTACGAAAGCCGTGGCCGATTCGCCTCGGTGAACAGACCTCGAGCGCTTCCCGGACCGACGCCGCTCCCTCCTGCTCCCCCGCGTGAACCACGGTTCCCAATCCCTCGGCGGCGGCCACCCGGAAGTGCTCGCGAAACGGAGACGCCGGGTAGCTCTCCTTGCCGGCCAGGCCCAGACCGACGACATAGCGGCCGCGATGCTCGAGCGCCCATTCCAAGGTCCGGTCGGCCCAGGAGTAGTCGACGTTGCGGACAATGTCGGGAATCCAGCGGACTGAGATCCCCAGGTCGCGCTCGCCGCCGGCCACGGTCTCGGCCAGGGCGTCGGCGACCTCGTCCACGTTGGCCCCGTTGGCGGCGTGGGTGGACACCGTCAGGTACACCTCCGAGTAGACGATGTTCTGCGTGGCGCGCTCTGCCAGGAAGTCCCGAACCGCCATCTGAAAGTCCTCGGGATCCCGCAGGCACCGGGACACCGCGAGATATACCTCGACGAAGCGCTCGAAGCCGTCCACTTCGAACCATCGCCGGATCCCGGCTTCCGTGTCGGCGGGTAGGACGACTCCGCGCCGCCGGGCCAGGCGCAGCAGCGTGGCCGGCGCGATGGCGCCTTCGAGATGAACGTGCAGCTCGACCTTGGGCATCTTCCGGACCTGCTCTTCGAGCGCGGGGTCCGGAACCGCAGGCTCCGCTCCGGCTGCTGTCCGGGTCACTCGCTGCGCTTGGCGGCCATGGCGGCCAGAGCCGCGGCGGGAACGAGACCTTGGAGCTGGCCGCCAAGGAAGAAGACTTCCTTGACCAGACGGCTGGACAGATAGATGTACTCGTCCTTGGGCATCAGGAACACGGTCTCGACGGCGTCATTCAGGCGCCGGTTCATCAGCGCCATCTGGAACTCGTACTCGAAATCCGAGACCGCGCGCAGGCCACGCACGATGACGCGCGCTCCGATGTCGTCCATGAAGTCCACCAGCAGGCCCTGGAAGCTCTCCACCCGGCAATGCGGATGGCGGGCGACCTGCTCGCGGATGAGCTCGACGCGCTCGTCGACCGAGAACAACGCTTCCTTGGTCTCGTTGTGGAGCACCGCCACGATCACTTCGTCGAAGAGGGGACAGCAGCGCTCGACGATGTCCAGATGGCCGTTGTGGATCGGGTCAAACGACCCGGGATACACCGCGATGCGAGACGAATTCGGCGAGCTCATGGTAGGTGGCGGGAGAGATCGAACGTCACCACATTGTGGGCCGCATCGGTAACGCGAAGCAAGACCATCTCGGGCGTGAGGGACCGAATCGGCAGGAGCACGGTCTCCCGCACCCCGTCCAGGAGCCCATCCGCCGCCGGCGCCGGCAGCCATGCCTCAGCGTCCATGCTGTAGAGCGCCTCGATCAGCGGATTGGCCGCATCCAAGACTTGCACGGTGAACGTGCCTGTGTCGGTACTCACCTTGCCCAGGGTCGGAGGCGTGTGATCCACGATCACGGGTTCGCTCACCTGCTCGGCGGAGAGCGCCGGCTCCAGGTCCTTGGCGGCGCGGTCCGCAACCTCGAGCTTGAACCGGTAGACCCCATCCGGCAGGGCGGTGGCGTCGAAGCTCCAGTACGAAGCCTCGAGGTCGTCCTCCATTAGCAGCCAACTGGCTCCGTCTTCGTCGCGGCGAAAGAACAACCGATACCGCAGGTCGTCCTTGTTGGGATCCTCGGCCTCCCAAGACAGGGTCCGGTAGCCCCTCTTCCACAACGTCTTGCCCTTGCGCTCCCTCGAGGGAGAGCTTGCCTTGAGCGGGGTGAAGATGCCATTGCGGTCAGGACGCGAGGGCTCGAAGGTGGTCGAACCGGCGCCGCCGGGAGGCGCGATGACCTCGCCCGGAGACAGAACCTCGAGCGACTTGATCCGCGGCCGGAGGTTCTGCTGCCGGTAGGAGACCGTAACCCTGCTGAGATCGGGAGAATCGCCGTTGGCCGAGGTCAGCTCGGCGCGCCACTGGAGGTACCGGCCGGGCGGAACCACCGCAAGCGACAGCTCGCTGCCGCCGGCTCGGGCCTCGCCCCCGCTCCAGGCCGACCAGGTTCGATCGGGGCGCGAGCTCATGCCGCTGCGATAGGAAAACCGGATCTCGGTGCCCTTGGGCCGCGCGCCCACCCAGCGCAGAGTGCCGAAATCGGCCACCGCCTCGGCGTCCAGAACCGGGCCGAGATAGGTTCCTACCCGCTCCGGCCGGCCCGAGGTCGCGAACAGAGCCGCTGAATTCGTGGTGGCGTAAACCGGCCCCGAGGCGCCTCCCAACACAGCCACGACCTGACGCTCGTCAAGATCCTTTTCGAGCACCAGGGTGGTTCCCCGAAGGCCAAAGACCTTGCCCTCGAGACCGGTCCCGATCCAAAGCCGATCGTGGCTCCAGTGAAGCGCATACACGGTTTCGGCCTTGAAGCGCGCCACGCTATCGACGGTGCCCTCGGCGCCGATGCGCAGGATCTCGGAGCGCGGCCCCTGGAAACCGGAAGGCCGGGTGCCGACCGCCGGGCCGCCGTGCGGCTCACCCTGCGAGGTCACCGTGACCCGCACCTCGCCGCCGCCGGATCCGGACTCCTCGCCCGTGTTCGCGGCGGCCCCGGGCGCCGGTCCGGCCGGCGGCAGCTGCTGCTTGGTCAGATCCACCCAGCTGGCTTCGGACGCGAGCACGGCTGCGTAGCAGGCGCCGTCTTCGCCCTCGGCGAACGCCACCACCTCGGGCTGCTCGGCGTCGTGGAGCGTCCGCACCTTACGCCCGCCCTCGCTCAGCCGCAGTACCAGGCCGTCGCCGGCCGTGCCCACGAGAACGTCACCGTCGGCCAGGATCTTGATGGTCCGCAAATGGGTGTCGGCGGAGTCGAAGAGCACTTCCCCGCCGCCATCGGGCCCGACCCGGAAGAGCTTGCCGCTGGTGCCCGTAGCGACCAGAAGCGAGCCGTCCGCAGCGCCCTCGATGTCCCAGATATACGTCTCCCCCGGCGAGAACAAGTCCTCTCCGGCTCCGTCGCGAATCCGGTAGACGCCGCCGTTGGGCGAGCTGCCGGCGTAGACCGTTCCATGGTCATCGGCCCATACCGCAAAGATCTCCGGCTCCGGCGCCACGAACAGAGTCTGGATCGAGCCGTCGTCGCCGACCAGCACGACCTTGCCGCCGTTGCCGGTGCCCACCACCCACCCGCGCGGGTGACGAGCCACGCTCAAGAGAAACGGCTCGCCGATCTCGGCCAGCCGGTCCACGTGCTCGGCCAAGGACAGCTTCCCGAGCCGGTCGATGGCGATGCCCTCCAGGGTGCCCTCCAGGAACTCGGCCTGCGAGGCCATCTCGAAAAATCGGACCTCTCCGGCCGCCCGCGCCGAGCTCGCCGGAAACGCCGCCAAGCCAGCCACCAAGAGGACCGCTACTCGTTTCGTGCCACGCATCGATTCACCTCTCTTGATCCTTCGACCCGTCCGGAGGCTCCGTCCCCGCCGGACGAGCCGGCGGGCTGGTGGTCTCCGTGCCGCCGTCGCCGGCCTCGGCGGCCTGCGACGGTGCCGGCCCGCTCCGGCGCACCGAGGGAACCAGCGGGCGCGCGCGCTTCACCTCGAGATCGATCCTGGCCAAGCCCTCGAGCGGACGGTCGAGCGGCACGGTGATCTCCTGGGTTACGGCCACGGGCAGGGGCCGGGCCTGGCGCGCGCCGGACGCCGTCCAGTAGGACCGAATCGAGCCCGGCAGGTCCGGCAGCACCTCGCCGCGCACCGCCAGCCCGGGGGCTGCCACGATCCCCAGCACCCGGAGCTCCGAGCGCGAATGAAGCGAGTTCAAGAACTCCACCGCTTGCTCGAAGCTGACCGGCTCGAACGGCTCGAAAGCCAGGCGGGCGGCGTCGGTACTCAGGCCGTCGCCCACCAGCAACGTGTACCGGCCCTCGGCCAGGTCGGTGGGGATGTCCACCCCAACCACGCGCCGCTGCCGAGGCCCACGGTATTCGGCGAGATCCACGTACACCTGAATCCGGTCTCCGGGCCGCACCACGGTGCTCGAAGCATGCGCTTCCTCGAGCGCCAGGAGGCGAGGCGCTGGATGCGGCGTCAGATCGACTTGAATGCCCTCGATCGACACGTCCTCGAGACGGTTGTTGAGCACGTAGCTGACGAACGTGAACATCTGTACCGCCGCGGTGATTCCCGAGCCGGCGCCGTCAAAGCTCTGCCGGAGCGCGAGCTCGCCCGCCTCTCCGAGATCGAACCGAACGTCCAGATCAAGGCTCTCGAGAGCGATCGAAGGCGTGCCGGAGCTCAGCGCTCCCAAGAGGCCGATCGCGGCCAGCGAAGGCGTCACCGCGGGGATCCGGGCCAGCGACAAGGACAGGTCCCGGCGGGGCTCGCCGCCGATCGCGATCTGCATCGGCACGGTCGGCGCCCGGCGTCCGATCGTGCCGTGAATCCCGGTGTGGTGGTCGAAATCCACGGCGCCGACGACCTGACCCAGGTTGGCGAGCTTGAACGAGGTGACTTGATTCGAGACCACGGTCACGATCTCGGCCGGAGCCATGGGGATCTCCACGGCGCCCAGTCCCAGGAAGGGATGTCCAAAGGCCAGCACCTGGGCACCCGAACGCTCGGTGACGGTTCCGGTAGCCGCCAGCTTGAGATCACCATCGACCAGAACCGCGGCCACCGCCGTGCCCGCCGCCAGCAGATCCTCGCCGGCAGCGACCAAATTCTCATCGGCGCCACCGGCAGCCTCCGAACCGGCCAGGCTCCCGAGAGCGGTCACGGCGCCCAGCTCGGTGCCCAGGAGCTCGCGGGCCGCCGGACCGAAGCCGCCCATCACCATCTGGACGGCGGCTGGCGCTTCGCCCAGAACGGGCGCCCGCAAACTCGCCAGGGACGCGCGCAGGAGCCGCTCCATCCGTGTCTCATCGTGCCCCTGCTCCAGGTGCTCCGGGTCTCCGGTACCCGCATGAAAGTCTTCGTCGTGCCGCCCGTCCAGGCCGGCCGGACCGATCGCATCTCCCAGGGCCGTGCCTGGCAAGAGGTCGGCAAGGCGCACGGCCTCGGACCCCGGCCCGGCGCCGGCCGGCCGCGCGAGTCCGGTGGTCCCAAGCCGGGGAGCCAGAGCGATCGCGCGCATGCTGGCCGCCGGCGTGATGCCGGCGATAGGCTCGTTCGCGAACGACCAACCGAACGAGACCGCGCCTAGGAGACGGCCGTCAACATACACCGGGCTTCCGCTCATCCCGGCGATGACCCCCGTTTCCTCCAGGTTCTGTCCCTCGAGCCGGGCCAGGACGTAGGACAGCCCGGGCTGCAGGTTCTGGAGAACGCCGAGGACCTCTACCTCGAAGCGCTCGATCTCGTTGCCCGAAAAGACGCTGACGCCGTATCCGCGCTGACCCTTCCGGACTTCTTCGAGTGGCAGGATCGCCGTAGGCGAAGCGGCTTGCGCCACAGGCAAGCCGGGAAGAACCGAGCCGGCCAGCGCCGTGATCGCTGCGAACGCCCCGAGCCGGGAGCCGTGCCGTCGGTTGCACACAAATCGATGCAACGCGGTGAGCCCAAAGCGCAATCGCAACTAGCCGCCTCCCTCCACAGAGATTTCCACAGAGTCTGCGGAAAAGCCGTCGGCGTCGAGCGCCTCCCGACCCACGAGACCGGCCAAGCGATCGCGCTCGAAGGCTCCCCACCGCAGGACCCGGACGCCATCTGCTCCGGGCTCGACCAGAGTCGAAGGCGGCCCCCCTTCGAGAGGCCCGCCATCCACCACCGCCGCTGGGCCGGGGGCCGTTTTCAACAGCGCCGCTACTGCCTCCGGATCCAAGCACGGCGGCTCGCCGCTCCGGTTGGCGCTGGTCGCAGTCATGGCCGCGCCGGTGCGGGCCAGCAGCTCGCGCAGCTCGGCATGCGCCGGCACCCGCACCGCCAGGGAACCGCCGCCGGCAGCCGCCGGCAACGGTCGCTCGACCGGCAACACCAGCGACAAAGGCGCCGGCCAGGCGCCGGCCAGGGTATCCGCGTAGCTGTCTTTCCTGATTCGCATTCCAAGCCCGGCGAGCCGCATCGTATCCGCAACCACCACCGGCAGGGGCATGCCGCGCGGCCGCCCCTTGAGAGCGTATACGGTCTCCACGGCCCCGGCGTTTTCGGGATCGACTCCCAGACCGTATGAGGACTCGGTCGGGAAGGCCACGACCCCGCCCGCGGCAAGAAGCTCCGGAAGCTCAGAGGCGGCGCGGCGCCACTCCCACCAGACGACGTTCCCCGACCTATCCATGGCTCGGCCTCGGTCTCGCCCCTAGCCCGAGCCGGCGATGAGCTCGGCCGCATGCGATCGGGAAAGCTCGGTGATCTCCGAGCCCGCCAGCATTCTCGCGATCTCTTCGACGCGGGCGTCAGAGTCCAGAGCCTCGACGCAGATCCGGGTGCGCCCACCGGCGATTGCCTTACGGGCTTGAAAATGGAGATCGCCGAAGCTCGCCACCTGCGGCAAGTGCGTGACGACGAGAACTTGGCCGCCGTTCGAGAGACGGTGCAGTTTCGTCCCCAAGGCCGCAGCCTCGGCGCCGCCGATGCCCGCGTCCACCTCGTCGAAGACCAGTCCCGGGGCCGCGGTGCGCTCCGCGTTCGTGGACTCCCTCGAGCCAGGCGCACCGTCCGAGCCGGCGGCCAGCTGCAGCGCTAGATAGAGGCGGGCCAGCTCGCCGCCCGAGGCGACCTTGGCCACGGGTCCGGCGGCTTCACCCGGGTTGGCCCTGAGAGTGAATACCACCCGGTCCGCGCCGGCTGCAGAGAACTCGACCGGAGTCCCTTCGAGCTCCACCGGCGAACCGGCCTTGGGCACGATCTCGAGCTCGACGTCAAACTCGGCCTTGCCCATCGCGAGATCCGTCAGTTCGCGATGCACGCGTTTGGCCAGGTCCGCGGACCATCCGTGCCGGGCCTTGGAGAGTCGCCGGGCGACCTTCGAGTAGTTCGCCACGGCCTCGGCCAGGCGCATCTGCAAGCCAGCGCGATCCTCCTCGTCGGCCTCCAGGTCGCCAAGCTCGTCTTCGATCGTGGCGAGGTAGGTCAGCGCCTCGGCCGACGACCCTCCGTACTTGCGGAACAGACGCTCCAGCAGCGCCAGCCGGTCCTCGAGCTCGTCCAGGCGCCCCGGCTCCAGATCCACCCGGTCCAGCTCGCCGCGCAGCTCCCCCACCAGGTCCTGAAGCTCGCCCTGAAGGCCGTCCAAGCGCTCTTGCCAGGCCCCGGCCTCGGGCAGCCAGGCACCCAGACCTTCGAGGAGCCGCCCGCACCGTCCGATGCGGTCGAAGGCCGAGCCCTCCTGATCGAAAAGCGAGCCGACCGATTCGCCCAAAGCCTCGCTGATGGCCTCGGCGTTGCGCAGCCGGTCCCGGTCGCGGCGCAGCTCGACCTCCTCGGCCTCGCGGAGGCCGGCGCTCTGGATCTCACCGATCTGAAACCGCAGCAAGTCGATTCGCTCGAGCCGCAGTTTGTCGCTGCCCGTGGCCCGCCGCCAGCGTTCCAGGGTTCCAAGAAGGGTCTCGTGGGCGGTGCCGGTCTGTTCGAGGAGCGCCGCCGCCTCGGCTCCGGCGCTGGCATCCAGCCAGCGTCTCTGGAGCTCGTTCGAAACCAGCCCCAGCTCGTCCCGCTGGGTATGAATGCGGAGCAGATAGGGCGCCAGACGCGCGAGCAGGGCCAGCGTCACCGGCCGGTCGTCGAGGTAGACGCGGTTCCGTCCCGAACGGCTGATCTCTCGGCGCACCACGACTTCGGCGCCGGGCTCGAAGCCCGCTTCCTCGAGCACCGCACGCCAGCCCGAGCCTCTTGGCTCGAACCGGCCGTCCACCGACAGCGCCTCGGCATCGGCCCGGATGAGGTCGGTGCTGGCGCGCGCGCCCGCCAGCAGGCAAAGCGCATCGATCAAGAGGGACTTCCCGGCACCGGTCTCGCCAGTCAGGACGTTCAATCCCGGGCCGAACTCGACCGAGACGTCCTCGATGACGGCGAGGTTCCGAACGTGCAGCTCTCTCAGCATCCCAGGCGCCTCCGGACCGCCATCGGGGCTTGCTGAGAACGTCTCATCCCGGAGGCCGAGTTCCTAGTGATTCCAGGTTGTCGCCACGGCCTCCGGGTCCTCCTGGATGTGACGCTCGAAGCAAAGAAAATCATAGTAGCCGCAGCGGGCTGTGCCCGGGAACTCGCGGCAGATCTTGGGCCGAGCCTCGTAGATCCCACACTGGCGCGTCTCGGGATCCAGAAATCTGCAGGCGGTCCCGAAATGCTCGTCCTCCCGATGACGCAAGATCCGTTCGCCCTTCTTTTCACCCTTCTTGGTGTACTTCTTACGAGCCTTGCCGACCGAGATCCCGAAATGCCGGGCCAGCCGGGCCAGGTCCTTCTTCTTGACTTCGATGTTGGCGTAGGTACAACAGTACGCTGGACAGTTGTTGCAGTTATAGAAGACGCGGGCACCGCTCGCCATCTGCCGATCTTATTCGCTTTCGCGCGCTCGTTCGCCCGGCGGCTTGCCGAGCCTCACGGCGGGTCTACTGGCAGCAGTCGATCAGCGCCTGGAGGTCGTGCACCGTGATGTGGTGCTTCGGGTCCACGGAGACGAATTCCTTCTCCTTGAACTCGACCACAACCTGGTTCACTCGTTCGCGAGACGCTCCGACGAGGGACGCGAGGTCGGTCTGGGTCAGACGCAGAGGAATCCGAACGTCCTCCTTCTGCCCGGCCTGGCCGTAGCGCTGCGCGAACGCCAGCAGTTGACGGGCGACACGGCCTCTGACGTCGAGGCTGGACAGAGCCTGGATCTGTTCGTTGGCCAACCTCAGACGGCGGCTGAGCAACCGAACCAGGTTGTACGAGAGCTGATTATTGGTTCGGAGCGTCTGCAGGAAGGCCGCTCGATCCATGCCCAGGCAGACGCACTCTTCGAGGGTCAGCACGCTGGCCGAACGCCCCGAGCTGCCGATCATACCCATCTCGCCGAAGGTATCCCCCGGACCCAGGAACGCGAGGATCACCTCCGAACCATCGAGCTGATCGACGTAGATCTTCACCGAGCCGTGCAGCATGATGTAGACGACCTCGCCCGGCTGAGCGACGGTGATGATGTTGGTCCCCGCCGGAAACGTCTTCCGGTGTAGGAGCTGTTCGTTGAGCCGGCGCAGGTCGGCCTCGGCGAGGCCCTCGAACAGGGTCAGGTTCGACAGGACGGAAAGCTCCTCAACAGCCGGCATCGACGCGATTTCCTCCTTCTATGGTCCCGAGTTACGCTTGTTCGAGCGCTCCGCTCGAGGCGCTCCAATCAAGGATGTTCCGGTTCCGAGATTGTAGCACCGAGACGGCGCCTCCGGCGTCCCGACACCGCGGTCCACATTACGAACCGGCCCGAGCCTCGACGGCCGCGCATACCGCATCCAGATCCGCGAGCCCTGAGCGGTAGCAGAGTCGCTCGACCGGCAGGCTCACGACCACCTGCGCCAGGGCGTCGAGCCGCGCCGGCGCCAGCCCCACGGCCTCCACCAGCCGGGCATGGAACGCGAAACGCAGGAGCTCGACTACGCCCTGCCGGCGAGAAAGCGGCTCGAACGCCACGCCATCGTCCTGCCATTCGCGGCGCGCCTCCGACTCGGCGGCGGCATCGGCAACCCGATCCAGAACGAAGAGCGCATCCAGCAAGCCGCCCAGGGACCGGCGCTGCCAGCGCCCACGATCGCCCACCGCCAGGCGCCGCTTCGAGCCTCCGAAGGTCTCCCGCGGCAACTCATGGCGCTCCTCGCCCACGAAGTAGCCGGCGATCTCGTCGGCCAGCGTCAGCTCGGGCACGCCGGGTAGGTGCTCGACGGTCTCGTCTGCAGGCCGAACCGGTAGGACGTCGCCGGTGACGAGGGCATGCCCCCGAGCCAGGAGAGCCGCCGCAAGGGTGCTTTTTCCGGTACCGCTCGCGCCCAGAAAGCCGACCCGCCGGCCACTTCCGGCAAGTTCGACCGCCGCGGCGTGCAGGCAAAGCCAGCCTCCCATCTCGAGCCACAGCGGCAAAGCCGTACCCAGGAAATAGGCTTCGACGGCGTCGTCGCCGACGTTCTCCAGCCGGCGAACGGTCACGATCGAGTCCGGTCTACCGTACTCGTCCCAGGAATAGCCGAGGTCAAGGAGACGCCCGACCCGCAGAATGCCTCCTGGGCCATCTTCTTCCCGAAACCGCCCGAACCGATAGTAGGGAGTACCGTCGGCCAGGCACAGAGGACTCGTGTAGATCCAGTCCGCTTCCGGCCCATCCTCAAAGGGATCCCCGGGCTCGACCTCGCACAGCTCAAGGTCCGGGACCACGCCGCTGCCGGGCTCCAAGGGCGCAGCCGCTGCAAACGGAAGCGCAACGCTGTGCCCAAAGAGGCGGTACGCGAAGGGCCCTTTCGACATCTGCGAAGCCTATCTCGGAAGCCTTGGTTCCTTCCGCCGAAGCGCCTAGAAACGGGCTAGAAGTGAGCCCGGAGCCAAAGCTCGAGGCAGATGGCGTTCCAGAAGGAGAAATCCCGATGTGCGCCGCGCCGAAATTCCTCCAGATGGCGCCGGAGCGGCGCGGGTTCCACAAATCCGAGGTCCGCAGCGCGCATGTCGTGGGTCAAGTAGACCAGTTTGTCCACCACCGCTTCAGCAAAGCCGACCCTGGCGAGCTCCACGAGACTGGTCTTGGGCGCAATCAGAACAGTCCGCGGCAGCCTCCCAGCGAGAGCCTGCCGTAAGACCCGCTTGTCTAAAGGGTGACGATAGAAGACATCGGTGGGAAGCTTCCAGGCAAATTCTTGGAGGCGTCGGTCCCAAAGCGGAAGGCGGACGTCGACGCCCATCTTCCGCGCCATGGCGGTCACGTAGCCGAGATTCTCGATCTCGACCTGATTCGTGAGGCTTCGGTAGCGTCGCTCCCGGCTAGGCGCCAGAGCCGGTAGGGTCCGCGGCACCGCCCGCTCGGCGTCGACCCCATCGTGAAGCGATGGCGTCAGCCAAGGTAGCGGCCGCCACCGAGCGCGCTTCCACGGCCGGCCCATGCGGGACAACCAAGGGCGCAAGGCGAGGTGCCAAAATAGGAAGCCCACTCCTAGTTCGCGGCTCGCAGCTTCCTCCTCGAGCTCATCGGCCAACCGAGCCCAGCGGCCCTCGGCAAGAAGCTCGGGATGGGCGCTTACCTGCCCGCCGAAGAGATTGTCGCCGCCCATCCCCAAGAACAGGCAACCCACCTCCTGAGCCGCCGCCGCCGCCACCAGGACATGAAGCCATTCGGGATAGGGCGTCATATGCGGCGAATCGGGCGAGGACGGCACCCGTTCCTCGGCCAGCGGCCACAACTCACTGGCCTCGACCTGGTGATCTTCGAGGCCCAGCGCCCGGACCACCGCCGAGGCCTGGCGGCTTTCGTCCAGGTCCGGGAAGTCCGAGTACACAGCCCGGATGGCATGGACGGTACCGGTGGGCGCAACGCCACGAGTGGCGGCGGCCAGTGCGGTCGAATCCAACCCGCCACTCAGGGCGATACCGGGGGGGCCGACGTCAGGCAGGTAGGAAGCCACCACGTCCTCGAGCAGCTCCCAGAACTCGGAAGCCGCTTCGGATAACGACGTGGTCCGCACCGCGGCCTCCGGATCCAAGCACCAGTAGCGAGAGAGCGAACACCGCCCATCAGTCAATAGCGCCAGGGTCCCTGGCGCCAGCCTCCGAACTCCCGAGTAGAAGCTCGCTTGGGAGGCGCCGGGAAGGCCGGCGAGAAAAGTTGCCACCACGCAGGCATCGGGTACGACCCGACCGCACCACTCCGCCACACGCCGAGCGCTCGTACCGATCGCCCACCCGGCACCGCCCTTGCCGGTAGCCCGAACCCGGGCCTCAGAAAGATACAAAGGGTGGGCGCCAGTTCGATCGGCGATCGCAAGCAGCCTGCGCGACCGAGCCTCCCAGACGACCAAGCTAGCCGAGCCCTCGAGCTGCCGCGCAGCACCTATGGGATCCCGATCCCGGAACAGATGCCCGACCAGATCGGACAATCCAACCGCCCTTCCACCGCTGCCCGACTCGGAGTCCCTTCCGACGAAACTCCGGTTGGCGAGATGCCCTGAGTGATGGACGCGGACCGCCCCGTTACCGGGACCGGTCGGGTCGATCACTAGCCGCCGTCCGCCACCACTTACGAGCCAGATTCCCTCGTCGTCCCAAACGACAAGCTCGGACGACGGCAAGACCCGAAACTAGGTACCGGAGGCCGGCGGGTCGGACCCAAGCCCGTCCGACGGAAGACCACCGCCACCGAGGGTGATGCGCCGGATGCTCCCGAAGCGCTCCAGCCTGGGCGGCGAGTACTCGCGACGCTTCCCGATAGAAGCCTCCCGCCGTACATCCGTTGATTTCATACCCATTTGCCGGCTTCTAGTGCGGAGGAGCGCCGCCGAATTCGAGTCGAGCAACGATACACCGATCTGGCCTGATGTGCAAAGGAAACGATCACAGCGGCTTCACTTCCAGAAGTCCCTGGTCGGCGAGCTCGGTGACCAAGGCGACAACGTCTCGCCGGAGGCGCTCCGCCGTCACGTCGTACTCTGCCATGGCGCTGCGCTCGACCTCCCCTACCGGCTGCCCGTCGGCCAACGCGTTCCACAGAAACGTCCCGACCTCATCCAGACCGAAGTACTGACCGGAACCCAGATGCAGCAGGACGGATTCGCCTCCGAGATCTCGAAACAGAACGTCATCCGGAACCCGGAAGCGGGTCTCGGGCGCGAGCAAGTCCTCAGCCACGCCGCCCTCGACAGCCGATCTGGTGGCCGCTAGCATCCCAATCTATGGCTCCTAGAAAACAACGAGTCATGACCGCTCCCGGCTCTCCGCCGCCGAGAATGCCACATCCCGCGGCCTGGCTGGCAAATCTGGTCGTGTTCGGACTCGTGTTGGTCGTCTGGTGGGTCCAAGGCTCGAGCCCGCAGCTCTACTACCGGATGGTCCAGGAGGACGGCGCTCTGGAGTGGTCTACTTTCTGGGCCTTCTTGCTGGCAGGAATTGCCTTCGGATACTCCGCAGTCGCCGCAATCCGGAAAGAAAAGAAGCGCTCCGCGTCGCTGTTCCTCCGGCTGGACCTCTTGGTCGCGATCTTCTGCTTGTTCGTAGCGATGGAGGAGATCTCGTGGGGTCAGCGCCTCTTCGGCTACAGGCCGCCGGCCTACTTCTTGCGCGAGAACTTCCAGCAAGAGCTCAACGTCCACAACGTCCTTGGCACCGACCTTCGCAAGTTGGCGCTCAAGGCCGTCGTTCTCGGCTACGGAATCGTGCTGCCGGCACTCGGCGCCCTGCGTGCTCCGCGCCGGCTCACCCGGAAGCTCGGACTGACGATTCCACCAGCCGCCCTGATGCCGGCATTCCTGGCTACGTTCATGGTCTACCAAAGCTATCCCTGGAGGTTTTCGGGCGAGCTCGTCGAAGCGATGCTCGGACTGGGTTTTCTGGCGACGGCTTCCGTTGCCGTCCCGGAGTGGTCCGGAGTTCGAGCACTGGCCAGTGCCATGGCCTTGACGGCGATTCTGGGCCTGGCGTCGTTCGCCTATTCTAGCGTTAGCGGCAACGACGACCCGACCCGAGTCCAGGCTGCCGCCGCCGAGATCGAAGCCCTGGCCACCGATTTCTCGCCCGGAGGGCTGCCCATCTCTCGATGCAGCGTTCATAAGCGGGTCTTTTCTTGGGCCGAGAAGTACGGAGCGGTCGAGCGGCTCCGTCGCGGCAGCTTCGCCTCGCTGATCAACCGGGGACTGCCGGAAGAGCGGGTTGAGTACTTCATCGACCCCTGGGACAGTTCGGTCTGGCTGCGGCACAAATGCGGACCCGGAACCGAGATCGCCTTCCTCTACTCATTCGGCCCGAATCGCCGCCGCGACTCCACCGAGTGGGAAATCCGCGGCGACGACATTGGTACCGTCTTCTTCTCCCGTCCGTAACAGAGCGCCCGCCGCCTCGCCCTGAGAAAGCTTAGGCGCTTCGGCCTTGAAAGCGATCTCCTCGGCCAGCCCTACTACAGCGAGCACAATGCGCCGCCGTGCTTGCTCGATCCCGAGAGAACCACGAAGTCACCGGAGATCAATCCCGGACCAATCGGCTGCGAGCAACTCGTGTGGATCATCGTATTGAGGGCTCCCTCGACATAGAGTGTTATTTCGGTACCCAGCGTGCCACTGAAGCTCTTCTTTCCGGCAGCCGGACCGTAGACCGTGAAGATGTCGCCCGGCTCGAGATAGCCCTCAAAGAGCACGTCGGTCGAGCCACCGCGCCGGCCGTCGACCCGCACGACGCCGGCCGTATCGCCAACGTACATCATGGTCAGGACGCTGACCTTGCCCTTGCACTCGCCGCAGTCCTGGTAGCCGAAGTCGAGGTCCAGCTGGTTCTCACCCGGTGCCAGGATGTAGGTCGTCTGGTTGTCGAGCGTTCCATCGAAGTCGTAGGTCGGGAAGAAGCCCGCCGGCAGTGTCGAGGTGTCGATCACGACGGTGTACTCGCCGCTGGGCAGAGTCTCGAACAGGTAGGAGCCGTCGCCCCCGGTGGTATCCGTCGCAATCTCATTGCCATCGGCATCCAGCAGCCGAACGACCACGCCGTTGATTCCCGGCTCAGCCGCATCCTGAACGCCGTCGCCGTCCAGATCCATCCAGACCCGGTCGCCGATCGAACCAACTTGCCGGTAGCCGAAATCGACGTCGTCACGGGTCTCGCCAGGCATGAGAGAAATCGTGGTCATGTGGTCGAGCGTGCCGTCCAGATCGAACGTCTGGGACGAGCCGCTCGGCAAGCCGTCGGGCACGACCACGATTGTGTAGTCGCCCGTCGGCAGGTTCGAGAAGGTGTAGTTGCCATCTCCGGAGGTGACCTGCGTATCGATCACGTCTCCGGTCACAGGATCCACCAGCTGCACGGTCACGCCGTTGATGCCCGGCTCGCCCGGATCCTGGACACCGTCGCCGTCCAGATCCTCCCAGACCCGGTCGCCGATCGAGCCCAGACGCTGGTAGCCGAAGTCGATGTCGTCACGATCCGACTCGAGGCCTCCCACGAAACCGATCGAAACGTCAGTGGAACCATCCAGGGTTCCGTCCTGCTCGAACGTCTGCACCACGCCGCTGGGCAACGTCGTACCGTCGATCATGACGTTGTAGTCACCCGGGGGCAGCGACGTGAAGCTGTAGAAACCGTCGTCGTCGGTGGTCGTATCGGCCACGAAGTTGCCGTCACCGTCGTAGAGCACGACCCGGACGCCCGGGATCCCGGGCTCCCCGGCATCCTGCACGCCGTCACCGTTGTCGTCGTACCAGACGTAGTCGCCGATCGAGCCCGGAGGCACCAGACCGAAGTCATACGTCAGGATGTTGGCATCGACCACCGTGTCGGTAATCGAGTTCGCCGTCGTGTAGCTGTACCCAGAGAGGGCTCCTTGGTCGATGTAGCCAAAGCTCTCGTCAACGACGTCGGCACCGGCGACCACCACGAGCCGCTCGTAGTCGAGGCCCGCCTGGGTCGTCCCGACAAGGCCGGCGAGGGCCGAGTTCATGTCGGTCAGCTCGACACCGTAGCCGGTCGAGCGCAGACCGCAGAACTGAATCACGCCGTCGGCGTCGGAGACGTCGCTCGCAAGGACATCGCCGCCACCCGAGGTCAGAGTCGCGGTAACCCCGGCGATGGGCGTGTCCGAACCGCCCGGAGCCGGCTCGTAGAGACCATCGGCATCGGCGTCGTACCAGACCCGCTCACTGATGCAATAGCGCTCGGCAGGAGCCAGGGCCTGGTACCCAAAGTCCGCGGCGAGATAGACATCGCCCGCGGCCACGTTGATGTTCTGAGTCGGCCCCAACGGGGTCGTCAGGGTCAAGTCGGCAACCAGTCCGGCCGCGTCGATCACGACGACCGTGTAGCAGCCGGGAGCCAGGTCGCCGAAGAAGTACGAACCATCGGGCCCGGTCTTGGTCAGCGCCAGGCTCGTGCCCGGATCCGTGCAGTCCTCGAGACTCAAGGTCACGCCGCCGATGCCGGCCTCTTCCGGCTCACGCACGCCGTTGCCGTTGTCGTCCAGCCAGACGAAGTCGCCGATCGCGGCCAGAGTCGGATCGATGGTGTAGCCGAAGTCCAGATCGTTAAAGGTCTCATCCGTGGTGATCGTGCGCGATACGCTGGGATTCGTGCCTCCGCTCAGCGTCAAACCGGACGGTAGCGTGCTCTCATCGACCTGGGTGCAGTACGTGTCGGCCGCCAAGTTGTCGAACCAGTAGAAACCGTCCGCATTCGTCTGCGTGGCCTCCTTCGACACCAAGCTGACGCAATCCACCAGCCGCACCGTCACGTTGCTAAGTCCGGGTTCGCCACCGTCCTGGGCTCCGTCCCCATCCACATCTAGCCACACCCGGTCGCCCACCGCGCCCGTCGGAACCGGCGCGAAGTTCTCATCCGCTACCTCGACCGTGTAGGTCCCCGGCACCACGTCATAGAAGTACATGCCGTCGGCGTCGGTCACCCGCTGGCCGATAACGGTACCGCTCGAGTCGAAAATGTTGACCACCACGCCCGGAATCCCGTCTTCGCCCGGATCCTGGGTGCCGCTCTCATCCAGATCCAGCCAGACCGTGTCGCCGATCAGGTAGGGATCCGGAGGACAGACGGGGGCGCCGTTGATCAGGCCGCAGGCGACCTGCTCGAAACGCCAGAAATTACTGTTGCTGAGATCCAGTCCCCGCACCTCGACCTTCCACAGCCCGGAGGGCAGGAGCCCACCACCCGCGACCAGATGGTCGGGATTGTCGGCGGCGTCGGTCGAGATCAAGAACTGCTCCCATTCCCGCTGCCCGGAGGGGTTGTCGTTGTCGTAGACGTTGGCGTTCGGGCCTCGCACCGCGTAGCGCACGCACGGGCTCCTGAGCACCACAGGGTTAGTGCTGTCGTCCTCGGGGTTCCCCGCTCCCTGAGCGCCCTCTGCCACCGCGTCGGGCCCCGCGAAAGGCGGAATCCCCGAGCTGTTGAAATCGTCCGTGTCCGAGCAGGCCTCCGCAACGCCGGACGCCGTCAGGCTGTTGCCGTGATCGAAGTCCCCGTCCCAGATGCGAAGCGCCTGAATGTTGAACGGCACGTCCAGAAAGAAGGCGTACATGCCGTCGTAGGTGGTCGGCGCGTTCTGGTGGTCGAACGGCACGCCCGGGTTGTTCAAGATGAACTCCGCCAGGGTCGGGTAGACGACGAGCTGCTCGTTGTTGCCGAGGCCGAAACCGCCCTCGAAACCGAACTGGGCGCTGAAGACCGCCAGCGGAACGTCCGCGAAGACCTTGTAGTTCGAAACACCTTCGCAGCCCGCCGGCGCGGGATCGACGTCACACTCGGGAGCGTCCTTCAGATCGATGACGACGTTGTAGAAGGCGGTGTCGCTTCCAGGCAGCGCGGCATCGGGGTTGCCGTCGCCGTCACCGTCGATCTCGACGAAAACGTCCCAGAAGTCGTTGTTGGGCATCCGCGCCGGACTCGCGGTCCAGACACCGGCCGGATCGGCCAGCGGATTGTCCTCGTTGCCGAACCACTCCCCGACCATGTCGGCGGGATTGGTATTGCCGATGCGCGTGGGATCCTCGAACATCCGGACCCGGATCGCCCGGGTGCCTTCGTCCCAATGGCCCTGGGTCGGAGCGAAACAGGTTGCGTCCACCGACGGCCAGTCCAGCACGCACGGATCGCCGGTGTCGCCATCGAACATCCGGAACAGAAACGTGCCGCCCGCCTTGTCGACCGGAACCGAGAGGCCGACCGAAGTGGTCTGGTCGCTGAGCCCGGCAAAACCCGAGACCGCGGACAGGAACTTGGCGTCGGTAACGTCCTCGCTCGGGAAAGCCGTAAACGGTCCCGCCGTGAGCTGGGCCGAGGCCGGAGCTACCGCCACTGCAATCAGCAGCGCGGTCGCCAGCGTGATCGAAAAACCCTTGTACATTCTCGTCGTCATCGTCCTGTCTCCCCGATCGACTATGCCGTGTCGCGTTTCCGGCCGAGCGCGGACTCCGAAGTTGCGCTCTTGCCGCTGTCATCCAAGCCCGCAGTCAGGAGCTCGGCGATTCTCGAACCGTCGCCCATGAAGCGCTCTTCCCCGGTCCGCAGGTCCCGCAAGAAAAAGCGCGGCCCTTCCTCGGTCCCCGGTTCGCGCCAAACGCGAACCAGATAGGAGGTGCTTGCTTGGGGTGTCGTTTCCATCTCGGCGTTCTTTCTTCGATGCGTCAGTTGGTCATGCCACTGTCGGGGCCGAACTCGGTTCTTCATCGGATGCAAGCATGCCCGGAACGCGTCAGGGCAGCGTCAGGATTACATCGACATATCGAGATATGCGAACTGGCATTACAGAAATTTGCCGACCACCTCGGGCAGTCCGCCACTGGAAGCACCTTCCTTCGGCTGAGCTCCAGCTCGACGGCCAGGCGACCAGCGACAGCCGCCGCTTGGGCCAGGATCCAGGTACCCGACACCCAGTTTGCGGCCGCGCCACCCGTTCCGATCCGACAGCCGGACCAAAGGTCCAGGTCGAGGCGAGACCGCCGCGTCAGAAGTCGGCCAAGAGACGGCGTCGCCTTGCCACTGCCGATCCGGGGCCGCCGCGTTGCGGGCCACTACCTCAAGAACAGCCGCAACCGTCCTGCCCGCGGCACAAATGCGGGGCCGGAACCGAGCCTTCCTCTACTCAATCGGCCCGAATCGCCGCCGCGACTCCACCGAATGGGAGATCCGCGGCGACGACATCGGTACCGTCTTCTCGCGCCCGAAGGCTGCTAGGCCCCTCCGTGCTCAATGCAGAGCTCGTAGTCGCCACGGCCGCTGTAGGACCGAACCTTCCACTTGTAGTAGCCAGCGGTTCCGTTGTACTGGATCGATTCGTCCGAACCGGCATGCGTGGCGTAAGCCACTCGCTCCCAGGTACCCGCCGAGCCGTTCCACTTGTACAAGTAGAGGTCGAAATCGGTGCCGGCGTCCGCCGAGAGGACGCCGCTCTGAACGCCTCCGTTGCTGTAGTAGTAGGTGCCGTCCGGCTGCCAGTCATAGTCACCCGAACCGGACAGGTAGCCCGTGTGATGGCTACCAGAGCAGCCTTCGCAGTCGATCACGATCTCCACCCAATCCAAGCAGAAGAGCTCGTCGGCACCGCCGTACTTGTTGGTCACCCGGAAGCGAATCGTCGTCTCGTCCGAGATGAAGGCTGAGATGTCGATCGACTCGGTGCCCTCGGCGGAGCCCGAGATGCCGTCAATAACCTGGAGAGTGGTCCAGGTGACGCCGTCGGTGCTGATGTCCAGAGTGACTTGGTCGTCGGTGTCCACCGAGTTTCCCGCGATCCAGCGGAAGCTCAGGTTTGCACTGGTGGCGCCAGAGAGGTCGGCCGTACGCTGGACGCTCGGCTGCGTTCCGGAATCGGGATAGTCGTCCAGGGTCAGCAGCCCGTTGTGTACCTGGGCCTGGCCCGAAGCGGCGCCACCGCCGTTCGGATCCGACTCTTGCCAGGGTCCTGTCCAGGTCAGGCTGCCGTCGTTCCGCGAGTACGAGCTATCGGTCGAGAACGTGTCTTTGTAGTTGCCATCGACGCAAGAAGTCTCGCAATCGATCGCGATGTGAACGTTGTCCACCTTGAAGTTCTCGTCCGTGCCGCCGCCGTAGTTGGCCGCCACGCGGAAGCGAATCCGGGTGTTGGCGGACGCGTAAGCGGTGATGTCGAAAGTCTTGGTTCCGCTCTGAGCGCCACTGAAACCGGTGAAGTCGTGCAGCGTCGTGTAGGACTGACCGCCGTCGGAGGAAATCTCAGCAACCACCCAGTCGGAGGTGTCAACTCCACCGTGGGTCTCCCAGTAGAAGCTCAGCGTCGCGGAAGACGCGTTGGCCAGATTGACCTCGCGCGCGGCGCTCGGCTGGGTGCCGGTATCGGGATAGTCGTTGAGCACCAGGCGGTTCCAATTGACCGTGACGTTGCCGGCATTGGGACCGGCTCCGGCCACGTCGTTCTCGATCCAGCTCGACGCCCAGCTCAAGCTGCCGTCGTTGTTCGAGAAGGACACGGAGTTGAACTCGTCCCGCACCGTACCTGGAACGCACTCGCCGTCCTCAGCCCGGTAGCCGAAGTCCACGTCCGTCCGATCCTGGCCAGACGCCAGACCGACCGAGGTCGTGTCGTCGAGTGTGCCGTCCAGGTCGAAGGTCTGTTCGAAGCCCTCGAGGGCGCCGCCAGAGGCGAAGTTGGAGCTGTCGATCTCGACCGTATAGGTACCGGCCTGGAGACCGTCGAAGGTGTAGAAGCCGTTGCTGCCGGTGGTCTGCATGGTGACACCGCCGGAGCCGTCGATCAGGTTGACCTTGACGCCCGAGATCCCGGGCTCGCCGTCATCCTGAACTCCGTCGCCGTCGAGGTCCTCCCAGACCCGGTCGCCGATCGAACCCAGCTCGTTGATAACGACCGTGGAGGGATCGCTGTCCGAGACCTGGGTGCCGCCGGCGGTGGTCCCGCTGACCGAAGCCACGTTGGTAAAGCCAGCCGTGACGTCGGTCACGGTGCAGGTGTAGCCGGTCGAAGCCCCTGCCGCCAGGTCGCCGATCACCTTGTCGCAAACCGGCGCCAGCGGATCGCTAACGGTTACGCCCGTCAGATCCACGTCGCCGGTGTTGGTCACGACGATCTCGAACGTCACGTCGCTGCCCTCGTTGAAGGTCCGGCTGTCGGCGCCTTCCGCCTGCTTGCGGATGTCGATCGACGGATCCAGAACCGTAACGGTCGAGGGATCGCTGTCGTTGACTTGCATCCCGTCGGGACCGATACCGGTCACCGAGGCGATATTGGTGAACCCGGAAGTGACGTTCTGGACCGTACAGCTATAGCTGAAGGTCGCGCCGGGGCCCAGATCGCCGATGTTGCGATCGCAATCGGGCGCCAGCGGATCGGCCACGACCACGTTGCTCAGGGGCACGTTACCGGTGTTGGTCACCACGATGTCGAAGGTCACCGCGCTACCAGACTCAAACGAGCGGCTGTCGGGACCCTCCGCCTGCTTGCGAATGTCGATCGATGGCGTCATATCGAGCGGACACAGCGTGCCACCGTGCTTGCTTGAGCCGGACAGAACGGTGAAGTCTCCGGAGATGAGGCCTGGACCAATCGGCTGCGAGCAGCTCGTATGGATGGTCGTGTTGAACTGTCCGTCGACGTAGAGATGAATATCGGTACCTACCGTGCCGTCGAAGCTCTGCTTGCTCGAGGGTAGACCGTAAACCGTGAAGATGTCGCCCGGCTCGAGATAGCCCTCGAAGAGGACGTCGGTTGAACCGCCGCGCTTGCCCTCGACCCGGACCACCCCGGCCGTGTCACCGGTATACATCAAGGTCAGGACGCTGACCTTGCCCTTGCACTCACCGCAGTCCTGGTAGCCGAAGTCGAGATCCAGCTGAATCTCGCCCGGACCCAGGGAGTAGGTGGTCTGGTTGTCGAGCGTGCCGTCGTAGTCGAAGGTCGGGAAGAAGCCCGCGGGGAGCGTCGAGGTGTCGATCACGACGGTGTACTCGCCGGGGAGAAGGTTCGTGAACTTGTAGGAACCGTCGCCCTCGGTCGTATCTGTCGCGACCTCGTTACCGTCGGCATCCAGAAGCCGCACGATCACGCCGTTGATGCCCGGCTCACCCGCGTCCTGCACACCGTCACCGTCCAGGTCGTTCCAGACCCGGTCGCCAAGCTCGCCCAGCGCACGGTAGCCGAAGTCGGCATCGGTGACGACGTCACCCGCGCCCAGTACGACCTGGGTGGAGTGGTCGAGCGTGCCGTCCCGGTCGAAGGTCTGCTCGAGACCCTCGAGGGGACCACCCGGAGCAACGTTTGACGAGTCGATCTCGACCGTATAGTTGCCCTCCGGCAGGTTGCCAAAGGTATAGATGCCATCGGCACCGGTGGTCAGCATGGTAACGCCGCCGGAAGAATCGATCAGATTGACCTTGACGCCCGGAATGCCGTTCTCGCCGGCATCCTGGACGCCGTCACCGTCCAGATCCATCCAGACCCGATCGCCGATCGAGCCCAGACGCTGGTAGCCGAAATCGACGTCGTCACGGGTCTCGCCAGGCATGAGAGAAATCGTGGTCATGTGGTCGAGCGTGCCGTCCAGATCGAACGTCTGGGACGAGCCGCTCGGCAAGCCGTCGGGCACAACCACGATTGTGTAGTCGCCCGTCGGCAGGTTCGAGAAGGTGTAGTTGCCATCTCCGGAGGTGACCTGCGTATCGATCACGTCTCCGGTCACAGGATCCACCAGCTGCACGGTCACGCCGTTGATGCCCGGCTCGCCCGGATCCTGGACACCGTCGCCGTCCAGATCCTCCCAGACCCGGTCGCCGATCGAGCCCAGACGCTGGTAGCCGAAGTCGATGTCGTCACGATCCGACTCGAGGCCTCCCACGAAACCGATCGAAACGTCAGTGGAACCATCCAGGGTTCCGTCCTGCTCGAACGTCTGCACCACGCCGCTGGGCAACGTCGTACCGTCGATCATGACGTTGTAGTCACCCGGGGGCAGCGACGTGAAGCTGTAGAAACCGTCGTCGTCGGTGGTCGTATCGGCCACGAAGTTGCCGTCACCGTCGTAGAGCACGACCCGGACGCCCGGGATCCCGGGCTCCCCGGCATCCTGCACGCCGTCACCGTTGTCGTCGTACCAGACGTAGTCGCCGATCGAGCCCGGAGGCACCAGACCGAAGTCATACGTCAGGATGTTGGCATCGACCACCGTGTCGGTAATCGAGCTCGCCGTCGTGTAGCTGTACCCAGAGAGGGCTCCTTGGTCGATGTAGCCAAAGCTCTCGTCAACGACGTCGGCACCGGCGACCACCACGAGCCGCTCGTAGTCGAGGCCCGCCTGGGTCGTCCCGACAAGGCCGGCGAGGGCCGAGTTCATGTCGGTCAGCTCGACACCGTAGCCGGTCGAGCGCAGACCGCAGAACTGAATCACGCCGTCGGCGTCGGAGACGTCGCTCGCAAGGACATCGCCGCCACCCGAGGTCAGAGTCGCGGTAACCCCGGCGATGGGCGTGTCCGAACCGCCCGGAGTCGGCTCGTAGAGACCATCGGCATCGGCGTCGTACCAGACCCGCTCACTGATGCAATAGCGCTCGGCAGGAGCCAGGGCCTGGTACCCAAAGTCCGCGGCGAGATAGACATCGCCCGCGGCCACGTTGATGTTCTGAGTCGGCCCCAACGGGGTCGTCAGGGTCAAGTCGGCAACCAGTCCGGCCGCGTCGATCACGACGACCGTGTAGCAGCCGGGAGCCAGGTCGCCGAAGAAGTACGAACCATCGGGCCCGGTCTTGGTCAGCGCCAGGCTCGTGCCCGGATCCGTGCAGTCCTCGAGACTCAAGGTCACGCCGCCGATGCCGGCCTCTTCCGGCTCACGCACGCCGTTGCCGTTGTCGTCCAGCCAGACGAAGTCGCCGATCGCGGCCAGAGTCGGATCGATGGTGTAGCCGAAGTCCAGATCGTTAAAGGTCTCATCCGTGGTGATCGTGCGCGATACGCTGGGATTCGTGCCTCCGCTCAGCGTCAAACCGGACGGTAGCGTGCTCTCATCGACCTGGGTGCAGTACGTGTCGGCCGCCAAGTTGTCGAACCAGTAGAAACCGTCCGCATTTGTCTGCGTGGCCTCCTTCGACACCAAGCTGACGCAATCCACCAGCCGCACCGTCACGTTGCTAAGTCCGGGTTCGCCACCGTCCTGGGCTCCGTCCCCATCCACATCTAGCCACACCCGGTCGCCCACCGCGCCCGTCGGAACCGGCGCGAAGTTCTCATCCGCTACCTCGACCGTGTAGGTCCCCGGCACCACGTCATAGAAGTACATGCCGTCGGCGTCGGTCACCCGCTGGCCGATAACGGTACCGCTCGAGTCGAAAATGTTGACCACCACGCCCGGAATCCCGTCTTCGCCCGGATCCTGGGTGCCGCTCTCATCCAGATCCAGCCAGACCGTGTCGCCGATCAGGTAGGGATCCGGAGGACAGACGGGGGCACCGTTGATCAGGCCGCAGGCGACCTGCTCGAAACGCCAGAAATTACTGTTGCTGAGATCCAGTCCCCGCACCTCGACCTTCCACAGCCCGGAGGGCAGGAGCCCACCACCCGCGACCAGATGGTCGGGATTGTCGGCGGCGTCGGTCGAGATCAAGAACTGCTCCCATTCCCGCTGCCCGGAGGGGTTGTCGTTGGCGTAGACGTTGGCGTTCGGGCCTCGCACCGCGTAGCGCACGCACGGGCTCCTGAGCACCACAGGGTTGGTGCTGTCGTCCTCGGGGTTCCCCGCTCCCTGAGCGCCCTCTGCCACCGCGTCGGGCCCCGCGAAAGGCGGAATCCCCGAGCTGTTGAAATCGTCCGTGTCCGAGCAGGCCTCCGCAACGCCGGACGCCGTCAGGCTGTTGCCGTGATCGAAGTCCCCGTCCCAGATGCGAAGCGCCTGAATGTTGAACGGCACGTCCAGAAAGAAAACGTACATGCCGTCGTAGGTGGTCGGCGCATTCTGGTGGTCGAACGGCACGCCCGGGTTGTTCAAGATGAACTCCGCCAGGGTCGGGTAGACGACGAGCTGCTCGTTGTTGCCGAGGCCGAAACCGCCCTCGAAACCGAACTGGGCGCTGAAAACCGCCAGCGGAACGTCCGCGAAGACCTTGTAGTTCGAAACACCTTCGCAGCCCGCCGGCGCGGGATCGACGTCACACTCGGGAGCGTCCTTCAGATCGATGACGACGTTGTAGAAGGCGGTGTCGCTTCCCGGCAGCGCGGCATCGGGGTTGCCATCGCCGTCACCGTCGATCTCGACGAGAACGTCCCAGAAGTCGTTGTTGGGCATCCGCGCCGGACTCGCCGTCCAGACACCGGCCGGATCGGCCAGCGGATTGTCTTCGTTGCCGAACCACTCACCGACCATGTCGGCCGGGTTGGTATTGCCGATGCGCGTGGGATCCTCGAACATCCGGACCCGAATCGCCCGGGTGCCTTCGTCCCAATGGCCCTGAGTCGGAGCGAAGCAGGTTGCATCCACCGACGGCCAGTCCAGCACGCAGGGATCGCCGGTGTCGCCGTCGAACATCCGGAACAGGAACGTGCCGCCCGCCTTGTCGACCGGAACCGAGAGGCCGACCGAAGTGGTCTGGTCGCTGAGCCCGGCAAAACCCGAGACCGCGGACAGGAACTTGGCGTCGGTAACGTCCTCGCTCGGGAAAGCCGTAAACGGTCCCGCCGTGAGCTGGGCCGAGGCCGGAGCTACCGCCACTGCAATCAGCAGCGCGGTCGCCAGCGTGATCGAAAAACCCTTGTACATTCTCGTCGTCATCGTCCTGTCTCCCCGATCGATCTCCCCGATCGACTATGCCGTGTCGCGTTTCCGGCCGAGCGCGGACTCCGAAGTCGCGCTCTTGCCGCTGTCATCCAAGCCCGCAGTCAGGAGCTCGGCGATTCTCGAACCGTCGCCCATGAAGCGCTCTTCCCCGGTCCGCAGGTCCCGCAGATAGAAGCGCGGACCTGACTCGGCTCCCGGCTCCCGCAGTACGCGAACCAGGTACGACGTGCTGGCTTGGTGGGTCGTTTCCATCTCGGCGTTCTCTTCCTGTTCTCTGTCTCGATGCATCACCGAGCCCCTTTCCGATCGCCGAGGTGCACCTGCATTCCCGTCAGGGAATCGCCGGCCCCGAGCTCGGTTTTTCTCTATGGCGGGCGAGGCTGGCCGGCGAGCGTCAGGGCAACGTCAGGGCGAAATCGAAATATCGAGATATACAAACTTTCGTAAGGAACTTGACAGGCGTCTGGCATGCTAGACTGAGCGCCGGGCTCTAGCACCGACTTCCCCTACAAACCAAACGTCCAACGGGTATTCCGCTCGACCTCCGCTCCCATGCAACTCGAAATTCGGCTCCTGGGTGGTTTCGAGGCACGCTTGGGCGACCGCTCGGTGGAGCGGTTCGAGTCGCAAAAGGTCCGAGCCTTATTGGCGTTTCTGGCACTCAACCGAGCTCCGGTTGACCGGGACCGCCTGGCCGGCCTGTTCTGGCCGGACCGCTCCGACGAAGCCGCACGCCGGAACCTGCGACAGGCCCTCTACAGCATTCGCACGGCCCTGGCCCAAGAAGCGGGCAGCCAGCCCACCTTGGAGGCCTCCCAGAGCGCGGTCGGACTGCATCCGGATCTGGAATGCCGCGTGGACGTCGAGGTCTTCCGCCGGAACCTCAGGGAGGGCCTGACCGACCAAGGACCCGACCCGCAGCGGCTGACCGACGCGGCCCGTCTCTACAAAGGCGACCTCCTGGCCGGTTTCTTCCTCAAGAACTGCATCGAATTCGAGGAATGGCTGGTCACCGAGCAGGAGCTCCTGCGCGAGGAAGCGCTCGAGGTGTTCCGCACCCTCGTCCAGATCTATCTCGCCCGCGGCGAGCATCGCGTCGGCATTCAGTACGCCAAACGCCTGCTGGCGATCGATCCGCTCTCGGAAGAAGCGCATCGCCAACTCATGAGCCTCTATACCCTTGCCGGCCGGCGGAACCGGGCCCTGGCCCAGTACGAGCAGCTCCTGAACACCCTGCAGCAGGAGCTGGGCGTCGAGCCCCTTGACGCGACCAAGAACCTCTACCGCTCGATCCTGCTGGAAGCCAGCGGCCAAACACCGGACAAGCCCGACGAGGACGCAGCGCCGCCGATCGTGCCGCTGGTCGGGCGCTCCGAGGCCACCGAAGCACTGCAAGAGACCTGGCGTTCGGTCCTCGCCGGCGAAGGGCGCCTGACGGCTCTCGTGGGCGAAGGCGGCGTCGGCAAGAGTCGGCTGGGCAAGTCATTCCTGGATCGAGCCACCTCGAAACGGCACGCCATCGTGCTGCGGGGACGCTGCTACGAGGCGGCGCCTCTCGTCAGCTACCGGCCGTTCCTCGAGATCTTGCGAGCGCTGTTCACGGACGTCTTGGTCGATGAGCCCGAGACTCTGCAGTCGCTCGATCCCCGGCACCTCGCCAACCTTCTCCACCTCTATCAGGATCCACTCGAGGGTCCCCTCGCCGACTTGGGCTTGGAGAGCCTGCCGGACGCCAATCCGGACGGCATCGGGGCCTCGCTGGCCGCGCTGATCGACGCCATGATCGCCGCCGGTATCGGCGACGCGCGGCCGGTGGTGCTCATGCTCGAGGACGTGCAGCACGCCGACGGCGCCAGCCGCCGTCTCCTCGAGGCTCTCGTCGAAGGCTTGGAGCGACGGCCGCTTTGGATCCTGTGCACCTGCGAGTCGGAGCGGACGCTTCGCCCCGCGATCGCGGCGGCCGGAGCGGCTTCCCGGTCGCTAAATCTCGGCCGTCTCCACTACGAAGACGTCCAGGAAATCGCCAAGGCTCTGGTGGACCTGGCCGGTGTCCCGGAGCTGACCGAATTTCTCTGGGCCGCCGGCGGCGGCCTACCGCTGGCGGTGACCGAGCTCATCAATCTCCTGTGGGACGAGAAGGCCCTGGTCCCGGCCGGTCCCGGGCATTGGTCGCTGGATCGAGACCTCGCCGCCATCGACGCTCCCACCGATCTGACCGAGCTCATCGGCCGGCGGGTGGACAAGCTTCCCAATTCGGCCCGCCGCCTGCTGTCGCTGGCTGCCATCATGGGACATCAGTTCGAGGTCGATGCGCTCGCCACCGCGGGCAACGAGCACATGACCGTCGTCGAGACCTTCGTGCGCCTGACCCTGGAACGCTGGCTCCTGCGCCAGTTCCCGAAGGCCTGGTCCCGAGCCGGGCTGCAGAAAGACCTCGTCCTCTGGGCCCGCGGGGCGCGCCGGGGCTTTTTCGAGTTCTCGCACCGATCGATCCGGGTCGCCGTCCTGGAACGCATCAACCCGCTGCGCAAGCGCATCATGCACGGAGAAGCGGCCAGTGCCCTGGCGAGCCGGCATGCCGACGACGTCGAGGACTTCAGCGAATCGCTGGCCTTCCATTTCTTGGCAGCCGGTGACCCCGCCGCCGCTCGCCCGTGGCTCGAGCGCTCCGCCCAGCGCGCCGAAGAGGTCGGTGGCCACGAGATCGCCGACGAATACCGCTCGCTCGCAGAGCGGGCGGCCGAGCGCGAGCACCTGCGCGCGGTCGACGGCCCGCGCCCCCTCACTCGGCCCAACCGCTAGCAGGCCGGGCTCGGCCTGACGGTCTCGCCGGCATCCGGCGGACAGATCCGGCTAGCCGCCCAGGCCCAGAGTCGCCCGGATGACGTGCTTTGCCACCTCGGGATTCTCCCGTAGACGCCGTATGGAGTACGGATACCAATCGCGGCCGTAGGGAACGTACACCCGCAGCCGGTGCCCGCGGCCGAGCAAGATCGAGCGCAGCTCCTCATCCACCCCCAGCAGCATCTGAAACTCGTAGCGATCCCGCGCGACATCCAACCGATCCAGAAGCACCTCGGCTTCGCAGGCAAGGTGCTCGTCATGGGTGGCGATGCCAACGTAAACGTCGTTGCGCAGGAGCTTGTCGAGGGCGGCCGTGAAATTGGCGCGCACGGTTTCGTAACCCTTCCAGGCGATCTTGCGGGGCTCGATATAGATGCCCTTGCAGAGCCGAACGTTGGGTGTGCGGGCCGGCAACGCCCCGACGTCGTCCAAGGTACGGCGCATGTAGGCCTGAAGCACGGCGCCGACGTTGCCCAACTCTTCCTGAACCGACCGGTAGATTCTCAGGGTGACTTCGGTGACGCTCGAATCCTCCATGTCGATGCGCACGAAGTTGCCGTACCTGGCGGCGGTCGCGGCGATGCGCCGGACGTTTTCGCGGCAGAAGTCCTCATCCACCTTGAGTCCCAGGAGAGTCAGCTTGATCGACACGTTGGCATCCAAGCCGGCGCCGTCGATGTCCGCGAACAGCCGCTCGTACTCCTCCACGGCGGCCTCGGCCTTGCCTCGCTCGCTCACTTCTTCGCCCAGTAGATCCAGAGTCGCCATCGCCCCCTCTGCGTTGAGCTTCCGGACCGACGCCAGAGCGTCGTCCCGAGTTTCGCCGGCGACGTAACGACTTGCCACCCGGCCCACTAGGAACCTCGGCACCAGAGGCAGGGTGGCGACGATCAGCCGGCTACTGAGATTCACCGCGGCCGCGCGTCCCGCTTAGTTGGCGCTCGGAGCGTCGTCGGACCGAGGGTCGCCGTTGCCATTGCCGTTGGCAGCCACCCAGCGCACCGACTTGGAGCACGGGCAGACGCCGCCGACCCGGCTGAGCGCGGGCATCTGCTTCGATGCCTCACCGGCGGTCAGCTCGTCGTCATCGTCATGGACCCGCATCAGGAGCTCGACGTAGCCCTTGAAATCACGTCCCGCGCGGTAGACGTCCGGCAGATGCTTCTGGAGCTCGGTGAGATAGGCCTCGACGTCGTCGAAGGCCTCGCCCTCGAAACCGACCAGCTCGAACGCCGGTACGCCGCGCCGCCGGAAGAAATGCGGGTGCGGCGCGCGGATCAACTCCTCATAGGCGATGCCGCGCACCGTGCCGCCGTCGGCCAGGAGCTGATCCAGAACCTCCTCGGCCTGAGCGGGCGAGACCTCGGGCAGGCGCGCGCGGATGAAGCGCAAGTTGAGATCCCGGAAGACCTTCTTGACCTCTTCGAGATAGTCGGCCTGAGCCTCGGCGTTCTTCATCGGCTTCAAGCCGAAGCGCACGTTGGTGCCGCCGCCGCGCTCGTCGCCGAACATCTCGAGCCCGCGCGGCAGCCACTTGTTGATCGCCTTCTGGATGTCCGCCGTGCTGACGAAGTGAGAGCCGCGGGCGGCCTTCTCCATGTAGCGGCGCAGCGGCACCACTCCGGCGGCGAGATGAAACGCCTCCTCGCGCAGCATCTGCGGCATGCTCTCGGCCATGGGCTTGTAGGCGCTGACCTTCTGCATCGTGAGCTGGTACTTGCCGACCCGATCGATCAGCGCGCAAAAGGTGACGTTATCGATGAACGAGTCAAAGTCGATGTTGAAGGCGCCCAGGATGTGCGAGCCCGTACGCATGGACAGGATGCGCTCGACCATGTCCTCTTCGGAGACGTCGGAGACGCCTGACCAGTCGTCTTCGAGCAGCAGGTGCAGCATCTGGTAGCCGTGGCGCAACTCTTCGGCCATCATGCGCAGAATCCAGACCTGCTCTTCTTCTTCTTGCGCCCGGGCCAGGGTGAGCTGGTGCTGCTGAATCGAGCCGAACTCGGTCGAGGCTTGCGCCTGGATCGCTCCCAGCAGGTGCCCCGCCTGCTTGGGATGCATCTTGCCCGCCTTCTTGAACTTGTCGTTGCCCTTGAGGTCGCCGCACTCGATCTCGTCGCACATCCCGAGCTCGCGGTAGGCGCACAGGCGAAACTGCGGATCGCGGGGGAAATAGGTGTCCCAGGTCTCGAGCAAGAAATCGTAGTCGGGCAAGAAGCGGTCCCGCCACTTCTCCACCGCTTGATGGAACTTCTTGGGTAGCTCGGTTTGCCTGGTAGTCATGGTTCTCCTCGTTCGATCAGAAGCCGGTCAGGAACCGGCCTCGTCGAACCGCTTGACGAACGGCCGAAGGCCCGCGGGCTCGAAGCCGAGGGCATCGAAGAATTGAGCGATGCCCGTCATCTCCTCATCGACCAGTGTACGCACGCTGGTGGCTCCCCGGCGCCGAAAGTGTTCGAGCATTGCCTCGGCCAATCGCCGGCCGACCGAGCGCCCGCGCGCCTCGGGGTCGACCCCGAGGACCTCGATCCAGCCGGTCGGCTCTTCCAGGCCGAACTCTCCGGACCGGACCTCGCCCATCATGAAGCCGATCACCCGGCCGTCGCTTTCGGCGACCACCGAGGCCTCCGGATCGCGCCGCATGTAGTAGCTCAGGCGACTCTCCCAGACCTCGGGCCGGTAGCCGCCGCCGATCTTCTCGTCCAGAGTTGTGATGTCCCCCAGATCCGTGTCCTCCACGGCCCGGACGCGTACGTCTTGAGAGGCTTCAGGCATTTCGATTGTCCCGGAAGACGACCGGAAGTAAGGACCGGCCGACGCCAAAATTCTATCGCCCGGCGCCCGCCCCGTAAACCGCCGCGCCGCGTCCCGGACCGATCCTGGATCGGCCCCACTCCGTCTCGACGGTCCCTAAGATCCGTGCGGCCAGCCGAACTCGGCAAGGCTCAGAAGTTGGCTAGAAAACCCGCTCGCGGCCGTCGTTCAGCTCCGCGCCACGTGCTCGTGGGCGTGGTAACTGCTCCGCACCAACGGTCCGGCCTCGCAATGATCGAAGCCCAGTTCGAGAGCCGCTTCCCGGTACTTGGCGAACTCGTCGGGATGGACCCACCGGTCCACCGGCAGGTGACCGCGAGTCGGCTGCAAGTACTGCCCGATCGTCAGAATCTCGACGCCGGCGTCTCGGATGTCGTGCATCGTCGCCAGCACCTCGTCCGGGGTCTCGCCCAAGCCGACCATGATCCCGGTCTTGATGCGTCCGGAGTAGCGGCCGTCGCTGCGACGGTGCGCCGCCTCCCGCAAGAGTTCGAGCGAGCGGCGGTACCGGCTTCCAGGCCGGGCCACGCGGTACATCCGCGGCACCGTTTCGACGTTGTGCGAGAACACCGCTGGCCCGGCGGCTAGCACGACCTCCAGCGCCTCGGGAACCCCGCGAAAGTCGGGGGTCAGCAGCTCGACCGCGGTCGCCGGGTTCCGGCGGTGAATGGCCTCAACGACCGCGCGGAAGTGTCCGGCGCCGCCGTCGGGGAGATCGTCGCGATCGACCGAGGTGATGACGGCGTGCCGAATTCCCATCGCCCGAACCGCTTTCGCCACGTTCGCCGGCTCCTCGGGATCCACGCCGGGATCGGGGCGGCCCGACATCACCGAACAGAAACCGCACCGGCGGGTACAGATGTCCCCGAGAATCATGAACGTGGCGGTGCCATGCCGTCCCCAGCATTCATAGATATTGGGGCACCGGGCCTCCTCGCACACGGTGTTGAGCTTGAGGTCGGCCACCAGCCGGCGCACCTCGTGGTACCTGGCCGGCGTCTCCAGCTTGATGCGTAGCCATGGCGGACGAGGTTCTCGCCGGCCGTTGCTGGACTCGGTCTCGGTTCCAGCCCCAGGGCCGGCTCCGGAGCCGATCTGAACCAAGCGGCTCATCGCGCAAGTGTACCGGATGGCACAACGGGCCGAAGGCCTGCCGGCGGCGCGACGACGCGCCGACCGCGCAACTGGCAACCGGTCAGCAGGCCAAGTCAGCGACCTGGCCGGCGACCCAATCAGGCGACCCGATCGGCGCCGCGAACCGCAGCCGGCAACTCGGCGACGCGCTCGTAGTCGAAGACTTCGGCGAAACGATCCATCGCCGCCACGGCTACCGCCTTCAGGGCCGGAACCTCGCTCGGTCGCTCGTGTTCGATCGAGGTCATCACCACCCCGGGGAGCCCGCAAGCCACGATACCTGCGAACAGGGACAGGTCGGTGGCAACGTTGAGGGCGAAACCATGAGTGGTGACCCAGCGGCTCAAATGGACGCCGATCGACGCGATCTTGCGCTCCTCCACCCAGACCCCGATCTCGGCCTGCTCGCGACCCGGGGCCGCGGTGATGCCGAAGCCCTCGAGCACCCGCACAAGCACCTCCTGGAGGTCACGCACGTACCGACGCACGTCCTTCCTGTCTGGAGCCAGATTCAGAATCGGATACCCGACCAGCTGGCCCGGACCGTGGTACGTCACCTGCCCTCCCCGGTCAGTCGAGGCCAGATCGATGCCCTCTCCGGCCAGCATCTCCGGACTCAGCAACACGTCGCCCTCGCTCGCGGACCGGCCCAGCGTGTAGATGTGCGGATGCTCCAAGAGCAGCAGGTAGTCCGCGTCTCCGGCTCGCACATCCGCGCGTAGCCGTTCCTGCAGGGCGGTCGCCTGCCCGTACTCGAGCCGGCCCAGATACCCGGCCCTCAGCGTCCTCTGTCGACGCGTCGTCACCCGCCCATTCTAGGCGTTTCGGAAAACCCGGCCGAGTTCCGTCAGAAAAACCGGGGGTCGCGGCAACCCAAGTACAAGAGGGCAACAAGAGCCGATCATGGGGACCGGTTTCGGAGTGCCCTCGGAGGGTTTCCGAATGACCGCCATCCGCAACAACCGTCGCCTTCTCGCCGCCCTGTGCCTGGTTCTCGCCAGCCTGGCCTTCGGCACCACGCCGGCAGCCGCCACCGAGACCCGCGTCCCGGCCGTCGAAGAACGCCTCCAGGAACGGATCTCCGACCTCGTCTTCCACGTTCAGGCGTTCCTCGCCGGCTGGCTCAACCAGTTCGAGAGCGCCCGCGAAGAAGAAGGGGCGAAGCTAGAAGACGGCAGCTAATCCGTTCGGGAACGCCCGGTCTTCTCCGGAGCCGGGCGTTCCTGGACAGCCAGACGGGCGGGTGGTAGCTTGTTGCGACGGAAAGTCAAATGGCTGTGTCCAACGAGTACCGACGCACGGATGTCGATGACATCGTCGGGCTGTTCCGCTCTAGGTCAAGACGGCTGTTGGTTCGCTTCCGGATTCCCGTTGAGGACGCCGAGGATTTGGTTCAGGATTCACTCGTTCTCTTCCTGCGAAGGCAGCCGGACACGAAGAACGAAGTCGCTTGGCTCGAAGCAGCCCTTCGATATCGGTGCCTGACCTATTGGAGGGAGCGCCGAAGGCAAACGTACCTTCAGGTGGACCAGTCGATTCTCGAATCCCTCTCGGAAAAAGATCCGCCGAAACAGGAGCATCGCGTTTTTCTTCACGAGCTGTCATCAATCGTCGACTCGTTGCCCAAGAAGTGTCGCGTTCTACTCAGGCTCAGATACAAGACCGACCTGAGGCCTGCCGAAATCGCAGACCGACTTGGCTACCGCCGGAGCGGGATCTACAAACTCATCGACCGATGCATTGGAGTCGTAACCCGCAAGATCTTTTCCTCCGGATTAGCAAGGCCGAGACGCTATCAATGAACCACTTCTCGGCCGAGCAACTTCAGCGATTCTCAGCAGGCAAGCTACCTCGGAAAGAGCGGGTGATGGTCGCTAGGCACTTGGTGAGTCGCTGTCCCAAGTGCATGCAGATCGCCGATGTCCACTGGAAGAACAGCTTCGCTGGGACCTCTTCGTCAACTTCTACTGAGGACGACTACTCCGAAGCCTTCGAACGAGGGATCGAAAAGGGATACAGCACTTGGACCCTACTCGGACGCGAACGGAGAGGGGTCGATGCCCTGTTGCAAGAGCTTCTTGAGCTCCCAGCGAGCCGACAACAGCTCGTCACTGCAAACAGCCCCAGATACTGGAACGCCACGCTCTGCCGGGAGTTGCTGGAAGAAGCAACCACAGCAGGTGGCTCGGACACCTCACATGCCGTTCATCTCACGCGGTGCGCGATCCAAATCAGCCAGAAGCTTGAGGAAAGCAAGTACGGCAAGGCTCTGGTCTCAGACCTGCAGGGGCGAGCCTGGACAACGCTCGGATCGATCCTGAGGCTAGCGTCCGACTACGATGGAGCAGAAGAAGCCTTGACAAAGGCTGCCTACTTCCTCCACACGGGAAGTGGTGATGAGCTAGAAGCCGCCCATCTACTTGCGGTGCAAGCCAGTCTTCTTGTCGCTCGGAGAAACTTCGATCAGGCATTGCGGATTCACAAGAAGCTGGACAGGGTTTATCGACGCCGCGGCGACAGGCACATGGTCGGCAGAGTTTTCTTGAAGAAGGCGTGGGTCTTCGCGAAGATGCATGATTCGACGAGGGAGATTGAAGCTCTAAGACAGGCTCGAACTCATCTCGATCCGGCCCAAGACCCGAGGCGTTGGGCCATTGCTCAACATCATCTACTTGCGGTATTTGTCGACCAAGGTGAGCTTGAAAAGGCGCAGTCGATGGTCCTAGGTGTCCGCGAAGCGCACTTGGCGCTAGGGGACGCTCTGGCTCTCATTCGCCTCGAGTGGCTCGAAGCTCGAATCGCCTACAAGAAAGGCGACCTGGCCGAGGCCACGGCCAAGCTCAAGAGCGTTCGCGACCAGTTCGTTGAGCGGGAGATTGGGATCGACGTCGCGCTGTCGTCCCTGGAGCTGGCCGAGATGCACGCCTCGCAGGGCGAGGTCGAGGCGGCCAAGGCCCTGCTCGCCGAAGCCATCCCGATTCTCAAGGCCCTCCGGGTAGGCCCCGACACAGTCGCGGCGATGGCCTTCCTCGGCGAGCTGGTCGCTCGCGAGACGGTGGAACGCGAGATCTTTCGCCGCGCCGTTGCCTTCGTGCGCAAGGCCCAGAACGATCCCCAGGTGCGCTTCGAGCCCGCCGAGCTGCTAGGCGACTAGGACCGGCCAGGGCTTCCGGCGCGGCCGCGCCGATCCGGGTCCGGTCTCCTAGAGGAAGGGATCCAACTCGCCCCAGGTTTCCTCGGCCAGGGTGCGCTTGACATCGTTCATGAAGTGGTCGGCGTCGGCCCCGTCCACCAGCCGGTGGTCGTAGGTGATCGCGAAGTACGACATATGCTTGATGGCGATGATGTCGTTGCCTTCGCGGTCCATATCCACGACTGGACGCTTCTCGATCGCGCCCAGGCCCAGGATCGCCACCTGCGGTTGATTGATGATGGGGGTGCCGAAGAGCGAGCCGAAGACCCCCGGATTGGTCACGGTGAAGGTCCCGCCTTGCACCTCGTGCGGCTGGAGCTTCTTTGCGCGAGCGCGCTCCGCCAGGTCATTGGCGGTCTTGGCCAGCCCGACCAGATTGAGCTGGTCGGCGTTCCGGATCACCGGCACGATGAGTCCCCAGTCCAGAGCCACCGCCATGCCGACGTTGATGTCTTTCTTGAACACGATGTTGGTGCCGTCGACCGAGGCGTTGAGCTTAGGGTGCGCCTTGAGCGCGCTTGCCACGGCCCGGAAGATGAACGGCATGTACGTCAGCTTGGTGCCGTGGGCGGCCTGGAAGCCGCCTTTAGCGCGGTTCCGGATGCGGGCCACGCGGGCCATATCGATATGGAAGACCGTGGTGACGTGGGCGGAGGTAGCCTTCGAATAGGTCATGTGCGCCGAGGTGATCTGGCGGATCTTCGACATCGGAACGATCTCGACGCTATCGCCCTCCGAGTACGGCGCCACCGAAAAATCGCCGGCGTCTCGACGCATCGGAGTCACGACCTGCGCCTGGACCGCGCCCGACGGCGCCGGCGTCGGAACCTCCGAAGCCGCCGCGGCCGCTGGCTCGGCTGGCTCGGCAGGGGCGGCGTCCGCGCCACCTCCGGCGAGAAAGGCCTCCAGGTCCCGCTTGGTTACCCGGCCGTGGATCCCAGTCCCTGAGACCTGCGAGAGATCGACCCCGGCCTCCTTCGCCATCTTGCGCACCACCGGGCTCGAGAACTTGCGGACCCGCTCGGTATCCGGGTCGTCGGCACCGGAGCCATCCGAGAGGTCTGAAGAATCTGGGTCATCGGAGCCAGCGGAGCCAGCAGAGTCATCGGAGCCAGCGTCCGAGGTCGGAGCTTTCGCGGCGGCCTTCTCCGCCGGCTCGCTGCCGGCGGCAGCAGGCTCGGCCTCGGCTGGAGCCTCCCGAGGCTGGTCTCCGGGCTCGCCCAGGATCGCCACGATCTCGTTGATGGCAACCGTCGCGCCCTCCTCGAACTTGACCTCCAGCAAGACGCCGTCGGCCGGGCTCGGGATCTCGGCATCGACCTTGTCGGTCGAGATCTCGAAGAGCGGCTGATCGCGCTCGACGCTGTCTCCGACCTTTGCGAGCCAGCGGGTGATAGTACCCTCGGCGATCGACTCGCCCATCTGCGGCATGATGACTTCGGTTGTCATGAAGCTCTCTCCATCGGGCCGGGCCGGGTCGGGCTCGACCGGTCCGTTCTAGACGTGAATGGCGTGTCCCGCGGCCGCGTGGGCCGCCTCGGCCATCGCCTCCGACAAGGTCGGATGCGCATGAATCGTGCGAAACAACTCTTCCGTTGTGGATTCGATCTTGAGTGCTACGCAGGCTTCGGCAATGAGGTCCGTCGCCCGGGTTCCGATGATGTGGACCCCGAGAAGCTGGTCGTGCCGAGTTTCGCGTACGACCTTGACGAAGCCGGCGGTCTTGCCTTCGATCGCCGCCTTGCCCGAGGCCGAGAACGGAAACTTGCCAACCGCGACCTCGTAGCCCCGCTCACGAGCTTCGGCTTCGGACAGGCCGACGCTTCCGACCTCGGGCTCGCAATACGTCACCGACGGAACCTGGTCGTAGTCGAGCGGCCGGGTCTCGGCTCCGGCCATGTGCTCAGCCGCGACGATGCCCTCGGCCGAGGCGACATGCGCCAACCAACGGGTCGGAACCACGTCTCCGATCGCGTAGATCGAAGGCACGGACGTCTGCAAGAACTCGTTGACCGTGACGTAGCCGCGCTCGGTCGCCACGCCGGCCTCGTCCAGCCCCAGCCCTTCCGTGACCGGCGCACGCCCGATGGCAATCAGGAGTATCTCGGCGGTCACCGGCTCTTGCTTGGCGTTCTTCTCCAGTACCACTTCGACCGCGCCGCCCCGAACCTCGGCTCCGGCCAACTTGGTCGCGGTCTTGACCTTGATGCCGCGCTTCTTGAAATTGCGAGCCAGCTCCTTCGAGATCTCTTCATCTTCGAGCGGCAGGATCCTGGGCAACATCTCGACCAGTGTGACCTCGGAGCGAAACGAGCGAAAGATAGACGAGAACTCGCTTCCCACCGCTCCCGATCCGACCACAACCAACGACTCGGGGACCCGGTCCACTTCGAGCAGGTGATCGGAGTTGACGATGTGCCGCCCATCGGTTGGCGCCATCGGAATCTCGCGCGGTACCGAGCCGGTCGCGATGAGGATGTTCTTAGTCTCGATCCGGCGCGTGCCGTCCGGGCTCGCGACCTCGACAACTGAAGGCGAGACGACCCGGCCGAGGCCGTGGATCCCTTCGATCTTGTTTTTCTTGAACAGAAATTCGATGCCTTTTGCGTTCTTGTCGACCACGCCGCGCTTGTAGGCCTGGGCGGTCTCGAGCTCGAGCTCGGGATCGCCCACCGCAACGCCGAAGCGGCCGGCCTCGCGCACCTCTTCGAGCACGTTCGCTGTGTGGAGCAACGCTTTCGTGGGAATGCAGCCTCGGTGGAGACAGGTCCCGCCGAACTTGGGGTCCTTCTCGACCACGGCTACGTTGAACCCCAGCTGAGCCGCCCGAATGGCGGCCACGTAGCCTCCTGGGCCGCTGCCGATGACAACCAGGTCCTTCGCGTCGCTCATCGTCCCGCTCACTTTATCCCTTCGCGGCCGATCGCCGTCGCTTTCATTCGGCCGCCACCGGCTCGACCGCGAACCGGCCCGGCTTGTCCTCGATGAGGTGCCCGACGGGGACGTCAGGATCGTGCTCGAACACACATAGCCAGCCTTCATCGAAGGCGCGCGGCAGCCAGCGTTGCTTGTTCTCAAGGGTCTCGACCGGATAGAGATCAAAGCCCATGATCCAGGGAAGCGGCACATGCGCCGTGGTCGGCACGAGATCCGCCCAGTAGACGGCGCGCTCGGCCCCCGAGCCTCCGGCCCCCCCACCTCGGATACAGACTACGCACATGTCCGCGTTGTGGCCCGACACCTTGACCGCCCGCACGCCGGGAATCGGTTCCGCCTCCCCATCGAACTCGCGTACCACGCCCGCCTCGAAGAGCGGCTGCCAGTTGCGCTTGTCGTAGCTTGCCCGGTCCCGAAGAGTGGGATTGCGGGCGTGGGCCAGCTCGCCCCGCTCGATCCAGTAGGTGGCGCGCGGGAAGGTCGGTACGAGCTCGGCACCGTCACTCCGGGTATTCCAGCCGCAGTGATCGAAATGGAGATGGGTCAGAAGGACATGATCCACGTCCTCCAAGGAGAAGCCGGCCTCCTGGATCGACTCCGGCAGCCTTCGGGCTCCTTCCTCCAGGCCAAAGATGTCCGCGAACTTCTCGTCGTTCTTGTCCCCAAGACCGGTGTCGATGAGCACTAAGCCGGCCTCGCTCTGAACCAGCAGGCAATTCGTGGCCATGCGAATCCGGTTGCGCTCGTCCGGAGGGGCGACTCTCTGCCACAGAACCTTCGGCACAACCCCGAACATGGCCCCTCCGTCGAGCCGGAAGCCGCCGTCGCTGACCACGTGAAGATCGAACTCGCCCAGCCGCATCGGGAGCGAGAGTCTATCGAACCCGGCGGGAGGCCGGTTTGACCCGTACCGGCTCGGAAGAGGACAATCCGACCGCGTCATGCGAGACCACACCGCAGCCGATCCGCCCGGCGAAGTCGCCCTCGTCCTGACCGGAGGTGGGGCCCGCGCCGCCTACCAGGTCGGCTTCCTGCGGTGCCTCGCGAACCATATGCCCGAGGCCCGGATCCCGATCATCACCGGCGTCTCGGCCGGCGCCATCAACGCCGTCTACCTGGCCTCGCACCGAGGCAACCTGCGCGAAGCTGCCGACGGCCTCTCGGCCCTGTGGGAGTCCCTGGATCCCGAGGACATCTACCGGGTAGGCACCTGGCATCTCTTCGGCAACATGATGCGCTGGGGCTTGCGCCTGCTTTCGGGTGGCTCGAAGGCCGCGCCGGAGCCCGACAGCCTGCTCGACGTCACCCCGCTACGGAACTTCCTGCGGGTGGCCCTCGACACCGTCGATGGCCCCATCGAAGGAATCGAGCAGAATCTCGAAAGCGGCGAGCTTCGGGCCGTGGCGCTGTCAACCCTGCGCTACGCTACCGGTCAGACCATCACCTGGGTTCAGGGCCGGGACTTCGATGCTTGGGAACGGCCCCGGCGCCGCGGCGTCAAGTCGCGGCTGACCATCGAGCACGTGATGGCCTCCGCCGCCTTGCCGCTGATGTTTCCGGCGGTCGAGATCGGAGACTCCTGGTACGGAGACGGCGGCATCCGGCTGTCCTCGCCGCTGGCGCCGGCCATCCACCTCGGCGCTGACCGCATCTTGGCGATCTCGACCAAGCAGAGGAAGGACTTCACCGAGGCCGACGACCCGGACTTTACCGGCTACCCACCACCGGCCCAGGTCGCGGGCACCATGCTCAACGCCGTCTTCCTGGACGCCATCGATCAGGACGCCGCCAACCTGCGACGGATCAACCGCATGCTCGAGCACCTGCCCGAGCACCGGTACGGTCAGCTCCGGCCGATCCAAACTCTGGTGCTACGGCCCTCGGTGGACCTGGGACGCCTGGCGGCCAAGTTTGAGGCCAAGCTCCCAGGCGCCTTCCGCTTTCTGACCCGCGGTTGGGGCACCAAGGAAACCAGCAGCCCAGACTTCCTGAGTCTTCTGATGTTCCAGAGCGACTACCTGTGCGAGCTCATGAGAATCGGCCAGCGCGACGCCGAAACCAGGCTGGACGAGATCCGGGAGCTGTTCGCGCCGCTACCGGGCGCCTCAGCCAAGGACGCCTGAAGAACCGCTTCCCAGTCGCCGCCGTCCTAGCCAAAGCGTGCCCGTGCCGTGACCGTTCCACGCAACAGACTCCAGAAAACGGGAGCGAGCTTCGAGAGACTCGCTTCCGGCCACCACTCGTATCGTCTACCTCGAGTACCACTTTGTGAACCACGCCAGACGCTTCCGATTCCTGCTCCTACCAATCTTCCTGGCCGGCTGCGCGTCACAGCCCGAGCGGCCGGTCGCGGTAGTGCCGGAAGCGCTCGCTCGCATCGCGGACCAGCTCCACGTCTCTCCGGCGGTCATCGACGGCGACCGTGTCTTCGTTTCCGGGGTCGTCGCGGTCCTGCGCGAGCCTGGCGCCGCCGGCCTGGAAGCGGCCTTCGTCGCCGCCTTCGAGCGCATCGGCCGGATCCTCGCCGAAGCCGGCGCCTCGGGGCGGGACGTGGTCGATATGACCACGTACCACGTCGACCTGGACGGGCGGAAGACGCTCTTTCTGGAAGTCAAGGATCGCTACCCTTGCCAGCAAGCCATACCCAGCCTGGACGGCGATCGACATCGAAGGCCTGTGGACCGCAGAGGCCATCACCGAGATCAAGGTCGTCGCCCGGCCGCGCTGAGCTTGACCAGACCGGAAGAGACCGGCAGTCGACGGCTACGCGCCGCCGACTCAGCAGCTCCGCTCGCGGCTACCCGTCCCGGCCGCCGCTGCCCCCGTCCGGATCGGTAGGCTCCTTCTCCGGAGGATCCGCACCGGCGGTGGTGCAAGGGCCACAGGACTCCTTATAGTTCGTATAGGTGTCGCGACCGTCACCACCCGCGCAGTCCCGCTTCTTGTACGTACACACCTCGAGTCCCTGCCCCCCTTCCGGGAGCGAGCAAGGACGGGTGAACGTACCCTCCTCGAAGCCGGTCTGCCAATCCCCGGGATTGCAGTCTTCCGGCTCCGGAGCTTCCAAAGCTCCCTCGTCTCCGGCGCCTTCGACTTCGGCCGTGGGTCCGGAGTCCCCGGCCAACTCGCCCGCGGGAGCGGTGCCTCCGGCCGGAGTCTCGGCCCCGACCTCGAGAGAGACTTCGCCGGCGGACTGGGTGTCGTCACAGGCGGCGAGGCCGAACAGCAGTAGGAGCGATCCGCAAATTCGTAAGATTCTTTGTTGTTTCATGTGCCGAAGCATACCAAACGCCGCTCACCGTCTACCCAGCCTCACGTGCACGCTCGTCCGGGTTCACCGAGAGCCGAAAACCTTGCGGTGATTCCCGAGAACGCGGTACGATCCCGCCGTCAACCGTAAGGAGGTGCGCAATGTCGCAACGCTCGATTCTCGCCGCGATCGCGGGCGCGATCACCCTGTTTGTGCTCGGATTCGTGATCTACGCTGTCGTCCTCAAGGACTTCTTCGCCTCCAACGGCGCCGCCGTCGTGGAGGCTCCGGTCTACTGGGCCATCGCCCTGGGCGAGCTCGCCTTCGGCGTCCTGCTCGCCTACATCTTTAGCCGCTGGGCCTCGATCAGCACCTTTGCCGGCGGATTCCAGGGCGGAGCCGTCCTCGGCGCACTCATCGCCCTGGGCATCGGGCTGGTTCAATTCGGCGCCCTGGGCGGGCCGAACCTGACCGCGGTCATCGCGGACACTGTCGTCTCGGCGGTTCGGGTCGGGATCGCGGGCGGCGTAGTCGGCATGGTTCTCGGCCGCGACTAGGGCCTCGTCGGCTAGCGCAGCTCAAAGCGCACGGTCAGCGTGTAGCGGACGGCGATTGGCCGCCCGTCGAAGGTAGCCGGCTCGAAGCGCCAGCCGCTGACCGCGGCGACCGCCGCCTCGGTCAGCCCGAAGCGCAGTCCCTTGAGGACCTCGAGATCGGTGACGCGACCGTCGGTTGCGATGACCGCGTCGAGAATGACCACGCCGCGCTCCCGAACCCGCCGGGCCGCCTCGGTGTAGGCGGGCTCCGCGCCAGACTGCCGAACCGGACGCTTCATGTCGCCGCGAAATCGAACCGGAGCCTCCGTGACCGGAGGCGGATCCGGAATCGCCGCCTGAGCGATCGTAGGAACAGCCGGGATCGCCACCGGTACCGGCTCGAACCTCGGGACATCGGGCTCGGGCGCCGGCGGCTCCGCTGGCAGCAGTTCGGCCGGCACCGGGATCTTGACCGGCGACTCGATCGGTTGCCGTTCCGATTCGACGACCGGCAACGGCTCCTTCTCCTTGAGCGCCACGCGAGTGGTCGGAAAAATGACGGCCTCGACCTTGGGTGGGAGGACCGTTTCCTCTTGGACCCAGCGGACTACGAAGAGCCCAGCGTGGAGCACCGCCGCAAGCGACAGAGCCACCTTCCAACGCTCGCGATCCTCGCGGCGATCCGACTCGATCGCGGGCGCCCAGTCCGGTGTCGGCGATTGTCTCGGCGGTCGGCTCCTGCGCATCGTGACGTCTCCCTTCTCTGAGTTGGACACGGCGGGAGCCTGCGGGGTTCCGGCCCAGGCATCACACTGCGCAAGGAAGACTTCCGACTAGATCGCCGCTGAAGCCCTCAGATCAAAGACGCCGCCAGCGAACATCTTGCTCGACGGTTTCGATGAGATCTCCCGCAACTGGTCCCAACGATCAACCACCTGTCCCCGCGCGTCGGCGGCCGAAGCGGCCCCCGTATTGCTTTCTGGGACAACCTTCTGCCGGGCGTAGCCCACCTCGCAACCGGTGCTCGGGAGCAGGCCGACTAGGGCCTGTTAACACTTAAGGGTTAGGATCGTATAAGCTCCGTGCATGGAAATCACGGAGAAACAGTACGAGCGCATTGCAGATTGCTTTCCAGTGCAGCGAGGCAACGTCAGCGTGCCGAATGTTCAAGTGCTGAACGCAATTCTCTACGTTGCCGAACACGGCTGCAAGTGGCGCGGGCTCCCGAAACGATTCGGGAATTGGCACACGATCTACACTCGCATGAACCGTTGGTCCAAGAACGGCGTGTTGGATCGGGTGTTCGCGCGGCTCCAAGAGGAGCAGATCGTGCGAGTCAAGATCGAGGCCGTGTCACTTGACAGCACGATCGTGCGGGTTCACCCCGACGGTACGGGAGCATTAAAAAAAACGGCCCCCAGGCCATTGGAAAGTCCCGCGGTGGATGGACCACCAAGATTCATATGGTTGCCGCAGATGCTCGAACAGCCATCACCTTCTGCCTCTCGCCCGGCCAAGCGCACGATGCGCCCGTCGGCCGATGCTTGCTGAAAGACCTGGGCCGACCGAAGCAACCGATCGCGCTTGTCATGGACCGAGCCTACGAAGGCAACGAAACCCGACAACTCGCTCTGAATCTCGGCTATACCCCTGTCGTGCCACCCTTGAGCACTCGCCTTCGGCCCTGGGCCTACGACCGGCTCCTCTACAAACGTCGCAACGAGATCGAACGGCTCTTTCGCCGGCTCAAAGGCTACCGGCGCATCTTTTCCAGATTCGAGAAGCTCGACGTCATGTACATCGCCTTCATCCATTTCGCCCTCATCGCTGATGCACTGCGACAGTGTTAACACGCCCTAGTCCTTCAAAGCTGCCCGCGAGATCGCCCGGCAGGGAGTCGTCATCATTCCGCAGAACCAGTTCCTTTCGCGGCCCTGGCGTTCTCGGAGGCCATGCTGGACAACCGGCAGGCCACCCTGGGTGCAATCGACCGCGCCGCGGAGTTGCTGGCCCCCGATCGCTTCGTGGCGCCACAGTTCGACGAATCTCGCGCCGAGACGAGGAAGAGGCCGGAGACTTCATCGAGCAGAGGCCGGGGCGCTGCTACGACGAACCACTAAGGATCCTCGTGCTACGACCCAACCCTCCACGGGATCCGCTACGGGACTACCCGCGCTTCGAAGGTCTGGTCGACCGGCGATCGGCCCAAGAAGGCCGCCGCCACCCAGCCACTCCGCGATCTCGGGCCGACGAAGCAAGGTCAAGCTCGAGAGTCCAGCTGGCGGCTACATGCCACATCAATCTAGCCGGGACAAGGCGACCAAGACAAGGGCACCATCTTCTCAGCCGTTTCCAGGAAGATCAGGGCTCGGAACTCGTCCCGAGGGACCATGACGCGTCCGTTGACTTCCTGTGGGGTGCCATGTGGGAAGAACGGCTCGGACGTTCCCGGGAAGTCGAGATCGATCAGAAGGAAGGGTTCTTCCAACTCGTGCAGCTTTCCCTCGAGCGACGACGGACTGGCGACGCCGGTCGAGCCACAACCGACCCCGGGCCAGTCGATGTGGCTTTCATAGGCGACGAGACCTAGCGCCTCGTACTCCGCACCCAGTTCTCCTTTCAGGACGGATCCCATCGGCAGGATGCCCGACGCGGTACCGAAGTAGGTCCCGCCCGACGAGATATGGCTGTTATGGGCCCAGAGAGCCGTTTTCGCGCCGGGAAAGCGGATCTCGCGAATCGCGGCGGCGATGTATGCCATTCCCCGATCCCGTTCGCCAAACGCACGTGCAGGTTCGGTTTCCCGGAAGAACTCTTCGAGGTGCCACGATCGAAGGCCCACGATGTGGATCCGAGCCCATTCGATGTCCGCGGCCGTCGCCTTTCGCGCACGGACGAGGCGCCCACCGCGGCGATCCAGAAACTTCCAGCCCCGTGTCAGAGCTTGGAGACAGCGCCTGTTCTCGGCATCTGAGATTGCCCTGCTCCTCGAGAAGTAGAGACTGGCGCTTCGTGCGGTCGCGCCAGCGCATTCATCCAGCCATCTGACTTTTCGGTTGGCGGCTCCCACTCCGAACTGCTGCAGCAGCAGCTTCAAGCGCGGCGCATCGTCCCAGCCCTGCTGATGGTCAAAACCGTAGAAGTGCAGCGGATCTCCGGGGTTCCTCTGGTTGTACCGACACATCCAGAGAACAAGATCTCGCACGCTCTCGTTCTGCCACACACCGAACAAGCCCCCGATTGCCGCCTCCGGCGTGCCCTCGCAGGTCTCGACATACGTCGCGACGCTCTCGGCGCGGATCCACGGGCTCTCGAAGCCAAACACCCGGTAGCCATGTCGGGTTACCAAGTACTTGAAGAGTCTGAACTTGGCTCGTGAGAAGCCGCGCGTCGTGTGCACGTCCTCGCCAAGGCCCAAGACCTTGACGCCTCGAACGATCTTCTTCAGAGGGTTGAGATCGCTCACGGCCAGCGTCTCTTCGATACCGTCGAGCCGGTAGATGCCCGGCAGGATTTCCTCATTCGCCTGCACCGACGTCGCGGAGATTCCACCCAAAGACATAGCCAAAGCGAGGACCAGGAGCCGGGCAAGAAAACCAGGGGCTGATCGCATCGAAACCTCCTCCTTCGGACGTCGATTGACTTCTTCCTCCCAGAAGCAAGAACCGCGCCGAACCTGCGGAACTGGTCAAGCGACACGACCGCGCATGCCCTGCGGATCGGGTTCCGGTCACTCGGCCGGCCGGCGGCCGACCTCGTCCTCGACCGAGGACGACGACCGGATCGACTTCGGGCGCGAGCCACCTCTCGAGTCGTATCGCTGCAGCGGCCGCTACTCGGTCGGCCGCCGCTCTTCCCACCGAGTCTCTGCCCACTGCTCGAGACCGTGCTGTGTCCGGTAGTGATAGGCGAACTTCTTCGCCTTGGCATCACCCGCCAACCATCGAATCGGCAGAGTGAGACACCCTGGCGGCTTGTCGGACTCCGGGCGCCCGCCGGCGGTCAACGCCGACAAGTCGCTCAGCGTCTTGAAGGCCGCGAAGACCAGGAAAAAGCCTCGCGGTCCCCCAAACCACTCCATCCCCACCATGCCGAAAATGATGGTCGCGTGCACAACAACTACCCGACCGAGGACCCGGCTCGCAAGACGCCGGATCCAGGCGAACTTGCGCGAGCCGATGCCGACCGCGTCGTAGCCGAACCCTCCAAGGAGCAACAGTGCGACGATTCCCAGTCCCCGGACCAGGGCGCCCGCATCGACACCCGCCGCCTCCGGAAACTCATTGGGGATCGCTAGAAACAGGACCGCGGCGAGAAACACCGCGTGGCCACCGGTGAAGATGAGCCCCGTGCTCAGAAACTCCGAAAGGAAATCCCCGCTTCCCGCCTTGCGGAAACCGGAGGAAAGGCTCGCCTCCCAATGCCCCCGCTTCCGGGTCGCCCGCCGGTGCAGCCAACCACGGAGTCCGACGAGGAGAATGAGGAGTACGTTCTCGCACCAGTAGAGCGCCAGCGCTGTCGAGGCACTCCAATTCGCCGCCAGCACTCCGAAGGCGGGCACCGAATTGACGCCGAGCACCTGAACGAGGCGAACGCTCCAGCCCATGGACCGCGCCAGCGTACCTCACCCCCGTGGTGGGATCTTGGATCGATGTTCTCGAACCCGAAGCCGGCTGCTGTGATCCATCCAGCGTCAGAGACGCACGAAGGCATGGAGCCGCTGGGCGACGAAACCGGAAGACCGTAGAATCTCTCGAGAGCAAGCACCCCAGTCGCGTCAGCGCTAAGATTCCCTCGAGACCGATGCGACACACCACCCGCTACCTTCTGCATCTCCTCGCCGTCGCCCTCGTAGCCGCGATCTTGGCGTGGCCCGGAGCGCTCGAAGCGGCTTGCGAGACCACGATCGATCTGGGGCGGGGTCCGGTGCGGGTCGTGGTGCCGGACTCCTACGATCCCGACCGACCGGCGCCGCTCGCGATTCTGCTCCACGGCTACGGCAGCACAGGCGACTGGTGGCGCAATTACCTCAAGTTCGACCAAGCGGCCGAAAGCCGGGGCATGGTCTTCGTCTACCCAGATGGCTCGGTCGACTGGCTGGGGAACCGTTTCTGGAATGCCACCGACGTCTGCTGCGACTACCAGGCCGTCGGGATCGACGACGCCACCTACGTCCGGTCGCTCATCGACGCGATCGGCGAGCAGTGCAACATCGACTACCGCCGGATCTACTTCATCGGCCATTCGAACGGCGGGTTCATGTCCTATCGTATGGCCTGCGACTACGCACCGTTGGTAGCCGCGGTCGTCAGCCTCGCCGGCGGGACCTATCTCGACCCGGCGGACTGCCGGCCGAGCGCTCCGGTTCACGTTCTACAGATCCACGGCACCGAGGACGTCGAGTATCCCTATGAAGGCAGCATTGCCTACGCCATTCCGACCGCAGTCGAAAACGCCGAGATCTGGGCAGGCTACAACCGCTGCGCCATCCAGCCCCGGGACGGCGGGACCCTGGATCTCGACCGCGGCATCCCGGGGCAGGAAACAGACATCTCCCGCTACGACCGGCAGTGCAAGCCGGGTGGATCTGCCGAGCTCTGGACCGTCTGGGGAGCTGGCCACGAACCCTCCCACGACGGCAGCCTCTCGGACACGGTCACGGACTTTCTCCTCGAGCACCAGAGCTGCCGCGGCCGCGAGCGTCTTGCCAAGATCCGTTGCGACGCTCGTCGCGGACGCCTCAAGGTCAAACTCCGCGGCGCCTTCCCCAACGACCCCGTCGAGATCTCGGTACGCAGCGCCTCCACGCACCGCTCCAGGCAGACCAAAGTCAACCGCCGTGGCAACGCCACGGTCGTCTTCCGCGATCTGGACCTCGACCGGGGCGAGGTGACGGTCGAGTGGAACTGCTCGGGCACCTCGACCCGGAAGATTGTTTGTCGATAGGCGGCCTCGCCAGATCAGGCCGTCCAGCGCCCGACGGCGGACCGGCCTCCCTATCTCAGAGGCTCGAATCTCCCCCGGGCCGTCACCAGCCCATCAGGTAGCGAAACACCGGAAGGTCCCGCTGCCTGCAACTCGAAGTTGATGGTCAGGTTGTATCGAGCCGCAACGGGTTGGCCGCCGATTCGTGCCGGTTCGAACCGCCACTGCGAGAGGGCGTCCACACCAGCCAGGTCCAACCCGTGCGACAACCGCTTCAAGATTCGAAGCCTCGTGACACGTCCCGTACAGTCGAGGATCGCCTCGAGGAGGACGTCGCCCGTGATACCCGCTATTCGGGCGGCAACCGTATACCGAGGGATCGGCCAGAAGAGCTTCCTTGGCGGCGTAATCTCGCCCTCACCGTTCTCGGGCGGCGAGCAGGCCAGAAAGCTGTCGGACTCGGACAATGTCGTTTCGAGCGTTACGCGCTGGAAAGGACCGAGTCTTGGCATCCTCCGGAACCGAGCTCGCCAGAGGACCAGGTCGCCGGCTTGGAGCCGAGGCAGGGGACCGACATCGGCCAGAAGAGCGTGCTGCTTGACCCTGCCACGCACCGAGTGCTTCTCGACGATGTCCGTCTTCCCGTCATCGTCCGTGTCGCGGTGGACTTCGATATCGATCACGATCGAGCCTCGGCCCGGCCTCTTCTCAAGGGTCCGCCAGTAGTCGAACCGCAGGTGGCCGCCCTTCTTCAGATCCCGCGGAACGACCAGCGTCCCCTGCCATGACTCCGGGTGTCGGGCAAACCAATTCCCGGTCCTGAGGAAGTCCTCGGCCGAGACCACACGATCGGCAGCGGCCGGCTGAACCATCACGATGGCCAGGAAGAGCCCGACCCAGAGAAAGGCCGCTCGTATCCGCCTTCTTGGCGCCCGAAGCTCCATCTCCGAAGTCACGGGCATGCCGGCTCGCGCAAAGTCGCCTCCAGTGAGGCACTCTCGTAGGCCCCGAGTGGAGGCATGCCGATCAACCGTGATGAAACTCGAACGACATCTCCATCGCGAAGAGACAACGGCTCGACCGTCGTGCGCCGAAAGAGCTGCCGAAAGACTCCTCCCTGGAGCCGTCGCCGCTCGACCGGACGGAGCTTGCCTCCGGCATCACTGCGCAGGACAACGATCTTGGAGCGGACCCTGCCTCGGTCCGGCTGCTCGGACGAGCTTCGCCAATACATCAGGTCCAGACGTGCGACTAAGTCCAGATTGACCTCGATCACCTGATCGATCGACATCAGATGTGGCTTCTGGCGGAGACCGGCCACCTCCGACGTCGCGGATTCGGCCACTACGCATTGCGCGCTTGCCGTTGAAGACGCGCCTATGCTCAGGAGCCACCAACCCGTGCACAAAACTGCCCGCGCGGCAACGCGAATCACGCTGTTCTGTCTCGAGTCCGACATCGATCCCAAGCCACTCACCGAAGCAACCGACTCGAGTGTCTCATGGAGCACCAGGATTGGCGAGTGACCGCCGCGGGCGTTGCTGCTCTCCAGTCCGCCTGCTTCTGGCGCAGCCGATCGCCCGGGGCGCCAGTCAGACTCCTCAGGTGCACCTCGATTTCGGCATAGATCTCGCAGCCGTGTCACGAAGAAATGCCTATCGCGCCAAAACGACCGATTCTTGCCCTGTCGTGGTTCCTGGCAGCAGCCCTAACGGCACTGCCGGCTCGTTCGATCGACTGGAAACCGCAAATGGTCGTCCTGGCTTTCGTGGATGATCTGGACTCGGCAAGGAAGGAGGCGGAGCGCGCCAGCTACCTTCTCGACTACGGGATCGACGAAGTGTCGCTCGAGGAGCCCAGCTTGGCTCGGGAAATCCAAGGGCCTCTCATCTCCGTTCACCGAACCGCTCATGGTCGGTTCGAGATCTCGAGTTTTCTGGGCGCCGAGCAACAAGTCGGAGGAGCTCTCAGAAAGGCCCGACAATTCTTCCCGGCAGCCGAGATCCGTCAAGTCACCAAGCCAGGCGAGCCGCGGCTGGTTCCCTACCGCAGGACAGGTGTCGTCATCGCGGGCAGTTACGGGACCTACGAAGCCGCACTCTCGGCCGCAGACGAGTTGGCGACTGCTTCCGAGTTTGAGATTGGAACCCGCGGACTCGTCTATTCCGCAGAGTACGGCCTCCACTGGCCGGATGGGACCGGCTCTGGCGAGACTTGGAGTTTCTTTCCCCGCAGGTACGACGACAGCTGCGGCGACGACCGAGCCGCACCTTGTCTGACAGTCGAGCCCTCCGCAGCCTACCGAGGCTTCGCTCCTGGCTACTACATCCTGGTTGCCGGGGTGCTCTCTCGGGGGCCGGCACGAGCCCAGCGGTTGGAGTCGGTACGCACGCACGTGCCGGATGCATTCGTCAAGGAGACCAACCTCTGGTTCGGCTGCACCCGCTAGCCCTCGCCACCCTCCTCGCCCTCACCGCGGCGCTGGCTTGCGCGGCCGCACAACCGGGCGGCGACCCACCCGTCGCGGTCGGCGCATCGCCCGGCGACGGCCTCGAGATCCGCTGGGTCGCCAACGAGGGGTTTCTGGTCGAAGGTGCCGGCAAACGAGTCTTGATCGACGGGCTGGTCGGACCAATCGACGGCTATCCGGCCCTGCCCAACGCGCTGCGGGATCCGATCGAGTCCGGCCGCGGCGAGTGGGGGCAGATCGACGTCGCCATCGCCAGTCACAAGCATCGTGACCATTTCGACGCCGGCTCGGTCGCGCGTTTCCTTGTGGCGAATCCCTACGCCGTCTTCGTCTCGACGCCGCAGGCAGTGCGCCAAGTCGAGGAGTTGATCCAGGACCCGACAACTCTGGCGCGCGTCCACGCGATCTTGCCTGCCGAAGGGGAGGTCCAGAGCTTGGACCTCGGCGGGGTCGCGGTCGAAGTCCTCAACCTTCATCATGGGCGGCGCACGCCTCCGGTCGAGAACCTGGGAGTCGTCGTGACTCTGGGTGGGCGGAGCTTTCTCCATTTCGGCGATACCGAAGCCAAGATGGAGACGTTCGAGCCCTATCTGGACGTGTTGCAGGGAGTCGACGTGGCGCTTTTGCCGTTCTGGTTCCTGTCGAGTGCCTGGCGCGCCGAGCTAGTCCGCGACGACATCGCTCCGGTTTGGACGGTTGTCGGTCACCTACCCACTCGGGACGCTCCCGCCGGCTACTTCGGCCGTTGGAACAACTACGATGAGCTGGTTGCCACGATTCGGAACGGATTCCCGGACGCCTGGATCCCGCAGGCTCCGGGTGAGTCGAGACGCTACGGCACAGAGGACTAGAGCCCGACTCCCGACGGGCGCCGACTGGTTCGCTCATCTCACAAGAGCGGCCATTCGAGCGATCACCGGCAACGCGCCGAGCGCCCTGCCTTGCGGGTCGGGCCTCCACTACCCGTTCGTGCGTTGCGCGGGACGCTCCGGATGGCTAGGTTGAAGGGTGGCGCGAAAGGGCAAAGCCGGCGAAAGCCGGTGACGCAAAGCCGCGTCTCCTCCCGCCCTCTCCGGACGAAAGACCGCCGGGCTGCCGAACGCTGGATTGCCTGACGCGATGGAGTGTCAGCGAGACAGGCAGGAGGTTGGCATGAACCGCATCATCACTCACACCGCCAAGCCCGGCGGAACGATTCGCGCGGTCGCGGGCATCACCCCGAACGGCCGGAGTTGGAAGCCGTGTTCCCGCGACGAGGCGGTAGCCGACGACCACAGCTATTTCGTGGCCCGCCCGGACGACGCCTAGCAACCCAGTCGCGCTCGAGCTAGCGGTCCGGAGCACCAGCCCCCTTCCGATCGCCTAGTGCTCGGGCGCGGCTTCGATGACCACCGCCGGTCCGGCCCCTTCCGGCTCGTGAATGGTGTCGATCAACTCCCGCACCGACCGCGAGGGTCCGGGAGCGAACGGGGTCAGGGCAAGCGTCACGGCGAAGTTCAGAAGCATGCCGACGACGCCGATGCCCTGCGGCCCGATGCCGAAGCACCAGTCGGGCATGCCGGCGTACACGGAGCCGATGATGTAGGTGGCGGTAAAGCCGATTCCCACGACCATGCCGGTAACCGCGGGCACCGTGCCGACTCGCTTCGAGAAGATGCCAAGGACGATCGCGGGGAAAAAGCTCGCCGCCGCCAGGCCGAAGGCGAAGGCCACGACCTGGCCAACGAAACCGGGTGGAAAGATGCCGAGAAGCCCCGCCACCACCACGGCAAAGCCGATCACCACCCGCCCGACCATCAGGCGCCGCGCCTCGGAGGCCGTCGGATCGAGGATCCGGAAGTAGAGATCGTGGGCGACGCTCGACGAGATGACGAGAAGCAGTCCGCTCGCGGTTGACAGAGCCGCCGCCAGGCCGCCGGCGGCGACCAGGGCGATGATCCAGTCCGCGAGCCCGGCCATCTCCGGAGTCGCCAGCACGATGATGTCCCGGTCCGGCCCAGCTAAGCCGCGTTCCGCCAGGGTTCGGCGCCCGTCCCGCCCCTCCGAACCTCCGCTCGAGAGCCACTTCTGATGCTCGATCCGGATTACGGCGACCTCCGCGGCCGGCAGCTTGCCGCTCCGGAAGATCTCGTTCCCACCCTCCTCGCCCGGACCGTGGTACGCGACCCGGCCGTCCCCGTCGTCGAGCCAGAGAATGAGCCCGGTCTGCTCCCAATTGTGGAACCAATCCGGCAAGTTCTCCTCGGCCTGGCCGTGCAGGCTCTGGATCATGTAGTAGCGGGCGAAGGCTCCGGTCGCGGGCGCGGTCAGATACAACACCGCGATGAAGAGAAGCGCCCAGAAAGCGCTCCAGCGCGCCGCCCGCACCGACTTGACGGTATAGAAGCGCACGATGACGTGCGGGAGCCCCGCCGTCCCCACCATCAAGGCCAGGGTGACGCAGAAGACGTTGAGCTTGTTCCAACCCCCGCCGAAGGCCTCGGTGTAGCTGCCGAAGCCGAGGTCGGCGTGGAGTTGGTCGAGCTTTGCTAGCAGCGGCACGCCGCCGTCCAGCAGCCGGCTGCCCATCCCGATCTGGGGAACCGGATTGCCGGTGAGTTTGAAGCTGATCGCGATCGCCGGAATCAAAAAGGCCGTGATCAGCACCCAGTACTGAGCGACCTGGGTCCAGGTGATGCCCTTCATCCCTCCGAGGGTGGCGTAGGTGAAGACAATCGCCATGCCGATCACCACGCCAACGTTGATATCGACCTCGAGGAAACGCGAGAAGACGATCCCGACCCCGCGCATCTGGCCGGCAACGTAGGTGAAGCTCACGAAGATGGCGCAGACGACAGCCACCAGGCGGGCGGCGTTCGACTCGTAGCGGTCGCCGACGAAATCCGGCACGGTGTAGTGGCCAAACTTCCGAAGGTAGGGCGCCAGCAGGAGGGCGAGGAGGACGTACCCGCCGGTCCAGCCCACGAGATACATGCCGCCCGCGTAGCCGAGAGTCGAGATCAGCCCGGCCATCGAAATGTACGAAGCCGCGCTCATCCAATCGGCCGCGGTCGCCATGCCGTTCGCCATCGCCGGCACGCCACGGCCGGCGACGTAGAACCCGGTCGTATCGCGCACCCGGCTCAGCCACGCGATCGCCAGGTAGGCCCCGAACGTGATCCCGACGAACGCGAAGGTCCAGAGCTTGATGCTCATGCTTCGGAGGTCCTTGCTGCCTCCTCCAGAGCGGCACCTGCCGAAGCAGCATCTTCCGAGAGGATCCGTTCGAGCTCTCGGTGGTGCTCGGCGTCCAGGCGATTGAGCCTCAAGCAGTAGACCAAGATCAGCAAGACGAAGACCACGATGCTCCCCTGCTGCGCGAACCAGAATCCCAGAGGAAAGCCGCCGAGCCGAAAGCCGTTGAGCCAGTCCGCCGCGAGCACTCCGCAGCCCAGGCCGACCGCGGCCCACACCAGCAAGAGACCCACCATGATCCGGACGTTGCGGCTCCAGTAGCGCGCGACCGCATCGGCAATCCGCGGGTCGCGCACGTCCGGGCCGCTGTCGCGACCCACCGAGCTCGGGTTTCGATCAGTCATCATGAGCCTGTCGCAAAGCGCGCCGAGTCTACCTCCGTGCCGGGCACTCCCTTCCCCGAAATCCTGATAGCCGTCGCTCCTGCCCTCTCGCTATACTCGGAAAAATTGATTTTCAGGGCGTCGGGATGAAACGCCCCAGAACTCGTTGACCGGCGACAGCATCCCCTCTGCCGCCGAAAGGAGAGGCCATGAAGAAACCCCTAGCGATTGCAGCGATTGCAGCACTGGCGACCCTGGCGATCGCGGCCAGCGCCGCCGCCATCACCTTTGGAGAGCCCGACGGCGACGCGCATCCTCACGTCGGAACGCTCCTGTTCGTGCAGGACGGCGTCGGCTTCTTTAGCTGCACCGGCACCCTGATCAGCCCGACGGTGATGCTCACCGCCGGACACTGCGTCGAAGGCAATGGCAATGAGAACGACGTGACCTACGTTCGATTCGACGAGGACGCCCTCGAGGGCATCGGCGATTTCGGATCGCTGCAGGACTGGCTGGATGACCGCTGGATTCTGGCCGAAGACGTCATCCCGCATCCCGACTTCGACGACTTCAGCGCCTTCCCGCACACCTTCGACGTCGGACTCGTCATCCTGCCCGATCCGGGTGTGTCGCTCTCCACCTACGGGATGCTGCCACCCCTGGGCTTTCTCGACGACGTCCTGGCGCAGCCCGGGAACTCCTCCAACTGGTGGACCGCCGTGGGCTATGGGTCGCAGGGCGTCTTGGATCCGTTCTCCGGCAACGACTACGCCCGCTACCGCTCGACGGTCCGGCTCATCGAGGTCAACAGCTTCGACACCGGACCCGGGGCGAGCGCCAAGTTCACCAACAATCCCGGCGGCGGCAAGGGAGGCACGTGCTTCGGAGACTCGGGCGGCCCGATCTTCTACCAGGATACGAACATCATCGGGGCGGTGGTCTCGTTCGGCATCACGCCCTGCATCGGCGTCGATTTCCAATTTCGGGTCGACACCGAAACGGCACAGGACTTCATCGCCGACAACCTGTAGGCGCTACGAAACATCGGTTCGAGTGGGGCGCTCCCCGAGCGCCCCACTCGAACGACATCCGCCCGACACCACAGCCTCGGTCGTTTCCGTCCGTGGGCTACTCGGCTTCCCGGAAGATCAGGCCCCGCGAGAAGGCGGCCACGGCCTCGGCCCCTTGGAGCACTCTAGGAGCGATGTCTTCAACAGGCACCGAACGAACGGTCCGGGAGCGTTCGACCGCCGCCAGCGCCTCGGCACCGTCGTAATCACAGACCGAGAGCCGCAACGTAAGGCTGTCCTCAGATGCCCCGAACGCGGCTCCTGGCAGCGCCAGGACATCGAAATCCTCAAGCAAGGCTCGGGCGAGATCGCGCGAGGTTCGGATGCCGCGCCTGGAGAGCGACCGGCGGACTGGCGCGAAATCGGGCCAAAGATAGAACGCTCCCTGGGGAACAGCGCATCGCACGCAGTCACCGGCGACCCGTCCGGCGGCTTCACGGGCCACGGCTCCATGAATCCGCGTGCACGACTCGATGAAACGCTCGATCTCGGGATCCCCGGAGAGCGCCACAAGAGCCGCCTGCTGAACGGGAGCGGCCACCGCCGACCAGGTTTCGCTGGCAATGGCCCGGACCGCGTCGAAGAGGCCGGTGGCCGCTTTCGGCACGAATCCGAACCCCATCCGCCAGCCACCGAGCGAGAGATGCTTGGAGAGACCGGTCGTGATCGCGGTGCCCTCGGGCAACGCGTTCGCAATGCTTGGCCCGATGCCGTCGAATTCGACCAAACCGTAGATGCGATCGCTGATCACGAAGATCCCCTCCTCCCGGCAGGCTCGAGCGAGGGCGTCGTGATTGTCCGGGGGCAGCGACAGTCCGGTCGGATTGTTCGGCGAATTGAGAATCAGCTTCGTGGGATTGAGTCCACTCTGGCGGGCCGCTCGGATCGCCGACCGGAACCGATCCGGATCGACGCGGTATCCGTCGTTCGACAGCTCCACTTCGACCGGAATGACCCGGTCGCCCAACATCGCAGCCTGCGGCTGGTAACTGACCCACGACGGTACCGGCAAGACGAGATCCCCTTCGATGGCGGCCTGGAGAGCGTAGAGAACGAGCTTGCTCCCCGGCGCCACGAGGACCTCGTAGGCTTCGGGGTCGAAGCCCAACTTCGCCGCGAAGTACCGGCAAGCCGTCTCGCGCAGAGCCTCGGTGCCGGCAACCGGCTCATAGCCGTTGGCGCCGGCCGCCATCGCGAGCGCCTCGGCAAGCTTCGGGTGTACCGGGAAGGGAGCCTGCCCAAAGCCCATGTGGAGGACGGTATGGCCGTCCCGGCGCCGGTCGGCGGCGACTTGATTCGCACCGAGCGTCGGCGAGACCGGCAAGCCGGCGATTGCGTGCCGTATTCGAATGGTCACGGCGAGGGTCCTGGAACGACCGCTATGATACCGCTCCCTGCACCCAGCTTCGTGAACCAATGGAGATCGCAATGCGGAATAGAGGCCTTCTTGTCTGGACCCTGCTGGCAACCTCCGGAATCCTCTCCGCGGCGCCTCCTGTGGAATCCACCACTCGTCCCAGAGCTCGAGAAGCGGGAGTCGTCGTTGGCGTATTCCCGACCGGCCCGCTCAATGCCATCACCGATGTCGCCGGAGTCGAGGTCGGTCACGCAACCGTGATCCGGGGCGACGACGTTCGTACCGGCGTCACCGCCATCATTCCCGCACCCGGCAATCTCTACACCCACCCGGTGCCGGCATGGATTCACGTGGGTAACGGCTACGGGAAGCTCATCGGCGAAACCCAGGTTCGCGAATTCGGTGAGATCGAAACGCCGATTCTCCTTACCTGCACGCTCTGTGTCTGGCGCGCCGCCGACGCCCTCAAAGAGTGGATGTACGAACAGCCCGGCATGGGAGAGCACACCCTCAACCCGGTCGTGGGCGAGACCAACGACTCCATCGTCAACAACATGTGGGCCAATCCGATCGGCCGGGAGGAAGTCTACGAGGCACTCGAGCAAGCCGGCGGCGGTGCCGTCGCCGAGGGGAGCGTAGGCGCCGGCACCGGAACCCAGGCCTTCTTTTGGAAGGGCGGTATCGGGACCAGCTCTCGCGTGCTGCCGGAGTCGCTCGGCGGGTACACGATCGGCGTCCTCGTGCAGACCAACTTCGGGGGCACGCTAAGCGTGAACGGGGCGCCCGTCGGCAAGGAGCTGGATGCCTACGCCTACAGAAGCGAACTCACGTCGGAGGCGAAGAGCGACGACCGCGAAGATGGGTCCATCATGATGGTGGTCGCCACCGACGCACCGCTCAGCGCGCGCAGCCTCGACCGGCTGGCTCAGCGGGCCATGCTCGGGCTCGGCCGAACCGGATCCTTCGCCCACAACGGATCCGGAGACTACGTCATCGCATTTTCGACGGACCCGCGAGTGCGCCGGCCACGCTCGAGTCCAAGACCCGTGACCGTCCCGACAGTCGTCAACGAATCGATGTCGCCGCTCTTCGCCGCGACGGTCGAGGCGACCGAAGAGGCCATCTACAACGCCATCTTCAAAGCCACCACCGTGTCCAGCTCCCGCGGCTCGCTGGAGGCGATCCCGCTGGCGCGATTGCTCGAGATCTTGAACAGCTACAACGTCCTCGAGAGCGATCAGTAGAAACCGTAGCCGTGCCCTCCCGGCGAAGTACCACGCACGCCTCCCCTCGTCTCGCACGGCAGTCCGAAGGAGCGTCCCCGGCGACACCTGACTGGTACACTTCCTCCATGAAAGGCGTCGTTTCTCCGCAGCCCGAGACGTCCGGCTCACGAGGCCAGGTGAAGACCGACACCACCGAGATCGACCTTTCCCTGATTCGCTGGACGCTCTCCATGTCGCCTGTCGAGCGCCTTCGCTACGCAGTCCGATCGGGCAAGACGATCGCTAGACTCCGACGTGCCCGCTGAACAAGCCGACCTCGAAGGCCTGCTCCTCGCTCTGACCAACGCCAGGGTCGAATTCATCGTCATCGGCGGCACCGCGGCGGTCCTGCACGGCTGTCCTACGACAACGCTTGACCTCGACATCGTCCCTCGGCTGGATCCGGAAAACTTGGACTCCTTGCAAGCAGTCCTCTCACAACTTCGAGCCACAGTCCGCGACCCAGGCCAACGGCAGCTTTTTCCCGACCGCGCTCATCTGGAAGCAGGCGGGCAACTGCATCTGAGCACCAGTCTAGGCCCCTTGGACATCATTGGCAGACTCAACGATGGATCTCGGTACGAAGACCTCGAACCTCACACTCTGGTCGTTGAAGACGGAGGTCTCTACGTACGGATCGTCGACCTCGAGACACTCATCGAGCTCAAGAAGAGCACCGGCCGTACCCGCGACAAGCTCCTCGTACCCATCCTGCTCGCTCTGCTCGATACCCGGGAGGCCGGCGAAAAGTAGAAGAACGCATTGACTTCGGAACCGACGCATCCATTACCTCAGACCGAGAGCCACGATCATGACCGAATATGACTTCCGCCAGTTCTACATCAACGGCGCCTGGGTCGAGCCGGCCGAGCCCAACGACTTCGCCGTCATCAACCCCGCGACCGAAGAGCCTGTCGGCACCATCTCTCTAGGCGGCGAGCAAGACGTCGATCGAGCCGTGGCCGCGGCGCGGCAGGCGTTTCCCGAGTTCAGCTCCACGACCCGTACCCAGCGGATCGAGCTCATGGAGGCCATCCTCGCCGTCTACGCCACCCGCCACGACGAGATCGCGCGGGCGATCACCGAGGAGATGGGCGCGCCCTTCGCGATGTCCAAACGATCCCAAGCGGCGATGACCGTCAAGCACTTCACGACGACCCTCGATGCCCTGCGGACGTTCGAGTTCGAAGAGCACCACGGCACGACCTCCGTCGTCCGCGAGCCCATCGGCGTCTGCGGCCTCATCACGCCCTGGAATTGGCCGATGAACCAGATCGCCTGCAAGGTGGCGCCGGCGCTAGCAGCCGGTTGCACCATCGTCCTCAAGCCTTCGGAGCTGTCGGCTCTGTCGGCCTGCCTCTTCGCCGAGGTCCTGGACGCGGCCGGCGTGCCGGCGGGCGTCTTCAACCTTGTCAACGGCGACGGCCCCACCGTGGGCGCCGCCATCGCCGCCCACGCGGAGGTGGATCTGGTCTCCTTCACCGGCTCGACGCGGGCCGGGATCCAGGTCGCTCTCAACGCGGCGCCGACGGTCAAGCGGGTGGCCCAGGAACTGGGCGGCAAGTCCGCCAACATCCTGCTCGACGACGCCGACTTCGAGAAGGCCGTGGCCTCGGGCGTCAACCACTGCATGGGCAACTCCGGTCAATCCTGCAACGCCCCGACCCGGATGCTGGTCCCGGTCGAACGGCAGGCCGAGGCCGCAGAGATCGCCGCCCGCGCCGCCCGAAAGATCAAGGTGGGCGACCCTCATGCCGAAGACACCGTCATTGGCCCGGTGGCCAGCCGCGGTCAGTGGGAGCGCATTCAGGCACTTCTCGAAGCGGGTATCGCCGAAGGCGCCGAGCTCGTCACCGGCGGTCCTGGCCGCCCCGACGGGCTCGACAAGGGCTTCTACGTGCGGCCCACGGTCTTTGCCGGCGTCACCAACGACATGGTGATCGCGCGCGAAGAGATCTTCGGCCCGGTGCTCTCGATCCTGCCCTACGACGGCGAAGAGCAAGCCATTCGCATCGCCAACGACAGTCCCTACGGTCTTTCCGGATACGTTCACTCGGCCGACCACGAGCGGGCCCGCCGCGTTGCCCGGCGCATCCGGACCGGCATGGTCCACGTCAACGGCGCACCCAACGACTACACCGCCCCGTTCGGCGGCTACAAACAGTCGGGTAACGGCAGAGAGTGGGGCGCCCACGGCCTCGAAGAATTCCTCGAGACCAAAGCCATCATCGGCGACCGGCCGAAAGCGGCGAGCGGCTAGAGCACGGCATAGCTAGTCGAGACGAGAACGTCGTCGGGACAATCTGCTGTGAAGATCGAGAAATTCTCCACCCACTACCGGGTGATCCCCTCGTCATGAGCGTTCAGTATCTGTCTCAGCCCAAGCCGGACCGCACCTTCACTCTGGAGGAGCTCCGCCACCTCACCGGAGCCCTCGACGGGACCGTTCCGGGAGGTTTCAACGATACCTTCCCTAGCCACGCCATGACCACGATCTCCGGCGACGGGCACGACACGCTGCCCTCCCTGGCACTGCCATCCAGCCTGGAAATCGACTCCATCTCAATCGCCAGCGGAAGGATACGCGACTTGGCTCCGGGGGACCTGGCCCGCCGTCTCTTGGAAACCGTACCCGGGCATTGGGACCCGCGGTTCTTCCCCTTGATTGCGGCAGACTGCACTTTGGATTCAGCGCGGCTCGACCCTGACCATCCCCAGGCGCTGATGGTGCGCCCAGGAGCTGCAACCCCTAACACAACGCTTCACTTCCTCTACGCTTCTTCCCCCGCCACGACCGAGCGCGGCCGATGGTACGACGTTGTGTCCCAAAGAATGGACTTGCCCTGGCGCGTCGTGTGGGGCGAGGGCGGCAGTTTCACTATCAAAGCCACGAGCGAGCTCGAAATCCGAGTTCACCCTGACGTCGAGCCCACAATGGTGACATGGCCCATTCCCGATCTCGAGCTTCGGGAAATACCGCTATTTTTCCACCGGTTTCTCGAAGCCATTCCATCCGCGCAGGTCTTCGAAACTCAGTGGGCCGTATACCGCCTGGGCAACTTTCCGGGCGTACTTAGTATCTACTACGATCTGCTCGCGCTGCAATGGCCGATCGGGTCGGAGGGATCCCGCCTCTACCTGAGCGGTAACCTCGGACGATTCGAGGATCTCGACGAGTTTCGCGCCCTGCCCTCCGGCATTGCAGCCGAGACCTGGATCGGCAGCTGCACCAGTTTCCTCGACCCCGAGAGCTTCGAGGTCGAACCGGGCCACTTCGGCTACTGCCGCCTTCTCGTTCTGACCGACGGCGATGGGCACCGCCTGCGGGTCGAGGGCCAGCATGAAGAGGGTGCCGAGCACTTGTACGCTGCCTTGGGGCTCGACTGGGAAGGACGATACAGCTAGATGGTCCCAAACCGCATCATCGGCGACCGGCCGAAGGCGGCGAGCGGCTAAGCGGGCAACGAATCAGGAAACCTACCCGTCATCAGGCCTTGAGCCTTCGAATCCAAGAGCTCTCACGGCACGGCCTCCCCGAACGACATGGCAACCGACAGCCAAGGCTGGTAGCTTCCGGAAGTCATGACGAACGCCTTCACGTTTTCCGACACGCCCTATCCGATACGCGACGATCTCGTCGCCGCGTATCGCAACTTCTGGCGCCAGTTGGCGGATCCCGGCACCTGGTGGACCGGCGAGGAACGGGTGGCGATCGCCGAGGCAGTGCGCTCGGCCAGCCACTGTGCGTTCTGCGCCGAACGAAAGACTGCCTTGTCTCCGTATGGACTCGCTGGCGAGCACGACGCCGCCCCCGACTCGCCTTTGGACGCGACTACTATCGATGCCGTGCACCGAGTCGTCACCGACCAGACGCGCATTACGAAGTCCTGGATCCAAGACAACGCGGCGAATGGCCTGTCGGAGGGAAAGTACGTCGAGCTGGTTGGCGTAGCTGTCTGCGTTCTCGGCATCGATGAGTTTTGCCGTTCGCTCGGATTGCCGCTCGAGCCCTTGCCAGCGGCGATCGACGGCCAACCAACCGAATACGTGCCGGACGGTCTGGAAAGCGAGACAGCCATGGTGTCGGTGATCGGCGCCGACAAGCTCGGACCGGCGGAAAGTGACCTGTGGCCGCCAAACGGAACGGCCAATGTCATTCGCGCGCTCAGCCAGGTGCCCGACGCGGTCAGGCAGTGGGTTGCCCTGAGTGAGGCCCAGTATCTGGCGGCCGGCGATGTGGGCAACCCCGCCGCCGACACGAATCGCGCGCTCAACCGCATGCAGATGGAACTCGTCGCGGGGCGCGTGTCTTCGTCGAATGAGTGCTTCTACTGAACCGCCTCGCACGCAACGCTGCTCCGTGCGAGCGCGCAGATCCATGACACCGTTGCGGACCTGCAGCAGGTTCACGGCGGAGCCAGTGAGACCAGCGAGATCGAACTCTCGAACGAGTTGACCTCGTTCGCGACGGCGGTTGTCGGCCAAGACGAAGCGGCCTTGGCCGAAAGCCGCGAGCGACTACTCGCCGCTTCGAACGCCCAAGTGCTGGTCGATGCCGCAGCCGTTGCCGCGAATTTTCAACGTCTGGTGCGGATCGCCGACACGATCGGCATCCCGCTTGACGAGGACTTCGCGCGGATGGCCGAACCTGCGGTCGCCGGCCTCGAGCTGCGCCGCTTCAGGACCGCGGAACATACGCCTGGATAAGGGGCCTCGGACTCTGGTCTCGGCGGCAGCTTGAAGGCGGCGAGTCCCTAGTGAGACGGCGGTCGCCGCAACGACCTCCTCCCCACGGTTCGATTCAGCGATCCGCCAAGTACCGATTCGCCACCCTCGCGTGCGCTCGCGACGGACTCAAGGAGCGTCTGGAAGAGAAGCAAGAAACTCCTCGAGAGCCTGATTGAACCGCTCCGGCTCATCCACGAAGGCCGCGTGGCCGGAATCCTCGACCACCGCCCCGCGACCTTGCGGCCAGCGCTCGCTGACTCCTTCGGCAATTGCCCTTGCCCACTCTTGCGACGAAGCCAGATACAAGAACGGTAGTTCCATCTCATCCAAGACCGGGCGCCAGTCGCGTTCCTCGATCAGCATCAGGTTGGCGAGAAGGGTCACCGCGGTGTTGGTGGGTATCTGCATCACCGCCTCGACCAAGTCCTCGAGGTACTCCTCCGAGGGCTCGCTCGCGTGGAGGGCGCGAACCCACTTCTCCGTCCACTTGAGCCGATCCGACTGCATACTCTTCATCCAACCGCTCCAGAAGGGCGTAGCTGGATGCGGCTCCTCGAGGGGGGCGTCAAATCCAAGACTCATGTCCACCAGGACCAGGGCACGGAACGAATCGACTCCGAACTCGCGCACATGGGTCAGCGTTTCCAAGACCCCTAGCGACCACGCGACGACCACCGCCTGCTCCTCCCCCAAGTGCTCGATCAGTTCGCCGATATCTTGGCCTCTGCGGACCAGATGGTGTCCGTCGGTTACCTTTTCGGACCGCCCCTGGGATCGCGGATCCAGAGCCACGGCGCGATGGGTTTGCGCGAAATGACGCAACTGCGCCATCCACACCTCCGCCGGCATCAAGTAGCCGGGGACGAACACGATCGTCGGTCCCGAACCCGCCTCCAGGTAGTGCAGTCTGGCGGCATCGCTGGTCAAGAAGTAGCGAGAGTGAATCTCCTCTTGCGCCTGCGCCTTGGCCTGCGCCGGCGGTGCGACAGCCACGCTCACAGCGATCAGCAATGTGCCGAGCCCGGCTCCATGCAGTTTCATCGCGCTGGTCCTCCTTGGGGGCAGTGTAGCGCGAGGGTGGAGATTGATCCCGGCGCCTCGGTCCTAGCTTCGCCTCCTAGACGACCTCGGGCCAGAAGTACTTGACTCCAGATACCGGCAAGATCGGTTCGCGAGCGAGCGTCATGAGGTCGGTCTTCCAGACACCCGAGAAGCCCTGCCACGCGGCGATGGCGGAGAGCGCCGCGTCCCACTCGTGCTCGTTGGCGGCAGTCACCGAGACTTCGAACTCGGCCTCCAACCAATCTGTCATCGCGCGCCGGCTCCCCCAGTCGTATTTCGTGCCCGCGAGGGCGAAATACACGACCTTGGGATGAGTCTCCGTCACCTCCAAGTCCGGCCAGTGACGGCGCAAGGCCAGGACCACGGCCGGCCCCTGAATCGCCATGGATCCGAACAGGCTGTTGGGACTCGATACGGAGTTTCTGACCTCAGGGTACCGCTCGCGCAGCGCCAGATCCGCTCCCCGCCAGCCCGACGGGCCGAGCTCCCAACTCAGAATCGTATCGACCCCGATGGCTCGCGGCGGACTCGCGCAGCGCTCACGAAACCAGCCGATCGCCGCCCGGCCGTCACTCGCCGTGCCGACTTCCAACCTGCGCGTCGAGGAACCAACCGTCAGCGCCGCAACGCCATGCTTGCCATTGCCGCCCGGGTCGTAGCCGAGAAAGACTAGAGCCAGCAGCATCTGCGCGAAACGCGGCTGGCCCGTCCCGTCACAGAACTCAACAGCCCAGCGCCATCTCGATGGTGACCGTCTGGACAGGAAGCCAAGCGCCCGATTCCCAACGCACCAGGCGCACCCGATAGACATTCACCAAAACGGCAGCGGGATAGTCGTCGGGAGCCGTTGCCGCCGCGGCGTGATCGGCCCAGTCGTCTCCGGCAACCTCCCGCACTCGCTCCACCAGCTCGGCCATATCGACCTCCGGGAAACGGCGCGCTTGCTCTGGGCTCAGCGCAGGCAACACGAATCGTCCCTCGTCTTGCTCGAGCGTCCGCCACTCGGACGTGAAGTGCTTCCAATCCGTGAGGTCGATGTGCGGGCCCTCACCGAGTATCGAGACAGTCGTCTCATACTGCCACTCCAGTCGAAACTCGCCGAGACAGTCCTCTTCGTCCGCGATGAGGATCTCCCATCCTGCAACGTCCGCCATCCCGACGGAGACGTACGCTTCGGCATCGGGCGGAATCATGAACGCCTCTTCGGGATTGTCGATGTAGCCGGTGCTCAACGATTCCGGATCCGGCTCGAGCTTCAGACTCGGTTGGCACTCAGAAGTCGCCATTCCGGCACTTGCGGTGCCCATCACGAGCAAGGCAAGAACGGTGCTCGCCAGACGTGGCAGTCGCGAATCGCGCCCACAGCCCTCCTTGGTTGCTACCTCCGAGCGGTTTACTCCATACATCGCTGACCTCCGTCCCATTTCGAGCCGGCTCAACTTGCATCGCAGGCGCCCTCACTCAGGAGCGAGCTGGTGCAAGACGCAAACCAAGATGTCGCTATCTCCGCGGACGAGAGCGAGACGGAACACCGGCTGGGGGGACGCAGCAGCCGGCCAGGGTTTCGCGAAGCAACGATCCTGCGAGGGATAAGTATCCTGCCACCGAATCCATACGTTTCCGCGGAAACGTTTCCTTACGCCGAGTTGACCGCTCCTTCCGAACCCTCGGGCTCCCGCCGCAGTGCCCGATAGGCCTGAACCGCCCAGGCGAGATCGATCGACCTGCCGTTCCAGGTCGGAAAGCCCGTCATCGCATCGACCTCGATCCCGCGCTCGGCGTTCTGAGACCGGATTGCTTCGCCGGGCCGCGCCGGCAACGGTGGCGGGGCCGGCGCTTCTTCGATCCGAAGTCCATTTGGCGTAAAGAAATCGACTGAACCGCTGCGGTGCAAGAGCACCTTGAAGCCCTCTTCGTGGACGGCTCGATGGTGGCGGCGGCAGAGGAGAACCAGGTTGTCGAGGCGTGTGGCGCCGCCGTCGGCCCAATGTTTGACATGGTGGGCGTCGCAAATCCTGACGCCACAACCAGGGAAGCGACAGCCTCGGTCCCGAAAACGTAGAGCTCGGCGGACAGCGGGAGGCACGGTGCGCGTTTTCCGCCCGACGTCGAGGGTCGAACCGTCACGAGCGTGGCGCATGTCCCCCTTCGAAGCATCGCAGGCGAGACGGCGGGACGTTTCCGCGGAAACGTTCGTGCCGCCCTCGACAACCGCGTGGCCGGAGTCCGAGCGATCCGCCAAGGCCTCGGCGTCAACGTGCACGACCACCTGGTGGTGGTCACCGCCGGTCGTCGCGTCGGCGCCGCCCAGCCCGCGACCGAGCGCGGCTTCGGCAACCAGGCCAAAGGCGTCGGCACGCCGCCTCTCGGCACCGCGCTCGCCTTCCTCGACCGTCGCGGCGTCCTCAGCCTCTGAGTCCGAGCGATAGAGCTTGTCCTCGGCGGCTTCGAGCGCCTTCAAGAACATCGCCCCGGCTTCCGGTTCGAGCCGAGCGCGGACCACCCGCATGCCGTCTTCGTCGGTGTAGGCGCGCACGTACCGCTGGCTCCGCCGACGCTTGGAGACTTCCGCCTCCTCCAGCCGGTCCATGCGGCGCCAGGCACGAATCAGTCGTTCGACGTGCGAGGCCGTACCCGCTCGGGCAAAGGTTAAGAGCTCCGCCTCATTCTCGGTGGTGGCAACACGCGTCAGGGCGCGCACCTTCGAGTACGAGATCTCGCCGCGCTCCATCGCCGCACCGATCTTCGGGAGATTCCCGAGGGCCCGCGCCACCCGGACCTTTTCGCGAGCCGCACCCAGGTCCAGGCCCGTACGCCATGAGAGCCAGTGCGCACAGGAACGAGCACCCTTGGCGTGCCAACCCTCGCGCCGGTCGAACTCCCGAATCAGAGTGAGTACGCGATACGTGGCGGCCTGAATCTGAGCCGAGAGCTCGGCGATCCGATCCCCTATCTGGTCGAGATCGCCCGCGGCCTCGAACGGTTCGTCTGCGGAACTGGCGGTGACTCGTTGCGGTGCGGAAGCGGCGAAGTTCATTGACTGAATTTACGCTTTATTTGCGCCATTGTCAAGGCAAGCCTGCCTCCCAGATCAAGCCTGCGTCGAGCAGAAAATCCAAGCAGCTATTGGCGTCTACGAAAACGGTGGTACCCGGGACCCCCAGCTAGCCACTGTGCGTTCTGCGCCGAACGAAAGACTGCCTTGTCTCCGTATGGCCTGGCCGGCGAGCACGACGCCTCCCCCGACTCGCCTCTGGAGGCGACTGCCATCGATGCCGTGCACCGAGTCGTCACCGACCAGACGCGCATTACGAAGTCCTGGATCCAGGAGAACTCGGAGAGTGGCCTTGCGGAGGGGAAGTACGTCGAGCTGGTCGGCGTGGCCGTCTGCGTCTTCGGTATCGACGAGTTTTGCCGTTCGCTCGGATTGCCGCTCGAGCCCTTGCCCGCGGCGATCGACGGCCAACCAACCGAATACGTGCCGGCCGGTCTGGAAAGCGAGACAGCCATAGTGTCGGTGATCGGCGCCGACAAGCTCGGACCGGCGGAAAGCGACCTATGGCCGCCAAACGAAACGGCCAATGTCATTCGCGCGCTCAGCCTGGTGCCCGACGCGGTCAGGGAATGGGTTGCCCTGAGTGAGGCGCAGTATCTGGCGGCCCACGATGTGGGCAACCCCGCCGCCGACACGAATCGCGCGCTCAACCGCATGCAGATGGAACTTGTCGCGGGGCGCGTGTCTTCGTCGAATGAGTGCTTCTACTGAACCGCCTCGCACGCAACGCTGCTCCGTGCGAGCGCGCAAATCCACGACACCGTCGCCGACCTCCAGTACCCCGAGACAGATCACTCCTGTTTCGGCGTAGCAGTGTCGCTGGAGTTAGATCAGAGCTCTACCAAGAAACTAAGATTCTTGTCAGAAACGCCCCTGTTCCGGAAATTAGATAGGTAGAGCTACCCAAACTTCCTTGGAGTAGATGAGGCAAGAGGAGCGAGAATGCGAGTGACAAGAAATCTAAAGAAGAGTACTGCGAGTATCGCTGCACTGTGTGCAGTTCTATCCCCCGCAGCCGCCACCGCGCAGTCCACAGGACCCCGCACTCAGTTTGGCGCCGAAAGTTTCCACGAGAACCACAGTGCCACGGCGACATCCTTGACGACTTCGCGCGGCTTCTCCGTGGTCGTCGTCGAAGCACACGAGCACGTTGGCGAAAAGCTATTCAACGACGCCATTCGAGTGAGCGTCAGCAGCCCCTGGGGAGAGCACTTCGAGGCCTACTTCGTAGATCACAGGAGCTTCAAGAGAATCCGAATCGTCGGAGTGGGAGAGTACAAGTTCTACCCCGGTCCAGAGGCGGGCCCTCTCACAACACCCATGGACTTCGTCTCGATCGAGACAGCTCAAGGTGTTCGAGGAGAGCACGTCGGCAACCGTGTAGAACGAGTGACCCATGGCCTGGAAACGATCGACAACATCGACCTGTACCAGGACATGGCGCTCGAGATCCACAAGAGCTTCTCGCCAGAATTCCTTGAGGGTCTTAGAGAGCTCAGCCGTCCCAGCCTCGTGCCGGCAGGCTGCAGTCTCGAGATACTGGAATGTTCTCTCGCGGTGATAGGGTGGATTGGAAGCGTAGCCGCTTTCGGACCGGCCTGTGTATATGGACTGACTCTGGGGTGTATCGCCGCGATCCTTGTCCATGAAGCTGCCAACGGCAGCGTCATCATCGCTTGCGGCAAAGCCGGCGCCTGCCTACAGGCAGAACAAGAGGAGGCTCAGCATCCCCGGACCAATCCGGACTGCGGATAGAGTCAATCCTCTGAGGAGCGCGTCGTGGATTCAACACCTTGGCTCATCGCTCAACTCGTCATTGGCAACGTACTCTTGCTGATCATGCTCGGGTCCATGCGCGTCGGAGATCTCGAGAGGCAGGGAAAGAGGCTTCCCGCAATCGGGATGTTCGTCGCGTGTCTTTCCCTCTTTCTGTTGGCCGGAATCGCACTCGCCCGGAACCTGGGTACGTGGTCCGAAACGCAAGTGGTCTTGAGCGCACTAGGCTTCGGCGCCCTATCGGCACTTACGATTCTGGCTGGCGTGCGGGTGTGGCGGTTTCCTTCTTCTCGGCACGGCGCATGACCGAATAGCCGAACCGTCGAAAAGGCGACGAAAGGCTATTCGAGGCCGACGTCAAGCGAGGCGTCCGGTGTAGGTAGCGGCTGCTTGCACGAAGTGCCAGGCACGTCCAAATGAGGGACCGTTGGCGAGAGACCGTCGCGGCCGGCAGGATTGCGAGGAATAGGTATCCTTCTATGAGTCGGTCGGTTGGCGTCAAGAGTTTCGTTTCTTCTTTTTGTAGTTTTCCTTAGGTTTGGATCGAGGCTTGGGACGAGCTTCTATTCGCACTCTGTAGGGTTCTTCTTTGAACCGGTGCATGGTGAGTTTTGCGTCCGTTTAGGAATCGATGCTCCCATCTGTCACACGGTGTCGGGGCCACCAAGGATACTTTCGGAGTCATCGAACCTCTCAATCCGTCCTTGCTTGTTGGTCGTCTAGTTATCTCTTCTACGCTGCCTTGGGAAAGGCTCGGAAGCTCTCACCTGTCACCCACAGCCTGTGGAGCAACACCGCGATCTTCCTAGCTAGCGCGACCACGGCCTTGCCCTTACCCAGCCTCTCGACCAGGCCCTCAGCCCATCTCTTGAGTGACGACTCTTTGCGACAGTTCAACGCCGCATGAGCTGCCTGCACCAAGAGTCTGCGCATCTCCGAGTCGCCCTCGCGAGTGATCCGGCCCCTGACCTCATGCCCTCCTGAGCTGCGAAGCGACGGTCTCAAGCCCAGACACGCTCCGACGTCGCGGCTTTTCTCGAACCGATCCGGACGATCCATCCAGCCGACGAACGCAAGGCTCACCAGAGGCCCCACACCAGGAACCGTCTGCAGCCGACGGACCAGCTCGTTTGATCTCGACTCGGAGATGAGGTCGTCTTCGAGATGGTGGATCCGATCGGTCAGCTCGCCGATTGTCGTTACCAGAGGTTCGAGCGCTCCCAACAGGCCGGCTTCGACCGACATCGACGCGTACCGAGCCACGAAGCTCTTCGCCGGACATGAGGGCACTCGGTAGCCCTGTGCCCGCAGCGTTCCGCGTACGGAGTTGATCAGCGAGGTCCTGGTCTTCACCAGACTCGTTCGGACCCGAAGACGCGTCCGAAGCTCTTGGGCCTCACCTGTGCGCTGGTAGACTGGTCGAAGCAAACCCAGATCCAACCGGCTCAAACGAGCCAGGATCTCGGCGTCGATTCCGTCCGTCTTCAGGGTCGATTCCGCGATCAGACGTACCCGGCGTGGATTGACCACCATCACCTCATGGCCGAGCTCAGACAGCAGTCGATAGACCCAGGGTGTGACCGGACCGCTCTCGAGCGTCACCTGCGAGCGTTCCCGATTGGCGAAGAACCTTCGCAGGCCCGTCTCGGTCGTCGGAACCCGCCGGCGAACCGTCACCTCACCGTCTTCTGATACGCCACACACCTCGCTGTACTTCGAGTGAACATCGATGCCAAGATACTCCATGGTCGGTCTCCTTTCTCGGCTCTGATGCCGATTCTTGGTTATCTCCAACTGGCACAGTGTCCCAGCTGGAGACCGACCGACTCATCTCATCTGTCACCGCTTCGACCGTTTCGACAGCTCGGAGCTTCGCGGCACCGTCAATCCACCACCGGCCAGCCGGGTCGGCCCGTTCAGGCCAGTGTTCTGCTCCACGAGCCTACGGCCCCTCCCTTCTAAGGCTTCCACCCTGAATCTGCCGCTGAACTGTCGGGACAACGGGGTCTGCTTCTAAAATCCCGCTACCATGCCGACCATCGCCGTAACTCCTGGCATCTCGATTCGCCGCTCCCCGTAGGTCGAGGAGAAACTACACGAACCGCAGTCGCACATTAAACTCCTCCCAGAGTCTCCGAACGATCTCCTCTTCACAACTACCGGACCTTACGTCTGCCACGACACGGCCCTTGCTCTCGTCCTGAAAAAGCAGCAATACGAACTCAAAATCGCCGCTCAATGTATGGACGATTGACTGCCCAATCCCTTGCTTGATTGTCGAACCATAAGGGCTCTTCTTGTACTCGACCGCAACACGATAAGGGTGCGTGAGGATGAAGTCCGGGTAGTTGCGAGAACCAAATACCGGCCGCCGCTCCCGCCCGTAGACTCCCTCTTGCCCCTCCCAGTAGAAGGATGCATGAGCTTTGGCAATTGAATCCTTGTAACCAAGCTCCGAGAAGTACATCTCTAGGTATCGCACGATCAGAGGCCGGATCTCCGTCTGCACAGCGGACTCGGACTTCTTCGCGGTTTTCCTTCTGAACTGCGGATGCTTGACAATCGCAGTCACGAGACCGTCGAGGAATTCGGTGGCTTTCTTGGTCTTCTTTCTCACCCCCTACGCCACCCCGACCTCATCGCACAGATACACGTCCTGGATCGCGTTGAGGAGCTCGACGCCGTCGCCCATGGGTTTCTGGAAGGCTTTGCGGCCTGAGATGAGGCCGCAGCCGCCGCCGCGCTTGTTGATGACGGCGGTGCGAACGGCCTGGGCGAGGTCGCCGGAGCCGCCGGAGGCGCCGCCGGAGTTGATGAGGCCGACGCGGCCCATGTAGCAGTTGGCGACTTGCCAGCGCACCCAGTCGATGGGGTTCTCGGAGGTCAGGTCGCTGTAGACGAGGTCGTGGGTCTTGCCGAGGCCGATGGCCGGGTAGCCGCCGTTGTTGGTGGGCTGCTTCTGCTTGACGATGTCGGCCTCGATGGTCGCGCCGATGTGGTTGGCCTGGCCGGTGAGATCGGCCGAAGCGTGGTAATCGACGCCGTCTTTCTTGAAGTCCGAGTTGCGCAGGTAGCACCAGAGGATGGTCGCCATGCCCAACTCGTGGGCCTGGGCGAAGGCCTCGGCGATCTCGACCAGCTCGCGCTCGCAGTCTTCGTTGCCGAAGTAGATGGTGGCGCCGATGGCGGCGGCGCCCAGGTCCCAGGCCTGCTCGACCTGGGCGAACTGAATCTGCCGGTAGTTGTTGGGATAGGTCAGGAGCTCGTTGTGGTTGATCTTGACGATGAACGGGATCTTGTGCGCGTACTTGCGCGACATCGTCCCGAGAACGCCGAGGGTCGAAGCGACGCCGTTGCAGCCGCCTTCGATGGCGAGCCGGACGATGTTCTCGGGATCGAAATAGATCGGGTTGGGGGCGAAGGAGGCCGCGCCCGAGTGCTCGATGCCCTGGTCCACGGGCAGGATCGAGATGTAGCCGGTACCGGCGAGGCGTCCTTGTCCGAAGATCCGGTTCAGATTGACGAGGACGTTGGGCTTCCTGTCCGAGATGCCCCAAACCTCGTCCAGGTGGTCGGGACCCGGAGCCGAAAGCTGGTCCTTGGGAATACCCTTACAGACATGGTCGAGGAGGCTGTCGGCCTCCGAGCCCAGGTTCTCAACAATGGTATCGATCGTCTTCGAGGCTTCGGCTACGGTCATCACGAGACTCCTTCTGGTTTCTTTCTGCTCTGGCAGTCTTCTTGGACTGGTTTCTGGTGGTTTCGCGGGAGATCCAGGATATCTCACCCGGGGTCTCCTCCTCGCGACAGAAAGGCCCGTTGCCGATCCCCAACTAGCCCGGGTCTGCCGCTACGCGGCGCATCAGGACACCCTGTCCGAAGGTACCGACGTAGAGCTTGCCGCTCGCGGACAGCGACAAGCCTTGAAGGACCGTACCGTCGTTGATTCCGGTACTGAAGGGCTTCCAACGCCTGCCGCCATTCGTCGATCGGAAGACACCCATGGTTGTCGCAAGGTAGAACCGATCGCGATGGAAGGCGTCGCCCACGACTGCGGAGGGCCGCGCGCGCGGCGGCAGGCCTCGTGCGCTCCGCCGCCAACTCGCACCGCCATCCGTGCTTCGATAGAGGCAGCGCGCCCCGGTACCGCAAACGGCGACAAGGGTATTCTGCCGCCGCCGATCGATGGCAAGGTCGAGGATTCTTCGTACCTGGAGGCCGGTTCGCTGCCACGTGACTCCACGATCGTCGCTACGGGCAAGACCGTCCCGCCCACCGGCGTACACGACCCCTGATCCCGAGACCGCTCGCACGACCCCGACGAACCCCTCCAGCTCGACGTCGGAACTCGACAGCGCCTCCCAGGTCGTCCCCCGGTCCTCGCTGATGAAGAGACCTTGCCCCGTCATCGCAGAGTACACGCGGGAAGAATCGTCCGGGTCGAACTCGATGGCGAGCATCTCGCCATCACCTTCTCCGACAACCGACGAGCCCGCCAGCGTCTCGCCACCGTCCCGGGACATCGAAATCTCGTTGCGAAACCCGACAAGAACGTAGGCGGGGTCCTGAGGATCGATGGCTATCGAGAACGCATCGTCCAGCGCGCTGCGGCGCCAGCGGCGACCGGCCTCATCCAGAAAGAAGAGTGGGGCGCCGCATTGAGCGGCGGCGAAGGTCCTCCAGGGTCCTCTTGGAGGCGCTCCGGGAGGCGCCGACACCAGCAGAGACACGGCGGCCGCCCCAACACCGTGGTCCCGCAATCGCCACCGCCGGCCAGCGTTCACGCCTCGAAAGAGGCTGCTCCGCGTGCCCGCCCAGAGATCCCTGGGCCTTCGAAGGCTCCGCAGGAGCAGCAACACCTGCTCGCCACGCAGTCCCGCTTCCACCCATGTGCGGCCTCCGTCGTTGCTCACGGCAATGCCGGGCCCTCCGTCGCTTCGCACCAGCCCCGCGGTCAGTCGATCGGGCCTGCGCGGGTCTGTTGCCAGGGCCGTAAAGACCGCGTTCGAGGGAGCGACCGACACAGCCTGCCAGTCGAGGCCACCAGGGGTGCGAAACAGGCGATCTTGCCAGGTCGCAAAGACCTCCGCGCCGGCCGAGCCAAAGGTGAAGTTGGACAACCGCTCCGGCGGCGAATTCGCAGGGCCGCTCCAGGTTCGACCGCCGTTTCTCGTCCGAAACACGCCCCGAGACGTGGAAGCGTAGACAACCGACGGCCTCTCTGGATCGACTCCAAAGTCGTTGACGTCCGCTGCCGGCGTGATCTGCTGCCATGAGGCGCCGTCGTCACGGGAAACAAACAATCCGCCTCCCCCGGCCGGCCGGGCAGCGAGCGCATATACGGGAAAAGGAGCGGCCTGTGCGATTCGGAGATCTCGCACTTCAAGGCTCGGCAGCCCTGCGTTTCGTCGCGTCCAGGTGTCCCCGAAGTCGTCGCTTTGAAGAACCCCGTGGAGACGATTGGCGGCAACGATCCGCGCCGGCCTTCCTGGATGGATGGCTGCCGCCGAGAACGCGCCATCAAAGAGTCCGCTGGCGATCTCGGCCCAATTTCGGCCCCGGTCCCCGCTGGCGAAGAGCCTGCCCGTCCGACCCGAACCGACAACGGCTACGAGGAAGCCAGTCCCTACCCGTCCTTCGGCAAGGGATCGGGTCTGGTCGCAGGCCGGGCCTCCGGAGCTCTCCCAGACGTTGGTGGCAGCCATCCCTGGCGAGCTCGGTCCCGACCCCGAGACACCCAGGGCCAGGGTCAGGGACAGCGCCACGGGGAGGCTGCTCCGGCGGCGGCGAGTTCCGGACGCGGCCGTCGACCTCCTGCCTGATACCATCTGCGACCCGGGGCGTCCTACTCCTCCCGCGACCACTCGACTCAAACCGGACACCCGGCGATCATACTGAAGTCTTCGTCTCAGTCGGATCCACCCGGCAAAGACAACACACCGGCTCCGACGCGGCGCGACCGGCCTCCGGTCGCGCCGTCACTAGCCTCTCAGGAACTCGCGAAGCCGCTCCCAGACAACGTCCCGCCCCAGGAGATCGTTATGGCCGGCGCCGACGACTTCGAGGTATTCGGCCAGATTGGAGCCCCAGCCCGGGTCTGAGTCTGAACCTGAACGGCTACCGAGCTCTCGAACGCTCGCCGCCAGGTCCCGTCCCAGCTCGGCCGGAATGATGCGGTCGTCGGTGCCGTGGACGACGAGCACCGGAAGCGGATTCGCCGTCAGCGCCGAAGCCAGCGCGGACCGGGTGTCGTAGGTCTCGCGCAGAAGCATGCCTACCATCCAGGCCGGGTAGTGGCGGGACGCGATCTCATGGAGGGTCGTCCAGGGGCTCAGGAGAGCCAGCCCGGCAAAGCCATCTCCGCCGGAAGCATCCGGATCGGCAGAGCCGGGCGCGGCCGCTGACGCGCTAGCGACCTGCGCCGCGACCGCGGCGCCGAGCGACCAGCCGACAAGGTAGACGCGGCTGTCGGGATGCCGGCGGGCGAGCTCAGCGGCGGCGGCCGCTCCGGCGGCTATGTTGGCCTCCTCGGACGGGCTCCCGCCGCTTCGGCCGTAGCCGGGATAGTCGACCACCAGGGCGTGGACGCCGAGTGCGTGGAGACGATCGAGGGTCCCCGCCTGGCGCAGGGTCTCGAGGTTCTCGCCGTTGCCGTGGAAGAAGACGACCGCCGGCGCGGACGGTTCGGCAGCCGTGTGAGCCCAGGCCACGCTCCCAGCCTCCGAGCCGTCGCCCAGCACGACTTCCTCGAAGCCCGGAGGAGGCGGCCCCACCGCGATCGGCGGCGCCGGGTACAGAAGCGACTTCATCGAGCAGGCCGGCAGCAGGAGCAGTCCCGCCATCCAGACGAGGCAGGACGGTAGGCGGGCGCCCACGAGCCGATCAAGCCGGCACCGGCAGCTCGAGGCCGCAGCGCTCCAAGAGGTTCTGGATGATCCGGGCGGTCAGGCCCCAGACCTGGTGCCGGCCGACGTGGTAGATGCGAATCGACCGGTCCACGTCGTTGACGGTGACCACCCGGTCCTCGACCACCCTGGCGTCGGCGAAGGCGGTCAGGGGAATCGAGAAGACTTCGGCGATCTCGGCCTCGTTGATGCGGGTCTCGAACGGAAAGGGCACGGCTCCGACGCAGGGCCGAATGGTGTAGCCGCTGAAGGTCTCCAGATCGTCGAGCTGGCCGATCCGCGCCACTCGCCGGCCGTCCAGACCGACCTCTTCATTGGATTCACGGAGCGCTGCGTCCCAGGCGGCCTCGCCCAGCTCGCAGCCGCCGCCCGGAAACGCCACCTGCCCGCTGTGCTGGGGCAGCTCGTCCGAGCGCCTGGTCAAGAACAGCCAGAGCTCGCCCGCTTCGACGTACAGAGGCACCAGCACGGCGGCGCGGCGGCTGGCGCCCGCCTGCTTCCGAACCGGCTCCGGCTCGGCCAAGCGGGCACGCAGCTCGGTGATCCAGCTCGGGCCAGCGGCGGAGACCTCGGTCGGCTCGCTCGTTTCGGTCGCGGACATCGGGCAAGTTTCGCCGATCTCGGCGCGGCGGGGCAACTCCCGGCCAGCATGCGGTCTCGAACCGCGTCCGGCAAGTCCCGTCCCGCTGCATCGCTTCCCTACTCCTTCGGAGCGGACTCCCTCCGCTCCATGCGCGCAGCCGTCTCCTCTATGACAGTCTTTGACTGCGAGGTCGCGTGCAGGCGACGGTCGCAACCACCTACCGCTACCGTCATGGGACTCGTCACCGACCGCCTCGCCGGCTCCGAGCCCGTCCTGGACAAGGGTGACGTCACCGTCCTCGACGCCGTCTTACGATCCTGGCGGGATCCCGAGCATCCCGATCGGGACGCGATCGGCGCCGAGATGGCCGAGCTGCTGTCATCTGAAGACAACCGCCTGCGAGCGGCGGCCTGTGTCTTCTTCCGCACCTTCGGCGAGGCACCCGACGCCGGCCGGCTCTTCGAGGCGATCACGAACACGCCCGAGGCCTTCGACGGCGTCGAGAATCCTTGGACCCAGGAGGCCGCCGATCTGCGCGGCCTCGTGGCGGCCGCGCTCGCCGCCCGGCTCCCGGCCGCGGGTGAGGCCGTCCGGCGTTGGGTCCAGGCCGAAGCTCTGGCTCCCGGGCGCGGTAGCACCAAGGTTCTGGCCGGGCTGACTCGCGCCGAGCCGGATTGGGTGCACGAGCACGCCGGCGAGATCGCCACCGCGAATCCGAAGACCCTGCCACTCCTCGTGACCCTGCTGCAGCGCGCCGGGCGGCTCGACGCCGAAGTCGTGCAGCGGCTGGCCGAGATCGATTCGTCCGAGGTCCTCGCCGCGCTCGAGCGCTTCCCGGGCGACGGACCCGAGCGGGCGCTCCTGGCCGAGCTTCGGAGCGGGGCTTAGGAGCCCGGGCTCTCGGGTACGACCGCCGGCACGACCGAAAAGGCAACGCCGGCCTCGCCGGCCTGATCCACCGCCAGACGCATCCGGAACATCCGGTAGGAGCGCTCGCCGGTCCAGAGACGGTGCCGGGCAAGGCCCTGCTTTTCGGGCTCGAAGCGGTAGGTGGTGCCGCCATCGGGCCGGAAGATGAGGTTCTGGAGGGTCGCTCCTCCGACTTCGACCGCGTCCTCCGAGCCCGCGCGGCCGGCCGCTCCCGCCCTCATCTCGACGTCGAAATACGCAAGCTCGCCGGCGGTCGCGATCAGAAGTTCGCCGGACGCCCGCCGTCCTGGCGAGCCGGCCGGGCGCAGCACGAAGTGCGAGCGCCGGCCGCCGGAGTCGAGGTTGGCGCTTACCGCCCGCACGATCGAATCGTTGGTCACCACCTCGGCCGCGGTCGGCAGGTAGCGCTGGGTGCTCTCGACCGGCAGGCGGGCCGCCACCGGTCCGACGATCGCGTTCTGGCGCAGATCCCCGGCGTGGCTGAGCGGGTGGGCCCAGAGCGGCAGCGTCAAGACGCCGCCGAGGATCGCCGCGGCGGCGGCGATTGCCGGCCGCGCCGGCATCCGGACTCCAGCCGCTAGGACCGGCAGGGCCGGCAGCAGACGCCGGCAACCCAGGGCCTCGGCCCCTCCCAAGAGATCGAAGGGCTCGAGCAGCACGATGGCGGCGAGACTCACCGCCGCGCCGGCCGTGACGACCCGGTCGACGCCCCCAGAGGTGGCGACGAGAATCCAGAGCGGCAAGGCCAGGAGGAGCACGCCACCGGTGCGCCCGACGAGGGCATAGACGAGGTTCCAACCGACGAGGCTCGGCTCCAGAGCCAAGCGGTCCGAAACGGCGACGCCGCTAGCCGTCGCCGCGCGCTCGGCCCAGGTTCGGGCTTGGCCGACTTTGTCGGTCGCCAAGACACCGACGCTCGGGTCGTCGGCGAAAACGTTGCCGTCCGGCACCGCCAGCCGGTCGGTCAGGAAGAGCCCGCCGAGGACCAAAATCGCCCCCAGGGCCAGGGCGGCGAGCCGGGTCGGCGTCGCCAGGCCGCGGCCGGCGAAGGCCACGGCCAGGGCCACCGGCGCGAGATAGGGCTCCTGCGCCACGGCCGCGCCGAGCAGAATCCCGGCCAGGAGCCAGGCCGGAGCCGGTAGCGCCGCGGATCCCAGATCCACGAAGATCTCGGGTAGAGGGCCGCTGGGAAGCGCCCCCCAACGCAGGATCACGTAGGCGGCGAGCAGGGCGGCCGCCACCAGGAGCTCGGGCCAGGCCGACCGGGCATAGGCGGCGAGCGGCGTTCCGGCGAGGACGGCGACGGCCCAGAGGGGCGCCGAGGATGGGTTCTCGGCTCGGAGCCAATAGGCCAGAAGCCAACCCAGGAACACCAGAAGAGCGGCGTTTAACAACAACATCCCTCGCTCCGGGGCCACCAGGGCCAAGGGCGCGGCCGCCAGGGCGAACGGGAGGGGCCGGTAGTAGCGAAGCTCGGGCTCGGCGGTTTCGGAGCCAGCGCTTCCGCCCGAGGCCAGGCGAACCTGGAGATCTTCGGGCCAGCCTTCGTCCGCGGCCGCCGCCTTCTCCAAGAAGCGCTCGCGGTCCTCTTGGGTGTAGGCAAGATCGCCGTCCCGCGCGAGGCTTTCGGCCTGAAGGTACGCGGTCGCCTCTTGGTCTCCGCGAGGCGTCGGATCCACGACCAGCGAGGCGCCGACGGCGGCTACTAGGAGCGCCGCCAGGAGCAGCCAGCCAAGGGCCTGGCTCAGGACCTGGTTCGGAGCCTGGCTCGCAGATGGGCCCGCTAGCTTCTTGACGAGTTCTTGCACGGTGACGACGGGCGGCTTGCCGGCTCGATCAGTCGTACTCGCCGACCCAGGACGGGCCGCCCAGGCCGGCCAGCCCCGAGATGAACTCGACGTGCGGCTCGATCACCAGGAACCGGCTCTGTCGAGGACGGCGCAAGGCGAAGCGGAAGGTGTAGGCGTCTCCGGTGTCCAGACGCCGCGGCAGCTCTTCTTGCAGATCCACGAGCGCGTCACCGCCTCGCTCGCTTCGCCACTCGACCCCCAGGAGCACGCCACCGGGCTTGTCCTTCGTCGCCAGCCAGCGCGCCCGACCGGTGTTGGTCAGCGTGACCTCGAGCTCGCGCCGCGCGCCCTCGGGCCAATCGGCGTCGGCGCCCGAGACCGCGATCTCGCCGGGGAGCTCACACCAGAGAAGCGAGGTGGGCGGCGCCACCTTGGCTTCGCGCTCGGGCGGCGGCTCGAGCCCAGCCAGCTCAGAGGCCGCGGCCACCACGGCCTCGGCCGCCCGGCGCGGGTCGTGGGTCTCGGCGACGTAGGCCCTTGCCCGCTCCCCCATCTGGGCAAGCCGCTCAGGCTCGGCCAGGATCTCGCCGGCGGTCGCCGCCAGGGCCTCGGCTTCGCCCTCCCCCAGTGGCACGTGAACCACGATGTCCGGCGACAGCTCCCGGAACTGGGCGTAGTCGGAGACGATCGTGGGCCGGCCGAGGGCCAGCACCCGAAGCAGCGAGGCCGAGGTCTCGCCCGCGGTCGGATACCGGAGGTTGATACAGAGGTCGCAGGCCGCGATCGCGGTGCCGAACTCGGCATAGGGCAGAAAGCCGGTGACGTGAACGCGGTCGGCGACTCCGAGGTCCGAGGCCCTCTCTTCCAGGCCCATCCCCGCCGAGACTTCTCCGGCGATCACCAGATGGGCGTCTTCGAGGCCGGGCTGGGCCAGCGCCTCGATCGCCACCGCCGTACGCTTGATCGGCGTCTGGAATCCGAAGGAACCCAGGAGCGGCCGGTCTCCGGGCAGACCGTGACGCTCGCGGAACGCGGCGGCGGCGTCCGCGCCCTCCGGCTCGGGCAGGGGAACGCCCATGGGCACGACCCGGACGGCGACGTCCGGGTTCTCTTCGAGCACCTGATCGGCAGCCCAGCGGCTATGGACCAACACTCCCCGCTGGGAGCGCACCAGGGTGCGGTGCGCCGGCAGCTCGAACATGGCGGCGCTCGAAAGCTCACCCCAGGCCCTGGCCTTGGCGGTCAGCCGGCCGATCCAGCCGTGATCGGCTTCCAGCCGTTCGGCATAGGCGTCGAAGTCGCCGTGCGCCAGCGTGGCCTCGATCAGGAGGTGGTGGAGGACGACGTCATGGAGCGTCACCACGCCCGGAATCTCGAGGGCCAGGCACAGAACCTCCTCGTGGTGCGGGTTGTTGCCCATCTGGAAGAGCGGCAGCCGGCCGTCTTCCCCGAGCCGATCCGCCTCGACCGGGGCGTAGGTCGCCACCATCTCGTCCGAGACCTCCTGGCCGGGAAGCCTCACCACCCGGACGTCGGCCAGGTCGGCCAGCGCAGCTAGTAGGTCGCGGCTGTAGTCGGCGATGCCCGAGCGCACCGGCGGCAGCGGTGAGACGTAATCGAGCGAAAGCGAGCGGTCGGCGGAGTCGGACATGTCTCGGCTAGGAGCCCGTCGCGGAGCTGGCGGCGCTCGAATCGATTTGGCTTTCCAGCAGGGCTTCGATGAATGGGTCGATGCCCCCGTCCAGAACTTTCTGCGTGTCCCCCACTTCAGCCTTGGTGCGGTGGTCCTTGACCATGCGATACGGGTGCAGGACGTAGCTTCGAATCTGGCTGCCCCAGGCGATATCCAACTTCTCGCCCTCACGCTCGGCCTGCTCTTCGCGCCGCTTCTGCATCTCCAGGTCGTACAGCCGGGCTTTCAGGATCTTCATCGCGGTCGCCCGGTTCTTGATCTGGCTGCGCTCGTTCTGGCAGGCCACGACGATGTTGGTCGGCATGTGGGTGATGCGCACGGCGGACTCGGTCTTGTTGACGTGCTGGCCGCCGGCGCCCGAGGCTCGGTAGGTGTCGATGCGGAGGTCCTTGTCCTCGATGTCGATCTCGACGTCGTCGTCCACCTCGGGATAGACGTAGACCGAGGCGAAGGACGTGTGCCGGCGGTTCTGGGAGTCGAACGGGCTGATCCGTACCAGCCGGTGCACGCCGCTCTCGCCCTTCAAGTAGCCGTAGGCGTAGTCGCCGCGCACCGCCACGGTGGCGCTCTTGATCCCGGCCTCTTCGCCGTCCAGGCGCTCCAGAAGCTGGATCTCGTAGCCGTGCTCCTCGCCCCAGCGCAGGTACATGCGCAGCAGCATCTCGGCCCAGTCCTGGGACTCGGTGCCGCCGGCGCCGGGATGAATCGCCACCAGTGCCGCCTTCTCGTCGTCCGGCCCGGAGAGCTTCAGCAGCAGCTCCAGCTCCTGGATCTCGGTGTCGATACGCGCCAGGAAGGCCTCGGCCTCGGCGTCCATCTCGCCCTCGGCCAAGAGCTCGCGCCAGGTGGCCAGCTCTTCGCCGTCAGTGCGAAGCTTGTCCAGGGTCTCGATCCGCCGCTCCAGACCGCGGCGGCGCCTCAGAGTCGTTGCGCTTTGCTTGGGGTCGTCCCAGAAGCCGGGCGCTTCCATCTCGCGATCGATGGCAGCGATCTCGTGCTCGAGGCCGGTATCCTCAAAGATACCCCCTGAGCAGCTCGAGGCGGCTTGCCAGCTGCTCCATGTGTTGCTGCGTTTCGATCGGAATCATGACGCGTCCCGGCTGTTCTCTCGGGCCTCCTCCTGACGACTGGACCGGATCGAAGCCCGACGCAATATAGCAAAGGCCACCACCAGCCAGGCCACGACCGGAACCGCCCACGGAGCCCTAGAATAAGGGCTCAGGCGCTCGCGGCCGACGACCGATTCGGTGATCGTGCCGAGCTCCCCGACGCCCAGTTGGCGCCGCACCGAGCCGTCCGCGTCAATGACTACCGAAACGCCCGTGATCGCGGCCCGGAGAAGCACTCGCCGGTTCTCGGCGGCCCGGAAGCGGGCCGCCCGCAGATGCTGCCAGGGAGCCCAGGTGTCCCCGTACCAGGCGTCGTTGGTGACCGTGGCCAGAAGTGTCGCGCCCCTCTGGACCTTGCCGGCCACGCTCGACGGGAAGATGACTTCGAAGCAGATCGACACTCCGATCGCCTCCTCGCCCCAGGCCACGTTGCCGGCGGCCTCGCCCTTCGAAAAATCCCCGGCCGCCCGAGCCAAACGCTGTAGGAACGGTAGCGCGCCGTCGAAGGGGACGTACTCGCCGAAGGGCACCAGGTGCTGCTTGTCGTAGCGTCCGACGGTCCCGAGCTCGTCGCCCGGTTCGACCAGCAGAGCGGCGTTGAAGTGCTCGCCGGCCCGGTCTCCCCGACCCTCGAAGGGCGAGTTCAAGAGTACCGAACAACCGCCCTCGCCCAGGCGGGCGAGATCGGCGCGCAGGTGCGGGTGCCGCTCGTAGGCGTAGGGCCAGACCGCGCTCTCGGGCCAGAGCAGAAGCGTGTCCGGCCGGCAGGCGGGCGAAGATTGCTCAAAGATCTTGGCGTAGTTGCGCTGGACCGTCGCCGGATCGTAGGCCGTGGCGTTGGGAATATTCGGCTGGAGCACGGCGACCGCAACCGGCTGGCGGGCCGCGCTGCCGCCACCGCTCCGAGCGTGGCGAGTGCCGGCAGTCTCGAGATGATGGTCCCGCGCCGCCACCGAAGCCAGCGCCGCGATCGCGAGCGCCGTCCAGACCGGCAGCCGCCAGCTTCGGCCCCTGAGGCCGTGGGCGATGGCGACATTGCCGGCCACTAGCAGGGCCGAGACACCATGGACGCCCAGCCAGGAGCTTGCCGCCAGCATTCCGGGAACGTCCAGCGCGGCGTAGCCGGCCAGATTCCACGGAAAGCCGGTAAAGACCCAGCCGCGAAGTAGCTCGGTCACGACCCACAGAGCCGGCAAGACGGCGAGTGCCCGAGCCGTTGCTCTGCGTCCACCCAGCAGCCAAGCGCCCAGGCCGGCGAAAAGCGCCGGGTACACGGCAAGGTACCCGGCAAGGAGCACGAGCGCAATCCAGGCCAGCGCCGGCGACAGGCCGCCGTAGGTGTCAACGGTCGCCGGGATCCAGGCCATCGAGGTCGCCCAAAAGGAGAGTCCGAAGAGCCAGCCGGACAGCACCGGCCGGCGACCTTCCAGGAGCAGGATGAGGGGCACCAACGCCAGCCAGGGAACGACCACCAGCGGCTCGGGCGCGAAGCAAAGCGCCCACAGAGCGCCCGCGGCCAGGGCGACCGCGGCACGGCACGCCGCCGAGAACCAGGAGGAACGTCGCTTGGTCATGACGGGAGCGGTCCGGGCCGAACCCGATCGCCGGCCAGCACCGGCCTCAGGCCCCGCGGCGGGTTCCCGGTGAGCAGGTCAGGCTAGCTGGCTCCGTGCGTGATCCAGGTATCCAGCTTGAAAGCCCTGCGCACGCGATCCGCGACCTCCTGGGCCTGGTCCGGATCCAAATAGGGCCCGATCCGAACCCGGTGGAGCGTTCGCCCTTCGACGTCAACCGGCGACAGGACCGCCGGATAGCCGCCGTCGCGCAGCCTCTGCACCACCCGCCGGGCCTGCGCCTCGTCGGTCGAAGAAAAGACCTGGATCACCAGCTCGTTCGTGGCGCTGGCGGGCGCGCTCGCTTCCGAGATGCGCACGGAGCCGGTCGCGCCCGTTCCGCCTGTCCCGGCAACAGAGCTTGGCGCCGGTTCGTCAGCGGCATCGATCACGCGATCCGCGACCCGCTCGGGCGTCAGATCCTCCAGGAAGGTCGAAGGCGGCGCCGAGCGGTCGCTGCCGCCGTCTTCGATGATGACCGGAACCTCTTCGGAGCCGGCGGCCTGGTCCTGTGCCCCGGAGTCGCGGGGACGGCGGCGGCGGCGCGGCCGGTCTCGCTGCTCCGAGCCCGCGACCGCGTCTTGCTCGGACGGGGTGACGGCGGCACCACCAGCAGGGTCCTCTGAGCCAGCCGAGCCCGTCGAGCTCGTCGAGCCCGTCGAGCCAGCACTCCGGTCGCGGTTGAAAAAGTCCAGCTCGCCAATGGCTTCGTCGCCGACCTCGGGGGCGGCGGCGATGACCTGGGTCGAGGATGCGCTCATCGAACCGTCGTCGCGGCCCAGCCAGACGCCGCCCAGGAACGCCCCCACGATGCACAGCAGCAGGACGACGAAGATCGTCATCACCTGCCGGTTGGTCAGCGCGATCTCGTAGTAGCTTTGTCCGGTTCCCTGGCTCAAGGGCTAAAGTGCCTCCAAGAAAGAAAGTTTAGCCCGCTTCGCGGCCGCTGTCAGGTCCCCGGAACGACCTACTTCCCGCGATCCAGAAACGCCTTGAACAGGTCGATCGGAATCGGGAACAGAACCGTCGAGTTCTTCTCCGAGGCAATCTCGGTCAGCGTCTGAAGATAGCGAAGCTGGAGGGTCGTCGGGTTGGTGCTGATGGTGTCGGCGGCGGCGGCCAGCTGCTGGGAGGCCTGGAGCTCGCCGTCGGCGTGAATGATCTTGGCTCGCTTCTCACGCTCCGCTTCGGCCTGCCGGGCCATGGCCCGCTGCATCTCTTGCGGCAGATCGACGTGCTTGACCTCGACCGCGGAAACCTTGATACCCCAGGGGTCGGTCTGCGAGTCGATGATCGACTGCAGTTCTTCGTTGAGCTTCTCCCGCTCGGAGAGAAGCTCGTCGAGCTCGGCCTGGCCCAGCACCGAACGCAAAGTGGTCTGGGCGATCTGGCTGGTGGCGACGAGGTAGTTCTCCACCTCGACCACCGCCTTGGCCGGATCCACGACCCGGAAGTAGACCACCGCGTTGACCTTGACCGAGACGTTGTCGCGGGTGATGACGTCTTGTGACGGCACGTCGTGGACGATGGTCCTCAGGGAGACCTTCACCATCTTCTCGATCGGGTAGAAGACGAAGACGAGACCCGGCCCCTTGGGTTTCGACGACAGACGGCCGAGCCAGAAGGTCACCGCCCGCTCGTACTCGTTCAAGATGTTGACCCAGCGGGAGAATAGAAATATCGCGATTGCGACCAAGGCGATCAATCCGTAGCTCATAGCAACTCCTCTTGCTCCGATAATTCCGGTTCGGGCATGGCCCCGGCAGCGGGCCGTACCCGCAGGGTCATGCCGTCGACGTCCTCGACCACGATCTCGGCGCCGTCGGCGACGGGCACTTCGGCCACCGCCGTCCACAGCTCGCCGTGAACGAATACCCTGCCCTTGGCGCCGTGGGGACCGACTTCACTTCGCGCCACGCCCCGCTTGTTGACCAGGCCTTCGGAGCCCGTGGTCACCTGGGACCGGTGAGCCCGAATCGCCATCGACATCAGCGACCCAACCACCAGCGCCGAGAACAAGACCACCGCGGCGATGACGTCGAGCCCCACCCGCACCGCCGGATCCACCGACTTGAAAAGCATCAACGAGCCCAGGGCCAACGCCACCAGGCCGGCCACGGTCAGAAGCCCGTAGCTGGTGACCTTGACCTCGGCGATGAAAAAGATCATCGCCAGCAGAATCAAGGCGATGCCGGCGTAGTTGACCGGCAGCACCGACATCGCGAAGAAGGCCAGGATCAGGCAGATGGCGCCAATCACCCCGGGCAGTACCGCGCCGGGGTTGGAGAGCTCGAAGTACAGTCCCAGGCCGCCGAGGGTCATCAGGATGTAGGCGATGTTGGGATGCGCCAGGGCCGACAGCAGCCGCTGGAATCCCGACATCTCGTGCCGTTCGATGAGAGCCCCCGCGGTTGCTAGCGTTCCGGCGGCGTCGGCCCGACCGATCTCGCGACCGTCGATCGCCTGAAGCAGCGACGACAGGTCGTCCGCCATCAGGTCGATCAAGCCGTTCTCGAGCGCCTCTTCGGCGGTGAACGAACGGCTCTCGACCACCGCCGCCTCGGCCAGCTCTTCGTTGCGGCCGTTGCTGGCCGCGAGCGACCGGATCGTCGCAGCCGCGTCCTGCTCGACCTTGTCCGCCATGACGCCTTCGATCTCCTCACCCGAACCGGCCACCGGATGGGCGGCGCCGGTGTTGGTGCCAGGCGCCATGGCGGCGACGTCGGCCGCCATCACCAGGAAGAAACCGGCCGAGGCCGCCTGCGCGCCCGACGGCGAGACGTAGACCACCACCGGCACTTCCGAGCCGAGCATGGCGGTGAAGATCTCGCGGGTCGAGGTCAGAAGACCGCCCGGAGTCGAGAGCTCCAGTACCAGCGCCCGGGCGTCCATTCGCTCGGCCGCGTCGATGGACTCCTGGACGAACTCGGCCGCGGGCGGATGGATGATGGAATTCACCCGGATGGCGAGGACGGGCCCGGTCGCCTCGCGCGACTCCGGAAGCTCGCCCTCGGCCCGGGCGATCAGGGACACCAGCGGCGTTCCCAGGATCACCGCCAGTGCGGTGGCCGCAAGCCGGCGCCGGTTCCCAGCCGCCCGAAGGCGGGATCTGCAACGCGGCACACCCATCGGGCTCAGTATATCGATCGTATCGGGCGCCCAGCAGTCCGTTAGGGGTCGGCGCCGTTTTCGATCCATTCGACGATGCCCGCGATCTCGGCGCCAGTCAGAAAGGGCCCACCCAAAGGCATCCGGCCGCCCACCGGAGTGCCGCCCCGGAGCTTCCGCACGAGATAGCTGCGCTCGGGGTCCCTGGGCCGCACCCGCAAGAGCGGCGCTTGCCGCGCCGGCGCCTCGACCAGGTTGGCGTAGGCCTCGCCCGCGATCAGGACCAGGCCCTCCTCGGCGGTGGCCGGATCGTGGCAACCGCTGACGCCACAACGGGGAGCGAGGATCCGCGCCTCGATCTCGGGAAATGTCGTTGGCGCATCGCCGGCGGCGCAGCTCGCGAACGCCCGAAACTCGGTCTTGCGGCGAGCCATGTCGAGACAGACGGTCAGCCCGGTCCCGGCCGGAAGAGCGGCGCCCAGGGGTTCGACGCTGACGGTCACCAGCGAACCCGCCGCCAGGCTCCGCGCGAAGAGCTTGGCGCCCCGAAAGGCGTCGTCCGGCGTCCGGGTCAAGGCCAGGCGGAACCGCTTGCGGACGCGTCCGGTTTCGGACGAGAGCACGGTCGCCCGGACGACTACTTGCCGGGGCAGAGCGGCCTGCTGCTGCCCGGCACGCGCCGGCCGCTCCAACCGGCCCGAGAGCTGGACGAACCGGCCGGCCAGCTCGACCTTGGCCGGAACCAGCCAGCTCGCGACCACCCGCTCGGCGCCCTCGTCGAGGGACGCCGGCAGGCGCACCGCGATCTCGACCGGCCGCCGGGCCGCGGGATCCGGAATCAAGACGCAACCGCCTAGGAATCCGAGGGCCAAGAGCGACGACGCGACGCGAGTCGCCCCCCAGAGCGCCGCCGCCCGAAGGGCGAACGCTCGGGAGGCCGCTCGGGCGGCTCGGGGGGTTCGGGGGGCGCGGAGCAGCGCCGTGCGGACCGGGCCGGACGGTCTCGACATGGGACCACCCTACCCTAGCCGCCGGCTAGCCCGGCGTTGCTTCCGCCTCGGAGAGCGGTAGCCGAACGGACGCGGGCTCCAGGCAGCGGCGATCGTCGCAGGCCTGGAAGTCCACGGTCAGGGCGGGCTCGGTACCGGTCGTTCGAAGCCGGCCGGCGAACCGCACCCGGCCCTCCAGAATCCGGATCGCCTCCGAAGGTCCGACCTGAAGGGTACGAGGCTCCGGCAGCTCGTCGATCCGGACCTCCACGTCCACACCGTCGAGCCGCAGCGGGAGCACCCACTCCGGCGCCTCGCCCGCCGGATCGGGCGCGTAGACGTGCCAGCCCGGTTGGATCGCAAGCTCGAGTGCGAAGCTCGATTCGCCGCTCGCGCCGCGCCTCGACTCCTGGTCGATTTCGGCGGTTTCGGCGGCAGCGAGGGTCAGCTCGAAGGCGACCGCTTGGTCGGATACTGGGCCCGATCCGGGGCCTGATCCCTCGGCCGATTCCGAGCTCGATTCGGGGGCCGCCGCCTCCGGGTGCTCCAGGCTTGCCGGCTTCGAGCCATCGGCTCCGTCTGCGACCCCGGCGGCCGCGGCTCGCCGGGCGGCGAGTGCCATCATGCGGGCGGGCTCGGCCAGCCGCTCCAGCAGGGGGCCGAAGGCGCGGAGCGCCCGCTCGGCGGCCTCGCGCCAACTGCGCTCGCCGGTCCGCTCGGCGAGCTCCAGGAGATTCAGGACCGCGACGGCGTTGGCCGAGGGCATGGCGCCGTCAAAGAGATCCTTGGAGCGCACCAGGAGATCTTCCGAGGCGGCGGCAGCGAAGAATCCACCGGCTGGATCGCCCAGGCGATCCTCCTGCTCGGCGGTGAGCCGCGCCGCTTCCTCGAGCCAGCGGCCGGAAGCACCGGCGGCGGCCGCCCGGTCAAGGGCCAGGAGACCCCGCACCAGGTAGGCGTAGTCCGACAAGAAACCAGGAACCTCGCCGCGCCCTTCGCGCCAGCTATGCAGGAGGGTTCCGTCGCGTGTCCGAAGCGCCGCCAGCACGAACTCGGCCGCGCGCTCGGCCTGGTCCACCAGGGCCGGCTCCCCGAGCACCCTGCCGGCCTCGGCCAGGCCCGAGATCGCGGTGCCGTTCCAGTCGGCCAGAATCTTGTCGTCGGTGAGTGGCCGGGGGCGCTCGGCGCGCAGCGCGAGCAGGCGCTCGGCCAGAGGCCGGATCTGCCCTTCGAGCTCGGCAACGGTGAGCTTGCGCCGCTCGGCCTGGGCTTCGAGCGACACCGGCAGATGGAGGACGTAGTAGCTTCCTTCGAAGAAGGCCTGCCGGTCGAAGCCGTAGATCGGCGCCAGGAAGCCGTAGTCTTCCTGGCCCAAGGCGTCGAGCAACTGGTCCCGCGTCCACACGTAGTAGGCGCCTTCGTGCCCGTCGGTCTCGGCGTCGAGAGCACTCCAGAAGGCGCCCTCGGGCGCGGTCAGCTCCCGCTCCAGAAAGCCGGCCACGCCGCGCAGCGTGGCCGCGGCCTGGGCGGCGGCACCGGCGTCAGCCGCGCCCGCGGCGCCCAAACGTTTCGCCTGCCGGGCGTAGGTCTCGAGCAGCCAGCCGTTGTCGTACAGCATCTTCTCGAAGTGCGGGACGTTCCACTCGCGGTCGGTGGCGTAGCGGTGGAAACCTCCGCCCAGGCGATCGTAGATGCCGCCCCGGGCCATGCGGTCGAGCGTGGTCGCAAGCATCGTCGCCGCACGTTCCGACTCGGAGGCGAACTCGTCGAGCAAGAGCAGGCCCGACGGCGCCGGAAACTTGGGCGCCGAGCCGAAACCGCCCCACTCGGGATCAAAGGAGCGCTCGAGGCCGGCCAGAGAGCGCTCGGCGGCGTCGGTGCCGGGCAGAGCCGCGGCCGGCTCCGGCCGGTCCTCCAGATGATGCCGGATGGTGGCGACCACCGAGGCCGCTTGCTCGCCCACGTCCGTCCGCCGGGTGGTCCACGCGTCGGCCATCGAATGCAGGACCGTGCGAAACGACGGCATGCCCGGCCGATCCACGGGCGGGAAGTAGGTGCCGGCAAAAAAGGGCTCGAGGGCCGGCGTCAGGAAGACCGAGTTGGGCCAACCGCCGTGCCGGGTCAGGATCTGGGTGGCGCTCATGTAGATCTCGTCCAGATCCGGCCGCTCTTCGCGGTCCAGCTTGACATTGACAAAATGCCGGTTCATGAGCTCGGCGGTGTCGTCGTCTGAGAACGACTCGCGCTCCATGACATGGCACCAGTAGCAGGTGGAGTAGCCCACCGACAGGAAGATCGGGCAGTCGCGTTCGCGCGCCGCCGCCAGGGCTTCGGCGCCCCAGGGGTACCAATCCACGGGATTGTGGGCGTGGAGCCGCAGGTACGGGCTGCTCGCAAGGGCCAAGCGGTTGGCGGGCCGGGAGTCGTCGCTCAAGGGTGCCGGGTCTCGCGGCCCGGGGATCCGAACGGGCCGGGCGCAGTGTAACAATGCGGCCCGCGACTCGAGATCCCGGCCGGCGGCGAAGGATTTCCGCCTCTCGGCCATCCAAGAGATCGACGGTGGCGAGCCAACCTTCCCCGAACCCGCCTGCACGAACCAGGATGACACCCGATTCCCCGAACCGCACCGGCTGGCCCCGCGCCCTCGGTCTCTACGCCCTCGTCGCTGGCGCGGTCTCGTTCTGGCGGCTGGGCGCGGTCGGTGTGCTGCGCATGGAGGGCATGCTGGTCGACGCCGCCCGCCGGATGCTGGCCGAAGGCGACTGGCTCGTGCCGCGCGTCTACGGCGAGATCTACACCTACAAGCCGCCGCTGGCCTACTGGCTCTCGAGCCTGCCGCTCCGGCTCGACTCCCAACCCGACGAATGGCTCCTGCGACTGCCCTTCGCCGCCTGCGGCTTTCTTCTCGGGCTGGGGATCCTGCTGCTGGTCGGCCGCCAAACCAGCCCGCGCGTGGGCCTGCTGGCGGCCCTCGCGTGCGTGACCTGCTCGATCTTCGTCCAGCAGGCCCGGATGGCCGAGTTCGACATTCCGCTCGCCGCGGGCGCCGGGCTGGCGATTACCGCGGCGGCGGTGAATCTGGCTCGGGAGCGGCCCCACCCCGGCCTTTGGCTCCTGGCCTACGCGGCTCTGGCCTGGGGGTTCCTCGCCAAGGGCGTTCCGGCCCTGATGGTCTTCGGCCCGGGCCTCCTGATCGCCGCCGTGCTCACCCGGCGAGGACGCCGGCTCATCGCGCCCGGACACCTGGCGGCGGCGCTGGCGTTCCTGGTCCTGGCCGGCGGCTACCTGACCATGGCCTACCGCGCGGCCGGCCCGCGAGTCTTCAGCCAGCCGCTCCAGGAAGCCAAGATCCGAGGTTTGAGCTGGGGCACGGGCGCGAGCGACAGCGCGCTCGCCCAGGCCGACTATCTGGACCTGACCGAGGAGCCCTCGGACGCCGTCGCCCGTCCCTACGGCTCGCTGGCCCGCACCCTGGCCAAGCCGATCCTGGTCGCCGTCGCGCTCCTGCCCTGGAGCCTGCTCTGGCCGCTTGCCTTCAGCCGCCGCACGCGCACCGCCCCGCCCACGACCGCCGGCCGGCTCTCGCTTGCCGCTCGCGGGTTTCTGATCGGCGGCATCCTCGCCTTCATGGCCACTCCGACCCATGCCATGCGCTACTACCTGCCCCTGGCCGCGCCGGCGGGCATCGTTTGCGGCGTGGCCTCGGTCGAGCTCCACCAACTGGGAGCCCGCCTGGTGCGCTGGTCGCGGCTGGCGGCGACCCTGCTGGCGCTGGCGGTCTCGAGCGCCACGGCGGCGCTCGCCTTCGTCCTGCCGGAGCCACCGATGACGCTCGCCACCCGCGCGGCTCTCGCCGCCGCCGGGGTCCTTGGAGTCGTGATCACGCTGCGGCTCCGAGACCGGTCCGCGACGACGGCTCTGCCGGCCCTCCTCGTGCTTACCGGACTCGCTCTCCTCGCCGCCGAGGGTCTCGGCCTCCAGCCCGCACGGGCTCAGAAGCGGGTGCTCGAGAGCCAGGGCCGGGAGCTCGCCCGCAGGCTCGGCACCGACCGTCCTCTGTGGATTCTGGGACCGGCCGATCTGGCGGGCAAGAGCTCCTCGCTCTACTACTACTTCGGCGGCGAGGTGCGCGCCTTTCATCGACGCGGAGCCCTGCCTCCCGACGGCGCCGCGTGCGTCCTGCCATCCGACCGGCTGGATGACGTCCACTGGCCGCCGGAGGTAAGGTTCCACGAGACCGGCCGGATCCCCGGACCGCGGCGCGACGTCGTCGTGGGACGTTGCGAGCGCGCCGATGCGGCGGCGACCGACACCGGCCGGAGTTAGACTCACCGCGTGCGAATCGTCTCGCTCGTCCCGAACGCCACCGAGATCGTCTTCGCCCTGGGCGCCGGCGACCTGCTCGTAGGAGTCAGCCACGAGTGCGACTTCCCGCCCGAGGCCGCCAACCGGCCGATCCTGACCGGCAGCGTGCTGGCGCCGGATCTCGCTCCGGCCGAGATCGATGCCGCCGTCGGCGCGCAGCTCGCGGGCGGCGGCAGTCTTTACACCATCGACGAGACCCGTCTCCGGGAGCTGGCGCCGGACCTCGTCCTGACGCAGAGCCTGTGTCCGGTCTGCGCGGTCTCGCCGGAGCAGGTTGCCGGAGCCGTGGCCCGGCTCGAGCGCTGTCCGGAGGTGCTCTCACTCGATCCCAAGACCCTTGCCGAGGTCCTGGACGACATTCGCAGGGTCGGCGCGGCCCTCGATCGCGGGGACCGGGCCGCAGCGCTGATCGCGAAGCTCGAGCTCCGGATCGACCGGATTGCAACGCTTGGTTCTCGCGCTTTCGACGGATCCAAGCCCAGCGTGTGCGCGCTCGAATGGCTGGACCCGCCCTTCGTCGCGGGCCACTGGGTGCCCGAGCAGATCGCCCTGGCGGGCGGCGTGGACGCCTTCGCGGTCCCGGGGGATCCCTCGCGCAAGGTCACCTGGGAGGCCATAGCAGACGCCGATCCCGACGTCCTCGTCGCCATGCCGTGCGGCTTCGACCGGGCCGGCGCCGAAGCCGAGGTCGAAGCCTTCGCCTCCGGGCCGGCGGCAGCCACCTGGAAGACGCTCCGCGCCGTCCGGCAGGGCCGGGTGTACGCGGTCGATGCCAACGGCTGCTTCAGCCGACCGGGACCGCGCCTCCTCGACGGAACCGAGTTCCTGGCCGGCGTCCTGCGCGGCCGGCCGGCACCTCTTGATGGGGCCGCGGTCTGAGCGCCAAGAGCCAGCCCGGCTTCGGCTTCCGCCTGGCGCGGCGCGTGCTGACCCCCTGGAGCCGTCGGCGGGTGCTGGGCGCCGATCGCGCCCGCCTGGAGACGTTTCTAGACGACCTGCCGGCGGAGACGGCGAAGTCCCTCTTCGCGATCCCCGTCGTGCCGGGCAGCCCCGCCCTCGAGCCCCGGACGTACGAGCTCTTGACCGACCGCTGCCGGCTCCTGCTGGTCGCCAACGGTCTCGACCGGAGCGCTTCCCGGGAGCTGGCCCGGCGCTACGACCGAGCCCGCGTCTTCCGGACCGGAGCCTTGCCGGGCTTTCCGGCCAAGCACGGCACTCTGCTCACTCTGCTGCTCAGCGCCATCCCCGAAGACTTCGGAGTTCTGGACGACGATTGCTACGTCCGGGACGGCGCGCTTCTCGAGGTGCCCCAATTCGGTGAACGCGAGTTCCTCGCGGTTCCGGATCACGTCCATTTCTTCACCGTCCACGAGCCGACCGGACGGCGGTATCCCAGAACCCACTTCCTCATCTTCCAGCGCGCCCGGATCCTGGAGCTCATGAACCGGTACGCGATCGACGCCCAGAAGGTCGTCCATCCACCTCGCGCCTTGGCACCGCTTCTGGCGAAGCTGGAACTCGGACCTAGCCGCTACCCGAGGACGTATCTACGCTATTTCGACACCATGCTGCTGCTGATCTCGGTGGCCTTGGCCAGCGGGCTCGAGGTGCGCTGGCTCCGAGCGGCCCCGGACGCGGTTCTCCACCGGCGCCACCTCGAAGCCGAGATGGCTCGGGCCGGCACGGCCACCGGCAGCGGCTAGCCAGGCTCGGGATCGCGTCGAAAGCCTAGAAACCGCCGGTCAGGCGCCGATCAAGCGTCAAACGAGCTCTCGGCCAGCTCGTCGTCGGCTTCGGTCTCGTCTCGGCGGCTCAAGAAGAGCACGGTCACGCCGGTGAGATTCCAGAAGCCGATCGTGTACCAGTTGGGCCAGATCATCACCGCCAGAAAGGACAGGATGCCGACGCCGAACAGCGCGCCCATCACGCCCCGGACCTGCATCTCCGGCAGATGCCAGCGCGACACCATGAGCATGGCGAAGATCAGCACCACTGTGGCTGCCGCGGGCACCGGAATCTGGTCGCGCATCAGCACCAAGGCCATGAGATACCCGGCCGCTACCGGCGTCGGTACGCCGGTGGTGCGGTCGGCCTTGACGTGCTCGTCCGAAGTCAAGTTGAACCGGGCCAGCCGGTAGACTCCGGCCAGAACATAGGCCACGGCAATACCGACGCCAAATCCCTCGAGCGGGCGCAGGATCGCCTGATGGGCCAGGAAGGCGGGCGCGGCACAGAAGCTGAGACTGTCGGAGAGCGAGTCCATTTCCTGACCGAACTTCGAGGTCACGCCCAGCATCCGGGCAAGCCGTCCGTCGGCCAGGTCGAGGAGGATGGCGACGAAAAGCAGCGACACGGCCAGGCGGAACTTGCCGTCCGCGGCCGCAAGCATCGCCAGGAAGCCGACGACGATATTCGCCGCGGTGACCGCGTTGGGTACGAAGAGAAGACGGCGGCGCCCTTCCATAGCTTGCATTGTAGCTTACGGAAAGTTCGGGGCCGGGTTTCCCGGCCGCTTTCCGACCCCGGAATCACCTGCCGAGCCAGCCGGCGCTGTGCTAGATTCGCCGCCGCCCGGCCGCCGCCGCCCGACCCAGAGGGACACCCTCTCAGGCAGGCGTCCAACCGGGTCCACCGCGGGAGCTTCCGATGGAGATTTTCGACACCATCCTCGACACCCTGGGCAACACGCCCCTGGTGCGCCTGGGGCGCTTCCATTCGGGTCCGGCGACCCTGGCGGCCAAGATCGAGTCGTTCAACCCCGGCTCGAGCGTCAAGGACCGCATCGGCATCGCCATGATCGAGGCTGCCGAAAAGGCGGGAGAGCTCCAGCCCGGCCAGACCATCGTGGAGCCCACCTCGGGCAACACCGGGCTCGGCTTGGCCATCGCCGCCATCCTGCGCGGCTACAAGATGGTGTGTACCGCCGCCGACAAGATCCCGGCCGAGAAGGTCGCGCTGCTCAAGGCATACGGCGTCGAGGTCCTCACCTGCCCCACCAACGTGGCGGCCGACGATCCCCGCTCGTACTACAAGACCGCCGAGCGGATTCGCGACGACGAAGGGGCCTTCCTGCCCTATCAGTACTACAACCAGGCCAATCCCTGGGCGCACTACCACTCCACCGGTCCCGAGATCTGGCGGCAGACGGACGGCAAGATCACGCACTGGGTGGCCGGCGTCGGCACCGGCGGCACGATCAGCGGCACCGCCCGTTTTCTCAAGGAGCAGAACCCCGAGATCCGGGTCATCGGCGTCGATCCCATCGGTTCGGTCTACCAGTACTTCAAGACCCACGGTGAGCTGCCTCCCGAGGAAGACATCCATCAGTACCTCATCGACGGCATCGGCGAAGACCTGATGCCCGAGAGCGTCTGGATGGACACCATCGACGAGGTCGTCAAGGTGGACGACAAGTCGGCCTACGGCGCGGTCTTCGAGCTTGCTCAGACGGAAGCGATCTTCACCGGCTCGTCGGGTGCCGCCGCCGCCGTGGGAGCCCGCCGGGTGGCTCGCGAGCTGGGCGACGACGCCGTGGTCGTGACCCTGTTTCCAGACTCCGGCGAGCGCTATCTCTCGAAGCTCAACGAAGACTGGATGCGCGAACAGGGGCTACTGGACTCGGAAGAGTGAGCGCCGGGGAGCGCCGCCTCGAGTCGAGACTTCGATGCTTCGATCCGGCCGCGCCCCAAGCCATCGTTTCGCCTGGGTACTCGCGGTCGCTGCCGGTCCCGCTCTCGCCGGGGGCCAGGTCCCTTCGGTGCCCGCCGGATACGTTCCCGACGCCGCGTGTCGAGCGTGCCACCGGGAGGTCTACGACGCGTACCAGCACGTCGGCATGGCCAAGTCCTTCTCCCGGCCCCGAACCGACCGCCTGATCGAGGACTTCTCCACCGGCTATTACCACAAGCCGTCCGAACGCCACTACCGGGTGGAACAACGGGACGACGAGCTCTACTTCATCCGCTTCCAGCTCGATCCGAACGGCGGCGAGATCAACCGTGTCGAGCTCCGCATCGACTGGATCCTGGGCTCCGGACACACCAGCCGGACCTACCTTTACCAGACCGACTCGGGCGAGCTCTACCAGCTACCGATCGCCTGGTATTCGCAGACTTCCCGCTGGGCGATGGCTCCGGGCTTCGAGGCGGCGGATCACCTGGGGCTCACCCGCCGCGTTCGCCGCGAATGCATGTTCTGCCACAACGCCTACCCTGGACCCGTGGACGATGCCGACGGCGCCGCGGCCGGCGGCTACTGGTCGGGCAACCGCTATCCGACCAACCTGCCGGAGGGGACGGGATGTCAACGCTGTCACGGTCCTGGAGCCGACCACATCCGGCTCGGTGTTGCGGGCGTCGAAGCCTGGGAGATCCGCTCGGCGATCGTCAACCCGGCCCGGCTCGACCCGAAGCTGGCGGCCGACGTCTGCTACTCCTGCCACCTCCAGCCCTCGGTGGCCCTCGTCGGGATCCGGAGATTCAACCGGCCGGTCTACTCGTTCCGGCCCGGCGAGCCCCTGCACGACTATCTGGTCTCGGTGGACGTCGAAGAGCGCGATCGCGACAAGGCCGACCGGTTCGAGATCAATCACCATCCCTACCGCCTCGGGCAGAGCGCCTGCTTCCTGCGGAGCGAGGGGCGCTTGGGCTGCACCACCTGCCACGATCCTCACCGCAAGGTGGCGCCGGCCGAGCGCATCGCCCACTACCGGGCCGCGTGCCAATCCTGCCACGAACCAGATGCCTGCGGGCTCGACCACGGTGCTGGCGGGCCGGAGGCGGCCGCTGCCGCCACGAGCCCGGACGACTGCACCGCCTGCCACATGCCCCGGCGGCGCACCCAGGACGTGATCGAGGTGGTGATGACCGACCACAAGATCCGCCGCCGGCCGGGCGGGCCGGAGCTGGTCGCGCCTATCGCCAAGCGCGAACCGGCCCTGGTCGGAGTGACTCTGCTGCATCCCAAGACCGCCCCGTCCGGAGCCCGGGGCGAGGTCTATCGGGCAGCGGCCACCGCCCGGGTCGCGCCGACCCGAGACGCCATCGAGCACCTGCGCCGCGAGCTGCCGAAGGCCGGAATCCAGAGCTCGATTCCCCATCTCGACCTCGCCGCGGCTCTGCTCAAGAGCCAGCGCTGGGCGGACGTTCCGGACGCGCTGGCGCCGGTGCTGTCGACCGAAGCCGACCATCCGCTCGCACTCGAGTGGCTGGGCACGGCCCGGGTCCGAACCGGGGCCGTCGAGGAAGGAATCCAACTGCTGCGGCGGGCGCTGGCGGGGAATGCCGAGCGGCCCGAGACGCACTTCAACCTCGCCCTCTTCCTGTTGCAGCAAGAGCGCACGGCGGACGCGGAGGCTGAGCTCGAGCGGGCTCTCGAGTTGCGCCCCAACCTCGCCGCCGCCTGGTATTACCTGGGACACATTCGCCACGGGCGGGGCGAGCTCGAAACCGCCGTCGACGCCTTCAAACAGGCCCTGGCGATCGACCCCAGCTTCGGGCGCGCCTACACCGGCATTGTGCGCTCGCTGACCGCGGCCGGCAGGTCCGGCGAGGCGGATCGGTACCTGGCCCACGGCCGGGCGGTGGCTAGGAGCCCATAGTAGAGACCGGAGTTTGGTCACCGGCGGGGCCAACGGTTCCGGCTAGGAGCCTGGAAGAGTCCCTGGCTAGGCTCGCGTCGAGTTCCTCGGCGTGGCCGGCGCCGCCTCCAACACCCGAGCCGTGTGCCGGGCCCGCTCGATCCAGAAGGCACGGATACGAGACGGCCCGACACCAGCCACGAGCCGGTCGGCACTTCGCCGGGCCTCAGCCGCCAGCCAGTGGACGGTATCGGCCGGCGCTTGTCCCAGGAGGGCCCGCAGAGCGTAGCGGCGCTCGGCTTGCCGTGCCACGACGCCGAGGGCTCGAGCGCAGCGTTCGAGGTCCGAGCGCACCACCAGGAAGCCCGACCGGACCGGGGCCAGCAAGGCGTCGAGAAGATCGTCGAGACTCTCCGCATCCTCGGGCAACGGCCTGTTGGCCCGCAGAGGAAGCGGCAGCTCGCCTCCGGCCGGCAGGGTCGCGAGCTCCGCTTCCAAGGCTCGCCCCAGCAGCCGACCCCAGTCTTCGTAGACGGGGGTGGCAAGCTCGTCCAGCTTGTCCAGGAAAGGCGGCAGCCAGCTCGCCAGGTGCTCCCAGAGGAGGGCTTGGCGCGCGCTCCGAATCTTCGCTCTGAGCCCCTCCCGAGGCCGTCCGTCGCCGGCGCCGTCCCGGTCCTCTCGATCGTCCCAGTTCTCGCGATCCTCGCGATCGGGCCGGTCGGACTCGGCCTCGGCATCCAGCAGGGCGGCGTACTGGCCCAGCAGTACCGGCAAGTGATCGGGCTCGGGGACCGGCGTCTGACCGAGGGCGCGCCAGAAGCCGGCGACGCGATCCCGGGCCTCGCCGCCCAGCATCCCTTCTTCGCCCAGGTACACCGAGGCGTAGGGATAGAGCTGGAGTACGAAGAGCTCCGTGTAGCGCGCGGCGGACGGTTGCTCCAGGCCGAGCGCCTGGCAAACCGCGGCGTGCTCCGGAACCGGAGGCTCGGCCAGCACCGCCAAGGCGCGCAGCAGCTCGGCGCGGGCCGCCATGCCGCGCGAGTCCAAGCCGGCGCCGTGGCCCAAGCTCAAAACAGGCCTCAGGGCAGGCGGAAGGCTTCCTTGACCGGCTTCACGGGACGCATGAGCCAGTGCGGCCGCCGGGTGCCGTCGGGCGAGTGGTCGGCGGCGGAGCGAGTCTTCGCGAGCCAGTCCTTGTAGACCTCGTGCGCTTTGTCGATGTCCGCCCAGATGTCGCCGTATGCGTCGTCGGGACCGGCCGGCCGCACGCGCACCGCCTGGTGCCAGCAGTGCGCGCCCGAGATGGGATCGGGATGCACGGGAAAGGTCAGATTCTGGTGCACGCCGACGTCGCTCCACCAGATCCGGGAGGTGTCGGGATCGCTCGATGCGTAAGGCCGCGCGCCTCGCCGGCGCCGGATGCTCCAACCGTCCTCGCCGGAGTCCGAGCCCGCCGGCCGGTCGAGCGCCACGGTGGCCATCAGCTGGCCCTGGCCCTCGGCGGCGTGCTCCTGGAGCTTCCAGCGGCCCATGTGATGCGAGCAGGCCACCACGCCCGGCTTGATTCCTTCCGTGACCCACGCCTTGACCACGAAGTAGCCGATCTGGGTCTCGACCCGGACCAGATCGCCGGTCTCGACTCCGAGGGGCTCCGCCTGGGAGGGATGAATCCAGAGCGGGTTGGTGTGGGCGATCTCGTCCAGCCACTTGGCGTTGGCGCTCCGGGTGTGGATCTGCACAGGCAGGCGAAAGGTCGAGATCAGGGTCGACTGCCCCGGCTCCAGGACCGCCGGATGGACGTGACTCCGGATGTAGGTGGGAACCGCGTATTCCTCCCAGCCCCACCGCGCCAGGGTCGAGGAGTAGAACTCCAGCCGTCCGGAGGGCGTCGGAAAACCGCGCAAGATCCGCTCTCCGACCCGTACCCCCACCGGCCGCCGGCCATCGGCGTCGGGCCCGGGCGCACCGGTGGGAGCCAGGTTCACCGGCGGCGGCGCGGCGGCCCGGGTATAGACGCGGCCGAACTCGTCCTCGGCCGGATCCTCGAGCTGGTCGTCCGCGACGACCTCCTCGTAGAGCGGGCCGACGTCGGCCGCCACTTCGAACGCACCGTAGCGGCGCATGTACTCGAGCGGCTCGAGTCCCTCGGCGGCGGCGGCCTCGGGCAGGCCCGGAACCGAGTTCTCGAAGATGTAGCCGTAGTACTCGTCGACCGTGAGCCGGTGCCCCGGTCTCCGCTGCGACTCGACAAAGGACCGAATCCCCAACTCGCCGTCGGGATCGATCCGCCAGGAGAGCTCGAGCCAGAACTCGTTCTCCTCCCAGACCTCGCCCGGGTTGACCGCCCGGGTGTCGTCCACCGGCTCGCCCAGGCGCTCGCGCGCCGCCCGCAGCACCGGCTGCCGGAAGCCGATCCACTGGCCGTCGTGGGTCTCGTACGAGTGCAGGTCGTGGCGCTCCGAGGAGTGCCCCATGGGCAAGACGTAGTCCGCGAAGTAGGCGGTCTCGTTCCAGGTCGGGGTCAGGGCCACGTGCAGCCCGACCCGCTCCGGATCGGTCAGCATCTCGATCCAGGAAAACCCGTCCGGGTTGGTCCAGACCGGGTTGTAGACCCGGGAGAAATAGACGTCCAGCCGGCCGCGGCCCTCCTTGACGAGGTGCGGCAAGAGAAACGACACCTCGTTCATGATGAGGGGATATTCCACCGGCCAGGTCAGCTCGTTCCAGTGCTCGGGGTGGCGTGGCAGACGGATCGGCCGCGGCACGAACTTGTTCCAGGCGTTGGGATAGGTCCCGCCGGGGGTCGCGACCGCGCCCAGAAGAGCGTTCAGGAAGAACAGGGTGCGCGACACCTGCCAGCCGCCCTCGTTGCCGGCGGCGGCACTGCGCCAGTTATGGGTCGAGAGGCGGGTGCCCGCGCCCGCGACGGTCACAGCGACCCGCCGGATCGTGTCGGCATCGACTCCGGTCTCGGCCGCCGCAAACTCGAAGGTAAAGGCCTCGTACTCGGCTTTCAGCATGCGCTCGAAGTTGGCGAACGTCGGGTCGAGGCCGGGATGGGCAGCCGCCAGGTACTCCCGCCAGTTGAACCAACGCTCGACAAAGCTCTTGTCGTAGAGGTCGTTCTGGATCAGGTGGTTGGCGATCGCCAGCAGCAGTGCGGCCTCCGAGCCGGGCTGGGTCGCCAGCCAGAAGTCGGCGTGGGTCGCGGTGTTCGACAACCGGGTGTCAACCACGATCAGCTTGGCGCCGCGTTGCTTGGCCTCGATGACACGCTGGGCGTGCGGGTTGAAGTAGTGCCCGGTCTCGAGGTGCGCGCTGACCAAGAGAATCACTTCGGCGCGGGCGTGGTCGGGACTGGGCCGATCGATGCCGGTCCAGAACTGGTAGCCCGCCCGGGCGCCGGAAGAACAGATGTTGGTGTGCGAGTTGTGGCCATCCACGCCCCAGGCCGCCAGCAGACGTTCGGCAAAGCCGTCCTCGCCGGGCCGGCCGACGTGGTACATGACCTCGCCCTGGCGCTCTTCCCGGATGGCCGTCGCGATCCTGGCGGCGATGTCTTCGAGGGCCTCGTCCCAGGAGACCTGCGTCCAGCGTCCCTGCCCCCGCTCGCCCGCGCGCTTCAGGGGCTGGAGGATGCGGTCGGGGTCGGTGATCTGGTTGTGCGTCGCCGGACCCTTGGCGCAATTCCTGCCACGCGAGCCTGGATGCTCCGGGTTGCCCTCGAACTTCCGCACCTCCAGGGAATCCCGGTCCACATAGGCCAGGAGCCCGCAGGCGGACTCACAGTTGAAACAGGTGGTGGGCACCAGCATGTAGTGCTTCTCCACCCGCCGGGGCCAGGACTTTGCGTCCAGCTCGACCCAGTCGTCCCAACGTTCCTTGGGAGGAAACGAAGCCAGATGCACGCGGCTGGCCCCCGGATAGAAGGTCTCGCCTCGGGCCTCGGTGTCTCGCCGGGCGGCGCTCACCCTGCGGCCGAGGGCCTCGAGGCCGGCGTCGGGCCGGGCTCCGGCGGTATCGGCGCGCCCGTCGTTGCCACTCATGCCAGAGGCACCGCCTGGCCCGCTTGCACGTAGGCGTGCTCGTAGGCGAGAAGTCCGGCGAGCGCCGCCAAGGCGGCCAGCGACAGCAAGCCCGCCGAGCCGGCCGGGGGCAGCGTGCCCAGCACGCCCAGCATGCTGGGCCAGGGGGCCGCCGCGGCCAGCGCGACCAGGACGAGACTCGCCCGGAACCAGGCCCTGAAGCGGCCCGAGGTCATCTCCCAGGACGCCAGCCGGGCGTGGGCGGTCGCGTGCGGCAGAGTCACCTCGCCCAAGACCAGGAGCAAATGAACCGCCGCACCGATGCCCACGATGCGGGTCAGACCCAGAACCGCGCTCGGCTCGACGACAAAGGCCAGCGGCAGCAGCGCGGCCCCGCCGGCTAGCAGCGACTGCACCAGCAGATGGGGCGGCAGAAGCGGGCTCTGCCAGAGGTCGCGCGCCTTGGACTGGGCGAAGAGGTAGGCGGTGTAGACCGCGGTGAGCACGGCCAGCGGCACGCCCACGACCGCGATCCATCCCTGCGGGCCGGCACGGCCGGCGAGACCAGCCAGCAAATGGAGACCAAGAACCACGGAGTAGCCGGCAATCGCGAACGCTCCCCGTACCAGCCAACTCCGCCAGTGGGGACGGGTGAAGATGAGATAGAAGCGCGCGGGCTTGTCCAGATCCCAGATCAGGAGGAGCCCGGTAAGCGCCAGAAACACCGCGCCCACGATCGGCGCCGCCCAGACCCAGAGCGCGCTGTGAGCCGGGATGGCGCCGCTCGCCACGAGCAGGAGCGCCGCCAGATAGGCGCCGGCGGCAACGCCCTTGGTCAAGGTGTAGAGACTGACCCGCCAATCCCAGGGGGCCTTGTGCGGAACGTCGTAGGCCAGGACCGCGGCCGCGGACGAGTTGCCCGCCAGGCCGCGGCCGTCAGGGCTCCCTGGCGCATCGGCCGGAGAACCCGACACCACCCGGCCGGCTCCGGTCGTCTGCTCGCTCCACAGGAACATCTCGCCGGCCGGCCGTTCGGCCGCCAGCGGATCCAGGGTCGCCTGGTGCGCGCCCCGGTAGAACAGCTTGGGATGGGTCTCCTTCTCCGGCCGGCGCACGCTGACCGGCTCGCGATAGACGGTCTGCGCCACCCGGGAGTCGCGGTCGTTCAGGTCCCCGACCGCGATCGCCTCGGTCGGACAGACGACCACGCACGCCGGCTCCAGGCCGACGTCGATCCGGTGCGCGCAGAAGTTGCACTTCTCGGCAGTGTGATCCTCGGGATTGATGAAGATGGCGTCGTAGGGACAGGCGGCGATGCAGGCCTTGCAGCCAATGCAGACGTCCTTGTCGAAGTCCACGATGCCGTCGGGCCGGGCGTACATGGCCGTCGTCGGACAGGCATGGGTACAGGGAGCGTCCGCGCACTGGTTGCAACGCGTGACCTGAAACGACCGCCGCACTTGCGGAAAGAGGCCCACGTCCACGTACTTGACGTAGGTCCGGTGGACGCCGAGCGGAACCTCGTTTTCCGACTTGCAGGCGGTCGAGCACGCGTGGCAGCCGATGCAGCTCTCGTGATCGACGACCTTGGCCCAGCGGGCGGCGGCCGCTCCTCCGCTCTCGTCCGACACGGCCGCACGATCGAGCGTCGACGCCACCGGCTAGCCCGATCTTCCGCTCAATGGGGCAGCCGGGAGCGCAGCGCTCCATACGTCCAGGTGCCCAGCATGGCCGCTGCCAGCACCGCCAGCATCACCCAGATTCCGTGGCCGAGAAGAGCGAAGATGGGGCCCGGACAGGCGCCGATCAGCCCCCAGCCCAGGCCGAAGCAGCATCCGCCGATCCAGTACCGATGGCCTTTGTCCAACACCTTGGCGGGAATGTGGATGGGTTCGCCGCCCAACGCCCTGAGCTCCAACCGCCGCACGACCTGGATGCCGAGCAAAGCCACGGCGACTCCGGTTCCCAGAACCCCGTACATGTGAAAGCTCTCGAACCGAAACATCTCTTGAATGCGAAACCAGGAAATGATCTGGGACTGGGTGGCGACCACCCCGAAGTAGATCCCGGCCAGGAAGTACGGAACGAGCCTCACCCCAGCATCCTCAGAAGAATCGGCAGGATCAAGCGACTCGAGACCAGGCCGCCGGCGAAAAACCCCAGCACCGCCAGGAGCGAGCCCACCTGGAGGTTGGCGAGTCCCGAGATGGCATGGCCCGAGGTACAGCCGCCCGCGTAGCGCGCGCCGAAGCCGACGAGGAAGGCCCCGCCAACGACGATGAGAAAGCCCGGCAGGGTCGCCAGAGCGGGCCAGGTAAAGAGCTCGGCCGGCACCGGTCCGGACAGATCGCTGAGGCCGTGCTCGGTGACGAAGCTAGCCGTCGCCGGGGCGATCTCTACCTGGTGCGATCCTCCCAGCCAGGTGGCCGCCAGCCAGCCGCCGGCAATGATGCCCGCGGCGAAGACCAGGTTCCACAGGCCCGTGCCCAGCCAGTCATACCGGAAGAACTCCTGGCGGGTCGGTAGCAGCGCCGCGCACAAGTGGCGCATATTGCTGGAGATGCCGAACATCTTGCCGCCCACGAGCAGCAGCAGCGGCACCGTCAACCCGACGAGGGGGCCGGCGACATACCAGGGCCAGGGCTGCGCGAGAGTCTCCAACACGTCCGTACCAGGGTGCCCGAAAGGTATCCGGTCTCCCGATCGACTGCAAGAGCCAGCGACCTCACCAACCCTCGTGCCTCGGGATCAGCCATAGGTCCTTCCTCGATGCCGGATCCAGCCGTCCTGATGCCGGCCCTGGGGATCGTGGTGGGTCCAGTGAATCACGCCCCCGCGCTGGTTCCACTCGTACTCTCCCCGCACCTCGACTGAATCGCCGCGGCGCAAGGGCACCCGGTCGGCCAAGTCGATGTTGTGGGCAACGAGCACGGTGTGCCCACCGGCCAGCTCGAGGATAAAACGCTGATGGCGCGATCCCTTGAGGTCGTCGGCGAGCACACGGCTCACCTTCCCCGGCACGGTGACCAGGACATCGGACCGCCGCTCGGCAAAGGCTCGCTCGATGAGGCTCTCGGAGCTCGAACCCCGACCGTCGGCGGATGGAACCGGGGCCGGAACCGAGGACGGCTCAGTCCCCCGCTCGACCGGAGCCGGAGACCCCGAGGAGCCCAGCCAACCGCCGACTCGCTGGAGCACTTGCACGCCGAAGAAGACCGCGAGCACCAGAGCCATGGCCAGCACCCGGCGGGAAACGAACGGAGCGGGCAATCTCATCGCGTCTTCATCCTTCGAGGCCTCCGGCGGGGCGCTTGGTCAGACACCCAGGTGCCGGCGCACCTCGCGGTCCCGGCCGACCTTCCAGATCTTGGAATCCAGATAGTAGTGCTGCATCGCGAAACCCAGAATCAGCGCCGCCAGAACTCTCTGCCCCAGAGCCAGCTTGGCCGGATCCCGGATGCCCGCCATCATGCCGAAGGAGTTGAACAGGGCCTCGTCCAGGCCCGCGCCGGCGGCTGCTTCGAACCAGCCCACCAGCGGTCCCTTGTAAAGCAAGAACCCGAAGAGAAAGCCGATGGCGGCGTAGACGGCGAAGTTCCGAAACAGCGCCTTGGCCCACCGAAACTCGCGGCCCCGCTCGGGGTACTTGTTGCGCGCGTAGGAATAGACGATCGCGTGGTACTGGATGTTGTGGCCGACGGTCACGATCGGCACGACGAACACCGCCAGCAGCGGGTGGCTGAAGACCGCCAGGTGCAACGGAACCAGCGGCAGCATGTAGAGGAGCTTCGAGCCGTTGAGCGTCGCCCCCGACCACCATAGGCGGGCCTGGTGGACGAGGTAGCCCACCAGAACGGCCAGGAAGGCGGCCCAAAGCAGGGGATAGGCGACCGAACCCAAGCTCCAATCTCCCCAGATCGGACTCCGCATGCCCAGGTCGGGGTTGCCCGGTACGCCCGCGTAGAACGGGCTGGTCACGAACATCGCCAGCGGCAGGTAGAGGATGGCGTTGAAGAACCAGGTGTCCCAGCGGTCCGGCACCCCCGAGAGCTCGCCGGCCCGCCGCTGGTAGAGACGGAAAAAGCCCCAGTGCTGTCGCACTACGTGGTGATAGGCCCAGAGTCGGAAGAGGACGAAAAAGACCACCGCTCCGGCACCCAGTCCGGCGGCCGGCAGCGGCCGGCCGGCGCGCGCGGCCACAACCCCTACCGCGTACGGCGCCAGGATCAGGAGCGGTCCGGCCAGGAAGAAGCCAAAGGAACGCAGGATCTCGGTCCGGCGAACCCGCCATTCGTCCGGATCGAACAGGGTCCGGGCCAGGGTGGCCCAGACGTGCGGCGCATCCAGAATCAGCGCCCAGGACACGACCACCAGAAGCTCCAGGTTGAGCGGAATCGTCCAGGCACCAACCGAAAAAGAGCCGAAGGAGTCCTCGAGCGGACTCTCGAAGCGGGCGGCGGCGAACAGAATCACGGCAACGTACGTCCAGCCGGCCGCCACCGACCCAATGTAGAAGAGCAGGTCGCGGGCCGGGGACAGAATCCAGACAAACCGGAGACGCTGAGTCGTCACGCGGCCAGGATAGCAACCGGCGCGCGGGCACGAAACGCGGTCTCTCGAGCCGACCCGTCCTCGGTCCGAACGCTTTCGGGATACACTCGCCGGTGCCTCAAACTCCAGTCGTTTGGTCAGCCCGAGAGCACGTCTCGGGGAAAGGAGAAGTGATGAACTGGACCAGGATCGCCATCGCCGGCCTCGTCGGTGGAATCGTCGCCAACATCGCGGACTTCATCATGCACGGCATGATCATGTCGGACACCTACGTTCGGCTCTCGGACGTGTTCAGTCAGGAACAAGCGAACCCGCTCTGGTTCCTGGTCATCTCGGTCGTGACGGCCTTCTTCATGGCCAAACTCTTCGCCAAGACCCGCGGCTCCTGGGCGGCCGGATGGAAGGGCGGCGCCGCCTTCGGTTGCGCCATCGGCCTCATCGCCTTCTGGGCCAGCTTCTACAACCCGCTGGTGATCGACGGCTTCCCCTACTACCTGGCCTGGTGCTGGGGCGCGATGAACCTGATCACGCTCACCCTCATGGGAGCGGCGATCGGGGCCGTCTACAAGAGCTAGCCCGCTACCACGGGCGGCTAAGCGTCCGAAGCCGTCGCCGGTTTGGCGACCGCGGCTCGCGCGAAGCGGCGCACGACGTCGCCGGCGGATTCGATGCGCTCGACCCCGGCGACGCTCTTGCCGGCTTGCCAGTAGTCGCGGCTGCCTCCCTTGTCGAGGGACGCGCGCTTGAGCTGCCATAGCGACTTGAGAGCGTAGATCGTCCGCATCCAGTGCTTGCGTTTGCGGCCGCGTAGCATCCAGCGGGCGAACGGACCCGCCTTGAGCCCCATGCGCTCGATGTACGGAGTCTTGATCACCGACACCGGCACCCCGGTGATGCGCTCGCTCAAGACGATGTCGTCGGCTTCGGCCGCCACGATCGCCTCCTTGTAGGGCCGGGCCGACTTGCACTCCTCGGTGGCGATGAAGCGGGTCCCCATCTGGACCCCGGAGTAGCCGATGGCCAGGGCCTCGACGAACCGTTCCTCGCTACCGACGCCGCCGGCGCAGACCAGCGGCACTCCGAAATCGGCCAGCTCCTCGAAGAGTTCCTCCGGCGAGCGGTCGCCGGCGTGGCCGCCGGCGCGGTTGTTGACCGCGATCAAGCCATCCACGCCTCCCGCCAGGCCCTTCTCCGCCCACTTGCGCTCGGTCACGTCGTGGTAGACAACGGCACCGGCCGCATGGGCTTTGTCCACGACCCACTTGGGATTGCCCAGAGAGGTGATGAAGAAGCGCACGCCTTCTTCCAGCGCCTCGTCCACCCAGCGGTGCATCGTGTCCAGGTACCGCTTCGAGGACTTCTCGATCAGGGCGTTCATGCCGATCGGGCGGCCGCCCGAGAGCTCCCGCATCAGCCGGATCCCTGCTCGGTACTCGTGCCCATGCACGTAGGTCAGCGAGATCGGCTGGTAGACGCCCAGACCGCCGGCCTTCGATACCGCCGCCACGAGCTCGGGATTGGAACACGGATACATGGGGCCGCAGATGAGCGGGATCTCCACTCCGGCGTGCCGGGTAAGCGCGGTCTCGAGCGGACCGGAATCGGCCGACGCCGGCTTGACGCTCGTCTCAGGCATCCCGGCCCTCGGGGGCACCGTTCGCCGGCGGGCTCAGGAGCCAGGTCGCGCGCACCCGCGCCACCTCGTCGCCCGACCCGTCCCGGATCACCGCCTCTACCTGATGCTCGCGCGGCTCGGTCACCCGGCCCACGTCGCTCGAGCACTCTGCTGTCAAGAGGCCGCGAGCCTTCTTGGTGTACGTCGTCGAAAGCTCGGTGACGATGCCCCGGACGCCTTTGGGCAGCGCGGTCAGGGTCGCCAGCCCGCTTGTCACTTCCCCGAAATTGGCGAGCGCCACCGCGTGTACCGAACGCAGGTGGTTGCGGATCTTGCCCCGGTCGCGCAGCTCGGCCCGCACGAAGCCGGGCTCGAGCTCGACGATGCGCGCGCCAATGGTTCCGGTGTAGGGAGCGGTCCGGCCAACCAAGTAGCTGAACCAGCGCTTGCCCCCGGGCAAACCGTTGAGGCGCCGCCAAAGACCCAGGAGACGCCCGCCTGGAGATGCGTTGTCGTCCGACATCGGCGCATCGTACGCCAACGTCCGAGTTTCCCGAAGCGTCGCAGTCGGACCGCGCCCGGCCCATCTGGCCCATTCGGCCATGGGTCGGTCTCGAACTTGCGCTATCCTGGCACCGACGAGCGAGCGAGAACGGGTCGCCGGTGACCGGCAAGGAGGCGTCCATGAGACCCCTAGGAGATTCGACCCCGAGCTTTGCAGGAGGGCTTCGCCTTGCCGCCGGAGCCGATTGGCCGCGGCGGATGGCCGCCGCAAGACCGCTGCCCAAGCGGCTGGTGCGGCGGCGGCGTGAGTCGATCCGGCGAGCGGCGCGGGCGGTTCAAAAGGCCGTCAAGCCGGCGTCCAACCGGGCCACACCCGAACAGAAGCTGGTGCAACGAGCGACCATGGGCATGACTCCGGTCGAGATGGCCGAAGTAGCCGAGCTCGGGTACAAGGGTTTCCTGGAGCGGCAGCTCCGTCCCGACGCGATCGACGACGGCGGATTCGAGGACGCACTCAACAGCGAGTTCCGGAGTCTCGAGATGACTCCGTTCGAGCTCAACCAGAGCTATGGCGACGATCCCGTTCAGCCGATCATCGAGCTCATCGTCGCCACCGTCCTGCGGCTGGCGTACAGCCCGCGTCAGCTCTTCGAACGAACGGTAATGTTCTGGTCGGACCATTTTTCGATCGACGTCCTGGCCGGGCATGGGTACGTGTTGAAGCCCGCGGATCACCGGGAGGTCGCCCGCGCCCACGCCTTCGGCAAGTTTCGCGACTTGGTGTCGGCCAGCGCCCACAGTCCCAACATGCTGGAATACTTGACCAACGACACCAACGTCCGCGGCCACCCGAACGAGAACTACGCCCGTGAGCTGATGGAGCTGCACACCATGGGCGTGAACGGCGGCTATTCCCAAGAGGACGTTCGCGAAGTGGCGCGCTGCTTCACCGGCTGGACTCTGTACAACGTCTACGACGAGAACCGCAACATGGGCAAGTTCCGGTTCGACCCCTTCCAGCACGACGAGAAGCGCAAGCGCGTCCTGGGCCGGGCCATCCCCGGCGGGCAGGGCGAGGAGGACGGCGAGGAGGTCCTTGATCTCCTGGTCGCCCACCGCAGCACGGCCCGCTTCCTCGCCACCAAGCTGCTGCGCTTCTTTCACGGCTACGAGCCGCGCCGCCAGCACGTCAACCGGGTGGCCGCCAAGTTCACCCGCACCCGCGGCAACCTGCGCGCCACCTTGCGGACGGTTCTGTCGAAGAAGCTCATGCGCAAAGCGACCCCCAAGATCAAGCGTCCGCAACATCTCGCGGTCTCGGCCCTGCGCGGTCTCGGAGCCGAGGTGGTGAGTCCGCGCTTCTTGTTCGAGCAGCTCGAGCTGGCGGGGCACTTGCCCTACGCCTGGACGCCGCCGGACGGGTATCCGGACAGCGCCGAGTACTGGTCCGGCTACGTTCTACCGCGCTGGAACTTCGCCTCCAGCCTTCCCTTCCCGGACACCTCGGATGTGCGACTGGCGGCGGAGTTTCAAGATACTTCGAAGAGTCCGCGGCAGCTCGTCAAGCTACTGGACGAGCGCCTGATGGGCGGGGGCATGTCGAAGCAAACCCGGATCGGACTCGAGGAGTTCCTGAGTGCCGGACCGCTGACGACGAAGCGGCTGCGCGAAGCCGTCGGCATCGCGGTGGCCTCCCCCGAGTTTCAGGTCTACTGACGAACGGCACCCTGGAGGACCGCCATGACCGATACCAAATGCAAGGGTTGCGAGGAATACACCCGTCTCTCCCGGCGTCGCTTTGTCGGCTTGTCGGCCGGTGTCGTGGCCGCGGCCGCGACACCGTCCTGGCTGCCTCGAGTCGCCTACGCCCAAAGCGAGAACTCGGCGCGCGACGTGATGGTGATGATCTTCCTGCGCGGCGGCGTGGATTCCCTCTCCATGGTGGTGCCGCACACCGAGAACGCCTACTACGACCTGCGTCCGACCCTGGCGGTACCGCGTCCGGACTCGTCGGCCAACCGGCGCGCGGTGGATCTGGACGGGACCTTCGGCTTCTCCGAGCCCATGACGCCGCTCCGGTCGGCCTTCAACAGCGGCGAGCTCTTGATCGTTCACGCTTGCGGCCTGCCCGGTTCGAACCGGTCGCACTTCGACGCCATGCACTTCATGGAGGTGGGCGAAGCCTCTCCGCCACCGTCCCGGTTCACCGGCTGGCTGGGGCGGCACCTGATGACCACGGCACCGAGCCTCAAGAACGGCGTGCTGCGCGCCGTCGGCATCGGCTACGGGCTCCAGCGCACCCTGGTGGGCGCGCCCAAGGCGCTACCCATCTTCGATCTCGCCGAGTTCGGCTTCACCGGTGGCGGCGCGACCAAGAAAGAGCGCATCGCGGTCCTGGAAGAGATCTATGCCTACGCTTCCGAGCCGCTGGCGACCTCAGCCGGCGACACCTTTCGCACCGTCGACACCTTGAAGCGCATCCGCTTCGAGAGCTACAAGCCCAAGGGCGGCGCCCGCTACCCCGACAGCTCGTTCGGGTACGCCCTACGGTCGACCGCTGCCCTGATCAAGGCGAACATCGGGGTCGAGGCGGTGGCCATCGATCTCGACGGCTGGGACACCCACGACACCCAAGGCAACCTCAACGGCTGGATGATGTATCTGATGCAGGACCTGGCCGAAGGGCTCGCCGCCTTCCGCAAGGACATCAAGGCGTCGAACCGCAAGGATGTCGTCACCGTCGCCGTCTCCGAGTTCGGCCGTAACGTCTTCGAGAACGGCAGCCGCGGCACCGACCACGGCTACGGCGGGCTGATGCTTGCCATGGGCGACTCGATCAACGGTGGTCAGGTACTGACCAAGTGGCCGGGACTCAACAAGAACCAGCTCTACGAAGACCAGGATCTCAAGATCACGATCGACTACCGGGACATCCTGGCCGAGATCCTGTCCCGGCGCATGGGCAACTCGAACGTGCGCGCCGTCTTCAACGATTCGAGCTTCACGCCGCAGACCCACGGCGCAGTCCTCTAGGGACTCGGCCGCGGCCGACTAGTTCGCCGGCAGCGTCGAGATCGAAATCAAGAAGCCGTCGGGGTCCTGGATCGCGAAATCCCGCGCCCCCCAGGGTTGATTCGTCGGCTCGGCGGCGAGCTCGCCACCGGCGGCTTTGATCCTCTCGGCAAGTTCGTCCACGTCCTGCCCGGTGGTGCAGTAGAGGCGCATGCCGACACCCTTGACGCGGTCGCGACCCTTCTTGAAATCGTCCTGGCCGAGGAGGATGTCGACCGCTCCGGCGCGCAGGCTCGCGCCTACGACCTGGCCATCCATCTCGTGCTCCTCGACCACGATGAAGCCCAGCACGTCCCGGTACCAGGCCACGCTCTTGGCCAAATCGTTGACCGTCATCGCGGGCATCGCTTGTTTCAAACGTAGAGTCTCGGGCTGCTCTCGCTCTTGCATGCTGTGTCTCCTTGGCGTGGCGCCGGGCGGCCAGACGTCGCGATCGCCGCCCGCGTCGGCCAACAATACACCGGTTTGACAGGCCCACGACCCAAGCTTAGGCTCGCCGCAAGAACGGAGGGACCCCGATGAACCACTTGACTCGAACCGGCGCCACCGGGATCGCGGCGCTGTTGCTCACTGTGATCGCCTGTACGCCGCGCTCCACCCACCAAGCCGTGGTCGCTCAACTCGAGACCTGCGCCACGGATCTGGATTCGGCGCGGATCGAGGCCACCGAGTGGAAGAACCGGTTCGATACCTGGGAGAGCCAGCTCAGCCAGCGTCTCGCCGCCCAGGAAACGGCCACCGCCACCAGCATGGACACCATCCAGATGAAGTTCCAGGAGCTGCGGGCAGCCGTTCCTCAAACCATCCAGACCGAGATCGGAGGCCACATCAACGAGCTCGAGCGCCTCCTGGTCACCGGAATCAGCGACCTGACCGAGGGCAACCAAGCACTCCAGGGCCAGCTCGACGAGACCCGGACGCTCTTGGAAGACGCCCGGCGGGACGTGCGCGAGGGCAACGAGATGGCCCGCGCCGGAATCGAAGAACGCCGTCAGCTGCGCAGCCAGATCTCGGATCTGACCGGCGAGTACGCCGCGCTGGTCGAGCGCATCCACGAGTTCGACCGTACCCGGCTCCAGTGCAAGAAGTGCCCGGAGTACCTGGACTTGAGAAGCAAGAAGGCGGCCGACATCGCCGGTTTCCACGACGACGTCGTGGAGACCCTTTACAAGCTCCAGGCCGAGTTGGTGGGCCGGGAGCCCACCGAGGAAGCCGGCAGGTAGTCGGCAGCGCCCGCATCCACGCGATTCTTGGACCCGATCACCCATACTCTCGCCGGCGCCGCGCTACGGCAGGCGGGCGTGGGCAGGGATGCCCGCATGGGCGCGGCCGCCGTTCTGATCGGCGCCAATCTTCCCGACGTCGACATCGTCGGACTTCTCGGAGGGCCGAGCTTCGCCCTGGACTTCCGCCGCAGTTTGACCCACGGCATCCTGGCGATGGTCCTGCTGCCTGGACTCCTGGTCGGCGCGCTCGTCCTCTGGGACCGGTGGGACCGGTCTCGCGCCGAGCGCAGGGCCGCGAGCCCGCCAGCGCGGGCGAGCGCCCTCATCCTGCCCAGTTTCCTGGCGGTCTGGTCCCATCCACTCCTCGACTGGCTCAACACCTCCGGAGTCCGGCTGCTGGCTCCCTTTTCGGACCGATGGTTCTACGGCGACGCGCTCTTCATCATCGACGCCTGGGTCTGGCTAGGCCTGGGAGCCGTAGTCGCCCTCGCATGGCCGACCAGCCGGCGCGCCCGCGTTGCCGGCTTGCTGCTCGCCGCGGCAATGGCCCTGGTCGTCCTCGCGCCACCGATTCCGTCCGAGACCGTCGCCCGAGCCTCCGGCCTGCGCCTCCTCTGGGCGCTGGTCTTGGCCGCACTCGCCGCGTGGCTCGGACTTCGATCGCGGCGAGCCGAGCTCCCCGGTCCGGGCCGGTTTTCCGCGCGGCTCGTTCTCATCGGCTTCGCGGTCTACGTCGCGTTCGCCATCGTCGCGTCCAAGCTGGCCGTGGGAGCGGCGCAACAATCGCTGGCCGCCAACGGAGAAACGCCAGCCGGAGACGTGATGGCCTCGCCGGTACCTCTCGATCCCAGCCTGCGCCGGGTCCTGGCGACCACCGAAAACGGGTATCGAGTCGGCCTCTGGCGAATGCGCCTCCAACCGGATCGGACGCGGACCGCAATCTCCTGGCAGCCGGAGCTCGTCCCCTTCCCGGCCGACGAACCCGCAGTCCGCCGAGCTCGCACCTCGGAGGGCTCGCGGGGTTGGTCGCGGTGGGTCCGCTTTCCAGTGGCGCGCCGCCAGGTCCTCGAGGGCCGGGAGATGATCCACCTCGGGGACTTGCGCTACCTCGACTTCGTCGGACTCCGGGAGATGGAGCGGAGCTACGGCTCGGTTCTGGTTCCGGCCGAGCCGGTCAAGCCGGCCGATCCCTAACGGACTCTTACCGCAGCCGGTCCGGCGAAACGGCTCCAAAAAAAGAGGGGGCCCAAGGCCCCCTCTTGGTGCGAATCGAGGAACCGACTTTATTTGCAGGTCTTGCTGCCGGGCTTGCCCTTGCAAGCTCCCGAACAGCACTCGCTGTCGCTGGAGCAGGAAGCTCCCTTGGGCAGCAAGGTGCAGCCACCGCCCGTGGAGCCACAGTCGAGAGCGGCCACGGCATCGGCCGCCTGCACCAGTCCGAAGCCGTACGCGTTGTCCCGACCGGGATCGCCCAGATCGAGCGCGGTCGTGGTCATCGCATCGCGAATCTCCTGATTCGTGCAGGTGGCGTCCTGGCTCCAGACCAGAGCCGCCACACCGGCGACATGAGGCGTCGCCATCGACGTCCCGTCGTAGAACGAGTAGTTGCCGGTGGTGGTCGTGACCGTCGCCGACTGGCCGGTCATCGTTTCGAGGACCGCACCGTCGGTGCCGGACACGCCTACCGCCGGGATCGAAACCGCGGTTCCGCCGAGGGTGCCGCTGAAGAGCGCGGCGGCGTTGTTGAAGATGACGGTGCCGACACCGCCCTGGGATTCACACTCCACCACCTTGTCGGCAAAGGAGATGTCCCCCCGGGAGATGAGGCAAACGCTGCCGGAAGCGCCCGCGCAATCGCCCGGGCTGCCCAGGCCGTCCACGGCGTTGCAGCGGTAGAGCGCGGCCGTGGCGCTGGCATCGGGCGAGCCTTCCATCCCGGTCGCCTCGTACCCGGAGCCGCCGACGGTGAGGCTCTCCTCGGTGCCGCCGCCCATGGCTACGGTCGAGCGCACGGCGACGCCCGGACCCGAGAGCTCGACCTGACTCGTCTGCTGCGAGAAATCCGCAACCACGTAGGCCGAATCGACGGCAGCGACTGAAACGACTGAATCGTAGGACGCCGGGTACGAGTGGCGAGTGTTGCCGTCGTTGCCGGCGGCCGCGATCGACAGCACGCCGTCGTTGTAGGCGCTGTTGAAAGCGCGCTGCTCGGTACGGTTCTTGAGCGAACCGCCGAGGCTCATGTTGACGATGGTGGCCCCGGCCGCCGTGCAGGCGTCGAGGGCGGCAACCAGATCGGACGAGTAACCCCAGCTACAGCCCGAGGGCGAGCTGGCGTCATCCACGAACACCTTGACGATGTGCAAACCGACCGTGCCGCTGGGCGCGACACCCACCACGCCGACGCCGTTGGTCAGCGCGGCGATGGTCCCGGCAACGTGTGTGCCGTGATGGCAGATCGAAGTCGGGGCCAGCGGATCGCCAGAGCCGGGGTCCGGGCTGGCCTCGCCGGCGCTCAGCACCCGCAAGTCCTCATGCCCATTGGAGTAGCCGGAGTCGATGACGCAAACCGTCTGGTTACCGGCGGCGGCATCCGAAACCTGGTCCGCCTGAACAGCGGGAATGCCCCACGGAGTCGTCTGAGCCATCGGATAGCGAACGGCGTCCACCTCGATGTACTCGATGTTGGGATTCTTGCGCAGGCCGTTGAGGGACCGAGCCGGAATCCGAGCGGCGACCGCGCCCTGATTGGGCAGGTCCCGGAGCACCTGAGCGCCCGCGGCATGCAGGGCCGAACGACCCTTGCCGGCATCCAAGAATGAAACGATGTAGCGATCGGCGTCGGGCTGCGCGGCCAGGACCGGCAGCGCACCCACGCCAACCACCACGGCGAGAACCAACACGCACGCCCACTTCAGTGTCTTCTGCAATTGATTCCTCCTGTTGTCGTCGTGGCGAACCCCGCCCCCGGACACCTAGGCGGTGCCGGCCCGAGGCTCACAAGGATTGGAAGAGAAACATAAACCGGGCGGATCGGACCACAGCAGCCGAATATTGTCAACTTTCGATGGTTTCGGGGCCCCAGAACGGCAAGATTTCGACAGCCACCGGCGTTGCCGCGTTCGTACGATCTCTTAGCATGCCGGCTCACCCGTGCCGCAATCCCGAAAGGAGCCACAGCCATGGTCCCAACCCGATGCCTCGGTCTGATCGCAGTCCTCGCCATCACCGGAGCCGCTGCCGCGCAAACGCCTCCGCCCGCCTGCTCGGATGAGAAATCTCACGACTTCGACTTCTGGATCGGAGAGTGGGACGTCTACTCGGGCGACCAGCTCGCGGGCACCAATTCGATCCGACCTATCCTGGACGGCTGCGTGCTTCAAGAGACCTGGGCCGGAGCCACTGGGGCCGCGGGATCCAGTTTCAACTTCTACAACCCAGCGACCAAACAATGGCAGCAGTTCTGGGTCTGGCGTAACGGCACGACCCTCGAGGTCGCCGGCGGCCACGCCGACGGCAAGATGCACTTGACGGGAACCTCGAAGGACCCTCAGGGCAACGACGTCCAGCACCGGATCACCTGGTACGACAACGAGAACGGCACCGTACGCCAGCACTGGGAAGCGTCCCGGGACGGCGGCAAGACCTGGACGACCGCTTTCGACGGTCTCTACAAGCGGCGCACCGACTCGTAGCAGTCGGAACGGCAGCGCACCTCCCCACCGCGAGAGCGCCGACCCAAGACGCTATCCTCCCTCGAGCCCGAGCCGCCGGTACCAGTCCGCGGTACCCCGTCCGATCTCGTGCGGATACTCCTCGGGCGTGAAGTGCCGGCCCTTGCCCAGGAAGACCGTCTCGAGGTTGGGCAAGCGCCCGGACAGATCCTCGGCGACGGCAGGCGGAATAATGAACGCCGGCTCGACGTAGAACAGGAGCTTGGGCAGCTCGCCTGTCTGCAGCCACTCGTAGTAGGCGGTGACGGCGTCGTGCACCTCCGGCGGCTCGCCATCGAACGGAATCTGCGTAGGCCACACCCGCATCGCCTCCCGGTGCTCCGGATCCAGGTAGGGCTCCCGGTAGTGCGCCATCTCGGCGTCGAGGAACGGCCGCGCCGTCCCCGCGGGCAGGAGCTCTTCGACGAAGGCGTTCCTGGCCATCACCATGCGGCGGCCCTTGGCCGGATGGCGCAGGCGGCGGAAGACGAGGCGCAGCGGAAACGGTAGGTCCCGTAGGCGGGCCGGCCGGACGATGGCCTCCATGAAAACCAGGCCCTTGATCCTCTCCGGATGGCGCCGGGCCCAGTGGAAGCCAAGGGCACTGCCCCAGTCGTGCAGCACGAGCGTGACGCGATCGAGCTCGAGCCGGTCCAAGAGCTCGTCCAAGTACAGCGCGTGCTCGGCAAAGGTGTAGCCGATGTCCGGTTTGTCCGAGCGCCCCATGCCGATGAGGTCGGGCGCCACACACCTGCCCAGACCGGACAGATGCGGAACGACGTTGCGCCATAGGTAGGACCAAGTGGGGTTGCCATGGAGCAGGACAAACGGGTCGCCCCGCCCTTCGTCCAGAAAATGCATCCGCGAACCGCGAACTCGAAGCCAGTTGGCTTCGAACGGGTAATCGGTCGAGAGCGATGCTTGGTCCGGCATACGCCAAGCCTAACGGATGGTCGCACGAGGCACGCGCTCCTGGCCAAGACCCTCAACGCACCGGAGCACGGTCTCCGCATTCGGTCGGGCCATCCGTGGTCTGACAGTCAGGCTTCCTTGACTTTTCTTCCATTTTCCTAGACTTTCTGCTAGGTTATCTTATCGATTTATCTAGTTTCCTTGACTTCAAGGAACGAGCCCATCGCTCGCCCTGTCTCCATACGAGGTACCAACCATGAGCTCCACCGTCACCTACGCGATGAAACTCTGGCAGTCCTGCGCCAGCCCGACCGCCGGCTGGCTCCTGGTGGGCCTGCCCTTCGCCCTCTTGGCCCTCGGCGCCGGGCAGGACGTCGCCGGGGCAATGACCCGGCTGCTGGCGGTCCTACTAGTCGCCGGATTGCTCTGGGCTCGAGGGCTCGGACCGGCCGGCCTCTGGGCCGATCGGGTCTTCACCGCTCTGTGGCTCCTCGGCTGGGCCGGCGCCTTGGGATCGATCACCACGGCGCGCGGCTGGCCCGAGTCTCCGTCCGGCTCGCTGAGCTTTGTGGTGGCGCTCTTCGTCGGCGCCGGGTGGCTGAGCTGGGCGGTTCACCAACGCCTTGAGGCTCCCCGGGATGCCGAATTCGATACCGACGCTCCCGCCATGCCCGCGCCGCCTGTCGCGGTGGTCGCCACCTGGACGCTTGCGGTCCTGGCCTTTGCTCTTCTCTATCGCGAAGGCCTCGTCGGCTGGGCGGACTCGGTCGTGGTGGGCTCCGCGCTCGCCCTCTTCACGGCATTTCAGCGATTCGAAGCGCCGACCGCTGAAGAGGCCGGCTAGCACCAGCGGCGCGACGGCCGGGAAGCGGCCGCAGCGATTCCGAGCGATGCCGCAGCCATGAAGAACCGGCTCAAGGTCCTGCGCGCCGAGCGGGACTGGTCGCAAGCCGATCTGGCCGAGCGCCTGGGCGTCTCCCGGCAGTCGGTCAACGCGGTCGAGCGCGGCAAGCACGCCCCCAGCCTGCCGCTTGCCTTCCGGATCGCCCACGTCTTCGGCCACCGGATTGACGAGATCTTCTTTCCGGAACCGGCGCCGGTCCATGGCTCGGACGCCCAGCCGAGGGACTGAGCGGGCCGCGAACTTGGGTGTCCCGCATCGATCCGGATAGTCTCGAGCCGGTCTCATGCAGTACAAGATCGGCATCGTCCTTTCCGGCGGCGGCACTCGCGGCGTCGCCCATATCGGAGTCTTGCAGGCGCTCCGGGAGCACGGCATCGAGCCGGAGTGCATCGCCGGAACCAGCGCCGGCGCCCTGGTCGGCGCGCTCTACGCCGCCGGCTACTCGGCCGAGGAGATGCTGGAGTTCTTCGCTCGCAAGCGGCCCTTCGCGGTCTCCAAGTTCTCTCTCGCCAAGCCCGGCCTCGTGGACACCCACAAGGTCTGGGACGACTTCCACGAATACTTCCCCGACGACCGATTCGAGGCGCTCCAGCGCAAGCTCTTCGTCACCGCCACCGACATCGTCAACGCCCGCCAGGAGATCGTCACCTCCGGACCTTTGGTGGCCGCTCTCCTGGCCTCCTCGGCGATCCCGATGGTCTTTACCCCGATCCAGATCGAAGGGCGCTGGTTCGCCGACGGCGGCATCATCAACAACTTCCCGATCGAGCCCCTCAAGGTCCTGTGCGACGCCATCCTCGGCGTCTACGCCTCGCCGCTACGCACCGCCGACAGGATTGACTTGAAGAGCGCATGGGCGGTCTCGCAGCGGGCCTTCGAGGTCGCCATGTACCACGGTTCGAAAGGCAAGTTCCGCGAGTGCGACATGCTTCTCTGTCCCGAGGAGCTGGGCGCCTACGGTGCCTTCGACACCAAGCGCATGGACGAGATCTACGAGATCGGATACCGCTCGGCGATCCGGCGCATGGACGCGATCCAGCGTCGCCTGGAGGCCAAGCTTTGCCTCTAGCCAGGATCCCGGCAAGCCGGTCCGGCTTCCAGGCCGGCTCGACGTCGGTGCAGCGCTAGCCGGCGCGACGCGATTCGCTTCGCGCCGAGCGCAGGGCCGCGATCGAGAAGCTGAGCGGAATCAGCACCAGGGTCAGGGCGTAGAAGCGGACCCCCGGCAGGTTGGCCTGAGCCTGGGGGGCCAGGGCGCCGATCAGATTCGAGACCGTCACCGGCAGCAGGCCCAGCAGCGTGCCGCCCAGCATCAGGTTGAGCCCGTGCTGCCGGCGCTCGTCGAAGCTCGACTTGCGAAAGCGCCGAATCATGGCCACCAAGGCCCATCCGAAGAAGCTCACAATGAAGACTCCGACCAGAACCCCGACGATGCGGTTGAAGCTGCCGGTGGCGTCAGGCTGGGCCACGGTCATGAAGAGAAAGAACAGCGCCAGGGCGATGGCCGGTGCATACATGGCGGTCGAAGCCCAGACCTTGGACAGGAATCGACGCGGCGCGGGAAAGGCCATCAGGTAGTGAACCAGAAACGCGAAGCCCAAAATCACCGCCGAGGTCGAGATCGCCCCGCCCAGGGTGCGCAGGAAATAGGACGGCGAGTACGGCGCCGGGATGAACGCCACGGCGAAGCACAGTCCGAAAAGAGCCAGGATCAGCGTCGACGCCGAGGGCACCCTATGAAACGCCCAAAGGGGAAACAGCAGGAAGCAAAATCCGGTCACGGCGTAGGCGAGGGAGGCCAGAAGCAGTGGTGGAGAAAGCTTCTCGTAGACCAGCTCGATCTCGCGCCGCATGCCGTCGTGGGTGACGACAAAGGTCCGGGCCTCGCCGACCGCCGGGCGCTCGCGCCGTGCCAGAGCCTTGGTGTCGGTGATTGAGATCCCGCCGATGCTCTCGATGACATCGCCTGGCGCCAGGCCCGCCTTCTCCGCCGCGCTTCCGGGAAAGACCCGCATGACGTCGTTGTCGGGACCGCGGAAGAACCCTGCGTAAGGCACGTTGCCGAGGTCCATCAGCCCGAGAAAGCCCACGATGGCGACGATCGCGGCCACGAGAAATAAAACGGGCTTGTACTGGGCCATTCTGCCTCTCCTTCGCCAAGAAGACCGACCCGCGGTCTTCCCGGCCGGGCTAGCTCTTCCTACGCGGACTCGACCCGAAGGTTTGCCGCTTCGAGCCAGACCGAGGGTCAGGTGTCTGCCGGCCAAGGTATCAGGACGGACTCGGTCGAGACAAACGCCGGACGGCGGCCGCCGTCAGGCGCCGCTTGACGCCGGCCACGAACCGGTCAAGGGCCGGCGGCGACTGGGGAAAAAACAGCGACGGTTCGATGAGCTCGAGCTCCATGACCGCCGGCTCGCAGCCGTCGGTCTCGAGGGGCGCTAGATCGATCCGCGCGTAGAGCAACTCGACGTTCAGGTGCGCCCGGACCGCGTCGATCGCGCGCTGCGCCAACTCGCGCTCGGCCGCCGCGATCGCGACCGGTCGAGGGTCCACCGATTCGTCGTCCCCCTCGAACCGCGGACGCTTGCGCACGGCGTGGGTCAGCTCGCCGTCGATCCACACCAAGGCCCGCTCGCCGTAGGTCGCGACCGTCGGCACGAACGCCTGCACCAGGACGTCGCCGGCCCGGACCAGATCCCGCAGGTGCATCTCGCCGGCTTCGATCGCGGACGCCTCCACCAGCAGGGTCCGGTAGGACGCCGCGGAAACCGCTGGCTTGACCACCGCGACGCGCCACCTCCGGCGCTCGAGGACGGCCGTCAGGAGCTCGCCCGAACCGGCGGCTACGAGCTCGGTGGGCACGGTTCGGAGCCCCCACCGCTCGAGTTCGAGAAGATAGGACTTGTGCAGGTTCCAACGCACCGCCGGCAACGGGTTCCAGAGCTCGGAGACCGCCGCCGCTTGCTGGGCCCAGGCCAAGAACCGGTCCGGCGCATGGGGATAGTTCCAGGTCGAGCGCAGGATGGTCAGCGCCGCCCGGTCCCAAACCTCACCGGCACCGTCCCACGGCCGCACCGCGCAGGAAATACCAGCGCGCCGGAGTCCATCCACTAGCGGTCGCTCGTCGTGGTCCGGTTCCGGCAACTCGGCACAAGAGGCCAGCTGGACGTCCACGGCCGGAGCCTGCCGCAAAGCCGAGCCACCCTCGTCCACACGGTCCCCCAAAGAACGTACTCGATCCGCGAACTCGACCCGGTCAGTGCGGAAAGGCGGGCTCGGCCATGACCTCCACGATCTGAGCATTGTGGCGCATGTTGTGAAGGCCGATCATCACGATCCACTGGAAGCCGTTCACCGGACCAAACGCCGGATGCTCGGCCGCGTACATCTTGACCGGCGCGTCCGTCTCCCGCACGAAGGCGACCCACTTGTCCCGAGACTCGGCCAGGCGCGCCAGCGCCTCGGCCCGTCCCAGCTCGCCGCTGGGCGCGAACGGGGCGGGTGCCTGGAACTTCCGGAGCCGGTTCGGCATGAACTTGTAGATCGCCGTCATTGTAGTGCCCAGCTCGTCCCAGCCCTCGTAGGCGTCCCCGGCCATGGCCTCCTCGAGAGCACCGAAGAGTCCCTCGGTGGCAGCCAGGTGCTCGACGACCTCGCCGACGCTCCACCGGTCCTCGGCGGGCTTCCACACCCAGGCCTCATCCGAGAGATCCGAGACCTTCTCCAGCAAGTACTGATGGGTGCCTTCGAGCAGCAGCACCAGCTCGTCACGCTCCTTGTCGGTCAACTGGGCGGCAGAAGTGTCCGAGCCCTCGGAACTCTCGACCTCCTCATCCTGGCTCGCGCTCGTTTCGTGCCCATCAGCCCGGAGCCCGGGAGCCACGGCCACCAGCAAGGCGAGAGCAATCCAGCTCGTGTTGCGTAGAACTCTAGTCTTCGTCATCGTAGAGGCTCCTTTCAGCTTGGTTCTATCGGCCCATCGGCCCCATTCGGTCCCCCGGTCCGGCCGGTCGCCAGCGGCCTCCGGCATGGATCCTGCGAGGGATACGCATTGTAGCGAAACGTCCTGGCAGCAAGCCCTGGAGGAACCCCATGTCCAAGAAGAACCAGCCGACAGTCTTGTGGATTCTGGTCGTCGCCACGGTCCTCGGCGGCCCGCACGCCGCCAGGGCGGAAAATCCCTTCTACCTCTTCGGAAAAATCGGCTCGACCGAAGTCGATGTCCAGCTCGAGGACGCCTTCGACCGCATCCTGGACGGCGACGACGACAGCCGGGGCTACGGCCTGGGCGCACGGTTCGGAGACCATCTGGTCTTCGAGCTCCAGTACCAGGACTTCGGTGAGGTACCGGGCTTTGCCGGGCCTTGCGACGACACCAAGCTGTGCGTTGCCCAGGTGGTGCCGGTGGCGGGCGCGACCGAGGCCTACTCGCTGTCCTTCCTTCCTCACTGGCCGCTCTCCGAGCGTTTTTCCGTGTACGGCAAGATCGGGGTCGTGTCCTGGGAAACCGAGCTCTCGGAGGTCTTGCCCGACATTGAAACCCGAATCGACACCGTCGACGACGAAGACCTCGTCTACGGCGCGGGACTGCGTTTTCTGCTACCTGGCCCCTTCGGCGTCTTCCTCGAGTTCGAACGCTTCGCCGACAGCTTCGAGACGCTTTCGGCCGGTGCCACCTGGGGTTTCTAGACCGACCGTCCTACCCAGAGTCGGTCCCAGAACCGCGGGCCCCTCGCCTGTTTCGTCAGGCTCCGTCCCCGGCCATGCCGGACTCCGCGGACACGGCTAGCCAGCCGCCTCGACGGACGGTATCTTAGGCCGCCATGGCGCACCTACACCGGGCGCGGAGCAACCCGCGCTTGGGATTTCTTCTGGCCGTCGCGACAACGGTGCTCTGGGGCTTCCTCTCGATCGCTCTCAAGCTCTTGCTCGAGGGCATGGACGGCCTCACCATCACCTGGTATCGCCTGGGGGCCTCGGGCATCCTGCTCGGCGCCTTCCAGGCCTTCCGCAAGCAGCTGCCGGCGCTCGGGAGCGCCGGCCGAATCACTTGGACCCTCCTGGCGATCGCGCTCTTCGGCCTTCTGGGCAACTACGTTCTCTTCGTCATCAGCCTCGAGTACATCGCTCCGGCCACGGCCCAGCTCGTTATTCAGCTGGCACCGTTGCTCTTTCTGCTGGGCGGCCTCTTCGTCTTTGGCGAGCGGCTCACCCGCTTGCAATGGGCCGGGCTTTTTCTTCTGACGGTCGGCCTCCTGGTGTTCTTCCACGACCGGCTGGGAGCGCTCCTGCGCCTGTCCGGCCGCGAAGCCATCGGCGTAGCGCTGGTGGTAGTCGCGGCCGTCGTCTGGGCCGCCTACGCCTTGGCCCAGAAGCAGCTCCTGGTGACCTTCTCCTCGGAGAACATCCTGCTGCTCATCTACTTGGGCTCGAGCATCGCGCTGTTGCCCACGATCCGGCCGGCCCAGATCTTCGAGCTCGACGGCTTCCAGCTCGGGCTCCTGGTCTTCGGCGTCTTCAACACCTTAGCCGCCTACGGCTGTTTCGCCGAGGCTCTCGAGCACTGGGAAGCCTCCCGCGTCAGCGCGGTCATCGCGGTAACGCCGCTCATCACCATTCTGGCCGTGTACGGCATTCTCGTCTTCTGGCCCGACGCGGATGTCGGCGAGCGCCTGACCTCGATCGAGTTGGCCGGCTCGGTGCTCATCGTCCTGGGCTCGATGATGACGGCTCTCGCCAGAAACGACGAACGCGAAGCCGCCCGCAGCCAGAGTCCGTGACGGCCGCCCCGTACAGCTCGACGTCTACCGCGGGCTGCTAGCATCCGCGCTCAGACCGGCCCCGGCGTCTCGCCCGCGGGCGTTACGCGGAAAGGATCCCGATGAGCTCATCCGACGACACCACTCGACGGCGCTACGCCGGCGGCAACCGGGCTCCAGTCTCCGCCCGTCGAGCGCTCCTCGCGCTCGCGCCGCTGGCCCTGACCCTCGTTGCGACCACCTTCGCGGTCGGCTGCGCGCCGCGATCCGAGGAGGCCTCCGTGGACGATGTCAACGCCCGGAACGTAACCCACCGCATCGCCGAGGAAACCGTCCGTCTGGCACTCGCCCTGGGACGCCACGACGCCGACTATGTGGACGCCTACCTCGGGCCCGAGGCCTGGCGCGCCGAAGCGGACCAGACGGCTTGGAGCCTCGAGCAGATTCGCGACCGAACCGACCACCTGATCGCCGAGCTGGCAACCGTGATTCCGCCTGCGGGCGACGAACTGGCCGCCGCCCGCCAGCGCTCCCTGCTCCGCACCCTGGAGAGCCTGCACGCCCGCAGCCGCATCGTCTCCGGCGAGCGCCTGCCCTTCGACGAGGAGGCCCGCCAACTGTACGATGTCTCGCCCCCGAAGAAGGACGCGAGCGAGTTCGACGCCGCCCTCGCCAAGCTCGACCGGCTGCTGCCCGGCACGGGATCCCTCGCCGACCGCTTGAGCGCCTTCAAGGCGGACTTCGTCATTCCGCCGGACAAGCTCGACGAGGTCTTCCAAGCGGCCATCGAAGCCTGCCGGGAGCGCACCCGAAACCACATCGACCTTCCGGAGGACGAGAGCTTCGTCCTCGAATACGTCACCGACAAGGCTTGGAGCGGCTACAACTGGTACAAGGGCGGCTATCACAGCCTCATTCAGATCAACACCGACCTTCCCATCTACATCGACCGCGCCCTCGATCTGGCCGGACACGAGGGCTACCCCGGCCATCACGTCTACAACGTTCTGGTCGAGCGGGACCTGGTCCAAGGGCGGGGCTTCCAGGAGTACCTCATCTATCCGCTCTTCAGCCCGCGCTCGTTGATCGCGGAGGGCAGCGCCAACTTCGGCCTGGACGTTGTCTTCCCCCACGCCGACCGGCTCCAGTTCGAGCGCGAGGTCCTGTTCCCACTGGCCGGTCTCGATCCCCAGCGGGTCGAGAACTACTACGCGGTCGATGAGATCTTGAGCGAGCTCTCGTACGCCGGCAACGAGGCAGCCCGCGGGTACCTCGACGGCACGATGGATGCCGAAGCAGCCATCGGCTGGATGATGACCTATTCGCTCTCGAGCCGGGCCCGCGCCGAACAACGCCTGCGCTTCTTCGAGAAGTACCGCAGCTACGTCATCAACTACAACCTGGGCCAGGACCTGGTGCGCGATTTCATCGAGAGCGCCGGCGGCACGGCGGAGCAGCCGGATGAGCGGTGGCGCCTCTTTGCCGACCTGCTCTCACGGCCGGTGCTGCCATCCGAGCTCACCGGCGGCTGATTCCCATGCCCACGCCCGAAGCTCCGGCGGTCGACGTCATCGTTCCGATCCACAACGGCGAGCGTTATCTGGCCTCAGCGCTCGAAAGCGTTCTCGCACAGGACTACCGGCCGCTCAGGGTTACCGTCGTTGACGACGGCTCGACCGACGGCGGCGTCGAGATCGCCCGCGGATTCCCCGAGGTCCGCGTTCTGTCCCAAACCAATCTCGGCGCCGGCGCGGCGCGCAACCACGCCATTCGGGAGACCGACGGCGATCTCGTCGCCTTCCTGGACCAGGACGATCTCTGGACCGCCGACAAGCTGAGCGTCCAAGTCCCGTATCTCCTCGACCGGTCCGAGCTGGACTTCGTCTTCGCGCTTCAGGAGTGTTTTCTCGAGCCGGGGTCCAAGCTGCCGACGCCCCTGATTCGGAACTGGGTCTCGCGCAAGCTTTGGGAACGCAAGCTTCCCGGATTTCTCCCGGGCACCCTCCTGGTTCGTCGCCGCGCCTTCGACACCTACGGACTCTTCGACACCGGTCTCGAGGTCACCAGCGACGCCGAGTGGTTCTTCCGGGCTCACGACGCGGGCCATCCTCTCCACGTTTTGCAGCGGGTGCTCTTGAAGAAGCGCTTCCACAGCGCCAACCATTGCTACGAGACCGCCCAATCCCGCAACGAGCTTCTCCGCATCGTGCGCGCCTCGAGCCGGCGCAAGCTGGCTTCAGGCTGACGACCGCAGCCGCGTCCGTCGGGCAGCCTCGGCGATGACGAAGACCGGCATTTGCCACAGGCCGTTCAGGCCCCACCGGGCCTGAAGGTACCGTAAGAATCCACCTCGGGCCTGGCCGCCGCCGGCCCTGCCCAGCCTGTAGTGCAGCCAATGGAACCGCAGCCGCCGCCAGGGCGTCCGAGGCAGGGTCTTGAGCTCGAACTCCCGCCGCTCCTCCCGGCTCGCCGGCAGCGCCCGGAGCTCCTCGAGAACCGCCTCCGGAATCTCGCGGCCGACCGACCTCGCAAGGTAGTCGAGTCCGGCCTCGAGCGGAACAGTCAGCCGCCGACTCCTCGCTTCGGCGACCAGCCGGGCCCAGTCGACGGTGCCCGCCTCGAGCACCGCGGCACTGTCGGCGACCCAGCGCAGCGGGGGGACCTCCTCCCAGCGCACGCCATGAACAATCGTGTGAAACAACAGGTGCGCCGCCGAGGGGATCGGCGCGGAGAGCTCGCCGAAGCGTACGACCTCGGCGCATTCCCAGACCTTCGCGTCCACTCCCTGCCGGCAACACTCCTCGAGCAGGTACCAGTGCAAGTCCAGCTCTGCGCCTCGATCATCCACGAACACGGTGGAATGGATCAGCGGCAACCGTACCCGGGCCAACGAGTACCGCGACCGCCAGCCCTTACTCAGCAGGAGGTCGATCGCCCGCTCCCGGTCCCGGGGCCGGACGAACAGATCGACGTCGGCCATGGCCCGAACGCCGGCATCCCGGTAGTAGCCGGCGGCCAGAGCCGCACCCTTGAGCAGCATGCACTCGATGTCCTGCTTTCGGAAGGCCTCGATGACTTCGCCGGCCGACCGGAAGCCCACCTGGTTCTTGTACCAAACTAGCCGGCGCATGCCGCGCAAACGCCCCAGCTCGGAGGCGGGAACCCCGCGCTCGCGCAGGTTGCTGTAGGCCAACGCCAGCATCCGGTACGACCCGGCGTCGATGTCGGCAAATCCCACCTGCCGACGCCACCGGCGCCAGGCTTCGACCGCGGACGCGTCCCGGGCGAGCGCCGCAGTCAAGAGCAGTTCCTGCTCGGGAGTCGGCCAGCAATCGCGTGGACTCGCGCTCACCGTGCCGCTGCGGCCTCCGTCCCGAGTCCGTTCAGCAAGTCCTCGATCGCCGGCCCGATAGCGGCAAGATCGGGGCAGAGCTCGAAGCCGAAGGTGGGAACCTCACGCACCACGCGGGCGAGCCCCGCCAGCGCGGCCGCGTCCGCCCCAGGGCCCAGAAAGACCGAGGGACCGGCCAGGGCCGCCAGCGCCGTCCCGCGGCTCGCTGGAACCATCGCCGTCCTCTCCTTGCCGATCTCCGGCACCAAGATTGCGCGTAGCGGCGCCGCCGCGGGCAGGTGCTCCGTCCTGTCGGAACCCAAGAAGAGCAAGGCCTTCTCTCCGTCCGGCGTTGGCGGCACCGCCACCGAGCGCTCGAGCTCCGGCAGCCGTTCGAGCGTCCAGGCCTCGACCTTGGCCGAGACGTACAGCCTATGGACCATGGGCGGACTGGCGCCAAGGAGCACGTTGTCATCTCCCAGGTACGCAAGCCCGGATGCCCAGGCCGCCAGTGCCGTGGTCGACTTGCCCGAACCACTGCCACCGCAGATCGCTACGACGCCGTCCGACCGGCCCACGGCCGCCGCGTGCGCGAGTTGCAGACCTCGCGCCTCGCCCCACCAGCGCAAGAGATCGCGCAACGGAAAGCTGCGCTCGTGCACCGTCAGGGCGGCCGGCGATTCGATCCAGAAAACGCCTGCACACCGCTCGGCGTCGAAGCCGGAGATGCTAGCGGTGCCCGGCTTGGCGGCCAGCCAATACCGCTCGCGACTCATTCCTCGCACCGCGCCGCGCACCGAGTAGTCGCTTCCGTGCCGGCGCGGCGGTGGCGGCTCGCAACCCGTGCTCGCCGTATCGAAGACCTGGACCACCAAGTCGTCACCGGAATCCGCGGTGGACGCGATCGCGTCATTCTGATGGGGCTCCTCCGGAAGCTTCCGATGCTCGAGCGCCGCGGTCAGAGGCTCGACCAGCGCCGGCCCGGAAAAGCGCATCCGCACACGGCCGCCCGCGACTTCGAATCGGCGCTCCACGACTCCGGCGCAATGCTCGGCCCGGGAAGCGGTCTCCGCGAGCTTCGCGTAGTACCTCGCCGCGCTCGGACCGGCGCCGTCCCGGCCCCGGCCGTCAAGTACGATCGTCCGGCTCCTCGATCACCATCGGCCAGCCGCGGTCATCGACATCGTGGACCGGATCCAGGAGCAACAGGTCCCGCATATCGGTGAAGCGATGGATCTCCGGGGGCTCGAAGCGCTCCGGATAGCTCGCGCCCGGGTTCCCGGATTCCGGCGCTCCGTCCTCCTCTTCGACCACCAGCTGATCCTCCCGGAGGACTTCGAGCACCGTCCGGACCCGAGCGGCCTGGTCCGGTGACAGAGCCCCATACCGGGCCTCTAGCTCCTTGAAGAGCCGGGCGTCGGTGGCGCCGTGTTCGTGCTGGGTCCAAATCGCCGCCGCCAGGCCGCGCAGGCAATAGTAGGTACCGCTGTCCATGTCGATGATCACGGCTTCACCATCGACGATCTCGTCGATTACCCGCGGCCGGGCGATTCGATACCGAGGCTGAGCGACCACCCCGGGATCGTACCCCAGATCTCTGCTGCCGAAGGGACCTGGGGCCGGTGCGGGACTTGCAGGCTCAGGTCCGCGAAACCGCGCCTTGCTGCCCAGAGGCGCCCCGGAGCTTGACCATGCCGCGAATTCTCTGCCCCCAGCGATCGACTCAGACCCGTACCCGATCCGAGCGGTGGATCCAGTTCGCGATCGCGGCCGTTCTCATCACTGTTCTCGGCGGTGGCCTTGCCGGCTGCGGCCGGGAGCGGCCGGCCGAGGTCGCCGCAGCCGAGGCCGAACCGGCACGGCTAACGCCATCCGAGCCGTCAGATCCGGTAGAACCAGCGACTCGGCCCAGGGCCCAAGCCGGCGATCTAGGGGACGCGCCCGTCGATCCCGTCTCCGTCGGCCCGGGTCAGGCCAAACCGGGTCAGGCCAAACCGGCTCTAGTCGAGCCGACTCAGATGGACCCGACTCAGGTAGACCCGGGCCCCGCGTCCCGCGCCGCCGATCCTCTGGCAGACGAGCGCGACCGGCTACGCCGGCAGCAGGAGGCCCTCGACGCCGAACGGGCGCGCCTGGCCGAACGCCGGGCGATCCTGGTCGAGCGGGAGCGCCGGCTGGAAGCTCTCGAAGGCGACGCCAACGTCCAGACGGCTGCTCCGGACTCCGCGACCGAACCTCGGATCGATCTCGAAGCGGGTGCCGCCACCGCGGATGAGGTCGAACCGGACGAAGTCGCGCCAGGCGATCCGGACTCCTCGGCTGACGCCGATCCCGACCTCCCCACCCACGAAGGCGCTCCCCAGGACGCCCCAGCGCCGCTCGAGCCCACCAGCCCCGAGCCGGCGGTCGCCCATTCTGAGTTCGATCCCGAGATCGATTCCGAGGACCTGCCGCCAGCCTCCGAAGCCGCTGTCCGTTCGCTCGAGCCGGGCCGGCTCCTGGAGATCGAGATCCTGGACACCTTGAGTAGCCGCACCCACCGCGTCGGCGACACCTTCGACGCCCGGCTGGTCCAGGAGCTTCGAGCCGAGGACGGCACCCTCTTGGTACCGGCCGGCGCCCCGGTCGTGGGCGAAGTCACCCACGTCGTGCCGCTGAAGCGGGTCGGCGGCCGGGCCGAGCTGGACGTCGCCTTCACCCAGCTGGTTCTTGCTACAGGCGAACCGGTCTCCATTCGCGCCACGTTCGTGGCCCAAGGCAAGGACAAACGACGGGACAAGCGGAAGATTGCGGGAGCGGCCATCGTGGGAGCGATCCTGGGGCGGATTCTGGGCGACGGAGCCGAGGGCGCGGTCAAAGGCGCCGCCGCCGGAGCCGCCGCGGGAACCGCCGTCGTCGCTCGCGCCAAGGGGAAGGACGCGGTGCTTCCAGCCGGAGAGACCGTGGCGATTCAGCTGGAGGAAGTGGTCACGGTCGCGGTCGAGTATTCCGGGCCCGCCGATCCCGAGTAGCTCGCGGGCCGGCCTAGGTGGCGATCTCGCCCCCCTCGTCTCCGCCACTCGAGTCTCTTGACGTCGGCCGCTACGACAACCTCGAGCGCCGGGCACAACCTAACCCAGAGACTCAAGGCGTCTCAGGGCAATGCCAATGGGACGATCAGGCTAGAATCGCGCCTCGACCGGCGGCGGCCATCGTCAGAAAGCCAGACCAGTCGAGGCAGTCGAGGCAGTCGAGCTAGTCGAAGAACGGGGAGAAGGTGACGAATATCCAGCAGCCGGCGCGCAATGTCTGCGTTTTCACCGGCTCCAATCCGGGATCGCTAGGCCGGTACCGCCACGAGGCCGCAATCCTTGGCACCGAGCTGGTCACACGAGGCTTCGGTCTGGTCTACGGCGGCGGGTCGGTGGGCCTCATGGGTACGGTCGCCGACGCCGTGCTCGAAGCCGGTGGCCGGGTGACGGGTGTCATCCCAGAGGCCTTGATGACGCGGGAGATCGCCCATGAACGGCTAGACGCGCTCGAGGTGGTCGAGTCCATGCACGACCGCAAGCGACGCATGGCCGAGCTGGCCTGCGCTTTTGTCGCCATGCCTGGAGGCATGGGCACGCTCGAGGAACTGACCGAGGTGCTGACCTGGGCCCAGCTCGGTATCCACGCCAAGCCCTGCGGGATCCTCAACGTCGACGGTTACTTCGACGGCTTCCTGGAGTTCTTGGACCACGCCGTGGCGCACGAGTTCCTGAAACCGGACCACCGCGCGATCCTGCGGGTCGGCACCGAGCCCGGCGCGCTGCTGGACGATCTCGAGGCCTACCGGCCCAGGCACACCGGCAAGTGGCTGACGCAGAGCCAAGCCTAGGCTGAGTCCGTTGCCGCGCTCGCTCGCCGACATCGACTGGACCGCTTGGCGGCCGGTCGACCGGGCCACCCTGCTCTTCGTCATTCGCGGCGGACGCATCCTCCTGATCCGAAAGCTGCGCGGCCTCGGCGCTGGCAAGATCAACGGCCCAGGCGGCCGTCTCGATCCGGGAGAGACTCCGCTCCAGGCGGCGGTGCGCGAGACCGAAGAAGAGATCGGCATCGTGCCCTCCAATCCGATCGCCTGCGGCGAGCTCCGGTTCCAGTTCACCGACGGCTACGCGCTGCACGGATACGTATTCCGGGCTGCCCGCTACACCGGATCGCCCCGGCCAAGCGACGAGGCGATTCCGCTCTGGACGCCTCTGGATGCCATCCCCTACCCGGAGATGTGGGCCGACGACGTTCTCTGGATGCCTCACTTGCTGGAAGGCCGCAGCTTCGACGGCCGCTTCCTCTTCGACGGTGACGTCATGCTCGACTCCGCCTTGGAGGTCGGTCCCGAGCTCACCCCGAACGCCGGCGCGTCCAAGGTCGATTACCCGTCAGCGGATCGTTTGGAGACCGACCAGACCGCCCGACGCAGGCGGTGATGGGCGTCGAAGCGGCGCACGAAGTCCGACTCACGCACCCCTCCTTTCGCCCGGATGACTGCCACCAGGTCGCGCTTGTCGATATCGGGCCAGCGGTCGACGCCCGGGACCACGCTTACCAGTGGCGCCCACCGACTCCAAGCGGAGCGCTCGGCCGCCGGCCAGCGCCGGCGAGAGCCGGCACCCAGCAGCTCTGCGGTCCGCTCAGCGCACTCGCGCAGACCCCGCTCCCGATCGGCACCGTAGCGCTCGGCCAGAAAGCGCCCGATAGCGAATCCGACCGCCTCGCGTGAGAAGCCGCTCAAGCTCTGCCGGCGCGGGCGGCCCAAGTCCAGGACCATCTCGGCCGACGCCAGGCGCGCCAGAGTGGCTCGGCTCGACCGGTAACTCGAGCGCCGAGCCAGCCGCCCAGTCTCTCGATCGGCAAGCTCTTGGACCTCCTGGTCCCGGGGGCGAAAGCCGAGCTTGTAGTAGAACCACCAGGCCCCGGAGTCGAGCGCCTCGGGATTCCCGTCGCCCAGTTGGTAGGTCTCGATGACGAAGCTGTCGGCGCCAAAGGTTTCCCGCACCATCGCCAGCCCGCGCCCGTAGACGTAAGCGGCCTCGGCGCCCCGAAACGTCGGGAAGACGTTGAACGCCACCACCGCCGAGCGGAAGAGAGCGCTCGACAGGAAGTACCCGATCGGCATTCCGTTCTTGAGGATCAAGAAACCGTAGACCGCGTCCAGCATCTGCCGTCGATCCGGAACCATGCCGTAGCACGCGAACTGGAGTCCCCGGCCGCAATCCAGCAAACGAAGATCTCGCCGGTCGGCATGGATGAAGACATCCAGGTCGCGCTCCCGGGCGATCATCGCCGAGCGCGCGAGCGCCATGAGCCGGCGTCCTTCGGCACCGGTCGCGGCCCGTGCCGCCCGCGGCGGCCGGCGCACGGCCGAGGCGAAGGCCCGCCGCGAGGTCTCGAGCGGACCTTCCTGGTAGGCGATGTTCGCGCCCGGCCAGCGTGCCCGGCTGCGGCTAGGCGTCGTCGGCCCAGCCGCGAGCCGGAAGGGGATATCGACCTCCTCGAAGAGCCGCTCGCGCCAGACGGAACTACCCGGCATCGCCGCGAACCGCCGCACCAAGAACGATCCGTCGCTCTCGGTCTCGGCCTTGAGCCGATCCAGCCATTCCCGCACCGGCAAGGCGACTTCCTCGAGCGCCAGCGACTCCGAACTCGACATCAAGAGCGGCAGACGCCGCTCGAGAAGCTCGAGGGAGCGCTCGTCCGTGAACGCTTCCCAGTCGATCGACAACTCACCCGGCCAGCGCCGCGCCAGAAGCAGCGCCGTGTACCAGAAGAACCGGTAGTCGATCGGAGTCCCGGCGATACCGCTATTGGCCAGCTCTTCCCGGAACCAGCCGAGATCGTCGCGGCCGGAAAAGCCGTCGAGCATCGACTCCACCTGCCGCAGCATTTCCGCACTGTCGGGATACGCTCGAAGGAAGCACAGCACTTCGTGCAGGCGAGCGACCAGCCCGGCGCTGCCCAGCCGGCAGCCGGCGAGCGCTTCGAGCAGCCTCAGTTTGCTCGCTGCGGAGGTCCCGCCGTACGTGCGCGCCAGGCCCTCCAGCCGGCGCAGCCGGTCGGCTGCCGGGCGTGGCCCGAGGTGCTTCCGCTGCCCGGCGCCAGCCATCACCCAGCGGTCAACGGTCCCCGGCCAGCTCGAACAGCAGAGCGCCCAGGGTCCAACCCACTTTCCGGCCCTGGACCCGAAACGGCGCGTGCACGCGATCGCTGTCGGCAGGGAACCCGAAGACGTCCTCGAGCAAGGTCGCCGCATAGGCGGCACCGAAGCAATAGCGGGGCACGAACAGATTGTCGGCGACCTCGGGGTCTTCGGCGACCAGATCCTGCCAGCTGCCGGCGCAGAACTCCCGGCCTCTTTCGCTTAGCGCCTGCGAGTCGATCGCGCCGTCGAGGGCCAGAAAATCGGCCGTGTAGGCGTAGGCCGAGAACGCCAGGAAGTCGCCATAGAGAGGCGGTTGGTAGACACCGAAGAGCGTGCACGGCTCGTCCTCGCAAGGTTGGGCAAGCGCCTCCCGAATGGCCGTCCGGCAGTCATCGAAATCGCCGGTGCCGGTCCCCAACCCATCGACCGGGTAGCCGGCTGGAAAGCAGGCGTTCGAAGCCACCGCGTCTCGGGCCACGTCCTGGCCCAGTCCGAGATAGCTGTGCGAGTAGAGCGGGTAGGTCTTGCCCCCGATCCGAAGCTCCACCAACCCTTGCCGCGGCAGATCGAGAGGCACGAACGTAATCTGGGTCGAGCCTCCACCCAGGTCGAGCGCGCCGACCGTCGGAAAAGCTCCGCCGTGCTCCAGATGGCCCAACAAGTAGTTGACCGCGAGCCAGCCGAAGATTCCCTCCTCGGTACCGCTGATCACTCCGGCGGAGCTCGCGCCAAAGGGGCTCTCATCCAGAAGTCCGCTGACCGCGCCGAGGATGGCCGCTTGTTCGTCCTCGCCCAGCAAACGCAGGCCGGCGGTCGCCCGCAGATAGACCGATGTCCGCGCATGCTCGCCCGCGGGCACGTTCGCGGCGGCGAACTGGAGCAGGGGCAAGAGCGAGCGCGCCGCTTCGTCGGCCCTGCCCGCGTAGGCAGACAGGCCCGGACGCACCTTGGCTTCCCAGGGCTCGCCGCCGGGAGCGAGCGGATAGGGCGCCGGCTCGATCCTGGGTAGGAGCTTGCCGGGACGCCACTGGAAGATCTCGAGGCTCGATGCGCTACTCGAGGCGTCGATCACCAGCGCCCACCGCCATGGCTCCTCCTCTGTCTCCGAAAGCCCCGGCGTGACGACGCCCCAGTCCGCTGCCTCCGGCGCGGGACTTCCCGGCGCCGGACTCTCGGGCGCGGGCAGGCCCGAACAGCCGAACACCACGGCGGCCACCGCCAGCGCGGCTCCTAGCCGCGCCGGCAGCGCGAACGCGGCCGGCCCGGAACGGCCCTTCGGCCTCACGGTGCCGCCCATCCAGCTCGGCCCGCAAGGGCTAGACCCGGACGTAGCGGATCTCCATGGCCTTGAACTCGCCTTCCCCGACATCGAAGTAGGTCACCATCGAGTGGTGGTCGGCGTCCTCGAGAGTGATCACCGTGCGCTTGGTCATTTCGTCTCCGGTTTGCGGATTCGGCATCTTCCCCACCATCGTCCAAACCGAGCCGGCCTCGTCGAGGTCGCCGGACTCGAACTGCATCATGGTGGAGGCTGTGTCGATCCAGAAGCCTTCGAACCGCTTGGTGACGTTGTTGTAACCCCAGTAACCGCGCCCTTCAAAGGCGCCAAACGGACCTTCGGCACCGTCCCCGGTGTAGGTCTGGCGCACGAACCGTCCACCCAGATCGGATTCGTTGACCATCGTGCCCGTCATCACCATGGGCTCGCCCGGACCCATCCACATCGAGACCTCGGCTCGAAACGTGCCGAGAAAAGGCTCGAGCCTGGCGTGCTCGGGAGTCGTGGCCGGCTCCGGGCCGTCCTGCTGCGATTCGTCGTCCATCCCAGTTCCTCCAGAATCCCTCAAGAAGCGCGTCCCCAGCGGTTCCTCGATGCGGTCTGCCCCGGTGAACGCGGGTGGCATTGTGCCATAGGGCCCGCCCCTCCACCCGACCCGCGCGGGTGGGCCGCCGAGGCTTGAAGATGCCGGCAGGCGGGAGCCCGCGGTATCGGTCGGCCGGACCCAGCCGCACCCGGCCCTACCCAGAGGATCCGGCGCGCTAGCCCGTGTTGCGCATGCCGGCCGAGATCCCCACCAGGCTGACCTTGACCGCGTATTCCAGCGGCTCGCGGTCGAAGCCCTGGAGGGGCAAGGCGCGGAGCCTCTTCAGGAGCTCGACCTGCAAGTGCGAGATGGGATCCACGTAGGGATTGCGGAGCGCGATCGAGCGCGCCAGGGTCGGATCGCCGGCCAGGAGCTCATCCTCCGTAACCCGCCGCACCGCGGCCACCGTGCGATCGAATTCCTCGAGCACCAGGCCGCCGAGCCGCTCACGGATCTCGGGTTCCGGCACAAGGGTCAGGTAGCTCCGGAAGACCCCCATGTCCGCCTTGGCCAGGCTCATCTGGGCCAGCTCGATGAGAGAGCGAAAGAAGGCCCACTCCCCGTACATCGCGCGGGCCAGCTCGGGCGGAATCTCGCCCAGGCCGGTACCCAGACCGAACCAGCCGGGGAGATTCGCACGGCACTGGGTCCACGAGAACACCCAGGGAATCGCCCGCAGGTTGCTCAAGGATGGTTCTCCCGCGCGGCGGGCGGGCCGGGAACCGATCTCCAGCCGGCTGATCTCGTCGATGGGAGTCACCGCGTGGTAGAAGTCCAGGAACCCTTCCGCCTCCAGCAGATCCCGGTACCGCCGCTCGGCGGCGGCGGCGGCGCGGTCCACCGCTTGGCGATACTCGTCGGCAACTCGATGCTCGGTCGGCGCGGTCGGCTCGTTCGGTTGGGCGTCCCGGGCCGAGCTCAGCAGAAAGCCGCAGAGCACCTGCTCCAAGTGCCGGTGGGCGAGATCCGGATCCGAGTAGCGGTCGTTGAGGGCTTCGCCCTGCTCGGTCATGCGCATGCGGCCGGCAATCGAACCGGGAGGCTGCGCCCGGATGGCGCGGCCGGCCGGGCCGCCTCCCCGGCCGATGGAGGTCCCGCGGCCGTGAAAGATCCTGAGCGGCACACCGGCTTCAGCGCACACGCGCGCCACCGCGTCTTGTGCCCGGTACAAGGCCCAGTTCGCGGCCAAGAAGCCGGCATCCTTGTTGGAATCCGAATAGCCGATCATGACCTCCTGGAGCCCACGCACGGTCACGTGCTCGCGGTACGCGGGAAGACCGAACAAGGTCCTGAGAATCTCGGGCGCCCGGTCCAGATCCTGGGCGGTCTCGAAGAGCGGCGCCACGTCGACCTCGGTCAGACCGCCGGCACGCGCCACCAACAGAGCTTCGAGGACGTCGGAAGCGGCCTCGGCCATCGACACCACGTAGCTGCCCGTGGCGTCGGGACCGAGCACCGCTCGCACCCGGGCCAGAACCTCGCAGAACGCCAGGGCGTCCCGCGTGTCCGCCTCCAGCCGATCCCGCCAGGGTCCGGACTCGGCCGGCACGATCGGATCCGCCGCCAGCGTGGCCGCCAGGAGCTCCAGGCGCTGGGCTTCGGCGAGATCGGCATACCGGTCGGTCACGCCCCAAGCCCGGAAGAGATCGGCAACCGCGGTCTCGTGGCGGCGTGAATGCTCGCGCAGATCGAGCGCCGCCAAATGGCAGCCGAAGGCCGCCGCCCGCTGCCGGACGGGGCGCACGAACGCGGCCGCGGCGTGCTCGTGGCCGCTCGCCACCAGAGCCTCCTCCAGAAGCTCGAGCCGGCGCCGGTACCGGCCGGCCCAGTCCTCTCCCTCCGAGTCGGCTCGCTCGAGAGCGCCGTTCTCGAATCCGGTCTCCGAAGCCCGCCAAGGAGCCTCTCCGGCGGTACCCAGGCGCGCCCGCGCCGCCAGCAGATCCCGATGGGCCACGAACAAGTGCCGCCGGAACGGCTCCTCAGGGAAGCGCTCGGTGCCGCGACCCGTGGCAAACTCGCGCGCCACGCCGCGCTCGAGCTCGCCGAGCTCCTCCGACTCGGGCAACCGCGCGCGCCAGTGCGACAGCCTCTGAACCAGCGAGTCCACGTCGGCCAGGTGGCGCTCGACCGCCAGCTCGGCTTGCAGCCGGTAGGTTTCTGCGGTGACCTCGGGAGTCACGAACGGATTGCCGTCCCGATCGCCGCCGATCCAGGACCGGAAGCGCAGCACCGGAGGCCGCTCCGAGTCCCGGTCCCGGCCGGTCCGCTCGTTCGGGAAATACGTCTGAAGCGCGCGCTCCAGATCTCCCTGGACCCGCGGCACGGCAGCCAGGAGCGAGCGGCCGTAGTAGTAGGAGGCGGACTTCACCTCGTCCAGAACGCGAGGCTTGCGCGCGGGTAGCTCGCGCGTGCGCCACAGCGTCGCCACCTCAGCCCGGATCTCGGCCTCGAGAGTGCGCCGATTCTGGGGTGCCAACTCGGTCTCGCGGAGACGCCGCAGCGAGCGCGCGATCCGTTCCAGCTTGAGCCGCACCGTATAGCGCTTGACCTCGGTCGGGTGGGCGGTGATCGTGAGTCCCAGGTCTAAGTCCCTGACGAAGGGCTCCAGCCGCTCGCGTGTCCAGCCCTGCTCCTTCAGCTCCTGGAGCGCCGCAGCAACGGTTTCATCCCGAGGGGCGTCCTCGGACGCCTTGCCCTCTCGGGCGCGATTTACCCGTACCCGGTGGATCTCCTCGGCAACGTTGATGAGCTGAAACAGAGCTCCAAAGGCTCGGACCAGCCGCTCGGCCTCGGCCAGGCTCATCCCTTCGAGCAAGCCTTCCAGCTCGGCTCTGCGGGCCGTGTCGTCCGGTGTACCGCGAAGGGCCTTGGTCAGGCCGCGGACCCGCTCCACGAGCTCGAAGAACGCCTCGCCTTCGAGGTCTCGGAGCACGCGTCCCAGGGTCGACGCCAGAAAGTCCACGTCGCCACGAAGGGCGGCGAAGAGATCCTCGGCGCCGGCGCGGCCGAGCCGGGACGAGAGAGGCTCCGGGGAAGCGGCCATCGCGGCATTCTAGCGGCCGTCCCCGCCTCGACATTCCGAGACGGACCGTCCCGAACGAGCCTACTCCGAAGCGGCGACCCGGAACGGATCGGCGGCAAGCTCCCGGCCGATCTTGGTGTTTCGCCTGAGGATCCGGGCCAGCGTCTGACGCTCGACCCAGGCCACCCGGTCGGCGGAAAGCGCCCGCTGGTACCAGAAGCGATCTCCATCACGCAGGCGTTCGAACTGATCCCGCACGACGTGAAATGCCGTCTCACCCAGAAGCGCTCCCGGCACCGGGTCCTCGGCCAGCATCCCGACCCACAGATCCACCGCCTCGACGTCCTCGTAGGCCTCCGCCAGGCGTCGCCGGCGCTCGGCGTCGCGGCTTACGTCGGCGAAGTCTCGTGCCGCCGCCAATCCCAGGTGGCGCCGTGCCTCGTTGTAGGCGGGTAGGCCGTGATCCCGGCCGCGCTGGATGTTGAAAGCGGCGAGATCCAGGCCGGCTTGGCCGGGTGCGGCGAAGAGGAAGTTCCGAACGCCGTTGACGACCTGCGGATCGATCCGCTCGGCCCGGCGCGCCGCCAGTCCTCGTAGCAAGCTCTCGAGTCCCGAAGCCACCAGCACCTGAGGCGCGAAGAAGGCATCGCGGAGCTCGATCTCACCGCCGGCCGAGGCACTGCCGTCGGCCTCGATCCGCGCCAGCCGGGCCGGCAGCATGCTGTGGCCGAAGCGGTAGCAGGCGGTCGAGAAGACGTTGGCGATACCGGGCTCGACGGTGCGGTCGTAGCCGCCGTACTGCGCCAGGGCATCCGGCCCCAGGAGAGCCGGCAGGAACTCGCGGTAGGTGATCGCCTGGATCTGGGCCGCGACCAGCGCCCTCGCCATCTGATAGCGCTCCTCCGCGTCCAGACCGCCCGCCCGCCGAAGCCTCCGCACGATGCGATTGTGCTCACGCATGAAGACCGTGTGGAGGGCTGTCAGGATCACGTTCTCATTGGCCCGGACGTCACCGGCGAGAAACAGCTCCGGACTCCGGTCGGGTGCGTTGGCGAGGCCTTGGCGGTTGCGCGGCAAGAACGGCCCGGCCGGGCTCCGGCTGGTGCGCAAGAGGTCCCCGCGTCCGCCGCCCCGGCGCAGAGCACGGGCCCGCTCCTCGTCCGAACCGTAGACGTGGGAGGCGTCGATCCAAGCGGTGATCTGGTTGACCTGCTGGCGGACTCCACGAACTCGGCGATGCACCGAGCGAACGAACGGTAACCTGACGTCGCCGGCGCCTTCCGGGTCGAAGACCGGGTCGCCCGCCGGCACCGGGATCGGGAACGACTCTCCGGGGTCGGCGGCTCCGGTCAACGAGATGTCGTGATCCAGGAACTGCCCCCAGGCCCACAGGAAGTGGCTGGCCTGATTCCGGTTGGGCCGAGGCCGACGCTGGTCCGAGCACAAGTTGCTGACCGTTCGCGCCCCCGGCCGGTCCGCTCCCGCGGGGGCGGCGACACCATCCGGGTAGCTCGGAGGCAGGAGCCGCACGAGCACGGAGCCCGCGCTACCCCGCTTCGGATGGGCCAGATTGTTGCCTGTTCCGTCGAACGAGCGGATCTCTTGGGCGGCCGCTGGGATGGCAACGGCAACCCCGGAGACCAAGAGGGCCGATACGGGACGAATCGCGCGTCGCCAGCTCACCGGCAAAGCCTATCGCCACCGACACGCTTCCGGTACCGCCCGGGACCCTTGGCAACCACCTCGCCGGCGCCTGGGCGAGGCCGTGTCCAGCGGGACGGACCGCGGCACTTGCCCGAACAGCAATCGCTGTTCGAGGTGCAGGAGTCGCCCTTCTGGCCCAGGTCGCAACCGCCTCCGGAGTCGCAGCCATAGAGCTCGCAGATGCCTGCGTCGTCGTCGGCCTAGTGGCCACCCGACTCCGCCAGCTCGAGCTTGCCGTCGGCGTTAGGCTCGAGTCGGTAGACGTCCCACTTCTTCAGGCTACTGCCGCTCGAGCGGTCGCGCTCGAGTTTTTGGGCCATGAGCACCTTGTGGCCGTCGGTGCGCAGGTTGATGGCCCCGAAGACGGTGACGTTGCGCTCGAGGATCTTCTCGGTGACCTCCTTGAGTTTGGCGCGGATCACGTCCTTCTTGTCCGGGTCGGTCTCTTCGGCGAGATCGTCCTGGAGCTTGACCAGCTTCTGCTGCAGCTCGATCGGCTCGGCCTCGCGGGCCGAGCGGGCCAGCTCGGTCGAGAAGATGAGGGGCCGGTCCCCGCGCCCGAAACGGCCGATGGCGCCGAGCGTGTCCGAGCGCGGGTGGGCGTGCGATTCCTGGTCGCCGGACGAGACCACGGTCGCCGCCGGGTCGGTGGCTTCCAGGAACACGTTCATGAAGTCGGCGCTGCCATGGTGGCAGCTCTTGGCGACGTCACAGGAGAAGATCTCCCGCGCCAGAGCCACGAAGGCGCGGTGCTCGTCGGGCTCGGCGTCCGGACCCGGCACCTCGCGTCCCAGATGCTGTTCCAGCAGGAAGCGCTCGGCGGCCCAGTTGAGATCGCCCGAAAGCAAGAGCGAGACGTTCCGGTAGCGCAGCTTGAGCAGGACCGAGTGGCCGTTCTTGGTCTGGCCCTTGTCGAAGCCGCCTTTGCCGAACCGCTTGAACCAGCGCAACAGCGAGCGCTGGCCGTCGTCGGTCTCGACCACCGGGCCCAGGACCTCGATCGACAACTCCTGATCGGCCCCGTAGCCCGGCAGGAAGCCCTCCTCGCTGTGCGCCGTCGAGAGCATCGTGATCGCGTCCACCCGGCCGCTGGTGTCGGCCGTCGACAGGAGCTTGGGATAGCGCTTGTCGTGCTGGGGCTTGCTGCCCCTCCAGCGATGTCCCTGCTGGAGAAAGGCCTTGAGCCGCGAGCGGGTCTCCATGAGCTCGGTGAGGTAGCGGATCCCGTCGACGGTCTCGATCTCCCCCAAGACCTTCTTGTGATCGTTCGAGCGGGCCTCGATGATGCCGTTGTGGTAGACGGTACCGAACGAGACATTGGGTTCCTCGAAGAGCTTCTGGAAGCCCCGGTAGTGGTCCTGATCGGGATGGCTGATGACCGCCGACTCGAACTTCCACTTCTTCTTGAAACCACCGTAGCGCCAGCGCAGGAAGCGAAACATGTTGTCGCGCTCGCCGGCGTCGACCACCATGTGCTTGTCCTTGGGCGTCACCACCAGGCACCCGTCCCCCTGGCCAACGTCAACGAAGACGACCTCCAGTAAGCGTTCCTCGGTCAGATCCTCGGCGCGCATGAAGCCGTCCACCCCGCGCACCCGAACCGGGAACCAGCCCTGGGACTTGGCGCCCTTGAGCCGGACCCAATCGCCCCAGAGCAGCTCGTGGATGTTCCTCTTGTCGCCAGGCTGGGCGAAGACCTTGGCGGTTGGATAGGTAGCGTACAGAAATTCGGCCATTAGGCACCTCCCGAGAGAAAGCCTCCGGACCTTTCCGGCCCGAAAACCGGGCCCCGGCTTCCAGCGGCGAAGCCGCGACCGAACGGAACTACAACGACTTGTGGTGGGCCGAGTATACACAAGGCATCGAGTATCCTTGGCCGGATTTCACAGCCGGCCGGCTGCGGACGACGGCAGAAGGGACGACCCATGAGCGAAACCACCAAGAAGCGGCGCTGGGCGATCGACTCGCTGGTCCTGATCTTCTCGATCGTGATCCTGGCTCAGGTCGTGACCTACCTGGTGCCCCAGGGCCGCTTCGAGCGCCAGCCCTACCCGAAGAACCCTTCCCGCGAGATGGTCGTCTCCGGCAGCTACGCGCCCGTGGCCGAGGCAAACGAAGTGACCTTGTCGCCCTGGCACTTCTTGACCGCAGTGCCGAAGGGGCTCGAAGCAGCGCAGGAGATCGTGTTCCTGATCTTCTTGGTCGGCGGGGTCATCGCGATCCTGCGCGCCACCGGGGCGATCGACGCCTTTCTGCACACCGCGGTCGCGCGGCTGGGCAAGAGTCCGTGGATCCTGATCGGAGGCTGCTTGCTGCTCTTCGGATTCGGCTCCTGGACGATCGGCATGGGCGAAGAATACGTACCGCTCATTCCCATCATCGTGACTATGTGCCTGGCCATGAAGATGGACGCCATCGTTGCCATGGGCATGATCTGGGTGCCCTACGGCATCGGCTGGGCCTCTGCCGGCACCAATCCCTTCGGCGTCCTGATCGCCCAGGACATCGCCGGGCTGCCGCCGACCTCGGGCTGGGCGTTCCGCCTCGGCTTGCTCGTGATCTTCTCGATCGTCGGCTTCGACCACGTCTATCGCTACGCTCGCAAGATCCGGCGGGATCCGGCGGCGAGCCTGGTCGCCGATGTCGACTACAGCGCCGGCTTCGAAGCGCCCGACGACGTCCGGCTGACGCCCCGCCGCATCGCGATCCTGGCCGTCTTCGCGCTCGGCATCGTCGGCTTCGTCTACGGCGCCGCCAAGGCCGGCTGGTACATCGGCGAGCTGCTCACGATCTTTCTTGCGATCGGTCTCATCGGCGCCATCCTGGGTGGGCTGTCGCCCGTCCGCACCAGCCGCGCCTTCATCCACGGGGCTTCGGAGATGACCGCCGCGGCCATCATCATCGGCTTCGCGCGCGCCATCGAAGTGGTGCTCAACGACGGCCAGGTCATCGACACCGTCATCTACTCGATCGCCTCGGTCCTGGAAGGCACCGGGCCCGCGGTTGCCGCGATCGGCATGCTGGCGGTGCAAACCGTCTGCAACTTCTTCATCCCATCGGGTTCGGGCCAGGCCTTCGTGACCATGCCGATCATGTCTCCGCTTGCCACCCTCACCGGAGTTCCCCAGCAGGTCGCGGTCCTCGCCTACCAGTTCGGGGACGGCTTCACCAACATGGTGGTGCCGACCAGCGCTCTGGTGATGGGCACGTTGGCACTCGGCAAGATCCCCTACGGCCGCTGGCTACGATTCATGATGCCGTTGCTGGTCAAGCTCTTCGCGGTCGCCATCGCCGTCCTCCTGGGGGCGCTGTACTTCGGATCGGCGCTGGGGTTGCCGTCCTGAGCCGAGCTCTAGGGCCACCGAGACCGAAGAAGCTGCCGAGGAGACCCACTAGTGCCCGCTGACGCGCAGAACGGCGATCTTTCGTCAGAAGCCGTGACCCGGGGCGTCCGGGTGACGGTCGAGCCGCGTTTCGACCCCGGACGGTCCAGCCCGGCTCAGGGCCGCTGGTTCTTCCTGTACAGGGTCACCATTGCCAATGAAGGCGCCGAAGTGGTCCAGCTTCTCACCCGGCACTGGGTCATCACCGATGGCAATGGCCAGATCGAGGAGGTACGCGGTCCCGGAGTGGTCGGCGAAACGCCCATTCTGGCGCCAGGAGAGGCCTTCGAGTACACCTCTGGATGCCCGCTGCCGACCGACGTCGGCAAAATGGAGGGGAGCTACCAGATGGTGACCTCCGAGGGCGAGGCCTTTGACGTCGAGATCGCTCCGTTCACGCTCTGCGCGCCGGGCGTCGTTCACTGAACCGAGACCGGACGATCGCTTCACGCCAGAAACCCCAAGACCGTGTCCGACAACGTTCAGATAGTCCAACTCGAGCCGGCCCGGCGGAACGCCGCGGTCGAGGTCCTGGTCGACGCCTTCGCCGCGTACCCGGTCATGCGCTTCTTGTTGGGGTACGACGGCGGCGCCGATGCCAGCGTCCGGCGCGACCTCTCCCGGCTGATCGGCTTTTTCACCGACGCCCGCTTCGTTCGCGGCGACCTCGTGCTGGCAGCCGCCGTCGGCGACCGGATCGAGGCCGTCGCCAATGTCAATCGTCCCGGCTCGCAGCCACCGACCCACCTCGCGGAACCCTCGGAGGACCCTCTCCACGATCTGCGCGAGACGGTCTGGGCCCGGCTCGGAGCCGAGGCGCGCCAGCGCTACGACGCCTACGGCGAGGTCACCGACGCCTTCGAGTATCCCGAGCCGCACTACCACCTGGGCATGCTGGGCGCCCGCCGAGCGGCCAAGGGCCGGGGGCATGGCCGCCTTCTTCTGGAAGCCGTCCATGAGCTTGCCGCTAACGATCCCACGGCCGAAGGCGTCAGCCTGACTACCGAAGACCCCCGTAACGTGGATCTCTACCGCCACTTCGGCTACGAGATCGTCGGGCATGGCTCGCTCTCGCATGGCCAACGTAGCCTCGAGTCGTGGGGGATGTTCCGCGCCTGCGAGCCGTCCTGAGGCAGCCACCCGACGACACGGGGCGCGATCCCCTGGAGATTGCTAAGGTTCACTGTCGAACCAGCCGGAGGAACCAATTCATGCGCCGATCTTCGATTCCGACCCACCTCGCCGTCCTCGCTCTCGCCAGCGCTCTCAGCCTCGCCATGGCCGCGACCGCCGCCGCCGAGGAAGGCATGTGGACCCTCGACAACTTCCCGCACGAGGCCGTGGCCGAGACGTACGGAGTCGAGATTGACGAAGACTGGCTGACGACCGTGCGACGGGCCACCACGAGGATGGGTGGCTGCACCGGTTCCTTCGTGTCCCGCAAGGGATTGATCCTGACCAACCACCACTGCGCACTGCGCTGCATCAGCCGGCTCTCGACCGCCGAGCAGGACTACGAAGAAGACGGCTTTCTGGCGCGCACGCCGTCCGGCGAGACCGCCTGCCCGGGCGATCACATGTCCGTCCTCGTGGACAGCAAGGACATCACTCCGCGGGTCACCGAAGCGATCGCCGGCCTCGACGAACGCGCCGCGGCCGAAGCACGCAAGAAGCTCCTGACCCGAATCGAAGGCGAGTGCGAAGCGGCGTCTGCCACCCACCCCACGGGCAAGCTCACTTGTGAGACGGTGCCGCTCTACAACGGCGGACAGTACTTTCTCCACAAGTACAAGCGCTACGACGACGTGCGGCTGGTCTTCGCACCCGAAAGCCCGATCGCGGCCTTCGGCGGCGATCCCGACAATTTCAACTTCCCCCGCTGGTGCCTCGATATGGCGCTCATGCGCGTGTACGAGGACGGCAAGCCGGCCTCGACGCCTCACTATCTGAAATGGCGCGAGGAAGGCGCGGCCGAAGGCGAGGCCGTCTTCGTCTCCGGCCACCCGGGCTCGACCGAGCGCCAACTCACCGTGGCCGACCTCAAGTTCCTTCGCGACGTCCAGTTCCCGCTCTGGCTGCTGCGCTACTCCGAGCTCCGGGGACGGCTCATCCAGTACGGCGCCACCGGCGACGAGGCCTACCGCCGGATCCAATCGCCACTCCAAGGCATCGAGAACGCGATCAAGGTCCGGCGCAACGAGCTCAAGGCGCTGATGTCGGACGAGATCTTCGCCCGTAAACAGGCGCAGGAGGACACCCTGCGCCAGGCGGTCGCGGCCGACCCCGTGCTCGAATCCGCCTACGGCTCGGCCTGGGACGACATCCAGACCGCTCTCGAGGCCTACCGCCCGATCTACCGGGAGCACCTGTTCCTCGAGAACCGGGCCGCCTTCAACGGCGCGCTGTTCGACATCGCGCGGGATCTGGTGCGGGCCGCCTACGAGAGCGACAAGGACTCGGAGGATCGCCTGCGCGAGTATCGGGACACCGCCCTACCCCGGCTCGAGCGCGCCCTTCTGGCGGAACGGCCGATCTACGAGGACCTCGAGGCCCTACGGCTCGAGTTCTCCCTGGACAAGATGCGCGAATGGCTGGGCCCGGACAGCCCGCACGTCAAGAGCATCCTGGGGGCGAAGTCTCCCCGCACCCGGGCGCGCGAGCTGGTCGAAGGCACCACTCTGACCGACGCCGAGGCCAGAAAGAGCCTGTGGGAGGGAGGGCGCGCGGCCGTCGAGGCCTCGGACGATCCCATGATCCAACTGGCCCGAGCGGTCGACGCCGAGGCTCGCGCCCTGCGCAAGCGCTTCGAGGATGAGGTCGAAGCGGTCAAAGAGGCCGCGTACGAGAAGATCGCGGCGGCGCGCTTCGCCATCCACGGCACCTCTCTATATCCCGACGCCACCTTCACCTTGCGGGTGACCTACGGCTCGGTCAAGGGTTGGGAGGAAGAGGGCCGCACCATCGCTCCGTTCACCCGCACCCGGCGCGTCTACGAGCGAACGACCGGCGAGGATCCCTTCCGGCTGCCCGAGCGCTGGCTTGCGGCCCGCGAGCGCCTCGATCCGGAAACACCGTTCAACACGGTCGCGACCACCGACATCACGGGTGGCAACTCGGGCAGTCCGCTGGTGGACGCCGACGGTCATCTCGTGGGCCTGGCCTTCGACGGCAACATCCACTCGATCGCCGGCGCCTACTGGTTCGACGAATCCGTCAACCGCACCGTCGCCGTCCATCCGGCGATCATGCTCGAGGCCTTACGCGAGGTGTACGGGTTCGACCGGATCTTGAGCGAGCTAGAGACCGTCGACTGACCCCCGGCGGAGAGGAATTACCCCGCGAAGCGCACCGCGGCCGCGGATGCCGGCGCGCCGGGCACGGGCCTTGCTCTTTCTTACGTAGGGGAGATCGAGCCCTCCGGGGTTCGATGTTTCCGGGCAACACCCAGCCCGACAGGGTTCGGGGAGGCACACTGGTACGGAAAAATTTTCCCAAGGGAGGGTAGGAATTGACTATCTCGCTCGCCTCGAAGACACGCTGGAGCAAGACCACGTTTGCCTGCATCGTCCTGGCCTCGCTCGCCTGGACCACGACCGGTTGCGCCTGGTTTCGCAACCTCGGTGACTACGAGACCAATCGCGACAAGACCAAGAAGGGCGCGGCGGCCGGGGCCGCAGCGGGTGCCGCAGCCGCCATCCTCAAAGGCGAGCGAGAGGCCGACGAGATTCTGGCCGGAGCCGCGGTCGGCGCGGTGGTCGGGGCCGGCGTCGGCGCCTACCTCGACAGCCAGGAGGAGCGCTTCGCCCGCATTCCGGGCACCACGGTGGAGCGCGTCGCCGACAACCTGCTCCTTGTCCGTTTCGACTCCACCGTCGTCTTCGAGGTGGATTCGGCCGTGGTCGGCAGCGAAGGCCGATCAATGCTGAATGAGGTCGCCGTCGTTCTCAACGACTTTCCCAAAACCGCCGTGGTGGTCCAGGGGCACACCGACTCGACCGGCGGCGAGGAGCACAACCAGGACTTGTCCGAACGCCGGGCGGCATCGGTCGGCAACCACCTCACCGGCCGGGGCGTGGACCCGGGCCGGATGATCACCCTCGGCTACGGCGAAGGCTACCCGGTCGCCTCGAACGCGACGGCCTCCGGCCGCCAGCGCAACCGCCGCGTAGAGATCCTGCTCAAGGCCAAGGCAGTCTAGCGGTTCCCGGGGCCTCCCAGCCGGCTCAGCTCTCGTCGACGGCAACGGCCTGTCCTGGCCGAAGCCGTTCCCCGCCCCGGACCACGATCCGGTCGCCGGGATTGACCTCACTCGAAACCTCGATGAGATCGCCGTTGCCGACCCCGGTTTCGACCGCAACGCGCTCGACGGTGTCCCCGTCGAGTACCCGAAAGACGTAGATGGCGTCGCTCCGCAAGACTAACGCGTCTCGGGGCACCGCCACGACGTCGCGCGGCGCGCTCGACGGCAAGGCCACCTTGACCGCCCCTCCGACCAGCCAGTCTCGGCCGTCCACGGCAACGCGAAGCTCGAACATCCGGGAGCGCTCGTCCCCGACGCGGACGATCCGGGACACCCTGCCCGTGCCCCTGCGGCCGTCCCCTTCGACCACCACCTCGAGCCCTTCGACCAGAAAGGGCTCGACGGAGAGTGGTGCCCGGGCCGAGACCTCGAGGTCCTCGACATTGACCAGGCGGACGACGTCCAGGCCCACCGAGGCGTAGGAGCCTGCCTGCTGATACCGTTCAACCACGCGGCCGGCAAACGGAGCCCGGACCGTCAGACGCGAGATTCGAAACTGGGTCTGCTCGCGCGCCAGGTGCGCCGCCGCAAGGTTCTGCGAGGCGGTCTCGCGTTGCGCCTCCGCCTGCTCCAGAGCGTTGGCCGCCACGATCTGCTCGGCCGCCAGGCGCCGACTGCGCGCAAGCTGCTGGTCGGCCAGGGTCAGAGCGGCTTCCAAACGCTTGATCTGAGCCTCGTCGTTCTTGAGCTGAATCGCCAGAGACGACCGGTCGATCCGCGCCACCGGAGCGCCCCGTCTCACGATGTCGCCGACTTCGGCGACCCAGGTCAACTGCCCGGCGCCCTCGGCGGCGATGCGGGCGTCGGCACGGCTGACGACGGTGCCCGGTGCCCAGGTCTGGGCGGTCATTCGGGTCGCGATCGCCTCGGCTACCCGTACCGGGGCCGGCGGCGGGCCGCTCTGGGCGGACAGGGAAATGGCTCCCAGGAGTACGAGTGTCGACACGGAGCCGACGCGTCGGAACGAATCGTTCATGAAGCGGCCCTCAACTCATCCGCCGCGCGCAGCGACGGACGTTCTCTGCGACCCTCGCCAAGCCTCAACAAACTCGGCAGCAGGATCAAGGTAAACAAGGTACTGACGCACATGCCGCCGACGATAACCGCCGCCAAGCCGCGGTAGATGACACTCCCAGTTCCGGGGTTGAACAGCAAGGGCAGCATGCCGAAGATCGAGGTCAGGGTGCTCATGAAGATCGGCCGCAGCCGCACCCGCAACGCCTGACGTACCGCCTCGCGGCGGTTCTCGCCATCTCGTTCGGCCTGCCGGGTCTGATGCACCAGCAAGATGGCGTTGTTGACCACTAGGCCCAGCAGGATGATGAACCCGATCATGGTCAGGAGATCCAAGGGCTGAAACGTCACCAGGTTGAGCAGACGCAAGGCCACGACTCCGCCGATCGTGGCCAGCGGCAGCGCCAGGACCACCAGCAGGCTGTCCCGCATCGAGCTGAAGAGCGCGCTCATCAGCAAGAAGAGCACGATCAGGGCGATCACGAAGTTCTGGGACATGTTCCGAACCGCGTTGGCCAGGTTGTCGGCGCTGCCGCCGTAGCGGATGACGCCATCCTCCGGCATCAGGGCCCTAAGCTGGGGCTCGACGTCCTGCCGCAACGTCGCCACGGCCTCCTCCAGAGAAAGACCGTCCGGGGGCGAGATGTTGAGCGTCACCGTCCTCTTGCGGTCAATCCGGTGAATGCTTGACGGTCCGACCGTGCGCTCGAAGGCGACAAGCTCACCGAGCGGTACGAGAGCACCCGAAGGCGTCGCCAACGGCACCGAGGCTAGCTCTTCGGGCTTGTCCCAGCCCTCGGCGCGCAAGATGATGTTCATGCGCTCCTCGCCGTCGAAGTGCTCGCCCAGCCACAAACCGTCGCCGAGCGCCCGCACCACCCTCCCGACATCGGCTCGATTCCAGCCCGCCTCGGCAATGCGTCGATCGTTGGGCACAAGGCGCAGCTCGGGCTCGGCCAGCTCGGTGCCGGGGGTGACCTGGGTCTGCGCGCCCGGGATCGCTTCGGCCACGATCTGCATAGCGGCTGTACCGGTCTCCATGAGGGCCTCGACGTCCGAGCCTTGCAGGTGCACGATGATCTCCCGGTTGCTGGCGAAGCCGCCGAAGAGGCCACCGCGAAAAACGAACGCCCGCGTATCCGGGAAGCCCGCGACCACTTCCTCGCGCAGCACCCTTTCCAGCTCGTCGACCTGCCCTTGATCGAGGGCGCGGGCGCCGATCGTGCCTCCCCCCGGCCAGACGATGGCGTAGTAGTTCTTGAGCGCTGGCTCCTTCTCGCCATCCATGTAGGGACGGAGTCGGTCGACCATCGGATCGATGATCTCGCTTTCGATCGTCTGGATGTTCGAGCCCGGCGGGAAGTTGAAAAACGCGTCCACCGCATCCCGCTTGACCGGCGGCAGGTAGTCGAGCTTGGGCATCAGGATCCAGGTCAGAGTCAGGGGAATCGCCATCAGGCAAGCAATCAGCGCGAGCCGGCGCCGGGGCGTGTCGGTCCAGCGGACGATTCGTTCCGCGATCCGGTCCCAGAAACGAGCGTGGACATCGGTCAGGCGCGCGCTGGTCAAGTACTTGCGCGCCGCAGTGGGCAAGATGGTGACCGCGACCACGAGAGAGATCGTCACCGCGATGGCGATGGTGAGCGCCAGATCGGCAAAGAGCTGTCCTTCGACATCCTTGAGATAGATCACGGGGAGAAAGATCGCCACCGTCGTCGCGGTCGACGCCACAAGCGCTCCCCAGACCTGATTCGCCCCTTCCAACGAGCCTTCCTGCGGCGAGCTCCCCGACTCCCGCAACCGCACAATGTTCTCGAGCACGATGATCGCCGCGTCGAGCACCATGCCCACGGCGAAGGCCAGTCCGGCCAGCGAGATCACGTTGAGCGACCTGCCGCCCAGGTTCAACACCACGAAGGTCGCGAGCACCGAGATCGGGATTGCCACAGCTACCAGCAGCGTCGCCCGGAGCTGCCGCAGGAACCACCACAGCACCCCAGTCGCTAGAAGAATTCCCAGCAGCAGGTTGCCGGTAACGAGATTGATCGCCCGGTAGATGAAGACCGACGCGTCGAAGCTCTGGGCGATGGTCAAGCCATTCTCGGCCAACACCCCCTGGCGGAGCTCGTCCACCTCGGCCTTGACCGTGTTCAGAGTCTCCAGCACGTTGGCGCCGCTTTCTCGATCGACTCGAATCGCCATCGCCGGGTTGTTGTTCTGAACCGAAAAAGCATTCCGCTCCGCCCGGCGTACTGAGATGTCGGCGACGTCGCCGAGCGTGACCGGACTGCCCTGGCGCCAGTCCAGGACGAGGCCGGCGAGCTGCTCAGGCCGGTAGCGGCCGGCGAAGCGCAGCGTGTACCGGCGCCGGCCGACATCGACCGAGCCACCCGAGACGTCGTTGGCGCTGCCGGCGACCGCCGCCACCGCCGGGATCTGGACGCCCAGATCAGCCGCCCGATAGGGATCGAAGGCGATCACCAGCTCTTCGGGCTGCCAGGCCATGACCTGGACGCCGGCGACACCCGGGATCGTCTCGAGCCGGCGCGAGACGGCGTCCTCGACCAGAGGCTGGTAGGACTCGATGGTGCGCTCGTTTCCCGGCAAGAGCTGAATGAAAAACCAGGACAGCGACTCGTTGGAGCCGCCGCCGAAGCCGCCACCCATCGAGATCTGAGGCGGCGTCGCGTCCCGGGGCAGCGGCGGCAAGCGGTTCATCCGGCTGATGACCTCGATCAGCGTCTGGTCCATGTCGGTCTCGAGACCGAAAGTCAGGCTGATGAAGCTTCCGCCGGCGTTGGCGTTGCTGTTGAGCTCCTTCAGGCCCGGAAGACCCTGCAACACCTCTTCCTGGGGCTCCAGAATCTCGGCCTCCACCTCTTGAGGCGACGCCGAGCGCCAGCCGGTCCAGACCGAGATTTGGGGCCTTTCGATGTCGGGAAATAGCTGCACCGGCAGCTTGAACAGACTGAAGAGGCCAAAGACCGCGACCACGGCCACTCCGACCAGGACGGCGGCGGGATTTCGAAGCGAGCTCCGGGTGAGGTTCATGAAAGAGTCTCCAGGTGTCGGCGGATCGGGGCGGATGTCGATGCGCGCCGCCGAGCGGCCGCATCTCTTGCTACTACGAAGTCTTGGCCTTTGGGTTCGGCGCTTTTCCCTACAATCGTCGGCTTCGGAGACGACCCGATGGCCGTCCTGGGGCCCTATCTCCAGTCCGGAGATCCGCTTGTTCTGCGAGTGCGGCGCGGAACGGCCGAGATCCAGATTACTCTGGTTCCGGAACCTCGGTAGCTCCGGAACCTCGATGGCCCGGGCGCCGGCAGTTCCCGAGCCCGCCGAGCCCGGCGCGCGCAAGCCACCAGACCGAGTGCCGCGAGGCCGCGTCAGCCGCACCGCACAAACGGGTGGGGCGCGCCGGCGGACCGCGTAGCTACAATCCGTCGATGGCTCCGCCTTCCTCGAGCGGCTCGACTCCGGCCGGCGCGACCGGCCCCACCGGCGCGAGCGGCAGGATCGACGGCGGGCCGGGATCGGCCCACGCCTTCCCGCAGCAGCGACCGGCCGTGGCCCGCTGGCTGGACCGGGCGCTGCAGCCGCTCGACGCGATCTGCAACCGGGTCTACACCTCTGCCTGGAACCCCCTGTACAAGAGCGGCGCCCTGGCGGTGACCTTTCTGTTCCTGACCGTTCTCACCGGGATCTATCTCTTCATCCTCTATCGAGTTGCCGACCCCTACGGTTCGGTCGCTCGCCTCGACGCAACCTGGCCGGGCTCCTTCATGCGTTCGGTCCACCGCTACAGCGCCGACTTGGCAATCGTTGCGGTTGGGTTGCACGCCCTCAAGATGCTGGCGACAGGCCGCACCTGGGGGCCCCGGGCCCTGGCATGGAGTACCGGCCTCCTGCTCCTAGGTGCGCTTTTCCTGTGCGGATGGACCGGCCTGGTCATGGCCTGGGACGTCCAGGGCCAGTTGATCGCCGTCGAAGGCGCGAGACTGATCGACCTCCTTCCGGTCTTCTCCGAACCGATCAGCCGGTCGTTCACTCATGCGGACTCGGTCGGACGGGCGTTCTTCTTCATGAATCTGTTTCTGCACGTGGCCCTGCCCCTGGGGCTCGCCGGCCTCTACTGGCTCCATTCTTCGCGGGTCGCCCGAGCGCCGACCCTGCCCACCCGCAAGCTCCACTACTACGCGATCGCCGCGGTCTCGCTTCTGGCCCTGGCGGTGCCGGTGCCGCTGCCGCCGCCGGCCGATCTCCTGGCGCTTCCGACCGCGGTCCCTCTGGACCTCTTCTACGCCTTCTGGCTGCCGCTGGCGCGCAACGTCTCGGCACCGATGCACCTGCTGCTCTGGCTGGCGGTTGCCGCCGTCGCCTTCTCGGTTCCTTGGTGGTGGCGTCCGTCCCGACGCGATTTTCCGCGGTCAACCGTGGACGAGAGCCACTGCGCCGGCTGCACCCAGTGCTATCTAGACTGCCCGTACGAGGCGATCAACATGGTCGAGCGCAGCGTGCCCTCGGATCTGTCGGTCTACGTCGCCCAGGTCGATCCGGCCCTGTGCGTGGGATGCGGCATCTGCTCGGGATCCTGCGCGCCGATGGGCGTCGGGCCGGTCGGGCGCACGGGGCGTGAGCAGCTCCGCGACGCCGAGGCCTGGCTGGAGACGCAGCGGGCGCAGAGTCCGCTTCCCGAGCGCCTGGTCGTGATCGGCTGCGGCTACGGACCGGGTGGGGCGCTGAGCGACCTCACGGACGATGACGGCATCGACGACGACGTGCTGTTCTTTCCGAGCGGCTGCGCCGGCTCGGTTCACACCTCGGTCATCGAACTGATTCTGCGCTGGGGCGCCGGCGGGGTCCTCCTCGTCACCTGTCCCGACCGGGACTGCCGCTACCGCGAAGGCCCCAAGTGGCTGAGCGAGCGCGTCTACGACGACCGCGAAGCCGAGCTCAAGAACCGCGTCGACAAACGGCGGGTTCGGATCGTGAGCTACGCCGCCAGCGAGGCGGGCGCGGCGCGGCGGGCGATCGCTGAGTTTCAGGTCGACTTGGCCTCCCTGGGGTCGGTCGTTCCCGAACGGAATCCGTCGGTGCAAGCCGAGTGCAAGACCACCGACGCCTACGCCCTCCTGGAGGAAGCGGAAAAGGCCCAGAAGGAGGTCCACGCCTGATGGCGGACGCGTCCCCTTCGGCCGGACGCCGGCTGCTGTGGCACTTGATCGCCGCGGCCTGGACCGCGGTGCTGCTGGCCGCCGTCGTCGTCCTGGGACAGATCCCGATGGGGAAGCCGAGTGGCGAAGCCGTGCTGCGTCTCGCCCTGCGCACGGTCCAGGCCAAGATCGAGGTTTGCCGCCAGCTCTCCGCCGAGGAGATCGCCGCTCTGCCCCAGCACATGCGCCGCGAGGAGACCTGCGAGCAAGTCTCGCCGCCCTACCGCCTGCTCGTCGCCATCGACGGCGAGACCGTGATCGACGAGCGCTTCGAAGCCGGCGGCATGCGCCGTGACCGTCCGCTCATCGTGGACCGCCAGATTCGCTGGCGTCCGGGACCGGCGGCGGCCGACATCACCTTCCGACCCGAGCTCGAATCCGCCGAGGCAGCGGAACTGCCGAGCTACCGGCTCGCCCGCAGCCTCGAGCTGACCGCGGACCGGATCACGCTCGTCACCCTGGACGAGGCCAACCGCTCGTTTACGGTTCTCGACTAGAGCTTAGCCCGCGGCTTCGGCCTCGGCACGGTCGAGGCGTTCGACCGCTTCGACCACCCAGGAGATCGGCGGGCCGTTGAACGTGTAGCCGATCGTCCCATCGGACGCGAGAACATGCACCAGGGCCGGGTGCGCGACGTCTCCGGTTTGCGGATCCCGCTCATGCGGCATCTCCCAGGCGTCGAGCACCGCCACCACGTCGTCCACCTCGCCCGAGAGCACATGGCTGCGCTCCACGTCCGCGAGCTGCCATGCTTGGTGAAGGCTCGGCAGCGAGCTGGGCGTGTCCCGCCAGGGATCCAGGGTGAGGACGACTACGGCGGGCGCTCCGGCTCCTCCAGGCCGAGTGCCTGCAGACGAGCCTTCTGTCATCTCGAGCGCCGCCTGCCGCACCGTGTTGACCACGACCGGACACACGGTCCGGCAGTGCGCGAACGCAAACGTGACCAGAGCCGGCCGACCCTCGAGGTCTTGGAGCGAGACCCGGCGGCCGGCCTGGTCGACCAGATCGAAATCAGGCGCCGGTTTGTGGAGACGCGGATAGGTTTCTGGAAGATGTTCCGGCAGCCCGGAGTCGAGGCGCACGACCTCGAGCCGGGACGCGGCCCAGACTCGATGGCCGACCCAGCCGACGCCAAGCGCCACCAGGATCGCCACCGCCACCAAGCCACCGCGCCCGACCGGGCCTCGCCACATCCGGGCCAACCCCTGCCGCAACTGCTGGCCCCAGACCCCGAGGAGGAACCCCAGCATCGCCAGGGGACTGGCGATGAGGGTCGCCCATCCCCAGGGCTCGGGCAGGCCGTTGGGCTGCGTGCCGAAGCACACGTTCCGGGCCTCGGCCAGCCAGTCGGGCGGCACCGGCAACGGGGCGAACGCGAGCGCCCACCACATCGCCGTGATCGCCAGCCAGGCCAGAAAGGCACCGACCGCGAACCTTGAAGTCATGCTTCCGAGACTCCGACCTCCGTCAGCCGATCTTCCAGATCATGGAAAGAAGCTTCCAGTTGGTGAAGTAGTAGAGCATGAAGACGCCCAGGAAGACGAGAACCAACACTACCGTGCCGGGTGTGCCCTGCTTATGCACGGCTTCGGCCTCCTCGCCATCGTTGACCTGCGGCGGCAGCTTGACGACGCCTTGCGGCACGCCGGCCATGCCCGGCGTCAGCGCTTCGAAGTCGACCTTCTGTCCGAAGAACACCGAGACCACCGCGATCGCGACGAACGCGAGAGCGGCCAGAGCCGCTAGCACGCCTCCCAGGCCGACACCGGCCAGCAGCAGGTCCACGGCGGGTGGGAACTCGTGCTGGAACGGAGCATTCGCAAACGAGATGTCCCAATGCCTCCGGGGAGTCCCGAAGATGCCGGCGAATGTCATGCTCATCGCCATCACCGTGATCCCGACACCGAAGAGATACGGCTGGATCTTGGCGAGGCGCCAGAAGGCCACCTTGCGCCGGAAGATGAGCGGGATGACGTAGTAGGTCAGCGCCATGAACGCCAGCGCCGTTCCGCCCACGACCGTAACGTGGAAGTGGCCCGGGATGCGCATGGTGTTGTGCGCGATGATGTTGATCTGCTCGGTACCGATGGTGACGCCGGTGATTCCGCCCAGAAACCCGAAGATCACCAGGGACAGGAACATGCCGCTGAACCCGGGATCGCTCCACGGAGCCTTCTTCAGCCACTCGAAGCGGCCCTTGACGAAGCCCCGAAGGCGCTGGCCGACCTCGATACCGGCCGGCACCGTAAAACCGTGGATCATGCTGGCCAAGACCGCAAGGTACATAGCGTAGCTGGTGTTCCAGACCTTCCAGGCCGGGCCCATGCCGGGATCGACCAGCAGGTGGTGCGCGGAAGCCATCGAGATGAACCCGACGTAGAGTACAAATGCCCAGCGGCTCACCTTCTCGTTGAGCACCACGGCGCCAACCGTCAGGCCGCCCAACAGGTACCAGACGGCGACCATGGCCGCGACGTTGATCTGTTGCGACGAGTGTCCCAGGCCCCACCAAATCAATCGGTAGACCTGAGGATCCATGTCCATCATGCCCAGAGACCAGAAGTAGGTCGGGATGTAGACGATCGCTCCGTGCAGCAGCGTGATGACCGCGATGATGGCGGCGGTCAGGCCGCCGAAGGTCACGAGCGGCATCGAACCTTCATAGGTTTGCTCGCGCTTGGCGACCACCAGGGTGGCGAAGAACAAGCCGACCACGATCAGGGCGCCCACGGCGAACAGGATGATGCCTAGGTAGTAGAGCGGATCGGCCCGGAGCGGCACGTACGAGGTGAAGAGCACGTCGGCCTTGCCCATGAAGACCATGGCGTTGACCATGACCATGCCGACGACCATCAAAACGAAGCCCGCCCAGCCCAGCTTCGGAGCCGGCTGGCGCGCGTTGAGCGCGATCGGTCCGGCGAAGTACAGAATCGCCATCTCGAAGAAGATGATGAAAAAAATCAGCATGTTGAGGCCGTGCGCGGTCAGCAGCCGGTAGTACCAGTCGGCCGGCAGCAGATGAACCGCCTGCCAGCGCGTGAGCGCCAGCAGCATCGCCGCGACCGCTCCGACCAGGAGCGAGACGATGGCGACCACGGCGTTGATCTTGAGCAGATTCTCGGCGTCACGATTGACGTTGAGCCCGGTCACCGGGCAGCGGCGAAAGATCGCGTCGGCAAAGCTCATGAGGATTCTCCTTGGCGATTGGCCTCGCGATTCGTCGCCGCCGGGCGGGCCGCGGTCGCGGATCCGGCGGGCTCGATCACGATCTTGCCCAGCATCAGATGGTGGTTGATGCCGCAGAACTCGTTGCAGATGACCTTGTAGTCACCGGGCTGGTTGGGCGTGATCTTGAGCCCGTAGTCGTATCCGGGGACGATCTGAAAATTGACGTTGGCCGGATAGAGACTGAAGCCGTGGTTGACGTCGAGCGATGAGATATGAAGCGTGTAGTCGGCGCCTTCTTCCAGTACCAGGACCGGGGACCACTTCCACATCGTGCCCTGGAGATAGATGTCGCTTCCGGCCGGCGGCTTGACGACGGGAATTCCGCTTTCCTCGCCGACCTGGTAGTCGTTGATGAAGCGCTGGACCCGTTCCGCGAACGCCTTGGGCTCGACCTTCGAGCGAATGCCGGACGGGTTCTGCCCGCCCTTGATGTGCCAGAAGGGCATCGCCGCGAACAGAACCATGCACCAGATAAAGGCGACGACGATCCAGAACCTTTCTTGCTTGCCGGCAGGCTTCCACCAGACTCCCTTGGGCGGGACGACCGCGGTATGGAGACTCATGGCAGGGGCGCCTCGGGCAGGTTCGCGACCTCCCACAGACCCCAGCCGGTGTAGAACAGAAACATCACTACCAAGCCGAGAAGCAGCAGCAGGAACGGCCGGTCGAATAGTCGCTGGCCGAGCGGAGCTTCTTCCTTCATGAAACCTCCTTCCGGGTTCGCATCACGGCGCCGGGTCCGCGCTCACCGCGCCGCCCGCGCCCGGGCTTTGTTCTGGCGCCTCAATATGCCCGAAACCGCAACCGAGCGAACCATCCGTTGGGGTGGGGCTCCGTTTTGGCCTAGATCGCCCGGACCTAGATCGCCCCGCCCCGCCAATCCTCGATCACCTCGGCCTTGAGCGCCCACTCACTACCGGGGAAGCGGCGCCGGAGGTCGTTCCAGGCGTCGGCCAGCGCCTGGATGTCGCGGCGGCCGGCCAGGAAGCGGGCGACCCCCAGCCAGCACGCAGCCTCGGGAGCCGCCGGAGCCTCGGCATGATCCGCCACCACCGAGCCCAGAAGCCCTTGGGCGTCCTCGGCCGCGCGGCGGGTGATGGCGTAGATGCCCCGGGCGGTCCGAAGCTCGGCCACGAAATCCGCCGGCGGCAGCCAGCCCACCGACCGGCGGCGCGCTCGACCCTTGCCGTCGAGGTACACGAACGTGGGCGCCCACGGTACCGGAGCCCCGCCGCTCGCCTCGACGAAGTCCGGGTGGCGCTCGGTCAGGTTCGCCTTGAAACAGGCGAAACCCTCCTCCAGCTCCGCCTCGACCTCCGGATGTGGATACGTCACGGTATCCATGCGCCGGCACCCGAGTCAGCCAGGCGCCCAGAGATAGGCGAGAACAAGGGCGTCATCGGCCGCGGCCGCCTGCGCGGCCTCGAGGTACTCGTGCCAGTCAACCGGCATTCCACTATTGTACCGAGGCTCTTGGACACCAGGCCCACCCAACTACCGCTCACTGGAGAGGCGACGGGTGCCCAACGGCACCCGTCGCACTCCAATTGGCCTTCTGTCCTAGCTTCCGATCAGGTCGATCGCCGTCTGCGCCGTCGCTATCAAGGTGTCGGCATCCGCTTCCGCGATCGCGCCTCCGCGTTGCGCCTGGACCGCGTTGATAAACGCCTCGAGACTTCCGATAGCGGCCACATCGTTGTGGGTATTCAGATCTTCGAGCGCCTTCAGGGCCGCATCGAGCTTCGCATCGAGGCTGTTGGCGATCCCCTGGCTGAGGTTCAGACCAATGATATCGGCGACGAGCTGAGCAACCAGGTCGGACGCAGTGCCACATGCCGGGATTCCGGCGACACCGCGATCGTAGAGATCGGTGACTTCGGAGGCGGTCAGTGCCGTGTCGTAGACGACAATCTCGTCCAAGTGGCCGCTGTAGTACGACGAGCAACTGTCCCATCCAAGCTGGACCATCTGGAGCTCGTCGTTGATGAGTCCACCGTAGATCGGCACCACCGAATCCACCAGAACACCATCGACGTAGAAGTCGACCGAATCCGTGGTGTAGGTTGCAGCCACGTGCTTCCACTCACCAAACGGAAACGGCGCGAACGAGCTAGAGACTTCATCTTCGGTGACCGGTGGATCCGCCCACTTGCTGAAGTAGAGCTCCTCAGAGAACAGGTGTGCGTACAACTGAAAGTTCCCCGCGTTGCAGTACGTTCTTGCCGTGATGACGGCGCCCAGCCCGTCCCCCACAGGGCCGGCCGGCCCACGATAGACCCACGCCGCAATGGACATCTGGTCGCCTCCGAAGTCCGTCAACGCGGCGTGAGCTCCCACGTCGACGTACGATCCGTCACCGCCCAGGCCCATGGCTTGGCCCACGGGACCCGAGCCATACGACACCGAGCCGATGGGCGTGCCGGCAATGCCGTTCACCATCTCGGTGGTGTCACCATCGAGCGGCCAATAGCCCACGACGTTGGCGTCGCACTGATTCGCAATCGCCAATTGCGGTGTCATCAAGAGCACGGCCGCCACACCCGATGCAACAAGTCCTCTCACTGCCAGTCCTCGATTCATTTCTAGCTCCTCTCTCGTTTCAATCCCATCGCCTCTCTTGCTCAAGGCGCCTAGCTTCGTCAGTGAGACGGACGCTGGCTTTCGATTTCGCGACCCGACGCTGTACCAACTGCAAGCGATGCCATTCCGAGGCTGTAGGCACGGCCACCACCCACGCTCGACTCCGATAGGCTCGAAGCGTGCTCGGCATCGTGGAGGAGAAGGCTGAGATCGCCTACGAGATCCGGCGCTCGCGCCGGGCAAAGCGCGTTCGGCTAACGGTTCGGCCGGAGGGGGTGCGGGTCTCGGCGCCGCCATGGACGCGGGCGGCGACGATCCGGAGGTTCGTGGAGTCGAAGCGGCCCTGGATCGAGCGCCGGTCGCGGGAGCTGGCCGAGGAGGCGCGGCGATGGGCTTTGCCGGAGTCGCTCTCGCCGGGCGTTCTCGTTCCGCTTCGCGGAGACCGGGTCGAGCTCCACGTGCTCGACGCTCAGGCTCCGGTTGCCGCTTCGGCCTTCGCCTCGGGACTGACCTCAGCATCGGGGCGCCGGTCGAAGAGGGCTTCGGTTGAGCTCGCGGGCCGGCCCGCGGACCGAATCAAGGTGCTGGTGCCGGGAACCCAGGCCAAGTCCGAGCGCCAGACCGAGATCCGGCGAGCGCTCGTCGACTGGCTGAAGCTCCAGGCGCTTGCCGACGCCGAGCGCTGGGTCGGCGTGTACGCTCCCCGCCTCGATGTCCGTCCCACCAAGATCCGGATCGGCAACCAGAAGACCTTGTGGGGGAGCTGCTCGGCGCGCGGGACGATCTCGCTCAACTGGCGCCTGGTGACTCTGCCGGAGGCCTTGTTCGAATACGTGGTCGTCCACGAGCTCTGTCACCTAGTCGAGCGCAATCACGGACTGCAGTTCTGGAGCCTCGTGGGCTCGCTCCTGCCTGACTACGGCGATCGGCGCGCCGCGCTACGGCGGCGGACGATTCTCTAGAGCCCGCGACAGCTAGAGAGAGGCTACCGGCCCGGCAACCACGGCTACACGATCCCGGGCGGCCGCCCGATCAGCTTCGCTCGTGCCGCAGAAAGGTGCCGTCTTCGAGCTCGGCGTAGGCCTGACGCAGCTCGCCGGGAGAGTTCATGACGATCGGCCCGTGCCAGGCCACCGGCTCGCGCAGGGGCTGGCCCGAGACCAGCAGGAAGCGCATTCCCTCGTCGCCCGCCTCGACCACGATCTCGTCGCCGCGGTCGAAGAGAACCAGCGAGCGGTCGCCGGCCGGAGTCAAGCTCATCGCCCCCGAGGCCAGATCTTCGGTGGGCACGCCGCGCGGGTCGGACGCGCCGGCGAACCGGCCCGACCCGGCAAAGACGTAAGCAAAAGCGTGGTCGGCGGTCTCGACCGCCAGGCGCTTGCGCCGGTTGGGCGGAACCGAGACGTCCAGGTACCGGGGATCGGCGGCTATGCCCTCGACCGGTCCGCGGGCGCCCCAGAACTCGCCACAGACGACCCGCACCCGGGTGCCGTCGTCGTCGGTCACCTCAGGAACGTCGCCGCTCGCGATGTCCTGGTAGCGCGGCGCAGTCATCTTCTTCGACGCCGGCAGATTGGCCCAAAGCTGGAAACCGTGCATGCGGCCGGCCGGGTCCCCGGCCGGCATCTCCTGATGGACGATGCCGCTGCCGGCGGTCATCCACTGCACGTCGCCGGCGCCGACGACGCCGGAGTTGCCCAGGCTGTCGGCGTGCTCGACACTACCGGCCAGAACGTAGGTGATGGTCTCGATGCCGCGGTGCGGGTGCCAGGGGAACCCCGCCCGGTAGTCCTCCGAGCGCTCGTTGCGGAAGTCGTCCAGCAGCAGAAACGGGTCGAAGTCCTTGGTCTTGCCAAAGCCGAAGGCGCGGTCGAGGCGAACGCCGGCGCCTTCGATCGTGGGTTGGGCTTGACTGACGGAACGGGCAGGCCGGATGGACATCAGGCACCTCCTGGAACGGTCGCTGTCGAGAAAAAGCACTACGCGGATGCGCACCCCGAACAACGGATTCGGAGCGTTTGAAATTCCCTCCCGCGATGTCTCCGGGACTCGCCCCGGCGGTCGCTTGCAGGTACCCTCGGCCGATGCTCGCGACCCGGCCTTCGACCGAGACCGGCCGGCTTCTGCGCCTGGCCGGCCCGATGATCGTCGGGCAACTCGCCGGGGTGCTCATGACCTTCGTCGACACGGTCATGGCCGGAAGACTCTCGGCCGAAGCTCTGGCGGCGGTGGCCGCGGGCAGCGCCATCTGGCACACCCTGATGCTCGCGGGCATGGGTATCCTGCTCGCGGTCTCGCCTTCGGTGGCGCAGCTCGACGGCGCCGGCCGGCAGAGCGAGATCGGCCCCCTGGTCCGGCAGGCCGCCTGGATTGCCCTCGCCCTGGCGGCGGTCACCGTCGCCGCATGCCTGGGCGCCGGCCCGCTTCTCCACGCACTCGACATCGAACCGGGGCTCCACGAGACGATCCTGGGATACCTCAAGGCCCTCCTCTGGGGTGCCCTGCCGATGTATCTCTTCCTGGCGCTTCGTTTCCTGTGCGAGGGCGTCGAGATCAGCCGGCCGGTGATGTATTTCGGCTTCGTCGGGCTGGCGGTCAACGTGGTCGCCAACTACGGCCTCATCTACGGCCACTGGGGCCTGCCGCGACTGGGCGCCGTGGGCTGCGGCTACGCCACCTCGGCGGTCTGGTGGACCGAGCTGGCCGGGCTCGTGGCCTACGTCCGGCTCCATCCGAAGCTGCGCCGGCTCCACGTCTTCGGCCGCTTTGACCGTCCGCGGGTCGAGCCCCTGCTCGAGCTCCTGCGCCTGGGTGGACCGATCGGGTTCAGCTTCTTCGTGGAGGTCAGCATGTTCGCGGGGGTGGCGCTGCTCATGGGCTCGATCAGCGCCGTGGCGGTGGCCGGACACCAGATCGCGATCAACGTCGCCTCGACCACGTTCATGGTGCCCTTGGGGATCTCGCTGGCGACCACGGTCCGGGTGGGTAACGCCCTGGGCCGCGGCGATCGCGGCGGCGCCCGGCGCGCCGGATGGCTGGGCATCCGGGTCGCGCTCGCCGCGCAAGTGCTGTCTTCGATCCTGCTGGTGGTCTTCCCGCGCGCCATCGCCGGCATCTACAGCCGGGATCCGGCGGTAGTCGCGGTCGCGGTCCAGCTGCTGCTGGCGGCGGCGATCTTCCAGCTCTCGGACGGACTCCAGGTTTCGGCGGCGGGCGCCCTGCGCGGCGCCAAGGACACCCGGGCCCCGATGCTCGTCACGGTCGTCGCGTACTGGGCGGTCGGCCTGCCCTTCGGCTACTGGCTGTGCTTTCGCCAGGGGCTGGGGGCGATCGGCCTCTGGATCGGCATCATCGGCGGCCTCACGGTCGCCGGCCTCTTGCTCACGGCCCGGTTCCGTCAGCTTCTGAGCGGGCCGGCGCCCGCGGGCGCCGGCTAGGGCTGAAGACGACAGCGGGCCGCCGCCGACAAGGCGGCGACCCGTGTCCGTTGATCGCGGAGGCCTCTAGCGGCCGGCGTCGGCCGCTTCCGCCATCGCCTCGCGGGCGGCGACGTCGTCCGACGACATGTCCACGGTCACCATGAAGCCGGTTGTACCGCTGAACTCGAAGGCCTTGTCTCCGACCTTCCAGGTCTCGATCTCGTTCGGCATCATCTTGAACCCGTCGTTACGGGCGGCACCGAAGTACGCGATGTTGTTGAGAAAGCCGGGACCGCCGTCCATGCCCGCCCACTTGTTGAGAGCGATGTGGGCCTTCTCGCCGCCGTCCAGCTTGGCCTCGGCCCGGTCCTCGGTAGCCATCCACTCGATGTCGCCATCCGCGGCAACCTCGAAGGACTTCCACTGCACCGGAAAGATGTGGCCCAGAGCCGTGGCGACACCCGCTTTCTGCGCGTCGGTCGTACCCTCTTGGAAGGTCACGATCGCCCACTCGGTCTCGCCGTCCTCCCAGTTGTCACCCAGGTCCCCGGCGACCCAAAACCTGACTCCGGCCAGATCGGTGTCGCCATGGTGACCTTCGTTGACCTTGTAGGCCATGTTGAACTTGCAGAAGTGCTCGGGGTCGTGGGCCACATGGGAGGCGGGCTCGAAATTGAAGTAGCACTGGCAGAACATCGGACAGCTACAGGCCTCGATCACGGTTCCGTTGAAGTGCCAATCCTCGCCGTCGCCGGCCCAGACCATGGGCGCCGCCAGGATCGCGACAGCCGCCACGAGCGCAGCGCCAAGAAACCACGTTCTCTTTCGATTCATACTTCCCTCCATGGATGGTCCAGGCGAGTTGTGACTCGCCCGGTGTTGCCGCCGGCGAAGCCGCTCCGCCGGCGCCTTACGAATGATCTACTGAACCTATCTCCAGCAATCGAAATCGTCAATCCCGCTCTGCCCGGCCTGGAAGGCCTCGCCGCCTTGCCAGATCGCACCAAATAGTGCAACATTCGTTAACTCGTTAACGCGTGGCGGGAGTGACGCACGTTGGCGCTGGGCTCGGACGTTTGACCGGCCTAGGGGTAGAGGGCGGGGTGTCTCTACAGGCGAAACGGCCGGACCGGCAGGAGGGACAGCCATGACGCAATTCCAAAATCCTTGTCGCCGGCTCTTCGGAGCCCTTCTCGTGACCTCGGTCCTCGGTGTGGCTCCGGCCAGCGGCAGCGACCCGCAGCTCGCTGATCCGCTGCCGCCACCGCTGTCCGAAAGCGAGACAATCCACGAGCGCATCGATGTGCACGCGCAGCGGGCGATCGTCAGGCTCTCGCACGGCGCCACCTTCGAGGACCGCGCCACCTCGCGCTATCTCCTGCGTGGCGTCCAGTACGGTGTCCTGGGCGGCATCTACAAGGTCGATACCCAGGTTCCGGCGTTGCGAGCCCAAAGTCTTGGCCAGGGGTGGTGGACGCTGCTCGACGGGCGTCCGGCCGGATGCATGCTCGAACCGGCGCACGAGAAGCCCATCTTGATCTTCAGCAAGACCGTGGCGCCGCAGACCGACGCCCTGGCCCAGGCGCTCAAGACCGCTCTCGACGAGTGCGGCTTCCGCCGGCTGGACGTTCTCGTGACCCGGGGCGGCTACCCCTGCACCGAGGCCTACGTCACGATCTCGAGCGAGCCCGTGGGGGTCGCCAACGATCCGCCCTGCCGCACCTACCCGTCCGGTCTCTGCCGCTTCTACGTTCCCACCGCGATGTACGAGTTTCGCGTCACCTGCAACAGCGAGTCGACCGACCCGGTGGGAATCTACCGGGCCGTAGCCCCCGGGGCTGGCGTCCAGACGGAAGCGTTCGATTTCGCCGGGGCTCCCGAGCCATCCACCCCACCGGCGCCGCCGCCGGCCACACCGCCGGGCACCACTCCCCCGCCGGGCTCACCGCCGGGGCAAACCACTCCGCCGCCACCGCCCACGACCAAGGGAACGCCACCGTCGAAGACGCCGCCGCCGGCGACTCCGCCTCAGGCGACACCTCCGGCCTACGGTCGCGTTCCGCTCGGCAAGCTGCCGCCGTCGACCAAAGGACCGCCGCCGACCCCCTCCAAGCTCCCCCGCACTCGGATCACCCGTCCGCCCAGCCGCCTGCGCCTTCCGGGGCGCACGGCGACGCCGCCGTCTGAACCTCCACAACCTTCGGAGCCCCCGCCCACGGGAACGCCGCCGGCGTCCGTCGCGGTACGCGACTGCCCGGTCACGCCGGTTCGTGGCGGCCCTTGCTGGACGACCGAAGACGTCATCAACTCGGCGATCGACCATCACGCCCAGAGCGCCTTGCTACGTATGTTCGCCGGCGGCGGCGTGCCGGCGGCCGAGGCCTCGCAGATCCTGTGCGCGGCCAAGGCGGGCGAGCTCGAGGGCGTGTACTTGCCGGACCAGCAGGTCCCGGCGCTCCGCGTCCGCTCTCAGGGCGGCAATTGGTGGGAAATGATTCCGGCCGGCAGCCATTCGGTCTGCTACCAGCCACCGCCCGACCGGGCGCCGCTGATCGCCTTCAGCAAGCAGATCAAGGACGACCGCGCTCTGGTGGCGATCGCACTTTCCAACGCCTGGCACGATTGCAAGCTTCCGCCGACCGCGCCCCGCTGCTACGTCGCGACGATCTCCAAGCCCAAGCCCGAGCTGGTCTGCCCCCCCGGCACCATCCCGGATCCCGAGGGTGAGGTCTGCGTACCCCAGGTCGTCTGCCCGCCGGGCTCGGATCCGAAACCAGACGGCACCGGCTGCGTCGAGCGCGAGTGCCCGCCCGGAACGATTCCGGACGGTGACCTCTGCATTCTGGATCTGCCCGGAACGGTGCAGACACCGTGTACGCAATCCGAGATCGAGCAGCAGTTCCAGCAGAAGACCGACTTCTGCGCCTCGATCAAGTTCGGCCTCGACGCCGCCTGCGGCCTGGGCCAGAGTCCCTGCGATCATCTGCGGCCGGTAAAGTTCGGCTGCGACGTCTTCGAACGGATCTTCGGCAAGCCCATCCCGGGCGCCAAGCACCCGGCCTGCTCCGAGTCGAACGCCGGCTTCTACAAGAGATGCGTACTCTCGACCCTCGAGGGCGAACGCAAGACCCTACCCTGCACACTGCCGTCAGCCAGCGACCTGCGCCAGAAGTACGACTCCTGGCCCGGGAAGCAGAAGTAAGCAAGGGACGGAACCTGAAAGGAGCTGAACGAGCATGAGAGTCCTTCGAGCCGTATCCACCGTCCTCCCTCTGTGCGCGGGCGCCGTCCTCCTCGCCATGGCTCTGGTCGCCGTCCCGGCGGCGGCCACGAGTCCTCGGGTCGCGGTCGATCAGTGCGCCGACATTCTTCCGGTTCCGGGCTGCTGGACGACCCAGGACGTGATCGACCCCCATATCGACTCCCACGCCCAGACCGCGCTCATGGGCATGCTGACGCGAGGCGGAGCCGATGGAGCCGTCGCCTCCGCCATCCTGTGCGCGGTCAAGCGGCGTCATCTCGAAGGGGTCTACCTGCCCGACCAGGGCGTGCCCGCCCTACGCGTCCGCTCTCAGGGCGGCAATTGGTGGGAGATGATCCCGGCCGGCAGCCACTCGGTCTGCTACAAGCCGCCGCCCGAGCGGGCGCCGCTGATCGCCTTCAGCAAGCAGATCAAGGACGTCTCGACCGCGGTGGCCGCGGCCCTCACCTCGGCCTGGACCGACTGCAGCCTGCCGGCCACGGCGCCTCGTTGCTACTTTGCCACCATTACGAAACCACCGACGCCGGTGCCGCCCGGCGGTGGCGACAGCGGCGGCGGGGACACCGACAACGGCGACAACGGCGGCTCGACCGAGCCTCCGGCCACTGAAGGGCCCGCCACGGTCATCATCGACCTCAAACGCGGTGGCGTTCCGTACGCGGGCAAGGCCCAAGTCTTCATTGCGAATCCCGACCATCAGGAGTGGGACGTGGTCACCGGTCAGGTGACGTTCACGGTGCCGCCCGGTGTCTATAACACCGCGGCGCGCGACTACGGCCTGACCGATTGCAAACTGGGACCCGCCACGCCGATCGTGGTTCGATCGAATGACACGCTGCGGTTCTCCCTCGAAGTCCCGGAATGCCTGCCCTAACCGCAGAAACCAAGACGAAGGGATAGCGGAATCCACTTGGCTCAGCCTGTCCTCAACCTTGGCGTTCTGCGCCGGCGCCCGCACCTCAGCAGCCCAAGCGATCCCAGTGATCGCGGCGGCAAGGGCGGGCTGACCGCGCCGGAGGACGCGCCCGGAAGGGACGGCGATCTCTCCCGGCGAACCCTTCTGGGACTGGCGGGAGCGGCCACGGTCGGGCTGTCGCCGGCCGCCAGAGCGATCGAGACCGCGGCGCTAGGCCGCTACCGTCTGGAGCACGATCGGCAGCGGGCCATGTTCTCCCTGGGGACGGGCCACGTCTGGACGCTCGACGCCCGCCGCTTCGGCGGCCGGCCGTCTCTCGAGGTCGACCGAACCGGCGGCGAGGTCCGCCTGACTCTGTCCGGCGCCCTGTTCCCGGGCACCCAGATTCCGGCGGATCTGGTTTGCCGGCTTGCTCCGGGAACCCTGGCCACTCGCATGGAAATCGCGTTCGGGCTCTGCGATCTCCGCGTGACCGCTGCCTTCGAGCCCTGGCTGGCGGGACTCGAGAAAGCCCGCGGCGTCCTGCGGCGAGCTGCGCGGGCGGAGGTCGCCGGCGACGGCTCAACCCTGGCGCTGGCGGCCCGCGGCGCCGCGACCTTCGGTCCGGATTGGATCCTGACTCTGGAAGGCACCGCGGTCGGCGAATTGGCTCTCGGCGGACCTGCTCACGAAGTTCGGCTGCCCGGAGACCGCATCGAGCTCGCTTTGCTGGCGGCCGGCACCCCCAGCTTGGTCGGCCGGCCGGCGCCGAAGCGCTGCCTGGTCACGATCGAGCGCGGCGACTCGGACTGGGATGCCGGCGTCTTGCTGCCCGCGCCCCCGGCCGGCCGGCTCGCGTGCGCGTCCGCCTCCGCCAGTCTGGTCCACGTCGAGTCCGGTTGCGATGACAACGTTTCGAAGACCGCGGCCCTCCTGGTCGAGCTTGACGCCCTGACCTTCGCGCCGGCCGCGGGCCTCGCGACCCCGGACGGCGAGGTCTTGCAGATTCCGTTAGAAGACGTCCGCTATGGGCGCGTCCTGAGCGGCGCGGGCGCGGGAGAAGCCGCGCTATCGGCCCGTTTCGCACCTCGAGCGGTGTGGCTTGCGGCCGGCGACACCCGGCTCCAGATCGGCGGCCGATCGCGAGCGAGCGAAGAGCGCTTCGAGCTTCTGGGCACAGCCGAGGGCTTTCGCGAGATCCGGTGTCAACCCAGATTGTTCGGCATCCTGGCGCCGCTCGCCGGCGGCAGCGCCGGACTCATGAGGCCCCGAGCCGAAGCCCGGCTGGCCTTCGCCGGACTCGGCCGTCCGGGCCTACTGGCGCCGGCTGAAGCGACTGCCGGCGGCACCCAGCAGCGACGAGTCACGCCGCGGGTGATACGCCCTCAGACCCAACCCGAGGATCAAGCGACCTCGGACCGGCCCACCCTCGACGCTCGGCCGCGAGCCATGGACCGCGCCGTCTTGACGATCGCGGACGATCGTCTGACCCGCCTACGACTGCCTTCGAACCTGATTGTGTCGGTGCTCCGCTCCCGGGACTTCCTGGCCCTCGATTTCGAATTCGTCAACCTGCGGCTCGAGGCTTCGGCGCCCAGGCGGCTGGTCCGCTCGGACGCCGCCAAGCCGGCCTACGTGATCGTTCACTTCCCGCCCCAGAGCGTGTACGAGCAGGCCTTCTATGAGGTCAGCGGATCGAGCGATGGCGTCGACTCGGACGGCAAACCCGTGCCCAGCGAGTCCGGCGGCAGCGAGCGGCTGCCGACGCCGCCGGTTCACTCACGGCTGTCCGGACCCAGCCGTCTCTCCTTCCGGCTGCCGCGCATCGTCAACGAGCTTCCCTACACGCTCGAAGGATTGCTCGAAGCCTGCTTGACGATGCCGCTCGCCGTCGGCCGCAACGCGCGGCCCCCGGATCCACCGGTCCGCTCCGGGCAGCTCACCAGAGCCCTGGCGCTCCTGAGCGGCGCCACCGCGACGCGGGGCACGGTCGGGAGGGCCCCGGCCGGAACCGCGCGGGCGATCTCGGGCTCTCGGCGTGGAGCGGCTTCGACCGGATCGGCAGCCGCGAGGCTGAGGCAGCCCGGCAACAGGATGGACTCCACCGCCACTTCCACCGCGGCCCCGGGAGCCATCGGCCTGGTTGCCGGTCCGCCGGCCGAGCCGACGCCCGTCGAGACCGCGATCGAGATGCCCTATCGACTGATTCTGTCTCCGCACGGCAAGTCGGCCTGGTCGCATTCGGTCGACACCGGTCCGAGCCAGGAGGGCAGCGGCCGGCACGAGCTCTGGCACACGCGTCTGGCGGTCCGCGCCGGCGACGGCTCGGCCGACGAGCGCAACCGCCACTACCGCAGCGTGCGGGCGATCTGGTCGCCGGACTACAACGCCGCCAGGCCGCCCGACCATCAGAACCTCCCTTTCCGCTCGACCCTGGACGCGCGGGACCGGCACGAGGTCGTGGCCTTGAGCTCGGACTTCTCGATGGCCGGATGGAAGCCGCTGCCGATCGCGGTCGAGCGCCTGATGCTGACCTCCCTCGGAGCCTGGCTGGACAGCCGCGGCGCCTGGGAGCCGCCGGGGTCGCTCGAGGTCGAGGAATGGAAGCATCGCGCCACCATGGCCCGCGACCACTACGTGCGGGTCGTCTACAAGGGCTACCTCTTTCCCTTCCGCCATCGCGCGTCGCTGATCAAGGTTACCCAACGCAAATTCCAGAAGATCCAGGACGGGCCGCAAGCCGGACAGATCGCGGCCTTCCTGCGACAGCGCATGTTCATCGTGGTGCGCGAGCCCGAGCTGACCTATGACTACGCAGTGGCGAGCGGCGGCGCCCGCTGGGAACGCGAGAATCCTTTCAAGCGGGTGCGGATCACCACGCTCACCACGCCGGACCTGCTGGATCCCAACAGCCCCGAGTGCGAGGCCGCGCCCGGCTTCGGGCAGCAAGGCTTCTGGCCCAAGACCGCAAGCGGCCGCTTCGCCTTTCATCTGGTGGCCTGGGACTGGCAGGGACGCAAGAGCGACTTTTCGGCGCCGCTCATCTTCGTCGGCGCCTCCCGGGCCAGCAAGAAGAGCGATCTGGACGCGATCCAAGGAGGCTACGACGCCGAGACCGACGGCGGCGAGCCGACAGCCCAGACCTTCTTCGACGGCCAGAAGATCGCCTACGCCGCTCCCAAGGGAGCCAGCGACGAGAACACGGCTCTCGAGAGCGACAGCCTCACTTTTACCAGCCGCAACCACGACGCGGCCGCGGGCGAGCCCGGCTTCTTCCCGGCGCTGAGTGAGGCGGAGGTCCGGATCCCGGCGGTGGACGCCCTGACCGGAGGCGGCCAAGCCTCCCGCATCGAGTACAGCCCGGTTTACGTGGACAACGGCTTTGCCGCGCCCACCAACGTGAGCGAGATCTTCGTCCAGATCAAGGGCGACTCGGGCACGCCCCTGCGCTTCGACGGGGACCGCTCCGGCGGTGTCGCCACGCCCAATCTGAACATCGCCGGACTGTCGCGGCGGTTCGGCCCGGTGGGCGGCCCCTTCTCCAGTCCGCCCGATCTCTCCGAGCTGGCCGGCGGCAACTTCGACCCCCAGAAATATTTCGAGGGCGCTGCCGCCAAGATCCTGGGGGGCATCCCGCTCGCCGACATCATCAGCAAACAGTTCGGCGACGGCAAGAACGTCCCCAAGATGAGCACCGAGCTGGTCTATCCGGGCGGGGACGAGAGCAAACTTCCCGAAGCGACCCGGGCCGAGCTGCTCTGGGAACCGGACGTGATCGACGACCCCACGGGCACGTTCACGAAACGGAGCGGAACCAAGTTCCGCCTCAACGCCCGCATCACCCAGCGCTTCGACGCGGTCGGACAAGAGCCCGACACCGTGGTCGAAGGCGAGCTCACCGACTTCGACATCAACCTGATCCCGGTGGTGACCACCTTCCTGGTCGTCACCTTCAAGTCCTTCAGCTTCCGTTCCGAGAGCGGCAAGAAAATGGAGGTCGATCCCCAGATCCAGACGGTCGAGTTCGCCGGTCCGCTCATGTTCGTCAACGAGCTCAAGGACTACCTGTCCGCCGCCGGCATGAGCATCGACATCGGACCGCAGGGCGTCGAAGCGGGCTACTCCGTCGGCCTGCCCGCGATCACGGCCGGGGTCATGAACCTCCAGAACATCAGCCTCTCGGCCGGACTCAGCATCCCCTTCACCGGCGACCCGGTGCGCCTCAAGTTCGGCTTCTGCGAGCGCGAGAATCCATTTCTGCTCACCGTCTACTGCTTCGGCGGAGGCGGTTTCGTCGGCCTGGCAGTGGGACTGGACGGCGTCGAGCTCCTGGAGATCGCTCTCGAGTTCGGAGCCAACGCCTCGCTCGACATCGGCGTTGCCAGCGGCGGCGTCTACATCATGGCCGGGATCTACATCGCCGTCGAGGGCGACGAATGCGCGCTCACCGGCTACCTCCGGATGGGCGGCGCGCTCGAGATCCTGGGCATCATCACCTTGTCGCTCGAGTTCTACATGTCGCTCACCTACGAGTCCAAGGGCAACAAGGTCTGGGGCGAGGCGACACTCACGGTCGAGATCGAGATCGCCTTTGTTTCCGTCCCGGTCGAGATGTCCGTACGCCGCGAGTTCACCGACCCCGAGCTGCCCAAGTTCAGCGACATGATGACCGACGGTGAGTGGACCGAATATTGCGAGGCGTTCGCGGCATGATCGAACGGATCGTCTGGACCGTGCTTCCCAACGGCATCGCCGACGGGCATCTGCGCCTGTCGGTCTTCATCGCGCCCCAGCTCGACCCGTCACCGCAACCGGCGAAGCTGGCCACGTTTGCCAACTGGCTGGACTGGCCGGCGGTGGTGGCGGGCCTCGAGTTTCAGGTCTCGTTCGGCTCGGCCTCCGGTACGGCGGCCACTGTTGCGGGTGTCCTCGACCCGGCCAGCTCGGCACCCGACTCGAACCTCTGGAGCCGGCTCTTCGGCGCCGACACGCCGCTTGCGGTCTTCCAGCACAAGAAGCTCGACAAGCGGGTGATCCGGTCCTTCCCCGCCGCCAACATCGTCTCGTATCTCGAGAAGCCCTACCGGGCCTGCGCGGTTGACAGCGCGACCCGGACGCCGCCGATTCACATCCTGGCCGATCCCGACAGCGGCTTCGGCCGTATCGTGCGTCCCGAGGTGCTGCGCCGGTTCGCGGCCGTGGATCGCGACGCGGCAATGATGCGGGCCGGTTCGGCGACCGGAGCCACCGCGCGCTCTGGCGCGCGCTCAGACCCTGGGCGGAGCCGCGCCTCGGCCCGAACCGGCGGCGCGCGCCGAATCGTGGACGCCGAGACCCAGACTCGGTTGATCGCCGACCTGCGCCGGGACGTCGCCCGCGAGCTCGAGCCCAAGTTCTCAGGGCGGAAGTTCATCCGCGCGGCACCGGTGGATCCGGAAAACGACTTCCTCCAAGCCCGGCTCTTCCAGCTTCCCAAGCGGACCAAGCGGCTGCCGGACCGGATTCAGCTCCCGGACATGGATTTCCACCGCCAGCTCTCGATCCTGGGCCAGCACCCGGAACTGCTACGACGGACCGGGCTGGTCGTCGACCTCAGGATTCCCCTCAGCGGCCCCGGGGCGCCTCTGGGCCTCGCCGGCCAGGGGCAGGTATGGCTCTCTCTCGCCTCGCAACCCGCGGGCGCGGCCTGCGAGTTTCCCCGCACCGAGTACGCCTTCAACCCCGAGCTCCCCGGGGGCGCGGCCTTCCACGCCCGTCCCGGCGCCGGCAGCGACCTCGCCAACAGGCTTCTGGCCGCCGGCGGAAAGCGTTTCGAGGTGCTCCAGATGGACGTAGACGGCGCCGCCCAGAAAGCGGTGCAGCTCGCCGACAACATCTACCGCACGATGTCGCCCCGGCACCGAACGACGGGCTCGGCCGAAACCGTATCGATGCCGTCGCTGCGCTCGGCCGGTCTGTCCCTGGTCCGCACCGGCCGTGCCGAGCTCTTGCACACGGCCTTCATTCGGGCACGGAGTCACCGCGAGGCGATCAAGACTCGTGCCCCCGTTTCACTCTTCGCCGAGGACCTGATGCGAGGTTACCGGGTGGACGTCTTTGACGGTTCAAACCCGGGCGGTGGTGCCTGGCGCTCGCTGTGCCGCCGGCTGGCCAGCTATACCTTGACCGACGACGATCGTCCGATCGCGGTCCAGGACGAGGAAGGCTGGGCGGCCACGGCAACTACCGAAGCCGCAGCCGCAGAAGCCTCCGAAGAACGCGACCTCTACGTCCAGGAGTCGCTCTTCCGCTGGAGCGGTTGGAGCCTGGTCACGCCGCGACCCGGCAAGCTCCTGGACGACAAGCAGGAGGCGGCCCGCGCCCGCCACCAGCCGGGCACCGGCCTGCCCTTGCTGGTCGAAACCCGAGCGGCGCCCGGCAGCTTGCCCAAGCTTCGCTTCGGAGCCGCCTACCGGCTGCGTGCCCGCGCCGTCGACCTCGCCGGCAACAGCCTGTCGCTGGACGACGCCGACCGCCTGCCCGAGACCGTGGCCAACCAGACGGCAACCTACGCCGTCACCTACCGCCGGCACGAGGTCATCACGCAGCCGGTTCTCCGGCTCCGCCGTACCCTCGACGACTCTGGACCGGGCGAAGGCATGGAGCGGCTGGTTCTACGATCCTTCAACAAGGGAGCGGTGCAACCGGAGGAGCGAGTGGCGGATTCCGAGCTCTCTCCCGACCGCAACGAGCGCCACGTCGCGCCGCCGGGCACCGGTCAACTCACCGCTGAGTGTCACGGCCGCTTCGACGGTCCCCAGGGCCCGAGCCCGGCCACCTACGCCGCCATCGTCGGCCACGAGGGAGAGTTCGACCGGGACGTGTACAGCGAAGATCGTCTCGAAGTTCCTTATCTGGCAGACCCGCCGGCCCGCGGCGCGGCGTTCGTGGGATTGCCGGGCTCGAAGCCGCCGGACAACACCGTGACCCTTCATCGCGCCGACGGCCGGGTCGAATCCTGGCGGCTGGTACCCGAGCCCAGGACCCCGGTCTCCGTGGTCCAAGTCGAGTACGGCCCCTCGCCCTGGCCCGACAACGAGCCTTTCCGGCTACGCGCGGTCGCCACGCAGACCGGCCGCGATCCGGAATGGGATCCCAACCAGCGCATCCTGACCGTCTTCGTCCGCCCGGGCGAGACGGTTCCGGTGCGCTATTCGTCCTTCCCGGCGACCGAGGACCTGGGGGCCATGGCTGCCTGGCAGTGGATCCAGGACGCCGGCCGCGTTCCCCAGCTCGAGGGCCGCGTCCTGGCCGGGCTGCATTGGATGCTCACGCCCTACCGCGAGCTGACCCTGGTCCACGCGGTCCAGAGGCCCTTGGTCAAGCCCGAGTTTCAATCGCTTGCCAGCCACCGCATCGAGGGCCAGACCAGCGCCGATCTGGAAGACCGGATCCCATTGAGCGGCAAGAGCACCTCGCGCCTGGACGTCCGGAGCCGCTGGCTGGAGCCGGTGGACGAGGGAGAGGCGCCCCGCTGGGTCGAGCGGGCGGCCCATGCCTTCGACATGACCATCGAGGCGCACGAGACCGAAGCCAAGTTCGGTCCCCACCGCAGGCTGACGCGGCTGCCGGTCCGGCAGGTTCTGGAGCGCCCGTCCCTGGCCAAAGCCGCAAAGCGCGTCGAGGCGGTGCCACCCGAGGTCCGAGTACTGCGGCCCGAGGCCACAGCCCCGCGTGCCCGCAGGCAAGTGCAGCGCAGCGGTACGTTTCGACCGATCGGCCGGGTCGAGCGCGCCCGCCCGGAACAACGGCGCCTGCCGGCCCAAGCCGTCTCGCTGGACGACGCCGAGATTCAAGCCCGCACCCGCACCCTGGGCCGGCACGAGTTCGGGGACACCAAGCACCGGCCGGTGACGTACACGGCCGTGGCCTCGTCCCGCTATCGCGACGATCTGCCTCTGCGCTCCGAAGACATCGACAAGGCCGAGGCCGAAGGCGGCGACCATCGCGTCACCCGGCGCTCCGAGCCGATCACCATCGACGTCCTGAGCGCCGCCCGGCCGGCGGCGCCCGCGGTGGCCTATGTCATTCCGACCTTTGGCTGGGAGTCCGCGAGCGCGGGGGCCGAGCGCACCAGCACTCGCCGGGGCGGCGGTCTCAGGGTGTACCTCGAGCGGCCCTGGTTCTCCTCGGGCGAGGGCGAGCTTCTGGGCGTTCTGGTGCCGCGGCAGTCCGCGCGAGCTCTCAATCTGGCGACCGCGCGGCGCACGATGAGCCGGCGCGCCACCGGGGTCGATGCCGCCGAGCTCGACGCCTACCTCACCCACTGGGGCATCGACCCGATCTGGGGGACGAACCCGCCCGGCGGTGCCTCGCCGGGGCTGTCGAGCTTCCGCAACGCGGCCGCCACCGAGTCGGAGGTCGCGCTGGTCGAGATTCCGGACGCCCGCGTGGCGGTGGCCGGCTTCACCGTTGGCGCCCGCACCGACGGCGGCGGATTCACCGGCTACGACGCGGAGCGAGGTCTCTGGTACGCCGACCTCGAGATCGACCCGGGCGAGTCCTACTTCCCCTTCATTCGCCTGGCTCTTGTCCGCTATCAGCCCAAGTCGATCGCCTGGAGCGGCGGCGACCTCAAGCTGTCCCGAGTCGTGATCGCGGACTTCGCCCAGCTCGCTCCGGACCGCACCGCGACCATTACCCAGCGCTCGGCCACCGAGCTTTCGGTGACCGTCTCAGGCGTCACCGCCAAGGAGTCCGGCGAGCAGAAGTTCGGAGCAGTGGCCAGCGTGCGCAGGCCCGATCTCGAACGGGCCGCCTCGGCGCCGTCGCTCCGAAGCTCCGCCACCGCCCGCGTCCTCCGGCCGCCGACCGACGTCCAGGCGCCGGTCGCGGGCCGGCGTCCCTCGATCGTAGCGGGTCCCGAGATCCGGGTGCTGCCAGCGGCCAGCACCGGCGGCAACAGCGTGGAGGTGAGCCTCGAGACGCTGGTACCCGGCGGCAGCGATCTGGAGTGGATGCCGGTGCCCGACTCGACCGTCGAGCTCACGCCGGGACCGGCCCTGGGCCGCCGCGCCAACTGGCGCGGCACGGTGCCGCTCCCCGAGGCCCGCGGCGCCGGACGCTACCGTCTGGTCATCAAGGAGTACGAGTGGTTCGTGGTGGACGGCCCCGACGTCCAGGTGGGCAACGAGATCCGCAAGCCGACCGCTCCGCGCTTGGTCTACGCCGACGTTCTCGAGATCTAAGTCCAGGCCAACCTGCTTGCCGGAGACCGCGAGCGACGCCGACGATCGAATCGGCCTCGAGCCGAGCGCCGCCCACGTTACGGACAGGTCCAGAAGGCGCCGGTGTCCGTAATCGGTTCGAACTGGTGGTTGCCCGGGTTGTCGTAGGTCCGCGCGTCACCGGTCAAGGTATCGAGGATGGTCACCTCGAACTCGACGTTGGTGGTCGCGGCGGCGAACACCCAGAAGTTGGAGAAGGCCGGATCGCCGCAATGATCCAGAACCTTGACCAGGAGCTCGGTGGTGAGCGGGAAGAACTGGAAGGTCGCCGAGTCCCGGCCGGAGCTATCCACGAAGAGAGGCCGCACCGTACCGTCGAAGGGATCTTTGAACTCGGCGTCGACCTGGAACCGGCCGCCGCGCAGGCAGGCGGTCGTGTCGGACGCCTGACAGGGTGGCGGCGGCGTCCCGATCGTGCAATGACAATCCAGCGAACTGATCCTCTTGCGGTTCAAGAGATCCACCTCGCCGAAGAAGAGGGATTGCGTTCCAAGGACCGCACTCAGATCGAACTCGGCCGCGAAGTAGCCGTTGCCCCGAGTCCTGCCCCGCGCCGAGCCGAGCGGCATTTCGGTCCCGAACGCGTCCACCGCGGTGCCTTCTAGATTGACGACCACGCCTCTACGAGCCTTACCCTGATTGACTGCCTGGCAGGAACAGCGGGCCATGGTGGCCGTCACGTTGGACCCACCCGCCAGGAGCAACCCGTCTGCCACTTCGAACTCGCTCAAGAATCTCTTCGCGGGCACGGATTCCGGACAGGCTAGCTCGAGACCAACGTGCACCGGCAAGGCCTCGTCTCCCCAGCCCGGAGCCGCTACGACAAGAACCATCCAGGCCGCCATCCCCGCCGAGCGCAACTGCAATCTTCCAATCATCGTGACTCTCCTTCGGGCGACTCTTCCGTTGTCTCGACCCCACTTCCTTACACCAGGTATTACCATGTAGACTTGGGGGCGAGCAACCGCTTCGAGCCGGCCGGTCCTTGACTCGCGCTGCCGATCGGCGAGCGGGAGCGGCGAGATCCAAACGCAACCGATGCCCCGAAGCCCCCTACTCGAGTCGCCCGAAACAATCCAAGGAATCGGCGAGGTCTACTCCGCCCGTCTCGGCGAGCTGGGCCTGACGTCGCTGACCGATCTGCTCCGGGCCTCGGCCGGCTGGGTCGCCGGGTACCTGGGTGTGGATCCCGAGCGGGTCGAGGCCTGGCAAGCTCAGGCAATCCTGCTGCGCTTGGACGAGACCGACCCCGACATTGCCGAAGCGCTGGTGGACGCCGGGCTCGATTCGACCACAGCGGTGGCCGACGCGGCTCTCTCGACTCTCGAGGGCGCGATGGCCGACGCGGTCGAGGCTGGACGGCTGGCCGAGGCGCCTTCGACAAGTCGCCTCTCGACTTTGCACCGGGACGCGACCGCCAAGAAGGGGACCGGGGTGGTCGCCGGCAGCGTGACCCACGACGACGACCAGCCGGCCGCCGAGGTCGTCGTGTCTTGCGGCGGCACCTGGACCCGTACCGACGAGGACGGCGTCTTCGTGCTCGACGCGGTGCCCACGGGCAGCCACCGCCTCAGCGTGACGGCCGAGGGCCGGCCCAATGCCAACCTCCAGATCTCGACCGCCTCCGACGAGGTTGCGGTCAGCCTGGCGATCCGAGTGCAGCGGACGCCGGGGAATCCGGCGCCCAGTCACGACGAACACCAGGGCGTGCTGGTGCGGATCGCCCGCGGCGCCGAGCTCCGGCTCGAGACCGTCCAGCTCGACGAGCTGCCGGCCGATACCTACGTCATGGTGCGCAACATCGCCGGCCACGGCTCGACCCGGCTGATCGAGCTCTACAAGACTCAGACCGGCGGCGACATCGTGGTCCGGCGAGTCTACGTCGATCAGAGAGAGCTCCCCGAGGGCTCCAAGGTGGGGGTCATTCTCAAACGCGTCGCCGGTGCGTTCGAAGTCACCGAGCTCAGCGTCGAAGACGTGGCCCGCCAAAAACTGGAGGCGATCCTGGGACCGCTCACCTTGGAGAGATCGGCGACCCGGCAAGTGTCGGCGTTGAGCCTCAACCAGGCCTGACATGTCCCAGACCATCTACTACTTCGACGGCAGCAGCGGCTGCGACCGCTGCGTGGGAGCTAGCGGGTACTCGCTTGAATCGCCCGAGCGCCCCCACGACGAGTGCGACTGCCCGGTCACCGAGTACGAGGCCAGCGATCTCGACTTCTGCGAACGCAAGCTGCGGAATCTCTCGATCACCGAATGTGAGGACTACGTGAGGGCCAGCGAGTCCTTCGAATACTGCGGCCGCTCCGGCGAAGGAATCATCCTCCAGGTCGGCGAGGACAAGGTCGAGAACTTCGATCCCGGAGTGCGCGAGCTGGCCGAGGAGAGCGGCTGGCAGCCCCCGGACATCGATCTCGAGTTTCCCTTCGGCGCCGCTCACAACGCGGTTACGGAGGTCAACTACACGATCTTGCGGTATATGGCCTACTTCGAGGCCGAGGTCTACTACGTCTGCGAGCTACCCGACGGCCCCACCGAGGAGATCGTCACCGGAGAGACCGCCACCGGAGAGTTCGAAACCAACTACCAGGCCTACCTCAACGACCTCGGCGTCGAGCCCTGCTCGCGCGAGGGTCCTCATCCCGAGGACATCGACGTCGAGGTTCTCGACGAAGAACCGCCGCCGGACCTCAGCTAGCTGCAGAGTCCATGCGCGTGTGCCTGAAGCCGAAGGGCCTCTAGCCTCCCAGCGCGCGGGCCGGGCCGCTGGATGATCCGGAAGAGGGAACGAGCCTGCGAAACAATCGGGCTCGGTGCCGGCGGACCTCGGACGGGGACCAGCCGAAGGTCCGCCGGAAGTCGTAGGCGAAGTGACTCGGGCTCGAATAGCCATGCCTCGAACTCAGCGTCCTGAGCTCCTCGGTGGTCTCCAGAACCCCGGTCAGAGCTTTCCGCAACCGGAGCCGCCGGCGCGCTAGCGACAGCGACAAACCGGTTTCGGCGCTAAAGCATCGCGACAGGTGCGACGGCGAGCAGCCCAGATGGCGCGCCATCGCCCGAAGCCCCGGCGAGCCTTCCGGCTGAACCGCCAGCAGTCGCCGGGCGCCAAGCGCCACGCGACGCTGGCCGCCGGACCGCCTACGGCCGAAAACCGCGGAACGAGGCGATGCCAGCGCCCGCGCAACGGCCCGTTCCGCCAGCGTCAGAACCAGACGCTCCAGCCGCAGAGCATCGAACGGTGCTCGACCCTCCGCGAGCTCGCCCAGCACCACCCGGGTAACGAGAAACTCCAAGTCCGAGCACGCGGTGCGGCGAAAGAAGAAGGGCCGCTTCGGATCCACCGCCAACTCCCGTTCTGGACTGTCGACCAGCTCGGTGAAGATCTCAGGCCGTAACGACATCCACAGAACCGAGCCTCCGTACTCGAGATTCTCGACGACCGTCACGGGCTCGCCCGGATTGACGAAGACCAGATCGTTGCGATCGGCCACCAGCTCGGACTCCGCGCCCAGCGCCACCACCAAGCTGGTATCGGCGAGCATCAAGTACGGATCCCCTCGCCCGCATTCGAGCTGCCGTCCGAGCAGCGTCTCGCCCACGGGCACGAGCCCGATTTGGACCGCGTGCGACTCGAACAGAACCCGACGGGGCGGCGGTCCAGAATCCCGACAAGAAGCCTGCTTCTCGCCATCGTTTCCGAACCGTTCGGCCACCAGATGAAGCTCTACTAGCGACATTCTCGGAGTCTGGTTTCGCAAGGAACGGGCCAGCGCTCAGGATCAAGAACTCGACAGCCAGCGGGCTCCAAAGCTCTGAATCTTGAGCATGCGCTCGACACCGTTCCAAGCCCTTGAACGGCGTCCTCTTCAAGACGATGAACGGCGGTTCCGCTCGGCATCGGACCTCGTCCCGGCTCCAACCTTTAGACGCAAGCCGAAAAACGAGCCCATTGCACCGGCTCCGAGACGGTGGCAATCGCCTTGCGACTTCCAGGTGACGTGTTCGAAACGTCGAATCCTCTCCGACCCGCAGCGTTCCCGAGGCGAGCGTCGTCTCGCAACACCGGTGTCCTGGAATCGCGACGGTCGGATGGATTCACCCTCCCAACGAAAGGAGACACACCATGAATCGAAGTGGATTCCGAAATTCGATCGCGCTGGCCGCGGTCGCGATCCTCGCGGCTGCCAGCCTCGCGGTCGCCCAGGAAGAGACCGGCAACGTCCACGTTGTGGTCAGTGATCCTGAAGGCAGTCGCCTGCCCGGGGTCTCGGCCGCTCTGGATTGCGGCGCCGGCATCCAGACCCAGTTCACCGACGGACAGGGTCAGGCACGCTTCCTGGCCCTCGATCCGGGCAACTGCATGCTGACGCTGCAGCTCGACGGCTTCGGCCCCCTCGAGTATCCGGCCGTCAACGTTCGCGTTGCCAGCAACACCAGCGTCAAGGCGGTTATGACGCCGGCCATCACCGAGACCATCACCGTGACTCGCGAGAGTCCTCTTCTGGACGAGAAAAAGATTCAGCAGGGCACGACGATCTCACAGATCGAGCTGGAGAAGATTCCCACCGCCCGCGATCCGTGGTCGGTGCTTTCCCAGACCCCGGGCGTCATGGTCGATCGCATCAACGTCGGCGGCAACGAGAGTGGCCAGCAGTCGACGTTCACCGGTCCCGGCGTGTCGGACGATGAGAACGCCTTCCTCGTGGATGGCGTCGAAGTCACCGACATGGCCGCGATCGGCGCATCCCCCGGCTACTACGACTTCGACCAGTTCACCGAGATGCAGTTCTCGACGGGTGGCACCGACGTCACCAAGTCGGCGGCCGGCGTTTCGGTCAACCTGGTGACGAAGCGTGGCACCAACGAGTTCCGCGGTTCGGCCCGCATCCTGCGCACCGACTCGAACGCGTTCGACGTCTTCACCCAGACGATCAACGTGCTGGAGTCCGGCAACGCGGATCTGGCATCGAATCAGCCCAGCTTCGTCGGCAACAGCATTCGCCAGATCACGGAATACGGCCTCGAGGCCGGTGGTCCGGTGATGCGCGACAAGCTCTGGTTCTGGGGCTCGTTCGGCAACAACGACATCCGCAACCGCACTGGCGGCACGACGCTGGCCGACGTCCAGAGCGACGACACGGTGCTCGAGAGCACCGCGTTCAAGTTCAACGCGTCGCTTACGGGCTCGAACTCGGCTCAGGGTTCGTGGAACAACGGTGACAAGCAGAAGTTCGGCCGTGACGCCAGTCCCACGCGGCCCCAAGCGACCGCCTTCAACCAGCGCGGTCCGACGGCGATCCTCAAGTTTGAAGACACCCACGTCTTCAACTCGAATCTCTTCCTCGGCGGCACCTGGGCGAAGGTGGACGGCGGCTTTAGCCTCCTCTGCATCGCCTGCGCCGGCGCCGGCAGCCTCGAGGCCACGCCCGAGGCCACCTGGAACGCCGACGGGGTCTGGCAGAACAGCTTCCTCTCCGGCGGCAACAGCCGGCCCTCCGAGGAGATCAAGATCGACGGCAACTACTTCTTCAACACCGGCTCGACCAACCACGAGATCAAGTTCGGCGCTCGCGAACGGCAGTTCGACACGATCAGCCCGTTCGCGTGGCCCGGCCGCGACGTGTTTCACGTCGACCTCGGTCTCTTCGGCGTTCCCGGCAACATCGAGTACGTGGTCGCCCATCGCGGCTTCACGCCGCCCGTGTCCCAGGAGTACACCTCGCTGTGGGCACAGGACACGATCAGCGCCGGTGACTGGACGGTCAACGTCGGTCTGCGCTTGGACCAGCAGGAGGGCTTCAACGAGGCCTTCGCGGTCGACGCGAATCCGGCCTTTCCGGACATCCTGCCGGCGGTGTCGATCAACGGCATCGACCCGGGCTTTTCGTGGGAGACCGTCTCCCCTCGCGTCGGCGTGACCTACGCTCTGGGCGAGGAGAACAAGACGCTTCTGCGCGCGAGCTTCGCTCAGTTCCCCGAGCAGCTCGAGACCAGCGACATCCAGCATGTCAATCCGCTCGGCTTCGCCTACGCCTACATGGTGTTCGAGGACGCCAACGGCGACCTCCTCTACCAAGAGGACGAAACCGTACTGGGTCTCGACGGCGCGACCAACTTCGACCCATCCAACCCCGGGTCGGCGGTCAGCCCGAACAAGATCCAGGACGGTCTCGACGCTCCTCTCACGGACGAGATCCTGCTGTCGGTCGAGCACGCGTTCCTGCCCGAGTTCGTGGCCGGATTCAACGTCACACTGCGCAACACCAGCGACCTGCTGTCCCTGGAGCGCGAGATGATCGTCGATCCGGTGACCGGTCAGACCCGCGTCGCCACGGCGGCCGATTTCGCCCAAGACGGCACAGTCAGCGGTACGCTGCCCGACGGCTCGACCTACAACGAGCCGGTCTTCGCCATTGCCTGCGGCAGTGCCTGCCGCACCGGCGGAACGCTGCTCGAGAACACCGATCGGGACATCGAGTACCAGGGATACGGCGTCAACTTCATCAAGCGCCTGTCCAACCGCTGGATGGTCCGTGGTTACTTCAACTACGGCGACGCCGAGTACAAGCTGGGTAGCGCCTATGTCGCCAACGCCGATCCCAACAATGCCGAGGGTGGGTTTGACGACCAAGGTGGTCTGTTTGCGGTCCAGGCTGCCGGTTCCGGTGCCAAGCAGGACGTGTTCCTCCAGAGCACGTACCAGTGGAACCTGAACGGCATGTACCAGGTCGCTCCCGACCGTCCGTGGGGCTTCAACGTCGCGGCCAATCTCTTTGGTCGTGAAGGTACCCCGCTGCCGTACTACCACCGGGCTCGCCAGTCCGATGGCATCCGGCGCGACATCCAGGTCACGAGCGGTGTCGACTCGTTCCGTTCGGACGACGTCAACACCGTCGATCTGCGGCTCGAGAAGGAGTTCGCAGCGACCGGGAACGTCGGGTTCACGGTGAGTCTCGACGCGTTCAACCTGCTCGACGAGGGCTTTGAGTTGCAGCGCCGTCGCCAGACGAATACCGGCAACTTCGACTGGGTCACCGAGACTCTGTCGCCACGTATCTTCCGTCTGGGCGTCCGCCTGAACTGGCGGTAAGCCGAACCTCAATCCTGAGGTCCAGGGCCGGGGGGTAACCCCCGGCCCTTTTTCTTGCCTAGCCATCGGACGGGACAGACGCGAACGTTGCCCGGACCTTCGGCCGGCAGGAACGCCGGAGGACGGCGGCCGGCGGGAGCGCCGGGGGACGGCGGCCGCTAGGAGGCTTGCGAGGACTCGGCGTCCGCCTGCACGCGGCTACGCGCAGACCACTGAGGGTTCCCGAACCTTGGTCCCGAGCGCTTGCCGCGAGCCCCCCGGACGTCCTGCCGGCCTCGAGCCTGAAGCGACCTGGCGTGATTGGCTTGGAACGACTGACAAGAAGGCTCCCCCCGCGAGGCGGCAGAGCTGAGGCTGAGGAGCGGGCGGTGGTTGTGCGGGGCTCGGACCGAGCGCCCAGAACCACGAACGGAGGCCCTCTCGAACCGGCGCGAAGGTCGGCGCAGGGCCGCGTCCACACTCCAGAGGCCTCCCAGCGCGGCCCGTCCCGCACGGCACCGCCCGCTCCCAGCCGACAACGAGGCGGGTGCTGGCATGGCTTGGGAGTATCCTGTCGCTTCGATGCGCTACCTCAAGACCGTCTCGCTTCTGGCCGCCGCCAGCGCGTTCTACCTCTTGATCGCGGGCTCCCAGGTCAATTCCTGGCAGGCGGCGCTCTCGGTGCCGGACTGGCCACTGTCGTACGGACACCTCCTGGCCCCTTCCTGGCCTGGCAACCTGTTCTACGAACAGCACCACCGAGCCACGGCGGCTTCGACGGTCGTGCTCTTTGCGCTGGTGCTGGTCGGATTGGCCCGGCGGCGGGAGCTGGCCGCCGCCCGGCGGCTCGGCTGGTGGGCAGCAGCAGCGCTGGCCGCTCAGACCCTGATGGGAGGCTTGATCGTTCTGAAGCTCAATCCACCGTGGCTCGGTGCCAGCCACGTGGTCCTCGCCATCGTCACGGTCGTCTTGATCGCGGTAACGGCCCTGCTCGTCTGGAGAGATCCGGTTCGAGAGGATCTTCCGGAGCCGCGGGACACCGGTCTCGAGCGCATCGAGCGAAGGGCTGCGCTCGGACTCGGCCTGCTCGGACTCCAGATCGCTCTCGGGTCGCTCGCCCGCCACCCCCCCGCCGGCGAGCTGGCGTTCATCGCGACCTTGCTCGCTCATCTCTTCGTGGGACTCGTCCTGATCGTCTGGACCTCGCTTGTGGGCCTGTCGGCGGGCCGCAGCCGGCGCATGGGCAGAGCTCGGGCTTGGGGCTGGGTGCTCGTGCTCGTCGCCGCACTCCAGCTCGCGGTCGGCGCTTGGGTGTTCGTGGTCGCCCCCGAGCCGTTCGCCGAGAGCTGGCCGCCGCCGTCCGGATTCCCGGCAGCCCACGCCCTTCACATCGTGCTGGCGGCGGCGCTCGCCACCGCGCTGGTCGCCGTCCGGATCGAGAGCCGCCAGCGGACTAGGGCGTGTTAACACTGTCGCAGTGCATCAGCGATGAGGGCGAAATGGATGAAGGCGATGTACATGACGTCGAGCTTCTCGAATCTGGAAAAGATGCGCCGGTAGCCTTTGAGCCGGCGAAAGAGCCGTTCGATCTCGTTGCGACGTTTGTAGAGGAGCCGGTCGTAGGCCCAGGGCCGAAGGCGAGTGCTCAAGGGTGGCACGACAGGGGTATAGCCGAGATTCAGAGCGAGTTGTCGGGTTTCGTTGCCTTCGTAGGCTCGGTCCATGACAAGCGCGATCGGTTGCTTCGGTCGGCCCAGGTCTTTCAGCAAGCATCGGCCGACGGGCGCATCGTGCGCTTGGCCGGGCGAGAGGCAGAAGGTGATGGCTGTTCGAGCATCTGCGGCAACCATATGAATCTTGGTGGTCCATCCACCGCGGGACTTTCCAATGGCCTGGGGGCCGTTTTTTTTAATGCTCCCGTACCGTCGGGGTGAACCCGCACGATCGTGCTGTCAAGTGACACGGCCTCGATCTTGACTCGCACGATCTGCTCCTCTTGGAGCCGCGCGAACACCCGATCCAACACGCCGTTCTTGGACCAACGGTTCATGCGAGTGTAGATCGTGTGCCAATTCCCGAATCGTTTCGGGAGCCCGCGCCACTTGCAGCCGTGTTCGGCAACGTAGAGAATTGCGTTCAGCACTTGAACATTCGGCACGCTGACGTTGCCTCGCTGCACTGGAAAGCAATCTGCAATGCGCTCGTACTGTTTCTCCGTGATTTCCATGCACGGAGCTTATACGATCCTAACCCTTAAGTGTTAACAGGCCCTAGCCGCCGAGAGCCCGCGCCATGAGGTTCCGCCTGGCGATCGACGAAGCGGTCAGATAGCCCGACATCAAGGCTCCTACCACCCCACAGGTGGTCATGTCCTGGCCGGTCAGGTAGAGACCGCGGATCGGGGTCTCGGGCCGGAGCGTCCGGTCCGCGAAGCGCTCCGGTGTGTGCTCCAGGCCGTAGATCTCACCCCGCGCGTAGCCGGCGAAGTGGCGCGTGGAAAGCGGCGTTGACACTTCCATGTAGTCGATCTTGTCCCGGACTCCGGGCAAGGCGCCGTCGAGCCGATCCAGCATCCGGGCGGCAAGGGCCGCCTTGAGCTCTTCGTAGTCTGTGCCCCGCTCGCGCCACGGGGTCCCGCTCCAGCGCTCGAAGCGCTCCCAGGGAGCCAGGGTAATGAGCTCTATGGTGGCTCGGCCCGGATACTTGGCTTCGAACTCGGGGTCCTTGGCCGACGGGAACGAGGCGTAGACCAGCGGCAGCGGCGCCTCAGGATCCGCGACGAAGGCCGCGACCGAAGCGTCGTGGTCCGGCCCCGGATAGATCCAGAGGTTGTGCTTGGGCAGCCCCAGCTCGGCAGCGGTGTGGCGGAATCCCAGGTAGAGGCAGAGATGCCCAACGGAGGGCGGCCGTTGTTCCGCCCGCCGATCGAGGCCGAAGCCGGCCGCGGTCTCCGCATCCAGGAGAGACCGGTAGGTCGCGTGGACGCCGGCATCGCTGATGACGATCGGGGCATGAAGCTCGCGCCCGTCGGTCATGCGAACGCCCACGGCACGGCGACCCTGAACCAGGACCCGCTCGACCTCGGCCTGGTAGAAGACCTCGCCGCCCGCTTGCTGGATGACGGGTGCGATAGCGGCGGCGATCCGGGACGACCCGCCCACCGGGTAGTAGCCCCCGTAGAGATAGTGCTTGGCCAGCATCGCCTGCATGGCGAACGAGCTCTGGGCCGGCGGCAGGCCGTAGTCGCCGAACTGGCCGGTCAGCACACCTTGGAGCTCGGCGCCGGCTCCCAGCTCGTCGAGCACCGTGCGAGTCGTACGCCCGGCCCAACGCAGGAACGGAGCCCGGAGGAAAGGCCCGGCGAGCCGCGCCACCAGCGGCGGCAGCGCCTTCTCGGCAAAGAACCGGTTCGAGCTCCGGGCGACCTGATCCATCAGCTCGAGATAGCGGTCGACGGCGCCAGTCTCCCGCGGAAAGTAGCCGTGCAGCCGGTCGCGGAAGGCGTCGCGGCCGGACACTAGATCGTACGTTCGCTCCCCGAGCAAGATGCGGTCGTAGAGCTCGCCCATCGGCGCCCATTCGAGGCTGCCGTCGGTAACCCAGTTGAGTAACCGAAGCGTGGGCGACTTGGTGCTCCCCATGCCACCGACGTAGTGGACGCCGACGTCCCACTCGTAGCCGCGACGCCGGTAGACGTGGGTAAAGCCTCCCGGCATGTAGTGTCGCTCCAGCACCGCGACCCGCTTGCCGAGAGCCCGGCCCAGCACCGCCGCCGAAGCCAGGCCGCCCACACCGGAGCCGATGACCAGGACGTCGAACTCCCGGTCGGGTGGCTTCTTGCGATAGCTCCTGCCGACTCGGATCATGGCTCGATCTTACCGATCTCGCAGGGCGTGCCGGCAGATCTCGAGATTGATCGGAGTGTCGACGTCGAGACCCAGCTCGGGATCCGGCACCGTCAGAACTCTGGCCCGGATCCGGTAGCGGCGCCACAGGGCGCGCTCCAGACTCGGCACGGTCAGGCGTCCCAAGAGGTACCGGACCAGCAGTCCGATGCCGATGAGGCGGGCCTGACGAAGAGCGCTCTTCCGCTGCTCGGTCAGCGCGGCCAGGGACTCGCGAACCCGATCTGCCCGGCGCACGTCGAACACTCCGAAGTCGGCCGCGACGAACTCCCCTTCAGCCAGCCGCAGCCAGCTCTCGGAGACATCCGGGTAGCGGGACTCGAGGATCGCACGTGGCACCAGCCCGGCACAGACGTCGATCTCGGCGCCGGCTTCTTCGACCCGATCCAGAAAAGCTCGGAGCATCTCTCCGGTGACGAGAGGAATGTCCGACCAGCAGAACGCCACCCGCCGCGCCTCGGGATCGAGCTCCCGTACCGTGTCGATGGCCGCGAACAGATTTCCGGCAAGCGAGGTGTCGTGGCCAGTGGCGCTAGTAGAGCCAGCGGAGGCAGGCGAGCCGGCCACGGTCAGACCGCGCTCGAAGACCAGACCTTCGGACGAACCGAGCCCGGCCAGAACCACATGATCGATACGGCCGGAAGCCGCGAGAGCGTCCAGTACCCACTGCGCCATCGGCCGGCCCTCGAGCGGCAGCAACGCCTTCGGGAGACCCTGCGTTTCCTGAAAAAGCGGGGTACCGGGGACCGGAATCCCGCCGGCTAGAACAAGACAATGCACCGTGGTTGAATACTAGGTGTTTCCGGCACGATTCCGGCAAACCTTTGTTCCCAACTACCGTATTAGTCTTCATGCAACCACACCCGCGCCCGGCGCTCTCGGGAGCGCTTCTCGCCGTCCTCTGTCTCGCGGCCACGGCATCGCTCCAGGCGTTGCCGGAGGATCCCCCGTTTCACGTCCAACGCACCGCCAAGGAGATCAAGGTCGATGGCGTCCTCGGGGATCCGGGCTGGTCTGACGCCAAGCCCATCGAGACCTGGTTCGAGACCCGGCCCGGCGACAACCTGGAACCCAAGATCAAGAACGTCGGCTACCTGACCTACGACGAGCAGTTCCTGTACGCGTCGTTCGAGTTTTTCGATCCCGAGCCGAAGCGCATCCGGGCGCCGCTGGCCAACCGGGACAACGTGCCCAGCTACACCGACTACGGCGGCGTCCTGATCGACGCCAACAACGACGGCCGCACCGCCCAGATGTTCCTGGCCAATGCCCGGGGCATCCAGTACGACGCGATCTCGAGCGACGCCGCCGGGGAGGACTCGGCGCCCGATTTCTTCTGGGAGAGCGCCGCCAAGATCACCGACGCCGGTTGGGTGCTGGAGATGCGGATCCCGTTCTCATCGCTGCGCTACACCGAGAGCGACCCCGAACAGTGGCGAATCCTGCTCTACCGGAACCACCCCCGAGAGTTCCGGTACCAGTACTTCTCCTCGAAGCTCCCCCGCGACTCCACCTGTTTCATCTGCAACTCCACTCCGCTCACCGGCCTGGGCGGCCTGCCCACGGGCAGTCACTGGGTCGCCGCCCCCTACGTCACCGGGGTCCAGACCTCCGAGCCGATCAGCGACGTCGGCACGCCGCTCGAATCCATGGACCCGACCTCGGAGGTCGGACTGGACGCGAAGTGGATCCCCAACCCCAACACGGTTGTGGACCTGACGCTCAACCCGGACTTCTCGCAGATCGAGGCGGACGTTCCGCTGATCTCGGCCAACGAGCGCTTCGCTCTGTTCTTTCCCGAAAAGCGGCCGTTTTTCCTCGAGGGGGCCGACCTCTTCGACACTCCGCTGACCGCCGTCTACACCCGCAGCTTCGCCTCGCCGCGCTGGGGCGTGCGCGCCACCGGAGAGTTCAAGGGCACGACCTACACCTTCCTGACCGGAGAGGACCGGGGCGGCGGCAGCGTCATCATCCCCGGCCGCCAGGGCTCGGGCCTGGCCGAGCAGAATCAGGAATCGCTCATCACCATGGGGCGGCTGCGCCAAAACTTCGGCCAGTCCTTCATGAGCTTCATCCTGACCGGACGGGAAAATGACGACGGCTCCTTCAACCGCGTTTTCGGCCCCGACTTTCGCTGGGAGCCGACCGACAAGGACGTCATCAGCGGACAGGTCCTGTTCTCGCAAAGCGAGACCCCGAACCTCCCGGACCTCGCCGACGAATGGGACGGGCGCGATCTCTCGGGCCACGCCGCCGAGCTCTGGTGGTACCGGCAGACCAAGACCTGGGACTACTTCGCGCTCTACCAGGACCTGGCCGACGACTTCCGAGCCGACAACGGCTTCATCCCCCAAGTGGGCATCCGGCGCGGCTTCACCGAGCTGGGGCACAGCTTCTACCCCGAGGACAAGCCCATCACCCGCCTGCGACTGTTCACCATGGCTTCGTACCGGGAAGACCGGGACGGGAAGCTCTTGTCCCAGTTTGTGATGCCCGGATTCGGCTTCGACGCCATCCTAAACTCCTTCGTACGCTTCGAGTTCCTGTTCGACGAGACGAGGTCCGGCGACACCCTGATCCGGCGCAATCAAATCCGGCCGCGGGTGCTGATCCGGCCCGGCGGGGTCCTCTCCCAGGTGCATCTCTTCGGCCGCTTCGGCGAGGACATCGACTTTGCCAACGATCGGCCCGCCGACGTCACGGCGCTGGGAGTCGACGTCAACATCCGGCCCACCGACCATCTCGAGCTCAACGTGCGCGGCGAGCAGCGGGCTCTCGACGTTACGACCGCAGCGGGACTCTCGGGCGAGCTCTTCAACGCCGAGGTGGCGCGCCTGCGCGGCACCTACACATTCAACGCCAAGAGCTGGCTGCGGCTGATCGGTCAGTGGCAACGCACCCAGCGCCAGCCCGATCTCTACAACGTTCCCGAGGACATTTCGCCCAAGTCGGAGAACTTCGGTGGTTCGGTGGTCTTCGCCTACAAGCTCAACTGGCAAACCGTGCTCTTCCTCGGCTACGGCGACGAGCGCCGGCTGGACGACTTCGACAGCCTGGAACCGGCCCGCGAAGAGATCTTCCTGAAGCTGTCCTACGCCTTCCAGCGCTAGCCAGCGGCTCCCACCGCGGCTCGGCCAGTCAGTCCCGAGCCGCGCCGGTACAATCCTCCGGTGGTCGAATTCCTGACGCTCTTCCTGGGTCTGGCCGCCGGCCCCTACGAGGTTGCCTTCGAAGCTTCGGAACCGGTGGCCGCGGTCGCCGTCACCCTCGACGGCAGGACCGTGGCCAAGCTGGAGGACGAGCCCTGGCGCGCTCAGGTGGACCTGGGAACGCTGCGGCCGCAGCAGCTCGGGGCGGTGGCCTACGACGCCAAGGGAGCGATTCTGGACACCGCCTATCAGAGCGTCAACGTGCCCCGCTCGGCGGCCGAGATCTCGGTCCTCCTCGAGCGCGACGGCGAGGCCCCGCCGGATCGGCTGTCCATCGCCTGGGAAAGCAGGGTCGGGGCGGACCCGGTCCGGATGTCGGTCCGGTTGGACGGCGTCGAGCTGGCGAGCGAAGTCGCCGGCTCGGTGCCGCTCCCGGCTCTCGACCCGAAGGGCTTCCACCTGATCGACGTCACTCTCGTTTTTCCCGGCGGAGTGGTGGCAAGCACGACCACCGGCTTTGGCGGACCCTACCTGGACGTCGCCGACGCCGGACTCACGGCCGCGCTGGTCGCCAGCGACGAAGACCTGGCCGATCGGGGCGGGCGCGACGATTGGCTGGATCAGGCGGGAGAGCCCGCCGAGATCGTGGAGGTCGAGCAAGGGCCGGCCGAGGTCGTCGTGGTCGCCGGCAACCCGGCGCGCCGGGCGATCGCGCGCATGCGTGGTATTCCTCGGACGCGAGGCGTGGGCCGCTTGCCCGGGATGCGCGAGGCGGCGATGCAGGTGCTTCATCGCTCGGCGAGGCTGACCGAGGGTGACCGGTTCCGGATGCTCATCCCGAGAGCCCGCCATGTTCCCGGAAAGCTCCTGACCAATGAGCTCTTCTGGGTGACGCCGCCGGTCAATTCCGAAGACGGCGGCATCCTCTGGCACCTGCTGAGCGAGATCGTAGCCGGCACTAGAAACCAGGCCTTGCTGGCGGACGCGGTGGCGACGGCCGGCATCCAGGCAGCTACCGGCAACCGGCGGCGCGCGGTGGTTCTGGTCCTGGCGGAGACGTCCCAAGACGCCGGCAGCCGCTTCGACCCGGCGACGGTTCGCGCTTTCCTGCGCCACCTTCAGGTGCCGCTGGTGGTGTGGCGAGTCGGCCCGAACGACGCCTTCCACCAAGACTGGGGCCCCGGCGAGAGCTTCCGGTCGGTGCGCGGCCTGGAAGAGGCCGTCAGCAAGCTCCAGCAGGTTCTGGATCGCCAGTACGTCGTCTGGCTGCGCGGCGCCCACCTGCCCAACTCGATCCGGCCGGCGGCCGGAGTCGATTTCCTCGATCTTGCGGGTTCAGGCTAACTGTCGATCAAGCGCGCCAAATCGAAGTCCTTGTCGGTCAGGGCGCCGGCCGAGTGGGTCGAAAGCGTCAGCGTGACCTTGCTGTAGCGCACGTCGATGTCGGGATGATGGTCGCGCTGCTCGGCTAGCTCGCACACCAGATTGACGAACGCGACCGAGGCCCGGAAGCTGGGGAACTCGTAGGTCTTGGTGATCGAGTCGCCGGAGCGCTCCCAGCCCCTCAAGCGCTCCAGCTCGAGCTGCAGGCGCTCCGACTTCATCGGCCTGCCGGATAGTTGGGACCCCATGTCCGGAGGCTATCACCGGGTTCTTCCTATTCGCCTGAGCCCTCCGCCACCGGCCCCGGCGCCGCCTCCCGCGCCAGCTTGAGCAGAAAGGCGTACTCCAAGGCCCGATCCCGGTAGCGCTTGAAGCGGCCGGAGGCGCCGCTATGCCCCGCCTCCATGTTGGTCTTGAGCAGCAGCAGATCGTCGTTGGTCCGCAGGCTGCGGAGCTTCGCCACGAACTTGGCCGGTTCCCAGTACTGGACCTGAGAGTCGTGCAATCCGGTGGTGATGAGCATCGCCGGATAGTCCTTGGCCGCGAGCTGATCGTAGGGCGAGTAGGAGAGGATGTACTCGTACGCCTCCTTCTCGTTGGGATCGCCCCACTCGTCGTACTCACTGGTTGTCAGCGGAATGTCCGGATCGAGCATGGTGGTCACCACGTCCACGAACGGCACCTGGCTGACGATGCCGCGAAATAGCTCGGGAGCCGCGTTGGCTACCGCGCCCATCAGCAGCCCGCCGGCGCTGCCACCCATGGCGAACAGGCGCTCAGGGCTCGTATACCCCTCCTCGGCCAGGAACTTGCCAACGTCGACGAAGTCGTTGAACGTGTTCTTCTTGCGCATGAGCTTGCCGTCTTCGTACCACTGCCGGCCCAGGATCTGCCCGCCGCGGACGTGGGCGATGGCGAAGGCGAAGCCACGGTCCAGAAGCGAAAGGCGGCTGGGGCTGAAGCCCGGATCGATCGAGGCGCCGTAGGAGCCGTAGCCGTAGAGCAGAAGCGGCCCGGAGCCGTCCTTCGGGAAGTCCTTGGGGTAGACCACCGACACGGGCACGGAAACGCCATCGCGGGCCTCGGCCCACAAGCGCTCGGCCCGGTAGTCCGCCGCATCGAACCCGCCCAGGACCTTGTCCTGCTTGCGCAGAGTCTTCTCGCGAGTCGTCATGTCGTAGTCGAAAACCGAGGGCGGCGTGGTCATCGACTCGTAGGAGAACCGCAGCAAGTTGGTCTCGAAGGTCACGTTGTTGTCGAAGTAGGCGTCGTAGGCCTGCTCGCCGAAATCCAGGTAGTGCTCCTGGGAGCCGTCCCAGGGGCGAACCCGCATCTGAATCAGTCCCTGGGAGCGCTCGGAGACCACCAGGAAGTCCCGGAAGATCTCGAAGCCGCCCAGGTAGACGTCGGTCCGGTGCGGCAGCACCTCGGCCCAGTCGTCCTTGGAAGCCGAACCGATGGGCGCTTTCATCAAGCGGAAGTTGGTGGCTTCCCAATTGGTGCGGATGAAGAACTCGGAGCCGAAGTCCTCAATCGCGTACTCGTGATTCGGCTCGCGCGGCAAGAAGATCCGGAACTCGCCCTCGGGCTCGTCGGCGGGCAGGTAGCGATACTCGCTCGACAGGGTTTGCTCGGAGGCAAGCATGACGTACTTGCGGGACTTGGTCTTCCAGACCCAGGCGTTGAACTCCTCGTCGTCCTCCTCGTAGACGAGTACGTCCTCGGCCCGGTCGGTGCCCAGAACGTGACGGTAGATTCGGGCCCAGCGCAGGGTCTCCGGGTCTTGCTGGGTGTAGAAGAGAGTGCGGTTGTCGGCCGCCCAGGCCGAGTTGCCGGTGACGTTCTGGATCGCATCCGGAAGATCCTCGCCGGTAGCCAGGTCGCGAAACTTCAGGGTGTAGAGCCGCCGCCCGACGGTGTCGATGGCGTACGCCAGAACATCGTGGTCCGGGCTAGCCTTGACGCCCACGACGCGGACGTGCTCGTGCCCTTCGGCCAGCTTGTTGACGTCCAGCAGGATCTCCTCGTCGGCCTCGAGTGAGCCCTGCTTGCGGCAGTAGATCGGGTACTCGCCACCCTCCTCGTAGCGCGAGTAGTAGAAGAAGCCGTCCAACTCGTAGGGAACCGACGACTCGTCGGGCTCGATCCGCCCCTTCATCTCTTCGAACAACTCCTCCTGAAGCGCCTCGGTGTCGGCCATCTGGGCTTCGACGTAGGCGTTCTCGCGCTCCAGGTACTCCAGTACCTCGGGGCTCTCGCGCTCCTTGAGCCAGTAGTAGTCGTCGATGCGCTCGTGGCCGTGCTGCTCGAGGCGATGCGGCTTGCGCGCCGCCGTGGGCTCCGCGGGACCATCCGCGGCAGGAGTTTCGGCGGCCTCCGGCGCGGCCGTAGCCGCCGAGGCGTCAGACTCCGGCTTGGGCTCCGTCCCCCCGTCCCGGTTCATGGACACACAACCCGAGGCGAGGACCAGTACGAGGCCGAGCGCGCACCCGGCGGCGGAAATCTGTCTTGGCATGAACAACTCCTTCTCACGAAGATCACGAGGATTCCAGGATCGGAGACCCGGAAGGACTCCAGAGGAACCGAGCGGGCGAGGACTCCGGACCGGAATCGCTGCCCGCAGCTCATGATCCTACTGGCAATGCCCCGTCTCCACTAGCCTCACGAGCGCCCTGGGGCGCCGACCTTCTGAGAAGTCCTCTGAAGGAACGTGAGGGCCTGACCACGAACAGCCTCCGCCTCGGGGCCGCCAGCCCGCGGCCGAGCGAGGTGCTAGCCTTCCGCAATGGAGCACGGGCGGTTGATGGAGCGGATCTTCGGGGCGCCGCGGGCCCTCATCGGCGTCGCGCATCTGGCGCCTCTACCGGGGACTCCTCGAGCCGGGCTGAGCGTGGACGAGATCGCCGAACGAGCGGTCCGGGACGCCGAGGTCTACGCCGGATCCGGCTTCGACGCGGTGCTGCTCGAGAACATGGGCGACCGGCCCTATCTCAAGCGCGGAGTGGGACCCGAGATCGTGGCCGCCGCCACCGCGGCCGGGCGGGCAATCCGTGAGGCCGTCGACCTTCCTCTCGGAGTCCAGCTCCTGGCCGGCGCCAACCGCGAGGCTTTGGCGGTGGCCCTGGCCGTGGGCGCGGCCTTTGTCCGCGTCGAAGGGTTCGTCTTCGGTCACGTCGCCGACGAGGGCTGGATGGACGCCGACGCCGGCGCCCTGCTGCGCTACCGCGAAACGATCGGCGCCGGCCACCTGGCGGTGATCGCCGACATCAAGAAGAAGCACTCGTCGCATGCCGCCACCGCCGACGTCGACCTTGCCGAAACCGCCCGTGCCGCAGAGTTCTTTCTGGCCGACGGCGTGGTCGTGACCGGCCGGGCGACCGCCGAGCCCACGGCGCCCGCCGAGGTCGACGCGGTCGCGGCGGCCGTGGGCATCCCGGTCCTCGTGGGCTCGGGCGTGACTCCCGACCGGATCGCCGGCCTGTCTCGCGCTAGCGGCCTCATCGTGGGCTCCTACGCCAAGACCGGCGGCGTCTGGAGCGACCCGGTCGATCCAGAACGGGCCGGGGAGCTAGTGGCGGCTTTCGCGCGAGCCCATGCGACCGCGTGATGACGTTCCCACCCACACCGACCCAGCGCCCAGACCTCGCCCAGCGGTGACGGCTTCCGCGGCCGGATCGAGACCGAAACTCGTCGTCTTCGGCAACCTCGTCTTGGACGACGTGGTCTCGGACGACGGCTCGACTCGCTTCGGCCAGGCCGGCGGCGCGGTGGCGTATTGCGCTCTGGGAGCGGCCTTGTGGAGACGGCCGACGGGCATCGTCAGCATTGCCGGCGGCGACTACCCGGAGTCGGTGCTGAAGGCACTGGCCGGGCGCGGCATCGACCTGGACGGCGTTCGTCGCAGTACCGGTCCGGGACTGCGAAGCTGGCTCCTGTATGAGGGCGAGCTGCGGCGGGTGGTGCACCGGCTGGCCGCGCCCTCCCACCATCGGATGTCTCCAACGCCTCGGGACCTGCCGGCGGCCTGGCAACCGCGGGCCATTCATGTCGCACCGATGCCGCTCGACCGGCAGGCCGAGATCCTCGATGAGTTGGCGGCCCGGCCGGATCGACCGCTGATCTCGGTGGATCCCTTCGAGCTCGTCACCACCGCCAACGAGGCCCGGTGCCGGGAGGCCTTGGGGACCGCCGACGTCCTGTTCGTGAGCCGGGACGAGCTCCGATTCGGGACCGGCCCGGACGGCGGCGATGACGAAACCGGGGCCGTCCATGCCTTGAACCGACTTGCCCGGTGGGGACCGCGCTACGTCCTGGTCAAGGAAGGCAGCCGCGGTGGCACGGCTCGCGACAGCCAGGGCGGGATCGACCGGGAGTGGCCGGGTCGCGCTCGGCGGGTTGTGGATCCGACCGGCGCCGGCGATGCCTTCGCCGGTGGCCTGCTGGCGGGCCTGGCCTTCGGCGAAGATCTCGAGGCCGCTCTCGAGCGGGCCGTGGTCTCGGCCAGCTTCGCCCTGGAGAGCAGCGACCTCGTCGAGCTGGCCGCGGTCTCGTCCGACCGCGCCGAGCAGCGGCGAGCGGAGTGGTTCTCATGAGCGAGCTCATCAGAATCGGGACCGAGATCGCGAGCGCCCTCGAAAGCCGCCATCCGGTAGTGGCACTCGAGACCACGCTGGTGACCCATGGCTTCCCCTACCCGGTCGGCCTCGAGGTCGCTCTCGAGCTGGAGCGGCTGGTGCGGGAGACGGGCGCCGTTGCGGCCACGATCGGCGTCCTCGATGGCGCGGCGTGCGTGGGCATGACCGTCACCGAGATCGAGCGGCTCGCCACCGGCGATCCCAGACCGGCCAAGGTCAATCTGGGCAACCTGGCCGCCACTATCGCCGCCCGCCGGCTCGGCTCCACCACGGTAGCGGCAACCGTCGCAGTGGCCGCTGCCGCCGGCATACGAATCCTGGCCACCGGCGGCATCGGCGGCGTGCACCGCGGCGCCGCCGACACCGGGGACGTATCGGCGGACCTGGGAGCCCTGGCGCGTTACCCGGTGGCGGTGGTCTGCTCGGGAGCCAAGGCGGTGCTGGATCTGCCCAGAACGCTCGAGGCCCTGGAGACCGCGGGTGTTCCGGTCGTGGGCTATCGCACCGAGACCCTGCCGGCGTTCTACCGGCGCGACTCGGGCCTGGCCCTGGATGGCCGGGTCGACTCCGTGGCGGAGCTGGCAGCGGTGGCCGACGTCCATTTCCGGTTGCGGCTCGGCGGCTTGGTAGCCGCCAACCCCATCCCCGCCGGAGCCGAGCTGGACCGCACGCTCTACGAGTCCTGGATCGAGCAAGCCCTGGCCGAGGTCGCCGGCGATGTTTCGGGCAGAGACGTGACCCCCAGGCTGCTCTCGGCCCTGGACCGGATTTCGGGCGGGGCCGCGGTTACCGCCAACCGCGCCCTCTTGGAAGCGAATGCCAGGCTTGCCGGCCACCTGGCTGTCGCGCTGGCGCGAGACATTCCGGAGGCTCGATAGGCCAACCGGACCGAGGCTGAGCTCGCGCGGCCCGGCGACGGCACCGGCCAGGAAGAATCTTCCGGCCACGCAGTCCGGCGTGTGAACTTTGCCATAGGCCCCACTTGAACGGCGGAGCATTCTTGCTCCATCGGTTCCCGGGGCGCGGCCTTGCCAAACCCCGACGCACAAGACACGATGACAGAACCCAAGGCCAAGAAGATCCTGATCGTCATGTCCGAGGTCGAGGCCTACCGGCTCGTGGGCCGCTTCGTCGAACGCACCGGCATGACCATGCATCGCTGCGACACCGGGCGCCGGGCTCTCGAGCGCGCCACGGAGAGCGACTACGATCTCATCGTCGCCCGGCTGCCCCTGGCCGACCTGAGCCTGCCGACCTTTACTTCGACCCTGCGCCGAGGCGGCAGCAAGAACGCCGAGACCGCCCTGCTCTTGCTGGCCGAGGCCAGCCAGCATCGCGCGGCCCTGGCCATGCGCTCCCCGAGGACCGAGGTCGTGGATCTGAGCCAACCCGAGCCGCAGCTCGACCGGGCGCTGACCAGCGTCCTCGGAGTCGCGCTCCGCGCCTCGGCCCGCCTGGACGTCGAGCTCGACCTGGAGGCCGAGCGCCGGCACTTTCGGACCCGGAACATCTCGCGAAGCGGCATGTTGGTCGAGGCCGAGGCTCCCCCGCCGGTGGGCCTCGAGATCGCCTTCAACTTCACTTTGCCGGCCCGGTTCACCCCAATCCATGGCCTGGGCCAGGTCGTGCGGCATACCGACCCGACCAAGGAACTGGTCCCCGGCTTCGGCATCCGGTTCACCGCATTCCCGGAAGGCGCCGCCGACGCCATCGAGTCGTTCGTCGAACACCGGCTTCAGGCCGTAGCTTCCTAGGCGCCTGTCGGCGGCCCCACGGATAGAATCCTTTCGAGCGATGTGTCCTCCCACCTCCTCGGCTCTCACCGTTTCGCTGGCTGCCGCGCTGCTCGTGCTCGCCCTGGCCTGCAATCCCTCGGCAGAGACCGGCACAGCCGAGGGCGGGAAGCCCGCGGACGCCGCTCCAACCGGCGGCCAGGCACCCGGCGAGCCCACCGAGCCCTCCTATCGCCTGGCCGAGCTCCTACCCTACGGTGGCGAGCCCTTTCCGGAAGTCTTTACCGCCGGGCAGCCGTCTACCAACGATCTCCGCGGGCTCGTGGACCACGGCGTGACCGCTGTCGTCAATCTCCGCTATCCGACCGAACGCGGTGTGCGCTCCGAGATCGAGCTGATCGGGGAGCTGGGCCTCGACTACATCGCCATTCCGGTCCGCGGCTCCGAAGGGCTGACCCGCGAGAACGCTCTCGCATTGGACACCGCTCTGGCCGAGGCGGAAGGTCCCGTTCTGGTTCACTGCGGCAGCAGCAATCGGGTCGGCGGCCTGTTCGCCCTGCGCGCCTTCTACCTCAAGGGCGCGAGCATCGAGGAAGCCCTGAGCGTGGGTCGCTCGGCGGGTCTTACCCGCCTCGAGCCCGCGGTCCGCGAGATCCTCGAAAGCGCCTCGGTCGGCTAGGCGTCCGCCCCGTCGATCAGGTGAGCGATCGAGTTGGCGTAGAAGGCCAGAAGATCCCGCTCCTCGGGCACAACCCGGAGGCCGGCGTCTTCGTCGTCCACCACCGCCCGGCGCAGCAATAGCATTCTCAGGCCGACATCGATGGCGTAGTCGCCGTCGTCCCGCGGCAGGTAGATCTGTCCGCCCGCCCCCTGGATCTCCTCCATCAACGAGTGCACCGCGGCCTTGAGCTCGAGTCGCGAGACCGGGCCTTCGGCACGGCTCAAACACGTCGCCACCAGAGACACGGGCAGGACCGGAATCACCGCCGCCACCTCGTCCATGAGGCTACCGGCCAGCTCGGCCACGCGGGCAAATCTCTGGGAGCGGTCGAGGGAAGCGACCTCCACGCCGGCCTCCTCAAGATACTCGCGCAAGCTCACCGGCCGCCCGAAGCTGACGCAGGCGTAGCCGAACCGGTACCACTTGCCCTGGAGCCACAGCGCCAGGTTCTTGGTCCAGAACGCTAGCGTGGTCCAGGCGGCGGCCAGGCCCCGCTTGCGCTGTCTGCCGTCGGTCGTATCCAGGAGCAGTGTGCGGTCCTCCAGCACCCGGTCGTAATTGAGGCCGGCGGGCACGAAGACCACGTCGCGCGGGCCCGCGGGATCAAAGGACCGGACCATGTAGTCCAAGAGCCCCAGCTTGGCCTCGCCCAGGCGGCCGTCCCGGGACAGCCGACCCTCGGGATACATGGCCTGGGTGACGCCCTCGCGGGTCGCCATCGCCACATAACGGGCCAGCACGCGGCGATAAAGCGGGTTGCGCGACCGCCGCCGCACGAAGTAGGCGCCCATGGAACGCACCAGACCCTCCAGGGGAAAACGTCGAGCCCACTCGCCGACGGCGTACGACAGCGCCGTGCGCTCCGCCACCAGGTACGAGACCAGGATGTAGTCCATGTTGCTGCGGTGGTTCATCACGAAGACGATCGTGGAGCCTGCCGGAACCGACTCCAGGGCGGCGCTGTCGACCGAGCCCAGTCGCACCCGGTACAGCGCGCGCGCCAACCGGCGGGACAGCCAGTAACCGAATCGAAAGTAGACCAGGGCATTGAATGACGGCACGATCTCGCGCGCGTAGCGCTCCACCCGGTCCATGACCACGGCTCGAGGAAACTGCTCCTCGGCGGCCAGCCGTTCGGCGGCCTCGGTCACCTGGGGATCGAACAGCAAGCGATCGATCAGCACCCGCCGCTTGGTCAGCTTGAAGGGCTGGATGTTGATCTGGAGGCGCTGGTTGACCTCCTCCAGAACGCGGTTGACCCGCCGGCGCAGAAACCAGCGCACGCTGGGCATGAACAGCCGTTCCAAGAGGAGCCAGCTTGCGGCAGCCACCAGGACCACCACCAGCCAGCGCGGCAGCATCACGGGATCCGTCACGGTGGCCCGATCTTAGTCTGCCGCGCACCGGACGGGCAGCGTCGGGATCGTGCTCTGTGGCGCTGAGCCGTCCCGCGCGTCAGAGAGAGGCTAGAATCGGCGCTTCGAGGAGGCGCCACCATGTCCGACGAACACCGCATCGAGCCGGGATCGACCGTCACCCTCGACACGATCCCGACCACCGCGGAGACCTACCACTCCGACCGGGAGGAGGCCGAAGCCGAGTTCAAGGCGCTGCGCCGCGAGCTGGCCGAGCTCCAGCACCGACTCTACTCGGAGGGCCGGCAGAAGCTTCTGGTCGTCCTTCAGGCAATGGACGCCGGGGGCAAAGACAGCACCATCCGGCGGGTCTTTTCTCGAGTCAACCCGCAGGGTGTCCGGGTCGCTTCGTTCAAGGCTCCGACCAAGGACGAGCTGGCTCACGACTTCCTCTGGCGGGTTCACAAGCAGGTGCCCGGCAAGGGCATGATCCGAGTCTTCAACCGGTCGCACTACGAGGACGTGCTGATCGTGCGGGTCGACCGGCTGGTCCCGGACGAGGTCTGGCAGGCCCGCTACGCCACCATCAACGAGTTCGAGCATCTGCTGGCCGGGACCGGCAGCCGGATCCTCAAGTTCTATCTCCACATCTCGAGAGAGGAGCAGCGGCGGCGCTTCCAGAGTCGTCTCGACGACCCTAGAAAGAACTGGAAATTCTCGCTCGAGGATCTCGAGAAGCGCAAGCAGTGGGATGAGTACATGGCCGCCTACGAAGCCGCTCTGGAACACTGTTCGACCGCGTACGCGCCCTGGTTCGCGATCCCCTCGGATCAGAAGTGGTACCGCAACCTGGCGATCGCCCGGATTCTGGTGGCCACGCTGCGGGACATGGACCCCCGCTATCCCGAGATCGAGCCCGAGGTCGCGGCCCGGCTCGACGACGTCACGATCACCTGAAACTGCCACCCGGCGCCGCTGCCGACTGGTAGAGTCTTGGTATGCGCCGCTGGTCGATCCGGCTCGCGATTCTCCTGGCCCTCGTGATCGCCGCCTGGCTGCTCAAGGAGACGGTCTTCGCGCCGAAACCGCTCGAGGTGCGGCTGGCCACCGTGAGCCCCGGCCTGGTCGAAGACACCATCACCAACTCTCGCGCCGGTACCGTGCGCGCACGCCGCCGGGCCAAGCTCTCTCCCGAGGTCGGCGGCCAGATCCTGGAGATCCCGCACCGGGAGGGCGACCGCGTCGAGGCCGGTGCGGTCTTGCTCCAGCTCGATGACGGCAGCCAGCGGGCTAGCGCCGAGCTCCGGCGCCGCGAGCTGGAAGCAGCCCGGGCGGAGGAGAACCGGGCCTGCATCGCGGCCGAGCGGGCCCAGCGCGAGACCGGCCGGCTGCGCCGCCTGGCCGAAGACTCCATCGTCTCGGTGGATCTCCTGGACCAAGCCGAGAGCGCCCAGGCCGAAGCCACTGCCGCCTGCCGCGCCGGCCGCGCGCAGACCGCCCGCGCTCGCGCCGCCGAGGCTCTGGCCCGCACCGAGCTCGCCAAGACCGTTCTCCATGCCCCCTTTACCGGCGTCCTCGCCGAGATCGCGGTCGAGGTCGGAGAATGGACAACACCCTCGCCGCCGGGCATGCCGATCCCCGCGGTCATCGACATGCTGGATCCCGAGTCGGTCTACATCAGCGCTCCGATGGATGAAGTCGATTCCGCCCGCGTCCACCTCGGACAGACGGTGCGAGTCACGGTGGACTCGCACCGCGGCCGCACGTACGACGGTCAGATCTCCCGCGTCGCCCCCTATGTGCTCGACGTTCAGGAACAGAATCGGACCGTCGAGGTCGAAGCCGAGCTCGACGATCCCGGTCTGGCCTCCAGCCTGCTGCCCGGGACCTCGGCCGACCTCGAAGTGGTTCTGGAGGTCCGCGACCAGGTCCTGCGGATCCCCACGGAGGCCCTCCTCGAGGGTGGCCGGGTGTTCGTCCTGGACGGCGAGGTACTCGACGAGCGCGAGCTCGAGCTGGGCCTGCGAAACTGGAACTTCACCGAGGTCGTGACCGGCCTGGAAGCGGGCGAGCGCGTCGTCATCTCACTCGAGCAGGCCGGACTTGAAGACGGCCGCGAAGCGGTCGAGGCGCCCGCCGAACCAGCCGCTGGAAACGGCTGAGTCGTGTCCAAGGGCGCGCCGGTACCCGCAATCCGCCTGCGCGGAATCGGCAGGACCTTCGAGGTCGGAGGCAAGCCCGTACGGGCCCTCGCGGACGTCGACGAGGACATCGGCGCGGGCGAGCACGTGGCCATCATGGGGCCCTCAGGCTCGGGCAAGTCCACTCTGCTCAACATCTTGGGATGCCTGGACCGGCCCACCGCCGGCACCTACGAGCTTGCCGGGCGATCGGTGGGCGAGCTCAGCTCGGCCCAGCTCACCCACCTGCGGCGCCACGAAATCGGATTCGTCTTTCAGTTCTTTCACCTGGTGCCCAGGCTAACCGCGCGCGAGAACGTGGAGCTGCCTCTGCTTTTCGCCGGCGTCGGCCGCGCCGAGCGTGCCCGGCGTACGGACCGAGCGGTCGCGGCGGTCGGCTTAGCCGACCGAGCCGGCCACAAGCCCGATCAGCTCTCGGGGGGCGAGCGGCAGCGGATCGCGCTCGCCCGCGCTACGATCATGAACCCGGCGCTTCTGCTTGCGGACGAGCCCACCGGCAACCTCGACTCCAAGTCGGGCGCCGGCGTCCTGGATCTGCTGGACCGGATGAACGACGAGGGCCGCACCCTGCTGGTCGTCACCCATGACGCCAAGGTCGCTCAGCGCGCCGACCGGATCATCGTCCTCGTCGACGGCCGCATTGCGCGACGAGTGCCCGGCGACCGCATCTCGGAAGTTCTGGAGCTCCTGGCGGGCCCGTGACGGAGGAAGCGAAAGCGGCCGCGGCGTCGAGCCGCCTGGCGCCTTCGGATCTGGTCCGATTCGCGGCGGGAAGCCTTGGCGGGCACGGCCTGCGCACGGTCCTGAGTCTCCTGGGGGTCGCCATCGGCGTGACCGCGGTCCTGGTGCTCACGGCCCTGGGCGAGGGCGCACGCCGCTATGTCGTCGACCAGTTCGCCAACCTGGGCACCAACATCCTGATCGTGCTGCCGGGCAAGACCGAGACCTCGGGGTCCTTCGGCGTGGGGGGCGTGCCCAACGACCTGACGCTCGACGATGCCCGCGCGGTCGCCCGGGAGTTGCCCGCGATTCGCCAAGTCGCGCCGGTGACCGTCGGCACCGAGGAGGTTTCTGCCGGTGAGCGGCGGCGGCAGATGGCGGTCATCGGCACCACTCGCGAGTACTCGGCCGTCCGCGAACTGGAGATGGCCCGCGGCGACTTCCTGCCCGACGAGGAGATGTTCCGGGGCTCACAGGTCGCTGTCGTCGGTTACTCGGCGGCGCGCGAGCTCTTCGGCACCCAGGACCCCGTCGGGCAGATCGTCCGGGCTGGCGGCTGGCGCTTCCGGGTCGTCGGCGTCCTGGCTCCGCAGGGGACGACCATGGGCATCAACTTCGACGACGTGACGATCGTGCCGGTGCAGACCGGCATGCGGATGCTGAACCGATCCTCCCTGTTCCGCATCGTCGCGCAGGTCCACGCGCACGCCGATCTGGACTCGGCCAAGGAGGCAATGCTGCGGCTCCTGACCGAACGGCACGACGAGGAAGACGTGACCGTCCTGACTCAGGACGCCGTCGTCTCGACCTTCGGGGCGATTCTCCAAACCTTGACCCTGGTGGTGGGGGCGATCGGAGCCATCTCGCTGTCGGTCGCCGGCATCGGCATCATGAACGTCATGCTGGTCTCGGTCTCGGAGCGGACCCGCGAGATCGGTCTGCTCAAGGCGATCGGGGCTTCCCGCCGGCAGATCCTGGGACTCTTCCTGGTCGAGGCGGTCATCATCTCGGCGGCGGGAGGACTCCTGGGAGCGCTGGTCGGCTGGCTGGTGGTAGGCCTCCTGGTGCGCCTGGTGCCGGCGCTTCCCGCCAGTCCTCCAACCTGGGCCGTGGGCGCCGCGTTGAGCCTGGCGGTGGTGGTCGGCGGCGTCTTCGGCCTGCTACCCGCCCGCCGGGCCACCCGGCTGGATCCCGTGGCTGCCTTGAGCGGCCGAGGCTGACCGGAAGAACGACCGTGATCGAGCTCCCCGCCCTCGCCATCAAGACCGTGTTCGCTCACCGGCTGCGCTCGCTGCTCTCGGTGCTCGGCATCGCCATCGGCATCCTGTCGGTCATCCTGCTCACCTCCCTGGGCGAGGGCACCCGCCGCTACATGATCGAGCAGTTCTCCCAGTTCGGCACCAACCTGATCGCGATCAACCCCGGCAAGGCCGAAACCTCGGGCATCCCCGGGATCTTCGGCGGCACCACCCAAAAGCTCACCCTGGACGACGCCGAGGCCCTGCACCGCATCCCCGGCATCGAGCACGTCGTGCCTCTGGCCTTCGGCATGGCCCGAGTCGAGGGCGAGGGCCGGGGCCGGAGCGTGTTCATTTACGGCGTCACTCCGGCCATGGAAGAGGTCTGGCGCTGGTCCGTCGCGGTCGGGTCGTATTGGCCGTCGACGGATCCCCGGGAAGGATCCCAGCAAGCGGTCCTGGGCCCCAAGCTCAAGAGCGAGCTCTTCGGCACCGACAGCGCCTTGGGCCGATTCGTCAAGATCGGCGGCAGCCGATTCCGGGTGACCGGGGTCATGGAGCCCAAGGGGCAGATGTTGGGCTTCGATCTGGACGACGCGGCCTTCATTCCGGTGGCAACGGCCATGCGCGTCTTCAATCTGGACGAGCTCAACGAGATCGATCTGACCTTCGCAGCCGGCCGCGAGGCGGCCCCGGTCGAGAACGCGATTCGGGCGCTCCTGACCGAGCGGCATGGCGGCAAGGACGACGTCACCATCACCACCCAAGCGGCGATGCTCGAGACCTTCGGCAACATCATGGACATCGTCACGCTGGCGGTAGGCGCCATCGGCGGCATCTCGCTCCTGGTCGGAGCGATCGGCATCCTCACCATGATGTGGATCGCGGTCGGCGAGCGCACCAATGAGATCGGCTTGATCCGCTCGATCGGGGCCACCCGGCGTCAAGTCGAGGTGGTCTTCCTGACCGAAGCCGCCTTGCTGGCGCTGCTCGGGGGATTGGCCGGCGTGGGCACCGGCCTGGGCATCTGCGCTCTGCTCCGCACCCTGGTCCCGGGCCTGCCGGTTCACACCCCGGCGGTCTTCGTGGCCGCGGCGCTCGTGATCAGCCTGGTGACCGGGGTCGCCTCGGGCGTCTTGCCGGCGCGGCGGGCCGCGTCCCTCGACCCGGTGGAGGCCCTCCGCGCCGAGTAATCGGTGAGTGCCTAGGGGCCTTCGCTATAGCTCTCGACGCGGTATCGCCAGAAGCGAAGATCGTCCACGTCGTCACCGGGCCGAATACCCGCCTTTTGCTTCAGGCGGGCGACGAAGTCCTCCGAGTTTGCCACTTCGCTCCAGACCTGTGGCAGGAACGTTGCCCGCCGGCCGCCGCTGCGCAGGACGAGGCCGTCGACTCCGGGTCGCAGGACCTCCAGGAGCTCCGCTTCCGTGCACGGCGGCAGGGCCTCGGGCTCGCTCAGTACCGAGACCTCGACGCGGATCCGACCCACCTCCTCCGCAGTGACCGGGGCAAAGCGCGGATCTTCGAAGGCCGCGGCCCGGGCATTGGCCGCGATGTCGGCGGCCAAGGAGCGGCGAGCAACCAGACTCCCGATGCAACCGCGTAGCTGGCCGTCCAGAGTCAAGGTGACGAAGCTCGCGGCTGGCCGATCGAGCCATTCGGCCTCGGCGCCGGCCGGCTCAACCGCGTCCGGAACTGCCGTACCCAGCTCGGCGGCAAGCGTCCGCCGCGCCACCCCCACGGTCAGCTCGCCCCGGCGGGACCGATCCGGACAGGTACCGGTCATGGCGGATAGAACGCGAAGGCGCCGTAGCCGACGACCCGGTCGGATCCGCCGGCGGTGTCGCCCGAGTTGCGGAGATCGATCGCCCGTGCCTCGAAGCCCCTGCGCGCGGCCGACCTCAGCAAGCCGTTGATCGGCGCGGCGCCGCAAGCGTCTTCGGGACCGAGGGTCGCGTCACCGGCGAGGATCCGCTCGGCGGTGGCGCGATCGGCGGCGCGCGCCGCCCCGTAGGGCAGATAGTGCGACAGATCGGAGCTCACAACGACGCACACGTCGTCTCCGTCCCAGACGGCGTCGAGCACCGCCGCGACCTGAGTGGGTGCGGCCACGCCGACCACGAGAGGCAGCACGGTGAGCTCGTCGGCCAACAGTTGCAGAAACGGCAGCTCGACCTCGAGCGAATGCTCGCCGGCGTGCGCCCGATCCTCGACCGTAACCGGCGCCTGGGCCAGCGCGCGCCGGGCCAGCTCGCCGTCCACCTCCACCTCTCCCAGCGGCGTCGCCAGAGCCTCTGCGTCGGGAAGCGCCAGACCCGAGAGCCGGAGGCGATGCGCCGGCCCCAGAAGCACGACCCGCAGCTTGCCAGAGCCTCCTGCGAGCCGCGCGAAGGCGCTACCGGCGATCTCGCCCGAGTATCGGTAGCCAGCGTGCGGCGCGATCAGCGCTCGAGGCGGGCCCAGGTCGTCGAGCCCGGCGCCCAGCTCGGTACCCAGCTCCAGGTAGGCACGGACCGCCGCGGCCAGCTCGGCGGCGTCGCCGGGATAGAACAGACCAGCGACAGCCGGCTGCCGCACCCTGTCGAGATCGGTCATCCCTGAGCGTCCTGAGCGTCCCGCCTTCGATGCTAGCACCGGGTCTCCGGAAGGCAGCTTCCGGTTGCGGAGCCCGGCCCACAGACCCGGCGGACCGAATGGCTCGGACGACGCCCTACTTGATCCCGACCGCCAGCTTGCCGATCGGTCGCGCGAAGACCAGATACGCCAGGCCGCAGACCGCCACGATCGTCGCCACCGTGCCGAAGAGCTCGGGCAGAGGCATGGCATTGATGTAACCGGCCACCAGCCCGGCGACCAGATTGCCCAGGGCCGCGCCCATGAACCAAGTGCCCATCATCTGGCCGACCAGCCGCTGCGGCGCCAGCTTGGTAATGCTGCTGAGCCCCACCGGACTCAGGCACAGCTCGCCCACCGTGTGCAAGAAATAGGTCGAGACCAGCCAGCCCATGCCCACCTTGCCCGGGTCCACGTAGTTCGAACCCCAGGCCAGCACGAAGAAACCGGCGCCCAGGAGCAGCAGGCCCAGCCCGAACTTGACCGGGATCGAAGGACTGCGCTCGCCCAGCTTGAGCCAGATCATGCCGATGACCGGCGCCAGCAGAATGATGAAGATCGGATTGACCGACTGAAGCGCACCGGCGGTGATCTCGCTGCCCAGAAACGTCCGATCGGTGAAATCGCGGGCGAAGAGGTTCATCGACGAGCCCGCTTGCTCGAAGCCGGACCAGAACATGGCGGCTCCGAGAAACAGCAGCGCACAGAGTCCGATGCGCTTCTTCTCGGTCGCGTCCCGGCACACAAAGGCGATGACGTAGGTGAAATAGGCGATCGCCAGGACGACGACGATGACGCCGGTGGCCTGGGCGAACGACACCAGGGTGATCGGCAGCATGCCCGCCTTGCTCAGACCGACCAGTGCCGCCACGGCGACGACGGTCCCGACCAGAGCCTGGGCGAACGTCTTCTTGGCCTGGGCGCGAACCGTGGGCTGGGCCGACTCTTCGCCGAGCTCGCCCGCGCCCTTGAGGTACTTGCCTCCGACCACGTACTGAATCAAGGCCAGGGTCATCCCGACGCCAGCCGCGCCGAAGCCGTAGTGCCAGTTCACCCAACCGGCGCCGTCCCTGGGCTCGCCCAGGAACGAGCACACGATCGGACCCAGAAAGGCACCGATGTTGATGCCCATGTAGAAGATCGAAAAGCCGGCGTCCCTGCGCGCGCCCTTGTCCTCGTAGAGGTCGCCGACGATGGCGCTGACATTGGGCTTGAGCAGCCCCGTGCCGAAGACGATGAGAAGCAGGCCTACGTAAAACGCCCAGTTCGCCGGAACGGCCAGCGCGTAGTGCCCGAGGGCGATCAAGATGCCGCCGTAGAGAACCGCTTTCTTCTGCCCCACCAGGCGGTCGGCGATCCAGCCGCCCGGCAGCGCCAGCGCGTACACGCCGAAGGTGTAGAGCCCGTAGATCGCCCCGGCCTTGTCCGGGTTCATGCCCAGGCCCTTGTTGGCGGCGTCGGTCATGAACAGGATGAGGAGAGCGCGCATCCCGTAGTAGCTGAAGCGCTCCCAGAGCTCGGTAAAAAAGAGCGTGGAAAGACCACGAGGATGGCCGAACCATTGGGCGTCCGAGGCTGCGCTGGCTGAGGTCTCGCTCATTCGAATCTCCAGTTGTTTGGGCCTTTCCGGCCGCGCAAGGATACGGCGAGACGACCGCCACGGCAAGCCGCCGCCAGGCCGGCGCCACTGCGAGCCGGGGCTGCTAGCCGGCCACCTCCGGCATCCAGCCGGCCAGCTGTTCCTTGACGGCCGCGTGCTCGGCCGCCGCCGCGAGGTTGATCCACTCGTTGGGGTCGCTGTCGTGATCGTAGAGCTCTTCCGAGCCATCGGCGTACCGGATGTAGCGCCAGCGCGAATCGCGCACCCCATGGCTGTCGGCATCGGCGGTGGTGATCGCCGGCAGCGGCCAGTCGGCGGCCGGGTTCTGGATCAGTGGCCGCAGCGAACGGCCTTCGACGTGCCCGGGAACTCCCACACCGCAGAGGTCGCAAATCGTCGGATAGAGGTGCATGAGGTCCACCGGAGCCGCGCTGAGCTCTCCGGGCGTAGCCATCCCGGGCGAGCGCAGGATGAAGGGAACTTGGGTGGCCTGCTCCCACAACTGGTACTTGTGCCACGCGCCCTTCTGGCCATGGTTGAAACCGTGGTCGCTCCAGAGCGCCACGACGGTGGTGTCCGCCTGTCCGCTGCGCTCGAGAGCGTCCAGCACCCGGCCCAGCATGGTGTCGATGAAGTACGTGGCCGCCAGGTAGGAGACCACCGCCCGCCGCCATTGCCGGCTGGCCCGGATCCGGCGGAAATGGCTGTGGAAGGAGCGCAGCCGCGCGTGGCGCGGCACGTCCCGACGATCGTTGGCCAGGACCTCGGGCAGATGCACCTTGGCCGGATCGAAGGCCCGGAAGTAGCGCTTGGGCACGAACCAGGGCAAATGGGGCTCGAAGAAGCCGACCGCGAGAAACCAGGGCTCCTCCCCAGCCGCCTCCAGCTTGCGCTCGGCCCAGGCCGCAAGCTGGCCGTCCCACATCTCAGCGTCCGGGATCGCGACCGGCCCCCAGTTGAGCATGGAGTCCTCGTTGAAGCCGTAGCGCTTGGGAGCCGCTCTCCGGCCGAAGAGATCCGGCACCTCGGGGGTGAAGAAGTCGTCAAAGACCGAGTCGCGCACCTCGTGGAAGATCTTGCCGCCCCCGGCCACGCGGTAGCCGGCCGCCCGGAAGTGCGCCGGCAGCGAGCCCCGCAGCAGATCCAGGGGAAACGGATCCGAGTTGGTGCGCACGCCGGATGTCCAGGGCCGCACGCCGGTCAGAACGGCCGTGCGCGACGCGTTGCAGTTGGTGCCCGGACTGTAGGCACGGCGGAAGAGCCGTCCGGAAGCGGCCAGCCCGTCCAGATTGGGAGTGCGCGCGTCCGGGTGGCCTCCCAGGCAGCCGACCCAGTTGTTGAGATCGTCGATCGAGATCAGGAGCACGTTTGGACGGCGGCGCGATCCGCACCCGGCCAAACTCAAGGCCCCGCTCGTGGCGAGAGCGAGCGAGCCGGCGCCCGCCAAACCCCATCGCAGGATGCCCCGGCGAGTTCTCTCCGTCTCGACCCCGGCCGCGACACCCCGCCTCTTTTTGACTCTCTTGCCAGTCTCGGTTCGTTTCATTCTTCTTGGGACCTCTTCGATTCGCGCTCTTCCGGGCCCAGGCACTTCCGGCTGACCCCGGCCGCCCGACCTGGGGGAAACGATCAGCGCATCATAGTCCCTCAGCGGCCCATCCCGGCTCGGGACCGACGCTTGACCGCTCGGAAAGCCACCGATATCCTCGCCATTCTTTGGCGCCGGGGAGAGCCCGTCCCGGAGCCGGCGCCGAATCGGGGCGTAGCTCAGCCTGGTAGAGTGCACGGTTCGGGACCGTGAGGTCGGAGGTTCAAATCCTCTCGCCCCGACCATTGTTTCGTGCCGCCGGTTGCAACCCGCGAACGAGGGAACCGGCGGCCCCGAGACCGAGCCGGCCAGGACTCGATCGCCTCCTCGAGGGCCAGCCCGAGCCGCCGACCTAGGCTAGAATGCTAGGTACGCGCGGCCGCCAACGGGCCCGCCGCGGAAAGGGGTTTCTATGGCCATCAAGACGCTTGCCGACATCTTCTTTCTGGTCGCCGAGCGGCCGAAGCCGGACTGCCTGAAGCACAAGGTGGACGGCATTTACCGGGACGTGTCCACGGCCGAGCTCGTGGACGGCGTCCAGCGCCTGGCCACCGCGCTCGTCGAGTTCGGCATCCAGCCCGGCGATCGCGTGGCGCTCATGGCCGAGAACGGTCCCCACTGGCCCACCATCGATTTCGCGAGCTTGACTCTCGGCGCGGTGTTGGCGCCGGTCTACCCCACCCTGACCGGCGACCAGGCGGCGTACGTGATCAACGACTGCGGCGCCGAGATCGCGTTCGTCCAGGGGCACGCACGGCTCGACAGCTTGCTCGAGGAACGATCCAACATGCCCGCCGTGCGCCGCTTCGTGGTCATCGACGACGAGCCCAAAGGCGACGACATTCCCACCCTGGCATCCGTGCTCGAGGGCAGCGAGCCGATGCCGCTCGACGAGTTGCGCCGCCGGGCCGAAGCGATCGAGCCCGATGATCTCGCCACCTTCATCTACACCAGCGGCACCACCGGCAACCCCAAGGGCGTCATGCTCTCGCACGGCAACATCGCGTCCAACGTCGAAGCCAATCTCAACACGCTCGAGATCGCCAGCCACCAGACCGCCTTGTCCTTCCTACCGCTGTCGCATTCGTTCGAGCGCACCATCGACTACATCTACTTCGCCCAGGGCCTGACCGTCGCCTACGCCGAATCGGTCCAGACCGTGGGCGAGAACCTCCAGGAGATCCGGCCCCACTTCTTCGTCTCGGTGCCCCGGGTCTACGAGAAGGTGCTGGCGCGGGTACGCGAGAACGTGGCCAAGAGCTCCTCGACCAAGCAGAGGATCTTCCGCTGGGCCGAAAGCGTGGCCCGCGACGCGTTGCCGTACCGGCTCCGCCGCGAGAATCCGCCGGGGCTGCTCGGCTTGAAGCTCAAGATCGCCGACAAGCTTGTCTTCGCCAAGCTGCGCGAGCGCCTGGGCGGCCGCTTCGAAGCAGCGACCTCGGGCGGGGCCCCGCTCGGTCGCGACGTCGCGGCCTTCTTCTGGGGCGCCGGCATCGAAATCTACGAGGGCTACGGCCTGTCGGAGACCTCTCCGGTCCTGACCGTCAACCGCCCGGGCAAGGCCAAGCTGGGCACCGTCGGCACGGCTATCCCGGGCGTTACCCTGCGCATCGCCGAGGACGGCGAGATCCTGGCCAAGGGACCCAACATCATGCAGGGCTACTGGAACCTGCCAGAGAAGACCGCCGAGGCGATAGACAGTGACGGCTGGTTCCATACCGGCGACATCGGGGAAATCGACGACGAGGGCTTCCTCAAGATCACCGACCGCAAGAAGGAGATCATCGTCAACGCCTACGGCAAGAACGTGGCGCCGGCACCGATCGAGAACGCCATCAAGTCCAGCCCGTACATCGAGCAGGCAGTGGTCATCGGCGACCGGCGGAAGTTTCTCTCCGCCCTGATCGTGCCCGACTTCGCCACTCTCGACGTCTGGGCCGGCGAGCACGGATTGCGCAGTGATGACCGGAAGGCGCTGATCGGCGACGAGGCGGTTCGCGACCTCCTGTACCGGGAGATCGAGAGGGCCAACGAAGAACTCTCCAAGCACCAGCGGGTCCGCGCGTGGGAGCTCCTTCCGGATGAGTTCTCCATCGAGACCGGCGAGCTGACGCCGACCCAGAAAATCAAGCGCCGAGTCATCCAACAGAAATTCGGCACGGTCATCGACGAGGTCTACCGCCGAGCCGCCGAGGACTGACGGGCGGCCGACAGGGCCGGAGCCGCCCAAGCCGCCTCGCGCGCCTTCCGCGGCACGCTTCCCGGCTCGGGTGCCGGACCGGCGGCTCCTGGCTCTCGCGGCATCACCTACCCATCGTTCATCCGGTATCGTTACCGCCCCAACAGACCACCAGGAACATCCATGGCAAACTCAGTCTTCCAGCTCAGCATCGACGAAAACGGCCTGGCCACGGTCGTTTTCGATCATCCCGAACGCCGGGTCAACGTCTTCGACCAGCGCGCGATCCAGGATCTCGACAGCCTTCTCACCGAGCTCGAGGACCGGGACGACGTGCGCTGCGCGATCCTGGCCTCGGCCAAGCCCGGCAGCTTCATCGTCGGCGCCGACGTCGAGGCCATCGCGCAGGTCACAGATCCCGCCGAGGCCGAGGAAGGCTCCCGGCTGGGTCACCGGCTCTTCGGCCGCTGGGACCGCCTGCCCTTCCCGACAATAGTCGCGGTACGGGGCACCTGCCTGGGAGGCGGCATGGAGCTTTCCCTGGCTTCCAGCTATCTGGTCCTGAGCGATCGCGAGGACATCCGCGTCGGCCTGCCTGAGATCAAGCTCGGCATCGTACCCGGATGGGGCGGCTGCATCCGACTGCCGCGCAAGGTCGGACTGGCCGCGGCCCTCGACGCCATCCTCGCGGGCAAGTCACTGCGGCCCGCCAAGGCGTTCAAGATCGGCCTGGCCGATGCCCTAGTGCCCGATGCGACCTTCGAGCGCGAGGTCCGGCGCTTCGCCGAGAACGTCCTCGCCGGCAAGCAGCCGCGGTCACGGCGGCCCTCGATGCGCGACCGACTGCTGGAAGGCAATCCGCTGGGCCGCAAGATCATCTTCGACCAGGCACGCAAGCAGGTCTTGAAATCGACCAAGGGCCACTACCCCGCTCCTCTGCGCGCGCTCGAGGTAGTGCGCACTGGACTGGATGACTTCGACCGCGGCCTAGACGCCGAAGCTCGGGCCATCGGCGAGCTCGCCGTGTCCCCGACCGCCAAGAACCTGATCCATCTCTTCCACCTCATGGAGGCGGCCAAGTCGGGTGGCTTCTTGGGCGACGAGGAACCGGCGGCCATTGGCTCGGTCGGCGTCCTCGGCGCTGGAGTCATGGGCGGTGGAATCGCCCAGCTCATCAGCGACAAGAAGGGTCTTCCCGTCCGGCTCAAGGACATCGGAACCGAGGCGCTGGCCAAGGGCTTCGAACACGCCGCCAAGCTCTTCGCCAAGCAGGTCAAGCGGCGCTGGCTCTCGAAGGCCGAGGCTCGCCGCAAACTGGCTCTGATTCGCGGCACCCTCGACTACAGCGGTTTCGACAGCGTGGATCTCGTCATCGAGGCCATCGTCGAGAACCTGGATGTCAAGCAGAAGGTCTTCGCCGAGCTCGCGGGGGTGGTGCGCCCGGACTGCGTCCTGGCCTCCAACACCTCCTCGCTCTCGATCGACGCCATCGGTCGGGACGCCCAGCGGCCGGAGCGGGTCGTGGGCATGCACTTCTTCAACCCGGTGCACAAGATGCCCCTGGTCGAAGTCGTGGTGGGCGAGGCCACTTCCGCACACGCCGCCGATACGATTCTGGAGTTCTCGCGCCGGCTGGGCAAGACGCCGGTCATCGTCAAGAGCGGACCGGGCTTCCTGGTGAACCGACTGCTTGCCTTCACCATGGCCGAGGCCATGTGGCTCTTGGACGAGGGACACAAGATCGAGTCGCTGGACCGCGCGGTGTCGGCATGGGGAATGCCCCTGGGGCCCTGCGCGCTCACCGACGAGGTCGGCCTGGACGTCGCGGTCAAAGTCTCGCACATCCTGACCGAGGCCTTTCCGAAGCGCCTGACCTATCCCGGCTGGATGGACCGCATGGTCGAGGACGGACGCCTCGGCGCCAAGGCTCAGAAGGGGTTCTACCGCTACGAAAAGGGCCGGCGTACCGAGCCCGATGCCAAGGTCTATGACCTTCTCGGGCTCACCGGCCGCAGCGCTTCGACTCCCACCGAGCAAATCGCCGACCGCATCCTCCTGCCGATGGCCAACGAGGCCGCGCGCTGCCTCGAAGAGGGGGTCGTGCGGGACGCCGAGGACCTGGATCTCGCCATGATCTTCGGCACCGGATTTCCGCCGTTCCGCGGTGGTCTGTGCCGCTGGGCGGACTCCCAGGGGGTGGACCGGCTCGCCGAGGAGATGGAGCGCTGGGCCGTTTCGCTGGGCGAACGCTTCTTGCCCTCGCCCGCCTTCCGAGAAGTGGTCGAGGCGGGCGGCTTCTACGCGCGCCATTCCCGGCAACGCTAGGTCCGCGGCGCCGGCGCGCGCTGGGGTGCCACGACCTCAGCATCCCAAGGCGTTGCCAGGACGGCCGTCCGCCGGCGAGGACAGTCGGGAGCTGGATGGCGCCGCCGCCCGGTCTGAGGGCATGGCCCGCGATTTGCTACATTGCTGTGCATGCCATCCAAGGCAAGCACGGGATTTTCCATTCCGCGTCACTCCACCCAGCCCCCGGTCGCCCGGCTCGTCTTCCAAGGAGGTTCCTCATGAGCACACGTTCCGCCCGTCTTCGCTGGTCCCGTCCCATGACACGCTCGCGCGCCGCACTGGTCTTGGGCACGGCATGCTTGATGCTGGCCGGATTGCCTCTCGCGGCCCAGGAACCGGCCGCGTCCACCGAGTTCGAAGGTACGGTCGATGTTCGCGAAGTGCTGCTCGACGTCCTCGTGACCGACGCCAACGGCAACGTCATCTTGGGTCTCGAACCTGCGGACTTCCTGGTTGAGGAGGAAGGCGGCGCGGTCGACGTCACCAGCGCCACCTTCTACTCCAACCGGCGCTACGTCGAGGCCGCCGACATCGCAAGCCGGCTGGGCATTCAGCCGGAAGAGGTGCCGGTGGACCGATATTTCGTCATCTTTCTCCACGACCAGAGGCGGCTCCTGCCCTCCCTGACGCCGGCCTACATGGACCTGGTACGGCGGGCCGAAGCCTGGCTCCACCAGGAGCTTCTGCCCAACGACTGGGTGGCCGTGGTCCGTTACGACGCCAAGCTCATGGTCCACACCGACTTCACCACCGACAACCAGCGCATCCTGAAGGCGTTGAAGGACGCCGCCAAAGGCAAGAATCCGCCAGACACCTGGCCGTCCCGGGTCGAAGAGGAAGCCGGCTCGGGTCCCTCGCTGCTGGTCAACCTGCCCCAGGGCCGGGAGCTGGGGGAGCGCTCCAAGCGGATCTACAGCGCCATGGAGACCCTCGCCGAGGCCTCCCGGTACGTCATCGGCCGGAAGAACATGCTGCTCTTCAGCATGGGCTTCGGAGAGCTCAACGACTTCGGTACCTGGATTCCGGACGCCCGCTACTACGACGGCATGATGGAGAGCCTGAACGACGCCAACGTCGCGGTGTACTCGATCTCGGTCTTCGACGGATTGCGTGCCCAGAGCGCGCCGTTCGGCTCGCTGGATGCTCGCGCCGGCGGCACGCCGGCAACGGTGGCGCAGGCGGTGAGCGCGCAGCGCGCCGCCATCGGCACGATGGAAAACGGTCTGAGCCTGCTTTCGAGCGACACCGGCGGCGAGTACTACTTCAACTTCTTGAACTTCAGCACGCCGCTCGCGCAGATCCTGGAGGACAACAACGGGTACTACCTGCTGAGCTACGAGTCGCAGACACCGGCCGGCGAATCCGGCTACCGCAAGGTCACCGTCCAGACCAAGAACCCAGACTTCGAGGTGCGGGCGCGCGAAGGCTACCGGTACGGCCCGGGATAGGCTCCCGTCCCGGGCGTCGAGGCCGTCGGCTGGTGCCGTAGCGCCTCGTCGCCGCCGCAGGCTCTTGCCGAAACGTTCTCCTCAGGGTCTGCCGTAGGCCACCAGCAGCACGGTCACGTTGTCGGGACCGCCGCCCCGGTTGGCGAGCTGGATGAGGCGGCGGCAGGTGGGCTCGGGATCCGGACCGTCCTCGAGAGCCTGCGCGATCTGGCTTTCCTCCAGCACGGCAGTCAGCCCATCCGTGCACAGCAAGAACAAGTCGCCGGGCTCGACGGAGTGGCGGCTAACGTCCACGGATACCAGCGCCTCGCCGCCCAGGGCGCGGGTCACCACGTTGCGAAACGGATGCTGGCGCGCGGCCTCGAGGGTCAACTCGCCCATCGTCACTTGCTCGTTGACCCAGGTGTGGTCTTGGGTAAGCAACTCGAGCGTCCCGTTTCGGAACCGATAGGCCCGGCTGTCGCCGACGTGCGCGATCACCGCCTGCGAACCGGCCTCCACCAGCGCCACCGCGGTCGCTCCCATGCCGCTAAGCAGCGGATCGGACTCGACCGCCGCCAGAATCGCTCGGTTGGCCGCGAGCAAGGATTCCCTGACGAGTCCTTCGAGAATCCCTTCGCCGGCAACCGCCTGCACCTGGCTCCGTGCCGCCTTGAAGTACCGGCAGGCCGCTAGCATCGCCAGCCTGGACGCTACCTCGCCGTTGCCGTGGCCGCCCATCCCGTCCGCCACCAGGTACAGGCCCAGCTCCGGCCGGACCGCATAGAAATCCTCGTTGGTCGTCCGGACTCTTCCGACGTCCGAGCGGGCGCAGGCGGCCGATTGCAAGGACTACCCCGTAGACTTGGCCGCAGCCAGGGCGGTCTGAAAAGCAACCCGGACATCGGCGTCTTCGCCGCCCCAGTCCAAAGCTTCTTTGTAGTACTTGGCGGCCTGGGCGTGCAGCCCGGCGGCGGCAAAGATCTTGCCGGCCGACTTCAGGTACGCGGCGTTCATCGGATCCAGCTGGCAGGCCTTGGCAATCGCTTCCCGCTCGCGGACCCGGCCGCCGGGCCGTTTGCCGTATGCCTGCGCCAGATGAAACCAGGCGGTGGCGTTGGCCGCGTCTTCGCGTGTCGCCATCTCCAGATTGTCAATGGCCTGACCGATGTTGGCGGCCTTGAGGGCGCTCACGCCGCGGCTGATGTACACCCGCGCCGCTTCCGCCGAGTGCGACTGCACGCCCGCGGCACCGGGCATTCCCTGGGCGTCGATCTGGCGGCGGCGCTCGGGGTCGCTCAGGATGTTGAAGGCTTCGGTGATCTTCTGAAACTCGATCTCCGCGCTCTGCTTCTCTTCACCCTGGAAGCGATCCGGGTGCCTCTCGCGGGCCAACTCCAGGAAGCGCTGCCGAATTTGCTTGCTGGTGGCGTTCGGATCAACGCCCAGTACCGAATAATAGTCCGAACCCATCCAAACGACTCCTACCGAGACTTCATTCTATACAGCCTGCGCGCGGTATCGCGGACCGCGTTGGATACATTGCGATCCTTCGATAAGTGCTGCAGGTCCCGATTCGACAGTCGCGGCACCATGCGTACCGCCATGCCTACTGGCGACCGAGGGTTCCGCACCAGGGCGTGCATGATCGAGTACTTCCGGATCCAGCTCCGGGTGGTGCCGATGGTCTCGAGCACCTCGCCGATGACGGCTCGGTTATTCGCGACGTGCTCGACTTCGAGCTCGCTCATGGGATTGTTCTTGAGCACCGAGGTCGCGACCATGGGATTGGGATCCCGGATCAGGACGTTGCGAAGACCCTTGGACGCCCCGCGCGTGAGCTTGAGCCGCACCGGAATCGGCAGGGACCGAACCTGGCCCTCGCTCAGGCCTGTGGACTCGTCTTCCTCCCCCTCCGTTTCGATAGCGCCCTGCACCTCTTCGATCGCTTCTTCGAGCTCCTCTTCGGTAATGGCGTCGGCCTCTTGCTCGAGCTCCTCCCGGCTCTTTCGGGGCCGGTCTTCCGGACGCAGCAGATGCTCCCGGTATTCGTGGATCTTGCGCTTGGCGTAGGCTCCCGCAGTCGGATTGGTCTCGAGCGCGTTCAGAACTCCCGGGTGATCCACGATGACGTCTTGGCGGTTGAGCAGGATCTCCTGAGCATCTCGGCCGACAAATGAGGCCATCTCGGTTAAGAGCTCAGGGGTCGCGGCCCGGGATCGCAGTACCGTCTCGACAACCAGCGGGTGGGACACGAAGCGGCCGAAGTAGGCGACGACCTCGGTCGGGACCCCGTCCGTGATCAAGTTGGCGGCGATCTTGGGATCCAGGACGGCGAGCGATTGCTGCGCTTCCCCGGCCACGGCCTCGTCCGCGTCACGGGCGAGCCGAACCTGCAGGGCGATGAGCTCCGCCGGCGGCAGCGGCAGGATGCCCTTGGCCGCAAGCAGCCGGCCTTCCTTGCCGCCCGACAGAATCTCCCGGGCGAAATCGGAGCCGTCGCCAAACGGCTCGCTCATCCGGCATCTCCGGCCAGGGACTGGCCGGCCGCCGACCCGGCGTCGGACCCGGCGTCTTCGGCCGTCGCCGCAGGCTCCGCGGCCGCCAGGACCAGATCACGCGCGACCTGGCCGGCGGTGTACGGGAACTGATACGGCTCCCCGTTGACCTCGATCTCGACGCCCTCGGGATTGCCCAGTGTCAGACGAACCTCCGACTCGGCCTCCAGCCGCATCGACTCCCCCTGCACGTGAAGCTCGCTCAAGCGGCGAGCGCCGTCCACGGTCGCCTCTACCCAGCAGTCCTTGGTGAAGTCCAGGGTCACGAGCAGCGGCACTTCCTGCACTGGCTCCGTCGGGGCCGCGGGCGGCGGCGCCTCGGGCAGGATCGGCGCCGCGATCGGCGGCGGCACCTGATCCGTCTGGCTCCTGCCGGCCCAGTAGACGAGTAGGGCAATGAGGCTAACGGCAGCCAGCAGCACTGCCAGTAGGATCCAGATGTTCTTGGCCGTGCCCGGTTCGGCGGGCGCCGCCTGCACGACGGGCAGCTCGTCTTCGGCCGGCTCTTCCGCGGCGTTGAGATAGGAGTTGACCACCTCGTCCGGATCCAGGCCGACGAACTTAGAGTACTCGCGCAGGAAGCCCTTGGCGAAGACCGGCGCGGGCAATACGTCAAAGCGATCCTGCTCCAGGGCCTCCAGGTACCGGATGCTGATCTTCGTGGCGTCGGCGATGTCGTCGAGGTTGACCTCGCGAATCTGCCGCTGCTGGCGCAGCCAGGTGCCGAAGCTCGCCGTCTCGCGACCGCGTTCCTCTTCCCACGGGGGCTGACGAGTCTCGTTATCCTTGGGCATCCGCTCGGGCCGGCGGAACCGACCCGCCGGCGACCTGGGCCCTAGATCGGGTGGACCGCAGGATCTGAACTCTATTGGCCGCCGCCGACCCGGTCAAATCCGCTTACCGGCCAGACGCGACGGGTGAACGCCAAGCAGCAGCCCGGCTCGCCGGCGGACCGCCGGAGCCACCCGCACGTTGGCTCCGACCTCTCGCAGATCGCGCTTCTGCAACGAGGACAGGAGATCGAGAGCCAGCTCGGGTGGCGTCGCGGGGTTCCGAGCCAGGGCCGCCCTGACCGAGTAGCGCCTCCCCCACTTGGGACTCGCCGCCACCCGCTCGAGCGATGCCGGACTGGATCCTTCGTCGTGAATCAGGGGACCCAGAACGGTCTCGGTCAGCCGTGGATTCTCGAGCAGGCTGTCGATGACCCGGGGACTTGGATCGATGACGAGCCGTTTCAGGACTCCGACCCCGGCCACTCGAGCGAGCGCTATGCGCTCGCCCACAGTCAGCCTGGCCAGCTTCTCCGCCAGCCGCCGATCCGCCTGCCGCCGCACCGCCGGCCGGGCGCGCGCGTCAGCGCCGAGGCGGGCAAGGTCTCGCCAGTAGAGGTGCGCAACCAGATTCATCGCCCGGGGCTGCGGAGTGGCGGGATGGCCGGCAAGCGTCTTCTTCAATCGGTAGCTGGCGAGCAGGGCGCGCCGCCGCAAGAGCTCCTCGATCACCCGGCGGCCGGCGTGCGGATTGGCGAGAATTGCCTCCGCGACGCCCTCGTCGATCTCGTCGCCCGTCTCGCGGAGGCGCTCGAGCAGCCGGTCCTCGCCAAGCTCGCGCCAATCCGCCGCCGGCATCGCGTCCTGGGCGCCGGTCATTGCGATACTCTAGCAGCCCCTCGCCGCCATGAGCCTGCCCAAGAACGTCCGCAAGAGCATCGAGAGCAAGAAGTTCGACACCGTCGAAGAAGAGTGGCTGAGCCGGCTCGAAGAGGCGGCGCTCGATCTGGATTTTTTCGCCACCACGGCGCGCACGCTCGACGCCACCGGCGCCGATGAGGTGGCCGCCGGCCTGCTCGAGCTCCTGCACGACCAGCTTGCCGAGCGGGACGCCTGGGACGAGCAGCTGGAGCTTCTGAGCGCGACCGGGGAGATCTCCCACGAACCCGCGGCGCTCCACGACAAGATCCTCGAGGTTCTGGGCCAGCTCTATGCGAAGACCGAGTCGCTCGAGCCGCTGCTCGAGACCTTCGGCCTTCACCGTGCCACCGAGGACATCCCCAAGACCTGGGAGAAAGTCGAGCGGCTGCGCCAGCTCCTCCGGTTCGACCGGGGCGCGATCGTGACCATGGCGGGCAAAGGCGCCGGCCGGGTCGTGGACGTCAACGTCGCCCTCGGCAAGCTCAAGGTCGACTTCGAACGCATCGCCGGCGTGAGCATCGGCTTCAGCGCCGCTCCCAAAGTCCTGACGGCTCTCGATCTGGATCACTTCCTGCGCCAGAAGCTCGACTCGCCCGATCGGCTGGCCGAGATCGCCAAGAGCGATCCTCCCGAGCTCTTACGCCTGCTCCTGACCAGCGAGCCCGATCTGACGGCGACCGAGGTCCGCGAATCCGTTGCCGGCTTGGTGGCGAAGAAGTCCTGGAGCTCATGGTGGACCAAGGCGCGCAACCATCCCCAGGTCGTATCCACGGGCAAGGGAGCGCGCCAGAAGTACCAGTGGGCGGCCACTTCGGAGGCGGCCGACAGCGAAGTCCTGGCCCAGTTCGCCAAAGCCGATCTGAAGCAACAGCTCGGCATCTTGAAGCGAGAGACCAAGCGCAACCCCGAGGTCGCCCTCGACCTGGCTCGCGCGCTGGTGAAGCAAGCCACCGATCTCCGGGACCAGGCACCGGCCTCGGCGCTCACCATCCTGGCCACGGTCGAGCGGGCCGGTCTGACCGAGGCCCTGCCCGATTGGACCACCGACGATCTGCTCGGCGCCGCCTCCGAGCCGCTGCGGGCGCTACGAGACATTCAGGACCGAACGCTGCGCCGGAAAGCCTTTGATCGCCTGCGCGAGGTGCGCTCGGACTGGCCCGAGCTCTACGTCACAGCTCTGGGCCAGGAGGCCGACGCTCGAATTCTCAAGACCCTCTTCAGCCGGGCCTGGGAGGAACGCCGCGACGCCGTTTCCGACTTCGTGGACCGGCTGCTGAGCCAGCCACAAAAGCAACCCGCCGCCTTCGTCTGGCTCATGGAGACCCTGACCCAGACTCCCTATTTTGGGGAACGCAATCCGCTCCGAGCCCTGAGTCAGCTGCTGCGGGCGGAGGATCTGACCGAGTTCGCGCCCCACCGCGCCACCCTCCGAGGGATCTTCGACGACGGTACGACCACCGCCGAACTGATCGGCCGGCTGGACGAGGACCAGGCCGAGCGGGCGGCCGAAGTCATCGACCGCTCCCACCTCGAAGACTACCTACGGGAGCGCTTGAAGACCGCGCTCGAGCTCAAGTTCCCCAAGCTCTCCTCCGGATCCACCGCCGCTCAAGCCTTATACGCCACACGAGCGGCGATCCAGAAGCGACGAAACGACCTCAAGGCCTTGCTCGAGGAAGAGATCCCAGCCAACCGCCAAGCGATCGAGGAGGCCCGAGCGCTGGGCGATCTCCGAGAGAACTTCGAGTACAAGTCGGCGCGCCAACGCCACGAGTACCTGGCGGCGCGGGCGCAGCAACTCGAGAACGACCTGAAACGGGCCCAGCCCATCGATTTCGACCTGGTTGACGGCGCCGAGGTTCGTATCGGCTCGGTTCTGGATCTCCGTTCGGCCAGCGGAGCGGAGCGCCAGCTTTCGGTGCTGGGTCCCTGGGAGAGCGACCCCGAAGCCGGCGTCATTTCGTACGAATCCGACGCCGGCGAGTCGCTGCTCGGCAAGAAGGCCGGAGCCACGATCGACTTCGAGGGCGCCGACTGGACGATCGCAGCGATCCACGCGGCCGCCGAGGCCTGAGGCCTTCGGCGGCTACCTGGCCGACCCCCCGGAACCAGCGCTCGGACCTGCCCCGGGAGCAGCAGCGTAGGTCACGTCCAGAACACGTCCATCTTCGAGCAGACGCACCCTGCGAAGCTCCCGGCCGGCAACCGCTCCAGCGCCGCCGGTCTCCGATTCGACTTCTGATTCGACTTCTGGCTCGAGAGCCCACACCGAATCCGCGGCGCCGGAACCGGCGGCCGGCGCCGCCAGGCCGTCATCGGTGAGGACGAAGTCCTCGGCCGCGACCCGGGCCGCCAGAGCCATCAGATTCAGGCCCGCGCCGTCGGCGGCAACCAGCGGCGCGCGCGGTTCCGCCACCGGTGTCGAAGCCACCACCATCCGCGTCCGCGTCGGCGGGCCCCGATCGACGGCCAGGGCGAAGAGGTAAAGGATCGCGGCCAGCGCCAGGATCACCGCCAGAAGCGGTGTCAGCACGGGCTGTGCGAGCCAGCGGCCGGAGGCCAGCTCGAGCCACCGAGGCCGACGGCGCTCTCGCGAGGCCAGCTCGATTCGCCGCTGGACGCCGCGTACCAGGGTCGCGGGCGGCGCGATGCGGTCGATCCCTTTGAGGGCCTCGGCCACGCCCTGCAAGCCGTCCAGCCGTCGCCGGCAATCGGCGCAGGTCTCGAGATGGGATTCGACCAAGCGCAGCCGCCGTTCCGGCAGCTCCCGGTCGAGATATCCGGACAGGATCTTGACGGCCGGGTGCCGACTCACAGCTCCGCCTCCAGGAGTTCCCGCAGACGCTCGCGGCCGCGAGCGATCCGGGACCGAACCGTGCCCATGCGCACCCCCAGCACCTCCGCGATCTCCTCGTAGCTCATGTCCTGGAAGTCCCGCAGCAATACCGCTTGCCGGTACGGCAGCGGCAACCGCACCAGTGCCTCGCGCACCCGCCCCACCAGATCCGAGCCAATCGCACGCCGCTCGGGCAATGGCGATCGGTCCGGCAGGCGCCGCAGCTCGGTCTCGGAATCGAAGCGCGCCGCGGCCAGCATACGGGCTTTGCCGCGCAGCCGGTTCTTGGCGCTATTGACGGCGACTCGGTAGATCCAGGTCTTGAGCGACGAACGGCCGCGAAAGCCGCCCAGGTAGCGATGGACCCGCACGAACGCCTCCTGGGTGATGTCCTCGGCGTCGGCGACATTGCCGCTCATGCGCAGGGCCAGGTTGAACACCATTTCCTCGTATTCCCGGTAAATCTCGTCGAAGGCAGCTTCGTCCCCCTGGCGGTGGCGCTCCACCAGCGTCCGCTCATCGCTGGGCACGGTCATCGATACGGCCATCGCCATCGGCTGCCGGAGGGCGTGCCCGGCACGGGCGTCACCCATCCCTTTCCTGTGATTGGACTCCGGGAAGCGCGGACTTGTTCCCGAACCGGATCACCGGCTAGCGGCTGCTGACGGCCATCCTGGGCGCCCGGTCGACCTCGACGTCACCGTAGTACTCGACGATTCCGTCCACGATGGCGCGAGCGACGGCCTGGCGGAAGCGCTGAGTCCTGACGAGCTCTCGGTCTTCGGCGTTGGCGAGATTGCAAACTTCGAGCAGCACCTTGGCGGGAACGGCGTTGTACTTGAGGACCGCCGGCACCCAGGCCTTCCGGTTGCGGATAACCTTGTCCCGAATCGGCTTGTCGGGATGGACGGCCATGCCGTTGACACCGAGCGCCCGGATCAAGCTGCCCGCCAGATCCCGGGACAGACCTTCGCTCCGCAGCCGGTCGCCCTCGGCAAAGCTCACCCGCGGCATCTCCCGCACCTCCCGCCGCGAGGCGTAGACCGGCCCCGAGCGGCCATACTCGCCCTTCCGATACTTGGCCCCCGGGATGTACGCCATGCTGCCTCGCAGAGACGGATGGAGCGAATCAGCGTGAATCGAGAGAAAAACGACCTTGCGGCCGTCGCCGCCCTCGGCCAGCCACTTCCGATACACGCTATTGGCCAGGTACCAGCGCAGGTGCAGCCCGACCTTGGAATCGGCGATCGCATACGGCGGCTCGGTCAAGATGGAATGGCCGCGCGACGTCGTCAGGACGTCTCGATCCTGCAGCTCGTGGCGCCTACCGTCCCGCACGAGCGGCACCACTCGGGCCGCGGTAGCCGACTCCAGAAGCTCCTTCGTGCGGACCATGATGTCGTAGACGTAGACGCTCTCCCACAGATCGCCTTGTGACGCCCCCACGTCCGAGCCGCCGTGGCCCGAGTCCAGAATGACGGTCACGCCCTCCAGCCGGCGGGCTCGAACCTGGTTCGAAAACTGGGCGCTGGCACTCAAGCCGGCCTCGTATTCCCGGCGCCGCGGGTCGGAGGCCGGCAAGAACTCGGGCAATAGCAGATCGAACGGAATCTTGATGCGATGCCCCACCGGAATCCGGGTGACCCGGTCGATGCCGCTACGCTCGGCGATCTCCTCCGCGAGTGCGTTGACGTCGTCGGCGTAGATCGCCCCGGTGAAGCGGATCACCACGCTCGAATACAGGGCTTCTCCCGGCTTGAGGCGATAGATGGCGAAGTCGCCCTGCTTGTCGCTGCCGTATTCCAGGTAGTACGGCGATTCGGGGGGCAAAGCCGAGCGCAGTGCCGGCCGCAGCAGCCGGGCCGGGATCAACAACGAACGCCCCGGGGCCAGGTGGTCGTCCGCCAGGTCGTTGGCGGCGCGAATCGCCCGATAGTTGTCGCCGCGGCCGGTGAACCATTCGGCAACGTGCCAGAGGCTGCCAAGCCCGTAACCGGCTGCCGAGCCGATCTCGTGATACCAGCCGGACGCGCCCGCGTAGTCCTGGGTGAAGACCGCCTGCACCAGGCGAAGCTGCCAGTCTGGCGCGAGCAGCCGGTACGGGATGCGATAGCGGACCCCCTCGCGCAAGGTCTCGACCCCGCCATTGCTCTCGGCGATCGTGGCGACCGCCGCCACCGAGCCGGTGAAGCGGCGGGACAGGCCCCAAAGTCCCTCGCCCGCGAGCGGTTGCGCCTCGAGAAAGAGCTGTCGGTCAGTGTCCAGAGCGGCAACGATTCCGTCCTCGACGGGAACCCGCAGAGTCGTGGCGACCGCTTCGCCCGCCGGGAGCCAGAGTCCCAACCAGAGCACAGGAAGTGCAAGAAGCAGAAAACTTCTTTTCTGGCAGCTATTTAACCGCATGCCTTTCAAGTGAAATTTTAGATCCTGAAGCCGTTCGCGGCAACCGGACCTCCGGATCGCGGCCCCAGGCAGGCGCCTCTCCGCGCCGGAACGCTCTCGCGCTCGCAGTACTGTCGGCGGTAGGGTCGAATGCATGATCGCTTCCGGGGCGCGCCGCCGTATCCAGAAACACCTTCTCTTCGAGCCGGCGCTCGCCTCGCTCGCAGCTCACAATGGGCAGGTGGTCGGCGGTACCCTCCGCGACGCCTACCTCGGCCGACCCTCGCTGGACCTCGACCTCTCGGTAGGCGGCAACGGCGAGGCGTTCGCCCGCGAGCTCGCGGCCCGCGCGGACGGCCGCTTCGTCGCCATCGGCCGAGGCCGCTGGGCCTCGTATCGAGTCGTCCTTCCGGGAGGCGGCCCTCCCGCTCAGGCAGACGTCTGGGACCGCCGGGGAGCGTCCCTTGCCGAAGATCTCGCCCGCCGCGATCTCACCGTCAACGCGCTGGCCTGGGCGCCAACGTCACCTCGAATCGAGGATCCCTTGGGGGGTCTCGACGACCTCGCCGAACGCACGCTGCGCATGACCCGAAGCCGGGTCTTCGTCGAGGACCCCCTGCGCGTCTTGCGACTGGCTCGTTTTCGCATCCAGCTCGCCGGGTTCTCGATCGACCCCGCCACCGCGGCCGCCGCGCGGGCCGCTGCCGGAAACCTATCCAAGGTCGCAAGCGAACGCATCCGTGTCGAGCTCGAGGTCATCCTGGCGGCCCGGAGCGCGGCCGATGGGCTTGCCGCGCTGCTCGCAGTGGGCGCGGCCGAGCCGCTGGCGGCTCTCGGGCTGACCGGCTTCGGCCGGGCCGCGCACCGGAGCGCGATCGAACGGCTGGATCGAGCCACCGTTCGCGTCTACGCCCCACCGCCTCCGTCCGGTCTTCGGTACGAGCTGGCGCTCCTTGCCCTGCTCGCCTCCGGAACGACCGGAGCGACGCCACCGCCGGCAAAGCTCGTTCCGGAGAAGCTCTGGCGCCGGGCGCTGGAGCTCGGCGCCGCCCGACTTCCTACTGGGGCGCCGGAGGACGCGGTCTTTCTCCGCCGGTGGACCGATGCCTGGCGTACGGCCCTGATCGCCGCCGTCGTGCTGGACGCGGACGCGGAGCCGGCTCTGGCCGGCACCCTGGCTCGGCTGGAATCGCTGACCCACGAGCGGCCGGACCTTCTGACGCCCGCCGAGCCCTTCCTGGACGGCGACGCGGTCCAGCGCGTCCTTGGCGTCGGGCCGGGACCGGAGGTCGGCGCGGCTCTGAGACGTCTCGAGGCGGCCCGGATCGAGGGCGAGATCCGGAGCCGCGAAGAGGCCGTAGCGTTCCTCCGACGGGAGCACGCCGGCGGCGGCCCAGTTGCTTCCGAAACGGCCGGCAACGAGACGCCGTAGCCCACGGTCCCTGTCCCGGCCCCGCCCGCTATTGACTAACCCGCCTCTCCCCGCCTCCCAGTCACCGCGGGCGAGGGCCGTCCGGCTCGGGAGCCCGCGGCGATCAGGCCTCAGGCCATGAGGCGCTGATTCAGCTCCTTGATGCGCTCGGAGAGCTTCTCGATCTTCTGCTGGGCTTCCTGGCGCATGCGCTGGTACTCGCTGCGCATCTGCCCGTGCTGTTTTTCGAGCTCCTCGAGCTGGGCCGAGGATGCCGCGAGCTGCTCGTCGCGCTGGGCGATCACTTGCTCGAGCGACGCCAGAGACTCTTCTTTCTGCTGAAGCTGGATCTGGTGCTTGCTCTCTTGCTCCTCGTAGAGCTTCTTGAACTGCTGGAGCTCCAGGATCTCGGAAAAATCCGCGGTTGACGGGCTCATGTCGTCTCCATTCTCTTCGATCTTCGGAAACATCTTGCGCAACTTCAGGGACAGGTCTTCGGGGTCCGGCGTCTGATGCATGGCCTCTTCGTGCGAGATCGTGCCGTGCACCATGAGCGCCAGCAGCGATTGGTTCATCGACTGCATCCGGTAGTAGGCAACCGAGCTCTCGATTTCCTCTAGGAGCGGCTCGGTCTCGCCCTTCTCGATCAGGTCCGCGATACTCGGGCTGCGGCGCAGGATCTCGACCGCCGGCGTCAGGCCCTGCCCGTCCTTGCGCTCCACCAACTTGATCGATACCACGCCTTTGAGAACCTGCGCCAGTTGCAAGCGCACCTGGCGTTGCTGGTCGCCGGGGAAGCTGTCCAGGATCCGGTCCACCGACTGCGTCGCGCTGTTGGTATGGAGGGTCGAGAACACGAGATGGCCGGTCTCGGCCGCGGAGATTACAGTCGACACGGTTTCCTGGTCGCGCATCTCGCCCACCATGATGACGTCGGGATCCTGGCGCATGGCGTGCCGCAAGGCCTCCGAGAAGCTGCGCGCGTCCGAACCGATCTCGCGCTGGGACACGGTCGCGACATCGTCACCGAACAAGAACTCGATCGGGTCCTCGATGGTCAGAATGTGATCCGGCCTGCGCGTCAGGATGTACCGGATCATCGCCGCCAGAGTGGTCGACTTGCCGCTGCCGGTCGGTCCGGTGACCAGAACCAGGCCCGAATTCAGATGGGTGAGCTCCTCGAGCACGTCGGGCAGACCCAACGTCTCGAGTCCTGCCACCTCGAACGGAATCCGCCGGAAGACCGCGGCCAGGGTGCCACGCTGCCGGAAGATGTTGGCGCGAAACCGCGCCAGCCCGGGAACGCCGTAGCCCAGGTCGAGCGACATGCGCTCTTCCAATTGCTGCTGCTGCAACGGATTCAGCAGACAGCCGATCATCTGCTCGATCGCCGCCGGCGTGACCGGCTCGGAATCGACCGGAATCAGCTTGCCGTTGATCCGCAGCAAGGGCGGCCGCGCCGGCCGCAGGTGCAGGTCGGAAGCCAGCCGATCGGTCATCAGCTTCAGGAGCTGATCCAGATGGCGCTTGGCCGCGGTGGCTTCCGCCGAGGGCGGAGCCGCATCTCGAGCGGGAACCGGTGTGCGAGTCTCCTTGCGGGTGGGTTCGGCCCGGCCCGACTTTTCACCGGCGGCTTCCCGGCGGAAAGAACGCTGTTCGAAGGGCTCCATGGACGGCTCGATTCGTAAAGTACTGAGGAAGAGAGCCCGGGCCACGCGGCCCGGCAACGCTCACCAGGGTCATCATCGCCGATTCGGCGCCCAGCCGTCTATGACGTGTTGCATATGTGGCTACACCCCGATGCAAGGGTCGGTACCGCGCCATGACAAACGCTTCGAGGCGCAACCGTCGAACCGCTGCGCGCCACCTCCGAGCGGCAGCCTGCGGGAGCTAGAAACGACGCATCAAACCGACGACGATGCCCTGAATGCGCACGTCCCGCGCCGGTACCCGAATGGGCAGCATCGTATGGTTCGCGGGCTGCAATCGAATCTCCTGGCCCTCCGGGTAGAAGCGCTTGAGCGTCGCGTCGTCACCGACCAGCGCCACGACCATCTCCCCTTCGGTCGCCTGTTCCTGCCGCTGCACGACGACCAGGTCGCCGTCGTGGATCCCCTCGTCGATCATCGAATCGCCGCGGACCTTGAGCACGAAGTGGTTGTCGCCGCCCCGGTTGAGCAAGTGATGCGGCACCTCGACGTGATCCGGATTCGAAACCGCCTCGATCGGCTGACCGGCCGCGATCAACCCAAGAAACGGCAGCTTCTCCAGCCGGCCGGCTGCCGCCTCGGCGCTGCCGGAGGTGAGCTCGACACCGCGCTTCTGGTTCCAGTGCCTCTTCAAGAATCCCTTCTTCTCCAGCAAGCGCAGATGCTTGTTGACCGTTCCGTAGGACGAGAACCCGAAATGCTCGCAAATCTCCCGGTGGGTCGGAGCCACGCCCTCGCGCTCGACCCGCTCGGCCAGAAACTCCAGGATCTCCTTCTGCCGCTTCGTCAGGTAGTTCTGCATGGCCCGATCTTATGGCGCAAACAGAGCGCAAGTCAAGCAGTTTCAGGCGATTTCGTACCGACCGCCGCCACCGCGCGCGGGGCCTGACACCTTTCCAATCGGCCGCCGTCCTGATACCTTTCTCGGTGGCCGCAAGGCCGCCAACCGCCCCGACACCCACCTGGCAACGACAAGAAGGAGCTCGCCGTGTGGAAGAAGACCGAAGAATCCGAGCCGAGTTTCACCGGATCGTCGCCGGCGCCGCCGCGCAATAGCTCCACGAGCAGTGGATCAACGTCAATCATTGGGACTTCAATTCGCATCCGAGGCGACCTTACGGGCTCAGAAGACCTGGTCATCGAAGGACAGATCGAGGGCGAGGTTCGCTTTACCGACAACCGGGTCACGGTCGGCAAGAACGGTCGCATCCGAGCTGACATCCACGGCCACAGCGTGACCGTTGACGGCGAGGTCAAGGGCGACCTTTACGGCGGCCAGGAAGTGGTCATCCGTGCCGCCGGCCGCGTCAAGGGCAACATCGTCTCCCCGAGGGTGACCCTGGAAAACGGTTCCAAGTTCAAGGGCGCCATCGACATGGAGCCCAGTACCAAGGCCGAGCCGGCGCCCTCGAAGCCGGCCGCGGCATCCTCCGCAAAATCCCCGGCACCCAAGCCGGCCAGTGACAAGCCGGCGGCACCGGCGGTGACCGAGCCCGAACAGGCCTCGGCCGCCGGCCGGAGCTAGCACGCCCCCAGCGGATGGCGCCGGAGAGCCTCCCCCAGCTCGAGCAGCAGGAAGCCCGGGGCCAGCAGACTTCGCTGGCGCTTCGCCACGCGCTGCCCGCGTCGGGATCGGTCCTGGACCTAGGTCCCGCCCAGGGCGGGAACGTGGCCTTCTTCGCCTCGCGCGGCTGCAAGCTCTTTATCGCCGACCTGCGCGGGACCGTCTTTTCCAACCCTCCACCCTCGGTCCGCCGGGACGCACTGGCGCTGGCGCTGGACCGGGATCTGCCGCGCGGGCAGAGCTTCGACCTGGTTCTCCTCTGGGATCTCTTGAACTACCTGGACGCGGCCGAGATCGGCATGCTGGGCGCCCGGCTGCGTTCGGTGTGCCGAGCCTCGACCATCGTCTACGCCCTGATCTCGATACGCAAGAATGTCCCGGACCGGCCCGGCAGATACTCGGTCGTGGATGAGGGACACATCCACTACGAGGTGCGTTCGAAGCTAGAGCGCCCCTCTCCGCTGCTCAAGGAGCCCGAGCTGGCCCGGCTGCTGCCGGGCTTCTCGGTTGACTCGACCTATCTTCTGCGCAACGGCATGCAGGAGTATCTTCTGCAGCCCCGGCTCGAGCACCCGAGCCAGCCTCCAGACCACAGCGCCAGCGCTTGAGCTACGCCCTGTCCTATACAGCCGGGCTGGAACGCTTCCGGCTCGACAACGGCCTGGATCTGGTGCTGGCACCCGACCCGAGCCGGCCGCTGGTCACCGTCAATCTCTGGTACCACGTCGGCTCGCGCAACGAACGGCCCGGCAAGACCGGGCTCGCCCATCTCTTCGAGCACATGCTCTTTCAGGGCAGCGCCCATGTCGGCACTAACGATCATTTCCGCTTGATCCAGCAAGTCGGAGGCGTCGCCAACGGCTCGACCTCATTCGACCGCACCAACTACTACGAGACCCTGCCGTCGCATTGCCTGGAGCTCGGTCTGTGGCTCGAATCCGACCGCATGGGCTTTCTCCTGGACGCCCTGGATCAGGACAAGCTCGACAACCAGCGCGACGTCGTCATGAACGAACGGCGCGAGCGGGTGGACAACCAGCCCTACGGCCGTGCCTTCGAGACCTTGCAGGGCCTGGCCTTCCCGGCGCCTCATCCCTACGGCTGGCCGATCATCGGTTGGATGGACGACATCGCCGGAGCCACTCTCGAAGACCTCTCGGGCTTCTTTCGTAGCCACTACTCCCCCGCCAACGCGGTCCTGACCCTGGTCGGAGACTTCGATCCCGGGACCGCGCGCGCCGCGGTAGAACGCTACTTCGGAGCGCTGTCCGGCGGGCCAGCGGCGCCGGTTCCCTCACCCCCGGGGACCGGCTTCCAAGCCGCCAGCCGAACTAGGATCGAAGACCGGGTTGAGCTCTCCCGTCTCTACCTGGCCTTCCCGGCGCCGGCGCTCACCGACCGGGCCTTCCTCTCCGGAGATCTCCTGGCCGGAGCGATCAGCTCGGGCAAGACCAGTCCTCTCTACCGCGAGCTCGTCTACGAGGACGAGCTCCTGCAAGACGTTTCGGCCGGTCTGCTGCCGCTCGAGCTGGGCTCGATGTTCTTCGTCGTCGCTACCCCGCGTCCGGATCGTTCGGTCGAGGAAGCTGAGGCGGCAATCCGCGATCGGCTGGCCGGCTGGCGCCGTGAGCCCCCCACCTCGACGGATCGCGAGCGCGCCCTCAACCGGGCGCTCATGGGCTATCTCCACGAGGCCGAGTCGTTCGAATCGCGAGCCGACCTCCTGGGGCACTTCACAACCTTCTTCGATGAACCCGAGCGCCTCGACTCCGAACCCGACCGGTACCGCCGGGTCTCGGCCAAGGATCTCCTGGACTACGCGGCGGCCTGGCTGGATCCGGACCGCGCGGCCACCCTATGGGTGGTACCCGAGTCTTCCTGAAAGGCGAATCGATGACGACGCCAGGACTCGACCGATCCAGTCCCCCGAGCCCGGGAACGGCGCGCACCTTCTCGTTCCCACGGATCCTCGACCATCGGTTGACCTCGGGTGTTCGTGTCCTGGCGGTGCCCGCGCCCGAGGTGCCGATCGTGGACGTCCAGTTGCTGCTCCCGGCCGGCGGCGACCGCGCTCCAGCCGGATCGCCGGGCCTGCCAGCCCTGGCCGCGGGCCTCCTGGACGAGGGCACAACCGGCAAGGACTCGCAAGCGATCGCCGCGATCACCGAACGGCTGGGCGGTTATCTGGGCAGCGGAGCGGATTGGGACGTCGCCTCGATCGAGGCCGAGGTCCTCGCCGAAGATTTCGAGGTCGCCCTCGGGCTCATCGCCGAGATCGGAACACGACCGGCCTTTGCCGAACGCGAGTTCGAGAGACTGCGCCGGCAATTCACCACCGAGATCCAACGCCAGCGGAGCCTTCCGGCGGTTCTGGCCTCGGAGGCGCTGATGGCGACCCTCTACCGAGGTACCGTCTACGCCGAGCCTCTACTCGGCTCGCCCGAGAGTCTGGCCGCTCTGGACCGCGACGGAGTGCGCTCGTTCTATTCGCGCACCGCCTTACGGCGACCCCCCATCCTGGTGGTCTCCGGAGCGGTAGCTCCCGGCGAGGTCTTCGAGCTGGCCGAGCGTTTTTTCGCCGAGGGTCCCTGGGACTCGGCGGTGCCAGAGGACGGCCCCGAGCTTCCGATTCGCCCCCTCGACGGCCGCCAGGTCGTGGTGGTCGATCGGCCGGGGGCGCCACAGACGGAGATCCGCGTCGGACTCGTCGGCGTCCCGCGCAACCACCCTGACTACCCGGCGGTGGTCCTGGCCAGCACCCTCCTGGGCGGCAAGTTCACCAGCCGCCTGAACCTCAACCTGCGTGAGCGCCACGGCTTTACCTACGGGGTTCGGAGCCGTTGGACCAAACGGCGCGGCCCGGGGCCGTTCACAATCTCAACCGCGGTGGACAACGACAACGTCGGCGCCGCGGTGCGCGAGATCCTGGCCGAGGTGGAGCTGCTGGTTCGAGAGCCCCCGACCGAGGTCGAGCTCCGTGAGAGCCAAGACTATCTGATCGGCAGCTTCCCCTATTCGGTCGAAACGGTGCGCTCGATCGGCTCGCGCCTGCGCGAGCTGGCGGTGCACGAGCTGCCGCTCGACACCTACGCCAACTGGGCCCAATCGCTCCGGAACCTGGAGCCCGATCGGATCCATCAAGTCGTGCGCGCCCTAATCGATCCCGAGCGGCTGTGCGTCGCCTGCGCGGGCCCGGCGGACCTCATCGCGGACTCGCTCGAGGGCGCGGCCGGCGCCGGCCCGCCACGGATCCTGGCAGCCGATACGCCCCCCGGCGACACCCCCTGACGGCGGGCCGGCGCGCGCGCGGCTATGGTACGCTCGCTGTCCCTGGTTTCCTGCGAAACCCGGGACAAGCAATCTCAGCTGGCGGCCGGTTTCGGGCGGCCCGTACCGCGAGGTCGACCCGTCATCCCGGCTGTTTTTTGCGCTGATGACGCCGAGAGTCGGCCGCACCTGCCGCCTCGGCTCGACTCTCAACGGTTGGAGGATGGATTCGATGCAGGTTGAAGGCCCAGCCCAGATCCGGAACCTGGCGATCGCCGGCCATAGCGATACTGGCAAGACCACACTGGTGAGCTCGCTGCTGTACGCGGGCGGCGTCTCGACCCGGCTCAACACGGTCGAGGACGGCAATACCGTCACCGATTTCGACTCGCAGGAAATCCAGCGCAAGATCTCGATCGGCCTGGCCCCCTGCTTCGTGCCGTGGAAGAAACACAAGGTCAACCTCATCGACGCGCCCGGCTACGCCATCTTCTTCCCGGAGACTCAGGCGGCGATTCGCGCGGCCGACGCCGTCGTGCTGTGCGTCAGCGCGGCCTCGGGCATCGAGGTCATCACCGAGAGAGTCTGGGAGTTCGCCCAGGAGCTGGAGATCCCCGTAATGTTCCATCTGACCAAGATGGACCGCGAACGCGCCGACCTGGAGGCGCTACTCGAGGCGCTGCGCGAGCGCTTTCATCGCAACGTCGTTCCAGTCCAGCTCCCCATCGGCCGCGAGGAGTCGTTCCTCGGGCTGGTAGATCTGGTGGCCGAGAAGGCCTATGAATACAAGTCCGACGGCCGGGGCCGGGGCAAGGAGATCGACATCCCCAAAGACCTCTCGGACTACGTGGAGCCGTTCCGAACGGCTCTCGTCGAGGCCGTGGCCGAAAGTGACGACGCCCTGCTCGAGAAGTTCTTCGAGGACGGTCTCTCGGGTGAGGAGCTGACCCAGGGCCTGCGCCGCGCGGTCGTGGGCCGTGACGTCTTCCCGCTGACCATGAGCTCGGCGCTCCACGGTATCGGCCCGTCGGCTCTTCTCGATGACGTCCTGGGCGTCATGCCGACCCCGCTCGACCGCAAGACCTTTCCCGCCACCAACGTGGGCGACGAGCCCGTCGAAGTCGAGACCAGCGCCGAGGGAGACGCCGCTGCCCTGGTTTTCAAGACCCTGAGCGATCCCTTTACCGGCAAGATCTCGATCTTCCGGGTCGTGCGCGGGACGGTCACTCCGGACCTACCCCTCTGGAATACCCAGCACGAGGCCGACGAGAAGCTGGCGCACTTGATGGTCCTCCAGGGCAAGCAAGGGAGCGAGGTCCCGCGCCTGGTGACCGGGGACATCGGCGGCGTGGCCAAGCTCAAACACACTCAGACCGGAGACACCTTGTGCCTCAAGGACCGTCCCATCAAGCTGGGGTGGATCGAGGGCGCGCAAGCGGCGATCGCCTTCGCCATCGAGCCCAAGTCCAAGGGCGACGAGGACAAGATCAGCGATGCCCTTCTGCGGCTCACCGAAGAGGATCCCACCCTGCACTCGCACCGCGACGCCGAGACCGGCGAGTATCTGCTATCCGGCACCGGCCAGCTCCACGTCGAGATCGCGGTCCAGAAGCTCAAGGACCGGTTCAAGGTCGAGGTCATCCTGCACCCGCCCAAGGTGCCCTACCGCGAGACGGTTCGCAAGACGGCGCGCGGTCACGGCCGGCACAAGAAGCAGAGCGGCGGCCGCGGCCAGTTCGCCGATTGCCGAATCACCATGGAGCCCCTCGAGCGTGGCGGCGAGTTCGAGTTCGTGGACGAGATCTTCGGCGGCTCCATCCCTCAGGGCTACCGCCCCGCGGTGGAAAAGGGCATCCGCGAAGCCTCGGCACGCGGCTTCCTAGCCGGCTACCCGGTGGTCGATTTCCGCATCCGTCTGCAGGACGGCCAGTATCACGACGTCGACTCCTCCGAGATGGCCTTCAAGATCGCCGGCTCGCTTGCGTTCAAGGACGCCATGGACCAAGCCGGAGCGTTCATGCTCGAACCGGTCATGCAGGTCGAGATCCATACCAGTGAAGAGTTCATGGGCGACGTCATGGGCGATCTCTCGCAGCGGCGTGGCCGCCCCCAGGGCATGGATTCCAAGGACGGAGTCCAGGTCGTTAAGGCCCTCGTGCCGATGGCCGAGATGCTCAACTACGCGCCCGCCCTCGAAGCCATGACCCAGGGACGGTCCAGCTTCACGATGGCGTTCTCGCACTACGATGAGGTGCCGAGAAACGTCCAGGAAAAGCTGGTCGCCGAAGCCGCGAAGGCCAAGGAAGCCTAGCGGCCACCGGTCTTGACCTCGACCACCGACTGCTAGGGAGTCCCTCCTGCCCGACCAGATCGTCCAGGGTCTCGTCTACTACGTCGTCTTCGTCTTCGCGGCCACCTTCCACGAGGCCGCACACGCCTGGGCCGCCAAGCTGGGCGGCGACCTGACCGCCTACCACGGCGGACAGGTCTCCCTGGATCCTCTGCCCCACATCCGGCGGGAGCCCTTCGGCATGGTCGTGCTGCCGCTCTTGACCGTCTTTCTGACCGGCTGGCCCTTCGGCTACGCCAGCGCCCCCTACAATCCAGCCTGGGCCCGGCGGCACCCACAACGGGCCGCCCTGATGTCGCTGGCGGGACCGGGGGCCAACCTGCTGCTGATCCTGGGTGCCGCGCTGGCGATCCGGATCGGCATGGGCCTCGGCAGCCTGAAGACACCCGCTCAGGTGTCGTTTGCCCAGGTTGCGGCGCCGGCCGCGGGCGGATGGCCCGAAGCCGTCACCCTGGTGCTGAGCGTCGTCTTCTCGCTCAATCTGGTGCTGATGCTCCTGAACCTCATTCCGGTGCCGCCTCTCGACGGCTACGGCGCGTTACCGCTCATCCTCCCGGCCGGTCTGCGAAATGCGTACGAATCCCTCCAGCGCCAGCCCATGATCGGATGGATCGGCATCCTGGTGGCCTGGCGTCTCTTCGACGCGCTCTACCACCCGGTGTTTCTGTTCGCGGTGAACCTTCTCTACCCCGAAGCGCGCTACGGGTAGGTAGTCCCGCCCGGCATCCTGGCGGGCATGCGACCTCCTCACGGGTCGGTCCTCATGGGTCGGTCCCCATGGATCTTTCTCCACGGGTCTCGACGCCACCGAGGCTGCCTAGCCCGAGCACCAGGCGTTGCGCCGGCCGGCGCCCCACCGGGGCTCGCGGCAAGCGCACAGAGCAAGCTAGGCAGTCCGAGACGGTACGTCGCGCAGCCGCGCGTAGGGCCGCGCCGAACGCTTCGAAGGCCCAATCGCGCAGCCCGTCCCCTGGGGTGCCAGCAGGCGCACGCCTGGCGAGACCGAGTACCTTGCCAAGGCCGAGTAAGCACCAAGGCGTTGCACCAGTGGGCCCTACGGGGGCTCGCGGCAAGCGCACAGAGCAAGCTAGGCAGTCCGAGACGGTATGTCGCGCAGCCGCGTGCAGGGCCGCGCCGAACGCTTCGAAGGCCCAATCGCGCGGCCCGTCCCCTGGGGCGCCAGCAGGCGCACGCCTGGCGGAGACCGAGTACCTTGCCCAGCCCGCGCGAGCACCGAAGCGTTCCGCCAGTGGCGCCCCACGGGGGCTCGCGGCAAGCGCAGAGAGCAAGCTGGGCAGTCCGAGACGGCGCGGCGCGCAGCCGCGTGCAGGGCCGCGCCGAACCCTTCGAAGGCCCAATCGCGCGGCCCGTCCCCTGGGATGCTACCGGCGCACCCCTGCGACGCCGAGTACCTTGCCAAGGCCGAGTATGCACCAAGGCGTCGCGCCGGCTGGCGCCCCACGGGGGCTCGCGGCAAGCGCACAGAGCAAGCTAGGCAGTCCGAGACGGCGCGGCGCACAGCCGCGTGCAGGGCCGCGCCGAACGCTTCGAACGCCCAATCGCGCGGCCCGTCCCCTGGGGCGCCAGCAGGCGCACGCCCAGCGAGGGAAAATCAGTCCGTCAAGAACAAGCCGACAAGGCGGCCGATCTTCGCAGGCTCTCTAGTCTTCGCGCTCGACCCACTCGAGGAGCGCCATCTCGGCGCCGTCGCCCTTGCGCGGGCCCAGCTTGACGATTCGCGTGTAGCCACCTTGCCGGTCGGAGAATCGCGGCGCGATCTCGTCGAAGAGCTTCTTCACCCGGCTTCGATCCGCAAGCCATCGCCGCACCTGACGGCGGGCGTGGATTGAGTCCTTCTTGCCGTGGGTGACCATCTTCTCGGCGATCGGCCGCAGCTCCTTGGCCTTGGCGAGAGTCGTGGTGATCCGCTCGTGATCCACCAGGGACGCCAGCTGGTTGCGAAACATCGCGATCCGGTGCGAGCTGGTGCGGCCTAGCTTGCGGCCGTGTACGTTGTGTCTCATCTGCGGTCTCCTTGGGGCAACGGCGCGGCGGCGGCCCTAAGCCGAGGCCGCGCCGTTCTCGAGATCCATGTCGAAGGCTAGGCCGTAGCTGGCCATGAGCTCCTGGACCTCATCCAGCGACTTCTTGCCGAAGTTCTTGGTCTCCATCATCTCGCGCTCAGATTTCATCACCAGGTCGCGGAGCGTCATGATGTTGGCGTTCTTGAGGCAGTTGGTCGAGCGCACCGAAAGATCCAGCTCGTCGATGCGCTTCGAGAGGATCGCGTCCAGAGCGCTGTCGGCGGTCCGCTCGGCGGGCTCTTCCTCGACCACCAGGCTGTCCTCGGAGTCGATGAAGATCGTCAGGTGCCTTGAGAGGAGATCGGCGGCCTGCGAGATCGCGTCCTCGGGCGCCAATGTGCCGTTGGTCCAAACGTTCAGCTGCAGCTTCTCGTAGTCGGTGGCCCGCCCCACGCGTGCCGGCTCGGTTCGGTAGTTGACCCGGCGCACCGGACTGTGAATCGAATCGACCGGAATCCAGCCGATGCCCAAGGCCTCGTCGAAGTTCTGCTCCGCGGAAACGTAGCCACGACCGCTCCGGACCTGGGCCTCGAGCTTGAGCGAGCCGTTCTCGTTGAGGGTCGCGATCACCGCCTCGGGATTGCAAATCTCGACGTTGGGGTCGGTATTGAAGAGATCGGCCGTCACCTCGCCGGGGCCAACCGCGTCGAGCGTGATGACCCGAGGCTCGTCGCCGTGCAGGCGAAACGGGATCTCTTTCAGGTTGAGGATGATGTCGGTGACGTCTTCGACCACGCCGGCAATGGCGGCGAACTCATGCAGAACGCCCTCGATCCGAATCGCCGTCACCGCGGCGCCTTCGATCGAAGACAGCAGGCAGCGGCGCAGAGCGTTGCCGACCGTCACCGCGAAGCCCCGTTCGAAGGGCTGCGCCGAGAACTGTCCGTAGGTCGGGGTCAGAGTGTCGTGCTCGGCCTCGAGTCGCTTCGGCCGTTGAAATCCAAGTAGTTCCATATTCCGCTCCTTGTGGTGCTCGACCCGGTCGGGGACCGGGGATAGAGAGTCTTATCGGCTATACAGCTCGACGATCAACTGCTCTTCGATGGGCAGCTTGATCTCGTCCCGCGTCGGCAAGGCGGCGACCTTGCCGGCAAACTGATCGGGATCCATCTCCAGCCAGGTCGGAATCCCGCGTCCGCGCGCGGTCTCGACGCTGGCTCGAATGAAGTCGTTCTTCCGGCTGCCCTCGCGAATCGCGATGGCGTCGTCCACCTTCACCTGGAAGGACGGGATCGTATTCTTGCGGCCGTTGACCTCGACGTGGCCATGCCGGACCAGTTGCCGCGCCTGCGCCCGCGAAGAGGCAAAACCCAGGCTGTAGACGACATTGTCCAGCCGGCGCTCCAGGATCTGGAGCAGGTTCTCACCGGTGATGCCCTTACGGCGCTCAGCCTCGGCGAAGTAGCCGCGAAACTGCTTTTCGAGCACGCCGTAGATGCGCTTCACCTTCTGTTTCTCGCGCAACTGAATGCCGTAGCCCATGGCTCGCCGGCCACGACGCTGGCCGTGCTGCCCCGGCGGGTAGCCGCGGCGCTCGATCGCGCATTTTTCCTTGAAGCAGCGGTCGCCCTTCAAGAAGAGCTTCATCCGCTCACGCCGGCAAAGCCGGCAAACTGGTCCCGAATATCGTGCCACTGGATGTCTCCTTCAGTCCTTCAGGCCAACCGCGTCAAACCCGCCGCCGCTTGGGAGGCCGGCAGCCGTTGTGAGGGATCGGGGTCACGTCGCGAATGGACTTCACGGTCAGCCCGGCCGCGGACAGCGCCCGGATAGCCGATTCCCGGCCGGCGCCCGGACCGTTGACCTCGACATCGACGGTGCGCAGCCCGAAGTCGCGCGCCTGCTCGCCGGCATTCTTGCCCGCCACCTGGGCCGCGAACGGGGTGCCCTTGCGGGAGCCCTTGAAGCCGATGCGCCCGGCCGAAGACCAGGTCAGCACGTTTCCGTCCGGATCCGAGATCGTCACGATGGTGTTGTTGAAGGTCGCCTGGATATGGACGACGCCATGCGGCACGACGCGCTTCTCCTTGCGCCTGCGCTCCTTGCCGCCTGATTTGCCTTTCGCCATTGCCTTTGCTCCCTACCTACTTCTTGACTTTCTTCTTGCCTGCAACCGCCGCGCGCCGGGGTCCCTTGCGGGTGCGAGCGTTGGTGCTGGTGCGTTGGCCGCGGGTCGGCAGGCCGCGGCGGTGCCGCATGCCCCGGTACGAGCCGATCTCGATCAGGCGCTTGATGTTCTGGGTAACTTCCTTGCGGAGATCGCCCTCGACCCGGCCTTCGTCCTGAACGATCTCGCGGATCTTGCGCGCGTCGTCCTCGGTCAGGTCCTTGACCTTGACGGTCTCGTCGACGCCGGCCTGAGCCAGAATCTCCTTCGACCGCGTGCGGCCGATGCCGTGTACGTACGTCAGGCCGACCCAGACTTGCTTCGCCGGCGGCAGATCGATTCCTGCAATTCTCGCCATGGTCCCTTACCCCTGCCTCTGCTTGTGCTTTGGGTTCTCGCAGATCACCCGCACGACGCCTCGCCGGCGGACGATCTTGCACTTCGAACACATCTTCTTTACCGAAGCTCGTACCTTCATCTCACGTTCCTCGCCGCTAGCGGAGTCGATAGGTGATGCGGCCCCGATCCAGATCGTACGGGGACAGCTCCACACGCACCCGGTCTCCCGGCAGGATCCGGATGAAGTGCTTGCGCATCTTTCCGGAGACGTGAGCCAGGACCTTGTGCCCGTTCTCGAGCTCGACCCGGAACATCGCGTTCGGGAGCGGCTCGACGACCGTCGCTTCAACTTCTATCGCTTCTTCTTTTGCCAAGACTTCTACCTCGCGGCGCTCAGGCCGCCTCTGCCAAGGTGCCCAAAATCCGGGCTCCTCTCTCGGTGATCGCCACCGAGTATTCGAAATGTGCGGACAGCGAACCGTCCTTGGTGCGGGCCGTCCAGCCGTCGGCGTCTACCTTGACCTCCGGACCGCCGACGTTGACCATCGGCTCGATCGCCAGGACCAGTCCAGGCTTGAGCCGGGGCCCGCGGCCCGGCGCTCCGAAGTTCGGCACTTGCGGCTCCTCGTGGAGCGCGGTGCCGATGCCGTGGCCGACGAATTCCTTGACCACGGAGAAGCCGGCCTCGCGCACCTTGGTCTCGACCGCCGAACCGATGTCCGACAGGTGTCCGCCCGGCGTGATCGCGGCGACCGCTGCGGCCAACGAGTCCCGCGTGGTCCGCAAGAGCCGGCCGGCCTCGGCGTTCACCGCTCCCACCTCGAAGGTGCGCGCGGCATCGCCATAGTAGCCCTTGTACAGGACACCGCAATCGATGCCCACGATGTCTCCGTCGGCCAGCGGCGTGTCGTTGGGGATGCCGTGCACAATGACGTCGTTGACCGACGTGCACAGGGTCGCCGGGTAACCTCGGTAGTTCAGGAAGGCCGGTACGCCACCCTCCGAGCGAATGTGCGCCTCGGCCAGCCCGTCCAGATGCCGAGTCGTCACTCCGGGAGCCACCTCGGCCGCCATCATGTCGAGCACCTGATGCACGATCCGGTTGGCCCGGTCCATGAGCTCGATCTCGCCTGCCGTCTTGTACACCATCAGGCTCCTACCTCGAGCTCGGACAGAATGGACTCGGTTACCGCCTCGACCGGACGGTCGCCGTCCACCGAGCGCAGCAGTCCGGCAGCGCGGTAGCGTTCGACCAGCGGGCCGGTCTGCTCGCGGTACACCTCGAGCCGGCGCTCGATCACTTCGGCCCGGTCGTCCTCGCGCTGCCGCGCCAGCGCGCGCCGCACGAGTTCCTGCTCGGGCACGTCGATGAACCAGACCACGTCGAGCCCCGCGCCGATCTCCGAGAGCAGACGGTCCAAGGTGTCGGCCTGCGACGCATTGCGCGGATAGCCGTCCAACAGAAACCCGTCAGCGGCGTCCTCTTCCAGCAGCCGAGTCTTGACCACTTCGGCCATGGTCGCATCGTCGACGAAGGCCCCCGAGTTCAGGATCTCTTCGACGCGCTGCCCCAGCTCGGTGCCGGCCGACACCGCCGCGCGCAGCATCTCGCCGGTCGAGATCGCCGGGACCTCGAGCCGGGAGGCCAGGCGCTCGGCCTGGGTTCCCTTCCCGGAACCTGGCGCGCCCAGAAGAATGGCCCGGATCCTAGCCACGGCGTCCCCTCAGGCGGCCCTTCTTCATGAAGCCCTCGTAGTTGCGCATGACGAGCTGGCTTTCGAGCTGCTGCACGAAGTCCATTGCCACGCCCACCACGATCAGGAGCGAAGTGCCGCCGAAGTAGAAGTTGATTCCCAGACCCTGGGTAAACCAGTCGGGCACCACGTCGTCCAAGGTCTCGCCCACAAAGGGCAGCCCGCCGACCTTGAACCCGCTCAACAGAAACTCGGGCAGAACCGACACCGCGGCCAGGTAGATGGCTCCGACCAGGGTGAGCCGAGTCAAAATGCGGTCCAGATACTCGGACGTCCGCCGCCCCGAGCGAATGCCGGGAATGAAACCGCCGTACTTGCGCATGTTCTCGGCGGTGTCGGCGGGATTGAAGATGATCGAGACGTAGAAATAACAGAAGAAGACGATCGCCGCCACGTAAAGCAAGTAGTGCAAGGGCTCGCCCCAGGCCAGGGCGTTCGCAATCTTCTGCAGCCACTGGTTCTGGAACATGCTGGCAACGGTAGTCGGAATCATGACCACCGAGCTGGCAAAGATCACCGGAATGACGCCACCGGTGTTGACCCTGAGCGGCAGGTAGGTGTTCTGCCCACCATAGACCCGCCGGCCTACGACTCGCTTGGCGTACTGGACCGGAATCCGCCTCTGCGCCCGTTCCATGTAGACGATAAATGCGATCACCGCAACCATGAAGACGCAGAGGAAGAGGACCCGGAACAGCGTCAGGCCGCCGCTCTGGATGCTCTGGAGCGTGTTGGCCACCGCGCTCGGAAGCGCGACGATGATGCCGGCGAAGATGATGAGCGAGATGCCATTGCCGACGCCCCGCTCAGTGATCTGCTCGCCCAGCCACATGACGAAAGCGCAGCCGGTGGTCAGGGTCAGGATGGTCATCAGCCGGAAGCCCCAGCCCGGGTTGGGAACCAAGGCCGCGCCTCCGGGAGTCGTGACCCGTTCCACCCAGATCGCGATCGCGGTCGATTGCACGATCGAGATCAGCATCGTGCCGTAGCGCGTGTACTGCGTGATCTTGCGGCGGCCCAGCTCGCCTTCCTTGGAGAGCTTTTCCAGGTAGGGCCAGACCACGGTCAGCAGCTGGAGCACGATCGACGCCGTGATGTACGGCATGATGCCCAGCGAGAAGACCGCGACCCGCTCCAAGCTGCCGCCGGTAAACGTATTCACCAGGCCCAAGAGCGTGCCCTGCGCCGCCTGCATGAACTCCAACAGAGCCTGGGGATCGATCCCCGGCGTCGGGATGTTGCAGCCGATGCGGTACACCGCAAGCAGCGCGAACGTGAAGATCAGCCGCTTGCGGAGGTCCGGAATCGCGAAAATGTTGCGAAACGACTCGATCACCGGGCGAGCACCTCACAGCTGCCGCCCGCGGCTTCGATCTTCTCGCGGGCGGTCTTGCTGAACTTGTGGGCCTTGACGGCCAGCGCTTGATCGATGGCACCGCTGCCCAGGATCTTGACCGGCTGTCCCTTGCGAACCAGTCCCTTGGCCAGCAGGGTCTCGGGCGTGACGTCGCCTTCGAAGCCTTCCAACCGGCTCAGGTTGACCACCGAGTACTCACGCCGGAAGATATTGGTGAAACCGCGCTTCGGCACCCGCCGGACGAGCGGCATCTGGCCGCCTTCGAAACCACGCCGGCGGCTGAAGCCGGAACGCGACCGCTGACCCTTATGACCACGGCCGGCGGTCTTGCCGGTACCGGAGCCCGGGCCGCGACCGATGCGCTTGCGCGCGCGGCGGCTGCCCTTGGCCGGAGAGAGTTCGTGCAACTTCATCGTCCTAGTCCTCGACTATTTCCACCAGATGGGAGATCTTGGTCACCATGCCCCGGACCGCCGGGGTGTCTTCGCGCTCGACGGTGTGCCGGATACGGCGCAGCCCCAAGCTGCGCAGCACCTCGTGCTGACCCGGAGGCCGGCCGATCGCACTCCGCGTCTGCCGCACCTTGATCGTCTTTGCCTTTTTCGCCATCTCGTTGTCCTCGCCGTCTCCGCCGCTAGACCGCGGGCTCCTCGATGCCGCGCTCGCGGAACACGAGGTCCCGGCTACGCAGCTGGAGCAGCGCCTCCATGGTCGCCTTGACCACGTTCTGCGGGTTCTTGGAGCCGATCGATTTGGTCAGAATGTCCTGGATTCCCGCACCCTCGACGACCGCGCGCACGGCACCGCCGGCGATGACGCCGGTGCCCTCGGACGCCGGCTTGAGCAGCACTCGGCTCGAGCCGAAGATACCCAGCGACTCATGCGGAATCGACGTACCCTCCATGGGCACTGTCATCAGATTCTTCTTTGCGATCTCGACACCTTTCCGGATGGCGCTCGGGACCTCTTTGGCCTTGCCCGAGCCGTAGCCCACGCGCCCAGCACCATCCCCGATCACAACAAGCGCGGAGAAGGAAAAATTCTTGCCGCCCTTCACAACCTTGGTCACCCGGTTGATGTGGATGACCTGTTCGAAGAACTCGCTATCTCTGTCGTAGTCTCTCGCCAACGTACTCTCCTCGTCGCCGTCTAGCTCGGCTAGAACTCCAGTCCTTTGGCCCGCGCCCCTTCGGCGACCTGCTTGACCCTGCCATGAAACACATACCCGCCTCGGTCGAAGACCACTTGCGCCACGCCTTTTTCTTGGGCGCGCTCGGCAAGCGTCTCGCCGACCAGGCGCGCCGCCTCTTTGCTCTTCGAGCTCGACGCTGCCTTGCGGATCTTCTTCTCGGCCGAGCTGGCCTGGACGATGGTCTCGCCCTTGGCGTCGTCGATGAGCTGCGCGTAGGTGAAGCGCAGACTCTTGAATACCGCCAAGCGCGGCCGCGCCTCGGTGCCGGCCAGATGCTTGCGGACTCGACGGTGCGCACGCTCCCGCCGCTGTCGTTTTCTCTGTGCTCTGTCCACGTCTCTTCCTCCGCGGGTCCTAACTAGCGGCCACTCCGGCCTTGCCCACCTTGCGCCGGATGACTTCCTCGGCGTACTTGATGCCCTTGCCCTTGTAGGGCTCGGGCTTGCGCAAGGAGCGGATCTCGGCCGCAACCTGGCCGACCTGCTGCTTCGATGCGCCGCTGATCGCAATGCCGTTGTTCTTGTCCACCTCGATGGCGATGCCCTCGGGAATCGCGTACACGACCGGATGCGAGTAGCCCAGCGCCAGATGCAGCTCCTTGCCTTTGACCTCGACGCGGTAGCCGACGCCGTTGACTTCGAGCTTGCGGGTGAAGCCCTCGGTCACGCCGGCAACGGCGTTAGCCAAGAGCGCCCGGGTCAGCCCATGAAACGCACGATCGCGTCCGGCATTGCTGGAACGGGTGACCTTGACCTCGCCTTCTTCGATCGTCACTGAGATCGAAGCCGGCACCTTCTCGGACACCTTGCCCTTGGGGCCTTCGGCCGAGAAGCGGCCGTTCTCGAACGACACCTTGACCCCTTGCGGGATCGGGATGGGATTCTTGCCTACTCTGGACATTGCACTACTCCTGGCAGGGACCTACCAGACCTCGCAGAGAATCTCGCCGCCGACCCGCTGCTGGCGAGCTTCGGCGTCGGTCAGAAGTCCCAGCGAAGTCGAAACGATGCCGATTCCGAGGCCGTTGAGCACCGGTTTGAGATCGTTGGCACCGCGGTACACCCGCCGTCCCGGCTTGCTCACTCGGCGCATGGTCCGGATCGCCGGCTCGCCGTCGCTGCCGTATTTCAGAAAAACCCGGATCGCGCGCGTGGTGGGCTCGTCGCCGTACTCTTCGTAGTCGGAAATGTAGCCCTGCTCCTTAAGGATCCGGCACACCTCGACCTTGAGGTTCGAGCCCGGCACCTCCAAGCGGTCGTGCTTGACGGTGTGGGCGTTCCGAATCCGGGTCAACAGGTCGGAAACTGGGTCGGTCATGGTCATGGGTCGGCTCTCCTACCAGCTCGCCTTGGTGACACCGGGCAGGTAGCCCTGCAGAGCCAGATTCCGGAAACAAATCCGGCACAGGCCGAACTTGCGCATGAACCCACGCGGGCGACCGCACCGCCGGCAGCGATTCCGCGTCCGAACCGAGAACTTCGGCTTCTTCTTCATCTGAGCCATCTTGGCTGTCGTGGCCACGCTAGGTCTCCTTTAGCTCGCTTCCCTGCGTCGGAACGGCATCCCCAGCTCCTTGAGGAGCTGATACGCCTGCTCGTCATGCTCGGCGCTGGTCACGATGGTGACGTTGACGCCCTTGGTCTTGTCGATCTTGTTGTAGTCGATATCGGGGAAGATCAGATGATCCTTGATCCCGAGGGTGTAGTTGCCGCGACCGTCGAAGGCCCGATCGGACACTCCGCGGAAGTCCCGGACGCGCGGCAGCGCGGTCGAGATCAGGCGGTCCAGGAAATCCCACATGCGCCGTCCGCGCAGGGTCACCCGGCAACCGATCGGCATGCCCTCGCGCACCTTGAACGCGGCGATGGACTTGCGCGCGCGAGTGATGGTCGCGCGCTGGCCGGCGATCGTACTGAGCTCGTCGGCCGCGTCGTCCAGAAGCTTGACGTTCTGAGTCGCCTCGCCGAGCCCGACGTTGAGCACGATTTTCTCGATGCGCGGCACCGCCATCACGTTCTCGATCGAGAACTGCTTCTGCAGGCTGGGCAGCACCTCCTCCTGGTACTGCTTGCGCAGCCTGGGAGTGTAGTCGCCGTTCTGATTGGTCTTTTTCTTCGCTGTCATTGCCGTCTTCTCGCTAGAACGTCGCCTCGCAGCGGCGGCACACGCGGGCACCGGTGCCGTCCTCGAGGCGCTTGCGTCCGACGCGGGTCGGCTTGCCGCACTCGGGACAAACCACCTTGAGATTGGAGAGCCGGATCGGCGCCTCCCGCTCCAGGATGCCGCCCTGGACCTGCTTGCTCGGATTGGCCCGAGTGTGCTTCTTCATCATGTTGATGCGCTCGACGATGGCGGTGCCGTCGCCCGGAAGAACGCGCAGGACCTTGCCCTTCGCGCCCCGGTCCTTGCCGGCAATGACGACCACCTCGTCGTTCTTCTTGATTCGTATCTTGTGCATGCCTTGCGTCCTCGTTGCCCTAGATGACCTCGGGCGCCAGAGACACGATCTTCATGAACCGCTTCTCGCGCAACTCGCGCGCCACCGGGCCGAAGACACGGGTCCCGATCGGCTCCCCGGCCTCGTTGACCAGGACCGCCGAGTTGCTGTCGAAACGGATATAGCTGCCGTCGCGCCGGCGCTGGCTGCGCCGGGTCCGAACGATCACCGCGCGCACGACCTGTCCCTTCTTGACCGTGCCGTCCGGCGTCGCCTCCTTGACCGAAGCGGTGATGACGTCGCCGATGCCGCCGGTCTTGCCCGCCGAACCGCCGCGCAGACGGATGCACGCAATCTTGCGGGCACCCGAATTGTCAGCAACCTCGAGAACCGATCCCATCTGAATCATCGCCCTAGCCCTCCGCCTTCTCGACCACCCGGCGAACGCGCCAGCGCTTGAGCTTGGACAGGGGCCGGCTAGTCACGATCTCGACGCGATCGCCGATCCCGCACTGGTTGCCTTCGTCATGGGCGTAGTACCTGTTCGACCGTTTCAAGTAGCGACGGTAAAGCCTGTGCATGACGGTCTTCTCCACCGACACCACCACGGTCTTGTCCATCTTGTTGCTGACCACGGTCCCGACCATGACCTGCCGGCGCCCGCGGCCGCTTTCGACTTGCTCGCTCATCGTTCGACTCCCGGCGCCTAGGCGCTCGCTTGCTCTTTCTCTTGCAACACGGTCAGCACCCGAGCCAGATCGCGCTTGACGTTCTTGATCTTGGTCGGATTCTCGAGCTGGCCGGTGACCTTCTGCAACCGGAGCGCGAAGAGCTGCTCGGCCAGCTCGGTTTCCCGTTCGCGCAGCTCCTCCGCGGTCTGTTCCCTTAGTTCGCTTGCCTTCATGAGTGATTCCTTCTGCGCCGCTCCGGTTAGCCGATCATCTGGGTGTCCCGCGACAGGTAGCGGGTCTTGATGCCGAACTTGTAGGAAGCCTTGTTCATGGCGTGACGCGCCACCTCTTCGGAGACGCCTTCCAGCTCGAACAGAATCCGTCCCGGCTTGACCACGGCGACCCATTCCTCCGGATTGCCCTTACCCTTACCCATCCGGGTCTCGAGCGGCTTCTTGGTGATCGGCTTGTCCGGGAAGACCCGAATCCAGATCTTGCCACCACGCTTGACGCCACGCGCGATGGCAATACGGGCGGCCTCGATCTGCCGCGCCGTGATCCAGCCGGCCTCGAGGGCTTGCAGCGCGTAGTCGCCAAAGGCGATGTAGTCGCCGCCCTTGGCGCGACCCGCGCGCCGCCCGCGCTGCTGCTTGCGGTACTTGACCTTTTTCGGCATCAACATGATGTGTGTTCCTCCAGCCTCGATCCCGCTCTAGACGGCGACCCGACGCACCTTCTCGCGCAAGAGGTCGCCCTTGTAGATCCAGACCTTGCAGCCGATGACCCCGTAGGTGGTGCGGGCCTCGGCAAAGCCGTAGTCGATGTCAGCCTTGAGTGTGTGCAGCGGCAGCCGTCCGTCCTGGTACCACTCGGTGCGGGCGATCTCATTGCCGCCGAGACGGCCGGAGACCATGACCTTGAAGCCCTTGGCGCCGAACCGGAAGGCCGCCTCCATGGACTTCTTCATGGCCCGCCGGAACGCGATCCGCCGGAGCAGCTGATGGGCCAGGTTCTCGGCTACCAGCTGGGCCTCCAGCTCGGGCCGGGTGATCTCCTGGATGTTGATGTGGACGGGCCGTCCCATCTGCTTCATCAAGTCGTCGCGCAGCTTGTCCACCTCGGCTCCCTTGCGGCCGATGATGATGCCCGGACGCGACGTGTAGATGGTGACGCGGAGCTTGTCGGCGGCGCGCTCGATGTCGATCTCGCTCACGCCGGCATGCCCCAGCCGCTTCTTGAGCTGGCTGCGCAGCTCGAGATCGTCGTGCAGCAAGTCCGCGTAGTCGTGCTCGGCGAACCAGCGCGAGTGCCACGGCTTGTTGTAGACCAGCCGGAAACCGTAGGGATGTGTCTTTTGACCCACTAGAAACTCCTAGTCCTGAGCGCCCTTGCGCGTATCGAGCTTGATGGTGACGTGGCTCTGCCGCTTCAAGATGCGAAACGCCCGGCCCATCGGCTGCGGCCGCAGCCGCTTTAAGACCGGCCCGGGATCGACGTAGATTTCCTTGACATACAGCCGGTCCACGTCCACGCCTTCGTCGCGGTTCTCGGCGTTGGCGACCGCCGACTTCAACAGCTTCTCGACCGCTCTGGCCGCGGACTTCTTGCTCAGAGCCAGCAGGTTGGCGGCTTCCTGGGCGTCTTTGCCCCGGATCTGGTCGGCGACCAAGCGCACCTTCTGCGGTGACGCCTGCAGATACCGAAGTCGAGCTGATACTTCCATGATCTCTTGTCCTAACCTTCCGATCCCAATTCGTTGCCTAGCGGGGCCGCCCGGCCTTCTCGGCCCTGCCGCTGGTGTGCCCGCGATAGGTGCGCGTCGCCGCGAACTCGCCCAGCTTGTGGCCAACCATGTTCTCGGTGACGTAGACGGGAATGAACTTCATGCCGTTGTGGACGGCGATCGTCAGGCCCACCATGTCCGGGATGATGGTCGAACGCCGCGACCAGGTCTTGATCACCCTACGGTCGCCGGCGGAGACCGCCTTGTCGACCTTGCCTCGCAGGTGGTCGTCGATGAAGAAACCCTTCTTGAGAGAACGCGTCATCAGCCTACCTCGTTCCTACTTGCGGTTCCGCCGCCGCACGATCATGGAGTCCGTCCGCTTGTTCTTGCGGGTCCTGTAGCCCTTGGTGGGAACGCCCCACGGCGTGCAGGGGTGTCGCCCGCCCGAGCTGCGGCCCTCGCCGCCACCCATCGGATGGTCCACCGGATTCATCACCACGCCGCGGTTGTGGGGCCTGCGGCCCAGCCAGCGGCGCCGCCCGGCCTTGCCGAAGGACCGGTTCTCGTGGCTGCTGTTGCCGACCTGCCCGATCGTGGCCATGCAGTTAACGTGCACGCGACGAGTCTCGCCGGACGGCAAGCGCACCTGCGCGTAGCTGCCTTCTTTGGCCATGAGCTGCGCGCCGCCACCGGCGGTACGCACCATCTGGCCGCCCTTGCCGATCTTGAGCTCGATGTTGTGAACGATCGTACCGACCGGAATGCTCCGCAGCGGCAGGGCGTTGCCGACGTCGATCGGAGCGTCCGGCCCCGAAACCACCTGGGCGCCCACGGCCAGCCCACTCGGCCACAGGATGTAGCGCTTCTCGCCGTCGGCGTAGCTAAGCAGGGCGATACGGGCCGAGCGGTTGGGATCGTACTCGACCGAAACCACCTTGGCCGGCACCCCAAACTTCTCGCGGCGAAAATCCACGATTCGGTAGCGCCGCTTGTGGCCGCCTCCCCGGAAGCGAATCGAGATCCGCCCCTTGTTGTTCCGGCCACCCGAGCCACCCTTGCCCTTGGTGAGCTTCTTGTGCGGCTTCTTCTCGGTGATCTCGTCAAACGTCGAGACCGATGCGAAGCGGCTTGCCGGATTCGTCGGCTTGTACTTTCTCGTAGCCATCCTAGACACCCTCGAAGAACTCGATCGGCTTCTCGCCCTCGGCCAGGCGAACGTAAGCCTTTTTCCAATCCCGCCGCCGGCCGACAAACCGGCCTTGGCGGCGCACCTTGCCGTGCATGCGAAGCACCCGTACCTCGGCGACCTTGACCTTGAACTGCGCCTCGACGGCGCGCTTGATCTCGACCTTGTTGGCGCGAGGATCGACCTCGAACGCCACGATCCCCTTGGAGTCCTTGAGATTCGTGGACTTCTCGGTGATCAGCGGCCGGCGAATCACTTCCTGAATCCTCATCCTGCAAGCACCCCCACCAAGCGATCCAGAGCCTTCTGGCTGAAGACCACCATTGGCCGGTCGACGACGTCGTACACGGTCACGTGCATGGCATCGACGGCTTTGACGCTCGGGTTGTTGCGCGCCGCCAGCCCGAGGTTCGTGTTGTGGTAATCGTCCACCAGCAGCGTCTTGCCCGAAACTCCAATCGCATCGAGCTGCCTGGCCAGGGCCGCCGTCTTGTGCGTATCCAGATCCAGCGAGTCGATGACCACCAGCTCGTTGCCGCGCAGCTTCTGAGACAACGCCGACTTGAGGGCGTTGCGCTTTTCCTGCGCCGACAGCCTCATCGAGTGATCTCGAACGCGCGGGCCGTGCACGGTGCCGCCACCCCGCCAGAGCGGCGACGAGGCACGCCCGGCGCGCGCCCGGCCGGTGCCCTTCTGGCGCCAGGGCTTGCGGTTTGAAGCCCGGACTTCGCCGCGCTCCTTGACCTTGTGGGCACCCGATCGGTCGGCGTTCCGATTGGCCCGAACCGCGGTGTGAATCAGGTGCTCCTTGTAGGGATAGTCCAGCACGCCGTCGGGAATCTCGACCTCGCGCGCGGCGCCCCCTGAGAAGCTTCGTACTTCGATCTTCATCTTCGCCTCCGCTAACCCTTCTTGGCGCGACGGATCGCGAGATAGCCGTTGCGGGGCCCGGGGACCGAACCGCGCAGGTAGATGAGATTCTTTTCCTCGTCGACCTTCTCGACGCGGAGGTTCTTGACGGTGACCGGCTTGCCGCCCATGCGGCCGGGGAGCTTCACTCCCGGAAAAACACGCGACGGATCCGATGCCTGACCGATCGACCCCGGCGCGCGATGAAACATCGAACCGTGAGTCGCCCGGCCGCCGCCGAAGCCGTGCCGCTTCATGACGCCCTGGAAGCCCTTGCCCTTGGAGGTTCCGATGACGTCGACGTAATCCTCTTCCGCGAAGATCGACGCCTTCACCTGGTCGCCGGCCTTCCACTCGGAGTCGGCCTCGACCCCAAACTCCTCGAGCCGGCGCATCGCGGCGACTCCGGCCTTGGCGAAGTGTCCCTGCATCGGCTTCGGAACCTGGCGCGGCGGGCGCTCGTCAACCAGGCCGAGCTGGACGGCTTCGTAGCCGTCGCGCTCGGAGGTCCGGCGCTGCACGACGAGACAGGGACCCGCCTGGACCACCGTGACCGGCACCACGTGGCCGTCCTCACGGTAGATCTGGGTCATGCCGAGCTTCTTGCCCAGTAAGCCTTCCATCGTCATACTCCTAGATCACTTTCCAAACGCCTTGATCTCGACGTCGACGCCGGCCGGAAGCTCTAGCTTCATCAGAGCGTCGACCGTCTGGCTCGTCGGATCGAAGATGTCCAAGAGGCGCTTGTGGGTGCGTATTTCGAACTGTTCGCGGGACTTCTTGTCAACGTGGGGCCCCCGGTTGACCGTGTAGCGGTTGATCTTCGTCGGCAGGGGAATCGGCCCCACGCATCGGGCTCCGGTCCGCCTGGCGGTGTCGACGATCTCGGTCGTCGAGGCGTCCAGGATCCGGTAGTCGAAGGCCTTGAGCCGGATGCGAATCTTGTCGTTTACCATTGCAGAAGTCCCTGTAGCTCTGGATTGTCCGTGGGTCGCGGGTTACTCGATGATGTCGGTGACGGTTCCGGCGCCGACGGTGCGGCCGCCCTCGCGAATCGCGAACCGAACACCCTGCTCCATCGCGATCGGAGCGATCAGCTCCACCTCGAGGCTCACGTTGTCGCCAGGCATCACCATCTCCGTACCCGAAGGCAGCGTCGCCGAGCCCGTCACGTCCGTCGTCCGAAAGTAGAACTGAGGACGGTACCCATTGAAAAACGGCGTGTGCCGACCACCCTCGTCCTTCGACAGGATGTACACCTCGCCCTTGAACTTCGTGTGCGGAGTGATCGTCCCAGGCTTCGCAAGCACCTGACCACGCTCCACCTCGTCCTTCTTCGTGCCCCGAAGCAGAACGCCGACGTTGTCTCCGGCGCGACCCTCGTCCAGGATCTTCCGGAACATCTCCACTCCCGTCACCACCGTCTTCGTCGTGTCCCGGATCCCGACGATCTCGATCTCCTCGCCAGTCTTGACGATCCCCCGCTCCACCCGGCCCGTCACCACCGTGCCTCGACCCGAAATCGAGAAGATGTCCTCGATCGGCATCAGGAAGTCCTTGTCGATGTCCCGCTCAGGCTCCGGAATGTACGAGTCCACCGCATCCATCAGCTCGAAGATGCACTTCGCGTCCTCGGCGTCAGAATCCTCCGACTCGAGTGCCTTCAGCGCCGAGCCCCGAACGATCGGAATGTCGTCCCCAGGAAAGTCGTACGACGCCAGAAGCTCGCGAACCTCGAGCTCCACCAGATCCAGAAGCTCCGGATCGTCCACCATGTCGCACTTGTTCAAGAACACCACGATGTGCGGAACGTTCACCTGACGAGCCAGAAGCACGTGCTCCCGGGTCTGAGGCATCGGACCGTCAGCGGCCGAGACCACCAGAATCGCTCCGTCCATCTGAGCCGCGCCCGTGATCATGTTCTTCACGTAGTCCGCGTGACCGGGGCAGTCCACGTGCGCGTAGTGACGGTTGTCCGTCTCGTACTCCACGTGAGCCGTCGCGATCGTGATCCCGCGCTCCTTTTCCTCGGGCGCCTTGTCGATCTCGTCGAACGCCGTGAACTCGGCCAGGTTCTTCGCTGCCAGAACCTTCGTGATCGCTGCCGTCAACGTCGTCTTGCCGTGATCCACGTGACCGATCGTCCCGATGTTCACGTGCGGCTTTGTTCGCTCAAACTTCTCCTTCGACATGCCAATCTCCTCCGCTTGCGGAAGTCTGTTCGTTCGGTAGCGCCCCAGGGCCGGTCCTAGCCGGCGGCCTTGGCGACGACCTCCTCGCTAACCGTTTTGGGTGCCTGCTCGTAGCTGGCGAATTGCATGGTGTAGGTGGCCCGGCCCTGGGTCCGCGAGCGCAAATCCGTGGCGTAGCCGAACATCTCGGACAGCGGCACCATGCAGTTGATGACCTGGGCGTTGCCGCGGGCCTCCATGCTCTGCACTCGTCCGCGCCGCGACGTAATGTCGCCGATGACGTCGCCCATGTACTCCTCGGGCGTGACCACCTCGACCGCCATCACCGGTTCCAGCAGCACCGGACCGGCCTTCTTGGAGGCGTCCTGAAACGCCATCGAACCGGCGATCTTGAAGGCCACCTCGGACGAATCGACGTCGTGGTGCGAACCGTCGTAGAGATCCACCTCGATCTCCGAGATCGGATAACCGGCCAGCGGACCGGTCTCCATGGATTCGCGGATCCCCTGCTCGACGGGCCTGATGAACTCGCGCGGGATGGCGCCGCCGACGATCTTGTTATTGAAGCGAAAATCCACCTCCGCGGGCCGCACCCGAATCTTGCAATGACCGAACTGGCCACGGCCTCCGGACTGGCGCACGAAGCGGCCTTCGCCCTCGGCCTCGCGCGTCAGGCTCTCCTTGTAGGCCACCTGCGGTCGGCCGACGTTGGCGCCGACCTTGAACTCTCGCAGCAGCCGGTCGGTCAGGATCTCGAGGTGGAGCTCACCCATGCCGGAGATCAGGGTCTGGCCCGTGTCCGGATCGGTGTGGACATGGAAGGTCGGATCTTCCTGCTGCAGCTTTTCGAGCGAGAAGCCCAGCTTCTCCTGATCGGCCTTGGTCTTGGGCTCGATCGAGACCGCGATCACCGGCTCGGGGAAGGTCATCGCCTCGAGCAGCACCGGGTGTTTGGGATCGCAGATCGTGTCGCCAGTCTTGACGCCCTTGAGCCCCACCGCCGCGGCGATGTCGCCGGCCCACAGCTCGGAGACCTCTTCACGCTTGTTGGCGTGCATCTTGAGAATGCGCCCGACGCGCTCGCTCCGGCCGGTGGTCACGTTGAGCACCGAGTTCCCGGTCTCCATGTGCCCGGAATAGACGCGTATGTAGGCGAGTTGACCGACGAAGGGGTCGGTCATGATCTTGAAGACCAGCGCCGAGAAAGGCGCATCATCAGAGGCGGGACGCTCTAGGGTCGCACCCTCCGAGTCGGTCCCCTCCACCGGCGGCACGTCCAGCGGCGAGGGCAGGAAGTCGATGACCGCGTCCAGCAGCGGCTGAACGCCCTTGTTCTTGAAGGCCGAGCCGCACAGAACCGGCTGCAGGCTGCCGGCGATGGTCGCCGCGCGCAGAGCCGTCTTTAGGTCCTCGCTCGTAACCTCCTCGCCCGACAGGTACTTCTCGAGCAGCGCGTCATCGGTCTCGGCGATGGCCTCGACCATTTTCTCGCGCAGCTCGAGCGCCCGGTCCTGCAGCTCCTCGGGAACATCGACGTCTTCGAAGCTGGCGCCCAAGGCGTCTTCGCTGTAGAGGACGCCGCGCATGGCGATGAGGTCGATGACGCCCTTGAGCTGATCCTCGCTGCCCCAGGGAATCTGGATCGGCACCGGCGCCGCGCCCAGGCGCGACACCATCATCTCGACACAGCGGTCGAAATCGGCGCCCACGCGGTCCATCTTGTTGACGAAGGCGATGCGCGGCACCCGGTAGCGGTCGGCCTGGCGCCAAACCGTCTCCGACTGCGGCTCGACGCCGGCCACGGCGTCGAAGACGGCGACCGCGCCGTCGAGAACGCGCAACGAGCGCTCGACTTCGGCGGTGAAGTCGACGTGCCCGGGGGTATCGATGATGTTGATGCGGAACCCGTTCCAGGAACAGGTGGTCGCGGCCGCGGTGATAGTGATGCCCCGCTCTTGCTCCTGGACCATCCAGTCCATGGTCGCGGTGCCCTCGTGGACCTCGCCGATCTTGTAGTTAACGCCGGTGTAGTAGAGGATGCGCTCGGTCGTCGTGGTCTTGCCGGCATCGATATGCGCCATGATGCCGATGTTGCGGTTCTTCTCGAGTGCTACTTGCCTGGACATGACTTCTGGTTCCGTGAGAGCTCCGGAGGCAACACAGCGACAGTGGCGGCCACTGTCGCTGCCTCTCGCCCACCTGGGGCGCCCTCGTGACTCGGCTTACCAACGGTAGTGGGCAAACGCCTTGTTGGCGTCGGCCATCCGGTGGGTATCCTCCCGCTTCTTGATTGCGGCTCCGCGACTCTCCGCGGCGTCCATAAGCTCGCCCGCCAGGCGCATGTCCATCGTTTTCTCGCCCCGATTGCGCGCGCTCTGCAGCAGCCAGCGAAAGGACAGGGCCAGCCGCCGGTTGGGACGCACCTCGACCGGCACCTGATAGGTCGAACCGCCGACGCGGCGCGACTTGACCTCGACCGCCGGCTTGACGTTGTCGATGGCTTTCTTGAAGACCTTCATCGGATCGTCTTCGGTGCGCTCGGCGATGGTGGTCAAGGCCCGGTACAGCATGCGCTCGGCGGTCGACTTCTTGCCGTCGCGCATGAGCACGTTGACGAACTTGGTCACGAGCTGCGAGTTATATAGCGGATCCGGCAGGATCTCGCGCTTCGGAATGGCACCGCGTCTCGACATCTTGCTAACTCCCGAACGGAACGGTTCCTAGGCCTTGGGCCGCTTGGCGCCGTACTTCGAACGGCTCTGGCGGCGCCCCTCTACGCCGACGGCGTCCAGCGTGCCACGCACGACGTGGTACCGAACCCCCGGCAGATCCTTGACCCTGCCGCCCCGGATCAGGACGATCGAGTGCTCTTGAAGGTTATGCCCCACCCCGGGGATATAGGTCGTAACCTCGATCCCATTGGTCAGGCGAACGCGGGCCACCTTGCGGAGCGCCGAGTTCGGCTTCTTGGGGGTCTGGGTGTAGACCCGCACGCAGACGCCACGCTTCTGCGGCGAACGCTGCAGCGCCGGGCTCTTGGTCTTGGTGATCTGCTTGGCGCGCCCCTTGCGCACAAGCTGGTGAATCGTTGGCATCTCTCTTAGGCGCTCCTGCGTGTTGCGACGACAAAACCCGCCCTGCACGCGATCCTCTGCGGCAAATTGTCAGGGGTCTAAAAGAGACAGATCCCTGGCGGGTCCTCTCCAAAGGAAAGGACCACAGGCGGTATTGGGGAGGATACCAGCGGCTCTCGACGCCCGTCAAGGCCCGGTGAAACCAGCCTCGACCATGCCCGAAAGGCCGCTGGAACCTTGCCGGACTACTTCGATTCGGCGACCTCCCCGAGGCCCTGCGGCAGGGCGCGGATCTCGTCCTCGCCGAACTCGAACAGGAGCGAATCATCTTCGTCCGGCTCGGGCTCGAAGAATTCCTCGTCGATGTGGAAGTCGTGGTATCTCGCCATGCCCGTGCCAGCAGGGATCAAGCGTCCCACGATGACGTTCTCCTTGAGGCCGAGGAGCGGATCGATCTTGCCGTTGATCGATGCCTCCGTCAGCACTCGGGTCGTCTCCTGGAAGCTCGCGGCCGAGATAAAGCTCTGAGTCGAGAGCGAAGCCTTGGTGATGCCCTGGAGCATCGGCCGGCCGATGGCGGCGGCGCCGCCGGCCTCGGTGACGCGCCGGTTCTCCTCCTGGAAGGACCAGCGGTCCACCTGCTGATCAATCAGGAACTCGGTGTCCCCAACCTCGACGATCTTCACCGAGCGCATCATCTGGCGGACGATGACCTCGATGTGTTTGTCGTTGATGGCCACGCTCTGCGAACGGTAGACCTCCTGGATCTTGTCCACGAGGTAGCGCTGGAGCTCGGTCTCGCCCAAGACCTGGAGGATGTCGTGCGGGTTGATGGCGCCGTCGATCAGCGGATCGCCGGCCCCGACGCGCTCGCCCTCCTGGACGTTGACGTGGATCGTCCGCGGCACCAGGTACTCACGAACCTCGCCGGCGTCGCTCCGAACCTCGACCTTCCGCATGCCCTTCTGGATGTCGCCCAGATGCACGGTGCCGTCGATCTCGCTGATGATCGCCGGCTCCTTGGGACTCCGAGCCTCGAAGAGCTCGACCACTCGCGGCAGACCGCCGGTGATGTCCTTGGTCTTGGTGGTCTCTCGCGGAATCTTCACCAGCACGTCGCCCGGGTGGACCTTGGATCCGTCCTGAACGACGAGGTGCGAGCCCGTGGGCAGGAGATAGCGGCGCTCGGTCTTGCCGCGACCCTGAACGACGATCGCCGGCGCTCGCTTCTCGGCCTGCGGCGCGTCCACGATGATGCGCTGCGACAGGCCCGTGACCTTGTCCGTCTCTTCGCGCACGTTCTCGCCGTCGATGATGTCGTGGAAGGCCGCCTTGCCCGCGATCTCGGTCAAGACCGCCGAGGTGAAGGGATCCCACTCCACCAGACCCTGGCCGGGCTCGATAGTGGCGCCCTCCGGAGTCAGCAAATGGGAGCCGTAGGTCAGCGCGTAGCGCTCCAGCTCGCGGCCCTTGTCGTCCACGATGACGAGCTTGCCGTTGCGGTTGATGACAACCAGGTCTCCGTCCTTGCTCTCGACCGTCCGGACGTTCAGGAACTTGACGATGCCCGGATTCTTGGCCTGGTGCTGAGACTGCTCGGACACGCGGCTAGCGGTACCACCGTAGTGGAAGGTCCGCATGGTGAGCTGGGTGCCGGGCTCGCCGATCGACTGAGCGGCGATGACGCCGACGGCCTCGCCCAGATCCACGACCTTGCCGGTCGCCAGGTTACGGCCGTAGCAGGCCTGACAGACGCCCCGGTGCGTTTCGCAGGTCAGCACCGAACGGATCCGGACCCGCTCGATGCCGGCGGCCTGGATCCTGCGCGCGATGTCGTCGGTAATGAAATCGCCGATGTCGACGAGTAGGTCGCCTCCGGTCGGATCGTAGATGGCTTCCTGGCTGAAGCGGCCGACGATGCGGTCCCGCAGTGGCTCCAGGATGTCCCCACCTTCCATGATGGCGCCAACCACGATGCCGTCGATCGTGCCGCAGTCTTCCTTGGTCACGATTACGTCCTGGGCGACGTCGACGAGACGCCGCGTCAGGTAACCGGAATCGGCGGTCTTGAGCGCGGTGTCGGCCAGGCCCTTGCGCGCGCCGTGGGTGGAGATGAAGTACTGAATGACCGACAGCCCCTCGCGGAAATTCGCGGTGATCGGCGTTTCCAGAATCTCACCAGACGGCTTGGACATGAGACCACGCATGCCGGCGAGCTGGCGCACCTGCTCGCGCGAGCCACGCGCGCCGGAGTCGGCCATCATACGAATTGGGTTGAACTCGCCGAGACGTTCCTCGGCCTCGCCCATCTCGCGGAACATCTCCTCGGAGACCTGCTCGGTCACCCGATGCCAGATGTCGATGATCTTGTTGTGGCGCTCACCGGTAGTGATCACGCCGCTGGTGCGCTGGTTGTCGATCTGCACCACCTGCTTGGCGGCCTTGTCGATGATCGAGCCCTTGCTGCTGGGGATGAGCATGTCGTCGATACCGAACGACACACCCGCCTTGGTGGCGTAGTAGAAGGATACTTCCTTGATCTCGTCCAGCATCTTGACCGTCATGTCGTGGCCGTGATGGACGTGGACGAAGCCGACCAGCTCCTGCAATCCCCGCTTCTTCAGCAAGCCGTTGACGAAGGGAACGTGGTCTGGCAGATGGGAGTTGAAAATGACCCGGCCGACGGTGGTGTCGATAATCTTGTTGTGGAGCTCTTCGACCTCAGCGTGCGCCAGATCCTGATCGTTGTACTGGGTCTCGAGGTTGACGTACTTGCCGCTATAGCGAACCCGAATCTGGGTCTGGGTCTCCACGAGCCCCTCGTGCATCGCCAGCAGCACCGCGTCCGCGCTCGAGAACACCCGGCCCTCGCCCTTGGCACCCGGCCGACGCAAGGTCAGGTAGTAGGCGCCCAACACCATGTCCTGACTCGGCACCGAGAGCGGCTTGCCATTGGCCGGCGAAAGGACGTTGTTGGCCGAGAGCATGAGCACCTGGCTCTCGATCTGGGCCTTGGCCGACAGCGGTACGTGGACGGCCATCTGATCGCCGTCGAAGTCGGCGTTGAAGGCCGCGCAAACAAGCGGATGAATCTGGATCGCCTTGCCCTCGATCAGTTGCGGCTCGAAGGCCTGGATGCCCAATCGGTGCAGCGTGGGAGCGCGGTTCAGGAGCACAGGATGGTCGCGAATCACCTCTTCGAGCGCATCCCAGACCGCGTCCTCCTCTCGCTCGACCATCTCCTTGGCCGCCTTGATCGTGCCGACTAGCTCTTTCTCTTCAAGACGGTTGTAGATGAACGGCTTGAATAGCTCGAGAGCCATCTTCTTGGGCAGGCCGCACTGGTGGATCTTGAGATCCGGACCGACCACGATGACCGACCGACCCGAGTAGTCAACCCGCTTGCCCAGGAGGTTCTGCCGGAACCGGCCCTGCTTGCCCTTCAAGGTGTCGGACAGGGACTTGAGCGGCCGGTTGTTGGAGCCCTTGAGGACCCGTCCACGGCGGCCGTTGTCGAAGAGGGCGTCAACCGCTTCCTGCAGCATGCGCTTCTCGTTGCGGACGATAACCTCGGGCGCCCGCAGCTCGAGCAGCTTGCGCAGGCGATTGTTGCGGTTGATGACCCGGCGGTAGAGATCGTTCAGATCGCTGGTGGCGAAGCGGCCGCCATCCAGCGGCACCAGCGGCCGCAGCTCGGGCGGAATGACCGGGATCACGTCCATGATCATCCACTCAGGCCGGTTGCCGCTACGCCGGAAAGCGTCCACGACCTTGAGCCGCTTGGCGGCCTTGAGCCGGCGGATCTGACTGGTCTCGGTCTTCATGACGATGCGCAGCTCTTCGGCCAGCTCGTCAGGGTCGATCCGAGACAGCAGCTCCTTGATGGCCTCGGCACCCATGCGGGCATCGAAGGCGTCCGGCTCGGGGTACTCTCCACGGAGCTCGCGAAACGCCTCTTCGGTCAGCAGATCGCCCTCGGCCAGCTCGGTCACGCCCGGGTCCACGACCACGTAGCTCTCGAAGTAGAGGATGCGCTCGAGATCGCGGAGCGACAGATCCAGCAATTGGCCGATGCGCGAGGGCAGGCCCTTGAAGAACCAAACGTGGGATACCGGAGCCGCCAGCTCGATGTGCCCCATGCGCTCGCGCCGGACCCTCGAACGGGTGACCTCGACGCCGCACTTGTCGCAGATGACACCGCGGTGCTTCATGCGCTTGTACTTGCCGCACAAGCATTCCCAGTCGACGACGGGCCCGAAGATCTTGGCGCAGAAGAGGCCGTCGCGTTCGGGCTTGAACGTCCGGTAGTTGATGGTCTCGGCCTTGGTGACCTCGCCGAAGCTCCAGGAACGGATCTTCTCGGGCGACGCGATCGAAATCTGGATCGCGTTGAAGTCCTTAGGCGGCTGCTGCTTGTCGAAAGTTCGAAAGGGTTGCAAGGGCAATCTCCTTCTTTCCGTACGGTCCTAAGACCTAGACCTTGACCAGTTCGACGTCCAGACAGAGGCTCTGGAGCTCGCGAACGAGAACGTTGAACGATTCGGGCAGACCGGGATCCTCGGGAACGTCGCCCTTGACGATGGACTCGTAGACCTTGCTCCGCCCCTCGACATCGTCGCTCTTGACGGTGAGCAGCTCCTGAAGCGTGTAGGCGGCGCCGTAGGCCTCGAGCGCCCAGACCTCCATCTCGCCGAAGCGCTGGCCTCCGAACTGGGCCTTACCGCCTAGGGGCTGCTGCGTAATCAGCGAGTACGGTCCGATCGACCGAGCGTGGATCTTGTCGTCCACGAGGTGCGAGAGCTTGAGCATGTAGATGTACCCGACGGTCACCTGCTGCTCGAACTTGTCGCCAGTCATGCCGTCGTAGAGCTCGGTCTTGCCCGAGCTCGGCAAGGCGGCTTCGGCCATGTGGGACTTCAGGTCCTCCTCGCTGGCGCCGTCGAATACCGGGGTCGCGAACTTGACCCCGAGGACCTGCCCCGCCCAGCCCAAATGAGTCTCCAGGATCTGTCCGACGTTCATCCGGCTGGGAACGCCCAGTGGGTTGAGAACGATGTCCACCGGAGTTCCGTCCGGCAAGTAGGGCATGTCCTCTACCGGAAGGATCCGCGAGATCACGCCCTTGTTGCCATGGCGGCCGGCCATCTTGTCGCCGACCTGAAGCTTGCGCTTCATGGCGACGAAGACCTTGACCAGCTTGATCACCCCTGGCGGCAGCTCGTCGCCCTTCTGGAGATCTTTGACCCGATCCTCGTTGACGCTATAGAGGACGTCCACGAAGGAGTCGGTGCGCTTGTAGATCTCCTTGACCTCGTTCAAGAGCTTCTTGGCCCTGATTGGCAGCTTCAGGATCTCTTGGCGGGTAAGCGCCTCGAGCACCGGCCGGCCGATGGCCTCGCCGCGCTTGACCAACGTCTCGCCGTCGCGGCCCTTGACCGCCGCCGTCACCTTCTGGCCCGCCAGGAGATCGGTGATCTTCTTGTTGCGCTCCTCGGTGAGAATGCGGACCTTGTCCCGGGAGTTCTTCTCCATCCGGGCGACCTCGTCGGCCTCGATTTGCTGCGCACGCTCGTCCTTTTCGACACCCTTGCGCGAGAAGATCTTGACGTCGACAACCGTTCCCTCGATGCCCGAAGGCACCTTGAGGCTGGCGTCGCGTACGTCACCGGCCTTCTCTCCGAAGATCGCGCGCAGCAGTTTCTCCTCGGGCGTCAGCTGGGTCTCGCCCTTGGGCGTGACCTTGCCCACCAGGATGTCGCCGGCGGCGACCTTGGCGCCGATCCGGATGATGCCGCTCTCGTCGAGATCCTTGAGGGCGGCCTCGGACACGTTCGGGATGTCCCGGGTGACCTCTTCGGGACCCAGGCGCGTGTCCCGGGCCTCGATCTCGAACTCCTCGATGTGGATCGAGGTGTAGCTGTCCTCCTTGACCAGAGTCTCGGAGACCAGAATGGCGTCCTCGAAGTTGTAGCCGCGCCAGGGCATGAAACCCACCAAGACGTTGCGGCCCAGGGCGAGCTCGCCGGCGTCGGTGCTGGGACCGTCGGCCAGGACGTCTCCCTTGCGCACTCGCTGGCCTTCGCTCACCAGCGGCTTCTGGTTGACGCAGGTGTTCTGGTTGGAGCGCCGGAACTTGGTGAGCTGGTAGATGTCGGCACCGAAATCCTTGGCCTCGCCGGTCTCGATGTCCTGCCCTTCGACGCGAACGATCACGCGCTCGGAGTCCACCGAGTCGACGATGCCGCCGCGCTGGCAGAGAACGACCGATCCCGAATCCCGGGCGACGATGCCTTCGAGGCCCGTCCCCACGATTGGCGACTCGGTGCGGAGCAGCGGCACTGCCTGGCGCTGCATGTTCGAGCCCATGAGCGCCCGGTTGGCGTCGTCGTGCTCGAGAAAGGGAATGAGCGCCGCGGCGACGGAGACCAGCTGCTTGGGGCTGATGTCCATGTAGTCGACGCGGTCGCGCTCGACGGTGATGAAGTCGCCGCCCGACCGGGCGATGACTCGTTCTTCGACCAGGCGGCCGCGCTTGTCGATCTTGGCGTTGGCCTGACCGATGATGTAGCGCTCCTCTTCCCAAGCCGTCAGGTACCAGGCGTGGGGCGCAGCCTCGACCTGGGCCTTCTTGGCCTTGGCCAGAGACTTGTTGGCGGCCTCGAGCTCGTCGCCGGTGATGACCTGGCCCAGCTTGAAGGGGCCGCCACCGACGCGCACGACCCGGTAGTGATCGATGACCCGGCCCTTCTCGACCCTCTTGTAAGGACTCTCGATGAAGCCGTAGTCATTGATCCTTGCAAACGTCGCGAGCGACGAGATGAGGCCGATGTTGGGCCCTTCGGGGGTCTCGATCGGACAGATGCGGCCGTAGTGCGACGCGTGGACGTCGCGCACCTCGAAGCCGGCCCGCTCCCGGGAGAGTCCGCCCGGGCCGAGGGCCGAGAGGCGGCGCTTGTGGGTGACCTCGGACAGCGGATTCGTCTGATCCATGAACTGGGACAGCTGCGAGGAGCCGAAGAACTCCTTGATCGCGGCGATCACCGGCTTCGAGTTGATGAGGTCGTGCGGCATCGCAGAGTCGATGTCCTGATGGACCGACATCTTTTCCTTGATGGCCCGCTCCATCCGGACCAGCCCGACCCGGAACTGGTTCTCCAGGAGCTCGCCCACGGTACGGACGCGGCGGTTGCCCAGGTTGTCGATGTCGTCAACCCGGCCCACGTCCCGGTGGAGGCGCAGGAGGTACTCCACGACCCCGTAGAAGTCGTCCGCCGACAGGGTCTTCTGATCGACCGAGACGTCGGAATCCAGCTTGATGTTGAACTTGAATCGGCCGACGCGAGAGAAATCGTAGCGCTTGGCGTCGAAGAACATGCCGTAGAAGAGCGAGCGCGCACTCTCGATGGTGGGCGGATCGCCGGGGCGCATCCGCCGGTAGATCTCGATCAGCGCTTGCTTGGAGTCGGTCGTGCCGTCCTTGGCCAGGGTGGCGCTCAGGATGTTGCCGCAGAGGTCCCAATCCGGGAAGAAGACCTCGATGTCGGTGTGCTTGCGCCCCTTGAGCCGCGACTCCATGTCCTCGGGCAGGAGCTCGTTGGCCTCGAAGAGCACTTCGCCGGTCTCGAGGTCCACGACGTCGGCGACGAAAAGGGCCCGGTCCAGCTTGGCCACTCGCACGGTTTCGGTGAGCGACTTGCCGGCAGCCAGCTTCTTGCGCTTGGCCTGGTCCAGTTCGAGTCCGGCGAAGATCCGGTACACGTCGCGGCGGCCGCGCAGATGGCGCTCCCGGATCTCCTCGCGCTCGAGGACCTCCGGCGTCACCGAGAGCTCGACCTGCTTGCCCTTCGGCTTGAGCGGAATGGCGGCGTAGAAGCGCCGCAGGATGGCTTCATCGGTCTCGAGGCCCAACGCGCGCAGAAAGACGGTGCCGTGGAACTTCCGCTTGCGGTCGATGCGGACGTTCAGGACCTCCTTCTTGTCGTACTCGAACTCCACCCATGAGCCGCGATACGGAATGACCTTGGCCAGGTACGAGCGCGGGCCCTCGTTGGTAAAGAAGACGCCAGGCGAGCGATGAAGCTGGCTTACCACCACCCGCTCGGTGCCGTTGATGACAAAGGTGCCGTCATCGGTCATCAGCGGGATGTCGCCGAAGTAGACCTCTTCTTCCTTGGCGTCGCGCATCATGCGAGCGCCGGTCTCGGGATCCTTGTCGTAGACGAACAGGCGGAAGGTGGCGCGCAGGGGCACGGCGTGGGTCATGCCGCGCTCCTGACATTCGGACAGGGAGTACTTGAGCTGCAGGTCCACCGGCTCGCCGCACTTGTCGCAACGGGTCACCCGGTTCTGGTTGACGACACCGCACTCGCCGCAGGTAACCGTCTCCTCGTGAGGATGATCGGTCATGATCTTGGAGGAGCAGTTCGAGCACGTCATGCGCAAGAACTCGAGCCCCTTCAGGGTCGCGCACCGGCACTGCCAGTCACCGATCGTGTACTTGACGAAGTCCAGCGAGCAGGTCTCGCGGAAGTCGGAGAAGGGGAAGATCCCCTGAAAGACCGCCTGCAGCCCGCGATTCTCCCGCTCCTCGGGCAGCAGGTTCATCTGCAGAAACCGCTCGTACGAGCGGCGCTGCACGTCGATCAGATTGGGAATCGGCAGGGAACTCCCGATTCGGGAGAAGTTGATCCGATTGCCGTTCACGTTGTCCTTGATAGTCGCCATATGCCCTGCTTCCTCAGCTTGAGATCAATCAGAGATCAGAGATCAGAGATCAGAGATCCACGGAAAACGCGGCGCATGCCTTTCCGAAAAGACACACCCCACCGAGTAGCGGCGCCCGCACGACACCGCTTGCTCGACCCGTGCGGGTCGAGGCGCGCTTCAAGAGGGGCGACACCCCTACTTGAGCTCTGCCTGAGCGCCAGCTTCTTCGAACTTCTTCTTGATCTCTTCAGCTTCTTCTTTCGAGACCGCTTCCTTGACGGTCGTCGGCGCCGCTTCGACCATGTCCTTGGCGTCCTTGAGGCCCAGCTGGGTCACTTCCCGGACGACCTTGATGACGTTGATCTTCTTGTCGCCAATGGCGGACAGGACCACGTCGAACTCGGTCTTCTCCTCGGCGGCTTCTGCGGCACCCCCACCCCCGGCCACGGCCATGGGCACGGCGGCGGCGGCGGCGGAGACTCCGTAGTGCTCCTCGAGGGCCTTGACCAGGCCGTTGAGCTCGAGCACCGTCATCTCGTCGATCTGCTTGATGAAGTCTTCGGTAGCAATCGCCATCTTTTCTCTCCTTGAGGGCCGGCGCGGAGACCAGCCCGTGATTCCTATTGGAAGCTGCTAGCTCTCTTTCGTAATGGCAACCTCGCCCAGCACGCTAACGAACTGCCTGGGCAGCTCGTTCAGGGTACGCACGAAGCTGGTCACCGGCGACTGGAGCAGGAACAGCAGTTTCGCGATCAACTCTTCCCGGCTGGGAAGCGAAGCGATCTCTTCGATATCCGAGGCTTCGACGGTCTGCCCGTCCAAGAGCCCCTTCTTGAGGGTGACCGCCGGAACGCTCTTGGCGAACTCGGCAACGGTTTTCGCCAGCGCCACGGCGTCTTCGGAGGCGTAGGCCACCGCGGTCGCGCCGGAGAACTCCTCCCGCAGGCCGTCGAGGGCGGCGCCCTCGATTGCCCGCAGCAGGAGGCGGTTCTTGACGACCACGTACTCCCCGCCGGTCTCCCGCACCCGGTGCCGGAACTCGGTCACCTCGGGAACGGTGACGCCTTCGCAACTCAGCAAGAAGGCATGCGGCGCCTTGGCCACCCCCTCCTGATACGAAGCGACGAGGCCTTCTTTCTGGTCTCTGGTAAGCGGCATGACTCTGATTCCTTCCGGTTCCCTGTCCCGACTTAGGCTTCCAGCGCCGTCAGGGCGCTCTCGTCGATCCTGATCCCCGGCCCCATGCTCGAGGACAGGCTGATCGACTTGACGTACTTTCCTTTGGCCGAGGCGGGCTTTGCCTTGACCAGAGCCAGAAGCACGGCGGCGGCATTGTCCTTGAGCTGATCAGCCGAGAACGAGGTCTTGCCGAAGGGCGCGTGCACGATGCCGGCCTTGTCCACCCGGAACTCGATCTTGCCCGCCTTGATGGCCTCGACCGCCGGCCCCACGTCGAAGGTCACGGTACCGGTCTTGGGGTTCGGCATCAGCCCCCTGGGACCGAGGACCCGGCCGAGCTTGCCGACGACCTTCATCATGTCCGGTGTGGAGACAACGGCGTCGAAGTCGAGCCAGCCTCCCTGAATCTTCTCGGCCAGCTCTTCGCCGCCGACCACGTCGGCCCCAGCACCCTCGGCCTCTTTGACCTTCTCGCCGCCGGCGAACACCAGCACGCGAACCGACCGTCCGGTGCCATGAGGCAAGGCCACGGTGCCACGGACCATCTGGTCCGCATGGCGGGGATCCACACCCAGCCGCACCGCCAGATCGACCGACTCATCGAACTTTGCGAAGGACAGCTCCTTGGCCAGTTCGACCGCCTCGTCGAGCCCGTACGTACGGGCCTCGAGCTTGCCGGCGGCTTCCTTGAACGCTTTTCCTGACTTCCCCATCGTAGTTCCTCGACTCGTTTCCCTCGCGGCGACCGCTGCCTCAGTCGACTTCGATCCCCATCGACCGGGCCGTGCCTTCGATGATCCGCTTCGCGGCTTCAATCGAGGCCGCGTTCAGGTCCGGCATCTTGGTCTTGGCGATCTCTTCCACCTGGGCGTCCGACACCGTGCCCACCTTGTCTCGGTTGGGCTCGCCGGACCCCTTGGCCAGTCCCGCCGCCTGACGCAGCAGAACTGCCGCGGGCGGCGTCTTGGTGATGAAGGTGTAACTGCGGTCGGCGTAGACCGTGATGACCACCGGAATGATGGTGCCCTGGTCTTGCTGGGTCTTGGCGTTGAAGGCCTTGCAGAAATCCATGATGTTGACCCCGGCCTGGCCCAATGCCGGACCGACGGGCGGAGCCGGCGAGGCCTGCCCGCCGGGGATCTGCAACTTGACCTGACCTATGACTTTCTTTGCCATGCTTCGTTCCTATCGCGCCTCTGCCCGGCAATGCGTCGGGCGCTCCGCGTCTAGAGCTTCTGAACCTGACTGAAGTCGAGCTCGACCGGAGTCTGCCGCCCGAAAATCGTCACCATCACCTTGAGGGTGTTGCGCTCGAGGTTGACTTCCTCGACCACGCCGCTGAAGTTGTTGAAGGGCCCGTCGATGATCTTGACCGGCTCGGCCTTGTCGAAGATGTACTTGGGCTTGGGCTTGTCCCGGGTGCTGACCGCCTGGTGCAGGATCTGGTCGACCTCGTCCTGCGTCAACGGGGTCGGCTTCTTGCCGCCGCCGACGAAGCCGGTGACCTTCGGCGTGTTCTTGACCACGTGCCAGGCGTCGTCCGACATCGCCATCTCGACCAGGATGTAGCCAGGGAAGAACTTACGCTCGGTTTCGCGCTTCTTGCCGCCCCGGTACTCCACGATGGTCTCGGTGGGAATCCGGATGTCTCCGATCGCTTCCCCCATGCCCAAGGCGTCGGCTCGCTGCCGCAAGGTCTCCTTGACCCGGTCTTCGAACCCCGAGTAGGTGTGCACGATGTACCACTGCTTCGTGGACTGCTGTTCGCTAGCTGTCGTCATGATCTACCAAAAAGTCTGAGAACGCCCTCGTAGATCTCGAGAATCACGATGTCGGAGAGCCAGAGAAAGAGCGCGAAGATGACGCTGGCCACGAGCACGACGATGGTCGTCGAGATCACTTCGGCGCGCGACGGAAACGTCACCTTCTTCATCTCGGCACGGGTTTCGGCCAAGAAGGTCGTCATCCTGCCCCAAGTCTCGGTTATCGATGCCACGCTACGGTTCCCGTTGTCCTATTCGTTCGATTGGCAGGCCAGGAGGGATTCGAACCCCCAACCCTCGGTTTTGGAGACCGATGCTCTACCAATTCGAGCTACTGGCCTGAATTCTGCCTTGCTGTCGTCTCTTGGGTCGCGGGTTACTCGATGATGTCGGTGACGGTTCCGGCGCCGACGGTGCGGCCGCCCTCGCGAATCGCGAACCGAACACCCTGCTCCATCGCGATCGGAGCGATCAGCTCCACCTCGAGGCTCACGTTGTCGCCAGGCATCACCATCTCCGTACCCGAAGGCAGCGTCGCCGAGCCCGTCACGTCCGTCGTCCGAAAGTAGAACTGAGGACGGTACCCATTGAAAAACGGCGTGTGCCGACCACCCTCGTCCTTCGACAGGATGTACACCTCGCCCTTGAACTTCGTGTGCGGAGTGATCGTCCCAGGCTTCGCAAGCACCTGACCACGCTCCACCTCGTCCTTCTTCGTGCCCCGAAGCAGAACGCCGACGTTGTCTCCGGCGCGACCCTCGTCCAGGATCTTCCGGAACATCTCCACTCCCGTCACCACCGTCTTCGTCGTGTCCCGGATCCCGACGATCTCGATCTCCTCGCCAGTCTTGACGATCCCCCGCTCCACCCGGCCCGTCACCACCGTGCCTCGACCCGAAATCGAGAAGATGTCCTCGATCGGCATCAGGAAGTCCTTGTCGATGTCCCGCTCAGGCTCCGGAATGTACGAGTCCACCGCATCCATCAGCTCGAAGATGCACTTCGCGTCCTCGGCGTCAGAATCCTCCGACTCGAGTGCCTTCAGCGCCGAGCCCCGAACGATCGGAATGTCGTCCCCAGGAAAGTCGTACGACGCCAGAAGCTCGCGAACCTCGAGCTCCACCAGATCCAGAAGCTCCGGATCGTCCACCATGTCGCACTTGTTCAAGAACACCACGATGTGCGGAACGTTCACCTGACGAGCCAGAAGCACGTGCTCCCGGGTCTGAGGCATCGGACCGTCAGCGGCCGAGACCACCAGAATCGCTCCGTCCATCTGAGCCGCGCCCGTGATCATGTTCTTCACGTAGTCCGCGTGACCGGGGCAGTCCACGTGCGCGTAGTGACGGTTGTCCGTCTCGTACTCCACGTGAGCCGTCGCGATCGTGATCCCGCGCTCCTTTTCCTCGGGCGCCTTGTCGATCTCGTCGAACGCCGTGAACTCGGCCAGGTTCTTCGCTGCCAGAACCTTCGTGATCGCTGCCGTCAACGTCGTCTTGCCGTGATCCACGTGACCGATCGTCCCGATGTTCACGTGCGGCTTTGTTCGCTCAAACTTCTCCTTCGACATAGTCGAACCGCTCCTCTTCGTAGATAACAGCCCTCACGGGCCAAGTCTCCAGATCTCTATCTTGTGCGTTTAGGATCGAGGCCGGCGAACCGCCCCGCTTCGTCTCTCTAGAACCTTCGCCACCTCGCTGGAGCCCACGACCGGATTTGAACCGGTGACCCCTTCCTTACCAAGGAAGTGCTCTACCTCTGAGCTACGTGGACTAAGTCTAGTAACGCCGCAACCGTAAACGAACCCCGACCGACCGCATTGCGCGGGTCAGCTCGGGGAATGAAGGAGTATATGAATTCGGACGCCCCCTGTAAAGGGGGTTGCGCCGGCTTTTCCGGGCCCGGCTAGCGGCCCCGAAACCCGGAACTGGCGGCGAGCGACCGGCCTGACTCTCGTCTGGAGCGGGAGACGGGAATCGAACCCGCGACCAGCAGCTTGGAAGGCTGAGACTCTACCACTGAGTTACTCCCGCTGTTCCCGGCTTGGGCACCCGCGAGCCACGCAAGCGAACACCGCGAACCGGGCTTGCGGCAAGCTTGGCAGAGGCGCTACCAAACTTCAAGCGGACACTCTCGGTTCAGCCTCTTGTTGCTCGTTCCACAGCGCCACGACGGCCTACGGCGGATACTGACGTGCTGGGCTCGACAATCCCGAGGCACGTAGCCCTAGCAGCCATGACCGAGAACGTAACACCGACCGCCGATGGACGCAGGGGCCGCGCGCCCGGCGAAGCTTCGATTCTGCTGATCACGGCGGACCTGAAGACCCGGGCCCTGGCGGAGCCGGCTCTTCTGGACGCCGGCTTCCAGGTCCTGACAACCGCCAATGCGGGCGAATCTCTGGAGCTGGCCGAGCAGATCTCGCCCGACGTCATTCTGCTCGACCTTCTGGTCAACGACACCGACGCGCTCAGCCTGCGTCAGACACTGCGCCGCCTGCCTCCGTGCCAGAGCACACCCGTCTTCGTGCTCTCGGACCTCGTCGACCGCGGCCTCGTCGCCCAGGTCTACAAGGACCCCTTCTCGGAATTCCTGCCCAAGCCGGTCAACTGGCTCGTCCTGCCCCATCGCCTGCGGCAGGCCGTGGTCGTGGGCCGGTCGGTGGCGGCGCTGCGCGAATATCAGCGTTCGCTGGAGCAGGCTCAAGATGCCGCCCGCTCGGCCAGCACCGAGGCCCTCAAGCTACGGAGCTTCGACCAGCTCACCGGCCTGCCGAACCGGGCAACCTTCACCGAGATCGTGGCTCTGGCCGTGGCGCAGATGCGGAACCGCCGGGGCGAGATCGCGGTGCTCTTCATCGACATCGACAGTTTTCGCGAGCTCAACGACTCTCTCGGCCGCGAGGGAGGCGACGTTCTGCTGCGAGCCATCGCCGGCCGCCTCCAGTCCACGCTCGAACAGCAGATCTCGAGGCCGGACGAAGTGGGTTCGGGCGCCCGCGGCTCGCTGGCCCGGATCCAAGCCGACGAATTCGCCATCCTCTTGGACCAGATCGAAGACGTCGCCCATGCGGTCCGCCTCGGGGAAGAGATCCTGGCGGCCCTGACCGCACCGTACGGCATCGGGGGCCGCGACGTCTTCGTGTCCGCCAGCATGGGTATCGCCGTCACCTCCGACGCCGAGGGCGAAGCCGTCCTCCAGTGCGCCGAAACCGCGATGCGCCACGCCAAGCGCGACGGCGCTCACTCCATGCGCGTCTACACCGACGAGATGCGTAGCGAGGTCGAGGAAAAGATCGCGCTCCAGGAACGCCTGCGCCTGGCCATCGACAACAACGAGCTTCGCCTTCACTACCAGCCGATCGTGGACAGCAGAACCCGCCGCATCAAGGCAGTGGAAGGCTTGGTGCGCTGGACCGACGCCCAGCGCGGACCGGTGCCGCCGGACGTTTTCATCCCGATCGCGGAGGAAAGCGGCCTCATCACCCGCATCGGAGATTGGGTCCTGCGCGAAGGCTGCCGGCAGCTGGCCGAATGGCGGGATGCCGGCATCTCCGGCCTGCGGCTCGCCCTCAACATCGCCAGGCCGCAACTCGAAGAGGCCGCGTTCGTCGACAAGGTACAGGCGGCCCTGGCATCGAGCGCCATCGAACCGGCAAGCCTGGAGCTCGAGCTGAGCGAGCGTGGCGTTCTCCGTGACGACCCGGCGACGCTCGACAAGCTGGCCCGGCTCGAAGAACTGGGCGTGAGTCTCGCGATCGATGACTTCGGTACCGGCCAGACGACACTTGCCTATCTGCAACGTTTTCCTTTGAGGGTGCTCAAGATCGACCGGTCCTTCGTGTCACGAGTGGCGACCGACCCGGCCACCGAAGCGATCACCCGAGCCATCATCGCCATGGCCCACGAGCTCCAGCTCCGGGTGGTCGGCGAGGGCGTGGAAACCGAAGCCCAGGAGTCGATCCTGCGCAAGCAGCAGTGCGACGAACTCCAGGGCTTCCTGTTTCACCGCCCGGTGAGAGCCCGCGAGCTCCAGGTGCTGATCAACGACCGGGCGCCCGAGGCGGAGACGCAGAAGGAGAGGCCGGAGGAGATCGGACTGGAAGTCGAGCCGGAGCCGGCGACGGAAACGGTTCTGGGGCCCTCGTCGAGCCCGCACTCGCTGGTGCCAGCGGCCCGGCACGATCCAGACTCGGAGCCCTTCCCAACCGCCGAGATCCTGGCGATCGGCCCGGAAGCGGAGGACGAGCTCTTCCGTATGGCCCACGTCGACTTCCTGACCGATCTCCTGAACCGCTATTCCTTCGAGCGCTCGCTCGAAGCCACCCTCGCCCGGGCGCAGCGCTTCGGACACCGGGTGGCGCTGTTGCTCTTCGACCTGGACCAATTCAAGGCGATCAACGACACCTTCGGTCACGCCGCCGGCGACGAACTGCTCAAAGTCATCGCGGCGCGGCTCAAGCGGAAGGTGCGCAAGGTGGACGCACTGGCCCGGCTAGGCGGTGACGAGTTCGCCCTGGTTCACAGCGAGTTCCGGGCCCTGGACGGCCTGGGAACGCTGGCTCAGAGACTCGGTGAGGAGATCTCGAAGCCCATCCGGCTGGGCTCGAGCGAGGTGCGGATCACGGCCAGCATCGGCATCGCCGTCTTTCCGCCCGGCGACGCCGACCCCGGACGCTTCTACCGGCAGGCGGACCTGGCGCTCTACAAGGCCAAGGAGGAGGGCGGAAACCGCTTTCACTTCCATGCCAGTGAGATGGACCGGCAAGTCCAGATCAAGCTCCAGCTCGGTCGCGACCTGCACGGCGCCACCGAGCGGGACGAGCTGCACCTCGTCTTCCAGCCCCAATTCGCGCTCGCCACCCGCGCCATCTCGGCAGTCGAGGCCCTGGTTCGCTGGAACCACCCGAGCCGCGGAATGGTACCTCCGGGAACCTTCATCCCGATCGCCGAGGACAATGGCGAGATCATCCCGATCGGAGAATGGGTCCTCCGCAACGCCTGCGCCGAAGCCGGTTCCTGGCACCGGGAGATAGGACTCGAGATCCCCGTGTCGGTCAATCTCTCCTACGTCCAGTTCCGGCTCCAGGAGTTCCCCAACTCGGTACGCCGCATCCTGGAGGAAACCCAACTGCCGGCCCACCTGCTCGAGCTGGAGCTCAATCAGCGCATGCTGCTCCGTCTCGAGAGCGATCTGGAGCGACTCGTCCGGGGTCTCGAAAGTCTGGGCGTCAGCCTGTGTATCGACGACTTCGGTACCGGCCCCTTTTCGATGGAAGACCTGAGCCACCTGCCCTTTCGCAAGCTCAAGGTCGATGGCCGCTTTGTCCGCATCCCGGACGAGGACGGCAAGTGCCCGCCGCTCGTAAGCGCCATTATCGCCCTGGGCAAGAAGCTCAACCTCGGAGTGGTGGCCGAGGGTGTCGAGACCCAAGCCCAGCTCCGGGCGCTCCAGGACGAACAGTGTGACTTCGCCCAGGGACACCTCTTCACCCGGCCCATGTCCGCGCCCGAGATGCACGCCCGGCTGCTGGGAGTAGGGCTGGCCCGGCGAACCTCCCGCGCCGACATCCTGCCCTTTCCCAACGATCTCTCGTCCTGAACCGGCCGAGCCGGCCCGCAACGCACCGGCAGCCTCCGCGCCGCCGGCCTTTGCAAGCTCGGCCTGACCACGGGTACGCTGGGCACCGAACCCGCAGATGTGTCGGCGGCGGCTGCGGCAGGCGATTGTCGCCCGCAGCGCCCGCCCAGACCGACGCGATTTCGACACGATCTCTGAAAGGAGTCGAAGATGGAGTCCAAGCTCGTTCCGCCCACCGTCAAGGCCACGGTGCTGGCGCTTACTCTGATCGCCGGTTCGGGAATCGGCACCTGGGCCGGCGAACCGGCCGACGACACCGAGCTCGCGCGTCTCTTCGCAGACTGGCGCGCCTTTGAGAAGCCCAAGCTCCGGGACGGCGCTCCCGACTACGGCGCCGAGGCCATGGCCACCAAGCACAAGGCGCTGGCCGGATACCGGGACCGGCTGGAAGCGATCGACGCCCGGGAATGGCCGATTGAGGACAAGGTCGATTGGCACCTGCTCCGGGCCGAGATGAACGGGCTGGACTTCAATCTTCGGGTTCTCAGGCCTTGGGCTCGAGACCCGGCCTTCTACACCTCGGTCTGGACCTACCAAAGCGACACGCCGGCGCACGAGGGACCGACCCACCACGCCCTGGTCGAGCTCTGGACCTACGACTTCCCGCTCTCGGGCGCCGCCGAGGCCAAGCTGGCCGCCGAGCTGGCAACCATCGAGCCGCTTCTCGAGCAGGCGCGGATCAATCTCGTCGGCAACGCGCGCGAGCTCTGGGTCGCCGGCATCGGAGACCTCCGCGGCCAAGCGCGGAACCTCGAGGACCTGACCCAGCGCGCGGAAGACGCCGGCACGGAGCTGCGGCAGGCGATCGCGCAGGCGCGCCAGGCGACACTCGACTTCGTCGATTGGTTGGAAGAGCAGGCGCCGACCAAGACCGCTCCTTCGGGCATCGGCAAGGACAACTACACCTGGTACGTCCAGAACGTTCACCTGGTGCCCCTCACCTGGGAGGACGAGGTACGGCTCCTCCGGCGCGAGCTCGACCGGGCCCACGCCTCGCTTCGACTCGAAGAGCACCGCAACCGCAACCTGCCCGAGCTCGTGCCGATCGCCGGCCCCGAGGAGTACGAGGAGCGGGCCCGCGCCTCGGTCGACAAGTACCTCGAGTTCCTCGAGCGGGAGGACGTGCTCCCGATTCACGACTACATGAAACCGGCGCTTCTGGCCCGCACCGGGTCGTTCGTTCCCCAGGAACGCCGCAACTTCTTCTGGACCTGCGTCCACCTCGAGCCGATGACGCTATGGACGCACTTCTACCACTGGTGGGATCTGGCCCGAATGGAGAAGACACCTCATCCCAGCCCCGTCCGGCGCGGTCCGCTCCTCTACAACATCTTCGACAGCCGCGCCGAGGGTATGGCGACGGGGGTCGAGGAGATGATGATGCACGCGGGGCTCTACGACGACAATCCGCGCGCGCGCGAGATCGTTTGGATCATGCTCGCCCAGCGCGCCGCGCGCGGGCTGGGCTCGCTCTACGTCCACGCCAACGAGATGACCATGCAGGAAGCGCGCGACTTTCACGTTGACTGGACGCCACGCGGCTGGATGCGCGAAGACCTCGATCTCCTGGGCTTCGAGCAACTCCTCTACCTGCGCCAGCCCGGCTACGGGACGAGCTACGTCTCGGGCAAGTACCTGATCGAGCAGCTCCTGGGCGAACGAGCGCGCCAGCTCGGCGACGACTTCTCGCTCTCAGGCTTCTACCAAGACGTCGATGCCCTGGGCGTCATCCCGGTCTCGCTCATTCGCTGGCAACTCACCGGGCTGGACGACCAGATCGAGGCCCTGATGGGCGGCTCGTAAGAGTCGATCCGAGGAGCCGTTCGGAGAGCAGTCTAGCCCGGTTACCGATCGCGGGGCCGCAAAGGAAATCGGGTCGGGAACCATGGTGCATGGTGGAGGTGGATGGATTCGAACCACCGTAGGGCGTTGCCCGGCAGATTTACAGTCTGCTGCCTTTGTCCACTCGGCCACACCTCCGTATTGTCAAGCTACCTCCGACCGTGCCCGGATGCGGAAGCTGGAGCCGGCACCCGGATTCGAACCGAGGACCTGCTGATTACAAGTCAGCTGCTCTAGCCCCTGAGCTATGCCGGCGGGCACGAGCGCCGCGAGGCGGGAGTCTATGGCCTCGGGCGAGCCGGCGCAAGGACTTGGGCCGTCCCGGCCGGCTAGGTCGCCGCGTGCCGCTGGCGTACGGCCTCGTAGAGCAGCGCCGCCGCCGCCGAAGCAACGTTCAGGCTGGCCACGCTGCCTAGCATGGGCACCGACACCAGCCGGTCGCAGGACTTCCGGGTCCGGGGCCTCAAGCCCTTCTGCTCGCCACCCAGGACCAGGCAAAGCTGGCCGGTCAGGTCCACGTCCCAAACGCGATCGCCGGCCTCTCCGGCCGCGCCATAGACCCAGAAACCGGCCTCTTTCAGCAGCGCGATCTCCCGCGCGGAGTTGGTGATCCGGCGCAGATCGAGCTGGGAGGCGGCGCCGGCCGAGGTCTTGACCGCGGCCGCCGAGAGCGGCGCGCTGCCGCGGTCGCGGATCAAGACCGTATCGACACCCGCCCCGTCGCACACCCGCAAGATGGCTCCCAGGTTGCGCGGGTCCTGGACGTCTTCGAGGAGCACGACGAAGTCGCTCTCCGAGGCCTCACCGGAGCCCTTGATCGAGCTCTGGGCCGCGCCCTCGGCAGCTTCGTCCACGATCGCCGCGAAGCCGTTGTGGACGGCCGCTTCCGTGAGCGCGTCCAGCTCCTGGGGATCGACGGCTACGACCGGAACGCCGGCGGCGGCGCACAGCTTCTGGATCTCATCCGCCCGGGCACTCCTGGCTCCTCGGGCGCCGGTCGCGATCAGCACCCGTTCCAGCCGGCGCCGGCCGTGCCTGAGCGCCTCCCGAACCGGATGGTAGCCGTGGATCATGACCCGGCCGCGGCCCGCCGGGGCCGGCGGAGGTCCGCCTCAGCCCGCGAGGATGTCCTCTTCCTTGGTCTCGAGCGACTTGTTGACCTCGCCGATGTAGTGATCGTGCAGCTTTTGCATCTCGTCAAAGCCGCGATGCTCGTCGTCCTGCCCGATCTCCTTGTCCTTCTCCATGCGCTTGAGCTCGTCGTTCCCGTCCCGCCGGCACTGGCGAACCACGTTGCGCGCCGCCTCGGCAAGGTCATGAGCCCGCTTGACGATCTCGCGGCGCCGCTCTTCGGTAAGAGGCGGCACCGGGATCCGGATGGTCTTGCCGTCGTTCGACGGATTCAGCCCCAAATCGGATTGCAACAGGGCCTTCTCGATCGATTCGATCGCCGATGGATCGTAAGGCTGGGCAACGATCAAGGTCGCCTCCGGCACCGACAGATTGGCAAGCTGGTTGAGCGGCGTGGGGCTGCCGTAGTAGTCCACCTGAACTCCGTCCAGCATCAGCAGCGAGGCCCTGCCGGTACGCAATTGCTTGAGCTCACCGTGGAAATGGTCCACCGCGTGCTTCATCTTGACCTCGATCTCGCGAAACAACTCTTGCATCCTGCACCTCCGCCGGCGAAACGCTACGCCAGATCCTAAGTTTCGCGCCGACCCGCGCGAAGTGTCAAATTTCAGCCGGCGCCGATTCGCCTTCGACCCAGGAGCCGATGCGCTCGCCGGCAACGATCCGACGGATATTGCCCCGCTCCATCAGGCGAAAGACGGCGATGGGAATGGAGTTGTCCCGGCACAGGCTGATGGCCGCGGCATCCATGACCCGGAGGTTCCGCTCGAGCACCTGCTGGTAGGAAACCTCGGGCATGAGCTCGGCGCTCTCGTCCCGCTGCGGATCGGCCGTGTAGATGCCATCGACCGAGGTCGCCTTGAGCAGCACCTCGGCGCCGATCTCGTTGGCCCGAAGCGCCGCCGCGCTGTCGGTCGTAAAGAACGGGTTGCCGGTGCCGGCGGCGAAGATGACGATCCGGCCCTTCTCCAGGTGGCGGATTGCCCGGCGCACGATGAACGGCTCGGCGACGTCCCGGATGTCGATGGCGGTCTGGACCCGGGTGGTCGCGCCGCGCTTCTCGAGCGCGTCCTGGAGCGCCAGCGCGTTGATGACCGTCGCCAGCATCCCCATGTAATCGCCGGTAACCCGGTCGATCCCTCGGTGGCTGGCCGCCAGCCCGCGGATGATGTTGCCGCCTCCGATGACGATGGCGATCTCCACACCCAGCTCGTGCACCTGGACGATCTCATCGGCGATCGAGGCCACGATGGGCTCCTCGATACCGAATCCCTTGTCCCCCATCAGGGCCTCTCCCGAGAGTTTCAGGAGAACCCGTCGGTACTTGGACTCGCCGGCCATCGCGCCTACAGTCTAGCCTTCCACCTGGCGCCGGACCTCTTCGGTGAAGTCGTCGCTGCGCCGCTCGAGGCCTTCGCCCAGGCGGAATCGCGAGAAGCGGCGGATCTTGATGTTCTCGCCCAGCTTGGCGACCGAGTCGACGATCAACTGGCCGATGGTCTGGTCGGGGTTCTTGACGAAGCTCTGCTCGAGCAATACGAACTCCGAAAAGAACTTCTCCATCTTGCCTTCCACGATCCGGTCGACCACGTTCTCGGGCTTGCCCGACTGGAGCGCCTGGTCCCGGTAGATCTCCCGCTCGCGATCGAGAACGTCCTGGGTGACTTCCTCACGCTCCACGAAGCGGGGATCGGCGGCCGCGATGTGCATCGCGACGTCCTTGACCAGGGCCTGAAAGTCGTCGGTCTTGGCGACGAAGTCGGTCTCGCAGTTGACCTCGACCAGGACGCCGATCTTGCCACCGGCGTGGATATAGGACTGAACCAACCCCTCGGCCGCCGCCCGACCGGCCTTCTTCTCGGCCTGGGCGATACCGCGCTTGCGCAGAATATCGACCGCAGCGTCAAGATCGCCGCCCGATTCCTCGAGCGCCTTCTTGCAGTCCATCATGCCGGCGCCGGTGCGCTCGCGCAACTCCTTGACCCTACTCGCGCTAATCGTCATCTGGATCTCCTATTGCTCATCCCGCCGCCCGACTGACTTCGGACCTGGCACGGGGTGTTGTTCGGACATGAAAAAGGCCAGATCGCCCGCCCCCGGTGCGACTGGCCGTTCGGCTCCGCCGTGAGCGGCCAAGCCGGTTCGTTCGGCACTCAGTTGACGGCCGTCTCTCCCTCGTCCGCTCCCTCCGCGGCCTCGGTGGTTTCGGCGGTCTCGGCAGCCTCGGCCGCTGGCTCAGCTGGCTCCTCGGAGACGGCCGCCTCCGACCCGGTCGCCGCCTCGACGGCCTCCGTCTCCGAATCCCCGGTGTCCTCTGCCTCGCCCCGAGCCTCGGCTTCGGCGGCCGCGGCAGCCGCCGCCGCTTCCTTGGCGGACGCTTCAAGCGCCGCCGACAACTCGCGGGCCCCTTCGAGATAGGCGTCCGCGATTCGTGAAGCGAAGAGCCGGATGGTGCGGATGGCGTCGTCGTTTCCGGGGATCGGGTAGTCCACGGATTCCGGATCGCAGTTAGTATCGACGATCGCGACCACCGGAATGTTGAGCTTGTTGGCCTCGGCCACCGCGATGTATTCCTTCTTGGGATCGACCACGAAGACCGCGTCGGGCAGGACGTCCAGATCGCGAATCCCCTCGAGATTGCGGTGCAGCTTCTCGCGCTCGCGGTCCAGGCGCAGCCGCTCCTTCTTGATCAGGGGATTGTCGGTGTCGGCCATCCGGCCCTCGATGTCCTTCAAGCGCTCGACCGAAGAGCGGATGGTCACGAAGTTGGTGAGCGTGCCGCCCAGCCACCGGTGGGTGACAAAGTACTGCCCGCACCGACGCGCCTCCTGAGCGACGACCTCGCGCGCCTGGCGCTTCGTGCCCACGAACAGAAGCCGCTGGCCGGCCGCGCCCATACCACGCACGAATCCCGCGGCCTCTTCGAAAAGCTCGCTGGTCCGCCGTAAATCGATGATGTAGATGCCGTTGCGCTTGCCGAAGATATAGGGACGCATCTTCGGGTTCCAGCGCCGAGTCTGGTGGCCGAAGTGCACCCCGGCCTCGAGCAGTTCCTGCATGTTTACCTGAGCCAAATCGCAACCTCCGCGCGGACTAGCGCTTGCTGAACTGGAAGCGCGCGCGCGCGCCCTTGAGACCGTACTTCTTGCGCTCCTTCTTCCTGGGGTCCCGAGTCAGGAAGCCGCCACCCTTGAGCCGCTCGCGCAGCTCACCGTTGTAGTTGACCAACGCCCGCGCGATGCCGTGGCGAATCGCGCCTGCCTGCCCCGAGGAACCGCCACCGGCAACGGTCACGTTGAGATCGAACTTCTCGGCCGTCTCGGTCAGCAGCAAGGGCTGGCGCACGATCATGCGCAGGGCCGGATTCGGGAAGAAGTCCTCGAAGTCGCGGCCGTTCACCCTCATGGTGCCACTGCCCGGCGTCAGGAAGACGCGGGCTGTGGCGCTCTTGCGCCGGCCGGTTCCGTAGTACTGAAGGTCGCTCAACTAAATACTCCTCGTTGCTGTCGCGTGATGCTCCGCCCGAGCGTCCGGGCCGATGGAATCTCCGCTTTCCTCAGATCTCCAAGACCTTGGGCTGCTGGGCCGCGTGCGGATGCTCCGAGCCCGCGTAGACCTTGAGCTTCTTGAACTGCCGGCGGCCGAGCTTGTTCTTGGGCAGCATTCCGCGCACGCTCTTCTCCACCAGCCGCTCCGGATACTTAGCGCGCACCTCGGCGGCGGTCTCCTCCTTGAGGCCGCCAGGATGCGTGCTGTGCCGGTAGTAGACCTTCTGGGTCTCCTTCCGGCCGGTAAGCACTGCCTGGTCGGCGTTCACGACGACGACGAAGTCGCCGGTATCGACGTGGGGCGCATAGTGGGGCTTGTGCTTGCCGACGAGGACACGAGCGATCTCGACCGACAACCGGCCGAGCGTCTTGCCCGCCGCGTCGACCAAGAACCAGTCGCGTTCAATTTCGCCGGTCTTGGGGCTATACGTACGCATTCCAGTAAGTTCCGAATCGTCCAGACGCAAGTTGACGTAACTTACCCGGCTTTGCCGGGCAAAGGGCCCACGATGTTAGGCGCGGCTCCGATCGATGTCAAGGCCCGGCGGCCGGCCGGTTTCGACGGCATCGCCGGGCCTCCGGAGCCCCACCAGAACGGCCCCCGCCTGCTACGCTAGGCTGTTCATGGCCGGCACCGATCCCGCAAACACCGCCGGACCGCCCTCGCCGCCGCGTCCGATTCCCCTAGTCCACGCATTTCGAAATCTGGGCGAGGACGGATACCGGCGCTTCGTGACCGCCTGGGCAGTGGCGTGCCTCGCCATCGTGCCCACGGGAATGCTGACCCGGGCCTTCGACTGGACCGGAATCCCGGTGAGCGTTGGGGGCGTACGCGCCTTCGTGACCATCTACGTGCCGCTCCTCGTTTGCTACCCACTCGTCCTGTGGTTTGGCTACGCTTGGGGCGCGATCCCCGCATACCTCGCCACCTTGGGAGTCTCGCTGATGGGCGGGATGGCCCTGCCCTGGGCTCTCCTCTTTGCCTTCGCCAATCCGCTCGGGCTCGCGGCCTTCTATCTGGGCGCCCGCTCGGCGCCGATGCGACCCGACCTGCGGTCCTTGCCTTCGCTCGTCTATTTCGTCTTGATCCTCTTCGTCGGCACGCTGGCGAGCTCGGTCGGAGCCTTCATCTGGGGCTACAGCAACGATCTGGATTTCGAGCGCTTCTATCCGGCCTGGCAGGGTTGGTGGCTGGGAGGATTTCTGCAGGGGGTGCTCCTGGTGGCGCCCATCCTGATGCTGACAACCGCCGCCATTCTGCGCTGGCGCGCCAGCCTGGGCCTCGAGATTCCGACGACCGAGGACCGGGATCGCCGCGCGCTGCTGGCCGGATCCGCGGTCATGGTGGCTTCGGTGGCGGCGTTCGCCCTGATCGCGCGCCGGTTCGCGCGGTCCACTCTCGACGGGCTCTTGGAGGCGAATCCCCAGACCGGATCGATCCGCGAGGAACTGCTGGACGTCTTCCGAAGCCTGTCACTGCCCTACTGGGTCATGCTGACCTTCGTCGGCGTCACTCTCTACCTGGGCTATCGCATCGGCCGGCTCTGGAGTGAGCGCTTCGGCGCCCTGGTCCAAACCCTCGAGGCCACCAACAAGGAGCTTTCTCAGAAGACCGAGCTCCTCGAGCAGCAGAACCTGGAGCTGCAACGCCTGGCGATCACCGACAGCCTGACCCAGGCGCACAACCGCGGCTATCTGATGGAGAGCCTCCAGCGCGAGGTCAGCGCCTCCAGCCGCCACGGTGAGCCGCTGTCGGTGCTGCTTCTGGACCTGGATCACTTCAAGCAGGCCAACGATCAGCACGGGCATCTGGTCGGCGACGAGATCCTGAAGAACGTGGCCGACCGCATTCGCAACCAACTTCGGCGCGAGGACTTGCTGGCGCGCTTCGGCGGCGAGGAGTTCGTCGTGGTGCTGCCGCGCACCGACGCCGACGCCGCCTGGATCGTGGCCGAGAAGATCCGGCTGGCGATCTCGGCGGCGCCCTTCCAGGTGGAGACCATCGCCATCGAGCTGACGGTTAGCCTGGGCCTCGCCTGCTTGAGCGAGAGCACCGGCGATCGGCCGGTGCGCCACCTCCTGTCGCTTGCCGACCGTGCGCTCTATCGCAGCAAGAAGGAAGGCCGCAACCGCACCACCGTGGCTTCGGCGCTGTCTCCCGGCGAACGAACCTTCGCCGCCCAGGCTCCGCATGGAGACTCTCCCTCCGGATGAAGGGCGCGGACGCAACCGTTCCCGGGCCCGGCGCCGGCGCGGGCGGCGGGGAGCTGGACAAGCGGAGCGAGACGATCCGCGACATGTTCGGCCGGGTGGCCCCGCGCTATGACCTTCTCAATCACGTCCTGTCGGGAGCTCTGGACATCCGCTGGCGACGTCTGGCGGCGCGTAGCCTCGAGCTGGACGCAAGGGCGGGAGCCCGGGTTCTGGACCTCTGCTGCGGCACCGGCGACCAGGCACTGGCGGTGCGCTCCCGGGGCGGCCGGGTGGCCGCCGCCGACTTCTGCCTGCCCATGCTCGCCATCGCCCGGCGCAAGTTCCGCCGGCATTCCGCGCGTAGTCCCAAGGCTCTCGCCAGTGATGCTCTCAGCCTGCCGTTCGCTACTGCCACGTTTCAGGCGGCGACGGTCTCGTTCGGCCTCCGCAACGTGGCCGATCTGGACCATGCGTTGGCCGAGATCCGTCGGGTGCTGGCTCCGGCCGCGAGGGTGGCCTTCCTGGAGTTCGCGGTACCCGAGTCGAAGCTGATCCAGGGACCGTACCTCATGTACTTTCGCAGAATCCTGCCGCGCATCGGCGGTTCGATCTCTCAAGACGCAACCGCCTACGACTACCTGCCCTCGTCCGTGCTTGAGTTTCCCCAGCGTGCGGCGTTCGCGCGCCACATGGAGGGCGCGGGCTTCGAGCGCTGCCTTCATCGAAACCTGGCGGGCGGCATCGTCTGCCTCTATACCGGAGTGACTTCATGACCGAGATTCTGGACGGCGCCAAGGTCGCCCGCACGATTCGCAAGGAGGTCCGCGACCAGGCCCGGGCGATGGTCGCGGCGGGGCACCGAGCTCCCGAGCTGGTCGCCGTGCTGGTCGGCAACGACCCCGCCTCCGAGGTCTACGTGGGCAGCAAGAAACGGGCGGGCGGCAAGGCCGGCTTCACCAGCCGCTCCATCGAGCTTCCGGCGGACACCAGCCAGGAGGCTCTGGAGCGCACCCTGGACGATCTCAACCACGACGCCGGCGTCGACGGAATTCTCGTCCAGCTGCCGCTGCCGACCGGCCTGGACGCCCGGCGAGCCCTGGACCGGCTGGATCCCGGCAAAGACGTGGACGGTCTCCATCCCCACAACGTGGGCCGGCTCTGGCTGGATCAATCGGGGCTCTTCCCCGCCACTCCGGCAGGCGTGGTCCAGCTCCTCAAGCGCTCGGCCATCGAGCTCTCGGGCCGCAACGCCGTCATCATCGGCCGCAGCCACCTGGTGGGCAAGCCGCTGGCCGGCCTGCTGCTGCGGGAAAACTGCACGGTCACGGTCTGCCACTCGCGCACTCAGAACCTGGAGGAAGTGACCCGCCGAGCCGATCTTCTGATCGCGGCCCTCGGCCGGCTGGCCGCGATCGGCGAAGCCCACGTTCGCGAAGGCGCCGTCGTGATCGACGTCGGTATCCATCGCATCGAAGACCGCGAAACCGTCGAGCGGCTGTTCCCGTGCAACCGCGAGCGGATGGAACGTTTCGAGGAAAAGGGCCGGATCCTGGCGGGAGACGTCGATTTCGACCGGGTAGCGCCCAAGTGCCGGGCGATCACTCCGGTGCCCGGAGGCGTCGGTCCCCTGACCGTGGCCATGCTGCTGGTCAACACGTTAGCGGCGTCCAAGAACCGGCAAGGCATCGCCGCGCCCACGGAATGATCTCGATCGGCCTTACCGGCGGCCTCGCCTCGGGCAAGTCCACGGTCGCGCGCTGGCTCGCCGAGGCCGGCTGCGTGGTGGTGGACGGTGATCGGCTGGTCGCCGAGCTCTACCGTGCCGGAGAGCCCGGCACCGAAGCAGTGGTCGAGCTCTTCGGCGACTCCGTCCTGGACGGCGAGGGCAACGTCAACAAGCTCCGGCTGGCCGCCCGCGTCTTCGGCGCCGGTGCCGAGCCGGCAGCGCTGGAGCGGCTGGAGGCCGCCGTCCATCCGCTGGTGCGGGCGCGCTTCGCCGAGATCGCCGAGGTCGCCACCGCCCAGGGCGCGGCCGCCGTCGTCCTCGAAGCCACGCGCTTGGTCGAGGCGGGGTACGCGCCGGACTTCGACGTGGTGATCACGATCGAAGCCGATTCCGAGTTGCGCCTGGCCCGAGCCGTCGCCCGGGGACTGGAAGAAGACGACGCGCGCTCCCGGCTCTCGGCCCAGGGCACGGGCGAGCCGCGCCAGCAAGCCGCCCATCGAATTCTGCTGAACGACGGCTCCCTGGCCGAACTCCGCGGCGCGGTCGACGCTCTCTTGGTCGATTTGGAGATCGCTCCGGCCGCCGAGGTCAAAGAGCCAGAGGACGAGAGCTGACCAACGCCGCCCCGGCGCGAGGGCCGCTCCGAACCGCGACCTTCGTCACCGGCAACCCCGGCAAGCTGGCCGAGCTGCGCCGTCTCGCCGGAGCCGAGCTGCTCCTGCTTCACGAAGAGCTCGACCTGCCCGAGATTCAATCGCTGGACCTGGAGGCCGTGGTCCGAGCCAAGGCGCGGGCGGCCTGGGAGCGTCTGGGCCGGCCGGTATTGGTCGAGGAGACCGGCCTCGAGCTGGCCTCCCTGAACGGCTTTCCGGGACCGCTGGTGAAATGGATGCTCGCCGCCGTCGGACCGGAGGGCATCGCCGCCGTTGCCGAGCGCGCCGGGGAGCCCCGAGCCCGGGCCGTCTGCGTCTTCCTCTACTTCGACGGCGAGCGGGAGATCGCCGGCCGCGGGACGACCGAAGGCAGGCTGGTGCTGCCGACCCGGGGGAAGGCGGGCTTCGGCTGGGATCCGGTGTTCGTACCCACAGGCGAGACCCGCACGTACGCGGAGCTGGGCGACGCCCGCAAAGACGAGCTCGGCCACCGAGGTCGCGCCTGGCGCGACCTCGTGGCTCGGGCCCAAGGTTGACCCGGCCACGCCGGCACTTCGCGTCAGGATTCGAGGCGAATCCAAGAACCCCGAGACCCCGGCTCGCGAGCGAGGGCGAACCGGGCCGAGCCCCGGCGACCCGATGGCTAGACGGTCCCGAATGCCGGGCCGAGGCGCGAACTAGCCCAGCAGCTCGACCAGAATCGCCTTCTGCACGTGCATGCGGTTCTCGGCCTCGTCGAAGATCCGGCTCTGGGCGCCGTCGGCGACTTCGGCCGAGACCTCCTCGCCTCGGTGGGCGGGCAGGCAATGGAGGAAGACGGCGTCCGGTCGGGCCTTGGCCATGAGCTCGGCATCCACGGTGAAGCCGGCGAAGGCGGACAAGCGTTCCTGGGCCTCGGCTTCCTGGCCCATCGAGGCCCAGACGTCGGTGTAGACACAGCTGGCTCCGGCGACGGCCGCGGCCGGATCGGTCGTCGTGTCGATCCGGGTGCCGGCGGCTTCGGCATCACGCCGCGCCAGCTCCAGGTAGCCGTCCGAGACCTCGTAGCCGGGCGGCGTTGCCACCGCCACGTCCATGCCGACCTTGGACGCCCCCAGCATCAGGGAATGGGCCACGTTGTTGCCGTCCCCGACATAGGCCAGCTTCCGGCCTTCGAGCTCGCCGAAGACCTCCCGCAGCGTGAAGTAGTCGGCAAGTCCCTGGCACGGGTGCAGGTCGTCGGTCAGGCCGTTGATGACCGGAATCGAACCGTGCTCCGCCAGGTCCAGCACGGCTTGGTGCTCGAAGGTCCGGGCCATGATGCCGTGCACGTAGCGAGACAGCACCTGGGCCGTGTCCGAGATCGGCTCGCCGCGGCCGAGCTGGATGTCGCGGGACGACAAGAAGAGAGCCTGGCCGCCGAGCTGGTACATACCGACCTCGAAGCTGACCCGGGTGCGCGTCGAGGACTTCTCGAAGATCATTCCCAGGCTCTTGCCGTCGAGCGCCGACCGGAAGCTGCCGGGATCCGCCTTGAGCCGGCCGGCCAGATCGAAGATGCGCTCGACGTCGGCGGCCGAGAGATCGTGAATCGAGATCAGATGGTTCATGAGTCGGTCCCTTTCGTCGTCCCTTTATCGTCCTTGCATCGGGGGCGAATCCGGCACCACGGTGGTTCCCGCCTTGCCATCTAGCGTTGCCCGCAAGTGGTCGGAATCGGTAATCACGGCAGGGCGGCCACGCTCGCGCACGAACGCCAGAACCGCCTCCATCTTGGGTTTCATACTGCCAGCGGGGAAGGCGTCGTCATCGAGCATCGAGGCCACCTCGCTCGCGTCCAGGCGGCGTATCGCCTGTTGCTCGGGAGCACCGAAGTGCCGGTAGACCTCGGCAACGTTGGTGACGATGGCCAGGAGATCCGCGCCCAACTCCCGGGCCAGCAGAGACGCGGTCCAGTCCTTGTCGATGACCGCCTCGACGCCTTCGAGACGGCCGTCCTCCGTGCGCACGACCGGGACTCCCCCTCCGCCACCGGCCATGACGATGCCCCGGTTGGCCAGGAGAGTGCGAATGGTCTTCAAGCCGAACACTTCGAGCGGCCGCGGGCTGGCCACCACCTTGCGGTAGCCCCGGCCCGCGGGATCCTTGCGTAGCGCCCAGCTGTGGTCCCGCTTCAGACTCCGAGCACGGTAGCGCGAGAAATACGGACCCACGGGTTTGGTGGGCTCGAGAAAGCCGGGGTCGGTCGAGTCCACCGCGGTCAGCGACAGCACGGTGTTGACCTCGCGCTCCAGCCCCTTCTGGGCGAGGCGGTTGAGCAGAGCCAGCGCCAGAAGGTAGCCGAGACTCCCCTGCGTCTGAGCCACCGCAAGGTCGAGGGTCCCCGGAGGGATCTTGGTGGCGGCCTCTTCCATCTGGATCATCACCTGACCCACCTGCGGGCCGTTGCCATGGACGATCAGAAGGTCCTCGCCCCGCTCGGCGAACTCGACCAGCCAGTCGGCCGCCTCCTCGGCCCGGCGCAGCTGTTCGGCCACGGTGCCATCGTCCTCGGCCGGCAGCAGGGCGTTGCCGCCGAACGCCACTACCGCCAGCGGCCGGGACCGTTTGGTGGATCGCTTCGACACGGGCCGCTAGAGATCGACCGGCTGCCGTTCCAAAGGCATGGTCATGCAGCGCGGCCCGCCGCGGGCGCGCGAGAGCTCGTCGCCCTCGATGGTGATCACCGTCGGGCCGGCGCCCAAGACCTCGGCCTCACCCGAGATGACGTCGCGCTCGTGGACCACCCGCCAGCCACGGCTCGCCAGCTCCACCACGGTGCGGCGATTGCGCCGGTAGAGAATGATGACTCCGGGCGCGACCGCGAAGGCATTGGCCCCGTCGGTCCACTGTTCCCGTTCCTGGAACAGCACGTCCTCGCCACCGCCGCACGGGATCACATCGAGCTCGATGCCCAGATCCCGAAGCACGTCGAGCAAGGACGGCCGCAGGACGAAGGACAGGTGCTCGGCTTCGAGATCCACGTAGAAGGCCTGGGCCGACAACCGGTGGCCTTTCTCGATCACCGGCAGGTACGCCAGGCAGACGCCGTGATCGATGAAGGTGAACACCGTGTCCAGGTGCATGTAGGACCGTTGCGAGGGCAGATCGACGACGATCAAGTGCCGGAAGCCCGTCTCCTCCAACCGCAAGTACTCGGCCAGGCGTTCCACCGCCCGCCGGTTGGTACGTTCGCTCACCCCGACCAGCAAGGTCTCGCGGTTGGCCACGAGCACGTCGCCACCCTCGAGCGTCGGCGGGTCGCCGCCGCTCGGGAAGCCCCGGCCGTCGAGATCTCGGTCCACCGAGAACAGGTCCTCGGCGCCGGCAAGCGCTGGGTGGTGCCGAAAGATAGCCCGCGCCAGCAGCGCCTCGCGCCTGCGCGCCGCGGTCGCCATCGCCGAGACGATGACCCGCCGGCCGATGACCGACTGCGGGTCCCGCTGGAAGAAATAGTTGGGAACGGGATCCAGACGGAAAAGGCGGCCGTCGGAGCTCTCGTAGCCTTCGGGCGCTCGGATCCCGGAGATCAACGCGCGGGCGAGAGCCTCGCCGTCCAGGTCCGCAAACCCGGCCCGCCCCTGAACCGGCAGCTCGTCGTGGCGCTCCAGGTCGTCGAAGAGCTCGGTCCTGGCGTCGTCGGCGTTCAGAACCTCGGCCAGCAGCGACTCGGCCTCCAGGATCTCGGCACCGGCGGCCTGGAGCACCGCGCAGAAACCGTCGTGCTCGGCCCGCGCCTCCTTGGCGTACAGAATGTCGTCGAAGAGCAGCTGCTCCATCATCCGCGGCACCATCCAGTCGATCTCCACGTCTGGCCGGTGCACCAGCACGCGCCGCAGCTTGCCGATCTCGGAATCCACGTGGATGGTCATGAGGTCTCCTGTTCGGACTCGCGTTCGGTCCGGCCGCTGGATTCTACGCAAGCGCATGCCCGAAGGCGAGGCCAATGGCGGCGGTCCCCAGTCGCCCGGACGATCGTCGTGTCCGATGCCGTCCTCACCTAAGGCGACGGTGCCAGCCGGCGGGCGAAGCGCAGCCTGGCCAGCCAGTAGGAGCTCGCCCCGAGCTCGGTCTCGATGACTCCGCGCGAGGAGGAGGCGTGAATCATCCGCAGCGGTTCGCCGGACCCGGACGAAACGACGCCGACGTGGTGGAGCTTCTCTCGATCGCCGCCAAAGAACAGCAGATCGCCGGGCTGGAGCTCGTCCAGGGCCACCCACCGTCCCTGGGTCGACTGGGCCTGAGCGGTGCGCGCAGTCCGGATCGCCACCCTGCCGTACACGTGCCGCACCAGCCCGGAGCAATCGAAGCCCGCATCCGAGTCCCCGCCGAACCGGTAGGGCGTGCCCATCAAGGAGCGGGCTGCGGCCACGACTCGTTCGCCAAGGGTCGCGGACCGCACCGTTCCCGTTCGTGGATCGCGCGTCCCGGTCGGAGGCGGTGGGGTCCTCACGCGCACCCGGGCCGGCGCCCGGCGCTCGAGCGTTTCCGGATTCGTCGCCCCAGGCGGTGCCGGTCGAGGCGTCGAGCCGCAACCCGTAAGGACCGAGCCGGCCAGAGCCACGACCAAGGCGGCGCCCTTCGCGCGCCGTCGGCGCATGCTCCAGAACCCGCCTTCGCGTCGCGACCCGCGCATTGCACCCTGGATCCTACCCGGGCACTGCCGACGGTCCCGGACCAACGCCCCCGATCCGCGCCGGGTCGAGCCTCGGGACGACCACACGGGACTGCTAGACTCCGAGGCGGTCATGCCCGACTCGAGCCCGGCCGCGCAGTCCCCTCTTCACGACCGCTACGCCTCGCGCGAGATGGCGGCGATCTTCTCGCGCGACCATCGCTACCGGCAGTGGCGGCGTCTCTGGATTGCCCTGGCCGAAGCCCAGCGCGAGCTCGGCCTGCCGATCACCGAGTCTCAGCTGGCCGCCCTCGAGGCCTGCCGCGATGGCATCGACTTCGAGCGTGTGGCCGAGATCGAGGCGGAAACGCGGCACGACGTGGTCGCCCACCTGCGGCACTTCGCCGAGCTGGCCGACGCCGAACACCCGGGAGCCGGCGGCGTTCTGCACCTGGGGGCCACCAGTGCCTTCTTGACCGACAACACCGACGTGCTCCTGACCCGCGAAGCCCTGGCCCTGGTACGCGAGCGATCGCTGGGCGCGGTCTCGGCACTGTGCGATTTCGCCGAACGAACCCGATCGATACCGACCCTGGGGTACACCCACCTCCAGCCGGCGCAGCTCACCACGGTGGGCAAGCGCGCCTGCCTTTGGCTGCAGGATCTGGTGGATGATCTCGACGAGATCGACCGGCAGCTCAACGGTTTACGCTGCCGTGGAGCCAAGGGCACCACCGGCACTCAGGCCTCGTATCTCGAGCTCTTCGCCGGCGACCACGACAAGGTCCGCTCCCTGGACCGCAAGGTCGCCTCCAAGCTGGGCTTCGAGTCCAGCTGGCCGGTCACCGGCCAGACCTATCCGCGCAAGCAGGACAGTCGCATCCTGGCGGTCTTGGCCGGCGTCGCCGAGACCCTGCATAAGCTGGGCACCGACGTTCGCTTGCTGCAGGGTCTGGGGGTGGTGTCGGAGCCCTTCGGCTCGAGCCAGGTGGGCTCCTCGGCGATGGCCTACAAGCGCAATCCCATCCGCTCCGAGCGGATGTGCGCGCTGGCCCGCCGCCTCCTCACGGATAGCTGGAACGGACCGCTGACCGGCGCGACCCAATGGCTGGAGCGCAGCCTGGACGATTCGGCCAACCGGCGGCTGGTCTTGCCGGACGCCTTCCTGACGGCCGACGCCATCCTGATCTTGGCGGGAAACGTCGCCGGCGGCCTCGAGGTCAAGGAGACCGCCACCGCCACCCTCGTCCGGCGTGAGCTGCCCTTCATGGCCACCGAGAACCTGCTGATGCGAGCCGCGGTCGGTGGCGGCGACCGGCAGCGGCTCCACGAGCTTATCCGGGCGCATTCGATGGCGGCCCATCGCGCCATCGAGGGCGGTCTCGAAAACCCCCTTGCCGAGCTCCTGGCGGCCGATCCGGAATTCCCGCTCCAGGAGGCCGAGATCGCCGAGGTCCTGGACGCCTCCGGCTTCATTGGCCGAGCTCCGGAACAGGTCGAGGAGTACGTGGCTTCGGTGCGAAGCCGCCTGCCCGAGCCTTCGAGCCGCACGGTCGCCCGGGAGCTTCGAGTCTGACGACCCGCCGCGCCGCCGCGCTCGCCGCCTGCGCGATCCTAGCGCTGGCCGCCTTCGGGTGCTCGACGTCCCGCTACGCCAAGGAAGGCCGGCCCGGGTTTCGGCAGAGCGGCGTCGCTTCCTGGTACGGCCCCGGGTTTCACGGCCGCCGCACCGCCAACGGCGAGGTCTACGACATGGAGGCCCTGACAGCGGCCCACAAACACCTGCCCTTCGACAGCCTGGTCGAGGTCCGCAATCACGACACCGGACGCAGGGTTCGCGTCCGCATCAACGACCGGGGTCCTTTCGTGGGCAGGCGCATCATCGACCTGTCCCGGGCAGCGGCCCGCGAGATCGACATGATCGGCCCAGGTACCGCGCGGGTCACGATTAAAGTCTTGGGCCGGAGCCGCCGGAATCCCACGACCTCCGAGACTGCCTCCGACGGAGCCTCCGGGAGCCCCTCCGCCGGCTCGGCGGCGGTACCGGCAACGTACCTGGTGCAAACCGGCTCGTTTCGCTCCCGCGCCCAGGCCGAGGTGCATCTAGAGCGCGTCGGCAAGGTCGTGCCCGCCGCCCGCGTCGAGCGCTCGGACCCGTGGCACAGGGTGGTCACCGGACCGCTACCCCGCGAGCGGGCCGATGCGACAGCCGACTCCTTGCGCCAAGCGGGTTTCGAAGCCTTGCTTCTGAGCGTCGATCCCGGCCGTTCCTGACCGGAACCTCGACTCGACGAATCAGAGGGCTAGCCTCCCACCGTCGCCAGGAAGTCCTTGATGCGGCGGTCGATCTCCGAGCGGTCCCGATGGCGCGCCAGGGCCTCGTCCAATTGCCGCGCCACCAGATCGGGCAGCTCGAGGCCACCAGCCTGCCACAGCTTGGGGTACATCGAGATCGAGGTGAAGCCGGGCAGGGTATTGATCTCGTTGACCCGGGCGATGCCGTCCTCGAGAAAGAAGTCCACGCGCGCCATCCCGGTGCCACCGACGGCGGCGAAGGAACGCACCGCCAGGCTCCGGATCAGGGCCGCGTCCTCGTCCGCCAGGCGCGCGGGCACCGACAAGACCGCGCCGTCCTCCAGATACTTGTCGGCGTAGTCGTAGAAATCGTGGCCGGGCTCGATCTCGCCCACCGCCGAGGCCTCGAGCTCCGGGTACCCCAAGACCGAGCACTCCAGCTCGCGGCCGCCGGCCTGGCGCTCTATCAATACCTTGTCGTCCAGGCCCAGGGCCAGATCGAGAGCGGCCTCGACGCCGCCGTCGTCGGCCAGCCGGCTGACGCCGACGCTCGAGCCACCGACAGCCGGCTTGATGAAGAGCGGAAATCCGAAGCGGCGCACCCGGTCGATCGATTCGCTGCGGTCGTTGCGGACCTCGAGCCGGGTGACCACCTCGTACTCGACGACCGGAATACCCACCGCCTCCAGAAGGCGCTTGGTCAGAAGCTTGTCCATGGCCACGCCGCTGGCCGTGACGCCGGCCCCGACGTAGGGCAGATCAGCCATCTCGCACAAGCCCTGGAGCGACCCGTCCTCGCCCCAGGTACCGTGGACGACCGGGAAGACCACGTCCGCTCCGCAGTCCAGGAGCGCATCCAGGGTCGGCGCGATCGGCGCGCCGACAGGTGCCAAGGAATCCACCTCGCCGGCCAGGGCTCGAGCCGCGGCCTCGCCCGCGACCCAGCAACCATCCTCGGCAATGGCCAGCGGGATGGTTTCGTGGCCGCACTCGGCCAGGGCCGCCGCCACCGTGCGCGCCGAGCGCACCGAGACCTTGTGCTCGACGCTCCGCCCGCCAAAAACCAGCGTGACTCTCATCCCAGATCCACCAGAGTGGCGCTCTCGACCTCCGGCAGCGAGCGCACCGTGTCCAGGACGGTGCGCTCGGGCCGCTGATCCAGGCGAATCACCGCCGCCGCGTCCGCGCCGTCCGGCCGGCGAGCGAGATGGATGTCGGCGATGTTGACTCCAGCCTCACCCAGCGTCCGGCCCAGCTTGCCGACCACGCCCGGTACGTCCTGGTTGCGGAGAAACAGCAACCGTCCCTCGGGCCGGAACTCCAGCCGATAGTCGTCGTAGCGCACCACCCGCAGGTCGGCATCTCCAAACACCGTGCCGGCCAACTCGATACGGCGGCCGTCTCCCGAAATCGTGACACCGATGAGCTGGGGGTACTCGCCCAGCTGCTGGTGGGTCGCTCGGACGACCTCCACGCCGCGATCCTCCGCGATGCGCTCGGCGTTGACGAAATTGACGGCTTCCCCCAGAAACGGGCTGAGCGCTCCCCGTACGGCGGCGATCGAGATCGGGATCCTGAGCTCGTCCGGCACCTCCCAAAGGTCCACCTGGACGCGCCCAAGGGGCGCCCCTAGCAGCTCGCCCGCCGCCCTGCCCATCTGCTCGGCCAGCCGCAGAAACGACTCGCCGCCCGGCCCGGCGGCCCGGAACGGCAGATTGACGGCGGTCACCGACAGCGATCCGTCCAGAGCGGCGAGCAGCATGCGTGCCGTCTGGGTTGCGACCCGCTCTTGCGCTTCCCGGGTCTGGGCGCCAATGTGCGGCGTCGTAATCACGCGCGGATGCTCGACCAGCCGGCGCACCTCGGGGTCGGGGGGATCGATGGGCGGCTCGGTGGCGTAGACGTCGAGCGCCGCGCCGGCGACGTGGCCGGACTCGAGCGCCGCCAGCAGAGCCGACTCGTCCACGATGCCGCCACGGGCACAATTGACGAGGGCGGCGCCCGGTTTCATCCTCTCGATTCGGTCGGCCGAGAGCAGACCCCGGGTCTCGTCGGTGAGCGGCATGTGGAGGGTGACGAAGTCGGCCTGCGCCAGCACCGCGTCCAGATCCTCGAGCTGGATGCCCAAGCGGCGCGCCACCGCTCGGTCCAGGTAGGGGTCGAACGCGGTCACCTCCATGCCGAAGGCGAGCGCCCGGTGGGCGACCGCCTGGCCGATCCGGCCCAGCCCGACAATGCCCAGCGTCTTGCCGTCCAGCTCGCTGCCCAGAAACCCCTTGCGGTCCCAGGCTCCGGATTTCATCGACGCGTCCGCGGCCGGGATGTTCCGCGCCAGGGCCAGCAGCAGACCGAAGGTGTGCTCGGTGGCCGAGATCAGGTTGGCGGTGGGAGCGTTGACGACCAAGATCCCAAGCTCGGTCGCGGTCGCGACGTCGACGTTGTCGACGCCGATGCCGGCCCGACCCACGACTTTCAGCCGGCGGCCACGACGCAGCAAGTCAGCGGTGACCTTGGTCCGGCTACGCACCACGATGGCGTCGAACTCCTCGATCAGCTCGGGGAGCCGCTCGCGCTCCGCGTCCGTCAGCTGGTGCACGTCGGCCCCGGCCTCGGTCAGGATCCCGACTCCGGCCGGGTCCAACGGATCGCAAAGAAGAATTCTCGCCATGCTCAAGCTCGCTTCCAGCTCGCCGCTACCGCGAAGCCGGCCATCACGCTCCCGCCGCCTCGGTCAGCGCGGCCAGGAGCCGGTTCAGGTCCTCGATGCCTACGTCACCCATGTGCCCGATACGAAACGTGCCTTCCTGGAACCGGCCGTACCCGCGCGCGACCGTGAAGCCGGCCGCGCTGACGCGGGCCAGCCATTCGTCCAGATCCAGCTCCGGCGGCGGCACCAAACAACTCACCGTCGGTGAGGCCACCGCAGGGTCCGAAGCATACTCGAAGCCGGCCCCCCCGGCCCAGGCTCGAGTGGCCTCCAGCATCGTCCGATGCCGGCGCCAGCGCCGCTCCAGCCCCTCGTCCAGGATCCGGTCGAGCTGGTGGTCGAGGGCGTAGAGCTGTGGCAGGGCCGGAGTCGAGATCGGCCCGTCGTCCCGATGCTTGTCCCGGTAGCGCAGGACGTCCGTGTAGAAACCCCGAACCGGCTGGGCTTCGGCTCGCTTCTCGAAGCGTTCGGAGGCGCTGAACAGCGCCAGGCCCGGCGGCAGGGCCAGTGCCTTCTGCGAGGCGGTGACGGCCAGGTCGAGGCCCCAGGCCTCGGTCTCGACCGGCGCGCCCGCCAGTGACGAGACGCAGTCGACCAGGACGAGCGCGTCACTGCGCTCGCGCACCACCCGGGCCAGCTCGGCCACCGGGTTGAGGACCCCGGTGGAGGTTTCACAGTGCACCAGGGTCACCACCTCGGGCTGGGTTCGATCGACCGCCTTCGCCAGTCCCTCCGGATCCACCGCCCGGCCCCAGGGCACTTCGTACCGCTCCGGGGCCAGCCCACGCGAGCGCGCGATCGCCAGCCAGCGCTCGGAGAAGGCACCGTTGGTCACGCTCAGGAGCCGCTCCGGTCCCAGCGAAACCAGCGCCGCCTCCAGCACCAGGGTGGCGCTCGAGGTCGCCACCAGCACCGGACGACCAGTTCGGAACACCCTCTGGAGGCGCTCGCCGGACGATCGCCAGAGCCCGCGGATCGCCGGCGACCGGTGGGGAGCGACCGGACGAACCATGGCGGCGAGAACCTCCGGGGCCACCCAAGCCGGACCGGGCACGAAGTAGCGAGCCCGCGTCTCGGCGGTGTCCGTCCCCAGCGTCACAGCCACCGCGCGCGCGCCGCCTGGGCATCCGCGTCGTCGCCGTAGAGGAGAAACGGCCGCCGGCGTTCCCGGAACTCGGCTACGTCGGCAGCGAAGCCGGCGAGCCAGGAATCCAGACCCGCGCCTTCCTCCAAGCTGCGGCGCAGAGCGTCGGATCCGGTCAGGAGATCGATCGCCGGTTGGTCGGTGACGAATTCGTACGGGGCCGCGCGCCAGGCGAAGTCGGTCGCCAGCTCGGCGAACGCCCGCAGGATCTCAATGCCGGCAACGTACGGCCGCAGAAGGTCGGGCTCGGTAACGAACCAGCGCACGCCGGCACACACACGGCCACGATGCTTCTGGAACTGGGGCCTGAAGTACACCGGCGCGAAGCGGGCGCCGGCCGCGGCCGTACGGTTGAGCCGCTCGGCGAGCGCGCGAGCGTCGGTCCCCGGCGAGCCCAAGAGCTCGAAGGGCCGGGTCGTGCCCCGTCCCTCCGAGAGCTCGGTCGCTTCCACCAGACAGGCACCCGGATAGATCCAGGCCGTCGCCGGCGTCGGCATATTGGGCGAAGGCGCCACCCAGGGGCGGCCGAGCTCGGCCCAGGTTCGGTTTCGGTTCCAGCCCCCGATCCGCCACACGCCGAGCCCGGAGCGATCAGCCTCAGATCCGAGTCCGAAAGCCACCAGCTCCGCCAGCGTCAGACCGTGCCGAACCGGCGTCTCGAAAGCGCCGACGAAGGAGTCCAGGCCCGGGCCGCGCAGATTCCCTTCGATCGCCTCGCCGCCCAGGGGATTCGGCCGGTCCAAGACCCATACCTCGACGCCCCGGCCGAGCGCCACCTCCGCCGCCCACACGGCGGTCGCCGCGTACGTGTAGTACCGGCTGCCGACGTCCTGGAGATCGATCAGTAGGAGATCCAGATCCGCGAAGGCTTCGGGGTCCGGCCGGAGCGACTCGACCGAGCTGCCGTAGAGCGAGCGGATGCGCGCTCCCGTCCACGAGTCGGTACCGTCGGCGGCGGCGACCATGTCCTGTTCGACGCCGTAGAAGCCGTGCTCGGGGCCAAAGAGCGCCCCAGGCGCTTGCCCGGAGGCCGCGGTCAATGCCAGGTGGATCGGCACCAGCTCGGCCGTCACCGAGGCGGCGTGGCCCAAGACGCCGTAGCGCCGGCCCGCCAAGCGGCCGGCATCCTCAAGCAACCGGTCGAGGCCGGTGGCGATCATGACTCGCCGGCTTGGGCGCGCCGGTACGAGCCCGAGGCCCCGCCCCGTTTCGACTCCAACCGAAGGTCGGTCACCACCGCCTCCCGGTCCACCGCCTTGATCATGTCGTAGATGGCGAGAGCGGCCGCGGCGCAAGCGGTGAGCGCCTCCATCTCGGCTCCAGTGCGCGCCGTGACCACGACCGTGCTGCGAATGTCGAGTGCGCCACCAGCGTCCGGCGTAAAGCGAACCGCAACGTCCTCGGGAGCCAGGAGATGAGCCAGGGGAATCCACTCGCCGGTGCGCTTGGCCGCCTGGATGCCCGCGATGCGCGCGACCGCAAGAGCGTCACCCTTGGGCAGCTCGGTCAGACGCGTCACGGTCTCGGGCCGCATCAGGACGCGGCAGGAAGCCTCCGCAAGGCGGCGGGTCACGGGCTTGCCCGAAACGTCGACCATCGAGGCCTGTCCTTGAGCGTCGAGATGGCTGAGGGGCTTGTCCTGCGGCATCGGTGGACGGCTATCCGGGTTCTCGATTCGGGCCCGAGCGAGCCGGAGCCGAGAACCCGCATCGTAGCACCGGCTCGCTTCCCGGATACCGGACCGGACCGGATCGGATCAGATCGGAGAGGGCGGCACTGGTAGCATCGCCGCCTTGCCGGATGCTCCCCGATTCCCGACTGCCACCGGCAACGGCGCGGCTCCGGACGGTGGCGGACTCGCCATCGTGATTCCCGCGATTAACGAAGCCGGCCAGCTGGGCGCCTGCCTCGAGCGGCTGCCGGCGGCGGCCGAGGTCGTCGTCAGCGACGGCGGCAGCGCCGACGACACGGTCGCGATCGCCAAGCGGCACGGCGCCCAGGTGGTCGAGGGCTCCCCCGGGCGCGGCGCTCAGCTCAATCGGGGCGCCCGAGCCGCCGCCGCCCCGGCCTTGCTTTTCCTCCATGCCGATACCCGCCTGCCGCCGCAAGCGGTCTCCCAGATTCGGGAGATCCTGGACCGTGGCGCGGCCGGCGGAGGCTTCCGCGTCGCCTTCGCCTCCTCCCGCCCGATCTACCGCCTGGGCTCGGCCATCGTCAACGTACGCACGCGCTTGACGCGGGCGCCGCTGGGCGACCAGGCCCAGTTCGCCGCTCGGCGGACTTTCGAAGCGGCCCGCGGCTTTCCGGAATGGCCGATCCTCGAAGACCTGGCCTTCATCCGCCGCTTGCGCCGGCAAGGCCCGGTCCGCATCGCCCCGGGGGCGGTGACCACCTCGACGCGCCGGTTCGAGCGACGGGGCATCGCCCGCACCGTCGCCACGAACTGGCTCATCTTCGCCCTCTATTTCGCCGGCGCCGACCCACGGCGGCTCGCCCGCCTGTACCGGAACGTCCGTTGACGCGGCCGCCTCGAATCACCTAACTCCGCTTCAACGCGGAAAAAATCGGCATCGTCCCTGGTATTCTCGGGGTTCCGAGAACGAATCGGAGACGCCGCCCTGCCCGCCGCCAAGAGCAAGAAGAAGCCCACCTCCACCCAGGACGCCGGCCTACCGCCGGGCAAGGGCTCGGAGCTCATCGGCATCGGCGCGCTCCTGGCCTCGCTGCTTCTGGCCACCAGCTTCGTGAGCCACCGGCCCGACGACCCAAGCCTGCTTTTCCACGCCAGCGACGGTGCCGCGGTGCGCAACTGGATCGGCCCGTTCGGTGCCGAGCTCTCGGCGCTGGCGTTCGGATTCCTGGGCCTGGCGTGCTTTCTGCTGCCCCTGCTTCTCGCCGTCGGCGCCTGGCGGCGTCTCAAGAAGCACCAGGGACCCAAGGTGTTCGGCCGGGGCCTGGGCGGACTCCTCTTGCTGGCGGCGGTGCCCGGACTCTTGCAGCTCGCCATCGGCACCATTCGCTGGCGCGGCATCGACATCGCCGCCGGCGGCGGGCTGGGCGCGGTGATCGTCTCCAACCTGGAGCGAACGGTCGGTTTCGCCGGAGCCGCCCTGGTGCTGCTGGGCCTGGTCATGGCCGGCTCGGCGCTGGTGATCCAGTCGACTCTGGGTGAGCTCATCTCCGGGTGGATCGATCGCGCGCGCTCTACCTCCGAGAGCCTTCGCGACCGCCACACCCGCACGAAGCAGCGCAAGGAGCGGGACAAGTCGCGCGAGCGGGTGGTGGCCAAGCACCTGCGGCGGGCCGAGGAACGGCGGGCGGCCAGCGAGGGCGAGCCAGCGGCGCGCGTCGACCTGCCGATCCGGGTCACGGAGAAAGCCGGTCCCGGAGGCTTCGCCATCCGCAAGGTGACCGGCCCTGTACCGACCACAGAACCGGCCACGGAGCCGGCCAAGCCGGCGGTAGCGGAGGCCGGAGCGTCTCCGCCGCGCAAGCGGCCGGCGCGCGCGGCCTCCAAGAAGCGCGGCGCCCGGGACCAGGAGCGGATCCCGTTCGACGACAGCGCGGTGGGGGCGGGCGAGCTGCCCCCGATCAACCTGCTTCAGGTCGAACCGGTCAAGTCCTCGATCGAAGAGACCGAGCTGGTCCGGCTGGGCGAGCTCATCCGTACCCGGTGCGCCGAGTTCGGGGTCGAGGGCACGGTCGAAGCGATCACGCCCGGGCCGGTCATCACCGTCTACGAGTTCCAGCCCGCGCCCGGGGTCAAGGTCAGCCAGATCGTCAACCTTCAGGACGACCTGGCCTTGGCTCTGAAGGCCGAGTCCGTGCGCATCGACCGCTTGCCCGGACGCTCCACGCTCGGCATCGAAGTCCCCAACAAGGATCGGGCCGTCATTCGCCTCGGGCATCTCCTGGAGCAGGACACCTTCCGGCGGGCCACGTCCCCCCTGACCATGGCCCTGGGCACGACGATTCACGGCGAGCCCTACTTCTCGGATCTGGCCACCATGCCCCACCTGCTGGTGGCCGGCGCCACCGGCGCCGGCAAGAGCGTCGGACTGCAAAGCATGATCACCTCGATCGTGTACAAAGCTCGCCGGGACGAGGTCCAGTTCATCTTCATCGACCCCAAGCGCATCGAGCTGGGCGTCTACAAGAACATCCCCCACCTCAAGACCGAGGTCGTGGTCGAGCCCAAGAAAGCCTCCTACGCGCTGCGCTGGGCGGTGGCCGAGATGGAGCGCCGCTACCGCCTACTGGCCGAGGTCCACGTCCGTTCGATCGCTTTCTACAACCAGGCGATCTCGGATCCTTCGGTGCGCGAGCGGCTGGCGCTGTCCGACGGCGACTCGGACGTCCGTACCGACGACTTGAAGCCCCTGCCCTACTACGTCGTCATCATCGACGAGCTGGCGGACCTCATGATGGTCGCCTCCTCCGAGGTCGAGGCTTCGATCGCGCGGCTGGCCCAGATGGCGCGCGCCGTCGGCATCCATCTCATCGTCTCGACTCAGAGACCTTCGGTGGACGTCCTGACCGGCACCATCAAGGCCAACTTCCCGTGCCGGATCTCGTTTGCCACCGCCACCCGCCACGACTCGCGCACGATCCTGGATCAGGTCGGGGCCGAGAAGCTCCTGGGCAAGGGCGACATGCTCTTCATGCCCCCCGGCACCTCCAGGGTCATGCGTCTCCACGGCGCCTACGTCAGCGAGCAAGAAACGGCGGCGCTGGTGCGCTGGCTCAAGAAGCAGGGGACTCCCGAGCTCGACCCGACGGTTCTGGAGCCCCCGGAAGAAGAGCGCAAGACCGGCGGTGGCGGCTCGGACGACGATGAGCTCTTCGACGAGGCCGCGCGCCTGGTGGTGGCCGAGCGCCAAGGCTCGGCCAGCTTCCTTCAGCGCCGCATGCGCATCGGGTTTTCCCGCGCCGCGCGCCTGATCGACATCATGGAGCAGGAAGGCCTGCTGGGCCCGCCGCAGGGCTCGAAGCCGCGGGAAGTGCTGGTGCCAGCCGACTACTTCGAAGAGATCGACGGCGCCCACGGCGAGTTCGAAGCCTAGCGCGGCCGGCTCTCACGGCGATTCGCGGCAAGACGGTCGGAGCCGGCGTCCCGGACGCCGTAGTTACAACTCGAAGCCGAACCGACCCCGGCGCTTCACGCTACGATCACGCGGTGAGCGCGACCAACGGCCAGAGCGGCCAGCCGGGGCTATCGGAGGCGTCGGAGGCGTCTCAGACGTCCGGGTCGGCCCAGCCGGCTGAGCGGACCGAGTTGGACGAGTCGATCGAGCCCGTTGAGCTGATCGAGACAGGCCCGGTTGTCTTCTTCGGCACACCGGACTTCGCGGTGCCTACGCTCGAAGCGCTGGCTGAGTCCCGGTTCCGCCCGGCTCTCGTGGTGAGCCAGCCGTCGCGGCCGGCCGGGCGCGGCCGGCGCCTGGTCCGTCCGCCGGCGGCCCGCAGGGCCCGCGAGCTCGCGCTTCCCTGCCGGCAGGTTCGCAGCGTCCGGCGCAAGGCCTTCGCCGCCGGCCTGGCCGAGATCGATCCCTGGGTGTTCGTGGTCGTCGCTTTCGGCCAGATCCTCCCCCAGCGCCTGCTCGACGTCCCCAAGCTGGGCTCGATCAACGTCCACGCCTCGCTCCTGCCTCGATACCGGGGCGCGGCGCCGATCCAGGCCGCGATCGCGGCCGGCGATCGCGTCACCGGAGTGACGACCATGCTCATGGACGCGGGTCTCGACACCGGACCGACCCTGGCGCGCCGCGAGATTCCGATCGGCCCCGACGAGCTCGCCCCCGAGCTCTCGACCCGGCTCGCCGGGGCCGGCGCCGAGCTGCTGATCGAGACCCTGGAGGGTCTGGCTTCCGCGACCCTCCAGCCCCAGCCGCAGGACGGCGCCCAGGCCAGCGTGGCTCCGCGCCTTTCCCGCGCCGACGGCGAGGTTTCCTGGGAGCTCACAGCGCGCCAAATCTACGACCGGTTCCGCGCCCATCAACCGTGGCCCGGCACACGAACCGAGTTTCGCGGCGAAACGGTGACCATCGACGGCTGCCGGCCGTCGGTGGCGACCCACCCGGAGGCCGCTTCCGGAACCGTGCTCGAGACCTCGCCCGAGCTAGCCGTTGCTTGCGGCCGGGGGACCGTCCTGGTCCTCGGAGCGCTCCAGCGCCCTGGCCGCCGCTCGCTCGCGGCCACCGACTTCGTCAACGGCGAGCGGGTCGTCGCCGGCGACCGGTTCGGCCTGTCGTGAGCGCGGCACGGCGATTGGGAGATCCTCGGCGGCTGGCCGCCAACAGTCTCACCCGCGCTTTGCGCTCGAAAGCGCCGGTCGAGGTCCTGGATCCGATCTCGGCGCCGGCAAGGCCAGCCGCCGCCGAGGCTTCCTTGCGCGACGCCGATCGCCGCCTGGTGGTCGAACTCGTCCTCGGCACCTTGCGCTGGCTCCGACGCATCGACGCCATCCTGGAAGAAGCGTCGGGCAAGCCGGTCGTCAAGATCGACGCCAACGCGCTGCCTCATCTGCGCCTGGCCGTCTACCAGCTCCTGTTCCTGGATCGGATCCCGGCCTACGCCGCCGTCCACAGTGCGGTCGCCGCCACCCGCGACCGCTCTCGTCGGGCGGCGGGGTTTGTCAACGCGGTGCTGCGCAAGGTCGCCGCCCGGCGCCGCGTCGAGGACTGGCCGCTCCCGGCCGAAGACCCGCGCACCCGGCTCGCCATCGAGACCAGCTATCCGGATCTTCTCGCCGGCCGCCTGATCGAGCAATTCGGCCTCGACGCCGCCCGCGCGGTACTCGAGGCCGGCAACCTGAGGCGTCGGAACCAACTCCTGTGCCTGGGTCCCCGGGAAGCGATCGCGGCCGAGCTCGCCGCCAGCGGAGTCCCGGTCGAGCCGGCCGCACTTACCCCGACTGGACTGACGGTAGTGCGGGGCTCAGTCCCGGCGACCGAAGCCTTCCGCGCCGGCCGTGTCTACATTCAGGACGCCGCCAGTCAAGCCGCCGCGCTGGTGCCCTGGCCCACGCCGGGCGAACGCATCCTGGACGTGGCCGCCGCGCCCGGCGGCAAGAGCTTCGCCCTGGCCGCGGCCGAGCCGCTGGTACGGCTCACCGCCTGCGACCGATCGATGGCCCGCCTGGCCCGCCTGGACGCCAATCGCCGGCGCCTGGGTCTGGACGTTCGCTGCTTCGCGGGCGATGCCGCCGAGCTCGGCTGCCTCGCCGGGCAGGCCTCTTTCGACCGGGTGGTGGCGGATCTCCCGTGCTCGGGCTCGGGCACGATCGCGCGTCACCCCGAGCTCAAGTGGCGGATTTCGGCCGACGAGCTCCGGCGCCTCGCCAGTGCCGGACTGGCCCTGCTGGGAGCAGCCGCGAGGCAGGTACGACCCGGCGGCCGCCTTTGCGCCCTGACCTGTTCCATCCTGGCGGCCGAGAACGAGGAAGTCGTCCAGGCCTTTCTCACGAACCGAAACGACTTTGCGCTGGAGCCGCTCGAAGACCTGCCCGAGCCCTTCCGCCATGGCGTCGCCGGACCGGGGCTCTGGCGGGTGCTGCCCAGCGCCGACCACGACGGCTTCACCGTGCACGTGCTGCGTCGCCAGCAGGCACCCTAGCGGCACTAGCCGGAGAACGCCCGCTAGGTCAGATCGCGCGCGGACCGCCAGAGCGCCACGAAACCCTCGGGCGGGACCGTCTCGGCGCGCGCACCGGCATCGATTCCGGCCGCCGCCAGCGCCGTCTCCGCCCGCTCCCGTCCCCACACCGAACCCAGCGCGTTGCGCAGGGTCTTGCGCCGTTGCCCGAAGGCGGCATGCAGGACGGCTTCGAGCTCGTCGAACCTCTCGGGCGGCACCGGCAGCGGCCGCGGCCGCAGGCCCACCACGGCGCTCCAGACCTTGGGCGGCGGCCGGAAGCTTCCCGGCGCGACCTTGCGCAAGATCTCGACCTCGGCGGCCAGTCCGGCCACGACCGAAAGCGCTCCGTAGTCGCGCGAGCCCGGACCGGCGGCCAGGCGCTCGGCGACTTCGAGCTGCACCATGAATCCCAGCCGCTCCGGAGGCGGACGGAGCGGCAGCAGGCGCCGGATCAATGCCGTCGCGATCTGGTACGGCAGGTTCCCGGTCACCAACGACCCTTCAGGCAGCCGGGACCAGGCGACGTCCATCGCGTCGCCGATCGCCAGCCGGCCGGCAAGACGCGGCTCGGCCTCGGCCAGCCGGAAGGCCCATGCCGGGTCGAGCTCGAGGGCGACCAAACGGGCGCCTGCGTCCAGCAACCTGGCTGTGAGAACACCACCGCCCGGACCGATTTCGACCACCGGCCTGTCCGGGACCTCCAAGAAGTCCACCAGCGGGTCCAGGATCTCGGCCTGGACCAAGTGGTGCTGGCCCAAGGCCTTGAGCAAAGGCGGGTGCAGCGGCAGGTGGCTCACGGAACGAGAAAGGTGTCAGAATGGCGCGCGTTTCGCACGAGGGCTCGCTCGGGCCGCGCTTTGGGGAGCATAGCGCGCGGCTCGGAAGGCTCCGCGAGACAGTCCAGGCTACGGCCGGGCGGTGCCGGGTTTCTGGCACTACGCTTGCAAATTTCGACGCCGTCACAAGGAGCCCCGTATGCAGCCCGAAGCCACGCAACTGAGCGACCAGGTCGAGCGCGACATCCTGGTGTTGCGCGAAGTCGAGGCCGAGATTCGCAAGGTCATCGTCGGCCAGGACTACCTCCTGGACCGGCTCCTGGTGGGGCTCCTGGCCCGCGGCCACCTTCTCATCGAAGGCGTGCCCGGCCTGGCCAAGACCCTGGCGGTCAAGACCCTGGCCCGAACGCTCCACATCGATTTCAACCGGATCCAGTTCACGCCCGACATCCTGCCCGCCGATCTGCTCGGCACCCTGATCTACAACCAGAAGCACGGCGAGTTTCAGCCGCGCAAGGGGCCGCTCTTTACCAACCTCCTGCTGGCGGACGAGATCAACCGAGCCCCGGCCAAGGTCCAATCCGCTCTGCTCGAGGCCATGGAAGAGCGCCAGGTCACTCTGGGCGAGACCACCTATGCGCTGGCCGAGCCCTTCATGGTGCTGGCTACCCAGAACCCCATCGAGCAGGAAGGTACCTACCCACTGGCCGAAGCCCAGGTCGATCGGTTCCTGATGAAGCTGGTCCTCGGCTACCCCGAGCGGTCCGAAGAGGCGGAGATCCTGGATCGCATGCTGGTCGAAACGGACCACGGCGTACGCACCGTGCTGGACGCCCCACGGCTCCTGGAGCTGCGCTCGACCTGCGACGCCCTGTATCTGGACCAGAAGCTCAAGGGGTACATTCTGGACGTCGTGCTCGCGACTCGTGAGCCGGACAGCGTCGGCGCCGGCGATCTGACTCCGCTCATCGCCTTCGGTGCCTCCCCGCGCGCCACCCTGTTTCTGGCGCGGGCGGCCAAAGCCCTGGCCATGGTCCGGGGCCGCGGCTACGTGATCCCGGAGGACGTCAAGGAGGTGGCACCGGACGTTCTGCGTCATCGGATCATCCCGACCTACGAGGCCGAAGCCGAAGAGATCACCCCGGACGAGCTGGTGCGCCGCCTCCTGGATCGGGTGGAAGTGCCGTAGGGCTGAGCGATGCTCGGCCTGAAGCGAAAGCGGGACGAACGACCCGCGGCTGGCGGCGAGGGCATGCTGCCGGCGGAGCTCGGGCGCACCGTCCGACGCATCGAGATCTCCACCAACCGGCTGGTCGACGAAGGCATCGCCGGCGGGTACCACTCGGTCTTCAAGGGACGCGGCGTCGAGTTTTCCGAGGTACGCGCCTACCAGCCCGGCGACGACGTGCGCTCGATCGACTGGAACGTGACCGCCCGCATGGGCGCTCCCTTCGTCAAACAATTCGTCGAGGAGCGGGATCTCACGGTCTTCCTGATCGTGGACGTCTCCGGCAGCTTGGCCATCGGCTCGCGCCTGACCCTCAAGCGCGAGCTCGCCGCCGAGGTGGCAGCTCTTCTCAGTTTCGCCGCCCTGCGCAACCAAGACCGGGTCGGGGCGGCGCTGGTCAGCGACCGGCTGGAGCTTTTTCTGGAGCCCAAGCGGCGGCGCAGCCACGTCCTGCGGATGGTGCGCGAGATCCTGACGGCGGACTCGCGCGGTGGCACCGACCTCGACGCCGCCGTTGACCAGGTGCTGCGCAACCTGAAGCAGCGCGCGGTCCTGTTTCTCATTTCGGACTTCGTGGCCACTCCCTTTGCCACGGCCATCAAGCGCGCCGCCGGACGCCACGATCTGATCGTCGTCGAAGTGACCGATCCCCGCGACCAGGCGGTGCCGCCCGTGGGCAAGATCCCGGCTCGGGACGCCGAGACCGGGCGTCTCGGCCTGGTAAGCGGCAAGAGGCTCGAGACCGCCTTCCTGCGCCGGCGCGGCGAGGAACGCCAAGAGCTCCACGGTCTGGCCCGGCGACTCGGGGCAGACCTCATCCACCTCTCGACGGACCGACCCTACCTGCCACCGCTGGTCGCCTTCTTCGAGGCCCGGCGCAAACGCCTGGCTCGATGAGCTCGATGAGATTGCCGGCGCTGCTTCTGGTCCTCGCGCTTGGCGGTCCGGGTGCTCCCGGGCTGAGCGCTCAGGAGGATGCCCCGGGTACCGTCGCCATCTCGCTCGAGCCCCAGGAGGTCGCGGTCGGCGATCTGGTGAGCGTTCGCATCGTGGTCCAGCTGGGACCGGACTCGACCGGGGAGCTCGACGCTCCCGAATGGCAGGAGCGCTGGGGCGACGCCGAGATTCGGGAAGTCGGTCCCGCCGAGCGCAGCGACACCGCGGCCGGGCCACGCTGGACCCAGACCTTGACCGTCACCGCCTTCCGTCCGGGGCCGGTCGAGCTACCCCAACTCCGGTTCGAGGACGCCTTGGGACGAACCTTGGTCAGCCGACCGATCGCGTTCACCGTCCGGTCGGTGCTGCCCGCCGACGGACCGGCCGAGCCCAAGCCGCCGGCGCCGCCCCGGCCGGTCACTCTGGGCGCGGCATTCTGGTGGAGCGCCGGCCTGCTCGCCGTCCTCGCGCTCGCCTTGGGTTGGAAGCTCGCGGCCCGGGCGCGCGCCGGCGCGCGGCCGGCCTTGGCGCCGATCGACCCCTGGACCGAGCTCGAACAGGGTCTCGACGAGCTCCGGGACGGCCACGACCCGTTCGCCGTCTTTACCGGACTCAGCATCCACCTGCGACGCTTCCTGGGGCGGTCGCTGGCGTTTCCGGCGGCCGAGAGCACCACGACCGAGCTTCGCCGCCGGTTGCGCCGCACTCGCCTGAGCCCGGGCCTAGGCGGCTCGGTCCTGCGACTCCTGGAGGAAGCCGACGGCGTCAAGTTCGCCCGCCGGACTCCCACTGGCGGACGCCACCGGGCCGCGCTCGAGGAAGCCCTCGCAGTGGCCGCCGACATCGCCCGCGAGCTTGCCCCGAAGGAGAGCGACGGCGGCCCGGAGGCGGCGGAGGCGGCATGACCACCTTTCCCCACTTGGCGCAGCCTCTCTGGCTGCTGGCCTTGGCGGCGATTCCCGCCTTGGCCTGGCTGCGGCACCGACGCTTCCGGATCGGAGCCGTGTCGGTCAGCCGGCTGCCGGTCAAGCCAGGGGGCGCTTGGCGGCTGCACCTGCCGTTTTACAGCCGACTTCTGGCCCTGGCCTGCTTGGTCGTGGCCCTCGCCCGCCCACAGCTCGGCTACGCCTGGGAGGAGAGCCTCACCGAGGGCATCGACATCCAGATCGTGCTCGACGTCTCGGGCAGCATGGGCGCCGAGGACTTCAAGCCCGAGAATCGTCTGGGAGTCGCCAAGGCCGTGGTCCGGGACTTCGTCGCCGGCCGCACCGCCGACCGCCTGGGGCTGGTCATCTTCTCGGGTACCGCCATGACCCGGGCACCTCTGACTTCGGACCGAACCATGCTTCGGTTCCTGATTGACGCGGTCGAGCTCAACACCTTGCCCGACGGCACCGCGATCGGGGTGGCGCTGGCCAACGCCGCCAGCCGGCTCAAGGACAGCGAGGCCGAGTCGAAGGTCGTGGTGCTGGTCACCGACGGCGTCAACAACGCCGGCGCCATCGACCCCATCTCGGCCGCCGCCATCTGCGAAGGCCTGGGAATTCGCGTCTACACCATCGGCGTCGGGACCGAAGGGCGCGTCCCAGTGCCGATGCCGGTGGTCGATGAGCGCACCGGCCGCGAGGTCACCCGGCGCGTGTTGATGGACGTCGAGGTGGACGAGGAGCTCCTCCAGCGCATCTCAGAGCGTACCGGCGCCCGCTTTTTCCAAGCCTCGGATCCGGCTGGGCTGAGGGAAGTGTTTGCCGAGATCGACCGCTTGGAAACGACCCCCCTCCAGATCCGTCAGTACAGCCGTTTCGAGGAGGCCTTTCAGCCCTGGGTCTACGGCGCGCTCGCCCTGATCCTGCTGCCCCTGGCGGCGCGCGCGACACAGGTCACCGTCGAGCCATGATGTTCGCCGCCCCCAAGCTGTTGTGGTTCCTGGTCCTGGCCCCGCTTGCGGTCCTCCTCGGAGCCGCCTTCTGGAATCGGCTCCGACGCCGCCTGACCGCCTGGGCACAGCCCGGGCTCTGGCATCGTCTGGGAATCGCCTATTCCCGCGTCCGGGTCTGGCGGTCTCTCGTGGCCCTGGGCCTGGCCCTGGCCGCCATCGCGTTGGCCTTGGCGCGGCCGCGCTGGGGCACGGTCGAGACCGAAGTCGAGCGTCAGGGCGTGGACATCGTCTTCCTGCTGGATTCTTCACTCTCGATGGCGACCGAAGACGTGGTTCCCTCCCGGCTGGCCATCGCGAGATCGCTGATCCGCCGCCTGGCTTCGAGCCTGCCCGGGCACCGGGTGGCCCTGGTCCAGGCCGAAGGCAAAGGTCTGGTGCTGGCTCCGCTGACCACCGACGCAGCCGTGCTGGACCTGCTGCTGGACACGGTGCTGCCGGCGAGCCTGCCCGAACCCGGAACCCAGCTCGGCGACGCCCTGCGCCAGGCCGTGGACCTCTACCCTCCAGACGGTGAGAAGCACCGCGTCCTCGTGGTGGTCTCGGACGGCGAGGACCACGGCAGCGCCTGGCAGGCCTCGCTTCAGAAGCTCAAGGACGCATCGGTCGTCGTCCATACCCTGGGTGTCGGGACCCAGCGCGGTGGACCCATCCCGCTGCCGACGGCGGACGACCGGAGCGCCCCGGCCCAACGCTACAAGCTGGACTCCGACGGCCGTGTGGTGGTCTCCAAGTTGGGCGAGTCCACGCTGGAGCGAATGGCGGCCGAGACCGGCGGGATCTACCTTGCCGTCACCAGTCCGGCCACCGATCCGGGGCCGGTCGTCCAAGCCATCGACGCCATGGACAAGCGGTCGTTCGAGGCGCGGGCGGTCGACGTTCTTGCGGAACGGTTTCAGTGGCCTCTAGGACTCGCCGCTCTCTGCCTGGCGCTCCATCTGATGGCCTCGCCACTGGTCACCGCCGCCCGTCCAGATGCGGCTCACGCCGGAGGCCGGGACCGATGAGCCGCCTCTTGCCCGCCATGCTGCTCCTGGCCGGAGGCTGGTCCTTCGGTGGCGTGGACCTCGACCGGCTGCGCTGGAACGTCCGCGAACGCACCGAAGCCGGCCTCGACGCTCTAGAAGAAGCCCGGACCGACGAGGCCGTGGCGGCGTTCGAGACGGCGGCCGGCATCGACCCGGAGGCACCCCGCCCACGCTTCAACGCCGGCACGGCCAGGCTTCTGGCGGCCGGCTCGGCTGGCTCCCCTGGCTTCACTAACCCCGGTGCCGGCGGTGCGGGCAGTGACTCCGCCGCGGCGGCCATCGCTCATCTCGAAGCAGCCGCGGCGGCCGCCGGCCCGCCGGACCGGCCGGACACCCTCTACAACCTCGGCAACGCCCACTTCCAGGCCGGCGATCTGGCCGGAGCCATCGATGCTTTCGAGGAAACGTTGCGCGTTGCTCCCGGCCACCTGGCCGCCAAGCACAACCTCGAGATCGCCCTCCAGCAGCAACAACAGCAACAAGAGCAGCAGCAAGAGGACGGCCCCGAGAACGATTCCGACGACGACGACGACTCCGAGCAATCGCCATCGCCCGAAGGCGAGGATTCCAACGAGGAGACCGGGCCGGACGGCCGTTCGGACGATCCGGGCGAGCAGCATCCCCCAGAGCCCGAAGCCGGCCCATCCGATCTCCCCGATTTCGAGGAGCAGGAGGACATGTCGCGCGAGCAGGCCGAGGCTATCCTGGAAGCGGTCGAGAACATGGAGCGCGAGCAGCGTCGGCGCCTGGCCGCCGAGGGCCAGAAGGATGCGGCGGCGAAGGGCAAGGACTGGTGAGGCGGGCTGTCGCCGTCGCGCCAGCTGTCCTGGCTGCGCTGACTGTCCTGGCCGTGGGAATCTGCCTGGCCGCCGGGCCGGTCCGAGCCGAGGTTCGTCTCTCGGTCCGCGTGGCACCCGAGCGCATCGGCGTCGGCCAGAGCACGCTCCTCGAGATCACCGCTCACGGCGACGGTGTCGCCGACCTCGAGATCGACCCGCGGTTCGCCCTCGAGAACCTGGAGATCGCTTCCGGTCCACATCAGTCGATGCGCTGGAACGTGGTCAATGGCAAGGCCTCGCGATCCGAGAGTCTGTCCTGGCGACTGCGCCCGCAGGCCGTGGGAACGGCCCGAGTTCACGGCATCGTCGTGCGCGTCAACGACCAGACGTTCGAGCACCCCGATCAGTCACTGACCGTCGAAACCGAGGACGTGGCTCAGACCGATCCGTTCGGACGGACGCGCGTGCCGAGTCCGTTCGAGGACCTGCTGTTCCCGCGACGCCGTCCGCGGCCGGGGACCGCCGAACCCAAGCTCTTCCTGCGCGCCGAGGTCAGCCCCAGCCGACCGTACGCCGGCCAGCAGGTTCTCTACACCCTGTATCTCTTCACCCAGGCCGACATCGGGTCGATCAACCCCGAACGGGTGCCGGACTTCGAAGGTTTCTGGGTGCAGGATATCCCGCAGCCCGAGCCGCTCAAGCCCGAGATGGTCGAGCTCCAGGGCGCAACCTACGGTCGTGTCGCCCTGCTCCAAAAGGCCGTCTTTCCGCTCCGGCCCGGAAGCTTCCGTCTGGATCCGGTCGAGGCTCGCATCCTCGCCAAGGTACCCGAATACGGCTGGCTGGGGACTTTCTCTTCCCGGGGCGTCGAACTGCGGCGAACCAGCAACGCGGTCAACCTGGAGGTTCGGGCGCTGCCGCCGGTGCCGCCGGAGCTCGACGCCTTCCGCGGCGCCGTCGGCCGCTTCGAGATCGAGGCCAACCTGGAGCCAAGCTCGCTCGAGGCCGGCCAGGCGACTACCCTGACCGTGGCGGTCTCGGGCCGGGGTAATCTGGAAGGCCTCAAGGCTCCCCGCCTGCCCGAGCTCGATGGAATCCGTATCTTTCCTCCCGAACAGAGTGGCAGCACTTCCATCTCCGGAACCCGGGTCCTGGGCGACAAGCGCTGGAGCTACGTCCTGGTGCCCGACCGCGCCGGCGAATGGACGTTGCCGGCGTTGCCCCACGCCTACTTCGACCCCTGGGAAGGCGCCTACCGTTCCAGCCGGACCCGGCCCTTGACGCTGATTGCTCGGGCCGCTGAGGTCGACTCGATCTCTACCCCCGCCGCGGGCTCCCCTACCGGGGCCGATCCCGCTGTCCCCACCGGCGCGAGCGCGTCCGGAGGCCCTGGGGCAAGAGCGGACGCCGGTCCCGAGGGCGCCCGTTGGTGGCTCTCGCCAGCGCTCTGGCTGGGAGCGAGCCTGCTGGCCATGATCGGCTTCGTTGCCGCCGGCCTGACTCGCCGGGCCGGCCGCCGCGGCGCGCGCGCGGCTACGCTCCGGGACGAGATCCGCTCCCTGGCTTCCGAGTCCAGAAGCCGCCGAGCCGCCGAGCGCATGGAAGCGGCCTGGCGAAGCTACCTCACAGATCGCTACGACCTGCCCAGAGCTTCTGGCCCGGAGACCTGGCCGAGCGCTCTCGCCGGCAAGATCCCCAGAGGCGCGGCCACCGAGCTGGCGCGCTTCCTCGAGGATCTCGAGCAGCTGCGTAGCGCGCCCGAGCTGGCGGCGTCCGCGGCACTCCAGGCCGAGCTCACAGCCCGCGCCCTCAAGCTCTCCAAGAGCCTCTGACCAAGAGCCTCTGAGCGGCCCCGAAGGGGCCCGATGCCGGCTGTGGATTATCTAATTGTTACACCTCCGGCGCTCTGCTAGATTGCCTGTTTCCGACACCGAGACCGTCCCGGGACGGACGCGATGATCGAGTACTTCAGCCTGGAACCGCAAGACCTCGAGACGTTCCTCGAGCGCAGGCGCGCCTTGCCTTCGTTCACGCTGGACATGAGCCTTGCCGACAACCTGCGGGAAGTGCTGCGCAAGGCCAACGAGTTCGTACCTTCGCTGGCGGGATCGATCTTGCTCGACAATCCGGCCGAGAAGAAGATCGAGCGGGGGGACAACTCGCTGACCTTCATCGCCGCGTTCGGAGCAAAGGGCCGCGCACTCCTCGGCAAGGAAATCTCGGCCCAGACCGGAATCGCCGGGCACGTGTACCGCACCGGGGAGTCCTACGTGTCCTCCGACGTCAACCAGGACAGGTTGCATCACTCCATGTTCGAGGGCGTTGACGCCAACCTGACTGAATCCCTAGTAGCGATTCCGATTCGCATCGAGCAGGAAGTGTGCGGTGTCCTGGAGTTGGTAAACCGGGACCAGCGTACCCACTACAGCGACCGCGACGTGAATCTGCTCGAGATCTTCGCCGAGTACATCTCGATCTCGATCCAGAACGTCTTGGACGGCCGCCAGGCCCAGGAGATCGCCAAGCGCGACAATCTGACCGGCCTCTACAACGACCGCTATCTCCACATCGCTCTGTCCAAGACCATCGCCCGCTGCCGGCGCGACGGCGAGGACCTGGCCCTGCTCTTCCTGGATCTGGACTTCTTCAAGCGGGTCAACGACTCGCACGGCCACTTGGCCGGCAGCCAGGTCTTGCGCGAGGTGGGAGCGCTGATCCGCCATGCCACCCCCTACGAGGGCGCGATCGCGGCTCGGTACGGCGGCGACGAATTCGTGGTCGCCTTGCCGCGCAAGGATCTGCTCGAAGCCATCAAGATCTCCGAGCAGATCCGGCACGAGATCGTGACCCGCACGTTCTGCGACCAGCCGGGTGAAATCTTGCCCGACCCGATCCATCTCACCGGCCTCACCTGCTCGGTGGGCGTCGCCACGCTCCGCCGCCACCTGCACGACGATCTGCCGGTCGAGCAGTGCAAGTCCACACTGCTGAGGCTGTCGGACGCGGCCATGTACGTAGCCAAGGAAACCGGCCGCAACCGTACCGCAACCGCCGGCGAGCCGGTGCGCCGGGTCAGCGTCGGCGACTGAGCCGCCGGCTCATCCTTACGGCCCCGTCCTTCGTTGACCCTCGATTCGGGCGGCTGCTAGCATCCCCGTTGCAGTCGCTGGGCGGCGCCCTTGGGCCGCCACCGGCACTCGAAGCGCACCCGATTCGTTCCGAAACCAGCCCGAGAATCCGGGACGCCGGACCCGGTCCGGCCCGCTCCCGCCGCCACGGAGTTCCGTCATGACCGTAGCCGATACCGCCTCGACTTCAGACGTCCACGCGCGCCTCTCCAAACACATCCTCGCGGACGGGTTGCCCTTCGTTCTGGACCTCGAGCGCAGCCATGGCCCGTACCTGGTAGATCGCGTCACGGGCCGCGAGATCCTGGATCTCTTCATGTGCTATGCGACCTGTCCGGTCGGCTACAACCATCCGGTACTGCATGATCCGGCCTTCACCGCCCGCATCCTTCCCGCCGCGCTCAACAAACCCTCGAACTCGGATTTCTACACCGAGGAGATGGCGGACTTCGTGGACGCCCTGGCCCGGACGCTTCCTCCCGAGCTGAACGAGCGCATGTTCTTCATCTCAGGCGGCGCGCTCGCGGTCGAGAACGCGCTCAAGACAGCCTTCGATTGGAAGATGCGCAAGAACCTGGCCAAGGGCCGCGGCGCCAAGGGCCGCCAGATCATCCATCTGAAGGACGCTTTCCACGGCCGCAGCGGCTACACCCTCTCGCTGACCAACACCGATCCGGCCAAGACCGACTACTTCCCGAAGTTCGACTGGCCTCGGGTCACGAATCCGCGGCTGGAGTTTCCGCTCACCGACGAAGTCCCGGGGCGCGTCGCGGCCGCCGAACGCGAGTCGCTGGAGCAGATCAAGCAAGCGCTGCTCGAGAACCCCGACGACATCGCCGGCCTCGTCCTGGAACCAATTCAGGGCGAGGGCGGCGACAACCATTTCCGGCCGGAGTACTTCCAGGCCCTGCGCGAGCTGGCCGACGAGGAGGATTTCCTGCTCATCTTCGACGAGGTCCAGACCGGCTTCGGGGCCACCGGTGCCTGGTGGTGCCTGGAGCACTTCGGCGTCATGCCCGACGTCGTGGCCTTCGGCAAGAAGACCCAGGTCTGCGGCATCTGCGCCACCGAGCGCGTCGACGAGGTGGATTCGGTCTTCCAGGTTTCCAGCCGCATCAATTCCACCTGGGGCGGCAACCTCGTCGACATGATCCGCTGCGAGCGCTACATCCAGATCATCGAAGCCGAGGGACTGATCGCACATGCCGCCTCGGTGGGCGACTACTTCGTCCGGCGTCTCGGAGAGGCGGCGGGCTCCTCGCCGCTGGCCATGACCAACGTGCGCGGACGTGGCACGTTCGTCGCCTTCGATCTGCCCGACACCGAAACCCGCGAAGCGTTGCTGGCGGCGATGGTGGACGCCGGCCTCCTGGGCTTGCGTAGCGGCCCCCGGGGCATTCGCTTCCGCGGCCCCCTCGATCTCACCGAACAACACGTCGACGACGCCGTCGAGCGGCTCGGCAAGGCCGCGCGGGCCGTGGCGGCCTGACCGGCCGCCCTGGCGGCTAGCGCGACCCAATCAGACCGACCCGACCAGTTTCACAGATCAAGAGGAATCGCCATGTCCGCATCCAGCACCGCACCTGCTACCAGTCGCCATTCCGAGCTCCTGGCCGCGCTCGGCATCGGAGAAGAAAACTCGGGCGTCTACTGCGGCACCTGGCGCCCCGGCGACGGCCCGGCCGTGGTCTCCGTCGACCCGGCGACCGCGACTCCGATCGCCTCAGTCACCACGGCCTCGGCGGAGGATTACGAGGCCACCGTCACTAAGGCGGTCGTAGCGTTCGAGGCCTGGCGTACCTGGCCGGCACCCAAGCGTGGCGAGGTCGTGCGCCTCGTCGGCCAAGCGCTGCGCGCGCACAAAGACGAGCTGGGACGCCTGGTGTCGTTGGAGATGGGCAAGATCCTGTCCGAGGGTTTAGGCGAGGTCCAGGAAATGATCGACATGGCCGACTTCGCTGTCGGTCTGTCGCGCCAGCTCTATGGGCTTGCAATGCACTCGGAGCGACCGGCCCACCGGATGTACGAGCAGTGGCACCCGCTGGGACCGGTCGGAATCATCAGCGCCTTCAACTTTCCGGTGGCGGTCTGGTCCTGGAACGCGTTCATCGCGGCGGTCTGCGGCGATTCCATGATCTGGAAGCCGTCCGAGAAAACTCCGCTCACCGCCGTGGCCGTGACCAAGATCGCAGCGCGGGTGCTGGAGGAAGCCGAGGCGCCGCCCATCTTCAACCTCCTGGTCGGAGACCGGCATCAGGTGGGCGAGCCAATGACCGCCGATCCCCGCATTCCTCTGGTTTCCGCCACCGGCTCGGTGGCGATGGGCCGCGCCGTGGGCCAGGCAGTGGCCAAGCGCCTAGGCCGGAGCCTCCTCGAGCTGGGCGGCAACAACGCCATTCTGGTCACCGACGACGCCGATCTCGACCTGGCCTTCCGGGCGGTGCTGTTCGCCGCCGTCGGCACCGCCGGGCAGCGCTGCACCACCACCCGCCGGCTCTTCCTCCAGCGCGGCATCGCCGCCGAGATGAAGCAGCGGCTAGTCGCGGCCTACCCGTCGATCTCGATCGGCGACCCCCTGGATCCCTCGGTTCTGATGGGTCCGCTTGTCGACGAGACGGCGGTCAAGGACATGATGGCTGCTCTGGCCGCGGCCGAAAGCCAGGGTGGCAAGATCCTCTATGGCGGCAAGGCCATCGAGGACCGCGACGGATTCTTCGTCCAGCCAACGATCGTCGAAGCGACCGCCGGCATGCCGATCACCTGCGACGAGACTTTCGCGCCCATTCTCTATGTCTTCGAGTTCGACGATCTGGAGGAGGCCATCGGGCAGCACAACGCGGTCCCGCAGGGGCTGTCCTCGGCGATCTTCACCCTCAACATGCGCTCGGCCGAGACCTTTCTGTCGCCGGCTGGCTCGGACTGCGGCATCGCCAACGTCAACATCGGCACCTCGGGGGCCGAGATCGGCGGCGCCTTTGGCGGCGAGAAGGAAACGGGCGGCGGTCGCGAGGCCGGCTCCGACTCCTGGAAGACCTACATGCGGCGCCAGACCTGCACCATCAACTACGGCACCGAGCTACCCCTGGCCCAGGGCGTCGAGTTCGACGTCTAGCCGAGCCGTCTCGGCCGTCGGTGCGGCCGCGTCCCCGCCCGGTACTTGATATCCCGAGTAGGGGCTGCGGCGAGACGTTCCGCGAGGAGACGAGGACCCCGCTCCGGCTTCTTCCCGAGACGGAAGGCTAGCCGCCGCCGGCCGCCAGCCCCCTCCGGATCTGCGGGAGATGATGCTTCTTGTGCTCGATCATAAAGGTCAGAGCCTGCTTGAGCGTCAACGCCCCCGCCACCGGATGCCGGTAGACGGTTCGGTCCTCCAGTTCTTCCGGAAAGCCGGCAACGAAGGTTTCGAGCTCGGCGCGAGTTGTCTCCCAGGCCGCCAAGACGTCGGCCAGGGCAGGAGCCTCGGCAACTCCGCCGGCCTCGGGAGGCGCCTTGGCCTTGAGCCGGGTGCGCAAGAAAGCGGTGAGCAAGGCGAGCTTGATCTTCGCCGCCAAGCCCGCTCGCGGCAGGCCGGTGCCGCCCTGAACCTTCTTCTCCAAGTAGCGGACCGAGCGCGCTTCGGCGCTCTGGAGGTGCGACAGGATCTGGTTCGCCGACCACTTCCCGGGCGCCGGTTCTCGGGTCAGCCTCCCGGAGTCGACGCCCTCGGTCAGACCGATGAGCTCTGCCTTGAGGTTGGTCAGCGTTTCCATGAGCCGTTCGATTTCCTGACTTGGCATAGATCGCTCCTCCTATCCGGTCGTTCCGATCACCCGCAGCATGTTGGGTTGGGCCGTGAATTCTAGCGGCCGGCCTTCCAGCTCGGCCACCAGCTCGCCATCGCACCCCACAATCTGCTGCTCGGCGAAGCGAACCCGAGCCCAGGGCGTCCGGTGAATCCGCACCGCCGGATGATGCACATGGTTGCCGCTGAAGACGCGGGGGAAAACCTGGAACAGCAAACGCCGCTTACTGAGGGCTCGCACGATCACCAGCTCGAGGACGCCGTCGGCCAGGTCGGCTCCAGGCGCGATCTGCATGCCCCCGCCAAAACGCGGAGCGTTGCACGCAGTCACGAACATGGCCTCCCCTTCCCAGGAGCCACCGGCCCATTCCACCGCGACCAGCGGCGGACGGAAGGTGCGCACGGTACGCAGCACCGCAATCGAATACGTCAGGTCATCCGGCCACCACCGGGGCTGCCCGGCCGCCGTGCGCGTGCAAGCAGCGTCAAAGCCGCCGCCGCCGTAGAGAACGAACCAACGCTCGCCTACCCGACCCAAATCAATGGTTCGGGCGTCGCCATCGAGGGCGATATCGAGGGCGGCCCCGAACTCGTCCGGCACGCCGATCGATCCCGCCAAGTCGTCGCCCCGGCCACAGGGCACCACCGCCAGGGCGCACTCGCTTCCAGCCAGCGCCTGCACCGCCAGATGCATGGACCCGTCCCCACCCGCGACGACCAGGCGCTCCACGCCTTCCGCCACCGCCCGCCGCGCTCGCGCGGTCAGATCCACTCCGCTGGAGCTCACCTCAACCTCGGCTCCCAGCGCCGCAGCACGGCGCCTGAGCGCCGGCAGGTGCCGGCGGACGCGGCCGCCCCCCGACGTGGGATTCACCAGGAACCTCAGCATGGGCGCCTATCCTATGCGCTGCCGCCGTCAACGCACCGAACTGGCGCGGGCGGCCAGAGTTCTCTCCTCCTGGCTCGTCCCATGAACTGGCTCGGCATCCGCCTGATGGCCGCCGACGCGCCGAAGATCTCGGCTAGCTGACGATCGGAAGGGGGGACGCGAGGCCCCTGTTTGCCGGCGTCAGCGCGTGGCGGTAGCGAGCCGCGAGCTCGGCGGTCTCGTCCCGGGTGACCTGACGCTCGTACAGATTGGTTCGCTGGCGCGGCTCGTATCCGGCCGAGCGAATCAGGTGCTCCATCTCGTCCTGGCTCATCTTGTACGCGGTGCCGGCCGCGGACACGACGTTCTCTTCGATCATGATCGAGCCCATATCATCGGCCCCGAACTTGAGGGCCAACTGCCCGATCTTCTTGCCCTGGGTGACCCAGCTCGTTTGCAGGTGCCGAATGTTGTCCAGGAACAGGCGCGACACGGCCAGGGTCGTCAAGTACTCGTGCGCGAAGGTCTCGGGCACATCCTCCATGTCGGTGTGGTCGTGCTGGAAGGTCCACGAGATGAAGGCGGTAAACCCGCCGGTCTCGTCCTGAAGTTCCCGAATCTTGCGCATGTGCTCGACCCGCGCCGCCAGATCCTCGCCCATGCCGTACATCATCGTCGATGAGGTCCGGAGCCCATTGCGATGAGCCTGACGCATGATGTCGAGCCACTCCTCCGACGACGTCTTGCCGTAGGCCAGGACGTCCTTGCGCACCGAGTCGACCAGGATCTCGGCACCGCCACCGGGAATCGACTGGAGACCCGCTGCCTTGAGCCGGGCGATCACCTCGTGGAAGCTGAGCCGCTCCAGCTTGGCGATGAACTTGACCTCCGGCGGCGAAAAAGCGTGCAGATGCACGTCCGGGTAGCGCTCGTGGAGGTAGCGCAAGAGATCCTCGTAGTACTCGAGCGGCAGGTCGGGGTGAACGCCGCCCTGCATCAGGATTCCGGTGCCGTTGAGGGCCAGCGTCTCCTCGACCTTCTTGCCGATTTCTTCGTGCGGCAACAGGTATCCCTCGGGATCGCCAGGCTCGCGGTAGAAGGCGCAGAAGCGGCACTTGTAGACGCAGACGTTGGTGTAGTTGATGTTGCGATCGATGTTGTAGGTGGCAATCTCGGGGTCGTTGTGTCGATTCCGGACCTCGTCGGCCGCCAGGCCCAGCTCGACCAAGTCTCCGTCCTGCAGCAGGCGCAGGGCGTCCCCTGGGGAGATACGGGAACCAGCGACGGCGTCCGCCAGAATCGAATCCACCGCGCGGTCGGAAAGCTCCCAGGCCATTCCTACTCCTCCTCCTCCAAGGTCTTAAGGAGCCGCTCCAGGCGTTCCACGTCGGGCCCGTCCTTTGCGATCCTTCCAGTCGCCCGCTTCATCGCCAGCAGCTCCGCCAGACCGGCGAAGTGAGTCGGCGTCCCGGCGAGTTGGCCGGCCACCCGGCCGGCCCGGACTTCGTCCCACTCCACCCCCGGGACACGCGAGTGAATCTCCACGCGCAGCAGTCCCCCAAAAGAAAGAATGTCGCCGGCGATAAAGTCCTCGGCAGAAAACTCGGACACGAACCCCCCCCAACGCTCGACCGCTCGGCGAGCCCGTTTCGCGTTTTCAAGAGTGGGCGCGATCAAGACGTCGATGTCACGAGTCGTTCGATAGGGGATGTGCGACAGCACCGCCATCCCGCCGATGACGACGTAGTCCACGTCTTCTCTGTTGAGCGCATCCAGGAAATCGGCAAAGTCGTTGGTCATGAGCGAAGCCTCGCGACAACCAGAGAGTGTAGGCCGTGTCGAGAAGGGCGACGGCCGCAGCCATTCTCTCGGCCGGCGTGGCCGCGAGCGCATCGGCGATCTCGTCGTCGATCGGGTCCCGGCCATCGCCTGCGCCGCCTACTACGTAGCGCCTCTGCCGCCTTCTCCTCAAGTTCCCATTCTACCAGCGCGAGCAACTGGCCGGGCTGCCGTCCGGCCTGGATCACAGCCCCTCGTTGCCGGCTGAAGCACGTCCGCCGGCGGCGCCGAGGTCGCCATCATCGGGATAGGCGAGGACGCCGGTTTGCGCCGTCATCTTCCAGCCGGCCTCGGTCTTGACGTAGATCTTGCAGGTCCGTCCGTGCCAGCGAAAATTATCCCCGCTCTCGCGATGACGCCAGAGGGTGTCGATGTCCACGACCGCAAAGGCGCCATCGCCCTCGTTCGACACCTGGATGCGCTCGGTGACCCGGCGGTTGCGGACGAGCTCATGAGATTCGAAGAGCGCCCGCCAGCCGCCGCCCCAGCGCTCGGCGTCGTACCGGCCCCACTCCATCACCCAGTCGATCGGGTCGTGATCTCGGGCCGTCGGTGGCCAAGGCCAGACCATGTCCGGATGGAAACAGGTCAAGAGTAACTCCACGTCCTGGGTATCCCAGGCCCTGGTCTCCCGATCCACGATCTCCCGGATTTCCCGCTCGGCATCGGTCATCTCGCCACCTCCTGTAGGCCGGCCGCTCCCAGCTGCAAAAAGCGAAGCGGCCGAAGCTTCTCACCTTCGAGATACGGCGCGGCCCGGCGATAGAACTCCTCGAGGCCGGCCACCTCTCTAGGCCCCAAGGTGAAGCTCAGGTTGTTTCTCAGGTATCGCATCAGCTCCTCTTCCGGCAGCCGGAGCTCGCGGCCGGCCTCGTGGGCCAGGACACCCAGATTGCGGCGGCCTCGCTCCAGGCTCGCGGCGAAGTCGGCGGCAATTCTGGACAGCTCGGCGCCGGGCAATTCGCCGCCGGACCGGATCGCCCAAAACGCAAAGACGAACGGCAGACCGGTAAGGCGGCTCCAGGCCTCGGCGAGATCGAGGACCCGCCCCTCAATCACCGGGATGCTCAGCGCGGGGTCGCCAATGAGAAGCGCGGCGTCATTGCGAGCGAGCATCTCGCCCAAATCGGCCCGCGCGGGCTCGGCCCGGGGGCGCACACCGTAGAGCGCGTCGAGCAAGATCCTGACGAGGGTCGCCGAAGTGCGGCTGTTCTCGTCCAGCGCCAGCGTCCGGATCTCGCCGAAAGGAACGTCGCTCACCAGGAGGACGCTCCGCACGGCCTTGTCCGACGCCACGCAACCCGCCGGCAGAATCTCGAGACCGGAGATGCGCTGATACTCGATCGAAGGGATCAGCCCGACGTCGAGCTCGCCGGAGGCGAGCCGATCGGCCACCTGCGCCGGCGGCAGGTACACGGCCTCGTAGCGGTCCGCGACGGCACCGGACAGAAAATCCCAGGCCAGCGGCCGCGAGTTGAGGTAATCGACGATCCCCACGCGCATCTTGGACATGCCGCCGAGATTCTACCCGCCGGTCCCAACGCTGAAGACCGCCCGTGGGAGGCTACTTGCCCATCGCGTCCAGGAAGTCCTGATTCGACTTGGTCTTCCTGAGCTTGTCGAGCAGCAGCTCCATCGACTCGACCGTCGACAGCGGGTTGAGAACCTTCCGCAGGACCCAGACCCGGCGCAGCTCGTCCTCCGGCATGAGCAGCTCTTCCTTCCGGGTGCCCGACTTGTTGATGTCGATCGCCGGGAAGACGCGCTTGTCGACGAGCTTGCGGTCCAAATGGAGCTCGCTGTTGCCGGTACCCTTGAACTCCTCGAAGATGACGTCGTCCATGCGGCTGCCGGTGTCCACCAGCGCCGTCGCGATGATGGTCAGGGAGCCGCCTTCCTCGACGTTTCGCGCGGCGCCGAAGAACCGCTTGGGCCGGTGCAGCGCGTTCGCGTCGATACCGCCCGAGAGCACCTTGCCGGACGGCGGCTGCACGGTGTTGTACGCCCGCGCCAGCCGGGTGATCGAGTCCAGCAGGATGACGACGTCCTTGCGGTGTTCGACCAGCCGCTTGGCCTTCTCGATGACCATCTCGGCCACCTGGACGTGCCGGGTAGCGGGCTCGTCGAAGGTCGACGACACCACCTCGCCCTGGACCGAGCGCTGCATGTCGGTGACCTCTTCCGGACGCTCGTCGATGAGCAGCACGATGAGCACGACCTCGGGCTGGTTCTTGGCGATGGAGTGGGCCAGGGACTGGAGCAGCATGGTCTTACCGGTCCGCGGGGGCGCCACGATCAGAGCGCGCTGCCCTTTACCCATCGGGGTGACGAGATCCAAGACCCGCGACGAGAGATCGCCTTCCAACTCGAGACTCAGGCGCTCCAGTGGATAGAGCGGCGTCAGGTTGTCGAAGAAGATCTTTCCCCGCGCGACGTCGGGATGTTCGAAGTTGACCGCCTCGACCTTGATCAGGGCGAAGTAGCGCTCGCTGTCCTTGGGCTGCCGGACCTGCCCCGAGACGGTATCGCCCGTGCGCAGATCGAATCGACGGATCTGGCTGGGCGAAACGTAGATGTCGTCGGGACCGGGCAGGTAGTTGTACTCGGGCGCCCGCAGGAAGCCGAATCCGTCCGGCAAGCACTCCAGCACGCCCTCGGCGAAGATCAGGCCGCTTTGCTCGGTTTGCGCCTGCAGAATCTTGAAGATCAGCTCCTGCTTGCGCATGGTGCTGGTGCCCTCGACTTCCAGATCCACGGCCACCTTGGTCAGGGCCGCGCTGGTCATCTCCTTGAGGGCGCTGATGTCGAGTCCGTTCTTGTCCGCTACGACGCGAGGCGAGTCGCCCTCGGCCGCCGGCGCTTCCGATTTCTCTGCTGTCTCAGTCATTCATGACCCCTTTGGAGTTCTCCGAGGACGACGCCTCGAGATACCGATCCACCCGCCGCCAGAGTTCCTTGGTTCCATCGCCCGTGGTGCCGGAAACCGGCAGCACGTCTTCCGGATCGATTGCCAGCGCGCGCGCGATCGATCCAGCGGTTCCGTGCCGCCGTCCGCGGGCGATCCGATCGCTCTTGGTCGCCGCCACGATCGGCGAGATGCCGAGGCTCTTCAGATACTCGGTGGCCTGCTGGTCGAGCGCCGTGGCGCCCACCTTCGCATCCACGAGCTGAATCACCAGAGCCCGCCCCGCGACCGACTCGAGGTAGCGTTCCATCAGCTCGGCCCAGGCCTGGCGCTCCGACTTCGAGACCTTTGCGTAGCCGTACCCCGGCAAATCCACCAGGAAGAAGGCGCGGTTGATCTCGAAGTAGTTGATCGCTCGGGTCCGGCCCGGCGTGGAGCTGATCCGGGCTAGCGCCTTGCGGCCGACCAGCCGGTTCAGAAGCGTCGACTTGCCGACGTTCGACCGTCCCACGAGGGCCACCTGCGGCCTGCCGTCCTGGATCAGGTCCGGAACGGAGACCGCGGAGCGAAGATACTCCGCCGACTTGATCTTCAAACTGCACCTCTGCGGCGATCTTTTTCGTGGGATGGGCGCCCGCGGTCCACGAAGGGACCGCAAGACTCGAACTGTGGCTGATTGTGTTTGTGGTTTCCGCGAGTCGGGCTACGAGGTGCAGCCCGGGCCGGCCTCGAACGAGGCGATCAGTGGGCTACCGAGCCCGACCGATCGGCCGGCTTCTTATCAAAGTCCGCTTCCGTTCCAGGCGGAAGCGGTTGCACATTGCGCTGGAGGGCGATGGCGAGAACCTCGTCCATCGACTCGACCAGATGAATCTCGAGCTCCTCCCGAGCTTCGTCCGGAACGTCTTCCAGGTCCTTCTCGTTGTCCTTGGGAAGCACGATCTCCCGGATCTCCGCGCGGTAGGCCGCCAGCAGCTTGTGCTTGATGCCGCCGACCGGCAGGACCTTGCCGCGCAGCGTGATCTCGCCGGTCATGGCGACGTCCTTGCGGGCGGGAATTCCCGAAGCGGCCGAGATCAAGGCGGTGGCCATCGTGATGCCCGCCGACGGACCGTCCTTCGGAATGGCGCCTTCGGGCACGTGAATATGGAGGTCCGAGTCTTCGTTGAAGTCCGGATCGATCCCCAGAAGATCGGCCCGGCTGCGCAGATAGGACACTGCAGCCCGCGCCGATTCCTGCATGACCTCGCCGAGCTTGCCCGTCAGGATGAGCTTGCCCTTGCCCTTCATCAGCCCGACCTCGGTCTCCAGGAGCTCGCCGCCGGCCTCGGTCCAGGCCAGGCCGACCGCAACTCCGACCTCGGGATCTTCGCCGCGCTTGGGCCCGCGGAACCGTTCCTTGCCCAAGAACTCGAGCACCGTCTCTTCGTTGATCTTGGTCTTGCCCTTGACTTGCTTCTGGACGATGCGCCGGGCCAGCTTGCGGCAGATCTTGGCGATCTGACGCTCCAGGTTGCGAACCCCGGCTTCGCGGGTGTAGTTCTCGATCAGCTTGCGCAGCCCGTCGTCCTCGAAGACGATCCTCTTCTTGGTCAAGCCGTGCGCCTTGGCCTGCTTGGGTACCAGGAAGCCCTGGGCAATCGCCAGCTTCTCGCCCAAGGTGTAGCCGGAAAGCTGGATGACCTCGAGCCGGTCCTTGAGCGCCGGCGGAATCGTGTGGCTGACGTTGGCGGTAGCGATGAACATCACCTTCGACAGGTCGAACTCGACGTCCAAGTAGTGGTCCTTGAAGGCGTCGTTCTGCTCCGGATCCAGCACCTCGAGCAGCGCCGCTGAAGGATCGCCCCGAAAATCGGTGGACATCTTGTCGATCTCGTCTAGCAGGAAGACCGGGTTCACGGTCCCGGCCTTCCGCATCATCTGAACGATCTGGCCCGGAAAGGCGCCGATGTAGGTCCGGCGGTGACCACGGATCTCGGCCTCGTCGCGCACGCCGCCCAGGGACAGGCGCACGAACTTGCGGCCCATGGCCCGGGCGATCGACTTGGCGAGCGAGGACTTGCCCACTCCCGGCGGGCCGACGAAGCAGACGATCGAGCTCTTGGTCTGTGGCGCTAGTTGACGCACGGCCAAGAACTCCAGGATCCGCTCCTTGACCTCTTCCAGCCCGAAGTGATCCTCGTCCAGGATCTTCTGGGCTCGATCCAAGTCCTTGATCTCGCGACTCTTCTTCTTCCACGGCACCGAGACCAGCCAATCGATGTAGTTGCGCGAGACCGTCGCCTCGGCCGACACCGGCGGCATCGCCTCCAGGCGCTTCAGCTCCTGCTCGGCCTTGGTCTTGACTTCTTTCGGCAGCCCAGCCTTGTCGATTTGCTCTTTGAGCTCGGCGACCTCGTCGGCCTTGTCGTCCGAGCGGCCGAGCTCGTTGTGGATCGCCTTGATCTTCTCGTTGAGGTAGTACTCCTTCTGCGCCTTCTCCATCTGCTTCTTGACTTTGACGTTGATGCGCTTGTCGATGTTGACCTTTTCAACCTCGACGTCGAGCAGATCGTGCAGGCGCTGAAGACGCTCATAGGGATTCAGGAGCTCCAGAAGCTGTTGCTTCTGCGCAGTCGATACCAGCAGGTGCGCGGCGAGCTGGTCGGCGAAGCGGTCGGGATCGTCGGCCTTGATGGTCGAGGCCAGTCCCTCGAAAGCCAGGTGCTGCGACATCTTGGCGTACTGCTCGAAGACTCCGAGCACCCGCTCCATGTATTTCTCGAGCGTCTCGTCTAGCTCGAGCGCGACCTCGAAGACCTCCAGCTCGGCCTCGATCGCTCCGCTTTCCGCATCCACGTCGAGCGCGGTCAGCTCGGCCCGCTCCAAGCCCTCGACCATCACCTTGACGTTGCCATTCGGCAGCCGCAGGTTCTGAACGATGCGAGCGACGACGCCCAGCGAGTGCATCTCGTCTCGCCCTGGGTTGTCGACTCGCGGGTCGCGCTGAGCCACCAGGAAGATCTTGCGGTCGGCTCGCGCCAGGCTGTCCTCGAGCGCCCGCACCGAACCGGCTCGCCCAACGATGAAGGGCGCCATCATGTGGGGAAACACGACCATGTCGCGCAAGGGAACGGCGGGAAGCCGCTCCGCCCGGGTAGTCACGAAACTTGGACGCCGTGTCATATCTTGGAATTTTCCCTTGGAGCCGGCGCGCCAAACGCGCCTGAAGGAGATTCTAAACTGCCTGTTTGAGAGGTGTGGGCTGGGACCGGTTGAGAACCGTCTCCTCGGTGATCACCACTTCGGAGATGTCCTCCTGTGAGGGGATAGTGTACATCAGATCCAGCATCAGCTCTTCGAGAATGATGCGCAGTCCACGGGCCCCGACGTTGCGCTTCTGCGCTTCGCTGGCGACCGCCGTGAGCGCGTCCTCGGTGAACTTCAACTCGACGTCCTCGAGCTCGAACATCGTCTGGTACTGGCGCACCAGGCTGTTCTTGGGCTCCTGGAGGATCCGCACCAGATCTTCCTCGGTCAGCTCGTTCAAGGTCGAGATCACCGGCAACCGGCCGACGAACTCGGGGATCAAGCCAAACTTGATCAGGTCCTCGGGAGCCACGTGCTCGAGCAACTTGCCCGAGCGCCGCTCGCGCTCGGTTTTGACCTCGGCGCCGAAGCCCAGCGACTTCTCGTTCAACCGGTTGGCGATCTGCTGATCCAGGCCCACGAAGGCGCCGCCGCAGATGAACAGGATGTTGGTCGTGTCGATCTGCAGGAACTCCTGGTGGGGGTGCTTGCGACCGCCCTGAGGCGGCACGTTGCACTGCGTGCCCTCCAGGATCTTGAGCAACGCCTGCTGCACGCCTTCGCCGGAAACGTCGCGCGTGATCGACGGGTTGTCGCCCTTGCGCGCGATCTTGTCGACCTCGTCGATGTAGACGATGCCGCGCTGCGTCTTTTCCTTGTCGTTGCCGGAGGCCTGGTAGAGCTTGAGGATGATGTTCTCGACGTCCTCACCAACGTAGCCGGCCTCGGTCAACGTGGTGGCGTCGGCGATGGTGAACGGCACCGAAAGGAGGCGTGCCAGCGTCTGGGCCAGCAGCGTCTTGCCGGTTCCGGTGGGGCCGATCAGCAGAATATTGGACTTCTGCAGCTCCACGTCACCGCGGGCCTTCTCGGCGAACTCGATACGCTTGTAGTGGTTGTAGACCGCGACCGCCAGTTTCTTCTTGGCCAAGCCCTGGCCGATCACGTAGTCCTCGAGAAACGCCTTGATCTCCTTGGGCTTGGGCAGCTCGGCTTCGTGCTGCTGCTCGATCATCCGATCCTCGGCGATGATGTCGAGGCAGATGTCGACGCACTCGTCGCAAATGAAGACGGTGGGGCCGGCGATCAGCTTCTTGACCTCGCGCTGGCTCTTGTTGCAGAACGAGCACCTCAGCGCTTCGTCGCCATTCTCTTTCCTGGACATGGTTACTCCCTGCGTTCCAAGGCTCTGCTCTCCAAGGCGGGGCCTTCGGGCCGCGGCGTCAGTGCCGCCTGCCCTTTCGAACAGAATCCTCCGGCGCGGAAATTTCCGCTATGCAACACGGAACAGCGTCCCCAGCTCCCTGTCGTCACCTCAGAAATCATAGCAAACGGCCTTTGGGCTCGGTGCCTAGGTCTGCTCCGTGGGACCGGTCCGGCGAGTCATGACCTGATCGGCCAGACCATACTCGACAGCGGCTGCGGCGGTCAGGATCTTGTCCCGCTCTGTGTCCGCGTGGATCTCGTCATGCGGCTTGCCGGTGTGCTCCGCTAGGATCTCATCGATACGCTCCCGCATCCGCATCAGGTCCTTGGCGTGGATGTCGATGTCCGTCTGCTGGCCCTGCAGACCGTGGAGCAGCGGCTGATGGATCAGAACGCGGCTGTTGGGGAGCACGGAGCGCTTGCCCTTGGCCCCACCAGCGAGCAATACGGCGGCCATGGACGCCGCCTGACCGACACACAGAGTCGCGACGTCGGGCTTGATGTACTGCATCGTGTCGTAGATAGCGAGCCCGGCCGTAATCACACCGCCGGGCGAGTTGATGTAGATCGCAATGTCCTTCTCGGGATTCTCGGCTTCGAGAAACAGGAGCTGGGCGATGATGAGGTTCGAGACGTCATCGTCGATCGCCCGTCCCAAGAAGATGATGTTGTCCTTGAGCAGGCGCGAGTAGATGTCATAGGCGCGCTCGCCACGGTTGGTCTGCTCGACGACCATCGGTATCAGCATGAAAGGGTCTCTCCTGCTCTCTAGTTCGTAGGCACTCGAAAAGTGTTACTCCGACTCGTCGGTCCCGGCGGCTCCATCTTCGTCGTCCTTGCCGGCGACGATCTCCCGTGGCTCGTCGCCGAGGAGCTTCTTGATCGCTCGCTCGTGCAATAGCTGTTCCCGAAGCTCCACCAGCCGGCCATTGCGATCCAGCTCTTGCCGGAGCTGTCCCGAGGTCTTCTTGCGAGAGCGAGCAATTGCGGCCAGGGTGGCTTCCAGCTCTTCCTCCGGAACCGCCAGCTCGAACCGCTCCACGACCCGGTCGAGCACCAGCCGGACGCGCACCCGCGCTTCGGCCTGGGGCCGCAAGTCATCACCCATCTTCTGCCAGTCCACCTCAGCCTCTTCGACGTCGACGCCTTGCATCGCCAGGTCCCGTGCGTAGCCGGTCATCATTTCTCGGACCTCTTCGTCTACCACCCGCGGCGGCAGCTCGAACGGGTGGCGTTCGGCCAGTTGGGTGAGCAGGGCCTGGCGGCGCTGGCGGTGGCGTTCGCTCACCTTGGCTCGGCGAAGGTTCTTCCGTACGTCGCCCTCGAGCTCGGCAAGGGTCTCGAACTCGCCCAACTTGCCCGCGAACTCGTCGTCGAGCGGCGCCAGATCCGGTTCTTCGATCTGGCGGACCTCGATCCGGAAGCGCTGCGGCGGAGCGTCTTCATGGTCTACCGACGGGCGCGAGAACTCGGCGCTCTGGCCGACGCCCAGACCCGTGGCCGCGAGCGACAGCTCCTCCCAGACGTTGGGATCACCGACCTCGAAGCTCGACACCTGCGGCTCCGAATCCGACTCGCCGTCCTTCTCGGCGCCCTCATCGCTGTTCTCATCGCCGGCCTCGATTTCCGGATCCAGGAGCTCGATCGCCACGGTGACGCGATCCCCGTTGGCCGCGGGCCGTTCCACGGGTGCCCAGTCGGCGAGCTTGAGGCGCAGGTCCTCGAGAGCCTCATTGACCTCGCCATCGGCCGGCTCGGCGTCCGGATCCGGCAGATCGAAGCTATCGACGTTACCCAGCTCGAAGTCGGGCTTGAGGTCCACCCTCGCCACGAAGACCAGGTCCTCGCCTTCGGCGTACTCGACGTTCGCCAGCTCGGGCGCCAGCAACGGCGTCAGCGAGCTCTCCGCCTCGGCCTGTTTCCAGTAGCGCGGCACCAGCCGCTCGACGACCTCGTGCTCGATGTCGTCGCCAAAGTGCTTCTTCACGATGGCGAGCGGCACCTTGCCCTTGCGGAAACCGGGAATCCGGGCGTGTTTGCGGTATTCGGAGGCTACCCGCGTGGTTTCCGCTTCGACCGCGGGAGCGGGCACGGAAACCTTGACTTCCTTCTGGCAGGCACCAAGATCTTCGATCGAAACGACAACACTCATCTGGACGACTCGACTCCGGAACTCTAAGAAACTCTAGGGGATGACTGGGGTTCGGAAACCGGGATGGTGCGAAAGGGGGGACTCGAACCCCCACCCCGGTACGGGACTAGATCCTAAGTCTAGCGCGTCTACCAATTCCGCCACTTTCGCCCCAGGAAAAGCCCAACACTCCGACCCACGATGGGCCGCCGGCCGGGCACTGGCAACGTTGGCAGAACCCCACTCAAACTGCAAGACGCCGGGCCGCCCTCCGGGCCCTTCTCCACGGCGCCGGAGCTCCTCCTAGTGGAAGGTCACGAGCGGCGACTCGGATCTCGTCCCGGGAGGCGCGTGCCGTTCCGGTCCGGGACACCCCCAGGAGCGCAGATGGCAGATCGAGCACTCGGCGCTGGGCAGCCCGGCCCGCAGCTCGTCGGTCCGCACCACCACGACCGCGTCCGGTTCCTCGGTCAGGTAGTGGCATTCCTTGAGCCGGGCCAGGATCCGGGACAGCGTCTCGGGCTGGATCGAAAGATGCGAAGCCAGCGTGGCCTTCGGTACCGCCAGCTTGATCCTCTGAAGACCCGAGCCGCCCCCTGCCTTCTCGAGCAGATAGGCCATGACGCGCTGGGTGGCGTCGTGCAGGGTCAGCTTCTCGATGTGGTCCAGGAGCATCTGCTGGCGCCGATGGAAGGTCGAGGCCAGCCGCAGGCACAAGAGGCTCGAATCTTCCAGAAAGGACCGGAACGGCGCTCGCTCGAGGCTCAGGAGATGCGCCTCGCCCACCGCGCGGGCGTTGAGGTCGTGCCGGGGCGCTTCCAGGATCAAGGTCTCCTCGCCGAAGACCTCATCCTCTCCGACCAAAGCGACAATCGACTCACGGCCGTCGGCCGACTGCCGGAACAGAGCGATCTGGCCGCTCCGGACGACGAAGAACCGGTCCGCGGCCTCGCCCTGGTGGTAGAGCCAGCGGCCCGATTCCAGGCGCACCGTGCGCGCGCCGGCCAGGATCCGTTGGATCTCGTCCTCGTCCAGGCCCTCGAAAAGATAGAGCTGCCGCAGGTACTCCGGCAACCGCTCGCGGCATTCCAGAGCTAGGACGGGATCGTCTGCGCAGGCGCGGCACATGGGAGGGCAATTTTGGACTGATTCGGTTCAGTTTACAAGCGGTCGAGCCGGCACATCCGGGCCAACAGCCGCGTCAACCGGCCCCAATCGGAACCAACGGTTCAGTCGGCAGGAGGCTCCGGGAACCTCCTAACGATCGACGTAGCCCAGCGCCGAGAGCTCGCGGCGCAGATCTTCGTCGAGCTCGGCGGCCGCCGCCGGACCCACCGCGCTGATCTCGCTTGCGGCGAGTTCCATCGCCTCCACCGTCTGGCGCAGCCGGGAAGCGACCTCGGGACGTCGCTTCGAGAGATCACTCGCCTCCCTTGGATCGGAGGAGAGATCGAAGAGCCGGTCGGCCGGGCCGGGGCCGAGGCTGAGCTTCCACGGAAAACGCACCACGGCTCGGCGGCTGGCGCCGTAGAGGGTCGACGTGACGAAGAGACTGCGGTCCCGGTCGGCAACGGCGCCGCCCGTCGTCGCCGGCCAGAGCGACAGGCCCTCGACTTCGGACGGCGCCGCGATGCCCAAGGCGTCGAGGACCGACGGCATGACGTCGGCCAGAGAGGCCGGCTCGCTACGCCGCGCCGGCTCGACGCCGGGGCCCCACAGCACCAGGGGTACGCGCAGCACTTCCTCCCAGAGGGCGTGTCCGTGCTCGAAGCCGTCATGCTCGAAGAGCTCCTCACCGTGATCCGAGGTCAAGACCACCAGCGAGGTGTCCCATACGTTTCGCTCCTCGAGAGTACGGAAGAAGCGCTCGATCTCGAGGTCGACGAAGGCGATCTCTTCGTCGTAGGCGGCGATGATGAACTCCCGCTCGTCCGCCGGCACCCTAGGCGCTCGCTTGCGGATCTTCCGGGGCAGCACGACCGGCAGCGAGTAGCGCCCGCCGAGCGGTTCGGTGAACTTCCCGCGAAAGGGTTCCGGCGCGTCGTAGCGCATGTGCGGATCGAAGATATGGACCAGCAAGAAAAAGGGGTTCTCCTGCTGCCGAGCGATCCAGTCGAGCGCGACGTCAACGGTCTCGTCTGCCAACCGGTGGCGGCTGTTTCCCGGCTTGGTCGTACCTTCGTCGTAGTCCGAGAACCCTCGACCAAGTCCGAACTGAGCCCGCAGAAACGGGTTATTGACGATGGCCCCGGTCGCGAGCCCGTTTTCGGCGAGTAGCCCCGAGAGCGTCTCCAAACGCTCGTCTAGCCGGCTGAAGCCGCCCTCGCCACGACCGTCCGGCGACTTGCGCCCGGCGCCGTGTGTGTCCGCGAAGGTTCCGGTCAACAACGAAGCCATCGACGGCAGCGTCCACGATGAGGTGGCCCAAGTACGGTCGAAGGACGTTCCGGAGTCTACCCATCGGTCGAGCTCCGGAGTCGTGGGGCGAGGATAGCCGGCAAAGCTCAAATGATCGTAGCGCAGCGTGTCCACCACGATCAGGATCAGGTTGCGCGGAGCCTCTCTCCCGCAACCCGCGAAAAGCACTAGAGCCGCAACCACGCAGGCCTTGAGGTATCCCATCGCAGGTAGACTATCGTCCTTGGAGCGTGTCCGTGACGCGCGGCGGAGGCAGCCGAGCCCCCGGCGATCCGGACAGTACGGTCACCCAGGCCTCCCCGAACCGAAGCAGCATGACCCAACGGCGAGCCCTGATCCTGGCCATTGCCGTGCTGATGGCCTGGGCTCTCGGGCTCCGCGTCTGGTACGCGAGCGCCGACTTGCGGCCGGACCGGTTCTGGGACGAGAGATACAGCGTCCCCAACGTCCACGCCGCCCTCGAAGAAGGCACGCTCAAGCCCAAGCGCTACGCGTACCTGCGCTTGACTTACTTACCTCAGGTGGCCGTCCTCGGTGGGATCCAGGCGGCGGCCCGTATCGTGCAGCCGGCCTTTTCCTGGTTCGAGGACACCGAGATGCGACCGGGAGGTTACCTCGCGTGCCGCCTGATCGCGGTCGCGATCGGCTGTCTGACAATTCTCTTGACGATACGGCTGGGGACGCGCTTGATCTCACCCGAAGTGGGGCTCCTGGCCGGCTTCCTGGTGGCGGCCTCTCCGACTCACCTGGTCTATTCGTCCATCTTCAAGCCCGACATCGTGGTCGTCGCCACGACCTTGCTGGCCGTTCTCTGGAGCTTGAGGGCGGTCTCTGCCGCTTCCGTCGGCGCGTACCTTCTGGCCGGCGTCGGAATCGGTCTGGCGCTCTCGAGCAAACCGACCGGCGGCGCGACGGCCGTGCCGCTGGCACTGGCCGCGGGCTGGCTCGGTTGGCGAAATCGGCGCCACTGGCTGGGGCTGGTTTCGGCAGCGCTGGTCTCGGCCTCGATCTTCCTGGCGCTGAATCCTTTCCCCAGGTATCTCTCGGCCTTCCGCCTACAGCGGAACCGATACGACTCGGTGGCCCTCAGAAAAGGCACCCTGGGCGATCCCGTCGCCACCGCCCGGCACGTGTTCAGAACCTTGTTCGAGGGTGCCCACGGCCCGATCGTAGGGACGCTTGCCGCGGCCGGCGTCGTGGTTCTGCTGGTGCTCGTCTGGCGGCGGCGCGGAACGTCCGGAGGCCGAGATCTTGCGATGGCGCTGACCTTCCCCGTGGTCTTCAGCGTCCTCTACGGTCTGGTCACCCAGAATGTGCTTCCGAATAACTTTCTGCCGGTGTTGCCATATACCGCGCTGGCCGCGGCGTTCGTCCTGGCCGCCGTCGGGCGGGGTCTGGCGAACCTCGTCGCCGTCGAGCTCTCCGCAGTGGTGAAGTGGCCCGCCGTCGCCGCCTTGCTCTTGGTGGCGGCGCAACCGGCACAGCTCCGGGCCTATCGGGTCTTGGTCCCGACCACCGCAGAACGGGCTACGGCGAAGGTCGAGCAGTCGCTCGCGGAGCACGAGCTCCCTTGGCTCGGCGTCGAGCCGGATCCCCGCATGCCGGCAGTCGGTCGCGACCCGGGACCTCCCCATCGGCCGCTTCCGGGGACCCACCTCTGGACGCATGAACGCCTTTCCGACGAGGGCTCGAGGCAACTCGATGCGGCCGACGCCCTGATCTTTCCGGCAGCGCGGCTTGAACCAGGCACGACCCTGCAAGCCTACCGGCGCCTGATGCGGAGGGGCACCCGCTTCGACGTTCATCCCAAGTGGTTTCGAGCCCGCGGGCCGTCTCAGGTCGTCGTGCTGCACCCGTGGCGGCTGACGTCACGCGAAAAGCGCACTCTGGCGCCATCGGCAGGACCGGGGCGGTACGCAACGAGTCTTCGGTCGGCGCCGGGAGAGCGCCGCGTCGCCGCTCTCCGCTTCGTCGCAGCGGGGGACGAGACGAGCTCCCGGCCCTCGGTCCGCGCCCGCCGCGGTCTCAACCTCCTCGCCAGAACGACTCGGGGAAAGACCGTCTGGACCACCGACCGGTTTCTCTTGGAGCCTGGCGGCGAGACCGCGATCCGCATCAACCTTCCCTGGGAGGCGATCCGGCGCCCGGACGGGACTCTGGAGGTCACGAGCTTCCAGTGGACCCCCGCAACACCGGACTCGGCGACGGACCGGGACTAAGGCCGGCCTCTCCACAAGCTCGCTACAGCCCGCTCACGGGCCTTGGCATCCGCCGACTTCGTCGGCAGCCTGTTTAGGCTTCGGGCTCTGCGTAGCAGAACAGATGGCCGCGCGTCCGAACCAGCAGGCAGCCGTCGGCGATCGCCGGAGACGCCACCAGGTCGCTGTCCGGAACCTTACTCTCGCCCAGCAGCTCGAATTCGTCGGTAGCGGCGACGGTCGTAACCACTCCTTCCCGGCTCATCGCGTAGAGCTTGCCGTCGCCCGCCACGAGCGAGGCGATGTAGTTGCCGGACTTGATGCGATTCTTCCACAGGACCCTGCCGGTGGCGGGATCCAGGCTCACGATGAAGCCTTTCTCGTGCAGCGAGAACAGGCGACCGTTGTAGAGAACCGGGGACGAGGTTCCTGGAACCATCCGTGCCGAGCTCCAGAGCGGCGCACCCGCTTCCCCGGCGCCCGGTCCCACCTTCCAGCAATTGGCTTCGCGTACCTGATGAGCGCCGGTCGTGGAGCAGATGAGCTCGCCTTCGCCCACCGGGCTTGCCACCGGCTGGTTGACCTTCTGCGGAGTCTCCCAGCGCTTCTCCCCGGTCGCGGCATCGTAGACCGCGAGGTGCCCCGAGTGGGACACCACCAGCTCGGAGCTCTCGCCGGAGGAACGAACGATCGGGGTCGCGTACGAACAGCACCCGGTGCTCCATTCCGTTCTCCAGAGCTCCTCGCCGCTCTTCTTCGAATAAGCGGCCAGGAAGCCGGGGTAGCCGTCCCGGTTCCTCTCGCGATCGCGGAAGACGATCACCTTGTCGTCGACGAGAATCGGCGAAGCGCCGGCGCCGTACCGCGAGTACTCCACGTAATCCGGGTCGATCTCCTCCAGCCACCGGATCGCGCCCTCGAAATCCAGCGCGGCCAGATGGGAGCCAAAGTACACGAAGATGTCGTGGCCGTCGCTGGCCGGCGTCGTTCCGGCCGAACTGTGCAGTCGGTGCAGTTGCTCGACAGGTCGGCTCACGACGGCGGTCTGCCAGAGAGACTTCCCCGCGGTCAGGTCGAAGGCCGCCACCTTGAGATCGACGCCCGAGGCTTGCTTTTCCGCGAACGTGAGCAGAACCGTTCCGCGCGCCACGACCGGCGACGAGGTCCCACGGCCGGGCAGCTTCGTCTGCCACCTGAGAGCGTCTCCCGATTCGTCCCAAGCAGCCGGCAGCCTGGTCTCCGCGGAGACGCCGAGACCGCCCTGCCCACGCCATTGAGGCCATTCGAGTGTCGGCTCCTGCCGAGCGCACGCCGGGCTCAGAGCCACCATCAAGACTACAAGCGCAATGCGATACCAGACTGTCATCTGTTTCCCTCCGGGAGTCGTCCGCTCCGAGGACCGCGGCCGGTCGGCCGCCGGTCGGCCGGATGTTTCGCTCGTGACTCAAGGCGCCGTCGAGTCGAAGAAAGCCGGTCTCGCCGGATCCCGCCCGGCCGCCTCGGCGGGACAGTACCAGGATTTCGCCGCTCGGAGACCGGGTCGTCCACTTCGAAGGTCCAGAGCCTTCGCTTGACCGAGATCAAGGCGCAGCCCGCCGCGGCTTGCGTAGCCTTCGAGGGCGGCGGCGCTTCGGCGCGCTGTTTGGGCCCGTGCCCGCTCCAGATCCCAACGAACGACAATTGTCGATTCGACCATGAAGACTGCCAGCCTGCGCCGCCTCGGCCTCCCTGTGTCTACGCGCACGCGGGCTGCGATCGTGACTGGAGACAGGCTCCCGAGGCGAGGTGCGACCGAGACTGCGGCAACGGAAAGGATGACACTAGCTCGAAGAACGCTAACGGCTCTTGCGGTCACGGCCGCCTTTTCTTGGAATCCGGCCCCGCTCGAAGCCTCGGCTCCCGGTGCAACGCCCGAACCGGCCACCCGATTCGCCAGCGAAGCGGCCAGGCCGGCCTCCGCTCCTCAGTCCCAGATCAGGCCCGAAACCAAGTCGGAGTTGGCCGCGGAGGAACCGGCGCCGCGGTCCGGGACTCCAGCGATCGAGACTTCGCCGGCCGCAGCTTCGGCGGCCGGCGCTTCACGGACCGAGACCTTCTCAGCCGGCGGCACCGACGCCGAGCCGGAGCGCCTCTTCGAAGAACTCCTGGTCATCGGCTCCGCCGAAGCCGCCCGGCACATACCCGGCTCGGCCCATTTCCTCTCCAAAGAGGCGGTCGAGCGCCAGGAGTACTCGGACGTCCACCGGGTCCTGCGACAAATCCCGGGCGTCAACATCCAAGAGGAAGAAGGCTACGGACTGCGGCCCAACATCGGGATCCGGGGCACCGGAGTCAATCGCAGCGAGAAGATCACCTTGATGGAAGACGGGGTCCTGATCGCTCCGGCACCCTACTCCGCTCCAGCCGCCTACTACGCACCCACCGCCGGCCGCATGGAGAGCTTCGAGATCCGCAAGGGCTCGACCTCCATCCGCCAGGGTCCGTACACGAACGGCGGCACGGTGAACTACGTCTCGACCGCCATCCCGGGAGCCCTGCGAGCCAAGGCCGAGCTGGCAGCCGGCGGCGAGGGTCTGCGCCGGGCCGCCGCCTGGGTGGGCGATTCGGGCGAGCGCTGGGGCTGGCTTTTCGAGACCTTCCAGCTCGAGACCGACGGTTTCAAGCGTCTGGACGGCGGCGGCAACACCGGCGTTGACTTGGAGGACTACGTCGGCAAGCTGCGGTTCACGAGCGCGCCCTCGGCCCGCATCTACCAAGCGGTCGAGGTCAAGCTCGGCTCGACGGATCAGCTCGGCCAGGAAACCTATCTGGGCCTCACCGCGGACGACTTTCGGGCCGATCCGTACCGGCGCTACGCCGCCTCCCAGGGCGATCACATCGAATCGGATCATCAGCAGTTCCAGGTGAGCTACTTCGCCCAGCCGGCCGACCGTTTCAGTCTGACGGCGACCGCCTACCGCAACGACTTCTTCCGCAACTGGTTCAAGCTCGAACGCGTCTCGGACGTCTCGATTGCCACCGTCCTCGAACAGCCGGCCGACCATCCCCGCGAGCTCGCCATCCTGCGTGGCGAGATCGACAGCCAACCGGGCGAGCTGCGGGTTCGCAACAACCGGCGGGACTACTACTCCGAAGGAATCCAGGCCGTTCTCGAATGGCAGCTAGGACCGGCCGAGGCGCGGCACGACCTGGACGTCGGCGTCCGCTTCCACCGGGACGGGGAGGATCGTTTCCAGGAAGAGGATCGTTTCCAGATGCTCGGCGGCCGGCGGACCCTGACCGCGCTGGGCGACCCGGGCAGCAACGCCAACCGCATCGCCTCGGCCCAAGCCTGGGCCGTCTTCGTCCAGGACACCATCGCCCGCGGGCGCTGGACCTGGAGTCCGGGCCTGCGCGTCGAATCGATCGATCTCGAGCGCCAGGACTTCGGGCGCGCGGATCCCGACCGGTCCGGCACCGATCTGGCCCTGCGCGCCAACGCGATCACCGAGTGGATCCCGGGCCTGGGAGTGAACTTTCGGATCGACGAGCGCACCAGCCTCTTCGGGGGACTGCATCGCGGTTTCTCACCCCCGAGCCCCAGCTCGACCCGGGACGTGCGCGCTGAAGAGAGTCTCAATTTCGAGCTGGGCTGGCGCTTTCGCGACCACCGGCTGAGCGCCGAGGCGGTGGGGTTTTTCAACGACTACGACAACCTCCTGGGCAACGACACCGTGGCCACCGGAGGCGAAGGCACCGGCGATCAGTTCAACGGCGGCAAGGTTCGGGTCCATGGACTCGAGGCCTCCGCGAGCTTCGACCTCGTCGCCGGCCGGACCCGCATGCCCCTCCGCATGGCCTACACCTGGACCCGCGGCGAGTTCCAGGAGAGCTTCGAGACCAGCTTCTCGGACTGGGCGCCCTTCGTGCGCAAAGGCGATGCCGTGCCCTACATTCCCGAGCACCAGCTCTTTGCCGGCATCAGCTTGGAGCGGGAGCGCTGGGCGGCCCATCTGGACGGCACCGTAACCGGCAAGATGCGGACTCGGGCGGGCTCGGGACCGGTTCCCGAGAGCGAATCGATCGGATCGCGAGCCGTCTTCGATCTGCGAACCGAGTTCCGCGTCAACGACCGGATCCGCCTCTGGAGCCAGATCCTGAACCTGACCGACCACGTCTACGTCGCCGGCCGGCGGCCCGCCGGGCTGCGTCCGGGCCGGCCCCGCGCCCTCCTCTTCGGCGTCCGCTTCGACCTCGCCCGTGCCAACCGCTGATGGCCGGCTGATGGCCAAGAAGCTCAAGGCATCCTGCTGCGAGAAGTTCCGGACCAAGGACAAGAACGCCTGCAAGCGCTGTCCGGCCCTGGCGCTGCTGCGCCGGCTCGAAGCCAACCGGCGGTCGGCTTCGGGCACTCGGGGCCGCCTGTCCGAGAAGAAACGACGCAAGCGCCTCAAGAAGGCGGCACGCAGCCTGCGCGAGGCGGCGTAGCGCCCGAAGGCCAGAATCGGGCGCCCAGTACCCGGCGGCCGCAAACGCCGGCGAGACGGCGACGACCCGCTAGCGCGGCCGGGACTCTGCCGCGGTCTTGCGCCCGGCGAAGAGCAGCGTCAATCCAACTAGTGCTGATTCCGGAAGAAGCTCACCGCCGCGCGCCGGGCCGTGGGCGTCACCATCTTCTTTGCAGCGCTTCTCTTCAACGCCTCCTTGCAAAGCGTCACATCCGCGAGCGCCGTCTTCAGTCGCCGATTCTCTTGCTTGAGCTCCTTCAACCGACGGGCCTCCCCAGTTGCTGGCACGCACGCCAACCACCTTTTCGTTCGTCTAGAATGCTCGCGTGAACGTGTTGTCTGGCATTTTTATTGGCTGGTTCAACGACCCCTGGCTTGCCCGCCTTGGAATTCCATTCATCTGGGGACTGATGTGGTGCGCCTACCAGTCGATCTTGGGCGGTTCGGAAAGCCACGCAGCCGAGATGGCTGCCCGAGGCGTCCAGGCGCCCCCAGGTGGGTACGCCTGGGCCTATTATCGAATTGAGTACTGGACAGCAGCACTCACAGCACTGATCTTCTCGATAGCTACCGGTGTCCTCAAATCTCTCATGAATTGAATAGGGGCAGACGGACCACAGCTCCTCAAGCCAATACGGGCGAGAGCTCGATACCAACTCCTAGCCCAGTCTTCGACGGAGCAGTAAGCCGCTTGCTTTGAGAGAGTTATATGGTGAGCCGCCAGGGACTCGAACCCCGAACCCGCAGATTAAGAGTCTGCTGCTCTGCCAGTTGAGCTAGCGGCCCACGAACGGCAAATTCTACACGCCCGAAGGTGGGGGTCAACCACCCTGGACGAAGCGGACGATCTCCAGCCGGTCGCCGGCCGCCAGCGGGATTTCCTCGAACCGGACGCGCCGCGCCAGCTCGCCGTTGTGCTCGATCGCGACCGTTCTGGGATCGAGGTCCAGGTCGGCCAGGAGCGAGGCGACCGTGGAGCCTGCCGGACAGTCGTGGTCCTCGCCGTTGACCTGGATCGTCATGGTCTCGGTGCGGCGCGTGTCAGCGATCGATGTCGTGTCCTCTGTCATCTCGGGACCTCTAGATCAAGTGCTTGATCTCAGCCGAGCCCAGCTCGCTGGTCGCCGTGATAATCAACGCCGCCGTGCCCTTGGCAATGGCCGGAATCGCGACCTTGAGGTTGAGGTTGCCGTCGGAGTTGGTGGTCCCTCCTCCCAGTGCCACCGGCTCGGCGACGGTTGAGATGAGCTTGACCGCGATCTGAGCCTCGGCCACCGGATCCCCCGAGCCGCTAGCCTCGGCATGAAAGGCCAGCAGAGCCTCGCTGCCCAGGTCCAGGTCGCCGGTCGAGTCCATCGCCAGCACCAGGTGTTCCTGATCGGCCTCCATGTTCAAGTAGTCCAGGATCACCTGATCCAGGCTGGGCGTGCTGCTGACCTCCTCGGGCATGGCCAGACCCGCCGTGGGCGCCGGCTTCAAGTCGGGCTCTTCGGGTGTTTCGGGGACCGCGATCGGGCCTAGCTGCCGCTCGACGTCGGCGTCCATGCTGCCTTCCCGAATCTCGGCGATCATCTTCTTGTGCTGCTCCTCCAAGAGGGCGAGCACGTGCTCCTTGCCGCCCTCGCCCTCCTTGACCATGCGCGCGTAGTCGGTGCGGCGGCGGCCCAGAATCTGACCGCCGACGTAGACCAGGCTTTCGACGTAGGGGTTGTTGACACCCTTGTCTTCGGTCTGGACGTGGAAGACCAGGCCCCGGTGGCGAACGTCGGTGTTGTAGCCGGTGATCATGGGTCGCGTCTCGCGGCTCCGCCGGCGAGCGGCCGGAGTCCTATCGAACGACGTATTCTAGTGCGGCGGCAGCCAAAACCGCAGTGGCGAGCGGCACTCCCATCCTCGGTTGCCGCCGCGCGCGAGCGTCTTGCCGGGCCCGGGAGCGCGTGACAGAATCTCCCCGTTCCCAGAATCGCCCGGCCCGACGCCCGGCGGTCTCTCTGGCTAACGTTCACCCTACAGTTCGGGAGGTACCACCTATGGCTGAGGCTTCAGCTGAGCAAGAGACACGATCCACCCTGGTCCAATACGAAGTTCGTGACGGCGTCGCCTATCTGACCCTGACCGATCCGCCGGCCAACACCTACACCCACGAAATGATGCGGCAACTCGATGACGCCATCCTGTCGGCGCGTTTCGACCCGGACGTCCACGTGCTGGTGGTGACCGGCCTGGGCGAGAAGTTCTTCTGCGCCGGCGCCAACATCAACATGCTCCAGACCTCGGATCCGGTCTTCAAGTACTACTTCTGCCTCCACGCCAACGAGACGCTGAACCGGCTCGAGCACACCCCGAAGCTGGTGATCGCCGCGCTCAACGGCCACACCGTCGGCGGCGGCCTCGAGATCGCGATGGCCGCGGACTTGCGCATCGCCAAGAAGGACGCAGGCAAGGTCGGTCTTCCCGAGATCAATCTGGGCGTGCTGCCCGGTACCGGCGGCACCCAGCGTCTGTCGCGCATCGTGGGCAAGAGCCGCGCGATCGACCTCATGGTGACTGGCGACCTCCTCTCCTTCGAGGAGGCTCAAGACCTGGGCGTCGTCAACCGCATCCTCGAAGGCGACGACTTCATGGACCAGATCCACGCCTTCGCCAGCCAGTTCTGCCCGCCCAACAAGGCCGCCAAGGCGGTCGGCCGGATCAAGCGGTCGGTACAGTCCGGCTGGGAGGTGCCCTTCGAGAGCGGTCTCGCCATCGAGCGCGAGCTCCAGCAGCAGCTATTCCAGAGCGACGACGCCCGCGAGGGCCTGGCCGCCTATATCGAGAAGCGCAAGCCCGAGTTTCAGGGGGCCTAGAGCGTGTCCGACGACGCCACACTCCAGCCCCAGGTCCCGCCGGCGAGGCTCTTCATCGGCGGCACCTGGGTCGATGCCGAGAACGGAGCAACCTTCGCTACCGAGAACCCGGCGACCGAGGAGACCGTGTGCGAAGTCGGCTCGGGCTCAGCCGCCGACGTGGACCGGGCGGTCGAAGCCGCGCGGTCCGCGCTCGACGGGGACTGGGGCAAGACTTCGCCGCGTGCCCGCGGCAAGATCCTGTGGCGGATCGCGGACCTTTTGGAAGAGCGCACGGAGGAGTTCGCGCTGCTCGAAACCCTCGACAACGGCAAGCCCATCTTCGAGTCGCGCTACGTCGACATCCCGGCCGGGGTCGAAGCGCTGCGCTACTTCGCCGGCTGGGCGGACAAGATCCACGGCGAAACCCTGTCGGTCGAGGGACCGTTTTCCTTCGCCTACAGCCTGCGTGAGCCGATGGGAGTGATCGGCGCCATCACGCCATGGAACTTCCCCATCATCCAGGCCCTCTGGAAGATCGCCCCGGCACTAGCCTGCGGCAACGCGGTCGTCCACAAGCCCGCGTCCTACACACCGCTGACGGCGCTCAAGTTCGCCGAGCTGGCGGTCGAGGCGGGACTGCCGGCGGGGGCGCTCAACACCGTGCCCGGCGGCGGCCGAGCGGTCGGCGGCGCCCTGGTCGAGCACCCGGACGTGGCCAAGATTACCTTCACCGGCTCGACCGAGGTCGGCCGCGGCATCATGAAGAGCGCCGCCGACACGATCAAGCGGGTGACGTTGGAGCTGGGCGGCAAGTCACCCAACATCGTCTTTGCCGACGCCGACCTCGACAACGCGGTCAAGGGCGCCTACAACGGCATCTTTTACGGTAAGGGCGAGGTATGCGCCGCCGGCTCGCGCCTGTTCGTCGAACGCTCGGTCCACGACCAGCTGGTCGAGAAGCTGATCGAGCGCACCAAGCGGCTGGAGCCCGGCGACCCGCTCCATCCCAAGACCCGACTGGGCGCTCTGGTCTCGGCCAGCCAGCGCGAAACGGTCCTCGGCTACGTCGGCATCGGCAAGCAGGAGGGCGCCGAGGTCGCACTCGGCGGCGCGGCTCGCGATGTCGGCGGCAAGGGCTACTTCATGGAGCCCACCATCCTGACCGGAGTCGACAACTCGATGCGCGTGGCCCAGGAGGAGATCTTCGGACCGGTGCTCGCGGTGATCCCCTTCGACGACGCCGACGAGGCGGTGGCACTTGCCAATCGATCGATCTACGGCCTGGCCGCGGGCGTCTGGACCCGGGACATCGGCAAGGCCCACCGCGTCGCCGCCAAGCTCCAAGCCGGCACCGTCTGGCTCAATCAGTACAACTGGTACGACTCGGGCGCTTCGTTTGGCGGGTACAAGCAGAGCGGCTTCGGACGCGAGCTTGGCAAGCAGGCGCTCGCCTACTACACCGAGAGCAAGACGGTCTTCGTGGGCAAGTGACGGCGCGGAGATCCGAAGCGGCCGAGCCACTGTTTCTGGCGGCGCCGGTACGCACTCCGATTGGAAAGTTTGGTGGCCGGCTGGCCGCCCTCGGCGCCGCCGACCTGGGCGTGGAGGCGGCGCGCGCCTGCCTCGACCGGTCCGGGATCGCCCCCGGCGCAGTGGATCAAGCGATCTTCGGGCACGCCCGCCAAGCCGGCGGCGGCCCTAACACCGCGCGGCAGATCGCCTACCGGACGGGCATCCCGGTCGAGCGCCCGGCATTCACGGTCAACCAGGCTTGCGGCTCCGGACTGCAATCGATCCTGGCGGCGGCTCGAGCGATTCGCCTGGGCGAAGCCGAGCTGGTGCTGGCCGGCGGCACCGAGAGCATGTCGAACACGCCCTACCTCCTGCCCCGCGCGCGCTGGGGTTACCGGCTGGGTCACGCCGAGCTGACCGACGGCATGTACCGGGACGGCTTCTCCGATCCGCTCTCGAACCTGGTGATGGGCGAGACCGCCGAAGAGCTGGCGGCCGAATACGGCATCACCCGCGAGGCCGCCGACGCCTACGCCGCCGGCTCGCAGCAACGCTGCGAGGCGGCCCGCGGCCGGGGCCGCTTCGAAGCCGAGATCGAACCGATCGTGGTCGAGTCCCGCAAAGGCAGCGTCACGGTGACCGCGGACGAGCACCCTCGAGACGGGGTCACCCTCGACTCCCTGGCTAGGCTCAAGACCGTGTTTCGAGACGGCGGCACGGTGACCGCGGGCAACGCCTCGGGAATCACCGACGGCGCGGCGGCGGTCTTGGTCGCCTCGGAGCGAGCGATCGACGAGCACGGACTCACCCCCGCCGCCCGGCTTCTGGACTGGGAGGTCGTGGGCGTCGAGCCCAGAATCATGGGGATCGGACCGGTGCCCGCGATCCAGGCGCTGCTCGCCCGGCACGACCTCGAGCCAGAAGCCATCGACGAGATCGAGATCAACGAGGCCTTCGCCAGCCAGGTTCTGGCCTGCCAGGCGGACCTCGACTTCGATCCGGCCCGGGTCAATCCGGACGGCGGTGCCATCGCCCTCGGCCATCCGATCGGCTGTACCGGCACCCGGATCACCGTGACGCTGTTGCACGGCCTCGAGGCCCGAGGCGGCCGCCTCGGTATCGCCAGCCTGTGTGTCTCCGGAGGCATGGGCCTGGCGCTTCTGGTGGAACGGTTCGATGGGTAGCGGGTTCGCGAGACCACGAGCTCTCGCCGGCCGAAGACGGCGTCCGGGCGCCTACGCTTGCTGGCTCGCCATCGCTGCCACGGCCGTGCTCCTAGGTTGCGCCAGCCCACCCCCAAGCTTGATACCCGAAGCTCCCAACCTGCTCCTGATCGTCGTCGACTGCCTGCGTTCGGACCACGTGTCGGCCAACGGCTATCCGCGCCGCACGACCAAGAACCTCGACCGGATCGCGGACCAGGGACTGTCCTTTACCCGGGCCGTGTCGCAGTCGACCTGGACCCGTCCCACGATGCCGACGCTCTTGACCGGGCTGTACCCGTCGGAACACGGCCTGATGGCCTATGAAGTCGCCGATGGCAAGCCCCAGGCCAAGGCTGAAGAGATCTATACGCCGGTGCTGGACGACTCGGTGGTAACTCTCGCAGAACGTCTGAGCGAAGCCGGCTACACCAACGCGGTCTTCGGCGAGCAGGCCCAGCTTTCGCGCCGCTTCGGACTGGATCAGGGCTTCGACGCCTACGAGGTGCATTTGGGCGGAACGCGGTCCATCAACGACCGCTTCGTCGAGTGGCTGGACCAAGAGCGTCCGGAGAGGTTCTTCACTCTCCTGCACTATTTCGACTTGCACTGGCCGTACTGCCCGCCACCCAAAGCTCTGGCGGTCTTCCGTCCGAAAGGGAATCCCTTCAACCCATGCCGCGGAGCCAAGGCGCTCAAGCACGCGATTCGCTCCGGTGAGCGTACGCTCACCGAGGACGAGATCGAGGCCACCAGGGCCTTCTACAACGCCGAGCTGTTCGCCATCGACCTCCGTGTCGGACTCCTCGTCGAGGAGTTAACCGCGCGCGGGCTCTGGGAGGAGACACTGGTCGTCGTCACCTCCGATCATGGCGAGGAGTTCGCCGAGCACGGCGGCATCGGTCACAAGAACTGGCCCTGGAACGAGCTGGTTCGGGTGCCGCTGATTCTCAAGCCGCCCGCGGGTTGGCCCGGACCGCGCGGCGAGCTCCGCGACCAGGTCGTCGAGAGCCGCACCGTGGTCTCGACCTTCCTGGACGCCGCCGGCCTCGGACCGCAGGAGGGCAACCCCAGTCTGCTGCCGGCCTTGACCGGAGGCGAACAGGAGCTGCCTCCGTACGCGATCTCGGAGTCCAGCTTCGCGGTCGCCGTCTCCACGGCGACCCACAAGCTCATCACCGATGAGAAGGGGGCGGGTCCGCGACTCTTCGACCTCGTGGCCGACCCCCTCGAGACGACCGATGTGGCCGCAGCCAATCGCGAAGTCGTCCGGCGGCTCTACCGCTACCAGCGGAACTGGCGCCAGGGGCTCGCAGGTTCGGCCGCCCGTCGTGAGGCGCTTTCCGACGAAGCCATCCAGGAGCTGAGAGCCATTGGCTATCTCGACTAGACCTCCAAGCCCGAAGCTCGGCCCGGCGGCCCGATGAACGAAGCCGTTTCGCTCGAGACCGAAGGACGGCTGGCAACACTCGTTCTGAACCGGCCGCCGCGCAACGTTCCGGATCTGTCCGCGCTTCGGACGCTCGACTCGGCACTAGCCGGCCTCGAGGCCCGGGAGGACCTCCAGGTCCTGGTTCTGCGCGCGCCAGAGGGATCCTCTTTTTCGTACGGCGTCGCGGTCGAAGACCACGTTCCCGAGCGGCTGGGCGCGATGCTCACTACCTTCCACGGCGCGCTCCGGCGGCTGCTCGCGATCCCGGCGGTCTCGATCGCTCTGGTCGACGGCTACTGCCTGGGCGGCGGCCTGGAGCTGGCCTGCTGCTGCGACCTCGTGATCGCGGCCGAAGACAGCGTCGTTGGGTTCCCTGAAGTCGAGCTGGGCTGCTTTCCACCCGCGGCGGCGACCCTCTTGCCCAGAATCCTCGGCTATCCGAGGACTCTCGAGCTGCTGACCACGGGCCGGCGTCTGTCCGGCTCCGAAGCCCGGACGTACGGCCTGGTATGGGAGGCGGTGCCGGCGGCGGACCTGGGCCGCCGTGGCGAACACTTCGCGGGCGATATCCTGGCGAAGAGCGCGCCGGTGACGCGCCTCATCAAGGAGACTCTGAGCCGGCGGCGAAGCGAGCGGATCCTGGCCGATCTGGCCGAGACCGAGAGGATCTACCGCGAGAGGCTCACCGGAGTCCACGACATGGAAGAAGGAATCGCCGCTTTTCTGGACAAGAGAGCGGCCGTCTGGTCCCACCGCTAACTACTGAAAGACGGAAGACAAAGGAGAACTCCATGGCAGATACCGTTCTGCGAGAAACCGAGGGTCGCGTCGCGATTCTCACGATCAACCGGCCCGACAAGCTGAACGCCCTGAACCAGGCGGTCCGCGACGAGATGCTCGAGCACCTCGAAGCGATCGCGGCCGACGACGGCGTTGGAGCCGTGGTCATCACCGGCGCCGGAGAGAAGTCCTTCATCGCCGGCGCCGACATCGGTGAATTCGAGGGACGTTCTCCCTTCGACCAGCGCGAGGCCATGGCGAGCCCCAGGGTCTTCGACGTCATGTCGAGCTTTCCCAAGCCGGTGATCGCGATGATCAACGGCTTCTGCCTGGGAGGCGGTTGCGAGCTGGCATCCGGGTGCGACATCCGCGTGGCTTCGGACAGGGCCCGTTTCGGTCAGCCCGAGATCAATCTGGGCCTGATTCCCGGTGGCGGCGGCACCCAGCGCCTGCCGCGTCTCATCGGCCTGGGGCAGACGCTCCGCCTGGTGCTGACCGGCGACATGATCGGCGCCGAGGAGGCCCGGCAGATCGGACTCGTGGAGCTGGTGTTCGGCGCCGACGAGCTGCGCGAGAAGACCCTGGAGCTGGCCGCCAAGATCGCCTCGAAGAGTCCCCTGACCCTACGGGTCGCCAAGGAAGCGGTGCGCGCCGCCTGGAGCACCTCGATTGAAGACGGCACCAAGTACGAGCGCGACCTCTTCTGCCTGTGCTTCTCGTCCGAGGACAAGGAGGAGGGCGTCGATGCCTTCCTCAACAAGCGTTCGGCGGATTGGAAGGGCCGCTAGGACGAACCCAGGCCACCGCGGCGGCGGCGTCTACGGCAAACCGTGGCGCCGCCGCTTCTCCCACAGCGCCTTGCGGCTGATGCCCAGGATCGCGGCCGCGCGCCCCTGGTGCCCGCGCGTATACGCCAGCACCTTCAGGATCTGCTCGCGTTCGAGCTCGGCCAGGCTCACCGGCGGAGCCTGACTGGCGGGCGGCGCCGGATCCAGGACCGAACCGTCCGCCAGAAGGCAGGCCCGCTCTAGCGCGTTACGCACCTCGCGCAGGTTCCCCGGCCAGGAATACGACCTCATCCAGTCCTGCGCGCGCGCTGCCAGCGTCAGACCCGGGCGGCCGAAGCGGGCTCCCAGGTCGGCCAGGAAGAACTCCAGCACGGAGTCGAGATCCGCCCGGTGCTCCCGTAGTGGCGGACACGCCAGGGTGAGAACCTCCAGGCGGTAGTAGAGGTCGGGCCGGAACGATCCGGAGCGTACGCGCTCGGCCAGCTCATGGCTGCCGATCGCCAGAAAGCGAACGTCGGCGGCCCGTTCGGTACCGCCGAGAGGAGCGTAGCGCCCCTCGCTCAACAGTCGCAGCAGCTTGGCCTGGGTGGTGCTCGGAATCTCCTCGACGTGGTCGAGCAGGAGACTGCCGCCGCCGGCCCGGCCCAGGCGGCCGGGACTCGCCGACTCGGCGCCGGTAAAGGCGCCGGATTCGTGCCCGAAGAGCTCGCTCTCGAACAGGCTGGCCGGGACCGCGGCAACGTCCACCTCCACCAGCGGGCCGGAGGCGCGCCCGCTCGCCTGGTGGAGTACGCGCGCCAGGGTCGATCGGCCAGTGCCGGGCTCACCCAGTATCAGGACCGTCGCTTCACTCCGCGCCGCCCGAAACGCCTGCCGGTAGAGCGGCTCGAGAGACGGAGAGGCCGCCGCCAGCAGCGCCAGGCCCGGTGGCAGTTCGGTCACGCCGAGGCGGCGCCGGTGACGTCCACGGCATCCCCCCACAGCCGCTCGAGAGCGTAGTAGCCGCGCAGCTCCTGGTCGAAGACGTGAATCACGATGTCGCCGTAGTCCAGAAGAACCCAGCGGCCGTGTCCGTAGCCCTCGACTCCGAGCGGCCGGCGTCCTGCCGCCTTGGTCGCTTCGACAATGGCGTCGGCGATCGCCTGCACCTGCCGCTCGCTGGTGCCGCTGCAGATCAGGAAGAACTCTGTGAAGTCGCTCACCTCGGCAAGGTGCAGCACCTTGAGCTCTTCGCCCTTGCGGTCCTGAATGGCCTGGACCACCGTACGAAGCCGGTCCGGGATCTCGGGCGGGGCTTCGTGGGGCGCGGTTTCGGGACTCATGTATAGAGAGCGTACTTCCGGATGTAGTCTACCACCAGCTTGGGAGCGGCACCCGGGGGAATGTCGCCGCCGGTGCGGAAGAGATGGCGCAGCTCAGTGGAGGAGATCTCGACCGGCGGGTTCCGTACGAAGTGCACGCGCCCGGAGTCCACGAGCTCGCGCAATTCCCCGGGCACTCCCTGCTCCACCGAGCGATAGTCCCATCCGGGCCGCGTCAAAACGGCCAACGAGGCCAGCCGCCCGATGTCCTGCCAGCGTTTCCAGGTCGGCAACTGCTTGAAGGAGTCCGCGCCGAGCAAGAGACACAACTCGGCGTCCGGATGCCGGTGCTGGAAGCGCTCCAACGTCTCCACCGTGTAGGCCGGCCGGCCCGGAGTCAGCTCCCAGGCCGACACCAGGAAATCGGGCTCGTCCAGCAGCGCCAGCTCGACCATGGCAAAGCGGCGCTGCGAACGGGCGAACTGGCGGCCGGGCTTGTGTGGCGGGCGCGCGGTGGGCAGGTACACGACGCGATCCAGGCCCAGCACCTCGCGCGCTCTCCGCGCCGGCTCGATGTGTCCGTTGTGGATCGGGTCGAAGGATCCGCCAAAGATGCCCAGCTTCATGATGGCTCCGTCAGCAAGCGCTCGAGGTCGGCCAGGAGTCGGTCGAGTCCCGCGCGCGTCGCCGAGCTGATCTCATAGTACGGCATCGAGCGCCGGTCGGCGGCCGCCTCCAAGTCGCGCCGGCGTTCCTCGTCCGCGGCGTCCAGCTTGGTGCCCACGATCCATCGGGGCCGCTCCAGCAGATCGTTCGTGTGGCGCCCCAGCTCCTTTTCGATTGCCGCAAGCTGATGGTGCGCGGGCTCCGGCCCGGAGGCCAGATCCACAAAGTGCAGGAGCGCCCGGCAGCGCTCGGCGTGGCGCAGGAAGCGCGCGCCCAATCCCGCTCCCTCCGCGGCACCCTCGATCAAGCCCGGCAGATCCGCCAAGACGATCGTGCGCCGCTCGAAGCCCCGGTCGACGACGCCGAGGTTGGGCACCAGGGTCGTGAACGGGTAGTCCGCGACCTTCGGGCGAGCCCCCGAGACGGCGGCGATGAACGTGGATTTCCCGGCGTTGGGCAGGCCCACGATACCGACGTCGGCAAGCAGCTTGAGCTCGAGCTTCAGGCGCCGCTCCTCGCCGTCGCCACCGGGTTCGGAGCGGCGCGGCGCCCTGTTTCTCGAGCTCGCGAACCGGGCGTTGCCGCGGCCCCCCCGGCCGCCCTGGGCGACGCACAGGCGCTCTCCATCCCGGGTCACCTCCCCGACCCAAACGCCGTCGGCATCCCGTACCTCGGTGCCCAGCGGCACCGGCACCAGCAGATCCTCTCCGGACCGGCCGGTCTTGTTCGAGCCTTCGCCGTGCCGTCCGCGATCCGCGGCGTAGAGCCACTGGTGGCGCAATCCGTAGAGCGTGTTGAGCCCGGGGTCTCCGACGAGGTACACGGAGCCACCCTCGCCGCCGTCACCGCCCGACGGTCCCCCTTTGGGCACGAACTTCTCGCGCCGAAAGGCGGTGCAGCCGTTGCCACCGCGGCCGCCGCGGACCTCCAGCTCAGCTTCGTCGATGAAATTCACGGCAACACCCGGGCGCCGGCCCGGCAAGCTGGAGCAGACGGCCGGAACTCGGAGCCGCTACTCGGCGGGCAGCACGTGGACGATCTTGCGCGACCGGCCCTTGCGCCGAAACTGGACGACGCCGTCGGCCTTGGCGAACAGCGTGTCGTCGCCACCGCGGCCCACGTTGGTACCCGGAAAGATCTTGGTGCCCCGCTGGCGCACCAGAATCGTGCCGCCGGAAACCGTCTGTCCGCTGAAGCGCTTGACTCCCAGATTCTTGGGATTCGAATCGCGGCCGTTGCGGCTGGAACCCTGTCCCTTCTTATGTGCCATTGCGCAGTCTCCGTCGGCTTCTTAGGTGTTGATGCTGTCGATACGGACCCGGAGCTGGCTCTGGCGGTGGCCACGCAGCCTCCGGTAGCCCTTGCGCCGCTTCATCTTGAAAACCAGGATCTTGGGTGCTCGGACCTCGTCCACGAGCGTTGCGGAAACGGAGGCGCCATCGACCAGCGGCTGGCCGACCTGCACGGCATCGCCGTCCTTGACCATGAGCACCCGGTCAAAGGTCACCTTGCCATCGTCCACGTCCCGCGTCTCGATGTCGATCGTGTCCCCGGGATTGACTCGGTACTGTTTTCCGCCTGTTTCGATAACCGCGTACATGACGCACTCCTTCGGTCGCGCCGCAGCGCAAGAGCCGGAAAACTAGCACAAGAAAAGGCCGCCGGTCAACGCCGGCGGACCGGCGGTAGTGGGGTCAGTTTGAAGCTACAGCAGCCCGATCAGATCCTCGGCGGTCATTGGGCGATCGGAAACTCCCGCCGCCATCGCCGGTGTGACTCGGTTGTCTTTCTTCGCCCGCACCGACCGATGCGGGCGACAGAGATCGTACCAGGCGAAGTGCAGCGAGACAGCGGCCACTTGATTTTCGAACTTCTTCGAGAAAGCGTTCGTGAGTCGCGTGAAGCGGCGCATGGACATCCCCCATCGTTAGCTTCTGCCGCTCAACGTAGCGATGAGCGTGCGATCGCGGTGAGCTGCAGCTATTCGTTTCGCGCTTTGTCCGGGGAAGACGAAGCGGCTAAGGCGCGAGTCGATGGTGGCGTTCTTGCTTTGGGCTCTTGGAGCCCGGGCTCGGAGGCGTGACCATTACCAGCCGGCGCTCCTCTCGCGTCGGGCCGTACCAGGGTCGAGGCACTGGGGCAGAGCGGGCGCTTCGTGCCCTCGTAAACGATCGCCGCCAGGGTCGGGGCTTCACTGCCGGCGCAGGGATGGACCGGATCGGCTACGACGCCGCCCCCCAAAAGAGATCAGGAAAGAAAATCGATAGCGCCAGTATGGTCAAGAAGGTCGCCAGGGGAACCGGAATTCCGTTGACGAGGATGTAGAAAAGCTCCGCCTCGGGGAATCCCCAGTTGTTGTCCTCAACAAGCCTCTTCGCAGGAATCCGCCTTCTCGCCGAGATCGCCAACAAAGCAAGCAGCAAGAAGGCCAGGGCAAGCCATCCGTTCTGTTCGTTTGGCCAGTTGGGGTGCTCCGTCCTGTAGTGAAACAACGCGACCAGAGCACCCACGAAACCGAGCGGCATCGAAAAGCAGCCCACGCACCAGCCCCACAGCGCCTTGACGGGCTCGACACACCTGTCGTTGAGAATCGGCAGGACAGCCAAGAGAAGCACTGCGCCGAGTCCGGCAAAAACCGGCCGTGTCGAGTCCGCAACGAATTTCGCGTTCGCTGACATCTGGATGAACCCGATACCGGCCGCGCCGCTGACAGTCGCCAGAGCCGCCCTCCCGGTCTCGCCAATGTCCTCCAACCACTGCTTAATCCCATTCCACATCGACAAAGGCCCACCCTCCTTCATGCCCCTCGGGGCGTCGATTCAGTGAAGCGATGAAGCGAGACTAGCTATCTGAGCACACGCAGGCTGTATGCGAAAGTTGTGCAGGAATGACAGCCAAGAAGGCCCACTGCCAGCCGACAGCCAAGGCTAGGCCCGCCACAATGACGGCGGCACCCCACGCAAGATAGAAATACGTGGATGATTTCAGTCGCTTTTTCTGAGTTGCCATTGCCAATCCTTCCTTTCCGTCCCGCCAGGGTCGCGTGACGCCTAGATGCCCAACCACAATTCTCCCAATCTGGACGCCCATCCCAGGGCTCCAAAAGAATACGTCAATTTACAGCTCTCGGTTGCGGAATCTGCCACAACGGCGAGCCTCGCCCCTCCCAAGAAAAACCACCGCGGCTCCCTCCTTCCACCGACGGTACACCAAAACGTCCTGATTTCTCGATAAATTTCAGAAAATCCTTCAGTTGCCCTTGACCCCCATCCGCTCCCCCGCGTCGATCGGATTGAACTCCTGGGTGCCCGTCCGCCAACGGCTGAACGTCTGGCGGCGGATCCCCGCGTAGTCGGCCCGCCGGCCCTCCGGAATCGCTCGCAAGCGCTCCGAGAGCGCGCCGCGGCGCCATCCCGGCAAGCCGAAGATGCTAGGCTCTGCGCGATGCTGTTGCGCCTGTTTCCGCTCTGGACGTCCAGCGTCTTGGCCACCCTGGGCGCGAGGCGCCGGGAGCTCGAGATCGACGGCGGACGGCTCGTCTACTACGAGGCCGGTCCCGCCGACGGCGAGCCCTGGATCCTGCTCCACGGCCTGGCCTCTACGACCTTTTGCTGGCAACGAGTAGTGCGGGCGATGCGGCGGGACACCCGTTTGATCCTGCCCGAGCTTTCGAGCCTGGGCGGCACGCTGGTGCCGGGCAGCGCGCTCAACGTTCCCGAGGGTGCCCGCGCGCTCGAGGCTCTGGTCGAGGACCGGGCGCCGGACCGTACGGTCACCCTGGCCGGAATCAGCCTGGGCGGCTGGATGGCCGTGCGCTTCGCTCTCGAGCGGCCGGATCTCGTCGGCCGGATGGTCTTGGTGGATGCCGCCGGCTACGAGCACCAGGATTGGGACCGGATCCAGAGTCTGGTCGAAGTGGACAGCCTGGAAGACGTGGACCGACTCTACGGAGCGCTGTTTCACCGCACGCCGCTGCTGCTGTCCCTGGTGCGCCGGGGCTTCTATCGCGCCTACACCTCGCCCGCGGTGCGCCGGATCCTGGCGAGCACCGAGGAAGCTCACGCCTACGGACCGACGGAGCTGGCCGCGATTCAGGCGCCCACGCTCCTGGTCTGGGGAGCCAGTGACGGCCTCTTCCTGCCCGAGGTCGGCCACGCGATGCAGGCCCATCTGCCCGAATCCGAGCTTCTGGTCCTGGACCGCGTCGGTCACGCGATTCACTGGGAGACGCCAGCGCGCATGACCGAGGCCCTACAACGATTCCAGCGCGCCGGTCTGGACGCCTTCCGCGGTGGCGCGCTCGCCCACCATGCGGCGTGACCGCGGAGACGGCATCGCCCGGGTGACTCCGACCTGCCGCCAGATGGAGACCTAGCCATGGCCGAGCCCGACTTTCTGGTCTGTCTCAACTGCGAGAATCCCTGCTACACGTTCGAGTGGAAGGAAGGGAAACTGGCCGAGATCCTCTGTCCGGTCTGCGGTAACGACGACGTCGACGAGTTCTTGTCTCAGGACGATCTCGACGCCCTGGCCGGTTGACGTCCCGCCGCGCCGCTAGGCTCGCGCCGGCCGTTCGACCGTCCGCTGCAGGCGCGCCTGCGACTCCCCGCCCTCGTGTGCCGGAAACCCGATCTGGAAGCGGGTCCCCACGCCCGGCGTGCTGTCCACCTGGACGGTGGCGGCATGAGCGTCGGCGATGCGCTTGACCACGGCGAGCCCCAGGCCGGTGCCGCCGCGCTTGGTCGAATAGAAGAGATCGAAGACCCGATCCCGATCCTCGGGCTCGATACCGACGCCGTTGTCCAGCACCTCCAGCAGGACCCGGCCACCCTCGGTGCGCGCGATGAGCCGCACTTCCGGCCGGAAGTCGCCGGGCCTGCCTCCGGCGCCGTCGAGCGCCGTAGCCGCCAAAGCGTTGCGCGCCAGATTCAGGAGAAGCTGCGAGATCTGCTCGGGGTCCACCCGTACCCGGGCCCCGGCGGACCGGTCTTCCACCAGCAGCGAGGTGCCCTCGGCGGCGGCCTCGGGCTCCAGCACGTCGCGGCAGTTCTGGAGCAACTGGCCCGCCGGGATCTCGGCGGGCTCGACCGGCCGGGGCTTCGCGTACTGCAGAAAGTCGGTTACCAGGCGCTCGAGACGGCCGATCTCGGAGCGGGTAATCGACAGCAGCCGCCGGGTCGAATCCCGGCCGCCGGAGCTCCGGCCCGCGGTTTCCTCCTCAAGCATCTGCATGTTCAGGTTGAGCGAGTTCAAGGGATTGCGGATCTCGTGAGCGAGGCCGGATGCCAGGGTGCCGATGTAGGCCAGGCGCTCGGACTCGACGGCCTTGGCCTCGAGGCTGCGGCTCCGGTGCCAGAGCCGCCAGATGATGAAGTACGCCAAGGCCAGGATCGCCAGCGTCACCGCGCCGATTCCCACGGTCTGGCGCAGCAGCTCCTGCCGCAGCGTCCCGATCCGCTTGCCGAGCTCGCTGTCGCTGATGCCGATGTGCACGAACCCTACGTCGGCGATGGGCACGTCCAGATCGTAGGTCTGCTCGCGGGTGACAGTCTTTTTCTCGACATTCGGAGGGATCTCGCGGTTCTCGAGCCGTACCGGGGCCGCGTCCTCGACCGCGATCTCGGCCTCGGAGTACCCTCGAAAGACCAGCTTGCCTTCCACGTCCCGAATCTCCACCGTCTGAACGATGTCCCGCTTGTTCAAGATCGAGTCGATGTAGGTCTGGAGCTCGCGCTCGACGGCGACGACCGTATAGAGATCCTCACCGCCACCGTCCTCGACCCTGCGCGTCAGCCGCTCCGCCAAACCCTCGGCCTCGGTGCGAGTCTCGACCAGCACGCGCTCGATCTCGCGCTGCGACAGGGAGCGGAAGCTGAACCAGGCCAGGAGAGCCAGATCGAAGAGCACGAACAGTCCGAGGACCGCCAAACCCAGAACCAGCTTGCTCGATCCGAACCCGCGAGCGCTCGCCATGGCCGCAGCAGAATAGCACCCGCGAGAACCCGAAATTGACCGAGTCTTACGGCTTCGGTACGATCCTCGGCGTCAACCCCCAACCTCGATGATGCTACGCCGTCGCCAGACCACCATGGCGGTCCTTGCCGTGAGCGCACTCGCGCTCCTGTCCTGCGGCCGGACCGAAGTCCCCGATCGGAGCGATCGGGCCGATCAGAACGATTCGGCACCGGGCGCGCATCCCGAAGAACCGCGCCGGGGAGGCACGGTGGTTCTGGCCGCCGGCACCGACATCGCCGGCATCAATCAACTCACCGGCACCGGCACCCGCTTCAACCAGGACGTGCTCGACATGCTCTTCTTGCGGCTCTTCGACGAACAGCCCGACTACCAGGAGCATCCGCCGACCTTCGCCCCCGAGCTGGCGGCGAGCCACCGGTTCTCGGACGACCGGACGGTGCTGACCGTCGAGCTGACCCGCGGCGTCACGTGGAGCGACGGCGTCGAGATCACCTCGGCCGACGTGGTCTGGACTCACGAGGCCCAGATCAGTCCCGAGATCGCCTGGAGCTATGCCGACATCAAAGAGCGAATCGCCTCGGTGACCGCGCTCGACGCACACACCATCCAGTACCGGTTTCACGAGGCCTACGCCTCGGCCCTCGCCGACGTCAACGAGGGAGTGATCCTGCCCCGGCATCGCTGGGCGGAGCTGCCGTTCTCCGAATGGCGGGGCAACGAGAGTTGGTTTGTGGACAACGCAGCGTACAGCGGCCCGTTCGTGCTCGCCGCGCGCCGGCCCCAGGAAGAAATCGTGCTCGAGCGCAATCCTCGCTACTTCCGGGACGGCCGCCCTCTGCTGGATCGAGTGGTCTTCCGAGTCATCCCCAACCGAGCCAACCAGATCGAGCACCTGCTGTCCGGGCAGGTCGATTTCGTCGAGCACGTCGCGCCCAGCCGCGCCGCCGACGTGGAACGCTCGGAGCGGGCCAGAATCGACGCCTATCTGCACCGTCAGTACAACTACATCGTCTGGAATGGCTGCCGGGAGCCGTTCCGGGACGCCCGCGTCCGGCGCGCCCTGACCCTCGCCATCGATCGCCATTCCATGGTCGAGGCGCTCTGGGGAGATCGGGCCCGCCTGGCGTTTTCGCCGATTCTGTCCTCGTTGTGGGCGGTCCATCCGCAGCTCGAGCCCTGGCCTTACGATCCCGAGACCGCGGCTGAGCTGCTGACCGAGGCGGGCTGGGCGGACAGCGACGGGGACGGCATTCTGGACCGCAAAGGCCGGGACCTACGCTTCGAGCTGTCCACCAACAGCGGCAATCAAGTACGCGCGGACGCCGCGGTCATGATCAAGACCGATCTCGCCCGCATCGGCGTCGACGTGCGCTTGCGCCAGCTCGAGTTCAACACGCTGATCCAGAGCAATGAGGCCCACGATTTCGACGCCACCATCGGCGCCTGGAGCATCGACACCTCGCTCGACCTCAAGTACGCCTTCCACTCCGATTCGATTGAGAACGGCCATAACTACGGTTGCTACGTCAATGCCGAGCTGGATGAGCTGATCGACGACGCCAAGACCCAGGTCGACATCGTCGATGCCGTGCCCTTGCTCCATCGCGCGCAGGAGATCCTGCACCAGGAGCAGCCCTATACGTTTCTGTGGGAGCCGACCCGGTTGAACGGAGTCAGCCGATCCCTGCGCGGCGCCCAGCCCAATCCGTTGAGCGCCTACTTCCGCATCGAGGATTGGTGGCTGGCCGATCCCTCCTAGGGGCCGGTGCGGCGAAGACCCCAGCGCCCGGCTCACGAGCTTCGTCCCGCATAATGACGCCATGAGGCGCTACCTCGCGAGGCGGGTGGGAGCCGCGCTGGTCGTTCTCGCGCTCACTCTGACCCTGGCGTTTTTCGCGGTCGAGCTTGCCCCGGGCGATCCGACCAATGCCTTTCTCCATCCAAAGATGTCGGCGGACCAGCAGGAGGCCCTGCGCCAGACCTTCGGCCTGGACCGGCCGTTGCTCGAGCGCTACCGGGCCTGGGTCACCGCGGTCGTGGTCCGACGAGACTTGGGCACGTCGTTCCTGCACAACCGGCCGGTAACGGCAGTGCTGGCCGACCACCTCGGTCCGACCCTGCTCCTGGCTTCGACCGCCCTCGCGATCGAGTTCGCCGTGGGCATCGCGCTCGGCATCGCCGCCGCCCGGCGCCGGGGCGGATGGATCGACCACCTGATCAGGACCCTCAGCCTCGTCCTCTACTCGACGCCCCACTTCTGGATGGCTCTGATGGTGTTGCTGGTCTTCAGCTACCAGACCGGCTGGTTTCCGGGTGGGCACATGACCTCGGCGGCGACCGCTGGCGGCGAAGCGGACTGGCTCGACGTCCTCTACCACCTGGCACTGCCGGCGGCGACGCTGGGGCTGGCCTCGGCCGGAGGCGTGGCCCGCTACGTACGCAACAGCCTGAGCGAGATCCTGACCGAGCCCTTCATCCAGAGTGCTCGGGCCCGCGGCCTGAGTGAGGCGCGGCTGGCCCGGCGCCACGGCCTGCGCAACGCTCTCGGGCCCTTGCTCGAGCTGGCCGGCCTCAGCTTGCCGTTTCTGCTGAGCGGCGCCCTGGTCACCGAGGTCGTTTTCTCGTGGCCCGGAATGGGGCGGCTGACCTATGACGCCATCCAGGGCCGCGACTACCCGCTGATCCTGGGCGCCACGGCGCTCTCGGCGGTATTGGTCGTCCTCGGCACGCTACTCGCCGACCTCGGCCAGGCGGCCGCCGACCCGCGCGCCCGGCACCAATGGGAGATTCACGAACATGGGCTCGTTTGAGCTCCGCCTGGGCGGCGGACTCCTGGCTCTGATCGTCCTGGCCTCGTTGGTGGCCCCGTGGCTGGCGCCAGCTGCTCCCGAGCTCGAGTTCGACCGGGTCCAAGGCGGCAATCTGGAGCCGGGCACCCGGCGCCTGGAGGTCGAGCTCCGCGATGGCCGCCGCTGGCTGGCAGACTCCGTCGCGCCCGGAGACGGAGTCCTCGACATCGACCGCGGCGGCCGGCGCCAGCGGCTCGCCGCCGGCGAGCTGCTCCATCCCGAACGGCCGGCCCGGAAGCGCCGGTTCTTGCTGGGCACCGATCACCTGTCACGCGACGTCCTTTCGCGGCTCCTTCACGGCGGGCGGCTGTCGCTGGTCATCGCCTCGGCGGCGGCACTCCTATCGACCCTCCTGGGACTTGGCATCGGAGCGCTGGCGGCGGCGTCCGGCCGCGGCTTCGACGCCGTCCTGATGCGCGCCACCGACACCTTCCTGGCCTTCCCCAGGCTCTTCCTGCTCCTGGCCGTCGCCGGCCTGCTGCGCCCGGGGGTCGCCATCATCGTCGCGATCTTCGCGCTCACAAGCTGGATGTCGGTCGCGCGCATCGCTCGCGCCGAGTTGGTTAAGCTTCGTTCGACCGAGCTCGCCGTGGCGGCCCGGGCCAGCGGCTTGAGTGCGACCGCGGTAATGCTCAGGCATCTGGTGCCCAACGCCCTGGCTCCGATCTTGGTGGCCCTGGTGCTGCGCATCGCCGACGTCATGCTGCTCGAAACCGCGCTGTCGTTTCTGGGTATCGGCGTCGAAGCGCCGACGCCAACTTGGGGCAACATGATCGCCGACGCCTCGCGCGACCTGCGTACCGGTTGGTGGAACGCCGCCTTCCCGGGTCTGGCAATCCTGGCCACCGTGGCGTCGATCCACCTCTTGGGAGACGGCCTCCAGGAGCGCCTCCAGCCCAGGAGTCATTAGCGGCGCTAGCCGATCATGGGCGGACCTTCCGACGATGACGCGACACGAGACGGCACACCCGCCGCCTTGCCGGCCGGCGACGATGCGGACGTAATGGCCGTGGGTGCGTCTGAGACGGCGAACTGCAAGACGGCCGATTTCGACTACCCGCTGGACCCGAGCCTGATCGCGCAAACTCCCGCAGAGCGGGGCGCCAGCCGGCTGCTGCGCCTGACCGGCGAGGACCTGGAACACACCCGCTTCGACCGGTTTCCGGACCTGCTACGACCCGGGGATCGGCTCGTCGTCAACAACACCCGCGTCCTTCCCGCCCGCCTCCTGGGCCGGCGCCGGGGGGGCGGGCGCGCCGAGCTCCTCCTGGTCGAGCTCCAGACCGAGACCACCTGGAAGTGCCTCGTCCGCCCGCGCCGGCGCCTGCCGCCGGGCGCGACGATCATCCTCGCGCCGGACTTTCACGGCACGGTGGCCGAGCATCTTCCTGGAGGCACCGCCACCGTCCGCTTCTCCGAAGACCCGTTGCCGCGGCTCGAAAGCCTGGGCCGGACGCCGCTGCCGCCCTACATCCGCCGGCCACGCGACCCCGAGAAAAGCACGGAGCGCGAGGACCGGAACCGCTACCAGACGGTCTACGCCAGCCGGCCCGGCGCCGTGGCGGCCCCCACCGCGGGACTTCACTTCACCCAGGACATCCTGCGGACGCTGGCCGAGCGCGGCGTCGAGCGCTCGGAGATCACCTTGCACGTCGGGCCCGGGACGTTTGCGCCGGTGACCGCCGAGGAGATCGACGCCCACACGATGCACTCCGAGACCTACGAGATCCCGGCGGCCGCCGCGGCCGAGATCCAGGCCACCCGGGCGGCCGGCGGCCGCATCGTCGCCGCCGGCACCACCGTCGTCCGTACTCTCGAAAGCGTCGCCCTCGGCAACCGGGGCCGGGTGGTGGCCGGCCGGGGCCGAACCGACCTCTTCATCCGTCCCGGCTTCGACTTCCAGGCGGTCGATGTGCTGCTGACCAACTTCCACCTGCCGCGCTCGACGCTGCTGATGCTGGTGTGCGCGTTCGGCGGCTTCGAGGCGGTTCTGAACGCCTACCGTGCCGCCACCGAGGCCGGCTATCGGTTCTTCTCCTACGGCGACGCCATGCTGCTGGAACGCGCGGCTACCGGTCGGCGCGAAAGGCCCGGCGCAGGCTGACCGGAACCAGGAACAGCACCACGTAGACCCCGAGAGCATAGAGCGGGGCCAGGGGGAAGCCGGAGCGCAGGGACTCCTGCGCCAGCGCCCAGAGCAGGTAGAAGAGTCCGCCGGGCATCAGGAGATGGAGCCAGTAGAAGCCCCGCCGCTCGGCCACGAGGCCGCCCCCGGCTTCGGCCCGCCGGCGGCGCAGCACCTCGAGGTTGCCAAGCATCCAGCCCAGCGCCGCCGCCAGGCCATAGAGCAGATACAGATCCAGCCGGATGGTGCCGGCCAGCGGATACCCGAGCCAGGCCATCGCCACGAAGACGATCCAGCACAGCCCGAAAAACAGAATGATGCCGAACTCGGAGCGCGCGAGGCTCGGCGCGGGAGGCCGCTCGGACGCGGGCGTCCGCACCCGGCTAGCTCAGCCCTTTCCCGAGCTCGAGCCCGCCGCGGCCCAGAGCCGCGCTGGCGCCGCCGGCCACCACCGCCGTCATCCCTCCTGGATGAACTCCTCGTACTCCGCCGAGGTCATCAGGCCGTCCAGCTCGTCGGGTGCGCTCAGGGTCATCTTGACCAGCCACCCGTCGCCGTGAGGATCGTCGTTGACCTTCTCCGGCGCGTCGGTCAACACTTCGTTGACGGCAACGATCTCGCCGGAGACCGGCGTGTAGACCTCGGCAACGGCCTTGACCGATTCGATCGAGCCCAGCTCGTCGTTGGCGTCGACTTGCTCGCCGACCTCGGGCAGCTCGACGAAGACCACGTCGCCGAGCTCCGACTGCGCGAACTCCGTGATGCCGACGGTGTAGGTGTCGCCGTCCTCGACGATCCACTCGTGGTCCTTCGAATACTTGCGGTCCTCTGGATACATTGCGTTCTCCTCGCCGGGCCGACGGACCAACCCGTCAGTCCCGTTTGTAGAAAGGTAGCTCGACCACCTTCGCCGGCAGCTCGCGGCCGCGAGCCACGACGATGAGGTCGGTTCCCAGCGCCGCCAGCTCCGGCGGCACATAGGCCATCGCGATCGCGCGCTCCAAGGTCGGACTGAAGGTGCCACTGGTCACCGCGCCTACCGTTCGGCCCTCGGCCCGAACCTCGTACTCGGCGCGAGCCATGCCACGACCCACGACCTCGAGACCGATCAGTTTCTTCCCGGGCCCGGCGGACTTGGCCTCGACCAGCGCGTCGCGCCCCACGAAGGGCCCGCGATCCAGCTTGATCGTCCAGCCCAGGCCGGCCTCGAAAGGAGTGGTCTCCTCGTCGATCTCGTGGCCGTAAAGCGCCATCGCCGCCTCGGTTCGCAACGTGTCTCGGGCTCCCAGGCCGGCCGGCTGCAAGCCGTGGCCGGCGCCGGCCTCGAGCAGCGCCCGCCACAGGGAAGCGGCGTTCTCGGGACGGGCGTAGAGCTCGAACCCATACTCGCCGGTGTAGCCCGTGCGCGACAGCAGCACCTTGCTGCCGGCGACCCGCGCCGTGCGAAACCGGTAGTACTTGAGCTTGCCCAGAGTCTCCGCGGTCGCCGGTTTGAGCAGCGGCCGCAGCACGTCTCCCGCACGAGGTCCTTGGAGCGCCAAGAGCGCGTACTCATCGCTCACGTCGTCGAGCTCGAAGGCCTCGCCCTGCCACCTCTCGGCCAGCCCGGTCAGGTGAGCGAAGTCCTTGGCGCGGTTGGCCGCGTTGACTACCAGCAAAAACTCATCCTCGGCCAGCCGGTAGACGAGCAGGTCGTCGAGATAGGTTCCGCGTTCGGTCAAGAGCGCCGAGTAGTGCGCGCGCTTGGGCCGCAGCGAAGCCACGTCGTTGGGAGTCGCGACTTGCAGAAAGGCCTCGGCACCCGCGCCGCGAACACGAAATTCGCCCATGTGCGACACGTCGAAGAGACCGGCGGCAGTGCGCACGGCCTGATGTTCCTCGATCACACCGGAGTAGCGGACCGGGAGGCTCCAGCCCGCGAATTCGACCATCTTGCCGCCGGCATCGCGGTGTTCTCGATCCAGAGGCGAGTGCTTGAGATCTTCGTTTGCGCTCATCGGGCTCGGCCGCGCACTATAGCGCACGCCGGCACCGGTTTCCCACGTCTGGGCACTCGTCCCGACCGCCCGATCGGCAACTCCATCGGCCTTCGCGGCATAGGTTCCTGCCGGGCTCGCCGGGACCTCCAGGACTCCCCAACCATCGCGCCGGCTCCGAATCTCCACAGCGTTCGCCTAAGTCCTTGACCGACCATCAGTTAGCGCAAGACGACGAGGTTTCTGTGGAAATTACCTGACGCCCTCGGGCCGGCCCGGTAGCACTCGGAGAAATTCGATCTAACCAACTGAGATTCCACGACTTATCCAGATTGCACAGAGTCTTGGTCAATTCGGGCCTCCCGCATTGCGGCCGGCTCTCCCGGAGCTTTTCCACACTGTTTTCCGGACGGTTTTCCGCAAGCCCTGTCGAAAACTTGTGGCCCGATCCACCTATCTCCTTCCAGGTGCTAGGCTTGCGCCGCGCTCATGAGGACAACGGCCTGGACACACCTGCCTCGGGCGCGCTCCGTCGCCGGTGCCGCCGGCCTGCTGCTGGCCGCCTGGCTCGGCCCGGCACTCGCCGCCTCCGCCGCTGCCAAGGAGGCCGATTCCAAGATCGAAGAGTCAGGGCACGGCGTCCTCTTCGAGGACGCCACCTCCGTCTGGCGGCTTGAGTTCGATCACGTCAACGGCATGGTCGGACGGCTCTACTTTCCTGAGATGACCGGTCAGGGCGGCGCGCTTCTGGACTTCGACGGGGATGGCGACCTGGACGTCTACTTCCGCCAGGGCGGCTTGCTGGGCGCCGTCGACACGCTCCAGGATCTCGTCTTCGAAGTCCCGCCCGGCGCGGCCGGCCTCGGCGACCGGCTTTTTCGAAACGACGGCGCGCCTCCCGGCGAAGGAGGCCCCGGGCGCCGCTTCCTGGACATCTCTGAGCGAGCCGGCTTCGCCGGCACCGGCTACGGCATGGGCGCCGCCGCCGGTGACTTCGACGGCGACGGGCTCCCCGATCTGGCGCTCACCAACTACGGCCCCAACCAGCTCTGGCGCAACGCCGGCGACGGCACCTTCCGCGACGTCACCGCCCAGGCCGGCTTCCACGACAAAGACTGGAGCACGAGCGCCGCGTTCTCCGATCTCGACCGAGACGGCGACTTGGACCTTTTCGTCGTCAACTATGTCGACTTCGACGTCGACGAGAACCCGGTCTGCTACGCGGAGTCGAGCGCCGTCGACTATTGCGGTCCGAGCGCCTTCGCCGGGCAGCGGGACCGGCTCTGGGAAAACCGCGGCGACGGCACCTTCGCGGACGTCTCGGTGCGCTCCGGCATCGCCGCCCTGGCCGAACCGGGACTCGGAGTCGTCACCGGCGATTTCAACGACGACGGCCTGACCGATCTCTACGTCGCCAATGACGGCCGGGAAAACGCGCTCTGGTTGGCCCGGGGCGACGGCGGGTTTTCCAATGACGCGCTCCTTGCCGGCGCCGCGGTCAATCGCCGAGGCCTGCCGGAAGCCAGCATGGGGGTCGTGCTGGGCGATTTCGACGAGGACGGGGACGAAGACGTCTTCCTGACCCACCTCACGCTCGAGTCGAACACGCTCTACCGCAACCTCGGCGAGGGCCTGTTCGAAGACCGCTCGGCCGAAGCCGGCCTGGCCGGGCCCAGCCTGCGCTATACGAGCTTCGGCGTCGGCGCCTTCGACGCCGACAACGACGGTTACCTGGACCTGGCCGTGGCCAACGGCGCGGTCAAGCAGCTAGGCGAACGCGTCGCCGGCGGCGACCTCTACCCCCTGGACCAACCCAACCAGTTCTTCCGCAATCTGGGCCCGGCCGGCGCCGGGACGTTCCAGGACGTCTCGGCCGCGGCCGGCTTCAACCGGGAAGCGGTCAGCCGCGGCCTAGCCACCGGCGACCTCGACAACGACGGCGCCACCGATCTCGTGATCTTCAACAACAACGACCGCAGCCAGATCCTGCGCAACCTCGCCTCGGAAGCCACTCCGGGCGCCGGCTGGATCGGTCTGACCGGCGACCTCAGGGCGCCGGCGCGAGCCCGAGTCGCGACCCACACCGGCCGGCGGCAGCGCGCCTCCCGGCCCGACGGCAGCTATTGCTCGTCGAGCGATCCCCGTATCCTGATCGGGCTGGGCGCCGGCCGTCCAGAGTGGGTAGAGCTTGCCCTGGGCGGCCCCAAGCCCCGCACCATCCGCTTCCTGGAGCCACCGGCGAACCGCTATCTCGTGCTGCCGCGCGCAGCGGACGCGGGCAGGTAAGCGCCGGCCCGGGCGTGGCGGCGGCGCGAGAGCTCTCGAAAAGCTCCGTCCCGCTCCGAGAAGCCGAGCCGCGCGAGCAGGAGGGTCTCGGCCTCGAGCTCGATCCACCAGCAGGTGCTGGCGCCGCGCTCGCCTCCCCGTCCACGGTTCGACGTGGCCGTCCCCGACTGCACCAGCAGAACCGGCGCCCGGCCGCTGGGATAGAACTCCTCGGAGCTGGCAACGAAGGACTGGTGGTTGTGCCCCGACAGCACCAGATCGACGCCGGCACGGGAAAACAGCTCCACCGCCGCCGCCGAGTTCCAGGCGACCCGCTGGCGCTCGAAGCGAGGCACCGGTGCCAACGGATGGTGCGCGACCACGATCTTGAAGCTCCCTTCCGGCGCGGCTTCGAGAAGCTCGGCCGCTTGCGCCAGCCGCCGGCGCCGGTACCGGCCTTCGGTCGTCGTCCAGCCATGCGCGGTATTGACTCCGATCACCAGCAGCCCATCGTCGCGGAAGACGGGTTCGAGATCACGAGAGAACCAGCGCGCATAGCTGCCGTAGGGGACGAAAACTCGCTCCCACACCCGCCACAACGGCACGTCGTGATTGCCCGGCACCGCCAAAGTGGGCATGGAAAAGCCGTCGACAAAGGCGCGCGCCTGCCGAAATTGCCCGGGCTTGGCGCGCTGGGTCAGATCGCCCGCGATGACGACGAGATCCGGCCGGCGCTCCTCGGCAAGTTCCAGGATCGCCTTGGCGCGCGCCCGCTCGTGCGGCGGCCCGAAGTGGACGTCCGAGATATGGAGAATGCTAGGCACGAACCGGTATTGGAGCGATCCGGAGCCGACCGCCTAGCAGCCGGCGCCGGGAACTTGCCGCAACGATCTCATGACTTGGGCGACGGCGCCCCAGGGCGCGCGCAGGCAACCCTACGACGACGCTCGGCGGCCGGCGAGGGCGTCCAGGCTCTCGGCAATCGTGTCGGCCGCGAGCCCCGAGGCCCTCTCCACCAGACGCCGGCCGTGCAGACGGCCCAAGAAGTAGCCGCCGGCAGCCGCGGTCAAGAGCGAAGCCTTCGGATAGCTCACGACAAACTGGCGCCAGTCGATCTCATTGGGCAGCATCTCGTCCAAAAGCTCGTCGGCAAGCGAACGAGCTGGCTCTTCGGACCACGATGGCGAATCTGTGCCCGCGGCGGACAGGGATCGGCGTCTCAGTCTCGACGTCCCCGCAGCAGGATGCCGAGGACGAATCCGACCCCGACCGCGATCGCGACGGACTTGCCGGGATGATGGCGCACGTAGTCGTTGACGTCCTCGCTGAGCTGTTCGAAGTCCTTGGAGACTCGGTCGTAGCCGTGCCGGACGGTCTCGCGGGCGCTGTCAACGGTGTCCCGAGCCGTCGCCGAAGCCCGCTGCGCGGTCTCCTTGAACGAATCGGAGGCGCGGCCGGCGCCGTCGCGAATGCCACGCACCTTGCGGTCGACGACGTCGCCGAACTTGTCGCGGGCCGCCGCCAGGCGTTCGCCGCTGGATCCGGCCGTGGCGCCGTCTCCGGGGCTGGCAGGGTTGATGTCGGAATCGAAGCTATCGGTCATGGGTACCTCCCGTGGTTTCCCAACCAATGTAGCACCAACGTCAAGTGGCGGCCACCACCGGACCGGGCCCGGAGCCTCGTCTACCAGGTCGCGAAAAAGCGAGCGTAGAGCGAGACGGTTTGCACCAGGAGAAAGGCGCCCAGGACCAGGAGCAGCACCAAGACACCAAGCAGTCCCGAGAGCTTCCACCAGGCCTCCCGGGCCACCAAACCCAGGGAGCCGGGGTTCTTGAGCAACTGAAGGTTCTTGCGGTGGGACTTCCAGAAGAGGTCGAAGAGGTCCCCCAGGATCGGAAACGAGCCCACGATCGCGTCCACCAGGACGTTGACCAACATCGCCAGGATGACGACCACGGGTAGCCGGCGCCGGACCGCGGCGACGATCAGGGGCAGCCCGCAGGCCATGCCGGCAAAGTCGCCGACAAACGGCAACAGTCCGAGGATCACGTCGATGCCGAACGTGATCCGCGTCCCCGGGATGCGAATCGCCTCGTCCATGAGGTGCGCCCAGCGGTCGGTCCAGGGCCGTGCCGGAGCCTTCAGAGCCGGTGATACACTCCCGCGGCTCTCTCGGAGAGGGGTACCGTTCATGCCCGAAGTCACGTTCTCAGGAGCGGCCGGAACCGTCACCGGAAGCTGCACCGTCCTGCGTTGGGGCGATACGACCGCGTTGGTGGATTGCGGACTGTATCAAGGCGACGACGAGCTCGAGCAGCGCAACTGGCGTGACTTCTCGTTCCGGCCGGCCAAGCTCCGCGCGGTTCTGGTGACCCACGCCCATCTGGACCATACGGGGCTGTTGCCCCGGCTGGTGGCCGAGGGCTTCGAGGGTCCGATCTACTGCACCAAGGCGAGCCGCGGCTTGGTTTCGCTGATCCTCCAGGATGCCGGCCACATCCAGGAGGAGCAAGCCCGGTACGCGCGCAAGAAAGGCTACAGCCGCCACCGCGAGCCCAAGCCGCTCTACACGGCAGCCGATTCCCGAGCGACGCTGAAGCAGCTCCGGCCCGTACCCTTCGATCACGACCTGGAGATCGCGCCCGGGATCCGCTTTCGCTATCTGCGCGCCGGCCACCTTCTGGGAGCGGGGTCCATCTTGATCCGCGCCAAGGACGCCAAGGGCAAGCGCCGGACCTGGTGCTTCTCGGGGGACGTGGGCCGGTACGGCGTGCCGATCCTGCGCGATCCCGAGACGCCGGAGGAGACTCCCGACGCGCTGGTGCTGGAATCCACCTACGGCAATCGCGGCCACTCCAACAACGATCCCGAGGGGGAGTTCCGCGACACGATCCGAAACACGTTCGCCAGGGGCGGCAAGGTCGTCATCCCGGCCTTCGCCCTGGGCCGGACCCAGGAGGTCCTGCACCATCTGGCGGCGCTCGCCGACGACGGCGACCTGGATCCCGACGACGTCTTCCTGGACAGCCCGATGGCGATCAAAGCCACCGACATCTACCGCCGCTCGGAACAGGAGCACGATGAAGAGCTGGCCGAGCTGGTGGAACGCGAGCTGAGCGGCCTCAACCCCGACCGCTTCAATCGCTGCCGAAGCGTCGAACAATCCAAGGCGCTCAACCACCGCAAGCGGCCGGCGGTCATCGTCGCCGCCAGCGGCATGGCCAACGGCGGGCGCGTCGTGCACCATCTGAAGCGCCTCTTGCCGGATGAACGAACGGCCGTCGTCTTTGTCGGCTACCAGGCGGGTGGCACCCGCGGCCGCGCGCTTCTGGACGGGGCGCGCACGGTCGCCATCCACGGCGAGCCGATTCCGGTCCACGCCGAGATCCTCTCGATCCAGGGGCTCTCGGCCCACGCCGACGCCGGCGAGCTCCTGCGCTGGTGCGACGCGATGCCCGGCAGACCCGAGCGGGTCTTTCTGAACCACGGTGAGGACGCCGCCCGCAAGGCGCTGGCGGCCGAGCTCGTACGCCAAGGCCTGCCCCGACCGGAACGGCCCTGGCCCGGCGATACCTTTCGCTGGTAGTCCGCCCAAGGAGGCCGAGCAGCGACGCCACGCGCCGGCCTGGAGTCCCCGTCCGGCGTCCAGGAGAGACACCGGCGACCGGCGCTCGGGGCTGGCGGAAACCCCGCCATCCGAGCTAAACTCTGCCGCCCGTGGGGCAGTAGCTCAGCTGGGAGAGCACCACGTTCGCAACGTGGGGGTCGAGGGTTCAAGTCCCTTCTGCTCCACCATCGTCTCCCTGGCCATCCCGGGTCGCTTCCGGACCGACCCGCCGATGCCAGCGGCCACCCGCGACGGAGCGCCTCGCCCCGGCCCGCGATTTGCTTATACTCGTACCTGGAATGAGGCGACGGTTCCGGCCAGCAGTCTTGCGGATCGTGGCCCTCGGGTCGCTAGCGGCGGCCCTGGGCTCGGTCTTCGACCTTCACCTGGCCGCCGAGGACGGCGCCGGTCACGGGTTCTATGCCGGTCAACCCGTCGTCGAAGCCGTTGCGGCCGAAGCCAAGCCTTGCTCGCCCGACGAGCGGCGGCACCTCGAGCCCGCCGAAACCGGCCTGACCCGGCCCTGTCCTCTGTGCTTGCGCAAGCTCCGGGACAGGGCACTGGCGGCACGCGCCACCTCGCGCATCGCCGCGAGAGCCGGCTCCGGTAGCTCGGCTCCGGACCGAACCCCCGTCCCGGCGGTTCGCCTCTGGTCTCCGCGCACCCTCCGCGGTCCCCCGATCGCCTAATCCGCGAGATTCCGTCGGCGGCGCAACGGCGCCGTCCACCCACGGTCCGGGCTTCACGCAATGGCGCGAGCCGGCGTCAAAGCCCTGGTTGAACAGCTCATGGATTCAGTCGACTAGGAGACTCTACAATGCAAGCCCATCTAGCATCGCGCGTCGCCCTCACGGCGGCGCTAGTCTGCTTCGCCTTTCTTTCATCCGCTTTCGGCGCCACCGAGACCGGCACCATCCGAGGTACGGTCACCCTGGCCGACGGCACCCCGGTCGCCGACGCCGACGTCGAGATCCTCGACCTGCACCGCCGGGTTCGCGTTGGGGCCGACGGCACCTTCTTGTTCGGTGAGGTACCCACCGGCCGCTACGTACTGGTGGTCGACAGCCTGGTCCACGGCAACGCCGTACGCGAGGTCACGGTGACCGCCGGCACCGAAATCGTGCTCGAGCTCGGAACCGAGCTGAGCGTGCACACCGACACGATCGTCGTTAGCGCCGCGCCCAGCGCCCAGCGCCGGTTCGCCACCGGCTCGGCCGCCGACGTGGTCGCGGGTGACGAGCTGGCGCTCCGCTCCGAACCCACCCTCGGCGCCACGCTCGCCAACCAGCCCGGTGTCAACCAAACCGGCTTCGGGGCCGGCTCCAGCCGGCCAATCGTACGAGGTCTCGGTGGCGACCGCGTGCGCATGCTCGAAGACGGCGTCGGCACCGGCGACATCTCGGAGGTGAGCCCGGACCACGCCGTGACCACCGAAACCCTGACCGCCGATCGAGTGGAGATCCTGCGGGGACCGGCAACCCTCCTCTACGGCTCGAACGCCATCGGCGGCGTCGTCAACATTCTGGACGAATCGATTCCCAGCCATCTGCCTCACGCCGCTCTCACCGGAACGGTGGACCTGCGTCTGGCCTCGGGTACCGAGGAGCGCAGCGGAGCCGCGGTTCTGCGCGGACGCCGTGAGCGCTGGGCTTGGACCGCCAGCGGTCTGGTCCGCGACACCGGCGACTACGAGATTCCCGGGTCCCCGCACGGCGCTTCGGCCGAGAGCGAGGAGGAACCGGCCGGGCACGAAGACGAACATGGCCCGGAGCCCGAGGGCTTCCTGCCCAACAGCGATACCGACACCGAACAGCTCTCGCTCGGCGCCTCGTATTTCTTCGGCGGCAAGCAGGAAGCCGGCCACGAAACCGGCTTCGTCGGCGTGTCGGTCAGCGGTTTCGAGACCGGCTATGGCATTCCGGAAGGAGCCCACCAACACGACGAACACGACGAACACGGGGCCGAGGGCGAGGCCGAGGAAGAAGACGGGGGCATCCGGATCCAGCTCGAGCGGCACCGATACGATCTCAAGGGCTCAATCGCCAAGCCGTTCGGCCCCTTCGACGGTCTCAAAGTCCGTCTCGGCCTCACCGACTACGAGCATGACGAGATCGAAGGCAACGGCGAGATCGGCACCCACTTCGAGAACGACGCCTGGGAGGGCCGCATCGAGCTTCAGCAGAAGGAGCGCGGCCGCCTATCGGGAGCCTTCGGTCTCCAGGGCGGCTCGCGCGATTTCCTGGCCGTCGGCGAGGAGGCCTTCGTGCCGCCCAGCAAGACCGACAGCTTGGATCTCTTCGCCTACGAGGAGCTGGACTTCGAGCCGTTTCGCCTCCAGCTAGGCGCCCGCTGGGGTACCCGAGACATCGCCGTGGCGGATGCCTCACTGCCCGATCGGAGCTTTGACGGACTCAGCGGCTCCGTCGGCCTGGTCTGGACGGCGGGTACCCGTGCCGTCGGGCTCTCGCTCGCGCGCTCGGTCAAGTTTCCGGCGCCCGAGGAGCTCTACCCTTTCGGCCCCCACGCGGCGACGCGCACCTTCGAGCTGGGCAACGCCCGACTCGGCGTCGAAACCAGCCTGGGACTCGATGCGTTCGTGCGCCACGAGTCGGAGCGGCTCCGCGGCGAGCTGACGGTCTTCCTGAACGACCTTGACGACTACATCTTCCCTGCTTTCACCGGCGAGGAGAGGGAAGGCTTTCAGGTCGTCGAGTACCGCCAGCAGGACGCCGAGTTCTTCGGCGCCGAACTGGACGTCAGCGTCGAGGCCTACGAATCGGACCGCCTGCACCTGGACCTGCGTCTGCAAGGCGACTTCGTGGACGCCGAGCTCGCCGACGGCTCGAACGTTCCGCGTATCCCGCCTCTGCGCCTGGGAACCGGGTTCGACCTGAGGACCGGACCCTGGACCGCCCGCGCCGAGGTGCGCTGGTCGGACGGTCAAGATGCGACCGCCGAGAACGAAACCTCGACGCCGGGATCCACCGTCGTCAACGCCGCCGCGGGCTACCGCGTCGTCGGCTCGCGCACGGTCTGGGACGTGCTCCTCCGGGGCACCAACCTGACCGACGAGGAGGTGCGCCTGCACACGTCCTACTTGAAGGATCTGGCTCCCCTGCCCGGCAGGAACCTCACTCTGAGCCTGCGCCTGTCCTTCTGAGCGCCACCCGTTCGAGCTCGCGATCCAAGGCCGCGGCGCGCTTCCTCCAGGCGAAGCGCGCCGTGCGTCTGCGGGCCTCGTCGGTGTGAGCGAGCTCCAACCGGGTCTCGGACTCGGGCGACTTCGCTCGGCCGAGCTCGACCAGGCGCTCGGCGAGGGCGGCCGCCCCTCCTCGGTAGAAGAACTTGTCAACCGGCGACGAATCGCCGGCCTCCGCGCCGAGAAGCTCCGGATAGGACAGGCGGCGCGGCAGCAGCGGCCAGGCGCCGGCCGCGATCGCCTCCAGGACCGACAGGCCGAAGAACTCGTGCCGGGCCGTGGACACGAAGACATCGGTCTCGGCCAGCACTCGCTCGTAGTCGGCCCGGGGCTGGTAGCCCCAGGCGTCGATCCGGGAGTCCAGCTCGTCCCGCGCCGCCGCGAAGACGGGAGGCACCCGGGTGAAGCTCTCGCCAAGTACGTTCAAGCGCAGGTCGGTTCCGGCGGCGAGCGCCCGCCGCACGGCCTCGAACAACGTCTCGGGGTCCTTGTCGAACTCCCAGCGGGCGGCCCAAGTGACCGTCAAAGGACCTGCTTGCGCCGAGGAAGTAGCACGCTCCCGCCCGAGCGGCCACGCCACCCCGGGGGAATGGACCTCGGCCTTGGCCCGAACCTCCTCGACCGCCGCCAGCGGCCGGTGATCGGGCATCAGCTCCAGAAATCCCGGCAACGCCTCCAGGAAGGCGTCGCGGTGAAACGCCGAGTTGAACCAGACCGCGTCGGCCGCCAGGGCGGTGGTCAGGTTGGTGAGCCCGAATTGGTAGTCCCGCGCCGTGGCGTGCCGAACCGGGTAGGTGATCTGGTTCTCGTGGAAGTAGGCCACCCGCGGAAGCTCTCGCACCGGCGGCGGCGCCAGGCCCACGAACTCGGCCAGATTCAGCATGTCCGAGCACCAGACCACGTCCCAGGCGCCGGCGCTTTCGGCCAGCCGGCCAGCGAACTCGATCGCCCCGTGCCGCATGCGCCACTTCCACTTGAACGGCTCGAGGGTGAACAGCGTCCACCGGTGCCGGCTGCGGTCGATCCAACCGTCCAGAAAGGCCTGATGGCTGCCGCCATAGTACGGCTCGAGGGCGAGAACTCGCATCGGGTTCCGGAGCCTATCGCTTGCGCCCGAGGGCTCGCTTCCTTAGCCTAGGACCGAGCGCACGCCGTGGATGTCCCGACCGCAAACTATGCCTTGCCCTTGCTGCTCGCGGGAGCGGCGCTCGCCGGCGTTGCCGTCGGCTGGTGGCTGGGGCGGCGCTCCGGAGCCTCGGTCGAGAGCACCCGCAGGCTGGCCGCGGCCGAAGTGGTCGCCGAGCGCGAGGCCGAGCGCCGGCGCGAGCTGGAGGCCGAGGTCGAGGAGCAGGAATCCGCCTTGCGTGACCTGGACCGGCGTCTGGCGGTGGCTCAAGAGCGAAGCGCCTCTCTGGAAGAGGCTCGGCGCGACATCGAGACCACGTTCGAGGCCCTGGCGCACCGGGCGCTCAAGGGCAACGCCGAACAGTTCCTGGCCCTGGCGCACGAGTCCCTGCGCGTCCATCAGAGCGAGTCCGACCGGACGGCGGACGCTCGCGAACGGGCCATTGCCGAGCTGGTCCGCCCACTCGGCGAGCAGCTCGCCAAGCTGGACCACCGCACCGCCGATCTGGAGCGCGCCCGCACCGAGGCCTACTCGCGCCTGGGAGAGCAGGTCCGGCACCTGGCCCGGTTGACCGAGGGTCTGCGCGGCGATACCACCTCGCTGGCTTCGGCACTCAAGGGCTCCGAGACGCGCGGGCGCTGGGGCGAGATCGCCCTGCGCAACGTGGTCGAGCTGGCGGGCATGACCCGGCACTGCGATTACGTCGAGCAGACCACCACCGACGACGGCGGCCGGCCCGACATGATCGTCCATCTTCCCGGCGGACGCCACATCGCGGTCGACGCCAAGACTCCGCTCAGCGCCTATCTCGAGGCCCAAGACGCCCCCGACTCGCGCGCGCGGCGCAAAGCCTACCGGCGGCACGCGCGCTCGGTGCGCGACCACGTCAAGAAGCTGAGCGCCCGGGAGTACGCCAAAGCCATCCCGGGCGACGTGGATCTCGTCGTTCTCTTTCTGCCCGGCGATCCCTTTCTGAGCGCCGCCTTCGAGCACGACCCGGACTTGCAGGTGGACGCGCTACGGCGCAAGGTGCTGGTGGCTACGCCCACCACGCTGGTCGCCCTCCTGCGCACGGTTGCCATCTACTGGCAGCAGAGCGCCATGGTCGAGAACGCCGAGGCTATCGCCTCGACAGCGCGCGAGCTCTACGAGCGAACGGCGAAATTCGGCGAGGACCTGGCCCAGATGGGCAAGGGGCTGGCCGGCGCCCTCGACGCCTACAATCGAGCGGTGGGCTCCTTCGACCGGCGTCTGACGCCGATGGGTCGGAAGCTCGAGGACTCGGGGCTGGCCGGAGACCAGACCCGCCGTCGCCTGAGCGCTCCGGCGGCGATCGAGGATCCGGTCCGGCAATCGACCCACGGCCAGCCCGAAGCGACCGCCGAGGCCGGCGACGCGGACGAGATCGAGGACAGCGGTCCGCGGCGCTTGCCGTTCGACATCGGCTCTTAGACGAGCCCCGCGCGCGGCCTGGCCGCGAGCCGCTCCCGGCCAGCACCGGCGAAAAACGACGGCCAGCCCGGACGGCTAATCCGGCTCGGTGACCATCGGCACGAAGCGCACCGCGGCGACCCGGCGCTTACGCACGCCGTCCTCGGTCTTCTGGATCACCATGAGGTCCTGGAAGTACTGTCCCACCGGCACGACGAGTCGGCCTCCCACCTTGAGCTGCTCGACCAGCTTCTCGGGAATGCGCGGCGGCGCCGCGGTGACCACGATGGCGTCGAAGGGCGCCTCCTCGGGCCAGCCGTCGTAGCCGTTGCCGGTGCGTACCTCGACGTTCTTGTAGCGCAGCGAGTCCAAGGTCTTCTTGGCTCTCTTGGCCAGCTCGGACCGGATCTCGATGGTGTAGACCTCGCCGGCCACCTTGGACAGAATCGCCGCTTGATAGCCCGAGCCGGTACCGATCTCGAGCACCTTCTCATCACCCTCGAGCCGCAACAGCGACGTCATCAAGGCCACGACGTAGGGCTGCGAGATGGTCTGGCCGGAGCCGATCTGCTGCGGATAGTCCCGGTACGCCATGTCGCGCAGACTCTCGGGCACGAAGAGATGCCTGGGCACGCTGGCCATGGCGTCGAGCACGCTGCGCTCGTCGACGCCCCGCGCCCGAATCTGCTCGTCCACCATGCGCTGGCGTTCCATCACGAACGAATCGAACCCTTCCGAGCCGGACTGGGCGAGCGCCGCTGCGGCCGCCAGGCCAGCGATCATCGCCCAAGCCGGAATCCACCGAAGAGACCTCATTCCGTGCCTCCGCGCTCGAAGGCTACCGCGCCTCCGACCAGGGTCAGATCGACCCGGGTCTCCAGGAGCTCGGACACCGGCACGGTCATCGGATCCCGGTCGAAGACCACGAGATCGGCGCGCTTGCCGACTTCGAGGCTGCCCAGCTCGTCGTCCAGGAAGAGCGAATAGGCCGCGTCCAGCGTGAAGCCGCGCAGGGCTTCGGCCCGATCGAGGCGCTCGTCCGGGTACCAGCCGCCCTCGGGCTGGCCGGCCGCATCCTGACGGGTGAGCGCGGCGTAGAAGCCGAGCAGCGGATCGGCCTTTTCCACCGGAAAGTCGCTGCCCAGGGCAAGCCGGCCGCCGGCTTCCAGGACCTGGCGCCAAGCGTACGCCCCGCGGATGCGTTCCGGTCCCACTCGGGCCTCGGCCCAGGGCATGTCCGAGGTGGCATGCGTCGGCTGCATCGAGGCGATCACCCCAAGACCGGTCATGCGCGCGATATCCGCCCGGCGTAGCACCTGAGCGTGCTCCACCCGGAACCTGACCTCGGGCCGCGGCTCGCCGAAGCAAGCCTCGAAGCCATCCAGCGCCATCAGGCCTCCCCGATCGCCGATGGCGTGAATGCCAATCTGGAACCCGGTGTCGAGCGCCCGCCGGCAGACCTCGGTGACGTGGCCGGTGCCGGTCTGGAGCAGCCCCAGGTTGCCCGGATCGTCGCTGTACGGCTCGATCAGGGCGGCGCCCCGGCTTCCCAGCGCGCCGTCGCCGTACATCTTGATTCCCCGGACCAGCAGCCGGTCGTCCGGGTCGAGTAGCGGCCCGCGCTCGAACCAAGCCTCCAGCAGCTCGGCCTGATCGGACAGGAAGACGGCCACTCGCAGCGGGAGACCGTCCTCCCGGCGGAGCCGCTCGTAGGCGGCCACCTCGTCCGCGCCGATGCCCATCTCGGTCACGGTGGTGAGTCCCAGCGCCAGACAGTGCTCGGCGCCCCGGACGATCCGCTCCCGGATGGTCCGGGGATCGTCTCCGGGCAGGGCTCGCGCCGCCACGTCCATGGCGGCGTCGATCAGGACCCCGGTAAGGGCTCCGTCGGCGTCGCGCACGAAGCGGCCGCCGGGCGGATCCTGAACGTCTCTCGAAACCGCGAGCGCGGCCAGGGCGGCGCGGTTGAGCAGCGCCGCGTGACCGTCGATTCGGGTCAGCCAGACCGGGTGGTCCGGGACCCCGGCGCTCAGCTCGGCCTCGGTCGGGAAGCTCTGCTCGGCCCAGTCGTTCTGATCCCATCCACGGCCCGCGATCCAGGTCCCAGCGGGAGTTTCTTCGGCTCTCCTCGCGACCCGCTCGACCACTTCGCCATACGACCGCGTCCCGACCAGATCCACGATCTCCAAGGCGCGCCCGAGCGAGGCGAGATGGGAATGGGCGTCGATCCAGCCTGGGGTGACCGCCCGGCCACCCAGATCCAGTACCCGCGCGCCGTCGCCGGCCCGACTCCGGGCTTCGGCATCCGGTCCCAGATAGGCAATCCTGCCGTCCCGGACCACCATCGAGCCCTCGACCACGCCCGCGCCGGCCACGGTATGGAAGCGCCCGTTGCGCACCAGCAGAGCGTCCGCGTCCTCGGCGTGGGACGCAACCGCCACAAGCAGGACACTCAAAACCAGCAGCACTGCTGCCGGGGCTCCGAAAGGTCTTGAGTTTCGTGGGGGTTGCGCGTTCATGGACCTGCTGCCGTCCTGGGCCTGCCTAGGGTGCAAGCCGGGGGCCAAGTATAAGCCGCTCGGAGCGCCGAGACCCGCTCGACGCGGGGCTGGGATATCCTCGCCCCGCCTCGATGCGCGTCTATTTTTCCAACCTGGGCTGCAAACTGAATCAAGCCGAGCTGGAGAGCTTGGCTCGTGCTTTCGTGGCCGCCGGCTATGGCGTCGCCGAGACCCTCGAGGAGGCCGACCTTCACGTCGTCAACACCTGCACGGTGACCGCGGCCGCCGCCCGCGACTCGCGCAAGACCGCCCGCCGCGGCAAGCGCGCGAATCCGGCGGTCCGGACGATCCTGACCGGCTGCTGGGTCTCGGAGCCCGAGCGGGCGGGCGCCGATGGCGCGCGCGCGGCCGTTCTCGAGACCGGAGCCGATCTCCTGGTGCCCAACGTCGACAAGGACCGCCTGATCGAGCTGGCTCTGGCGGAATTTCCGGTCGCCTCGTCGCCCAAGGCCCGGGACTCCCGCATTCCAGAGGTTGCCCAAGTTCCCGAAATTCCGGGACTTCCGGACGTTCCCTACGTACCGCTCCGCTTCGGCAACTCCCGCGCACTTCTGAAGATCGAGGACGGCTGCAACATGCGGTGCTCATTCTGCGTCATCCCGGCGACCCGCGGCCGTCAGCGCAGCCGGCCGGCCGGCGAACTGGTGGCCGAGCTCCGCGCTCTGGTGGCCGGCGGCTATCGGGAGGTCGTCGTGACCGGGGTCCAGATCTCGGCCTACCGCTGGCGTGGTCAGGGCCTCTTCGAGCTCGTGCGACGCTTCCTGGACGAGACCGACGTGGAGCGGCTACGGCTCACCTCGATCGCCCCCTGGCAGTTCGACCGGCGCCTGTTCGCACTCTTCGCCTCCGGCCGCGTGTGCCGGCACGTACACCTCTCGCTCCAGAGCGGAGCGGCATCGACCTTGGAGCGTATGCGGCGGCCCTACGATCCGACCGCCTTCGCCAACTTGGTCGGGGAAATTCGGGCGGCGGTGCCGCGAGCGGCCATCACCACCGACGTCATCGTCGGCTTTCCTGGAGAATCGGGAGCTGAGTTCCAGCGCTCGGCCGAGTTCGTGCGCTCGATGGCATTCGCCCGGGTTCACGCCTTTCCGTTTTCGCCGCGCTCCGGTACCGAGGCGGCGACCCTGCCGTATTCGGTCGACTCGACAACCAAGAAGGAGCGCATGAAGGTCCTTCTCGCGATCGCCCGCCGATCCGAAAAGGACTTCATCGACTCTCAGCTCGGCCAGCCCGTGGGCGTCCTCTGGGAGACTGAGCAAGGCGGCGTCTGGCGCGGCACCTCGGACAACTACCTCCGGGTCGGCCTGCCGGACTCCGCGGACCTCGCCCGCCGCCTGGAGACGGTGGTGCCGGTCGCCCGGACGGGCATCAGCGCTCGAGCCCTGCGCCCGGCCGGAACGGTCGGACCGATCGATCGGGGCCTCCGGCCGACAGCGGGAGCCGCCGCGTGAGTCCAGCACGGCCGAGGAGGCGCAGACCGTCTCGCCGACGTCGCGGTGGCCGGCGGCGGCCCCCGGCCAAGGACGCCTCGAAGCAGCGAGGCGCGGCTCCCCGTCTGCTGAGCGTCGATCAGATCGCCGAGCGGCTCGAGGCGGCGCTGGCCCGATCACCGGCGGACGAGACCGAGCTTGTCTGGCTCGAGCTCACCCGCGGTTCCGGCGGCCGGCGGCGTGGATCGGCCGCCGCCGACCTGGTTCTGGAACGGACCCTCCTCGTCCGCGTCCTGGACCTGGGACGGGTCGGCAGCTTCCGCACCAGCGTGACCGAGCCCGGAGAGATTCTGGACGCCATCCGCTTCGCGATGGCGCAGTCGCGAGTCCGCGAGCCCCTGTCCGGGCTGCCGCACCTTCCGCTGGATGGGCCGCTGGATGGGCCGCCAGATGGCTCGTCGAACGAGCCCACAATCGGTCCTGCTAGTGGCTCCGTCGCTGGGGCGCCTGCGGGGCGGCGAGCCGGAGACGAGAAGGGCACACCGGAGGCGACGCCGATCCTCTTCGACCGAAAGCTGGCGGCGATGAGCGCCGGAGACATGGCGGGCTGGCTCGAGCGCTTGCCCAATCCCAAGCCCGGCGTGGACCTTCGCGTCCGCTGGACTCGCGCCAACGTCGTGGTCTCCTCGAGCCGGGGCATCCGGCGGCAAGCCGAGACCACCGCGCTCGGATTGAGGGCACAGAGCGGCCGGGAACCGGGCAGGAGCCGCGCCGTCGATGCCGTCCGCCACCTGGATAGGCTGGATCCGGGGGCGCTCATCGAACGCGCGATCGAGCTGGCTACCGAGACCGTCGCCGACTTGCCCAAGGGTCCGGTGCCGGTGGTGCTCTCCCCCGAGGCCACGGTCCAGCTCGTCTCCTTGCTGAGCGACACCGCTTTTTCGGCCAAGTCCTACTACGACGGCACTTCCTTCCTGCGCGAGCACATCAACGTCCAGGTGTTCGACCGGCGCTTCCATCTTCGCGATGACGGGACCGATCTGGACGGCCTGCCCTTTCCCTTCGACCTGGAGGGCACCTTCAAGCACTCGGTCGACCTGATCCGGAACGGCGCGCCCAAGACTCCGACGCTGGACCAGCGGCAAGCCGCCGTCCTCGGGCTCCCCCCCACGGCTCACGCGATCGGAGGCAACAACGCCCGCGCCGAGAATCTGGTTCTGGAGCCCGGTGAGTTCAACTTCGAGGAACTGCTGGGCCTCGCCGAGGGCGGCCTCTGGATCGGCTGGTTCGACGCCCTCGAAGGCCTGGACCCGCGGCGCGTCGCCTTCCACGCGCGGGCCCGCGGCGTCCGGCGCATCCAGGACGGCAAGCTGGGGCCGGCGACGCCTTCCTTCGTCTGGCGCGACGGCCTGCTGCGGGCCTTCTCAGCCATCGCCGGGGTCGGCGATACGGCCACCCGGGTGCTCGGGGCCGACGGCTACCTGGGGGGCATCAGCGCTCCGGCGCTGGTGGTCTCAGGAGTCACGCCGTGGGTCGAGGGCGGCGGCTCCTAGCGCCACCCGTCTGGCTCGTGACTCGAACCCTGGTGAGACGAGCGGGCTAGCGCCGCGCGACCAGGATCAAGGTCTGGTCGTCGCCAAGCGCATCCGAGCCCGCGAACGAGCGCGTATCGCGGCGCACCCGGCCGGCGAGTCCCTCCATGGAGTCGGCCGCGGCCGCACCCTCGATCAAGGTCTCCAACCGGCCCAGGCCGAACTCCTCGCCCGTGGCGGCGGCCGCCTCGGTAATGCCGTCGCTGTAGAGGCACATGACGTCGCCGGCCTCGAGCCCGAAGGCGTGCCCGCGGTAGTCGGCGTCTTCGAACAGGCCCAAGGGCAAACCGGTGGAGTCGTAGCGGACGGTGCCGGCAGCGGTTCGCACCAGGATGGGATTGTGCCCTGCGCTTACCAGGTCGACTCCGCCGGACTCCGGATCCAGCTCGGCCGCGACCAGGGTGATGAAGGTGTTGGATCCGGTCAGCCGACCGATGTGGCGGTTGAGAGCACGAATCAGATCCAGTCCACCCACGCCGTGGCCAATCAGCAGGCGGAGCGCGGAGTCGAGCGTGGAGACCAGCAGAGCGGCCGGCATGCCCTTGCCGGTTACGTCGCCCAGGACCACCAGCATCCGACCCGAGTCGAGCTCGAAGTAGTTGTAGTAGTCGCCGCCGACGGCCCGGGCGGCCTCATTCCAGCCCACGATCTCGAAGCCGGCCAGGTCGGGGGCCATCCCAGGCAGCAGCTCCTGCTGGATCGTGGCGGCCAACTCGCCCTCGCGCTCCAGGCGCTCCTTCTCCAGCGCCTGCTGGTACAGATAGGCGTTTTCGAGCGCGATCGCGGCCTGATTGGCGAACATCGCCAGGGTCCGGCGGTCGGCCTCTTCAAAAGGACCGACCCCCTCGCGGCTTTCCTTGTCGGCCACGACCAGCAGCCCGCGCGTCGTCTCACTGCTGCCCACCGGAACCGCCATCAGATACTCGGCTCCGGGAAGCAGATCCAGTTCGCCTTCCACTTGGGTCACGGCCCGCCGGGCCAGATCGGGCTCGACCGCCGGCAACGCGTCCCCACCCAGCGTCTTGTCCAGCCGGAACCCGCCGCCGTCGGTGCGGTAGAACGCTCCGCGCCGGGCGTCCAGCAAGGCCACCGCCCGCATCAAGATCTCCTCGGCCAGCTCGTCCAGGTCTAGAGTCGAAGCGATCGCCAGACCGACGTCGTACAGGGCCTCGATCTCGACGCCCCGGTAGTTGCCCTCGAAACGCTCACGTTTGAGCCGTTCTCCCAGCTCATAAGCGCGGGCCTCGGCCACCAGCAACGTCCGCAAGGCTGGATCCAGCAGTGCCGGATCCACTACGCCCTCGAACTCCACCCGACCGCGGGCTTCCGGTAGCGGCAGCTCGACGGTCTCCCCGCCCTCGGCCCGGCCGTCGCCGAGCTCCGGCTCGGAGCAATCGCCCGTCAGGTCCCGAGAATAGCTGGCCCGCACCGCCCCCAGGGACCGTGCCGCCTCGCCCAGAATCAGCTTGAGACGTTCGCCGCCGGCTTGTGCCGAGCTTAGCCGCTCCCCCAGGACGGACCAGTCGATCGCCTCCCGTACGGGCGCAGGACTCGGCACGGCTCGGTTCCGGCGCTACTCGGCCGCTCCCGCCTGGTCGGTCAGGCCGCGCACGCCGCTGTCCTCGTCGGCGTAGATGGCGGCGTATTGCGTCAGGCCCATGATGTGAAACGTCTTTTCGATCGTCGGGGTGAGGTTGCAGAAACCCAGGCGCCCCTCGATCTCGAGCACCCGCTCGATGATCTCGATCAAGATGGAGATCCCGATGGAGTTCACGATCTTTGTACGCTCGAGGTTGAGCAGCAGCCGAGTCTCTCCGGCCTCCAGCAACTCGTACGCGAGACGCGCGATCTCTTCGCCGCCCTGATTGTTGATGTACCCCTCGGTGTGGATGACGGCCAGGCCGTCCCGGTTCTCCGAAGAGACTCTCAGCGTGTCGTTCATCTTCCTCCCCCGCCTTGACGATACTTCGACATCACGATCGTGGTACCCGCAGTGTCCGAGCGAATGGCCACTTCGTCCATGAGACCCCGAATGATCTTCAAGCCCCAGCCGCGCTTGCTCTCGGCCCGGAGCTTCTCCTCGATCTTGGGCTCCTCGACGTCGGCCGGTTCGAAACCGACACCCGTGTCGCGCACCGTGATCTCCAGCTTCTCGGGCTCGCCCTCGCCCAGGATCGAGAAGGTCAAGTAGACACGGCTGTCCTCGGCCTGGCTGTGCTCGAACGAGTTGATACAGGCTTCCACCACCGCCATCCGGACCTCATCGACCCGATCCGGGCTCAGCTCCAGAAATTCCGCCATGGCTGTCGCCGTCTTGCTGGCGGCAATCTCCATATCGGGCACCATCGGGAGTGTCAGTGTAACCTCCCGCAAAACGGCGTTGTTCCTCATGCGCCTAGATCACTCGGGCAAACAACTGTATCCGATTCTCCAAAGATGCCGTGGTCCGGGCAAGTGACCGGCTCGCGGACTACAGGGACAGGTAGAGCTCGAGCAGGTAGATGGCGACGGGCTGGACGTAGCCGTGAGCCAGGAGCCACAGGAAGGTCCCGGCAGTCGCGGCCGCCACGAGCTTCTCGATCGAGACGGGTGAGACGGCGGGCAGGGCCTTGCGAAGTGCTGCGAGCATCGGTACCTCCTGGATGGGAGGCATGGAGAGCAACCTCGCTGCCAGTTCGACCCGGAGCAGCTCGCGATAGCCGTAACTCACTGAAAAATCGCGACTTACGACCAATCCCCCAGGAGTGGACCGCGATTGGGGATCCGCTCATACCGGACAAAACGCCGCACTCGCCCGGTTTTCGAACAGCACAACCTTGAAAGCAGCGACAAATTACACCGCCCAGCAGCCTGGTGGACTAGTTTGCCGCACCTGCGACAAAAAGACCCAGATCAGAATCCCTTGCGCTGCAGAGTGCGGCGGTCCACGCCCAGGATCTTCGCAGCGCGGCTCTTGTTGCCGCCCGTCAGCCGCAGCACCCGGCCGATGTGCTGGCGCTCGACCGCGGCCAGGTCCAGAGCCCGGGGACCGCCGCCGTCGCCGTCTTCACCCTCGCCCAGCAAGGAACGCACGGTCTCGACCCCGACGTCGCCTCCAGACAGAGAGACGGCAGCCTCGACCAGGTTCTGGAGCTCCCGCACATTGCCTGGAAACTCGTGCTGGAGCATCAAGGCGACCGCCTCGGGCTCGATGCGAACCTGAGCGATTCCTTCCTGCCGGCAGAAGGCTTCGGCGAAGTGCCGCACCAGGTGCGGAATGTCCTCGCGGCGGCTGCGAAGCGGCGGCAAGCGAACCTCGACGCCCTTGAGCCGGTAGTAGAGATCCTCACGAAAGGTCCCCTGCCGCACCATCCTCTCCAGATCGCGATGGGTGGCGGCCACCAGGCGGGCGTCGACCGGGATCGGCTCGCGGCCGCCGACCCGGGTGATCTCTCGTTCCTGCAGGGCTCGCAGGAGCTTGACTTGGACCTCCGGACGCACATCGCCGATCTCGTCCAGAAATAGCGTGCCCTGATGGGCCAGCTCGAACTTGCCGGGACGGGCGGCGACTCCGGTCGCCACCCCCTCCTCGATGCCGAAGAGCTCACTCTCCAGCAGCGTTTCTGGCACGGCCGAGCAGTCGACGGCCACGATCGGTCCCTCCCGGCCCGAGCGGCGATGCAGCAGCTTCGCCACCAACTCCTTGCCGGTGCCGCTCTCGCCGCGGACGACGACGGTCACGCCCCGAGGCGCGACCCGCTCGACGATCTCGAGGGCGCGCCGCATGGCCGGCGCCTTGGCGATCAGGCCCCGGTCGTCGAGATCGGCCACTTGCTCGCGCAGCGCGCGATTCTCGGCCTCCAGCCGGCTCTTCTGATCGCGCAGGCTCTCGAGCTGGCGCGCGCCGTCGAGGGCCACGCCGGCGAGCGCCGCGACGGACTCCAAGAAACGCCGGTCCTCAGCCGAGAAGCTCCCGGCTTCCTGCGACCGGCTTTCCTTGTCGAGCAGCGCCAGATAGCCCAGAAAGACCCCCCGGTAAGCGATCGGAGTCGCCAGGAGCGAAGCGTACTCGCGCCCCGCGAAGCTCCCCCCCTGGGTGGTCACCGTCTGGCCGCTGGCCAGGATCTCGTGCCACACCGGGTCCTCGAACAGGCTCTGCGGCTGGGGCCGCCGGGACTGCCAGCCCACGATCGAAGCCGCGCGCGGCTCGCCGAAGCCATTGCGGGTCGCGACGACCGCCGCCGCCGGATCTAGCACCGCGCACACCCGCTGCAAGACCTCCTCGACCAGTTCGGCCTCGGGCCGCCGGGCGTAGAGAGCCACGGCGAGATCGTGCAGGGTCTCGAGCTGCAGGATTCGCCGCTTCTCGGCAAGGCTGGAGGGTCTGGCTGCGTCCACGGGTTGGATTCCCGGCTCGTACTGGTCTGGCTGGCTATGGATCGGTGTCGTCGTTCCGCTCGGTCGTTCCGGTCGCCAAGCTTGGCTCGGAGACTCGCGCGGGCTCACGGCACCTACAAGTCTCCAGCCTTCCGGGAGACCCGCGGCGCCACCGCCGCACCCTCGCTCTGCCGGAAGCCTCTCGGCGTTAGGAACTTACGCCATTCTACGGCAATCCCGCCGGCGGGAAAAGGTATCAGGCGCCGTCCCTGGTCAGGACAGGGCTCCGCGCAGGAAGCGTCCTGTGTGGCTCGCCCCCACCTTGGTGACCGCCTCCGGCGTGCCGCTCGCCACCAGCTCGCCGCCGGCGGCCCCGCCCTCGGGCCCCAGGTCGAGAATCCAATCGGCGGTCTTCACCACCTCGAGGTTGTGCTCGATCACCACCACCGTGTTGCCTCGCTCCACCAGCTTGTGGAGCAGGCTCAGGAGCTTGCCGACGTCATCGAAATGAAGACCGGTGGTGGGCTCGTCCAGAAGGTAGAGCGTGCGCCCGGTCGAGCGCTTGCAAAGCTCCCGCGCCAGCTTGACCCGCTGCGCTTCGCCGCCAGATAGCGTGGTCGCCGGCTGGCCCAGGCGGATGTAGCCCAGGCCCACGTCCACCAGCGTGCCCAGGATCCGCTTGACCGGCGGGATCGCGTCAAACACCTCGGCCGCCTTCTCCACGGAAAGATCCAGGATCTCGGCGATGTTCAAGCCCTTGTAGCGCACCGCCAGGGTCTCCCGGTCGTAGCGCTTGCCGCCGCACACGTCGCAAGCGACGTAGATGTCCGGCAGGAAGTGCATCTCGATCTTGATCTGGCCGTCGCCCTTGCAGGCCTCGCAGCGCCCGCCCTTGACATTGAAACTGAACCGGCCCGGCTTGTAGCCCCGCTGGCGGGCATCCGGAGTCTTGGCCATGAGCGCGCGAATGTGTTGAAAGACCTGGGTGTAGGTGGCGGGGTTGGATCGCGGCGTGCGTCCGATCGGGCTCTGATCGATGGCGATGACCTTGTCTAGGTGTTCGAGACCCTCGATCCGGTCGTGCTCGCCGGGCCGGTCGGCCGCCCGATAGAAGTGCCGGGCCAGCGCGCGGTAGAGAATGTCGTTGACCAGGCTGCTCTTGCCCGATCCCGACACCCCGGTGACGGTGACGAAGACGCCCAGGGGGATCTCGACGGTCAGGTCCTTCAAGTTGTTCTGCCGGGCTCCGACCACCACCAGCCGTTCGTCTCCCGGCGGCTTCCGCTCGGCCGGCCGCGGCACCTCGGCTTCGCCGCGCAGGTAGCGTCCGGTCAGCGAACGCTCGTCGGCCAGGATCGCCTCCGGCGTGCCCGCGGCCACCACGTCCCCACCATGCTCGCCGGCGCCCGGCCCCAGGTCGATGACCCAGTCGGCGGCCCGGATGGTCTCTTCGTCGTGCTCGACCACCAGTACCGAGTTGCCCAGGTCGCGCATGCCGCGCAGGGTTTCGAGCAAGCGGGCGTTGTCGCGCTGGTGCAAGCCGATCGAAGGCTCGTCCAGGACATAGAGCACGCCCATGAGTTTGCTGCCGATCTGGGTCGCCAGCCGGATGCGCTGGCTCTCGCCGCCCGAGAGCGAGCCCGATGCCCGGGCCAGAGACAGATAGCCGACGCCCACGTCGTCCAGGAAGGAGAGTCGGTCCGAGATCTCCTGCACCACCTTGCCCGCGATCGCCAGCTCGCGCCGGTCGAGCTGGAGCTCGGCGAAGAAGGCACGAACCTCGGCGATGGTCAGCTCCGAGAGAACGTCGATCGTCTGATCGGCAATGGTCACCGCCAGCGCCTCGGGTCGCAGCCGGCGCCCCTGGCACTCGGGACAGCGATGGACGGCCATGTATTTCTCGATCTCGGCGCGCACCGAAGCCGAATCGGTCTCGCGGTACCGGCGCTCGAGGGTCGGGATCACGCCCTCGTAGGCGCCCTTCCACTTATAGCTCGACTTCTTGCCGCTCATTTCGAAGGTGAGCTCGCGCCCGCCGGTGCCGTAGAGGACGGCGTGGCGGGCCTTCTTGGCCAGAGACTTCCAGGCCTTACCGGTCGAGAAGCCCATGGTCTCGGCCAGAGTCGCGATCATCTGCATGCGCCAGGACTTGCTGCCGGCCGGCCAGGGGGCCAGTGCCCCAGCGTCCAGAGACCGTTCCGGATCCGCCACGACCCGGTCCTCGTCGACCCCCATGATCGTGCCCAAGCCCGAGCATTCGGGGCAAGCGCCGTACGGGCTGTTGAAGGAGAACAAGCGCGGCGTGATCTCCGCCAGGTTGGTGCCGCACTGGGCGCACGAGTAGTTGCGCGAGAGCGTTTCCTCCGGCAGGCCGGTCGCGGCCACGATCACCAGGCCGCCGCTGACCTTGAGCGCGGTCTCGATCGAGGACGTCACCCGCGACTCGAGACCCGGTCGGATGACCAGGCGGTCGATCACGAGGTCGATCGTGTGCTTCTTGTTCTTGTCCAGGGTCGGCGGCTCTCCCCGGAGCTCGACCATCTCGCCGTCGATACGCGCTCGTGCGAAGCCCTCGCGCGCCATCTGCGTGAGCTGGCGGCGGTACTCGCCCTTCTTGCCGCGCACGTAGGGTGCGTAGAGCACCGCCCGGCCGCCCTCGGGCAGGGCCAGCACCCGATCCACCATCTGCTGGACGGTCTGGGGCCGGATGACCTGGCCGCAACGGGGACAGTGCGGCACGCCCACCGAGGCGAACAACAGGCGGATGTAGTCGTGAATCTCCGTGACGGTGCCCACGGTCGAGCGCGGATTGCGCGAGACCGACTTCTGCTCGATCGAGATCGCCGGAGACAGACCCTCGATGGAATCCACGTCGGGCTTCTCCATCTGCTGCAGGAACTGCCGGGCGTAGGCCGAGAGAGATTCCACGTAGCGACGCTGGCCTTCGGCGTAGAGCGTGTCGAAGGCCAGGGACGACTTGCCCGATCCGGAAACGCCGGTGATCACCACCAACTGGTTTCGCGGGATCTCGAGCGACAGGTTCCTCAAGTTGTGCTCGCGCGCACCTCGAACGACGATCCGGTCCATGAGCAGCGGAATCTAGCAGACGACTGGCGCCGCTCCGAGGCGGCCCGAGCGCGCCGGAAGCCACGGCACCCGGCAGCCGCGGTCGGCCACCGGTTGGTCACAGCGGAATCAGGCTAGCGCAGACCGGCGACGGGGCCGAGCGTACCCGAACCGACTCTCACCAGCCGGGTCTCATGGCGCTCGCGGACTCGCAGGGCGGGGGCCTTGACCGGCTGCTGTTTCAGCCGTTGCAACCGCCGCTGCTTGCGTTCCAGCTTGCGTTTCAGCCGAATGAGCTTCTTGATTCGCGGAATGCCGAGACCCAGGCGGAGCGCGTCGAAGCTGGCCCGGGAAAAGCGCACCTGGCTTGCCGCCCCGGCCAGCTCTTCGGCCTCGACCGGCCGGGCGCCGGGCAGGATGCCCCGCTCGCCGAACGCGAACGAGGCCAGGTCCACGCCCGGGATGCTGCCGCCGTACTGATCGTTGATGGCTTCGAGAAACTCGTTTGCCGCCAACGCGTACCCCAACGGCGAGGCGTGCACGCCGTCGAGCGAGAACAGCCCGCCGGTCAAGAAGTCGGTCGAAAATTCGACTCCCCCGAGGAGCAGCCCGTTGCGGCGTACGTCCTCGAAGAGGGCGTGCATGTCCGCGACCGCCCAGCCGGCGTCGGCGGCGGCTGAGCGAATCACCGTGTTGAACCCATCGAGGCGCTCGGTCACCGCCGCCGCCTCGCTCGCGCTCAGCACGACCTGGTCGGGCAACGCCCGTCCCGAACCGCCCAGCGCCGCCGGAACGCCGTCGCCCCGAGCCAGGAGCGTCGAGGCGGTCAGGAGCACGAAGTCACCCGCCGAGAGGGGGCCGTCGGGACCCAAGAGCGGCACCGGAGCGCCGTTGACGAGCACCGGCTCGCCGGTCGCCGGATGAATCACGACCGGCGGCAGGGTGGTCACGAAGGGAATCGAAGTCACCGAGGGCAGCGTGGCGACGGCTCCGCCCCCGACGCCGCTCTCGACCAGCGCGCCGAGGAGCTGACGATAGTCGTTCTCGAAGCTCTCGAGCGGGGTGAGGGTCACGCCTTCGATGACCATGCCCGTCCCCACGGCGCGCAGCGCGTCATTGCTGCCGATCCAGACGGTGACGAAGGCGGGCTCGAGCGCGATGCCTTGCTCGAGCTGGGTTCCAATTCCCCGCAAGATCAAGTCGTGCAATCCGCCGTTGTCGGTGACCGTGCGCAGCACGTCTCCGACCCGCGCTCCGGGCACCGCCAGGTTGTCGTAGGGCCGCGGCAGAGTGAGGTTGATCGGCGAGCCCAGACCCGCGCGCGGAGCGATCGTCAGCGGATCGAGCGAAGCCAGCACCGAGACCGCCGGCAGCCCGGGATCGGTCACCAGCGGCTGCTCGAACGGAATCACCGACCGGCGGGACTGCTCGGCGATCAGCTTGGGATAGCTGCTGCGCTGACCATCAATGTGGAGCGAGCCGCTCGAGAATCCCGCGGTCAGGCTGTCGCCGAGGGCGACGTACCGTGTGAGATCGGCCGAGCCCGTGTCTACCTGAGCGCCGGCCGGCGAGGCGAAGCTCGCCAGAACTACTACCAGAATCGGCAGAATCGGCGGGATGAGCAGGCTGGGAGAGATACGCGTCTTCGTGGTCGTCATGATCTGGTCCTACCAGCCCACGGTCACGCCCAGCAGCAGGGCCTGACTATCGTAGGTTCCGTTAAAGCCGCTTTCGTTTACGGCCGTGGTGCGTTTCTCGAGCGGCAAGTACAAGAGCGCCAGGTCCACGGACTTCTTCGGTCCCTGGTAGCCGTAGCCGACCGAGAGCCCGCGCCGATCGCCATCCGGCAGCAGGGGGCCCACGTTCTCGAGCGGCTGCGGCGTCTCGTCGAAGAGAAACCCGACGCGCCATTCGCTCCGCGCTCCGGTCTTGCGCCGAGCCCCCAGGCGGTAGTTGTTGGCATCGTCCCAATGCTGTGGCAAGACCAGCGGCGGCAGGGCCCCGCCGAAGTCGATCACGACCTCGTCCATACTGCTCCAACCGGTGCGGTTGGCGTCCAGCTCGACCAGCCATTCGGCGCCGAAGCGGACCGCCACGCCCAGCATCAAGAGATCAGGAAACTCGAGCTCGGTCGAGATCGCCAGGTCCTGGCCCAGGGGCAGCGTAGCGGCGACCAGGGCGTCGAGCTGCGGGTTGCCGGTCGGAATCTGAGTAAAGCGAGCGTCCCCGGAGAAATCCGTGTCCACCGCCCCGCGGTAGGCCACTCCCCAGGTCACCCGGTCGTTGGGCTGATGGCGCAACCCGACCTGGAAGCCGAAGCCCTGGTCGAAATCACTCTCTAGATCCACCTCGGCGACATCGACCACGTTGGCGGTGAAGGGGTTGATGAGCCCCTGGTTCCTGGTCAGCTCGACCTTGGCCGAGCGCAGCATGAGGCCGACGCCGACGCCCAGCCGGTCGTTGACCTTCCAGGCCAGGTTGGGATTCAGATCCAGCGTCACCACCGAGGCCTCGCGGCTCACGAAGCGGCCGGAGAACGCCGGATCGTCCCACTTGGTAGAGAGGCCGAAGGGCGAGTTGACCGCCAGGCCGAACGTCATGCGGTCGTTGATCGGCTCGACCCAATAGAAGTGGGGCGGGGTCTCGAAGAGATCGGCCATGGTCTCGGTCACCCCAGGCCCGGGAAAGGGCGAGCCCCCCTGGAACTCGGTGCCGCTACCGTGAATGAGCGTGGTGCCGACCTGGAATTCGCGCTCGTCCAGAAAGGCCAGCCCGCCCACGTTATGAAACATCGCCGAGGGGTCATCGGCCTGGGCGGCGAAAGCCCCGCCCATGCCCATGGCCTTCGAGCCCTGCTCGAAAATGCCGAACCCCGCGCCCCAGGCGCTGGATGCGGCCACCAACCCGGCGCATGCAAGAGCCGCCGCCCGCAGGCCTCTCGATCTGATCGACATCACGTATCTCCTCGTTGTCCCTGGTTCGATAGATTTCGGGCCACCCTACGGCACGGAAAACCGCACTGTCAAACGAGTTTACGGTCCGCCGGGGCGGCGGGTTTCTGGATCCCGCGGCAGGCTTCCGCCCCGCCCCGGCCCGCTCTGAGTCGGAGGGGTACGGTTCCGCCCGCACTCGGCCCACCAAGGCGGCAAGCGCCATCGGCGGAGCCGAGTCGAGGCTGGGCTCGATCCGGATCGCGGCAGGACCGGTCCAGAGCCGCGGATGTCCAATTGAGCCCGCCGGACGCCGATCTCGACGGCCGCCACTCCCTGCTAGACTGAGGTTGGACCACGAGGAGCCGCAGCATGAATTTCGAGCACACTCATCACGAGGAAACCCACCGCCGGGTCGGCGAGATTCTCTCGGAGCTTTTTGACGAACCCTACCTCGATCCCGAGAACGGGCATTTCTACGTCGGCTACGGCAGTACCGTGCTTGAGATCTCGGTCGAGCCCTACGGCCCCGAGGAGACGGTGGTCGAGATCACGGCCTACTGCGTCCAGGGCGTCGAACTGCGCGAGAACCTCCTCTTGGGCCTCCTGGAGCTCAATCACGAGCTGCCGATCGGGTCGTTCTCGGTGGTCGGCAACGACATTTTCCTATCGCATGCTCTCTTTGGACGAGCGCTGGATCGGAAGGCGCTCTTAGGAGCCATCGCCGCGGTCGCCAACATCTCCGACGAATACGACGACCGGATCGTCGCCAGCTACGGCGGACACACCGCCATCGACCAGATCCGCGACACCGGCGGCCGCAAGCAGCGCTCGGCCGCGCGCGAAGCCAACTAGAGAACGGCTCTTCCCGGAGCCCGAACAGGCAGAGCCCGGCAGGCCTGCCGCCGGGAGGGCAACAGGCGCGGGACCAACCGGCTAACGGCGGCGGGCCGCCATCGCCTCGGCCGCTTCGGCGTCCAGAACCTTCTTTTTTTCCCGCTGGCGCTTGTCGTAGAGCTTGCGGCCGCGGGCGATGGCGATCTCGGCCTTGACCAGGTTGCCCTTGAGATAGATCGACAACGGCACGCAGGTCAGGCCTTGAAGGGTGGTCTTGCCGAAGATGCGGTCGATCTCCCGGCGCTTGAGCAGGAGCTTCCGCGGCCGCTCGGCGGCGTGATTCGAGATGTTGCCGTGGCTGTAGGGCGCGATGTGAGCTCCGACCAGGAAGGCCTCGCCCTCCCGAATCTCGACGTAGCTGTCCTTGAGCTGCACCCGGCCGGCCCGCACTGACTTGACCTCGGTGCCCTTGAGGACCAGGCCGGCCTCCATCCGCTCCAAGATCTCGTAGTCACGCCGGGCGCGGCGGTTCTGCGCCACGACGTCCGATTGGCCGCCCTTCTTCGCCATCGGGCGAGTCTACCGGGGCGTGCTACAGTTTTTCGCCAATGAGGTTGCTGTCAGGGCTCCTCGGCCTGGTTCTCCTGTTCTCCGCTCAACCCGGCGACAAAGCAAGCATCTCGGACCTTCGGCTGGCGGTCGAAGGGCGCGACGTGTTCCTGAGCTTCGGGCTGGAGATCGACTTCAGCCAGGAGATGATCGACCGAATCGAGAGCGGCCTGCCCACCGGCTTCGACTTCGAGTTCCTGCTGGCCAAGGCCCAGCGCCGCTGGTGGTGGTTCGACCGGGATTTCGCCGGCTCGCGATTCCAGGTCGTGGCAATGTACAACGCGGTCACCCGCGACTACCTGGTCAACTACAAGAAGGAAGGCGAGCTGATCGAGAGCTTGGCCGTCCGCGACCTGGACGAGCTGCGCCTCGCGATGACCCGGTTCGAGCGGATCCTGGCCTTCTCGGCGGTCGACCTGCCGACCGACCGACCGTTCCAGGTGCGGGTCCGCGCCGAGGTCGGCTCGAAGAACCTCTTCTCCCTGATCCCAACGACGCTCAAGACCGACTGGGTCGAGTCCCGCCACTTCCGGCTGCCGCCCGAATCATGACCGGCGGCCGGCCCAACCTGCCGATCCGATCCTACGTTCGCGACACTCGCTGGATCGCCGGCGGTCTGCTGGTGGTGCTGGCGCTGCTTTCGGCCGTCTACTACCTGATCGTACGTTCGACCGCCCCCGAGGCGGCGACCAACAAGCTCCTGGTCTTCGTTCTCTGGTACGTCAACCTGATTCTGATCCTGATCATCCTCTTCGTCCTGTTCCGGAATCTCTTCAAGCTCGCCCTCGAACGCCAGCACAAGATCTTCGGCTCCAAGCTGCGCACCAAGCTCGTGGCGACCTACATCCTGCTCGCTCTCATCCCGGGTCTGCTGCTCTTCGTCTACGGCAGCCAGCTTCTGCGTGGTTGGATCGACAGCTGGTTCGACGAATCGTCGATTCGGGGCATCGTCCAGCAGGGCGCCCTCGTGGCCGAAGAGTTCAATCGCCACATCGAAGAAGACGCCGCCTTCAAGACCGCCCGGGCCCTGGCCGAGATCGACACCGGCGATCTCTTAAACGCCCGCCGCCGGCCGATGCTCGACCGCAGGCTGCAACGGCTCCTGACCGAGCAGGCGATCGACGCCCTGAGCGTGTACTCGGGAACCCATTTCGTGCACGGCGCGCTGCTGCCGCAATCGGGGCTGACCCGGCTGCCCGAGCCCGGCGGCGCCTTCCTGCTCGAGGCCCAGCGTGAGGGCCGGGCGGTCCAGACCCGCGCCCAAGGATCCGCCCGGCTGGTCATGACCGCGCTTGCCGGAGGGGAGGCCGACGACCCGGAACGAATCGTCGTCGTGGGCACGTTGCAGATCCCACCGGAGCTGGCCGAGCCCAACGCCCGCTTGATCCAGGCCCAGCAAGGCTACCGCCAGATCGAGGTCCAGAAAGGAGACATCAAGGCGACCTACCGGCTGCTCTTCTTGCTGGTCACGCTGGTCGTGCTGATGGTGACCTCCTGGGTGGGCCTCTATCTGGCCCGCCGCATCACGGTGCCGGTCGAGGCCGTCGCCGAGGCCACCAAGAGGCTTTCCGAAGGGGACCTGGACTACCGCATCGAGGTGCCGGCCGACGACGAGCTGGGTGTTCTGGTCCACTCCTTCAACCGCATGACCGACGAGCTGCGCAGCAACAAGGAGGATCTCGTCAACGCCAACAAGAGGCTGGACGACGAGAGGGCTTTGGTCTCGGCGGTGCTCGACAACGTCGCCGCCGGCGTTGTGTCCGTGGATCAGCAGGGGCGGATGCTGACCTGCAACCGGGCCGCGGTGAAGCTCCTGGCCATGGACCGCCCGCCGCTCGGCCGTCCCCTGACCGAGATCTGGTCCGACCCGGAACGCGCCAAGCTGATCGGGCTGCTGGACGATTCCGGCGCCGGCGCAAGCCGCCAGCCGCGCACGGTGCGGCTGCTCCTGGGTGGCAACTGGAAGACCTTCGAGGTCAAGTTGCGCGCGATGCGGGACGCCGACGGCGCCGACCGGGGCCGCGTCCTGGTCATCGAAGACCTGTCGAAGCTGATCGAAGCCCAGCAGCGCGCCGCCTGGAACGAGGCGGCCCGCCGCGTGGCGCACGAGATCAAGAACCCCTTGACGCCAATCCGCCTCTCGGCCGAGCGCATCCTCAAGAAGTACAAGCGCGGCGACGACTCGCTGGGCGAAGCCCTGGAGAGCGGCGTCGGCATTATCCGCCAGGAGGTGGACTCCCTGCGGCAGATGGTGGACGAGTTCTCCCGCTTCGCGCGCATGCGTCCGCCCCACCTGCGGCCCACGAACCTGCCCAGCCTGATCGACGAGGTTCTCAAGCTCTACCGGGAGATCAAGCCTGGAGTCGACGTCCGCGGCGCGATCGCCGACGGCATCGACACCGCGGTGCTGGATCGGGCGCAGATCAAGCAAGTCCTGATCAACCTGCTCGACAACGCCATCGACTCCACCGAGGCGCCCGGCGACGTCCTGGTCTCGGCCGCGGCCAGCAACGGTTCGGTACGGATCGAAGTCGCAGACACCGGCCGCGGCGTTCCCGAGGGCGACCGCGACAAGCTCTTCACGCCGCACTTCTCAACCAAGGGCCGAGGCACCGGATTGGGCCTGTCGATCGTTCACCGCATCGTCACCGAGCACCACGGCACAGTCGCGGTCGCGGACAACGAACCTCGAGGCGCGGTCTTTTCGATCGAGCTGCCGCAGAGCTAGCCGGATAGAATTGGGCCGTGAGCGAGACTCTTCCCATCGACCTCGTCCAGGCTCAGGTCAAGGACGCGCTAAAGAGCGGCGACAAGGTGCGCCTGGCGACGTTGCGGCTGCTTCTCAGCTCGGTCAAGAACGAGACCATCCGGCTGGGAAAGCCGGTCGAGGACACAGACTTCGTGGGCATCGTCCAGAAGGGCATCAAACAGCGCCGCGAGGCGGCCGCGGCCTTCCGCCAGGGCGGCCGTGAGGAGAGCGCCGAGCGCGAGGAACGCGAGGCCGAGATCCTGGCTGAGTACCTGCCTCCTCAAGCGAGCGAGGAGGTCATCCGCGAAGCCGTAACCGACTTGGTCGAGGCCCAGGACCTGGCCGGTCCCCAAGCCCTGGGCGCGGTCATGGGCGCGATGATGGCCCGGTTCCAGGGCCAGGCCGACGGCGGCACCATCAACCGCATCGCCCGCGAGATTCTCGAGAGCCGTTCTTGAAGCCCGGCGCCGGCCCGCCCGCACCCACTCGCCGCCGGGTTCTGGTGGGCACCGCGGGCCACGTCGATCACGGCAAAACCACGCTCATCGAAGCGCTGACCGGCATCGACTGCGATCGCTGGCAGGAAGAAAAGGACCGCGGCATCACCATCGATCTCGGGTTCGCCCATCTGGAACCCGCCGACCGGCCGGACCTGACCCTGGGCTTCGTCGACGTTCCCGGCCACGAGCGCTTTGTCGACAACGCTCTTGCCGGCCTGGGCGGCATCAAGATCGTGCTCCTGGTCGTGGCGGCGGACGAGGGCGTCAAGCCCCAGACCCACGAGCATCTCGACATCTGCACGCTGCTGGAGATTCCGGCCGCGCTGGTGGCCCTGACCAAAGCCGACCTGGTCGCCCCGGATCTTCTCGAGCTGGCCCGGCTCGAAGTCGAGGAGCTGCTCGCGCCAACGCCGTTTGCGAACGCCGCGATCGTGCCGGTGTCCGCCACCTCCAGCTCGCGTCTCGACGAGTTCCGAGACGCTCTTCTTGAGCTCGCGGACCGACACGCCCTCGCCGAGGCCCCCGAAGGCCCCGCCCGGCTCCCCATCGACCGGAGCTTCGTCCTGCCAGGCCTGGGGACCATCGTCACCGGCACGCTGGCCGCCGGCGCCATCTCGGCCGGTGACACCCTCGAGCTCGTACCCGGCCGCGACCGTGCGCGGGTACGGAGCGTCCAGGTCCACGGCCGCGATCGAGAGCGCGCGCTCGCCGGCGAACGTGTGGCCTTGCGGCTCGCCGGAGTCGACCGCGAGCGATTGCTCCGAGGCGCGCAGCTCATCAGCCCGGAGGGCTTCTTCGAGACCCGCCACCTGGCGGCCACGCTTCGCCTGCTGGCCGCGGCCGAAGAAGTCGGTGAGGGTTGGACCCCAGTGCGGTTCCATCTAGCCTCGGCCGAGACTCCGGCTCGGATCCGCGCTCTCGACGGCCCGATCCCTCCCGCTGGCGAAGGCCGCGTCGAGATCCGCCTCGCCCGGCCGGTCGCCGCCGCGCCCGGCGACCGCTGGATCTGCCGCCGCCTGTCGCCGGCCGCGACCCTGGGCGGCGGCGCGGTCCTAGATCCGGCTTGGACCAGCCTCGCCGCCAAGAACCGGCACGCGGCGCTCAGGCGTCTCGAGGGCCAGCGCTCCGGCCCGCTGCTCCTCTGGATCGAGAAGGCCGGCCTGGCCGGCCGGACCACCCAGGAGCTCGCCGAGCGCTCGGGCACCGACGCCGAGACGGCCGACCGCCGGCTTGGCGAGCTGGCCGCGAGCCAGAAGCTGCTGAAGGTGCCGGACGGCGCCGGCAGTAGGTGGATCCTGCCCGCAGCCTTCCGCCGTCTGGAAGAGCTCGCCCGTAACGAGCTGGCGGCCTACTTCCGAGCTCACCCCCTGGCGGCGGGCATGCCCAAGGCCGAGTTCCTGCAACAGATCCTGCCGCGCGGGGCGCATTCGCTGAGCACGACCTATCTTGCCTGGCTCGAGAAGAACGGGACGGTCGCGATTGACGGCCACCTGATCCTGAAACCCGGCCGCAGCGCCACGCTCTCGGACGAGGAGTCCAAGGCCTCACAAGCGATCTTGGGCCTCTTCCGCTCCGGCGGGCTGGCGCCGCCGGCGCCGTCCGACGTGAGCGCCGCCACCGGCGTCAAGCGCCAGATCCTGGACGGTCTCCTGCGCTTTCACGTCGAACGGGGCGAGCTGGTCCGCCTGCCGGGCGAGCTCTTGATCGCGGCCGAGGCCGTGGCCTCGATTCGATCCGCCCTCGCGGACGAGGGCTGGGAGGAGTTTTCGGTGGCCGAGTTCAAAGATCGTTTCTCTCTATCGCGCAAGTGGGCGATTCCGCTTCTCGAGCACCTCGACTCGATCGGCGTGACCCGGCGCGTCGGCAACGCACGCCAGGTGATGAGCCGTGCCGGCTGAACCGGAGAGCGCCGCCGAGCGCACGATCGCGGTGGTCGGTGCCTCGGCCAACCGCGCCAAGTTCGGCAACAAGTGCGTCCGGGCGTACGCCGCCGAGGGCTGGACGGTCGTCCCGGTTCATCCGAGCGAGAGCGAAATCGAGGGCCTCCCGGCCGCCGCCACGCTCGCCGAGGCCGCGCGAACCGCGAAGACAGTCGACCGCATCTCGTTCTACCTGCCGCCCTCGCTGACGCACGCGCTCCTGGCCGACGCGGCCGCCATCGCTATCGCCCTACCCGGCAAGACCACGGTCTGGCTCAACCCCGGCTCCTACAACGGCGCGGCGCTCGCCGAGGCCGAACGCCTGGGACTCGCGGCCGTCGCCGAGTGCAGCATCGTCGACATCGGCCGCAGCCCCTCCGAGTTCGCCTAGCCGAAGCGGGACCGAAGTCGGGCCGGAGTCTCCTAATCGCAGTCTCCGGCCGATCGAAGGCGGGGCTCCCGACGCCGAGGCGTTGGATCGGCACCCGTTTCCGGTCAGGCGCCCGCCAGGCCTCCAGCAGGCCTCGAGCGGGGGGCCGCCTTGGCATCGCCAAGCCCCCGCCCACCCAATCCCTGCCCGGTAGACTTCGGGCATGCACGCAACCCGACCGACCCCGAACGACGCCGACGCCTTCTACTTCACCTACATCGACCAGGCTCCGGACGGCAACGTCGTGGAGCTGCTCGACCGGCAGCTCGACGACACCCTGGCCCTGGTGGCGCCTCTCGACGAGGAGGGAGCCCTTTACCGGTACCAGCCGGGCAAGTGGAGCATCAAACAGGTGCTCGGGCACCTGGCCGACGCCGAGCGGGTCTTCTCGTACCGGGCGCTGGCGTTCTCGCGCGGCGACACCCAGCCGATCCCGGGCATGGACCAGGACGTGTGGATCGGCGGGTCGCGCTTCGACGAGATCCCGGTCGCGGATCTGGCCGCAGAGCTGCGCGCGGTACGGCACGCCACGGTCGCGCTCCTCGGCTCGCTCTCGGAGGACCAGTGGCTGCGCCGGGGCGTGGCTTCCGACTGCGAGATCCAGGTCGGAGCCCTCCCCTGGATCATCGCCGGCCATGAGATCCATCACCGCCGCGTCCTCGCCGATCGCTACAGTCTGGAATCGTGACCGGCTTCGGCGTCGAGCTCGAGCTTCTGGTCCTCTACCTGGTCCAGACCCTGGGGCACTCGATCTTCGACCGCTTCGAGGTCGAGACCGCGTCCTGGCGGAAGGTCGTGAAGTGGCTCCTGGTCCTGGCGCTGACGCTTGGGGTCTACAGGTTTGCCGGCCACTGGGCGCTCGCGCTGCCGCTGGTGGCCGGCACCGCCGGCGTCCTCGGCCACTTCGCCTGGTGCCGCAAGAACGGCATCCATCCGCTCCAGGCGACGCCGCGCCGGCGCTACTACGAGCTGCGCGGCTGGGACTGGCCCGAGGCCTGATTTCTAGCAGCCCGTGGTGGGAGTCCGAGGGTTCGGCGAGCCAAGGCTGACGGAGGCTAGACCTTGGCCTCGTACCAACTCGATCCCGAAGCGACGTCGACCACCAGGGGCACGTCGAGCGAGGCAACGGCCTCCATCTCCTCCCTGAGGAGCCGCGACGCTTCTTCGACCCGTTCGGCCGGGGACTCCAGCACCAGCTCGTCGTGGACGGTCAAGAGCAGAGCCACGTCCGGTTCCTCGGCGCGCAGGCGCCGGTCCACCCGAATCATGGCCAGCTTCAGGAGGTCGGCCGCGGTGCCCTGGATGCGGGCATTGATCGCCATACGCTTGGCGTTCTCACGCAGGTTGTAGTTGCGGCTGGTGATGTCGGGCAGCCAGCGAATGCGGCCGTAGAGGGTCTCGACCTTGCCGGTCGTCTTGGCCGACTCGACGGTCGCTTCCATGTACTCGCGCACCGCAGCGTACCGGTCGAGGTAGGCCCGGATGAACCGCTCGGCCTCTGCCTTGGGGATCTTCAGATTCTGGGCCAGGCCGAAGGCGCTCATTCCGTACATGATGCCGAAGTTGATGACCTTCGCCGCCCGGCGCTGGTCGGGCGTGACTAGGGCCTGCGCCACGCCGAAGACCCCGGCCGCGGTCGCCGCGTGAATGTCCTCGCCCGCCCGGAACGCCTCCAGGAGTGCCGGCTCACGGGCGATGTGGGCCAGGATGCGGAGCTCGATCTGGCTGTAGTCGGCGACGATGAGCCGCCTTCCGTCGGGCGCCACGAAGGCCTTGCGCACTTCCCGCCCCTGGGCGGTGCGGATCGGGATGTTCTGCAGGTTGGGATTGGCCGAGGACAGGCGACCGGTCGCGGCAACCGCCTGGTAGAAGCGAGTGTGCAGCCGTCCGTCGCCGGCCACCAGAGCCGGCAAGGCGTCCACGTAGGTGGACTTGAGCTTGCCCAACTCACGGAACTTGAGGATCTTCTCGGGCAGGTCGAAGCCGCGCGCGGCCAGCTCTTCCAGCGTCGCCTGATCGGTCGAGTAGCTCTTGGTCTTGCGGGTCTTCTTGAGGATCGGGTAGCCGAGCTGCTCGAACATGATGGTGCCGAGCTGGCGCGGTGAGTTGATGTTGAAAGTCTCGCCGGCGATCGAGTAGATCTCGCTCTCGATCCCCTCGAGCTCGGCGCCCATCCGCTCCGAAAGCTCGGCCAAGAAGTCGGTATCGAGCGCGACTCCGGTCTCCTCCATCGCCACCAGGACCGGAAGCAACGGTTCCTCGAGCTCCCGGTAAACCCGATCGAGACCGAAGCGCTCGAGCTCGTTGCCCATCGGTTCTTCCAGACGCAGCGGCAGCGCCGAGCGCTCGGCGGCGAAGGTCAAGAGTCCGTCCGAGCCCATCGGCGGCTCCTGTCCCTTGCTCCAGCCGGCATCCTCGGCGGACGCGATCGAGGTACCCGCCCGCTCGAGCGCCACTTCCTCGAGGGTATGGGCGCGGGCGGCGCTCTTGAGAAGGTAGGAGGCCAGCATCGTGTCGAAAAGGCCGGCGGCCGGCGGCTCGTCCTGGCCGGCAAACCGCAGGAGCTCCTTGAGATCGTGGCCGACGACGGTCGTGTCCGGCCGCCGCAGCAGCTCGGCCACGCCGCGCCCGGCCGCATCCTGGACGCCATCGCGCCGGAAGTCGGCGAAGTGGGTCCCGGAATCGGCGGTGGCAAGAGCCAGCCCGAGCGCCGGCGCGCCTGGCCCAAGCACCGCCAGCGCCAGGCGATCGCCCGTTCCTGCCAGGAGCGCCTCGAGCTCTTCGGCGGAGGCGACCTCGGCCGCAGGCTCGACCTCCGCTCCGGCCTCGGCGGACGCGCCCAGCTCGTCCAGCAAGCGAAAGAACTCGAGCTCCAGATAGAGCTCGCGGAGCGCCTCCCGGTCCGGATCGGACAGGGCCAGCTCGCCGGCATCGAAGGCAACGGCAGGTCGGTGTGGATCGTCACCAGCTCGTGCGACAGCTCGGCCTTGTCTCGATGCTGCTCGAGGCCCTCGCGGTAGCTCTTGCGGGTCACCTCGCCGGCGCGATCGAGAAGAGTCGCCAGGTCGCCGAACTCGTTGATGAGCTTGACCGCTCCCTTCTCGCCGATCCCCGGCACCCCGGGCACGTTGTCGACCGAGTCGCCCTTGAGCGCCATCACGTCGACCACCTTGGTCGGCGGCACGCCCAGGTCTTCTTCGACCAGGGCCGGGTCGTACAGCTTCTCGCGGCCGGTGTGGAAGAGCGACACGTGCTCGTCCACGAGCTGCATCAGATCCTTGTCGGCCGAGATCAGAACCACCTCGAAGCCCTCGGCCGCGGCCTTCTTGGCGAGCGTGCCCAGAACGTCGTCGGCCTCATAGTCCTCGAGCTCGAGGATGGGAATCCGCAGCGCCTCGAGCGCGCGCCGGATGTAGGGCAGCTGCGGGATCAGATCCTCGGGCATGGGCGCCCGGTTGGCCTTGTAGTCCTCGAACTTCTTGCTCCGGACGGTGGGCTCGGACACGTCCCAGGCCACGCCCAGGTACTGCGGCTCTTCCTCGCGCAAGAGCTTCCGGAGCATGTTGAGGAAGCCGTAGACCGCGTTGGTGGGCAGGCCCTTCGAGTTGGACAAGCCCCGGATCGCATAGAAGGCCCGGAAGATGTTCGAATAGCCGTCGATCAGATAGACGCGCTTCGGAGCCCGACTCTCAGCCGGATCCTTCTCAGCCGAACCTTTTCCGGCCGCACCCGGGGCCGGGTCTTGGGTCGAAGCGGACATGGCGCGCCATTGTAGCCGGGGCCAGTCTCCCCCTCTGTGCGCTACACTCCCGCCGGAAGAGGGAGGAACGCAATGTTCGAAATCATGGGTCTCGGCTCCTGGATACTGATGGGTCTCATCGCCGGCGCGGTAGGCAAGTTTCTGCTGCCGGGCAAGGATCCCGGCGGCTGCATCACGACTGCCCTGATCGGCATCGTCGGCGCCTTGTTGGGCGGTTTTCTGGCCACGTACCTCGGCTTCGGCGGCATCTCGGGCTTCGACGTACGGAGCCTCGTCGTCGCCACCCTGGGCGCTATCCTGCTCTTGATCGTGCTTCGCATCTTCAAGGGCGGCAAGCGCCGCTGACGGCACGACGCCTGCAAGGGACGCCCGGCATGAAGCGTGCGCTCGTTGTCCTCGCCCGCCGTGGCAGGCCATCTCGGTCGTTCTTTACGCCGCCTCGGCGTCCGAGAAGGCCAGCAAGCTGCGCAACCGGGGCTTCGCCGAGCTCGAAAACGAGCAACCGGCAAAGGCCGAAGAGACGTTCGCCTTGCTCGCCAAGGCGACTCCCGACGACCCGCTGCCCTGGGCCAATCTGGCGATCGCCCGCTTGCGTCAGCAGAAGACCGAGCCCGCGCTCGAGGCCATCGGCAAGGGCCTCGAACAGTTCCCCGACGACTATCGGCTGATCGCCATTCGCGGCGAGATCGAGAGCTGGTCGGGCCGGACCGACGCCGCCCTCGAGTCGTTTCGCAGCGCGGCGTCCCTGGCGCCGGAGGACATCGAGGCCCAGTACACGCTCTACCGCACCGCCCACCACCACCGGCGGCGAGGGCGCGGACGAGAGATTACAGCGCCGGCGAGGCTCTGGACCGCCTGGCCCGGCTCCGTCCCGAGAATCTCCTGGTTCTCCTGCAATTGGGCCGGAGCGCCCGCGAGTCGGGCGACCGGGCCGCGGCCAGCAGTGCCTATCTGCGCATCCGCGATCTCATCTGGCAGGCGCCGGCCGGCGCGGACAAGATCCTGGACGGGATTCTGGACAGTCTCGAAGCCGGCGAGCTCGACGCCATCCGGGTGCCTTCGCTGCGCTTGGAGAACCTGCTCAAGGTGACTCCGATGTACCGCGAGAGCCTGCGCGAGCTCCAGACCGGCATTCAGGGCCTGCCGATCGCGGCCTTCGGGCGCGAGCCCCAGGCGACCGACTTCGGCTCGCCGGCCAAGACCCGGTTTCGAGGACGCCGCATCGCCAAGGGCGCCGGGCGAGCGCTGGCCGTCGCCGACCTGACCGGAAACGAGCGCCCCGAGCTCATCCGCCTGGCCGGCGACGGACGGCTCTGGGTCCTTCCCGCGGCCGGCGGCGAAGGCGTCCTGGCCGGCTCTGCCGGCAAGGCCGAGCGGTTGCTCATCGCCGACCTCGACAACGACGGCGGCCAGGACGTCCTGGCCTACGGCGACGAGGCCTCGTCCTTGTGGCGCAATCAGGGACCGGGTGACGGCGGTCGTCTTGGCAAGGAAAGCGAGGCCTTCGGTCTCGCCGGCCTGCGGGGCGCGGCCGCGGCGGTCGTCGACTTC